>NZ_JBQZFU010000003.1:0-561429 GCF_052692135.1 Serratia sp. TSA_7
CTTTGGGGCCAGGAAATACCGGGCGCAGCTACGCTGCGCCTCAGTAATCTACATTTTCACGATCCCCAACTGCTGTAATAACGTCAGATTATCCTCAATATGCCAATTGGCGGTTATTGAGCCTTGCTTGATCTGATAGATATCTGTCGCAATAAAATCAATGGGTTGTCCCTTTCCCTGTTTGCCCTGAAAACGGCCGGTAAAATGCCCGCTAAAGCGCAAATGCGCCACGACGCGATCGCCGGTGACAATCATCTGCGCTACCTCGCAACGTAAATCCGGGACGGCCTGGCGGAAGGTTTTCGAGGCCTGTAACGCACCGCGGATGCCCTGTATTCTGCCGGCGGGTAAGGTCATATCGGTAAAGTCGCTGGCCAGCGCCTGTTTTGCCAGCGCTTCATCGCCGGTATTCCAGAAGCTGTCGTAGCGTTTGGCGGCAAGTATCTGCGCCTGCAACTGTGCGGTCGGCAGGGTGTGGTCGCTAATCAACTGCAGTGGTTCGATAAGCGGTGTTGCCAGTGCGTTGCCGGCAAAGACCAGCAATAGTAAGGCCGTAGGCTGTTTCATGATTCTGTCTCTTATATTGTTCAGAGCATCTATCTTGATTCTTGCTGTTCGAATGAAAAACCCCGATATCAGCGATGAACCTTCAACGATTATTTACAACTGACAGAACGAGAAAAGGCCCCGAAGGGCCTTTGATTAGGGGGTGTTTGCTTTTTTTCACTTATTATTTGGTTAATGCGAGCTACCCTGAGAGATGCCCAATCCGGTTTGCGAACGTACAAACTGAGAGCGGAAGCGTTCGCGTTCCTGCTGCCCGGCTAGCGAACTGTCGGTGACTGAGAACAGCCAGGTACCCACAAACGCCACCAACATGGAGAACAGCGCCGGATATTCATAAGGGTAGATCGGTTTTTCATGGCCAAGGATCTGCACCCAAATCGTCGGGCCCAGGATCATCAGGATCACCGCGGTCAGCAAGCCCAGCCAGCCGCCGATCATCGCTCCGCGGGTAGTCAGGCGTGACCAGTACATTGAAAGAATGATAATCGGGAAGTTACAGCTGGCAGCGATAGAGAAGGCCAGCCCCACCATAAAGGCGATATTCTGCTTCTCAAACAAAATTCCCAGCGCGATTGCCACGATCCCCAGGATCACTACCGTGATTTTGGAAACCCGCAGCTCATCACGTTCGGTCGCCTTGCCATCTTTAACCACGCTAGCGTACAAGTCGTGAGATACCGCAGATGCACCCGCCAGCGTCAGGCCGGCAACCACCGCAAGGATGGTGGCAAAGGCCACTGCCGAGATAAAGCCAAGGAAGAAGTTACCGCCAACTGCATTGGCCAAATGCACTGCCGCCATGTTGGTACCACCCAGCAATGCACCGGTGGCATCTTTGAATGCCGGGTTAGGGCTGACCAGCAAAATAGCGCCAAAACCGATAATAAAGGTCAGGATATAGAAGTAACCGATAAAACCGGTAGCATAGAACACGCTCTTACGCGCTTCCTTGGCGTCACTCACGGTAAAGAAGCGCATCAGAATATGCGGCAACCCGGCGGTACCGAACATCAGCGCCAGCCCCAGGGAAAGTGCCGAAATAGGATCCGAGACCAAACCACCCGGGCTCATAATGGCGATGCCCTTCGGATGCACTTTCACGGCTTCGGCAAACAGGGTGTTGAAGTCAAAGTTGACTGATTTCATCACCATCAGAGCCATAAAACTTGCACCGGCCAACAGCAGCACCGCTTTGATAATCTGTACCCAGGTCGTGGCCAGCATGCCGCCGAACAGTACGTACAACACCATCAAAATACCGACCAAAATCACCGCCACGTGGTAGTTCAGCCCGAACAATAACTGGATCAACTTGCCGGCCCCAACCATCTGAGCAATCAGATACAGCGCGACCACCACCAGTGAACCGCAGGCAGAGAGTGTGCGGATCGGTTTTTGCTTCAGACGATAAGAGGCTACGTCAGCGAAAGTATAGCGGCCAAGGTTACGCAGGCGCTCGGCAATCAGGAACAGAATGACCGGCCAGCCGATCAAAAAGCCGATAGAGTAAATCAGTCCGTCATAGCCAGAGGTATACACCAGCGCGGAAATACCCAGGAAAGAGGCCGCCGACATAAAGTCACCGGCGATGGCAAGGCCGTTCTGCAGGCCGGTGATTCTCCCCCCTGCGGTATAGTAGTCCTGGCGCGAGCGGGTGCGTTTGGAGGCCCAATAGGTGATATACAACGTGGCGCCGACAAACAACACGAACATGACGATCGCCTGAATATTCAACGGCTGGCGCTGTACTTCACCGCCAATGGCGTCGGCAAAGGCCAACCCCGGTAGAGCCAGCAGAGCGGCGGTGGAGAGTAAACGCCTCATTTCTTCACCTCACGCAAGATTTCTGCAGTCAGACGATCGAACTCGCCATTGGCGCGGAATACGTAGATCCCGGTCAGAACGAAAGAGATCACGATCAGGCCCACGCCCACCGGGATCCCACGGGTAATGGTCGATCCGGCAGCGATCGGCGTACCAAGCCACTGCGGATCGAAAGCGATCAGTAAAATAAAGCCAACATAAAGCACCAGCGTAATCAACGAAAGCAGCCAGGCGAAGCGGCCGCGTTTTCGTACCAGCTCTTTAAAACGCGGGTTTTCCTCAATCCTTTGATAAATGGTGTCATTCATCAGTGCGTCTCCAGTAGGTATTGATCGAGAACGCCGCGCTGACAGCCGTCCATCGGGTGATTTCCTGACGAACGGCCGGAGACGGCGGAAATTACGACGGTACTTTCATGGATTGTTTTTCTTCCAACAGCTTGTCTACTACGGCTGGGTCCGCCAGGGTTGAGGTATCCCCGAGATTGCTGGTGTCACCCGCCGCGATTTTGCGCAAGATACGGCGCATGATCTTGCCGGAACGCGTTTTGGGCAGAGAGTCTGTCCAGTGCAGCACATCTGGCGTGGCGATCGGCCCTATTTCCTTGCGCACCCAGTTACGAACTTCGGTATAAAGTTCCGGTGAAGGTTCTTCGCCATGATTCAGCGTGATATAGGCGTAAATCGCCTGGCCTTTAATGTTATGAGGAATACCGACTACCGCCGCTTCGGCGATTTTCGGATGCGAGACCAGGGCTGATTCGATTTCTGCGGTACCCAGACGGTGCCCGGAAACGTTCAGCACATCATCGACGCGACCTGTGATCCAGTAATATCCATCTTCATCACGGCGTGCGCCGTCACCGCTGAAATACATGCCTTTAAAGGTGGAGAAGTAAGTCTGCTCAAAACGATCGTGATCGCCAAACAGCGTACGCGCCTGGCCCGGCCAGGAATCGGTGATCACCAAATTGCCTTCGCAGGCACCTTCCTGCGGTATGCCTACGTTATCGACCAACGCAGGCTGCACGCCGAAGAACGGGCGCGTGGCAGAGCCGGCTTTCAACTCGGTTGCGCCCGGCAGTGGGGTGATCATAAAGCCGCCGGTTTCGGTCTGCCACCAGGTGTCGACGATCGGGCATTTGCCGTTACCGATTTTGTTGTAATACCACTCCCAGGCTTCCGGGTTGATCGGCTCCCCGACCGAACCCATGATGCGCAGCGAATCGCGTTTGGTGCCTTCAATCGCTTTATCGCCTTCGGCCATCAGCGCACGAATGGCGGTGGGGGCGGTATACAGGATATTGACTTGGTGCTTATCAATCACCTGCGACAGGCGGTTGACGCCAGGGTAGTTCGGCACGCCTTCGAACATCAGGGTGATGGCGCCGCAGGCCAGCGGGCCGTAGAGCAGATAGCTGTGGCCTGTAACCCAGCCGACGTCGGCCGTACACCAGTACACGTCACCGTCGTGGTAGTCGAAGACGTACTTGAAGGTCATGGCGGCATACACCAGATAGCCACCGGTGGTGTGCAGCACGCCCTTGGGTTTGCCGGTCGATCCGGAGGTATAAAGGATAAACAACGGGTCTTCCGCATTCATCTCTTCCGGTGGGCAGTCGGCGGAAACGCCGTTGGTCAGTTCATGCCACCATAAATCACGGCCTTCCTGCCAATAACCTGGCTTGCCGGTACGTTGGAAAACGACCACGTTGGTGATGCTTTTCACGCCAGGGTTTTTCAGCGCGTCGTCGACGTTCTTTTTCAGCGGTACGGCGCGCCCGGCGCGCAGGCCTTCGTCAGCGGTGATAACCAGCTTGGAATTGGAGTCGATAATGCGGCCGGCGACCGCCTCTGGCGAGAAACCGCCAAAGATTACCGAGTGCACCGCACCGATACGTGCACAGGCCAGCATGGCGACCGCGGCTTCCGGCACCATGGGCATATAGATAGCCACGACGTCGCCTTTTTTGACGCCCAACTTTTTCAGTACGTTGGCGAACTGGCAGACATCGTGATGCAGTTGTTTGTAGGTCACTTGTTTCGACTGGGTGGGATCGTCACCTTCCCAGATAATGGCGGTCTGGTCACCGCGTTCGGCCAAGTGGCGGTCGAGGCAGTTGGCCGCCAGGTTCAGGGTACCGTCTTCAAACCAGCGGATACTGATATGGCCCGGGTCGAACGACGTGTTTTTTACCCGGCTATAAGGTTTGATCCAGTCCAGGATTTTTCCTTGCTCGCCCCAGAAAGCCTCGGGGTTTTGCACAGACTGTTGATAATATTGTTGGTATTGTTCTGGGTTAATCAGGGCGTGTTCTGCAATTGCAGAGGGAATAGCGTGTTTATGCACTTGGCTCATAGCTTTTCTCCTTGAAGTTGTTAATGATATGTCAACTGAAGGTTAAGTATAGTTTGCTATGATTCTTTGTTTCTTTTTTGCGCGGCAGATCACGCAACAAAGATATTGATTTGTAATAGTTCTGTCTCATTTGCGCTGTGTATCTATCTGCTTGACGGGAAAAAGGGACCAAATAGGTGGTTTTTGTCAGAAAAGGCTATCTAAAGAACCAAAAAGAATAAACAGTCCCGGATTAAACGCACTTCCTATAGAGCATAGCGAATATAAAACTTTGTGTATTAATTTCTGCTAAATCATTTATACGTATGCTGGCTATTAGTATACCTGCCACTATTAATAGTGGAGTTATTATCACCACTCTTAGCTTAATAATCCTGCCTGGGCGTTGTCGTGTTTGATAAATACTTTGTTGAAGACTGGTTTTAGAAGAATAATTCTCATTTGTGTTCCCAGCGAAAAATATCAATAAAATAATTACCAAGCGAAATGTTTTTTGTTTTCATTTTAAAAACCTTTGTGCAACATAATATAAACATCGTTAGTGGACTAAATATGCAGATTCTGCGAAAAACAACGCATTTTTATTATGGCTAAAAATCAATCGATCGGATTAATGTGTGATTTACTGCACATAAAATTATGTTTTTAATAACAAGTAATTATGCTATGTGACGCTGGAGTGAATAATTTTTATGATTCGATTCAGCGCACAAGCCTGATAAAACAAGGGTTGCAGACAAGGTCGCTCAAATGGTACTGATTTAAGCAACGTCACACTAAGGGCAGGTGGACGCTTTCTCGTAATGAACATAAGCCCGTATTAAATGATTAATTATTCTTTTCTTCGTGTTGCAATTAAATACGTTGAAAGGAGTCTTTTGAGGACTCTTTGGGTATGAAAAGTGTAAAAATTAGCCTTGCTTGGCAAATCCTGATAGCGCTGGTACTAGGTATTATCGTCGGCGCGGTACTTCATAATCAGACGGAGTCACGCGAGTGGCTGGTCAGTAATATTCTTAGTCCGGCCGGTGATATCTTCATTCGTTTGATCAAGATGATTGTCGTGCCTATCGTTATTTCTACGTTGGTGGTAGGTATCGCCGGAGTCGGTGATGCGAAAAAGTTAGGCCGCCTCGGATTGAAAACCATTATTTATTTCGAAGTGATTACCACTGTCGCCATTGTGGTGGGGCTGACGCTGGCTAATGTTTTTCAACCCGGTCACGGCATCGATATGTCGACGCTGACGGCGGTCGATATCTCCCAATATGAAAAAACCACCGAGCAAGTGCAAAGCGGTTCGCATAGTCTGGTGGCGACCATTCTGTCGTTGATTCCGTCGAATGTCTTTGCCTCCATGGCCAAAGGCGACATGCTGCCGATTATCTTCTTCTCGGTGCTGTTTGGCCTTGGCCTGTCGTCATTGCCGAAAGAAACCAAAGAACCGCTGCTGAAGGTGTTTAAAGCCGTTTCCGAAAGCATGTTCAAAGTCACCCATATGATCATGCGTTATGCGCCAATTGGGGTATTTGGTCTGATCTCAGTGACGGTAGCCAACTTCGGTTTCGCTTCGCTGTTGCCGCTCGCCAAACTGGTGTTATTGGTGTACTTCGCCATCGCCTTTTTCGCTCTGGTGGTGCTGGGTGTGGTCGCCCGCTTGTGCAACCTGCGTATCTGGACGCTAATCCGCATCCTGAAGGACGAACTGATCCTGGCTTATTCCACCGCCAGTTCGGAAACCGTATTGCCACGCATTATTGAAAAGATGGAAGCCTACGGTGCACCGAAGGCGATCACCAGCTTTGTGGTGCCCACCGGTTACTCCTTTAATCTGGACGGTTCCACGCTGTACCAGAGCATTGCCGCCATCTTTATTGCGCAGTTGTACGGGATTGAGTTGTCTTTAGGCCAGGAAATTGTGCTGGTGGTGACGCTTATGGTCACGTCCAAGGGGATCGCAGGTGTACCCGGCGTTTCGTTCGTGGTGCTGCTGGCGACCTTGGGCAGCGTCGGTATTCCGCTGGAAGGGCTGGCGTTTATTGCCGGCGTCGACCGTATCCTGGATATGGCGCGCACCGCTTTGAACGTAGTGGGTAATGCGCTGGCGGTACTGGTCATTGCCAAATGGGAACATCAGTTCGACAGTAAAAAAGCGCTGGCTTATGAGAAAGAGTTCTTGTCAGGCAATGCCAAACAGGCAAGCGAGTCTTAACAGTCTGCTTGTGTAATTATTAGAAAACCCGCTTACGGCGGGTTTTTTTATGCCCGGTTTCTGGCGGGCCAGGCAGCGAATGTAAAGAATGATCTCTTTGGAGTTACTTTAGTTTTTTAATATGCCTGCTGTGATTTATTAACCAACAAAATCAATGTGTTTACTTTTTTTTGTTAAAAGTTCCCGGCTGTTTTCCCTTGTCAGATTCGTTGCTGCTTCTATGGTTAATAGGGGCCTTTCCTGATGGAGGAACGGCGCTGTGCGTGTAAAAAATGCCCCATGCCAATTTTGGATTTGGGATAAAACCATCATTTTGATTCATGTAATTGGCTCCTGGGCGGGTAGGCGAGAGCCTGTTTGTCCCCAACAGAGAGATGCATGCCGTGACGATACTTAAACCCCTGATAGCCAGAAACCGCAGTTGGGCGCTACAGCAGCGCCAGCGCAACCCGCATTACTTCCGCAAGCATGTCGCCGGTCAGCAGCCGCTGGCGTTGTGGATAGGCTGTTCCGACAGCCGTGTCCCGGCCGAGGTACTGACCGGCGCACACCCTGGTGAGCTTTTCGTTCATCGCAATATCGCCAATATGGTTCTTGAGGATGACGATAGTCTGATGAGCGTATTGCAATATGCGCTGGAATATCTGCACGTCTCCGCCATTGTCTTGTGCGGCCATTACGGTTGCGGCGGCGTACAGGCCGCGGTGGCGCTACCGGAAATGCCGCTGGCGCGGGAGGACAGCGCGTTGGCGCGGCGGATGGCGCATTTGCGATATTCGCTGGAACATAACTTGCAAGATTATCGGCAGGCAGAGGATGACGATGCTACGCGTCTGAACCGGCTTATCGACGCGCACGTGGTGACCCAGTTCACCCATTTGATTGCCAGCGAACCGGTACGCCGACACTGGGAACAGGGCAAGATGCTGGACGTTTTTGGCTGTGTGTACGATCTGCAAGAAGGGCATTTGAAGGAACTCATCCATCAGAACGCTGCGGAGGTGAGTCATGAACTTCAGCACTCTGCGTAATGATATTCCCGCCGGCATAGTGGTGTTTCTGGTGGCATTGCCGCTCAGCCTTGGCATTGCGCAGGCCAGTGGCTTACCGCCTTTTGTCGGGCTGCTGACCGGGGTCATCGGCGGAATCGTGGTCACCTTGTTGAGCCCTTCGCGCTACGCTGTCAGCGGGCCTGCGGCCGGCCTGGTCACCATTGTTACCGCGGCCATGGAAACGCTGGGTTCGTTTTCATTGTTGCTGGTGGCGCTGATGCTGGCGGGGGCGTTGCAGCTTATTTTCGGCCTGCTGCGTGCTGGACGGTGGATCGCGCTGGTGCCCGGTACGGTGATCCAGGGCATGCTGGTGGCCATCGGTATTTTGCTGATCATGCAGCAGGTGCCGGTAGCGTTGGGCGTACAGGGGGACGCGAGCCTGAAGGCGTTGCTGGCAGAGGGGGCCGAGCTGTTGTCGCCCGCCTCGGCGCTGGTTGCCTTGGGTGCCCTGTTGATCATGTGGCTGTGGACCACCGCACCCGTGAAACGGATCCCGTTGGCCCGTTATCTCCCTGGTCCGTTGGTGGCGGTGCTCTGGGGCAGCCTGGCCGTGGTCTTTGGCGAGCGGTGGATGCCGGAAAGCATCGGCGCCATGCCACGCATTTCACTGCCTAAATTCGGTAGCGCCGAGGCGCTGGGCGAGCAGCTCAGCCGCCCGGACTGGCAAGGTGCCTGGCGCAACCCTTCGGTTTATCTCATCGCGCTGACGTTGGCGCTGGTAGCTAGCCTGGAAACCCTGCTGAGTCAGGAGGCGCTGAAAAAACTGAAATCCCAAACGCCGGCACCTTCGCCGGACAAGGAAATGCGCGCGCAGGGCGTCGGGAATATGCTGAGCGGTTTTCTCGGCGGTCTGCCGATCACTGCGGTGATTGTCCGCAGTTCGGTGAACGTCAATGCCGGAGCGCGTAGCCGCATGTCGATTCTGCTGCACGGTGTGCTGCTGCTGTTATGCGGCCTGTTCTTCAGCGATGCGCTAAACACCATCCCGTTAGCCAGCCTGGCGGCGGTACTGTTGTATACCGGCTATAAGCTGGCCTCTCCGGCATTGTTTATCGCCCAGTGGCGCCAGGGGTTGCCGCAGTTTATTCCCTTTATCCTCACCGTTTCCGGCATCATTATCTTCGGCATGCTGGCGGGCATTGCTATCGGGCTGATGGCGCAACTGTTGTGCAGTACCTACAAAAGCCACCGCAATGCGCTGCAACTGAGTTGTTACGACGATCATTATGTGGTGCGGTTTCACCAGAACCTGACTTTTCTGCATAATCCGCGTCTGCAAAGCCTGCTGGCGCAGATCCCCGATAACTGCGTAGTGATCGCCGAGCATGATAACGCCGACTATATCGACCCGGATGTGAGGGCGGTGTTGGCTGATTTCGGCGCCGGGGCGGCCGAGCGGGGGATCCAACTGAGCCGTTGGCCCGTAGGGTGAGGCCTTCAGGCCGAATAATCGAACTCGTTCGATGGAAAGCTCATACCCCAGAAAGCAAAGAACCCGCCATAGGCGGGTTCTTCTAAATAGGGCGACCGGGCTCGGACAACCGGTGCTTGCGCCGGGTTGAACAACGCTTCAGCGTTGGCCCTCAAGCCCTGATATCACAGTACGTTACTTGTCGCGAAATGCATTGTGCAGCAGTTGCCACATATGATGAGCCGCCGGGGTAAAGCGCCGGTCAGAGCTGCGCAGCAGATGGCACTGGGCGCTGCTGGCGATTGGGTGATCGAGCGGCACTGCCACCAGAGAACCCTGCCGGACAGGATCGGCGGCGGCAGAGGCAGTCATAAACGAAATCCCCAGCCCTGCCTGACTCAGTCCCATGGCGGTGGAAAACTGATTACAGCGATACGCCGGGTGAAATTGCAAGCCCAGACTTTTGAACATCGCATTCATATGCCGTTGAAGACCGAAATGTTCCGTCAGCGCAATCAGCTGATAATCGACCAGCTCTTCAATGGTAATGCTGCTGTGCCCGGCAATCGGGTGCTGCGGCGAGACTACCGCGCAGATTGGCCCCCACTGAAAGCTGTGCCGTTTAAGTTCCGGCGTGCCAATCGGTCCGAATGCCAGAGCCATATCCGCTTCGCCGCTGACAATATCGTTGAGCATCTCCTGCAGGCTGCCGACCACAATGTCGACAAAAACCTGAGGGTAAGACCGGGCAAACTCACGCATCACCCCTTCGATAAATGCGGTGATAAGCCCGCCGCCGATGCGCACGGATATTGTACCTCCGCGCATATGGCGCAGGTCTTTGAGCTGACTTTCCAACTTCTCACGTCTCTGGCGGCTGGTAAGATGGTCCTCTGCCAGCAGGCGGCCCGCTTCGGTCAATACCACATTTCGCCCACGCCGCTCCAGCAATGGTAATTGTAGAGCCCGCTCCAGTTGGGCAATCTGTCGGCTAATCACCGACGGATTAACGCCAAGAATATCTGCCGCACGGCGGATACCTCCCTGGTTGCCCACTTCATACAGATAGCCGACCTGTCTGTCCTGATACATTTTTACCTTCCTCCCCGATCGTTGACCTGAGGGCAACAATAATATCATTAATCGGATATTTATCATCATGATTGAATAGTGATAATCGAATTAACCGCTCACTTCTTGATATGAATGAAAATACATTTATGAAAAGAAATTGATTTGCCCCAAAAGGGGGCCAGGTAATGGTGAAGTGGCATTTTATTAGAGCGTGTTCGGGTTTTATTTAAATAATTTTTCGTTAATTTTTTATTTTTGTTCTCTGTATTTTATGGGAGGGGGTTGTCGCGTAAAAAATTTTAGCGAAAGGTTTTAATTTTATCTGCCAGCTATTCAGGCACGGATCCTGCTTAGTAACAGGGGATTGTCATCTGATTATTTTGAAGAGAGATGTTATGAGCGAATCGAAAATTTTGGAGAAGCCCGAGAAAGAGCTTGTTGATGAGTGGAGAGTCGGGCCTGGTGCCTGGCTCTCCCTGATTATTGTCCTGCTGGTTTTCTCCGGCTTCTTTTTTAAAGTCGAGGGTATGGCGTGGCTGGGGGCGTTTGACTTCACTACGCTTGGCGGTGCATTCGGCACCATGAAGTCACCGGAAACCAACACCTTTATCGGCAGTGGCGGTATCAGCGCGAAAGCTGGTTTTCTTTTTGCGCTATCGTTGGTGCCCACGGTGATGCTGGCGCTGGGGTTGCTGGAAATTTTTACCCACTACGGAGCGATCCGTGCGGCGCATAAATTGCTGACACCGCTCCTGAAACCGCTGCTCGGTATTCCGGGTTATACCGGGCTGGCGTTGATCACCGATTTGCAAAGTACCGATGCCGGCGCGGCACTTACTAAAGAGCTGTATGACAGCGAAAAAATTACTCGTAAAGACGTGGTGATTATGGGGGCGTGGCAATATTCAGGTGCCGGATTAATTAACAACTATTTCTCCATTGGTTCGGCTATGTTTGCTTCGCTGACCATCCCGATAATTATTCCATTGGTGCTGATGTTCGTTATGAAGTTTGTTGGCGCCGTCATAGTTCGCCTGACATTAAATACTGTATATAAGAGGGATTTCGATAATGAGTAATACCACAAGAGTCTCTGGTAACCCGTTCGATATTTTCATTATTGGTGCGCGTAAAGGATTTAATATCGCCATCAATAATCTGATGCCGAATGTATTAATGGCGTATGTGATTGCTGAAATGCTAAATTTACTCGGCGTGATGCAGGCCATTGGTCATATTTTTTCGCCGTTAATGGGGGTGTTCGGCCTGCCGGGCGAAGCTATCACCGTGTTGCTGACTGCCTGGCTCTCGTCGTCGGCAGGCACTGGCGTTGCTATCAGCCTACTGAGCAAAGGCACGCTGGATATCGGGCAGATCACCATCCTCGCACCCGCCATTTTTTTAATGGGTTCACAGCTACAATATATGGGCCGTCTTTTGGGGGTAGCCGATGTCCCGAAGAAGTACTGGCCGCTACTGATGGTCGTCAGCATTTTCAACGCGGTTATCTCTATGCTGGTAATGCGAGTTATTGCTTGAATGAAGCACACTAAGGAGTAAGACGTGTCACGCACACTAGATCACTTTAATTACCTGCATCAGATCCCGGAACTCGGGTTCGAAGAATATAAAACCTCCGCTTATATCGCGGGGGTACTGGAGGCAGTGGGCTACCAGGTCACGCGCCAGGTTAATGGAACTACCGGTATCATGGCCGTTCTGGATAGCGGCAAACCGGGGCCAGTGTTGGCGCTGCGTGCCGATATGGATGCGCTCGGACATATTATTGATGGCGAGCATGTGGCGCGCCATACCTGCGGCCACGATGGTCACTCCTCTGTGGTGCTGACCACCGCCCAGGAAGTGATGGCGGAGGGCCTGGTGAAAAAGGGGAAACTGAAGTTTATCTTCCAGCCGGCCGAGGAACTGGGCACCGGTGCAATAGCCCTGACCGAAGGCGGCGTACTGGAGGATGTTGATATGCTGCTCGGTTTCCACCTGCGCCCGTTGGAAGAGTGCTCTCTGGGGCAGGCGGTGCCGGCGATGTATTACTCAGCCTCAGCCACCGTTGAAGTTATATTCCATGGAAAAGCAGCGCACGCCGCGCGCCCTCATCTTGGCGTGAATGCGCTAGATGCTGCCGCTCACGCGGTACAGGCGGTCAACGGTATTCACCTTGCGCCATCGCTGACCTGGAGCGCGAAAGCCACGCGTTTTCTCTGCGACGCCGGGGTCACCAACTCTATTCCGGACAAAGCGCAAGTGTGCTGGGATCTGCGTGCGGCTGAAAACGAAGCCATGGATGCGTTAAAACCGCAGGTGTTGCGCGCTATCGAGAGTAGTGCGGCAGCCTACGGCGCACGGGCTGAAATACGTATTATGAAAGAAATGCCGGCAGCGATCATTGATGACGAGGCAACCGAAGTTGTCTCCCGCGCTATTCGCAGCGTGTTCGGAGACGCCGGGCTGACCGCGCCAAAATCGACACCGGGCAGTGAAGATTTCTTCCACTACCTGCGTCTGCGCCCGCAGGTTAAGGGCGGTTTCTGGGGGCTGGGAGCCAACCTGACGCCAGGGCTGCATCACCCGGAAATGCACTTTGATCGCGACGCACTGGCGCTCGGCGTTAAAGTGTTTAAAGCCTGTGTTCAGGATGTGTTGGGGTGAGCCGGCGACGCTGCGTCGCTTGATGTCCATGGCACTTCGGCCGAATAATCGAACTCGTTCGATGGAGAGTCCATACCCTGAAAAGCAAAAACCCAGCCATAGGCTGGGTTCTCTAAATAGGGCGACCGGACTCGGACAACCGGCGATTGCGCCGGATTGAACAACGCTTCAGCCTGGGTCCGCAGGAAGAGTCCATACCCCAGAAAGCAAAAAACCCGCCATAGGCGGGTTCTTCTAAATAGGGCGGCCGGACTCGGACAGCCGGCGCTTGCGCCGTGTTGAACAACGCTTCAGCGTTGGCCCGCAGGGTGAGGCCTTCAGGCCGAATAATCGAACTTGTTCGATGGAGAGTCCATACCCAGAAAGCAAAAAACCCGCCATAGGCGGGTTCTTCTAAATATGGTGCCCGGACTCGGAATCGAACCAAGGACACGGGGATTTTCAATCCCCTGCTCTACCGACTGAGCTATCCGGGCAACGCGCAGCATTAAACCGTATTGGGCGGGGGCCGTCAACGGCTTTATGCGTGAAATACCTGAAAAAGCATTCGGTTGCTGACTTTTCAGGCAAGGCGCGCAAAAGTACGCCCATTTTGGTTGCGAAAGTGCCTCGTCAGCCCAGCCTATCGCCGTTCAATCAGCCTAAAGCACCGTTTCTGCGGCACTGCGCTACCTGCAAGATATCTTCCGCCAGCCGTTTGGCGACGGATACATCCTGGAGCTGGCGTTTTACCAGCAGTTTGCTCAGGCAGCCTTCCTGAATCAGCTCCATCTGCTGCGCCACCATATCGGCGTCGTCGGCGTCCATTTGGCGCAGCAGGTCGCGGGTCAGCTCCAGCGACGTCAGCTTTTGCTGCTCCGCCAATTGGTGTATCGGGTGATCCACCTCCGGGAAGAAGCTGCAGGCGGCAATAAACAGGCAGCCGGGATAACGATCGTGCCGGACGTACTCCGCCAGAACGTCATAGCGCGCCAGCAGCTTTTGCTGCGGGCTCAGGGTTTCGTCCAACAGCAGTTGGCGGCGCCAGGTGTCAATTTGCTGGCCGTGGTAGCGCAGGCTGTCGTACAGCAGCGCCTCGCGATCCGGCCAGAAGCGTTTAAGGTCGCCCGGCTGCACGTCGAGTTTGTTTGCCAGCATTTCCAATGTGGTGGTCGCCAGGCCCTGTTGTTCCAACAGCCCCAGTGCCGTATCAAGGACGTGTTCGCGTTGCACTTGTGCTCCCTCCAAATTCGGTTCTGATCCACAGTGTCGTTTACCGCACTGTTTTCTGCAAATGCGCGCTGAACGCAGGCGCATTCATAAACCCGGTGACGCGTGCGGCCGGCACTTCCTGGCCCGCGCCGTTAAAGAACAGAATGGTCGGCAGCCCAAGGACCTTCAGGTGCTTGAGCAGCGCCGCCTGTTCGGCGTTGTTGGCGGTCACATCCGCCTGCAGCAGCACGGCATCGGCCAGCTTAGCCTGAACTGCCGCATCGCTGAAAGTATATTTTTCGAACTTCTTGCAAGCGACGCACCAGTCGGCGTACAGATCCAGCATCACCGGTTTCCCCTGTGCCTGCTGCAGCGCCAGATTGAGTTGTTCTACGTTATTAATTCGCGCGAAGTTCAGGTGCGCCGGCGCCCTCTGCTGGGCGTCATTGGCACCGAAGGCCCAGTCTTGCAGCGGCCTTGCGGCGATCACCGCCGCTGCCAGCAATAGCAACTGCAATGCACGCGCCCAGCCGCGCGAGGTTTTCAGGCTCAGCGCGAATGCCCAACCGAAGAATGCCACCCCGAGCAGGCTCCATAACCGCAGTCCCCAGGCATCGCCGATTACCCGCTCCAACAAGAAGACCGGCAGCGCCAGGATCACAAAGCCGAAGGCTTCTTTTACATACTGCATCCACGGCCCGCTGCGCGGCAGAAGACGATTGCCGAACAGGGTGACGAGCACCAACGGAATACCCATCCCCAGCGCGTACAAGTACAGCGTGCCGCCGCCGGCCCACATATTGCCGCTCTGGGCGATGTAAAGCAGGATGGCGCTGAGCGGCGCGGTGGTGCAGGGCGAACAAATTAATCCGGCCAGCGCGCCCATCAGGAACACCCCAGGCAGCGAGCCGCCCTTTTGGGTGTTGCTCCAGCCTGCCAGCCTCGTTTGCAGCGAAGAGGGCAACTGCAGCGAATACAGGCCAAACATCGACAGCGCCAGCGCGATAAACAGCACCGACAGGCCGATCAGCACGTACGGGTGCTGCAACGCCGCCTGGAACTGCAACCCGGCGGCCGCGACCACCAGACCCAGAAGGGTATAGGTTAGCGCCATGCCCTGTACGTAAACCACCGCCAGCGCCAGAATGCGTCCGCTGCTGTGCGGCTTTTCGCGGCCCAGAATGATGCCGGAAATCAATGGGTACATCGGCAGCACGCAAGGGGTGAAGGCAATGCCAATGCCAATCAACAGGGCCCAAAGTGGCGAAAACGGCAGGTTGGCTGGCGCGGGTTCCGTTGGCGCGTCAGCGGGCGGGGTTGCGGCGGCACTCACCGCATCCAGTGGGATCACACGCGTTTCAGGCGGGTAGCAGAAACCGGCTTCCGCGCAGCCCTGATAGGTTACGCTCAGGCTGGCGCCGTTGGCCGCTTGTTGCAGTGGAATGTTCAGCGCGAGCTGTTGCTTGAAAATAGCGACTTCACCGAAGAACTCATCCTTGTGGCTCAGTCCTTCGGGCAACGTAAAGGCGCCTAGCGTCGCCTGCTGCGGCACCAGTTTGATCTGCTGACGATAGAGGTAGTAACCGGGGCGGATTTGCCAGCTCAGGGCCAACTGGCGATCTTGCTGCTTAAAATCAAAGGCGAATGCCTGATCGACGGGCACGAACTGGCTGCCGCCGCTTTGACCGAACAGCGATGCCTGAGCCGCCTGCGGCAAAAAAAACAGGCTGCAGATCAGGAAGATTAATTTAATGAGGCGTTGATCCATAACAGGTAGTCTTTATCTCCAGCCATCACCGGCAGCACCAACAGCTCGGGCGTTTGATACGGGTGATGTTGTTTCAGGGTGCTGAGCAGGGCATCTTGATGGCGGCGATCGCTTTTGAACAGCATCTGCACTTCGTACTCCTGTTCCAGTTTCCCTTCCCAGTAATATAACGATGTCGCGCCGGGCAGCAGCGTGGCGCAGGCCGCCAGCTTTTCCCCTAAAACCCGGGCCGCCAGTTCTTGTGCGGTAGCCTCATCGGGCGCGGTACAGAGTATGACGACAGCTTCGCAATCAGACATCTTCAGCCCTCTCATCCAGATTATCAGTAGGCACTATACCCTGAAGGCGAGTTGGCTAGAAGGCGAGTTTATCGCCAGTGAGGCGAGGTTCGGGGGAGAACCGGGGCTGCAGCCCCGGTCAAAAGATTACAGCATCACGCTGCCCAGCAGGAAACCGAACAGCACCGCCAATACTACCCCGATGGTGCCGGGGATAAAGAACGGGTGGTTAAACACGAAACGCCCGATGCGCGTGGTGCCGGTATCGTCCATCTGCACCGCCGCGACCAGTGTCGGGTAGGTTGGCAGAATGAACAGGCCGGAAACGGCGGCGAAGGACGCGATGGCGGTCAGCGGCGAGACGTTCAGCGCCAGCGCCATCGGCATCAGCGCCTTGGCGGTGGCGGCCTGCGAGTACAGCAGCGCAGAACAGAAGAAGAAAATTACCGCCAGCAGCCACGGATGGGATTGAATCACTGAGCCTGCGGTCTCTTTGATCCAGTCGATGTTGGCCTGCACGAAGGTATCGCCCAACCAGGCCACGCCCAGGATACAGATACAGGCGCTCATGCCGGCTTTGAAGGTACTGGAGTTGAGCACCATATCGGTATCGACGCGGCACAGCAGAGTGGTCAGCGTGGCGACGCTCAGCATGATGATCAAAATGGCATTGGTGGTGTTCATCAAAGGTTTTGCCACCAACCCAAGGCCTGGGCTGTTGATGATGGCGTAGGCCACCACGCAGACCACACCCAGCAGGAACAGCAGCACCGAGGCTTTGGCGCGCGGTTTGATGTCTATCGCCTTGTTGCCGCGCAGGGTAATCAGGCCTTCTTCCAGGCGTTTCAGGTAAACCGGGTCGTCAGACAGTTTGGAATCAAACAGCCAGGACACCAGCAGCGACATCAACAGCACGGCGCAGAAGGTGGACGGCATCACCACCATCAGCATATGCAGATAGCTGACGCCATGACCTTCCATCACCGAAGACATATACACTACGGCGGCGGAAATCGGCGAGGCGGTGATGGCGATCTGCGCAGCTACTACGGCGGTGGACAGCGGTCGGCAAGGCTTGATGCCCTGTTCTTTCGCCACTTCGGCGATGACCGGCAGTGCGGAGAGCGAAATATTGCCGGTACCGGCGAAGATAGTCAGGAAATAGGTGACGATCGGCGCCAGAATCGTGATGTGTTTAGGGTTCTTGCGCAGCAGTTTTTCCGTTTGCTGGACCAGATAATCCATACCGCCGGCCACCTGCATGGCCGAGATCGCGGCAATCACCGCCATGATGATGGAAATCACGTCGAAAGGGATGCTGCCCGGCTTAACGCCAATCAACGCCAGGACCAAAACCCCCAACCCGCCTGCAAATCCGATACCGATACCGCCCAATCTGGCCCCTAAAAAAATGGCCAGCAGAACGATAACCAATTCTACGGCTAACATAGTGTCTACTCCTTAAAATAAGATTATTTGAAAATGAAAAGTTAAAAATTTGTGGGCGACAGAAAGTAAAAAGGCACGCTATCCAGAGGATTTAGCGTGCCTTTTAGGGCTACCGGGTGTATCTGTTATTGTTCATTTTCATCCGTATAGCGTTTGGCTTTATAGGCCGGGTGCATCAGGTTCTCCACGGAGAAGATGTCATCCAGCTCGGCTTCCGTCAGCAAACCGCGTTCCAGTACCACTTCACGTACGCTTTTGCCGGTTTCGGCGCAGATCTTCCCGACGATGTCACCGTTGTGGTGGCCAATGAACGGGTTGAGATAGGTGACGATACCGATAGAATTGAACACGTAGTGTTCGCAGACTTCTTTATTCGCGGTAATGCCGTTAATGCATTTTTCCAGCAGGTTATAGCAGGCGTTGGTCAGGATGTGGATTGACTCAAACATCGCCTGGCCAATCACCGGCTCCATCACGTTCAACTGCAGCTGGCCCGCTTCGGCGGCCATGGTAACGCAAGTGTCGTTGCCAATCACCTTGAAACACACTTGATTGACCACTTCAGGTATCACCGGGTTCACCTTGGCCGGCATGATGGAGGAGCCCGCCTGCAGTTCCGGCAGGTTGATTTCGTTCAGGCCGGCGCGCGGACCAGAGGACAGCAGGCGCAGGTCGTTACAGATCTTGGACAGTTTCACCGCCAGACGTTTCAACGCGCTGTGCACCATCACGTAGGCGCCGCAGTCGGAAGTGGCTTCGATCAGGTCTTCGGCCGGCACTACCGGCAGGTTGCTGACTTCCGCCAGTTTTTGTACGGCCAGGTGCTGGTAGCCTTCCGGCGTGTTCAACGCAGTACCAATCGCCGTGGCACCCAGGTTCACTTCCAGCAACAGTTCTGCCGTGCGATGCAGGTTGCGGGTTTCTTCTTTCAGCAGCACGCTGAACGCGTGGAATTCCTGACCCAGAGTCATAGGCACGGCATCCTGCAACTGGGTGCGGCCCATTTTCAGAATGGTTTCGAACTCTTTCGCCTTGCGATCAAAGCCTTCACGCAGTTGGTTGATGGCGTCGATCAGTTTCTGGTTGGAGGCGTAAACCGCGATGCGGAAACCGGTGGGGTAGGCGTCGTTGGTGGATTGGCATTTATTAAGGTGATCGTTAGGATTCAGATACTGATATTCGCCTTTCTGATGGCCCATAAGTTCCAGACCGATATTCGCCAGCACTTCGTTGGTGTTCATGTTCAGCGAGGTACCTGCGCCGCCCTGGAACACATCGACCGGGAACTGGTCCATGCATTTGCCTTTATCCAGCACTTCGTCACAGGCTTGAATGATGACATCAGCAATTTTACGCGGAATGGTTTTCAGCTCTTTATTCGCCATCGCTGCGGCTTTTTTGACCATTACCATGCCACGGACAAACTCGGGCACATCGCTGATTTTGCTGTTACTGATATAGAAGTTTTCAATCGCACGCAGGGTATGAACACCGTAATAGGCTTCTGCGGGGACTTCACGTGTTCCTAACAGGTCTTCTTCGATACGAATGTTGTTTGACATGAGAACCTTCTTTATATTGCTGCCGAATTAATTAATAGTCAGGGAATCAAATTATGTTGCCGAAGGCTTCAGGCATGAAACGATTAACCATAGCGCCCGTTGCAGCCCAGATCATATGCTGGTTAGTAATAAATGACTGAATCCAGATCACCTTCTGAGCCTTCTGGAATCACGCTTTTCCTGTTCTGTGATCTCATTCACGTTTGTTAACTTTAGCAATAAAAAAGGCCGTTGGTTGAAATGACGGCGGGATGACCCCATTGTAATGGTGTCGGCCGTTTACCGGCCCCCCTTTTCACCTTGCCGCCACCGTGCGGGAACGTGCCGTTACTTATAGGAGAACCAGGTGCGCTGGTTACCGTTACTGCTGATATTTCTGTTGGCTTACATCGAAATATCTCTATTTATCAAAGTCGCCGCCGTATTAGGCGTGGCCATAACCCTGTTGCTGGTGGTGTTCACTTCCTGCGTCGGTATCTCGCTGGTGCGCAACCAGGGCATGAAAACCTTCGTGCAAATGCAACAGAAACTGGCCGCCGGAGAAAGCCCGGCTGCGGAAATGGTGAAAAGCGTTTCACTGGTGCTGGCGGGCTTCCTGCTGTTGGTGCCGGGATTCTTCACCGATTTCCTTGGCCTGTTGCTGCTGTTGCCGCCGGTGCAAAAATCGCTGACGCTGAAATTGATGCCACATCTTTCGGTCTACCGTCCCGGCGGCTGGAGCCAGGGCGGCGATGCCGCCAACGGCAACACCTTCGATGGCGAGTTTCAGCGTAAGGACGACGATCGTTATACGTTGGGAAACCAGTCGGACGATCATGACAAGCGCAACGATCGTTGAAAAAACGCGGCCTCGGCCGCGTTTTTCACATTTTGCTCCTCTGGATTGCCGTCAAAAGCGAAAATTTTTTTGACTGGCCCCTTGAAGGGGGATGGAATGCCCCCATTTCAAATCCCACGAGGCCGGTAACAACAATCCGGTGACAACCCTAAATCTGATAGAAACCTTCTTACAGGAGAGCGTTCAATGAGTATTCGTCCATTGCATGACCGCGTTATCGTCAAGCGCAAAGAAGTTGAATCAAAATCTGCTGGCGGCATCGTTCTGACTGGCTCTGCAGCGGGTAAATCTACTCGTGGTGAAGTTGTGGCAGTGGGTAAAGGGCGTGTTCTGGAAAGCGGCAACATCCAACCGCTGGATGTGAAAGTTGGCGATATCGTGATTTTCAACGACGGCTACGGCGTGAAAGCAGAGAAGATCGACAATGAAGAAGTGTTGATCATGTCCGAAAGCGACATTCTGGCAATTGTTGAAGCGTAATTACGCTTTATCTTTCTGAACTGAACGAAACGAGTTGAAGGGAAATACCAATGGCAGCTAAAGACGTAAAATTCGGCAATGACGCTCGCGTGAAAATGCTCCGCGGCGTGAATGTTCTCGCTGATGCAGTAAAAGTGACCCTGGGCCCGAAAGGCCGTAACGTAGTGCTGGATAAATCCTTCGGCGCTCCTACCATCACTAAAGATGGCGTATCCGTTGCCCGTGAAATCGAACTGGAAGACAAGTTCGAAAACATGGGTGCGCAGATGGTGAAAGAAGTGGCCTCCAAAGCGAACGACGCTGCGGGCGACGGCACCACCACTGCAACCGTACTGGCTCAATCCATCATCACCGAAGGCCTGAAAGCAGTAGCCGCCGGCATGAACCCGATGGATCTGAAGCGCGGTATCGACAAAGCGGTTATCGCCGCTGTTGAAGAGCTGAAAAAACTGTCCGTACCTTGCTCTGACTCCAAAGCTATCGCTCAGGTAGGCACCATCTCTGCAAACTCCGACGAAACCGTGGGCAAACTGATTGCAGAAGCCATGGAGAAAGTGGGCAAAGAAGGCGTCATCACCGTTGAAGAAGGCACTGGCCTGCAAGACGAGCTGGACGTCGTTGAAGGTATGCAGTTCGACCGCGGTTACCTGTCCCCGTACTTCATCAACAAACCAGAAACCGGCTCTATCGAGCTGGAAAGCCCGTTCATCCTGCTGGCTGACAAAAAAATCTCCAACATCCGTGAAATGCTGCCAGTACTGGAAGCCGTGGCGAAAGCCGGCAAGCCATTGCTGATCATCGCTGAAGATGTTGAAGGCGAAGCACTGGCTACCCTGGTGGTCAACACCATGCGCGGCATCGTGAAAGTGGCTGCGGTTAAAGCACCTGGTTTCGGCGACCGTCGTAAAGCCATGCTGCAGGATATCGCTACCCTGACTGGCGGTACCGTTATCTCTGAAGAGATTGGCCTGGAGCTGGAAAAAGCGACTCTGGAAGACCTGGGTACGGCTAAACGCATCGTTATCAACAAAGACACCACTATCATCATCGATGGCAATGGTGAAGAACCTGCGATCCAGGGCCGCGTGTCCCAGATTCGTCAGCAGATCGAAGAAGCAACTTCTGATTACGACCGTGAAAAACTGCAAGAGCGCGTAGCTAAACTGGCTGGCGGCGTTGCGGTAATCAAAGTCGGTGCTGCTACCGAAGTTGAAATGAAAGAGAAGAAAGCTCGCGTTGAAGATGCTCTGCACGCAACCCGTGCAGCGGTAGAAGAAGGCGTAGTTGCCGGTGGTGGTGTTGCGCTGATTCGCGCTGCGTCCAAACTGAGCGATCTGCGTGGCGTGAACGAAGATCAGAACGTGGGTATCAAAGTTGCGCTGCGCGCAATGGAATCACCACTGCGTCAGATCGTTCTGAACTGCGGCGAAGAGCCTTCTGTTGTTGCCAACACCGTGAAAGCGGGCGAAGGTAACTACGGTTACAACGCAGCAACTGAAGAATACGGCGACATGATCGCGATGGGTATCCTGGATCCAACCAAAGTAACCCGTTCTGCTCTGCAGTACGCGGCTTCTGTGGCTGGCCTGATGATCACCACCGAGTGCATGGTGACCGACCTGCCGAAAAGCGATGCGCCTGATTTAGGCGGCGCTGGCGGTATGGGCGGCATGGGTGGCATGGGCGGCATGATGTAATCATCCCCCACACTGTCTGTGTGCTGAGAACCCCGGTCAATTGGCCGGGGTTTTTTTATTCTGTGCTCTTTGCCGCACTGTATTTGATGATATTTTTGCAGCCCGGAGTGATTTAGCTGGTAAACTGATATTTCATCAGCTGTCGCTCAAGGCGTTGACCCGGTACCCGTGGCAACGGATGCTTAAGAGATAGCAACGCTTTCTGATAAGCTTGTGCAGAATTCTCAATATCATATGGGGAACAAGATGCGGATTAAAGCCTTACTGGGTCTTTCGGCAGCTATGCTGCTGGCAGGTTGCAGCAGCACCAACGAACTGTCCGCCGCAGGCCAGCAGGTCAAATTTACCGACACCAAACCGGCGGCTGAATGCCAGCTGGTGGGCGAAGTGACCGGCTCCCAGAGCAACTGGTTGTCCGGTAACGGTGGTGAAGGCAGCTCTATGCGCGGTGCGGCAAACGACCTGCGTAACAAGGCAGCGGCAATGGGTGGCAATGTCATCTATGGCGCAACCAGCCCGACGCAGAACCTGCTTTCAAGCTTTGCCCCGCTGGACAGCAAAATGATTGGCCAGGTTTACAAGTGCCCCTAACGCAGTAACGAGCAGGGTATAACACAAAAAAGAGGCATGCCCAGGCATGCCTCTTTTTGTATCTGGAACGGGCAGTCGATCAGCTTTGCATCAGATGCAGATCGAGGGGGGTTTTGCTTGGCTTGCCGCCGACTTCACGCGTCAGACGCGGCACCATGTAGCCGGAAACCTTGCTCAGTAGCGCCTGCATGATCGTGCGCGCTTCGTCGTCGCTGACCATAAAGTGCGCCGCCCCCTGCACCTTATCCAGTACGTGGATGTAATAGGGCAGAATGCCGGCGTCAAACAGCGCGTTGCTCAGCGCCGCCAGCGTGTCGGCGTTGTCATTGATACCGCGCAGCAGCACGCTTTGATTCAGCAACGTGACACCTGCCAGACGCAGTTGCGCCATGCTGGCCTGCAGCTCGCGGTCAATTTCATTGGCGTGGTTGATGTGCGTCACCATCAGCACCTGCAGGCGCGAAGCGGACAGCCGACGGCATAGCTCCGGCGTAATGCGCGCGGGGATCACTACCGGCAGGCGGGTGTGGATACGCAGGCGTTTCAGGTGCGCAATGGCTTCCAACTCGCCGATTAGCCAGTCGAGTTCATGATCTTTCGCCATCAGCGGATCGCCGCCGGAGAAAATAATCTCATCCAGTTCCGGGTGTTGGCGGATATAATCCAGCGCCTGACGCCAGTTGGCTTTGTTGCCCTGGTTGTCCTGATACGGAAAATGGCGGCGGAAACAGTAGCGGCAGTTGACCGCACAGCCACCCTTGACCAGCAGCAGAGCGCGATTGCGGTATTTATGCAGCAGACCTGGCACCACGCTGCGCTGTTCGTCCAGCGGATCGGTAGTGAAGCCGGGGGCATTGATGAATTCTTCGCTGGCGGTCAGAACCTGGCGCAGCAACGGGTCATTGGCATCGCCGGGGCGCATGCGCGCTGCGAAGGCGCGAGGAACGCGCAGCGCGAACAATCGACGGGCTTCGCGGCCCTGCGGCAGGTCCGGATGCGTGTTCAGTGATAAAAGCTGCAGTAATTCATCAGGATCGGTAATAACATCGGCGAGTTGATGCAACCAATCTTCTCTATATGCCGTATTTTGGGTTATAATGTGTGCCATTTTTTTGGCTAAGCTACCAGTTTAAATATTCAGAGGGGCCATCATGGCGACTTATTCTAGCAACGATTTCCGTCCGGGTCTTAAAATCATGTTCGAAGGCGAGCCTTATGCCATCGAATCCAGCGAGTTCGTTAAACCGGGCAAAGGCCAGGCGTTTGCGCGCGTTAAAATGCGCCGTCTGCTGACCGGCAGCCGCGTAGAAAAAACCTTTAAATCTACCGACTCTTGCGAAGGCGCAGACGTTGTAGATACCAACATGAACTACCTGTACAACGACGGTGAGTTCTACCACTTCATGCACCCTGAGACTTTCGAGCAACACGGGGTTGAAGAAAAAACCGTTTCTGACGCGGCAAAATGGCTGCAAGATAACGCGGAATGTATCGTTACCCTGTGGGACGGCCGCCCAATCGCCGTTCAGCCACCGAACTTTATCGAAGCAGAAATCACGGATACCGATCCTGGCCTGAAAGGCGATACTGCCGGTACCGGCGGCAAGCCTGCGACCCTGAGCACTGGCGCCGTGGTAAAAGTGCCATTGTTCGTACAGATTGGCGAAGTTGTCCGTGTTGATACTCGCTCTGGCGAATACGTTTCACGCGTAAAATAAGTTTCCAAACAAAGGAGCCCTGAGTGGCTCCTTTGCTTTATCCCTTTCCGCATATCGTTGGCAGACTCTGCATGATGAAGAAAACTCTGTTGGCCGTGATCTCCCTGTTGTTACTTGTCTCCCTTAGCGGTTGTAATACTTTCCGCGGGTTCGGTGAGGATGTTCAGCACCTCGGCGGCGCTATTTCACGCACGGCCAGCTAAAATCATTAATTTCAGTAATGTAATTGTGCAAAATAAACGCGTTTTAAACAGCAACTCTCGTTAATATTTACTAAGCTTAGAAAGCCGTACTTTTTCGTCACTGACAAATAAGGACTTTCATATGCTGAAGAAAAGTATTATCGCGATTTTCTCTTTGATGATCCTGACCTCATTGACCGCATGCAACACCACCAAAGGCGTAGGTAAAGACGTGCAGGCCGGCGGGGAAGCCATCCAGCGCAGTGCAGAATAACCTGCCTTTTTGCCTCTTGTGGTATTCCACGTACCCCCCCCCCCTCACCGTGGGATACCGCTTCACCTCCGATCTTGGCAAACGCCACCTTTGTGCTGCTATCCTTCCCAGGCGCGGGTATAATTCCCGGGCATTTTCACAAGGCTAAACGGGACGACCTGTTTACGCATCAGCTTCCGGGGACGACCCCATCGTAACGGAGCCTGTTCATGGCTTGGATTATTCTGCTTATTGCCGGTTTGCTCGAGGTGGTGTGGGCTATCGGCCTGAAATATACCCACGGCTTTACCCGCCTGACACCCAGCATTATCACTGTCGCCGCCATGGTGGTCAGCATGCTGCTGTTGGCGCATGCCATGAAAACGCTGCCTGCCGGCACGGCTTATGCGGTTTGGACCGGTATCGGCGCGGTAGGGGCGGCAATTATGGGGATGGTGCTGCTCGGCGAATCGACCAATATCGCGCGCATTCTCAGCCTGTGCCTGATTGTCGTCGGCATCCTCGGGCTGAAGTTCAGCAGTCACTGAGTCGTGGCTTGTTGTACCCAGATTAGTTTATCGGTAGCAAACCCGTAACTCCTGGCGGTTTGCACCAGCCTGTCGCGCGTGGTGGCGTCCAATGTTGGCGTGCGCGACAGGATCCATAAATAATCTCGGTTAGGGCCGCAGACCAGCGCGTAACGATATTCCGCATCCAGTTCGATCACGTTATAGCCGCCATAAAAGGGGCCGAAGAACGAAACCTTCAGAGCGGCTACCTGCGGTGAACCTATAAAATAGGCTTTGCCTTCGCTTTCTTGCCATTGCTGTTTTTGCACATTAAAGCCGCGGTTGATCACCTTCAGGCCACCGTCAGCCCGTGGACTGTAGTTGGCGGTAACCTGTTGTAGACCACGCTCAAAGCGGTGATCGAGACGGGCGATTTCATACCAGGTGCCCAGATAGCCTTTGCTATTGAAGGGGGTCACTACCTTGACGTCTTTGGGGGGCGTGACGCTGCAAGCGACGGAAAGAAGGGCGGAAAAAATCACGCAAAGCTTTGACCATAAACGCATTGGTTACTCCTGTATTACCGGGCTCAGATAAACAGTGTAGCCGAAAGCGAAGGTTGGCGGCCAACGGGGGCTGGCCGCCAAGGGGCTTACAGAGTGACTACCCCAATCAGAGTCACCACGCTGAGAATGGCCGCCAGGCCGTAGAACACCCATTTACCGGCCGGCACGTGAATTTTCAAATCGTGCATCGCATGGTGGATTCGGTGCAAACCGCACCACAGCGGCAGGATAATCATCAGCAGCAAGAACAGGCGGCCGATCAGGCTTTGGCAAAACGCCAGCACGCGGTCATAGCCCAGCGCGTCGCCGGGGAACAGGCCCAGCGGCAGCAGAATGCCGACCAGCAGCACGATGGCAGGCGCGACAATGGCTCCCCACATGCCGCCTGCGCCGAACAACCCCCAGAAAACCGGTTCGTCGGAGCGTTTAGGTGTTTGATTTATCATATTTCCTCCGGGTTACACCAAGGCTACGGCCAAAATGATCGCGCTGGCGACCAGCGTCACCACCCACAGTGCTTTCACTATCGGCCCTGGCCCCATTTTCTCGTTGTTGACCACGATATTGGCGGCTTTCGGCGCCAGATCGAACCAGGTTTTGGTATGCAGCAGCGCCGCCAGCAGGGCGATAACGTTAATCAGCAGCACCAGCGGGTTTTGCAGAAAACCGACGAAGCCGGCCCAGCTATCCACACCGCCTTTCAGCGAAAAAATGCCGTAAATCAGTACGATGCTGAACCACACCGCCAGCACCGAGGTGCTTTCACGCAGCATATAGAAGCGATAGAAACCGAGCTTTTGCCACCAGGTCGGCGTCATGGTGCGCACATAAGGCTTACGTTGTGTTGTCATTGCGGTTCTCTCCCTTATTGCGGCTTCAGCATGGCGATCATGAAGTCTTTGGCGCTTTCCACCTTGCCCTGCTGGATGGCAGCGGCCGGGTCGACGTGCTTTGGACACACTTCAGAGCAGTAACCGACAAAGGTACAGCTCCAGACGCCGTTCTGGCCGTTAAGCTGCGCCATGCGCTGCTTCTTGCCATGATCGCGGTTATCCAGGTTATAGCGGTGCGCCAGGGTGATCGCCGCCGGGCCGATAAATTCCGGGTTCAGACCGAACTGCGGGCAGGCGGCATAGCATAGACCGCAGTTGATGCAGCCGGAAAACTGGTGATATTTGGCCATTTGCGCCGGGGTTTGCACGTTAGGGCCATCTTCCGGTTTGCGGTTGTTGCCGATGATATAGGGCTTAATCGCCTCCAGGCTTTCGATAAAGTGGGTCATATCGACCACCAAATCGCGCTCGATCGGGAAATTGCCCAGCGCTTCCACCTTCATGCCGCCGGTGTATTCGCGCAGGAAGGTTTTGCAGGCCAGTTTCGGCACCCGGTTAACCATCATGCCGCACGAGCCGCAGATCGCCATGCGGCATGACCAGCGGTAGGAAAGGTCGGGTGCCAGGTTATCCTTGATGTAGCCCAGCGCATCGAGCAGCGAGGTTTGCTCGTCATAAGGCACTGCAAAGGTCTCGAAATGCGGCTCGGCGTCGCGTTCCGGGTTATAGCGCATGACCTCGATTTTCAGGGTGTTCATCTCAGCCATTTGCCTGCTCCTTGTCCTTTTTATCCTGCGCTTCGGCTTCTGCGCCGTACACACGTTTGGCCGGTGGCAATTTGGTGATCTTCACGTCGCTGTATTCCAGTCGCGGTGCACCATTCGGGTTATGGAACGCCAGCGTATGCTTCAGGAAGTTCACGTCGTCGCGTTCGGTACAGCCTTCGTCCAGGCGCTGGTGTGCGCCGCGCGATTCTTTACGGTTGAAGGCGGAGTGCGCCATGCATTCCGCCACGTCCAGCCCGTAGCCCAATTCGATGGTGTACAACAGGTCGGTATTGAACACGCTGGATCTGTCGGCGATTTTGACGCGCTTGAAGCGCTCTTTCAGTTCTGCCAGTTTATCGATGGTCTTTTGCATCAACTCCGGCGTGCGGTAGATGCCGCAACCTTCTTCCATCGACAAGCCCATTTCATCGCGGATTTTTGACCAATTCTCGTTGCCTTCCTGCTTCATCAGGTTGCTCAACCGGGCTTCGACATCACGGCCCTGAGCATCCAGTGCGCTCCCATTGGCCGGGTTGCTTTCCAGCGCGCGGCGGGCGGCGTTCTCGCCGGCTACGCGGCCGAACACCACCAGTTCCGCCAGCGAGTTAGAGCCGAGGCGGTTGGCGCCGTGCAGACCGACGGAAGAGCATTCGCCGACGGCGAACAGCCCTTTAATGCGGGTTTCGCAGTTCTGATCGGTTTCAATGCCGCCCATGGTGTAGTGCGCGGTCGGGCGTACCGGGATCGGCTCTTTCACCGGATCGACACCGACGTAAGCCTTCGCCAGCTCGCAGATGAACGGCAGACGTTCCAGCAGTTTCTTTTCTCCCAGATGGCGCAGATCCAGATAGACCACGTCGCCGCGCGGGGTGGCGATGGTGCGGCCGGCGCGCCATTCGTGCCAGAAGGCCTGCGAAACCTTGTCGCGCGGACCGAGTTCCATATATTTGTTTTTCGGTTCGCCCAGCGGCGTTTCCGGGCCCATGCCGTAATCTTGCAGGTAACGATAGCCGTCCTTGTTCACCAGAATGCCGCCTTCGCCACGGCAACCTTCGGTCATCAGGATGCCGGAGCCCGGCAGGCCGGTCGGGTGATACTGCACGAACTCCATATCGCGCAGCGGAATGCCGTGGTGGAACGCCATGCCCATGCCATCACCGGTGACGATGCCGCCGTTGGTGTTGTAGCGGTATACGCGCCCGGCGCCGCCCGTAGCCATGACCACCGCATTGGCGCGGATCTGCACGCGGGTGCCTTCCATCATGTTCATCGCCACCAGACCACGGACCTGGCCGTCATCCACCAGAATGTCCAGCACGAAGTGTTCGTCGAAACGCTGGATTTGCGGGTATTTGAGCGAGGTCTGGAACAGGGTGTGCAGCATATGGAAGCCGGTCTTGTCGGCGGCGAACCAGGTGCGTTCAATCTTCATGCCGCCAAAGCGGCGCACGTTGACCGAACCGTCCGGTTTACGGCTCCACGGGCAGCCCCACTGTTCAAGCTGCGCCATTTCACGTGGGCAGTTGTGGACGAAATGATCGACCACATCCTGCTCGCACAACCAGTCGCCACCGGCAACGGTGTCGTGGAAGTGGTAATCGAAGCTATCATGATCCTGAGTGACGGCGGCGGAGCCCCCTTCGGCGGCCACCGTATGGCTGCGCATCGGGTAGACTTTGGAAATCAGGGCGATTTTCAGTTGAGGGTTGGCTTCCGCTGCGGCTATCGCTGCACGTAAACCAGCACCCCCGGCCCCAATAATGGCAAGATCGGCGTTAAAGGTTTGCACTGCATTCCTCCAATATTCTTATTAAGAACGGCGAATTAAATATCTATGCTTAATATTTACAAAAACGCTTCGGGTACTAACTAATTGAACCGATTGATATTGCATAAAGACTGAGGATAGATATCTCCCACCAATTATGTGGAATTAACTATACCTAAAGTTAAGTAGAAGAAATTTGATGTGATCGATTGTTTTGTCTTTTAGCTGTTGGTTGGAGGAATTATTGCCTGCAAGGGATATTTAACGTTTATTCACCTTTTATTAACCTTATTGCTACTCGTTTGTGAGGAATTACCGCCGTTAAAGGCACCCGGCTGTTAAGAATTTGTTTGCATGCCTGGATACGAGTAGACTGCATCCCCTGTTTGATTTCGGAGTAATTACCATGAGCGAAACGGCAAGCTGGCAGCCAAGTGCACCCATCGCCAATTTGTTGAAACGCGCAGCGATCCTGACTGAGATCCGGCGTTTCTTCGCCGATCGTGGCGTATTGGAAGTTGAGACGCCAACCATGAGCCAGGCGACGGTTACCGATATCCACCTGTTCCCGTTCCAGACGCGTTTTGTCGGCCCGGGTGCGGCGGATGGCCTGACGCTGTACATGATGACCAGCCCGGAATATCACATGAAGCGCCTGCTGGCGGCAGGTAGCGGCCCGATCTATCAGATGGGGCGCAGTTTTCGTAATGAAGAGGCCGGTCGCCATCACAACCCGGAATTCACCATGCTGGAGTGGTATCGTCCACATTACGACATGTACCGGCTGATGAATGAGGTGGATGATTTGCTCCAGCAGGTGCTGGATTGCGGCAGTGCGGAAACCTTGTCCTATCAGCAGGCTTTCCTGCGCCATCTGGATATCGATCCGCTGTCGGCAGAGAAAGCGCAACTGCGTGAAGCGGCGGCCAAGCTCGATCTGAGCAACATTGCCGATACTGAAGAAGACCGCGATACGCTGCTGCAATTGTTGTTCACCGTCGGCGTGGAGCCTTACATCGGGCGTGACAAGCCGGCGTTCGTTTATCACTTCCCGGCCAGCCAGGCGTCATTGGCGGAGATCAGCACCGAAGATCACCGCGTGGCGGAGCGTTTTGAGGTGTATTTCAAGGGGATCGAACTGGCGAATGGCTTCCGCGAGCTGACCGACAGCCGCGAACAGCGCCAGCGTTTTGATCAGGATAACCGCAAACGTGCGGAACGCGGTCTGCCGCAGCACCCGATCGATAACAATCTGCTGGACGCTTTGCAGCACGGTATGCCGGAGTCTTCCGGCGTGGCGTTAGGGGTTGATCGGCTGGTCATGTTGGCGCTGGGTGCCGAGAGCCTGAGCGAAGTGCTTGCCTTCCCGGTAGGGCGCGCGTAACCGTATATCCGTCGTCTTTCAAGCCGCAGCGTTGTTACCTGCACTCGCTCACCCCAGTGACTTACTTAAGTAAGCGCCTGGGGATGAGCGAGCTGGGCGCCTAGCTGCAACTTGAAAGCCATAGGATATATTGTGGTGATAAAAGGGTTCGGTGTTGCATTGCACGCCGAACCCTTTTTGCATTATGCGCTTACAAGCCGCCCGATTCGCGCTTGGTGTTTGGCGGCGGCGTTGACGGTGGGGTGCGGCCATTGCTGGTCAGGCGCGACAGCGTTTCGCTGCGAACCTGGAACGGCGGGTACGGCAGGGTAATGCCGTGTTCGCGGTAGCCTGCCAGGATCAATTGGTGGATCTCGTGGCGCAACGGCATGCGATGGCCCATCTCGGCCGCGTAAATACGCATTTCGAAGATCTGAATACCCTGTTGCAGGTCGACCAGATAAACCTCCGGCGCCGGGTTGTCCAGCACCAGCGAGCAGCGTTCGGCGGCGTTGAGAAGGATCTTGGTCACCTCTTCGCTGTTGGCCTCGCCCGGGGCAGGCACGGTCAGCACCACACGGGTCAGGTTATCCGACAGCGACCAGTTGACGAACTGCTCGGTGATGAACGCCTTGTTCGGCACGATGATCTCTTTGCGATCCCAGTCCGAAATGGTGGTGGCGCGAGTGTTGATCTTGGTGACGGTGCCGGTCAGGTTTCTGATCGTCACGGTATCGCCGATGCGGATCGGTTTCTCAAACAAAATGATCAGGCCGGAGATGAAGTTGGAGAAAATCTCCTGCATGCCGAAGCCCAACCCGACGCTGAGCGCGGTCACGACCCACTGCAGCTTCGACCATTCGATACCGATCCAGGAAAAACTGAGGATGGCGCCGAACAGCAACAGCAGATACTTGGTAATGGTGGTGATGGCGTAGCCGGTGCCTGGCGTCAGATCCAGATGCTGCAACACCGCCAGCTCCAGCAGCGCCGGCAGGTTACGTACCAGTTGCATGGTGACGATCAGCACCAGTATGGCTATCAACACTGCGCCGAGCGTGATCGGATGCGCCGTTTCCACCCCGTTGACCGTCGAGGTCACGTCCCACAGGGAGATGTTTTCCAGGAAGGCGAAGGCGGAGTGGATCTCTGACCACAGCACAATCACCGACACCAGCGCGATCATCGTCAGAATCGAACGCACCAACCGCAACGACTGGGCGCTGATGGTATCCAGATCGATCTCCGAATCATCCACATCCATCGATCCTTCGGTGCTGTTTGGCGTGTGCGTCGTTTCCTCCTCGCCGCGTGCGCGCTGGGCCAGGATGTCGGCACGGCGCTGTTTGGCGCGGTCAAAGGCGATGCGTCGCCGTTGGATTAACATCCAGCGGCGAATAATGTGGTAGATCACCAGCAGGAAGAACCAGATCGCCACCGAAGTTTCCAACCGCGCCAGCAGCGCCTGTGAGGTGGTCAGGTAACCGACGGCGGAGGCCAGCGCGGCCAATAGTGGCGCTGAAAGCAGCAACCCCCACAGCGCGGTGTTGACCATGTTCTCGCCGGAGCCTTTCTTGTCGAGATACAGCGGAATGCCGGCGCGTTTGAGGCTCTTGGTGACGATGGCCAGCGCCAAACACAGCAAGATAAAGCACAGCCGCCCCAGGGTATTGGCAAACTCGCGCTCTTTCAGGCTGTCGAAGGTGATCAATGCCATGATCAACGGCACAATCAGCCAGATCGACATCTTGTAGTACCGCATGGCGCGCGAAACCTGTTTCACCGGCCAGCGGAAGTGCACGATAAACAGCCCTTGCGGATGTGCGAAGGCGGCGCAGATCATGCAGACCCACAGGATCGGCAGCGTTGCGGTGACCCCCTTGCCAATCGCCTCCGCCACGGGGTAGTTCCAGGCGCTCTGCAGGCCAAAACCGAGCGCGGCCCACAGTACCGGCAGCGGTAATGCCACCAGAATCGACCAGAACACGGTGCGCATCGTCAGGAAGAATTCGTCCTGCGTTACCTTGCCGACCCGGCTGTTGGCGCGTTCCAGGAAGGCGTGATAGTGCTTGCGTGAGCTGATGCTGAAAATCACCAGCAGCAGGGCGCCGAAAATCGGGATCAACGTTTCTTTGCTGGTCACCATCATCATGAAGGCACCGCCCAGCTGTGCCAGCGTATCCAGCGACAGCAGGCGTGTCAGATCGTGCGCCACGTTAATCGGATAAGACAGGGTGATCGGGTTGACGTCCGGGACCCAGAACAGATAACGGTGGGTGGCGTCTTTGATCTCGTTCAACGCCTCAATCAGCTGAGTGTTGGCCACTTTCAGCTTGGTCAGCTCGAGGATCTGGGTATCGCAACCGGAAAGCAGCGAATTCAGCAGCTCACGCTGGGTGCGCAGCTGTGCCTCAACGATACGCCGTTCCGCGCTGGTCAGTTCGCTGCCGTCGTCGCGTTTGAACTCGCGCTGCGACAGTTTCTCCAACTGGCTTTCAAACTGCAGGCGCTGTACACGCAGCTGGGCCATATCGCCATCCAGCTGCTGCGGCTTTGGCATTTCCGGCAGCGTCGCCACCTGGGCGCGCAGGGTTTCCCCCAACGCCGACGACGAACCGAGCCACTGCGCTTGTTCGATAATGGTGCTCAGCGCTTGACGTACCTGCAGCGTTTGCGCGGCGGCCTGGCGCTGCTGCGATGAGATCAGATCCATACGCTGCGCCTGATTGTTCAGGGCAGCGGAGAGTTCACGGTTGATCTGCAATTGTTGGCTGATGCTTTTCGGCAGGTCGCCGTTTTGTTCGGCCAGTTGCTCGGTTTTTTCGAGCGCCAGTTCGGCTTCGCGCTGGCGCTGGGCGTTAAGGTTGTTGCGCAGGGCCTGCAACTGAACGTCGATCTTCTCGTGGCGCTTTTTGTATACCTCGGCGCGCATCCGCGCCAACTCTTGGCGGTTGTTGGCCGACAGTTGCGCCAATTCCAACTCATCTACCTTGGCTTTGCGCGCCGCGGCTTCTGCCTGCAACAGCGCCAGAGCCGCCTGGGCATGCGGGGTCGTAGGGTTGGCGGGTTGGGCTTGCAGACGACGCTGTACTTCGGTGAGCGAGCGGCGGGCGTCGGTCTGCTGCTGCGGCAACTGGCCGAGCGAATCGCTGATCTCCCGCGTGCGCTCCTGTTCCTGTTGCAGCAGACGCGCCTGTTCCAGCAACAGGCTGCTGGTTTGCAGGATCTGTTGTTCCAGATCGCTGGCGGGCAGGTTGTCGCCATTTGGCAGGATTTTGTTGTCTTCCAGCGTCAGTTGACGGCGCAGTTCCTGCGTCATCTTCGGGAAATCATCGATCACCCGCTGATACTGTTCGGAGCGCGTCATCGACTCCTGGCGCTCCGACAGCCAGTTGAGGGCGCTCTGCAGCGCCTCGGTGGTTTCCGCCTGATTAGGCGCGTTTTTGTTGCTCTCTGCCTGCTTCAGCTCCTGTTTGAGCTGAGTCTCTGTGGGCACCGCAGCGGCCAGCACCGGTTGAGACAGTAAACAACCGAGCAATAGCGTGATAATCAGGCGCACGGCGTCAATTCCTTTAGATCTGCGGTGTTTCAGTGGCAGTTGGCGCAGCCGGGATTTCGGCGAAGGCTTCACCCATGCGGGTGACGGTACCGTTATTCAGCTGTGGAGCGAACTGCACGCTGCCTGGGGTAAACAGGTTGATGACCGTGGAGCCGAGCTTGAAGCGGCCCATTTCAGCGCCTTTTTCCAGTGCGATTGCGCCTTCAGCGCCTTCTGCCGGATAGGTCCAGCGTTTGATGATGCCTTCTCGCGGCGGCGTTACGGTGCCGGCCCAAACGGTTTCAATGCTGCCGACAATGGTGGCGCCCACCAGGATCTGCACCATTGGCCCAATGGCGGTATCAAATACGCAGATCACGCGTTCATTGCGCGCGAACAGGTTCGGCACGTTGGCGGCGGTCAGCGGGTTCACGGAGAACAGATCGCCCGGTACATAAATCATTTCACGCAGCACGCCGGCGCACGGCATGTGGACGCGGTGATAATCACGTGGTGCCAGGTAAGTGGTGGCGAACAGACCGTTACGGAAGGGCTCCGCCAGCATGTAGTTGCCGGCCAGCAGCGCTTCCAGGCTGTAATGATGGCCTTTGGCCTGGAAGATCTGGTCTTCGCGGATCGGGCCGAGCTGGCTGATAGCGCCGTCGGCAGGCAGCGCCAGCCAGTTGGCTTCGCCGATGATGGGACGTGCGCCGTCACGCAACGGGCGAACGAAGAATTCGTTAAAGGTGGCATAGGAGGACAGCTCTGGCTGTTGCGCTTCCTGCATATTCACACGGTAGTAGCGGGCGAACCCCTTCAGGACAAGCTGGGTGAGCCAACCGGCCTGTTTGTCTGCGCCCCAGCCGGCCAGACGGGTCAGCGCCAGCTTCGGCAACCAATACTGCAATTTAATTTTGATGCTATCCAGCACGTTAACCTCTTGAATCAGGGTAAAGGGCGCGCATTGTAACGGTGGCGCCGCCACTGTCAACGCCCGCCCGCAACGATCAGTCTGCGGCGTCCGTGAGGTTTTTGCGAACCTTCACTTGCGCCATGCTTTCCAGAATGCGGTGGTAGTTATCGAAACGCTCTTTTGCGATATCGCCTTTTTCCACCGCCGCGCGGATGGCGCAGCCTGGGTCGGTGTCGTGGCGGCAGTCGCGGAATTTACAACCGCCTAAATAGTCACGGAATTCGACATAGGCTTGGGTGATTTGTTCCGGATCCAGATGCCACAGACCAAATTCACGGACACCCGGAGAGTCGATCACATCGCCGCCGTGCTGGAAGTGGTACAGCCGCGCGGCGGTGGTGGTATGTTGCCCCAGGCCGGAGACATCGGAAACCTGATTTACCAGAATTTGCTTATCGCTTGGCGGCAGCAGGGCATTCAGCAGGCTGGATTTGCCCACACCGGACTGGCCGGCGAAGATACTGATACGATCGGCCAACGCCTGTTCAAACGCTTCCATGCCTTCGCGCGTCTGGCTGGAGACTTCCAGCACTCGATAACCGATATGGCGGTAAATCGCCATCATGCCGTCGACCACCTTGCGTGCCGGCGGATCCAGCAGATCGATTTTGTTCAGAACGATCAGCGGTTCGACCTCGAGCGTTTCGCACGCCACCAGGTAGCGATCGATCATATTCAGCGAAAGCTCCGGCAGGATCGCCGAAACGATAACGATCTGATTGATATTGGCGGCGATCGGCTTCACGCCGTCGTAGAAATCGGGGCGGTTCAGCACCGAGGTGCGTTCATGCACCGCCTCGACGATGCCCTTGACCCCTTCATGGGCCCCCACGCCGGGACGCCACACTACGCGATCGCCGGTTACCAGCGAACGTAACGTGCGGCGAATGTTGCAGCGATGCTGGGTGCCATCTGCGGCTTCAACATCGGCGTGCATGCCGAAACGGCTGATAACGATGCCGTCTTGCGGCTCGCCCAGTTGGGAATCATCCAGTTCCGGTTTGTTATCAGTGCGCTTCAGGCGACGCTGATGGTTCGCCTGTACGCGGCGTTGTTGACCTTTGGACAGTTTGTTCTTAGTCACTGCGCCTCACTTGAATCGGCTTTTATCGCTCGTGGCGACCAAAAAGGCTATGATACACGCTATTTTATATTAAATAACCGTTGTTAGCCGCTACGCACCGCGTATCGCCGCCGGCAAACAGCCAGCGCCGGTCGCCGCCTTGCCCACGCTTTGTTTATCTTTCGGCTTTTACGCAGGAAATATCATGACAGGAAACGAAAACAACCTGATTTGGATCGATCTGGAGATGACCGGGTTGGATCCGGAGCGCGATCGCATTATCGAGATCGCCACGCTGGTCACTGACGCCAATCTGAACATTCTTGCTGAGGGGCCGACCATCGCCGTCCATCAATCCGACGAACAGCTCGGCCTGATGGATGACTGGAACGTGCGTACCCATACCGGCAGCGGGCTGGTGGAGCGGGTGAAGGCCAGTCGCTTCGACGATCGCGCCGCTGAACTGGAAACCATCGCCTTCCTCCAGCAATGGGTGCCGGCGGGCAAATCGCCAATCTGCGGCAATAGCGTCGGTCAGGATCGCCGTTTCCTGTTCCGCTATATGCCCGAGCTTGAAGCCTACTTCCATTACCGTTATCTGGACGTCAGTACGCTGAAAGAGCTGGCACGCCGCTGGAAACCGCAAATTCTCAGCGGCTTTAAAAAGCAGGGGACCCACCAGGCGATGGATGATATCCGCGAGTCCGTGGCTGAACTGGCCTATTACCGCGAGCATTTCATCCAATTGTGATGGCGGCTCAGGCCCCTTTGGGGGCCCTATACTGTGAAAGCACTCGATTCCGCCGCTTAATTAGCCAGTTTGGCGCTTTAATCGGCAATCAAACAAAAATCGCGTTTTTTTGCTTTCAGGGGCTTGCGACAAAAAGGATTTCTCGTATAATGCGCACCCCGTACCGATGAAGAATTTCGTTTAGTTCCGACATCGATACGCCGGGCGGGAATAGCTCAGTTGGTAGAGCACGACCTTGCCAAGGTCGGGGTCGCGAGTTCGAGTCTCGTTTCCCGCTCCAAATTCAACAATGCTGCTTATGCGGCGTGATGAATAAAAAAAGTATCAAGCAGTACCCATGCGACGCGGGAATAGCTCAGTTGGTAGAGCACGACCTTGCCAAGGTCGGGGTCGCGAGTTCGAGTCTCGTTTCCCGCTCCAAAAAATTCAAAGGCCATGTTGTTGTTTGATGGCCAGGTGCTCAAAGCATCTCAATGCGGGAATAGCTCAGTTGGTAGAGCACGACCTTGCCAAGGTCGGGGTCGCGAGTTCGAGTCTCGTTTCCCGCTCCAATTTTATCTTCGATTAAACTCAGTTCAACGCCTTTGCCGGCGGGGCTCTTTGTCTCTCCATACACACCCTGTCGAAATGTTGTGAACAGAGTTATCCACAGATAGCGCTCATAATACCCTCAGTTCAAAAAATCAACACCACCGAAATCAAATATGTAATTTATTGATTTATAGCTATATTTTTTTATAAGAAAACGTTATGCCGATCACTTGCTCTTTTTGTTGCAGTTGAAAGACAAAGCATTTTTATTTTTATGCACAAATCCACAGAGCGACTATCGGGGTCTGGACAACGGATCCGGCAGGGGTTTTAGGCATCCCTCGGTAATCCTTTTTCCACGGCCCGTATCAATCGTTTTTTCTGCGTTGTCTGCACTTCTATGCCCTGCGCTTCACGTCGCGCCAACTGCTGCTCAAGCGCCCAGTCAATATGCTCGTCCAGCATGGGGTCCTGGCTCAGCCTGGAGCGTAGCGCTATCACCACGGCATCCTGATAAGGGGCATTGCCCAGCGCTACGGCGATATTGCGCAGCCAGCGCAAATGGCCGATACGCCGAATGGCGGAACCTTCGGTAATGCGCAGGAATTTCTCTTCCGTCCAGCCGAACAGTTCAATCAACTGAGGCGCATGAAGCGCAGCACGCGGGCTGAAATCATCTTCGTCGGTGAGCTGGGAGAAGCGATTCCACGGGCAGATAAGCTGGCAGTCATCACAGCCGTAAATGCGGTTACCCAGCAATGGGCGGAACTCTTCCGGGATGGCACCCTCAAGCTCGATGGTCAGGTAGGAGATACAGCGGCGCGCGTCCACGGTGTAAGGCGCGACAATCGCACCGGTTGGGCAGGTGGTGATGCAGGCGACGCAGCGGCCACACTGTTCCGGCTGTGGTTCATCCACCGGTAGCGGCAGATCGATCAGCAGTTCTCCGAGAAAGAACCAGGAACCGGCTTCGCGATTGAGAATAAGTGAGTGTTTACCAACCCAGCCGATGCCGGCCTTGGAGGCCAATGCACGCTCCATCACTGGCGCCGAATCGACAAAGGGACGAAAGTTCAGCTCGCCGCAGTAGGCCTGGATCTGGTCGCCGAGCTTTTTCAGCCGCTGGCGCAGCAATTTATGATAGTCCCGCCCCAGCGCATAGCGGCTGACGTAACCCAATTGCGGATTATTCAGGGTGCTGGCAAAGGCCGCTTTCGCCGGCAGGTAGTTCATGCGCACGCTGATCACCCGCAGCGTACCGGGCAGCAGCTCATGCGGCCGTGCGCGCAGCATGCCGTGGCGCGCCATCCACTCCATTTCGCCGTGGTATTGCTTGTCCAGCCATGCCTGCAACTTGGGTTCTTCGGCGCTCAGATCGGTATCACAAATGCCTACCTGCTGGAATCCTAGCGATTGCCCCCATTGCTTGATATGTTGGGCGAGTTGATTGAGATCGAGGGGGTGCGTCATGACGGGCCACAGTGAAAAACAATACACCGACAGTTTATCACACTCTGTCTGGTCTGCGGACGGGATCCGACAGGCAGAACCTGCCGCCGCCGCCTCGCTCGGCATTTCACTCTACGATTTGATGCAGCGTGCCGGTGAGGCGGCTTACGCCCTGGCACGCGACCAATACCCGGCAGGCAGCCATTGGCTGGTACTGTGCGGCCACGGCAACAACGGCGGCGACGGTTACGTGGTCGCCAGACTGGCTGCTGCAGCCGGCGTAAAGATTACGTTGATTGCCTGCGAGGGCGCGCGGTCCTTACCCGTTGAGGCTGCCGCCGCCCGGCAGGCCTGGTTGAACGCCGGGGGTGAAATTCATCCGGCTGACAGCCGCTGGCCGGAAAGTATCGATCTGATTATCGATGGCCTGCTCGGCACCGGGTTGGGGACCGCACCGCGAGCGCCTTACAATGCCTTGATTGAGGCCGCTAACCGCAGTTCAGCGCCGGTTATCGCACTTGATATCCCCTCAGGCCTGCTGGCCGAAAGTGGCGCTACGCCTGGTGCGGTCATCCGCGCTACGCACACCGTCACCTTTATCGCCCTAAAACCGGGCCTGTTAACCGGCCAGGCCCGCGATTGGGTCGGGCAACTTCATCAGAGTACGCTAGGATTATCTGGCTGGCTGGCGAGGCAACCGGCGCAGATTCATCGGGTTACCGCAGAATCTCTGGCGTTGTGGCTGAAGCCGCGCCGCCCTTGTTCGCACAAGGGCGAGCAAGGGCGTTTACTGTTGGTGGGCGGCGATCACGGCTTTGGCGGGGCGATACGTATGGCGGCAGAGGCCGCACTGCGCAGCGGCGCAGGCCTGGTGCGAGTGCTCACTCACATTGAGCATGTCGGGCCGCTGCTTACCGCCCGTCCTGAGTTGATGGTGCAACGTCTGAGCGACGATACGCTGCAACAGGCGCTCAATTGGGCGGATGTGGTGGTGGTGGGGCCGGGACTGGGCCAGGGCGAATGGGGTCGGAATGCACTGAAAGTGCTGCAAGCCAGTGATAAACCGGCGTTATGGGATGCCGATGCGCTGAACTTGCTGGCATTAAATCCCGAGAAGCGTCAGAATCGCGTGATTACCCCGCACCCTGGGGAGGCTGCACGCTTATTGGGGTGCAGTACCGCTGATATTGAGAGTGATCGCTTACTTGCAGTGCGCAAACTGGCGGCGCATTACGGTGGCGTGGCGGTGTTGAAAGGCGCCGGTACGCTGATCGCGGATGAGCAGGGCCAGATGGCGATCGCGGACGTCGGTAATGCGGGCATGGCCTCCGGTGGTATGGGCGACGTGCTGTCGGGCATTATCGGTGGTTTGCTGGGGCAAAAGCTCTCGCTGTATGATGCAGCCTGCGCGGGGTGTGTCGTGCATGGCGCTGCGGCCGATCGCGTGGCGGCAAGACAAGGAACAAGAGGGATGCTGGCGAGCGATCTATTGCCGGAAATCCCTTATTACGTTAATCCTGAGTTGGCATAAATAGAAACTATCGAATGAAAGAACTCGTTTTACCTCTGCCGGATGAGGCAGCGACTGTCGCATTGGGTGCCGCCTTGGCCAAGGCGTGCGATCGCGCCAGCGTAATTTATCTTTACGGTGACTTGGGCGCCGGTAAAACCACCTTCAGCCGTGGTTTCCTGCAGGCTTTGGGGCACCAGGGCAATGTTAAAAGCCCAACCTATACGCTGGTGGAGCCGTATGCGCTGTTGCCACTGGCGGTATACCATTTTGATTTGTATCGGTTAGCCGATCCGGAAGAACTCGAATTTATGGGCATTCGCGATTATTTTGCGCAGGATGCCATTTGCCTGGTGGAATGGCCGCAGCAGGGCACTGGCGTGTTGCCGGATCCGGATCTGGAGCTGCACCTCAGCTATCAGGATCAGGGGCGAGAGGCAAAAATTCAGGCGGTTTCCGCCTACGGTAGCCAGCTTTTAGACCGTATCCACGGGCCACAGGAATGACGCCGCAATGACGTATGCGTTGAAAAAATTACTCGTAATCACCCTGATCGCCGTATTGGGGCCTTTTGGTGTGGCCAGTGCGCTGGCGGCATCGTCGCTGTCTGATATCAAAGTGTCCAATGCCCAGCGAGAAGCCACGGTATCGGTGAGCTTCAATGGTCCGCCGGATTACGCCTTCTTCCCGCTGCATGGCCCGGACCGCGTGGTCTTGGACGTTAACCAGAAAGGCAAGGTTGGCGGCCTGCCGCTGAGTTTTAGCGGACAGAACCTGGTAAAAAGCATCCGTTCCAGTACGCCGAAAGACGCTCAGAGCGTGCGGTTGGTGTTTGATCTGACTCAGCGCTCGAAAACTCGCGTCGCTACGCGCCAGAACGGCGGCATTTATACCGTCGTATTTACCATTGCCGCCGAGGGCAGCGCCAACACCAATGTGGTGCGCAGAACGCCGGCGGCCATTCCCGCGCCGGCCCCTGTAGTGGTCCGCGACCCGGTACGCAAAGCGCCGGTGATGAGTGAACCTGAATCCGAATCCGAAGCTGAATCGGCACCGGTGCGAAGAGCGCCGAGCGGCTCGAATCCTTTCACCAATAAGCCGACTGTAGTATCGGGCACCGCATCGGAAATTACGCCGCGCAGCAGCCGCGTTTCCGTGGGTTCCGGCGATCGGGTGGTGGTGGCGATTGATGCCGGTCACGGCGGGCAGGATCCGGGCGCTATCGGCCCGAACGGCCTGAAAGAGAAAAATGTTACCATCGGCATCGCGCGCCGTTTGCAGGCCATGTTGGATGCCGATCCGCAGTTCAAACCGGTGCTGACGCGTACCGGCGATTACTTCATCTCGGTGATGGGGCGTTCTGACGTGGCGCGTAAACAGGGTGCCAACGTGCTGGTCTCCATTCATGCTGACGCCGCGCCAAACCGCAGCGCCAACGGGGCCTCGGTTTGGGTGCTGTCCAATCGCCGGGCCAACAGTGAGATGGCAGGCTGGCTGGAACAGCATGAGAAACAGTCTGAGCTGCTTGGCGGTGCGGGTGATTTGCTGGCTAACAGCCAGGCCGATCCTTACCTGAGCCAGGCGGTGCTGGATTTGCAGTTCGGCCACTCGCAGCGAGTGGGCTACGATGTTGCGGTAAAAGTCCTGCAGCAATTGCAAAGCGTGGGTTCATTGCATAAACGCCGCCCGGAACACGCCAGCCTTGGCGTGCTGCGTTCGCCGGACATCCCATCATTGCTGGTGGAAACAGGGTTTATCAGTAATAGCACGGAGGAGCGGCTGCTAGGCAGTAGCGCGTATCAGGATAAAATTGCCAGGGCGATCCACAATGGCCTGCGCAGTTATTTCCTGGCGCATCCGCTACAAGCCGACCCAAAGGTGGAAAACCGTCCGCTGGACGTCGCAGCGGCGGTTAACACTTCAGCCCCGACCCCAACCCGCACGGTCGCCAAGGCGAAATCCAGCGTGAAGAAAGCGTCAAAACATAAAGTGACGCGCGGTGATACGTTGTCATCCATTGCTTCCCGTTATGGCGTCAGCGTCAGCGATCTGAAGCGCGTGAATAAACTGAAGTCGGACGTCGCGCCGCTGGATCGGACGCTGACCATTCCGCAGGCCTAGCGCCAACATGACAGGAGCCAGTATGCCCATCCAGGTGTTACCGCCACAGCTCGCCAACCAGATTGCCGCCGGCGAAGTGGTCGAACGGCCTGCGTCGGTGGTGAAAGAGCTGGTGGAAAACAGCCTGGATGCCGGGGCGACGCGCATCGATATCGACATCGAACGCGGCGGCGCCAAGCTGATCCGCATCCGCGATAACGGCTGCGGTATTGGCAAGGAAGATCTGGCCCTGGCGTTGGCTCGTCACGCCACCAGTAAGATCAGTACCCTCGACGATTTGGAAGCGATTGTCAGCCTTGGTTTCCGCGGCGAGGCGCTGGCCAGCATCAGTTCGGTTTCCCGTTTGACGCTCACCTCACGCACGGCAGAACAAAGCGAAGCCTGGCAGGCTTATGCCGAAGGCCGCGATCAGGCGGTGACGGTCAAGCCGGCGGCGCACCCGATAGGCAGCACGCTGGAAGTGCTGGATTTGTTCTACAACACCCCGGCGCGCCGCAAGTTTATGCGCACCGAGAAAACCGAATTTGGTCATATTGATGAAGTCGTGCGGCGCATCGCGCTGGCGCGTTTCGATGTGGCGATAAACCTCAGCCACAACGGCAAACTGATCCGCCAATACCGCGCAGCGAAAGACGAGAGCCAGCATGAACGCCGTCTGGGCAGCATTTGTGGGCCGGCATTTTTGCAGCATGCGTTGAACATCTCCTGGCAACACGGCGATCTGACCATTCGCGGTTGGGTGGCCGATCCCGCCGGCGCCCGCCAACTGGGCGAAATGCAGTATTGTTACGTCAACAGCCGCATGATGCGCGATCGCCTGATCAACCACGCCATTCGTCAGGCTTATCAGGATCAATTAAAAGATGAGCAGCAGCCCGCTTATGTGCTGTATCTCGAAGTAGATCCTCATCAGGTCGACGTGAATGTTCATCCAGCCAAGCATGAGGTGCGTTTCCATCAGGCGCGGTTGGTACATGATTTTATCTATCAGGCGGTAACCACCGTGCTGCAGCAGGTTGGCACTGCGCCGTTGCCGTTGGCGGATGAACAGGACCAGGAACCCGCTCCGGCCTGGCAGCCGGAAAACCGCGTCGCTGCCGGCGGCAACCATTTCTCGCAGCCTGCGCCACGCCGCGAGGTTCAACCAGCTGCACCTGCGGTTGCGCGCGAACCTGCGCCGCAGCCGGCCTATCACGCGGGCAGCGGTTATCAAAAGCGCGAAGGTGAGCTGTATGGCAAGCTGCTGCAGGCCGCTCCCGCCGCCGAACCGCACCAGGAAACGCCGAAACAGCCGCTGTTCCCACCGGTGAAAATCGAGCGGGAAACACCGCTGGCGGGCAGCCAGCACAGCTTTGGTCGGGTACTGATGATTCACCCACCGTGCTACGCGCTGATAGAAAGCCGCCAGCAACTGAGGTTGCTGAACCTGCCGGTGGCTGAACGCTGGCTGCGTCAGGCGCAGCTTAGCCCATCGGAAGAGGGCCTGCGGCCACAGCCGTTGTTGATTCCCATCAAGCTGACGTTGAACAAAAACGAGGTGGCTGCCTGCGTACGCCACCAACCGCTGCTGGTCAAAATGGGGCTGGATCTGCAGTCGGATCATGGGCGTGTGACGCTGCGCGCAGTACCTTTACCATTACGCCAACAAAATTTACAAAAACTGATACCCGAACTGTTAGGCTATCTGGCCGAGCATCAGGAGATGTCGCCCGCGGTGTTAGCCACCTGGATCGCCCGCCATTTAGGCAGCGAGCACGAACAGTGGAACACCTCGCAAGCGATACAATTGCTGACCGACGTTGAACGACTTTGCCCGCAGCTGGTCAAATCACCTCCGAGCGGACTTTTACAACCTGTTGATTTACAGGCTGCACTGACAGCCCTTAAGCATGATTGAAACTGAAATGACACCACGTCCCCCGGCTATTTTTATCATGGGGCCGACCGCCTCCGGCAAAACCGCTCTGGCGATCGCGCTGCGTGAGCGCCTGCCTGTGGAACTGATCAGCGTGGATTCCGCACTGATTTATCGCGGTATGGATATCGGCACCGCCAAGCCGAGCGCCGAAGAGCTGGCGCAGGCTCCGCACCGGCTGATTGACATCCGCGATCCCGCAGAAGCCTACTCCGCAGCGGATTTTCGTGCCGACGCGTTGAAAGAGATGGCGGCGATTACCGCCGCAGGCCGCATCCCGCTGCTGGTGGGGGGCACCATGCTCTACTTCAAGGCGCTGTTGGAAGGATTATCGCCGCTGCCCTCCGCCGATCCGGCAGTGAGAGAACGCATCGAACAGCAGGCGGCTGAGCAGGGTTGGGACGTTTTACACCGTCAGTTACAAGAGATTGACCCGGTTGCGGCAATGAGAATTCATCCGAATGATCCGCAGAGACTGTCCAGAGCACTGGAAGTTTTTTTTATTTCGGGTAAAACTTTAACGGAACTGACTAAAATTTCGGGTGAATCGTTGCCGTATCATGTTCACCAATTTGCGATAGCGCCGACCAGCCGTGAGTTGATCCATCAACGAATCGAGCTGCGGTACCATCAAATGTTGGCGGCAGGTTTTGAGACGGAAGCGCGTGCACTTTTTGCACGGGGTGATTTGCATACGGATTTGCCTTCCATTCGCTGTGTCGGTTATCGCCAGATGTGGTCATATTTGTCTGGCGAAATTAGTTACGATGAGATGGTTTATCGTGGTATTTGCGCAACGCGTCAGTTGGCCAAGCGCCAAATGACCTGGTTACGGGGCTGGAACTCGGTACATTGGCTGGACAGCGAGAAGCCGGGAGAGGCTTTGGACTCGGTAATACAGGTTGTTAGTGCATAGGTTGAGTGATTGTGTACAATTGATGAGTATTCAGCGCGCAAATTTTTTAGGTCGTTTATTTTAGAGCCGACAGGTTCTTAGTTACAAACAACAAGCAAATAAGGAAAAGATAGAATGGCTAAGGGGCAATCTTTGCAAGATCCGTTCCTGAACGCATTGCGTCGTGAACGTGTTCCGGTTTCTATTTATTTGGTGAATGGTATTAAGCTGCAAGGCCAGATTGAGTCTTTTGACCAGTTTGTCATCCTGTTGAAAAACACGGTGAGCCAGATGGTTTATAAGCACGCTATCTCTACCGTTGTTCCGTCACGCCCGGTTTCGCACCATAGCAACAATCCGAGCGCCGGCACCAGTAACTATCACCATGGTAACAACCCGTCTGCGCCGCAACAGCCGCAGCAGGAAAGCGATGACGCTGAATAAAGCGCGTTGCGAGTCAACCATGACGGGGAGCATAAGCAGCCATGGGCTGTTTATGTCCCCCAAACTCGCGGTTTTTGTCCGTTTGAGAGGTTGCACGCTTGTTTGACCGTTATGAAGCCGGTGAGCAGGCCGTCCTGGTTCATATCTATTTCTCGCAAGACAAAGATACGGAAGATCTCAGTGAGTTCGAGTCCCTGGTGTCCTCCGCGGGTGTTGAAGCTTTGCAAGTGGTTACTGGTAGCCGCAAAGCCCCACATCCCAAGTACTTTGTAGGCGAAGGAAAGGCCGAAGAAATTGCAGATGCGGTAAAAGCCAGTGGCGCATCTGTTGTCCTGTTTGATCATTCCCTTTCCCCGGCGCAGGAGAGAAATCTTGAACGCCTGTGTGAATGCCGGGTGATCGATCGCACCGGGTTGATTCTAGACATCTTTGCCCAGCGTGCCCGTACTCATGAAGGTAAGCTGCAGGTAGAGCTGGCGCAGTTGCGTCATATCGCCACGCGTCTGGTTCGTGGCTGGACGCACCTTGAGCGCCAAAAAGGGGGGATTGGCCTGCGCGGGCCGGGGGAAACCCAGTTAGAGACCGACCGTCGTCTGTTACGCGACCGTATCAGCTTGATTTTGCGCCGCCTGGAGCGGGTAGCCAAGCAGCGTGAACAGGGCCGACGTGCGCGTACCCGTGCTGACGTGGCGACCGTATCGCTGGTGGGCTACACCAACGCCGGCAAATCTACCCTGTTTAACCGAATAACGTCTGCCGATGTGTATGCGGCGGACCAGCTATTTGCCACCCTGGATCCCACTTTGCGCCGTATTGACGTGGCGGACGTGGGCGATACCGTGTTGGCGGATACCGTAGGCTTTATCCGGCACCTGCCGCACGATCTGGTCGCCGCCTTCAAGGCGACGCTGCAGGAAACGCGCCAGGCGTCTCTGCTGTTACATGTAATCGACGCCGCGGATACTCGCGTCGATGAAAACATTGAAGCGGTAAACACCGTGCTGGCAGAGATTGAATCGGATGAGATCCCTACACTGTTAGTGATGAACAAAATAGATATGCTGGATGATTTTGTTCCGCGTATCGACCGCAACGATGAAAACTTACCGATCCGGGTGTGGCTGTCCGCCGCCAGCGGTGAAGGTATCCCGTTGCTGTATCAGGCGTTGACGGAGCGCTTATCGGGGGAAATCGCACAATATGAGCTGCGCTTACCGCCACAGGCAGGCCGTCTTCGTAGCCGTTTTTACCAGCTTCAGGCAATTGAGAAAGAGTGGAACGAAGAAGACGGCAGCATCGGCATGGTGATTCGTATGCCAATTGTCGAATGGCGTCGCCTCTGTAAACAGGAACAGGACCTGATTAACTTTATAGTATGATCATATCCTGTTACATTTGAGCTTCGCGTAAGCCTGAAGTACCCAATCACAGAATATGGAGCTAAAACATGGCGTGGAATCAGCCCGGTAATAACGGACAGGACCGCGACCCGTGGGGGAGCAGCAATAATAATGGCGGCAACTCTGGCGGTAACAATAAAGGCGGTCGCGAGCAAGGACCTCCTGATTTGGACGATATCTTCCGCAAGCTGAGCAAAAAACTGAGCGGCTTGGGCGGGGGCAAAGGTTCCAACAGCAATAATGGTGGTGGCACCGGTACCTCAGGTCCGGGTTTCAGCAGCCGTATTATCGGCATTGCTGCGGTTGCGGTGGTGGTGATTTGGGCCGCCAGCGGCTTCTACACCATCAAAGAAGCCGAACGCGGCGTAGTCACCCGTTTTGGCAAGTTCAGCCACCTGGTGCAACCGGGTCTGAACTGGAAGCCGACCTTCATCGACGAAGTTCGTCCGGTCAACGTGGAGTCCGTGCGTGAACTGGCGGCTTCCGGCGTGATGCTGACTTCCGATGAGAACGTGGTGCGCGTGGAAATGAACGTGCAGTACCGCGTGACCAACCCGGAAGCGTATCTGTTCAGCGTGACCAGTGCCGATGACAGCTTAAGCCAGGCCACCGACAGTGCCCTGCGTGGCGTTATCGGCAAGTACACCATGGACAAGATCCTGACCGAAGGCCGTACTATCGTACGTAGCGATACCCAACGCGTGCTGGAAGAGACCATTCGTCCGTACAACATGGGGATCACGTTGCTGGACGTCAACTTCCAGGCAGCCCGTCCGCCGGAAGAGGTGAAAGCCGCATTTGACGATGCGATTGCCGCGCGTGAGAACGAGCAGCAGTACATCCGTGAGGCAGAAGCTTACGCCAACGAAGTTCAGCCACGTGCTAACGGCCAGGCGCAGCGTCTGTTGGAAGATGCCAAGGCGTATAAAGATCGTACCGTCCTGGAAGCTCAGGGTGAGGTAGCGCGCTTTGCCAAACTGTTGCCGGAATACAAGTCCGCACCGGAAATTACCCGTGAGCGTCTGTATATCGAAACCATGGAAAAAGTCCTGAGCCACACCCGCAAGGTGCTGGTCAATGACAAAGGCAACAATCTGATGGTGTTACCGCTTGAGCAAATGCTGCGTGGCCCGGCCGGCACGGCGGGGGAAGGCAATAAAGACACCAGCCTGATTCGTCTCAACCCCGCTCCGTCCGCCAGCAGCGGCGCCAGCTCGAACAGCCAGCGTAGCAACAGCGGCTCGGTCATGGACCAACGTCGGGCTAATGCGCAGCGTGACGACACCACTCGCGTAGGGAGAGAATAATCAATGCGTAAGTCTTTTATAGTTATCGTCCTTGCGGTGCTGGTGGCGCTGTACGCATCTCTGTTCGTGGTGCAGGAAGGCCAGCGTGGCATCGTGTTGCGTTTCGGCAAGGTACTGCGTGACAGCGACAACAAACCGCTGGTGTATGCGCCGGGTCTGCACTTCAAGATCCCGTTTATCGAATCAGTGAAAACGCTGGACGCGCGTATCCAGACCATGGACAACCAGGCTGACCGCTTCGTAACCAGCGAGAAGAAAGACCTGATCGTCGATTCTTACCTGAAATGGCGTATCAGCGATTTCAGCCGTTACTATCTGGCAACCGGCGGCGGTGACGTTTCGCAAGCCGAAGTGTTGTTGAAACGTAAATTCAGTGACCGTCTGCGTTCCGAGATTGGTCGTCTGGATGTGAAAGACATCGTGACCGACTCGCGCGGCAAGCTGATGTCTGACGTACGTGACGCGCTGAACACCGGTACCGTCGGTGATGGCGAAGAAGTGGTGACTACTGAAGCTGATGATGCCATTGCTTCCGCGGCGGCTCGCGTTGAGAAGGAAACCACCGGCAATCTGCCGAAGGTTAACCCGAACAGCATGGCTGCACTGGGTATTGAAGTGATCGACGTGCGTATCAAGCAGATCAACCTGCCGGCGGAAGTGTCTGACGCAATCTACCAGCGTATGCGCGCCGAGCGTGAAGCGGTAGCTCGTCGTCACCGTTCACAAGGCCAGGAAGAAGCTGAGAAGCTGCGCGCAACGGCGGACTACGAAGTGACCCGTACGTTGGCGGAAGCCGAGCGTACGGCGCGTATCACCCGTGGTGATGGCGATGCCGAAGCGGCCAAACTGTTTGCTGCCGCATTCAGCCAGGATCCGGACTTCTATGCCTTTATCCGTAGCCTGCGTGCTTATGAAACCAGTTTCAGCAGCAACAACCAGGACGTGATGGTACTGAGCCCGGACAGCGATTTCTTCCGCTACATGAAGTCGCCTGATTCCACGCGTAAGTAACAGCGACAGGTAAATTATTGGGGGCCCGTTTAATCGCGGGCCCTTTCTTTTTTGGGGTGAGGCATGAATTCAACGATTTGGCTGGCGCTTGGGCTGGTTTTGGTGCTGGAAGGGCTGGGGCCAATGCTGTTTCCACAGGCCTGGCGTAAAATGATACTGGCGATGACCCAGTTGCCTGACGCTACGCTGCGGCGATTTGGCGGTGGAATAGTGGTTGCGGGCTGCGTAATCTACTACATGTTGCGTAGCCGCGTGGGGGTTTAAAGTTTAGTCTAAAAAAGACGCAATCGTGTGCTGAAAGTGCTGAAAATCGAAAATTACGGTGGTAGAATCCATTTTTAAGCAACCGGTGATTTTGAAAATGGGTAAGAACGTCGTCGTACTGGGCACCCAATGGGGTGACGAAGGTAAGGGCAAGGTCGTAGACCTGCTGACTGAACGGGCTCAATATGTTGTGCGCTACCAAGGTGGCCATAACGCTGGCCACACTCTGGTTATTAACGGTGAGAAAACCGTCCTTCATTTAATTCCTTCAGGCATTTTGCGTGATAACGTGACCAGCATCATCGGCAACGGTGTAGTTCTGGCTCCAGACGCATTGATGAAAGAAATGGGTGAACTTGAAGCGCGCGGCATCCCGGTACGCGAACGTCTGTTACTGTCCGAAGCCTGCCCGCTGATCCTGCCTTATCACGTTGCGCTGGATAACGCGCGTGAGAAAGCGCGTGGTGCTAAAGCTATCGGCACCACCGGTCGCGGTATCGGTCCGGCTTACGAAGATAAAGTTGCCCGCCGCGGTCTGCGCGTTGGCGATCTGTTCAATAAAGAAACCTTCGCCGTTAAGCTGAAAGAAATCATCGATTACCATAACTTCCAGCTGGTTAACTACTACAAAGTCGAAGCCGTCGATTACCAGGCGACTCTGGATTACGTGCTGTCCATCGCCGATATCCTGACCGCAATGGTTGTTGACGTTTCCGAACTGCTGGACGGCGCGCGTAAGCGTGGCGATCTGATCATGTTCGAAGGCGCTCAGGGTACCCTGCTGGATATCGACCACGGTACTTATCCGTATGTAACTTCTTCCAATACCACTGCTGGCGGCGTTGCTACCGGTTCAGGTATTGGTCCGCGTTACGTGGACTACGTGCTGGGCATCGTTAAAGCCTACTCTACCCGTGTAGGTGCAGGTCCGTTCCCGACCGAACTGTTCGACGAAACCGGTGAATACCTGTGTAAACAAGGTAACGAGTTCGGTGCCACCACAGGCCGTCGTCGTCGTACCGGTTGGCTGGACGCCGTAGCGGTTCGCCGCGCAGTGCAGATCAACTCCCTGTCCGGCTTCTGCCTGACCAAGCTGGACGTGCTGGACGGCCTGAAAGAAGTGAAGATCTGCGTGGGTTACCGCATGCCTGACGGCCGCGAAATGGACACCACGCCGCTGGCTGCGGAAGGTTGGGAAGGCATTGAGCCAATCTACGAAACCCTGCCTGGCTGGAGCGATACCACTTTTGGCGTGAAAGAACACAGCAAACTGCCACAGGCGGCGCTGGACTACATCAAGCGTATTGAAGAATTGACTGGCGTACCGGTAGACATTATCTCTACTGGCCCAGATCGTAGCGAGACCATGATCCTGCGCGACCCGTTCGACGCATAATCCGGCTTTGCTACACCAAAACAAACCGGGCATGTCCCGGTTTGTTTTTATCATTATTCTCCCCGATTGCGGTTTCACGTCAAAAAATCCTTTCTTTAACCCGCTCCAGAGCCTGAGATACGCTAAATAATTAGCGGCGAACTCTCCGGCTGGTTTATTATCCAATAAGTAATCTTTTGAATAATGCCGAAAATCGGCTTGTAAGACGGGTAGAAAGAGACCCAGAGGTAGATGTGCAGTTAACAAGTTTTACTGATTACGGCCTGCGGGCGTTGATCTACATGGCCTCGCTGCCACCGGACAAAATGACCAGCATTTCGGAAGTTACCGAAGTCTATGGCGTGTCCCGTAACCATATGGTGAAGATCATCAATCAGTTAAGCCGGGTTGGGTTTGTGACCGCAGTGCGCGGAAAGAACGGTGGCATCCGTTTGGGCAAACCGGCCGAAACCATTCGCCTCGGCGACGTGGTAAGAGCGCTGGAGCCGCTCTCGTTGGTTAACTGCAACAGTGATTTTTGCCACATAACCCCTGCCTGCCGCCTGAAGCAGGTGCTGCACCAGGGCGTACAGAATTTCCTTGAAGAGCTGGATAGCCACACGCTGGCCGATATGGTCGAAGACAATCCACCCCTCTACAAGCTATTGCTTGTCGAATAAAGCGTCGCTGAGAAGACAAGGCTCAGCGGCACCCTGCTGATGACAACGGAGGAACCGCAATGTCACAAGATCCATTCCTGGAACGAGAAGCAGAAAAATATGAGTCCCCAATCCCGAGCCGTGAATTCATTCTGGCCCATCTGGCGAAAAGAGAAACGCCGGCCAGCCGCGAAGAGCTGGCCAAAGAGCTGGATTTAACCGGTGAAGAGGCGCTAGAAGCGTTGCGTCGTCGTCTGCGCGCGATGGAGCGTGACGGCCAATTGATATTTACTCGCCGCCAGTGCTATGCGCTGCCGGAACGTCTGGATCTGCTGCGCGGTACCGTAATCGGTCATCGCGACGGTTTTGGTTTCCTGCGTATTGAAGGCAGCAAAGACGACCTGTATTTGTCGGCTGAGCAGATGAAAATGGCGATCCACGGCGATGTGGTGCTGGCGCAAGCGATGGCTGCCGACCGTAAGGGCCGCCGTGAAGCGCGTATCGTGCGCGTTTTGGTGCCGAAAACCAGTCAAATCGTCGGCCGCTTCTTTATGGACGCGGGTACCGGCTTTGTGGTGCCGGACGACAGCCGTCTCAGCTTTGACATCCTGATCCCCGCCGAGGCCGTCAGCGGTGCGCGCATGGGCTTTATGGTGGTGGTTGAACTGACCCAACGCCCGACCCGTCGCACCAAGGCGGTAGGCAAGATTGTTGAGATCCTCGGCGATAAAATGGGCACCAGCATGGCGGTGGACATCGCACTGCGTACCCATGAGATCCCGCATGTCTGGCCGCCGCAGGTGGAAAAACAGGTTGCCGATCTCAGCGAGCAGGTACCCGAGGCCGCCAAGAAAGGCCGTGTCGACCTGCGTCAGCTGCCGCTGGTAACCATCGACGGCGAAGACGCGCGCGATTTCGATGACGCCGTCTACTGCGAGAAAAAACGCGGAGGCGGCTGGCGCCTGTGGGTAGCCATCGCCGATGTCAGCTACTACGTGCGCCCGCGTACCGCGCTGGATGACGAAGCGCGCAACCGTGGCACCTCGGTGTACTTCCCGTCGGAGGTTATCCCGATGCTGCCGGAAGTACTTTCCAACGGCCTGTGCTCGTTGAATCCGCAGGTTGATCGTCTGTGTATGGTGTGTGAGATGACCATCTCCGCCCAGGGCCGCCTGTCGACGTCCAAATTCTATGAAGCGGTGATGAGCTCCCACGCCCGCTTAACCTACAATAAAGTCTGGCACATTCTGCAGGGCGATGAGGAGCTGCGTGAGCATTATCACCCGCTGGTCAAGCACCTGCAGGAACTGCACACCATGTACAAGGTGTTGGATCAGGCGCGCGCAGAACGTGGCGGCATCGCCTTCGAAACCGAAGAAGCCAAGTTTATCTTCAACGCCGAACGCCGTATTGAGCGCGTTGAGCCAACGGTACGCAACGACGCGCACAAGCTGATCGAAGAGTGCATGATCATGGCGAACGTCGCCGCTGCACGTTTTGTCGAGAAGCATAACGAACCGGCACTGTTCCGCGTGCACGATCGCCCAAGCGACGATCACATTACCGCACTGCGCAGCGTGCTGGGTGAACTGGGTCTGACGCTGGGGGGCGGTAACAAGCCGCAGCCGAAGGACTACGCCACCCTGATGGATGAAGTGGCCGAACGCCCTGACCGCGAAATGCTGCAAACCATGCTGCTGCGTTCGATGAAACAGGCGATCTACGATCCGGAAAACCGCGGGCACTTTGGCCTGGCGCTGGCCTCTTATGGCCACTTTACCTCGCCAATTCGCCGCTATCCGGACCTGGCGCTGCACCGCGCGATCAAATATCTGCTGGCTAAAGAGCACGGCCAGCCGAAAGAGCGCTGGACGCCGACCGGCGGCTGGCACAGCGAGTTTGAAGAAATGCTGCAGCTCGGCGAACACTGCTCGATGACCGAACGCCGCGCTGATGAAGCGACGCGTAACGTTGCCGACTGGCTGAAATGCGACTTTATGCAGGATCACGTCGGTGAAGTGTTTAGCGGCATTATCGCCAGCGTAACCGGCTTCGGCTTCTTCGTGCGCCTGAACGATTTGTTCATCGACGGTCTGGTGCACGTCTCAACGCTGGATAACGATTATTATCGTTACGATAATATCGGCCAGCGCCTGATCGGCGAATCCTCGGGCATGGTTTATCGCTTGGGTGATACGGTGGAGATCCGTGTTGAAGCGGTGCATATGGACGAGCGCAAGATTGATTTTGCCCTGGTCTCCAGCACCCGCAAACCGCGCGGCGAAGGTAAAACCGAACGCGATCGCGCCAAGAACGGCGGCCAACGCACCTTGCGTGACGGTGCCGGTGCAGGCCGCGCTCCGGCATCGCAGCGCAACAAGCGCCGTGGTGGCAAGCCACCGGCCAACTTTGAGCCGGACAGCGCCTTCCGCAAAAAAGACGAAGCCAAACCGGCTGACCAGGTGAAGAAAGATAAAAAGGCGAAAGCCAAGAAAGCGTCTGACAAAACCCGGAAAATAGCGGCGGCCACCAAGGCCAAGCGCGCCGGCAAGAAGAAAGGTGCCGAGCAGGCTTAACCTGCCGCACGTTATTATCACCGGCAGGCATTTGCCCGCCGCACAGTAAAAAGAGCATCATGAGCGAAATTATTTACGGCATCCATGCCGTCAAAGCCCTGTTAGATAACGATCCGCAGCGCTTCCTGGAAGTGTTTATTCTGAAAGGGCGCGACGATCGCCGGCTGCAACCGCTGATCGCCGAGCTGGAAGCGACCGGCATTGTTATCCAGGTGGCGAACCGTCAGTGGCTGGATGAGAAAGTCGAGGGCGCAGTACATCAGGGCATCATCGCCCGAGTGCGCGAAGGGCGTCAGTATCAGGAAAACGATTTGCCTGGCCTGCTCGAAGGCATAGACACGCCATTCCTGCTGGTGCTGGACGGCGTGACCGACCCGCACAACCTCGGCGCCTGCCTGCGCAGCGCGGATGCGGCCGGCGTGCATGCGGTTATCGTCCCGCGCGATCGTTCCGCCCAGTTGAACGCCACCGCCAAGAAAGTGGCCTGCGGCGCGGCGGAAAATGTTCCGCTGATCCGCGTTACCAACCTGGCGCGTACCTTGCGTTTGCTGCAGGAAATGAACGTTTGGGTCGTCGGCACCGCCGGCGAAGCCGACCATACGCTGTTCCAAAGCAAAATGACCGGCCCGATGGCGTTGGTGATGGGGGCTGAAGGCGAAGGCATGCGCCGCCTGACCCGCGAACACTGCGATGAGCTGATCAGCATCCCGATGGCGGGGACGGTTTCTTCTCTGAACGTCTCTGTCGCCACCGGCATCTGTTTGTTCGAAGCGGTGCGTCAGCGTAGTTGATTTATCCACGGGGGCGCTTGCGCCTCCGTCAATTTCCCACCTTGTGATCCCACCTCCGGCAAAAATCCCCCTTGTGACCATAATTACTCCTGAAGCCTTTATCAGGGAGCAAGACGATGGTCTGGACAACGCATACCGTTTTCAATCAACCCAAGCCGCTGGGCAACAGCAATCTGTTCCTGTCTGATACGCCACTGCATGAGGCGATACAGCGCGAGCAGGCTGGTTGGGACACAGACGTACTGGCCTCGCTGGGCCAACAGCTGGGCACCCAGGAATCGCTGGAACTGGGGCGACTCGCCAACGCTAATCCTCCTGAACTGCTGCGTTATGATGCCACCGGGCAGCGCCTGGACGACGTTCGTTTCCATCCCGCCTGGCATATTTTGATGCAGGGGCTGATCGCCAACCGGGTGCATAACCTGCCGTGGCAGGAGGATGCCCGTATCGGTGCGTTCGTAGCGCGTGCTGCGCGCTTTGTGCTGCATGCACAGGTGGAAGCCGGCACCTTATGCCCAGTGACGATGACCTTTGGCGCTATTCCTCTGCTGCAACGTTTGCTGCCGTCAGAATTTCAATCCTGGCTGTCGCCGCTGCTTTCCGACCGCTACGATGCGCATTTGTCACCGGGTGGGCAAAAGCGCGGTTTGCTGATTGGTATGGGAATGACCGAAAAGCAGGGAGGATCCGACGTGCTGAGCAATACCACCACCGCCACCCCGTTAACGGCTCGCGGTTCTGGGGAAGCGTATCGGTTGGTGGGGCACAAATGGTTTTTCTCGGTGCCGCAAAGTGATGCGCATCTGGTGCTGGCGCAGACCGAAGGCGGCCTGTCCTGCTTCTTCCTGCCGCGTATTTTGCCCGACGGTACGCGCAATGCGATACGGCTGGAACGGCTGAAAGATAAGCTGGGCAACCGTTCCAACGCCAGCAGCGAGGTGGAGTTCCAGGATGCCACCGCCTGGCTGCTGGGTGAGGAAGGGGATGGTGTGCGGCATATTCTTAAAATGGGGGGGCTGACGCGCTTTGACTGCGCGCTGGGCAGCCACGGCTTGATGCGTCGCGCGTTATCGGTAGCCTTGTACCATACCCTGCAGCGGCAGGCATTTGGCAAAACGCTTATCGAGCACCCGATGATGCGTCAGGTATTGGGACGTATGGCGTTGCGGCTGGAAGGGCAGACGGCGGCGCTGATGCGCCTGGCTCGGGCTTATGACAGCGCCGACGATCCTCTTGAGCAGGCATTGTGTCGGGTGCTGACCCCGGCGGCGAAGTTTGAGGTCTGCCGACAAGGGATCCCTTTTGTGGGAGAGGCCATGGAGGCGCTGGGGGGCCTGGGTTACTGCGAAGAGAGCGAACTGCCGCGACTCTATCGTGAAATGCCGGTGAACAGCATCTGGGAAGGTTCCGGCAACATTATGTGCCTGGACGTGATGCGAGCCTGGGGAAGATTACCGGCAGTACAGGAAGCGCTGGAGCGTGAATTTGGTGAGGTGAAAGGGCAGAATCGACATTTTGACCTCCAGTGGCGACGCCTGAGCCAACTGATGCGTAAACCCCATGAAGAACAGGGGCGAGCGGTCACCAGCACGTTATTCAATTTGTTCGTGGCGGCACAGCTTCTGCGCTACAGTTCACCACCGTTGGCGGAAGCCTGGTGTCAAATGACGCTCGACGCCCGTGGCGAACGGATACTGCCCGATCGGTTGTGCGATATGCTGTTTGCCAGAGCGATGGGCGGCTAGGGAAAACAGTGGCGTCGCAACAGAAAAAGCTTTTTAATTCAGCACTTGGCCCGTAAGGGATACTGACCTCTGACCAGGAAACATGACATGGATATTCTCAGCGCATTGGCGGCATTCGCCTCTTACTTCTTCAGTGGCTTTGCCATGGTTCTGGTGTTCTTGTTTGTCTACACCCGCATTACGCCGCATGACGAATGGGCATTGATCAAGGCCGATAACCCGTCAGCCGCCATCGGGTTCGTCGGTGCCTGCCTGGGGTATGTGATCCCGCTGGCCAGCGCGGCGATCAACTCGATCAGCCTGCTGGACTACCTGCTGTGGGGCGTAGTGGCGCTGGTGGTGCAACTGTTGCTGTTCGCTGCGGTGAAAATCTACATGCCGCGCATCAGCGACAAGATTGAGTCCAATCATCTGGCCGCCGGGATTTTCCTGGGGGGCGTTTCGATCAGCGGCGGCGTGCTAAATGCGGCTTGCATGAGTTATTAAAGATAAAAAATCGCCGAGGCGCGCCAGCCGGGCTGATGCGCCTGTTCCTCCATCTGCAGAATACGGTAATAGCTTGCCCCATGCTCATCAGCCTTGCGGGCAATGACCTGTTCGACGTCCTGAGGCGAGCCGGAAAGATTATCCAGGGTGATTTGCGCAATTTCACTGAGCGGTGTGACACGGTCTGCGGGCGCCAGTTCGGCAGACTGGGCGCTGACAGTGAGCAGCCCCATAGAGAGCAGGAGGGTGGTGAGTGCGGCGGAGCGTTTCATGGCGTTCCCCTTCGTCGAACGACCGCAGATTGCGGCAGGTTGACCGCCAGTGTGCAATATCCAACTTCAGTCTGTGCAAAGCCATTGTAAATATGGTTAAAACGCCTCAGCTTACCGATACAGGATCGCCTGCGAATACCATTGGCCGGGAACGACGGTTTCGCTGTTCATGATGATCATGTAATAACGTGCGCCGCTGGCGTTGGCCTTCCTGTTGATCTCCGCTTCCACATCCATCGGGCTGCCGTAAACCAGGGCGCTGGTGGTGCCTATCTTCACCAACTCAGAAGTTTGCGCCCGGGTGATCTCCTGCGCCCGATCGGTAGGCGGCGGCGGGGCTTTGGGTGTCGTGGTCATGATACCGCAGGCGGAAAGCGATGCAGCCAGCGTCAGGGGGAGCAGCAGGCGGGAAAGTTTCATGGATACCTCTGGGAAACCGCTATCATGGCTTCAGTGTAACCCAATATAAAGTGGAACAGATTGAGCTAATGCTTTTAGCTCAAGTTTGCCATTATGAAGGCAACAGGTACGCAGAGGGAAAAACGGATGATTGAAATACATGACGAACGGGTGGGCGAGGTTGCGGTGATCCATGCTGTGCCGGCGGGGCAGTATCATCAGCCGCTGCCGACGGTGTTTTTCTACCATGGTTACACCTCGTCGAAAGAAGTGTACGCCTACTTTGCCTATGCGTTGGCCAGGGCGGGTTTTCGCGTGGTGCTGCCGGATGCCGATCTGCACGGCGAGCGCTTTGACGGTAATGAACAGCGGCGCTTGGCCAGCTTCTGGGAGATCCTCAAACGCAATATCGACGAACTGCCGGCGCTCAAAGCGCAGTTTGAGCAGCGTGGCCTGATTGCCGACGGGCGGATCGGCGTGGCCGGCGCCTCAATGGGTGGCATGACCACCTTGGGCTGTTTTGCGCGCTATCCGTGGGTTAACGCGGCTGCCAGCCTGATGGGGAGCGGTTATTACACCTCGTTGGCCCAGACGCTGTTTCCGCCGTTGGATGAACAGGGCAACCTGTTGACGGCCGCCGGTTTTGCGGCGCGCATCGCCGTTCTGGCGGATTACGGCCTGGAGTATCAGTTGGAAAAGGTTACCGATCGCCCGCTGCTGCTGTGGCACGGCGAGACGGACGATGTGGTGCCGGCGGCGGAAAGCCTGCGCCTGGCGACCGAACTGCGCCAGAGTGGCTGGGATCGTCAACTGACGTTTATTACCGAGCCGGGCGTCAAGCACCGCATCACGCCGTTGGCGTTGTCCGCGACTGCGGATTTTTTCCGCCGCGTGCTGTAAAAAAAAGCCCCCTGAAAAATAGGGGGCAAGGTATTTCGGTTCAGCGAGAGAGTCGCCTGTTCTCATTTTCCGCTTGTTGGCGCGGCTTCGTTCCCTGGCATTGCATTTTTCGCTTAGCGATACAGCTCGGCGCTGACGTGAATGGTGCTGTTGCTGTCCGGCTCATGCAGGGCAATGATGCGGTAGGCGGTGGCACCCCGCTGGTCGGCTATTTTGCTCACCTGGCTGGTGGCGTCATCCGGCGATACCACGTTCTGGTTTAGAGTTACGAAACCGACGCTCTGGCGCTGGTCGGCCTCATGCGAAGTGATTTCGGTGGCGGCCATGACGTTGGCGGAAAACAGTAAAGCAATGGCGGTGGCGATGGTAATGCGTTTCATATTTGCCTCTCTTAACCGTTTGCTTCAACGGCCTGACAGCGGGTGCCAGTGCAGCAAAAAGTTATTTATATACATTGAATAACTTCAAATCTTTTTCGTCGCGCTGTCTGCGGCGGATAAGTACAATTTTAGACCTTCCGGCCGGATTAAAAAGTGTGTGGTTTTGATAGCCTCTTTCAAAAAAAATGAATAAAATTTACGCGTCGATGATGATTTTATTGAAAGATTTTTGGAACTGATGGATCTGCATACATAGGTTCCGCAGAGAGCAAATCGTGCTATTTTTGAATCAGCCCCGCATTACCGATAATAAACCCCACGCTGTCCTTGAGTTTTTCAACCTCCGCAAGTATGATTACGCGTCATTTTTTCAGCCGTACACACATACACGTTCCTTGCTTCCATGGGCCACGGTTGACCCTGACAGGAGGCTGAATAATCCGTAAGGAGCAATTCGATGCGTCATTACGAAATCGTTTTTATGGTCCACCCTGACCAAAGCGAACAGGTTCCGGGCATGATCGAGCGTTACAGTGCTACCATCACTAACGCTGCCGGTCAGATTCACCGTCTGGAAGACTGGGGCCGCCGTCAACTGGCTTACCCGATCAACAAACTGCACAAAGCTCACTACGTTCTGCTGAACGTTGAAGCTCCGCAGGAAGCGATCGATGAGCTGGAAACAAACTTCCGCTTCAACGACGCCGTTATCCGCAGCATGGTTATGCGCGTTAAGCACGCGGTAACTGAAGCATCTCCGATGGTTAAAGCGAAAGACGAACGTCGTGGCGATCGCCGCGAAGACTTCGCTAACGAAACCTCAGATGATGCAGATGCTGGGGATTCTGAAGAGTAATTGCTGCTGTGACGTCTAATCGTCTGGTTTTGTCGGGCACTGTGTGCAAGGCACCGGTTCGAAAGGTGAGTCCTTCCGGGATCCCCCACTGCCAATTTGTGCTAGAGCACCGTTCGCAGCAGGTTGAAGCCGGATTCAGCAGACAAGCATGGTGCCGAATGCCCGTGGTTGTCAGTGGACAACAGTCACAAGCACTAACTCAAAGATTAACGGTCGGCAGTCAGATAACCGTGCAAGGCTTCGTAAGTTGCCATCAAGGGCGCAACGGGCTGAACAAACTGGTTCTGCATGCCGAGCAGATTGAATTGATAGATTCTGGAGACTAGCCTAATGGCACGTTATTTCCGTCGTCGCAAGTTCTGCCGTTTCACAGCGGAAGGCGTTGTTGAGATTGATTACAAAGATATCGCAACGTTGAAAAACTACATTACCGAAAGCGGTAAAATTGTCCCGAGCCGTATCACCGGTACTCGTGCAAAATACCAGCGTCAGCTGGCTCGCTGCATCAAGCGTGCTCGCTACCTGTCCCTGCTGCCATATACTGATCGTCATCAGTAATCGGCCGCTGTCTATTAACGACTTTAAGAGGATAAGGTAATGCAAGTTATTCTGCTTGATAAAGTAGCAAACCTGGGCAGCCTGGGTGATCAGGTTAACGTTAAAGCGGGCTACGCCCGTAACTTCTTGGTACCACAGGGCAAAGCTGTTCCTGCTACCAAGAAAAACGTAGAGTTCTTCGAAGCACGTCGTGCTGAACTGGAAGCCAAACTGGCTAACGTTCTGGCTGCTGCCGAAGCTCGCGCAACCAAGATCAACGAACTGGGTTCAGTAACCATCGCGTCTAAATCAGGCGACGAAGGCAAACTGTTCGGCTCTATCGGCACCCGCGACATCGCTGACGCAGTTACTGCGGCAGGCGTTGAAGTTGCCAAGAGCGAAGTTCGTCTGCCGAACGGCGTTCTGCGTACCACTGGTGAACATGAAGTTGAGTTCCAGGTACACAGCGACGTGTTCGCTAAGCTGAATGTAGTTGTGGTTGCAGAAGCTTAATCGCTCCTGCCGGCCAAGTTAAAACGCCAGCCTTGTGCTGGCGTTTTGCTTTTCTGCGCCCGGTAAAACGCGCTACCCTGCGATTACCCCTGGTGAGGAGAGGCAGTAAATGGCCGATATCAATTTACAGCGCGTGTATGACTTTACCGGTCCTGCGCCGGAGAACTGCTACCTGATTGATCGGCTGTGGCCGCGCGGGGTTAGCAAGGAACGGTTGCTGGGCGTGCAGTGGCTGAAACAGGTTGCGCCGGATAACGCACTGCGACAGTGGTTTCATCAACACGTCGATCAGTGGGAAGAGTTTGAACGCCGCTACCGATTGCAACTGGCGGAAAACGAAGCCTGGCAGCCGCTGGTGACGTTATTGCGGCAGGGGCAGGCCTTGACCTTGCTGTACGGCAGTAAAGACACACAGCACAACCAGGGCGTTGTACTGCGTGACTTCCTGTTGGCTCAACTGGCGGATTACCGCTCGCGGCGATAGCCGCCGTCGGCCTGACGGCGGAACAGGGCCTGGGTATTGTCTGCGGTGGTGACCGACAGCGCGGTAATCACGCCGTTGGCATCACGTTCGATACGCACTTCCTGACCTACCTTCATGTTGCTGAGCGGTTTGTCGCTCCCTTCCACTTGCGCCATGGCGAAGACTTCGTTCACCGGCAGGCTGTTATCGCGAAATAGCTGCGCCAGCGTTTGGCCAGGCTGGATCTGATAGCGTTGCCAATTGCCCTCAGGTTCCGGTTCGGCCGCTTGCTGCTGGCCATTATCTTGCAGATCGGCCTGCAGCGGTATGCCGCTGCCCTGCTGGGTGACCGGGAATGGCTGCTTCTCTGACGAGTAAGGCCATAACAGCGCCAACAGCAGAATCACGCCGAAGATAAGGGTCCAGCGACGATGGAAATAGGGCAGCGGTTCCATCCAGCCGAAGCTGTCCGGCAGGTGCCAGATCTTCAGCAGTAACGCTTTTATTCCCTGTCCTTTGCCGTTTACCGGCGGTTGCTCTGAATCCGGATCTTCTGCCGCCTCTGGCGCAGGGCCAGGTTTCAGGCGCTGGCTGAAGTTCAGCCAGGTGCGCAGCAACGGCTGGTAGATACGGGTGGTTTTCCTTCTCCTGGGCGAGATTCTGCCCATGGTGACCTCTCTTCAACTGCGTAAAAATGCCACAGTACAACATGGTGTACCGCCGGCCCGATTTCCTGCTTTCAGTATAGTCCGCTAACTGTTTGAAGTGAAAGGCAGCAGCAATTCAATGGCTGTCGCGGCAGGCGATGAGCCTGGGATCGCGGGAACGGGCGTTAACAGGGGGCCATTGTTTCTTTTTCTACGACAAAAGTCATCATTCTCCACACAAGATTTTACCCGGCTTTCCGGCACTGTTATGCTGCGCCTTCGACTTTTTACAGACTAAAGGAAAACCCCATGACAACCCCTTCTTTTGACAGCGTTGAAGCGCAAGCAAGTTACGGGATTGGTTTACAGGTCGGCCAGCAGTTGCAAGAGTCCGGTCTGGAAGGTTTACAACCGGAAGCTTTGCTGGCAGGTTTGCGCGACGCGCTGGAAGGGAATGCCCCGGCGGTTCCGGTAGACGTAGTGCACCGTGCGCTGCGTGAAATCCACGAGCGTGCGGATGCCGTACGTCGTGAACGCCAGCAGGCGATGGCCGTTGAAGGTCAGCAGTTCCTGGAAGACAACGCCAAGCGTGACGAAGTGACGCTGACCGAATCCGGCCTGCAGTTCTCCGTGCTGGAGCAGGGCAATGGCCCAATCCCGTCCCGTCAGGATCGCGTGCGCGTGCATTACACCGGTCGTCTGATTAACGGCGACGTGTTCGACAGCTCCGTAGAGCGCGGCCAACCGGCAGAATTCCCGGTTAGCGGCGTGATCCCAGGTTGGATCGAAGCGCTGACCCTGATGCCGGTCGGCTCCAAATGGCAGCTGTATATCCCGCACGATCTGGCCTACGGCGAGCGCGGAGCCGGCGCATCCATCCCGCCATTCAGCGCGCTGGTGTTTGACGTCGAGCTGTTGGAAATTCTGTAATTCAATAACAGATTTTTCTGGGCGCCTTAATGGCGCCCTTGTTTTATGCGCCGCTCAGCGCACGCGGAAACAGCAGGTTGTTCTCCAGATTGATGTGTTCCATCAGGTCGTCGATGAACTCGTCGATGCCGCCATACAGCGCCTGCCAGGTATTGCATGCCCCTTCCGGTGGCGTCACGTTATGGGTGAGGAATTTCACCACCTCAAGCTGTTCGCCCGCTTCGTCATGCTCATGCTCCATCACCGAGATCGGCCCGGCGGCCTGGCGCCCCATGCCCTGTTTGATCATCGGGAACAGGATCTGCTCTTCTTTCATCATGTGGTTTTCCAAATCCAGCCGGATCAGGTTCAGCTGTTTAGCCAGGCCGCGCGGGCAGGTGGGTTTATCTGCATGTACCCGCTCAACCTTTTCTGCCATCAGCACCAGTTCGGCCAACTGTTCACGGTGCCGTTGATGGAAGCGCGGCAGAATGTGGTCAATCACTTCGCTGAGCGGCGCAGTGCGCCAGTCGCGGGTTTGTTCCGGTTTGGCGGCGAGGGCGGCCAGCTCGGTTTCCAGCCGAGCGATATCCAGCCCTCTGCGCTCGGCGGCGCGTTGCAGCGTTTGCTTGCCACCACAGCAATAATCCAGATCGTTCAGACGAAACAGGCGGGATGCCCGGGGAATGGCGATGGCGAGTGCGCCTAGGGATTGATTGCGATAATCCATGGTAGTGCCTCTTTAAATGAAGGAATTCTATAACATGTATTTTAAATGCAATTTAAAGGGCGCGCCAGAGAGAAAAAGGGGTAGGTAGCCGAGGGACGGTATTTCCCCCCGGCCTGGTGCTTATTTACTGCTCAAATCGATCTGATAAACCGCAAAACCTATGCTGTCCGTACCCTCAGCCTTCATCGGGTACTGCGCATGCGTTTTGATAAACGCCGTGGCTTTCTCACTGGGTGACGTTTCGAAGCGGATATCCAGCGGCTGTGCACTGCTGAACGTCGCCAGGCGCCAGTTATTGTCCACCTGTGGCCGTACCGCGCCGTGTTTTTTAGTCTCGGCACCGATATACGCCGCCAATACTGAACGGTTTTCGTCCGGCGACGCGAAGGCGATGTGCTTGTCGCCGGTGCCGGCAAACTTGCCGCCGTAAGCGCGGTAGTTATTGGTGGCAACCAGGAAAGTGGCGTTCGGATCGATCGGCTTGCCCTTGAACGTCAGCTGCCTGATGCGTTCCGCCTTGTCATTGATCAACTGGCATTCGCCGTCGTAGCGCGCCGGTTGGCTGACGTCGATCTGGTAATTCACACCGTCAATCACGTCGAAGTTATAGGTGCGGAAGCCGTCCCAGTTAATCAGGCCTTGTGGTTTGTTGCTGGAGACGTCGATCTGCTTGAACTGCCCGGCCGAGCATTCCAACCATTCCTTCACCTCTTTGCCACTGGCTTTCACCACCACCAGCGTGTTGGGGTAGAGATAGAGATCGGAAGCGTTGCGGAAGGTGAGCTGGCCTTTTTCCACTTCCACGAAGCTGGCCGGGTCATTTTTGCGCCCGCCGACTTTAAACGGCGCTGCGGCTGACAACACCGGCAGGTCGGCCAGATCCGGATCGCCTTGAATGTAGTGTTCAACATAGGCCTTCTGCGCATTGTTGACGATCTGCACCGTCGGATCGTCTTGCACCAGCGCCAGATAGCTGTACATGTTGTCGTCAGACTTGCCGACCGGTTGGCTGACGAAGTCTCGCGTGCCTTTATGATCTTCTGCCAGCACTTTTACCAGCGCAGCGTCTTCCGCCGCCAGCGATTTCTTGTTTTCTTTGTCGTAGATCGGCCGCGCTTCCGCTTTGGCGGAGGCCACTTTCCAACTGCCGGAGTCGTTGTTCAGTTGCAGATCTACCACGCCGAGGTGATCGCCCCATTGGCCCGGCATGACTGCCGGTATGCCATTCAGCAGACCTTTTTCAATATCTGCGCCTTTGATAGCGGCGAAGTCCTTGCTCGGGAATACCGCGTGGGCATGGCCGAACATGATGGCATCAATGCCCGGTACCTGGCTGAGGTAGTACACCGAATTCTCCGCCATGGCCTTATAGGGTTCGCTGGAAAGGCCGGAGTGCGGGATTGCCACCACCAGGTCGGCACCCTGTTTGCGCATTTCAGGCACGTAGCGTTTGGCGGTTTCGGTAATGTCATTAACCGTCACCTTGCCTTGCAGATTGGCCTTATCCCACACCAGAATTTGCGGGGGGACGAAGCCGATATAGCCGATGCGTAAAGTATGTTCCTTGCCGTCACGGTCTTTTACCGGCGTATCGACGATAATATAAGGTGTGAATAGCGGTTTTTGAGTTTTAGCGTCGATCACGTTGGCGTTGATATACGGGAATTTGGCGCCGGCAATGGCGTTTTTCAGGTAGTCCAGCCCGTAGTTGAATTCATGGTTGCCGATATTGCCGACCACGTAATTCAGCGTATTCATCGCCTTGTAGACCGGGTGTACGTCACCCGGTTTGAGCCCCTTGGCCGCCATATAGTCGCCCAGCGGGCTGCCCTGAATAATATCGCCGTTGTCCACCAGCACCGCATTGGTGGCCTGCTGACGCGCCTGCTCGATCAGGCTTGCGGTGCGCACCAGACCGAATTTATCGGTCGGTTTATCCTTGTAGTAATCGAAGTCCATCATGTTGCTGTGCAGGTCGGTGGTTTCCAGTACGCGCAGATCGACCGTTGCCGCCTGCGTTGAGGCGCAAACCAGCATAGCGAGGGCGGACAACGTCAGCGGACGCTTCATCATTTTTGGCTTTCTCCATTCCATTTTTCGAGTTTTATCGCAGAGGGACATGTAATTAACATTGGTTGTCTCACCAAACTGTGAAGTGTGGCAGAAAATTGGCCGAGGTTACGCAGGAAATGTCATAGTTGTGACGGCAAAGACTTGAATAAATACCGATGGTTAAACCGTTGTGATGGATATTCCATGCAAAAAAAACTAGGCTGCTAGCAATGAGGAAGGGGAAATGACCCATGGAACTGCATATCTGAGGTGAATGATGTTAGAGCAAATTTGCCAACTGTCCCGCGAGGCGGGGGCGGCAATCATGGCGGTGTATGACGGTGAACAACCGCTTGATGTCGCGCAGAAAAAAGATGATTCACCGGTGACGGCGGCCGATCTGGCGGCGCATCATATTATCAAACGCGGGCTGGCGGCGTTAACGCCGGACGTGCCGCTGCTGTCGGAGGAAGATCCGCCGGCCTGGGAGGTGCGTCGGAACTGGACGCGTTATTGGCTGGTCGATCCGCTGGACGGCACCAAGGAATTCCTCAACCGCAACGGTGAGTTTACGGTCAACATCGCGCTGATTGAAGACGGCCAGGCGGTAATGGGCGTGGTTTACGCTCCGGCGATCGACGTGCTGTACCTGGCCGAGCGCGGTAAAGCCTGGAAAGAAGAGAAAGGGCAACGCCAGGCGATCAGCGTCAGCAATGCTCATCCGCCGCTGGTGGTGGTAAGCCGCTCCCACAGCGACGAAGAATTGAAGGATTACCTGAACCAACTGGGTGAACATCAGACTGTTTCTGTCGGATCTTCGTTGAAGTTCTGCCTGGTGGCGGAAGGAAAGGCACAGCTCTATCCGCGTTTTGGGCCGACCAATATCTGGGATACCGCCGCCGGCCATGCCGTCGCGGTGGCCGCCGGGGCGCAGATCCACGACTGGCAGGGGCAGCCTTTGCTTTATGCCCCGCGTGAATCTTTCCTCAACCCCGGCTTCCGGGTTTCGCTGTTCTGATTCAGTTCAGGAGTTGGTGCAGTTGGGTCATGACCTGCTGCACCTCTTCCGGCGTCAGCGCGCCGTCTTTGGCGAATTGGATCTTGCCCTGTTTATCCAGCACCACAATGGCCGATCCTTTCGGCTGTAGATCCCAGGCTTTGCGAACGTTACCGTTGCTGTCGACCACAAACTGCGACCACGGAAACTCTTTCTTGCTGTCCTCAATGCTGTTGCGAACAAACATCGCGGTGCCGAGCAGGGCGTCGTCGGTATTGACTATTGTCGTCGTTTGGTAACGTTCGTGCGGTAGCTTAGCTTTTTTAATCGCTTCTATCAGTGGGTCGTTCATGTCCTTGGCGGAGCTGCGGCCGGCAATATGCTGGATCACTCGCACTTTCCCACTGAGCTGCGCGCTATTCCAGTTTTTATAGCTAAACTTATCATTAGCGTAATTTAACTCTCCCTTATCGCTGACGCCGACCGGCGCGACGCGTTGCTGGAGCTGGAAGTTGTGCGCAGAGGCCAAAAGGGGAGCAAACAGCAGGGATACAATGAGCATGCTACTTTTTTTCATGCCTTCTCCTTGGAAGGGGACGGTGCCGACAGCACCCAACAGCCTAAAGCATAGGTGGTGATCGGAGGTCTGTCCTGTTAGCCGGATCGCAGTTTTTTCTTTTGGGGGGTAATACCTTTATTTTGAAGGGATATACTGAGAAAGTTATATATTATCATATACAATTCTGTCAAAAAGTGTAAATCCAGTGAAGATGACCGAGCGGAAGTGAACGATATGGTCTTTACTAGGTCTACTACATGGCAATCAAGTTGCGTTCTTACTTTAGAGGCTACCACCTTGGCGGCTCGCTGAGCGCATGGACCAAACGGAGGAGAGTAAAAGAATGAGAATCTTCCAGCGTTATAACCCATTGAAAGTGGCGAAGTACGTAAAGACCCTGTTTCGTGGCCGGCTGTATATCAAAGATGTAGGCGCGTTTGAGTTCGACGAAGGGAAAATCCTGATACCGAAAATTCGTGACAGACGCCACTTCAGTGTGATGTCAGAGGTGAACCGGCAGGTGTTGTTGCTGCAATCTGAGATGGGTTAATGCGCTATACCCGTCGTGTTTCAAGCGGCAGCGTTGTTTTCTGCAATTTGAAATTCATAGGGTAAATTTTGTGTATCTGCAAAAGCCCCAATTATCGCGGCCCCGATGGGGCCGCTGACGTTTTTGCCGGCAGGGGTCAGGCTGGGGAGTTGTCCCCCGGCGCTTTTGGCAGCACCGCGGCAGGTTTGTCGCTCAACCGGGTCACCAGCAGCTGATCAATCTTGTAGCTGTCGATGTCCACCACCTCAAATTTATAACCGGCGTACTTAACGAAGTCAGTGCGTTTCGGGATCTTGCGCAGCATGTACATCATAAAGCCGCCAATGGTTTCGTAGTTGCCCGCCTGCGGGAACTCGTCAATGTGCAGCACGCGCATCACATCTTCGATCGGCGTGCCGCCCTCAATCAGCCATGAACTTTCGTCACGCGCCACGATCTGCTCTTCCTGGCCCTGGCCCACCAGATCGCCCATCAGCGTGGTCATTACGTCATTCAGCGTAATGATGCCCACCACCAACGCATACTCATTGAGAATAACGGCAAAGTCCTCGCCGGCAGTTTTAAAGCTTTCAAGCGCTTCAGACAGCGTCAGGGTGTCGGGTACGATCAGCGCCGCGCGGATCTGTACGCCGCTGCTCAGTACCAGGCTCTGGTTGCCCAGCACGCGGTTCAGCAGGTCTTTGGAGTCGACGTAGCCAACCACCTGATCGATGTTGCCATCGCACACCAGAAACTTGGAGTGCGGGTGGGTCGAGACCTTCTGAATGATGCTTTCTTCGCTCTCGCGCAGATCGAAGTAAACCACGCTTTCACGCGAGGTCATCGAAGAGGGAACGGTACGCGATTCCAGCTCGAACACGTTTTCGATCAGTTCATGTTCCTGTTTACGCAGCACGCCCGCCAGGGCGCCGGCTTCCACCACCGCATAAATGTCATCGGAGGTGATGTCGTCTTTACGTACCATCGGCAGCTTGAACAGGCGGAAGATCAGGTTTGCCATGCCGTTGAAGAACCACACCAGCGGCCGGAAAAGCATGATTGAGAAACGCATCGGGTTGATGATCCGGACGGCGAACGTCTCTGGTGCAATCATACCGATGCGCTTCGGGGTCAAATCTGCGAACAGGATAAACAGGCTGGTCACCAACACGAACGAACAGATAAAGCTAACCTGCTCCGCCAGTTCCGGTGACAGAAAGCGATCGAACAGCAGTTTGAACGTCGGAGAAAAAGCCGCATCGCCCACGATACCGCCGAGGATGGCCACGGCGTTCAGGCCAATTTGCACTACGGTAAAATACAGGCCCGGCGTTTCCTGCAGTTTGAGCACCTTGGCGGCGTTGACGTTACCTTCGTCAGCCATCATTTTCAGTTTAATCTTGCGTGATGCAGCCAGAGATATTTCCGACAGTGAGAAAAACGCACTCACGGCGATCAGAAAAAGAATCAGTAAAATACTGTTTAACATATTCTATCCATACGTGCCGACGGGATGACGGCGCTCTTGAGGAAGGGTCGTACCTTGTAAAAAAAGAATTGTAGGGGGCCGCATATCGCGCCCGCCAGAGCTTTATCAAAAAGCAGGGCCGCAAATGCGACCCAGCACAGTATAGCAGCAGCCCCACAGGGGCCGCCAGCGGTTAAAAAATAGTAGGTTAGCCCTGTGGCGGCAGACAAACGCCGATCCCGCCCAGGCCGCAATAGCCCTCAGGATTTTTATACAGATATTGCTGATGGTCGTCTTCGGCATAGTAGAACGGCAGCGCCGGCGTCACTTCGGTGGTGATGGCGCGCTTGTCGCCGGCTTCATCCATCGCCTGCTGGAAACGTTGCCGGCTGCTTTCGGCTTCAAGCTGCTGTTCCGGCGTCAGCGTGTAAATCGCCGAGCGGTACTGGGTACCGACGTCGCCGCCCTGACGCATGCCCTGCGCCGGGTCGTGGTTCTCCCAGAACACCTGCAGCAGTTGCTTATAGCTGACGATTTTCGGGTCAAACACCACGCGCACCACTTCGGTATGGCCGGTCTGGCCGCTGCACACTTCGCGGTAGGTCGGGTTTGGCGTGTAGCCGCCGCTGTAGCCTGCGGCGGTGCTGTAGACGCCCTGTTGTTGCCAGAACAGGCGCTCGACGCCCCAGAAGCACCCCATGGCGAAGATTGCCACTTCCATGCCATCCGGGACGTGAGTCATCGAATGATCGGTAACCACGTTGAGCGTCGCAACAGGCATCGGCGTCGTGCGGCCAGGCAGTGCGTTCGCCTTGTCGACGGTTTGGGTTTTATCAAAAAATGGCACCACGGTTGACTCCTGTTGTCACAGTAAGAATTGGCCCAAGACGCAGCGGTTCGGTTGTATCTAACCGCAACTTTGCTCACAATAAGCTGCCTATTGAGGTATAAGTGTAAGCTTAACGCAGTATTTTGAGCGCCAAAAGAGAAGAATGCGCTTGTTTACGGCGACAGTAAAACGGTAACACGCGGCGTCTGGAATAACGCTGAAGAGGGCTGCCGTCTTGATAGCGCGGAGTCTGCCCTGGCACCAGAGAGCGTTGTTATACAGGAAAGTAAAATAAATTAAGGAGAACGCGTGCCACGATACCGTGCCCTGTGCTTTTTTTGTGCGCTGCTCGCGACGCCCGCGGCGTTTTCGGCGAATGTGCGGCTGCAGGTAGAAGGACTCAGCGGAGAATTGGAGAAAAACGTCCGGGTACGGCTGTCTTCCATTACGCCGGAGGAAGTCGGCACCGATGGACGGTTCCGCGCGCGCGTGGATGAAGCTGTCCGTCAGGGGCTGCGTGCGCTGGGCTATTATCAGCCCACCATCGATTTTACGTTGGATGACCGCCCAGGGCTGGCGCGCCCCGTGCTGTATGCCAAGGTGAACCCGGGCGAGCCGGTACGGATTGCCGGTGCCGATATCCAGTTGGAAGGCGGCGCGAAAACCGACGAAGACTATCTGCAATTGGTCAAAAAGGGCCGGCCGACGATAGGCGAGATCCTTAATCACGGCAAATACGACGACTTCAAAGGTTCTCTGACCGGCATGGCGCTGCGCAAAGGCTATTTCGATGCCGATATGACCAAGAGTCAATTGGGCGTGGCGGAGGACCTGCATAAGGCTTATTGGGACATCGACTTCAACAGCGGGCAGCGCTACCGCTTCGGCAAGGTGAAGTTCCAAGGTTCGCAAATCCGCGAAGACTACCTGCAAAATCTGGTGCCCTTTCATCAGGGGGATTATTACAGTTCGGAAGAGTTGGCCGAGCTGAACCGTCGTTTGTCCGCCACCAACTGGTTTAACTCGGTGGTGGTGTCCCCTGATTTCCAAGATTCCAAAGAGAACAAGATTTTGCCGTTAGATGCGCTGGTTACGCCGCGCACCCGCAATACCATCGAAACCGGGGTCGGTTATTCCACCGACGTCGGCCCGCGGATAAAAGGTACCTGGAAAAAACCGTGGCTCAACGATCGCGGACATAGCCTGGAAACCAGCGCCAGCATTTCCGCGCCGGAACAGCAGCTTGATCTGACCTATAAAATCCCACTGCTGAAGAACCCGTTGGAGCAGTATTACCTGCTGCAGGGCGGCTTCAAGAACGTCGATCTCAACGATACCAAGTCCGTTACGTCAAAAGCGGTGGTTTCCCGCAACTGGGATCTCTCCAGCGGCTGGCAACGGGCGCTGAACCTGACCTGGCGTCTGGACCACTTTACCCAGGGTACCGTCACCGACACCACCATGCTGCTGTATCCCGGCGTCAGCGTTAACCGTACCCGCTCGCGCGGCGGTTTGATGCCGACCTGGGGCGACAGCCAGCGTTATTCTCTCGACGTGTCCGATACCACCTGGGGTTCCGGCGTCGACTTTGCGCTGATACAGGCGCAGAACGTCTGGATCCGCACCTTGGCCGACAAACACCGGTTTGTCGCACGCGGGCAGGTTGGCTGGATCGAAACCAATAACTTTGAAAAAGTGCCGCCGGATCTGCGTTTCTTCGCCGGTGGCGATCGCAGCATTCGCGGCTACAAATACAAAGGCATTTCACCCCGTGACGATGACGGCAAGCTGACAGGCGCTTCCAAAATGCTGACCGGCTCGCTGGAATACCAATACAACGTGACCGGCAAATGGTGGGGCGCGTTGTTCGTGGATTCCGGCGAAGCGGTGAACGATATCAAGCAAAGCAACGTCAAGACCGGCGCCGGCTTCGGCGTGCGCTGGCAGTCGCCGGTCGGCCCGGTGAAGCTGGATATCGCCGCTCCGGTTGGGGATAAAGAGACCCACGGGGTGCAGTTCTATATTGGTTTGGGGCCTGAATTATGAGCCTGATTAAAAAGATTTGTCTGGGATTCCTGATCGTCTTGTTGCTGCTGATTGGCGGGTTGGCTTATTTGCTCGGCACCACCAGCGGCCTGCATACGGTTATCAACGGCGCTGCGCGTTGGGTTCCGGGGCTGGATATTGCCGGCGTCAGCGGCGGTTGGCGCGATTTGACGCTAAAGGGCGTGAAATACCAGATGCCGGGCGTGACGGTGAATGCCGGGCAGTTCCATCTTTCGCTGGATTTGTCGTGCTTTAAACGCAGTTCGCTGTGCGTTAACGCCCTGACTGCGCAGGACGTGGACGTGGTGGTGAAAACCAAAGAAATGACGCCGTCGGCACCGGTGGAAGAGACCGGCGAGCCGACCACGAATCTGAGTACGCCGTACCCGATTACCTTGCGCATGCTGGCGCTGAACAACGTCAAGGTCAGCGTCGACGACACGGCGATTTCACTGGGCGAGTTCCGCACCGGTGCACAGTGGCAAGAGCGCGCGCTGACCCTGTTGCCGACTAAAATCAGCTCACTGCTGATCGCTCTGCCGAAAACGCCGCAAAACCCATTGCCGGAAGCCGTACAGCCGGTCGTTGAGGTGGCGAAAAAGGTCGGCGAAAAAGTCGAAGAGGCTGCCAAGCCTGCGCCACAGCCAGAAGAGAAGCCACTGGGCGAAACGCTGAAAGAACTGTTCGCCAAACCGCTATTGCCGGATCTGCCGGACATTCGTCTGCCGCTGGATATCACCGTCAAGGAAATCAGCGGTGAACAGCTGCGGCTGACGGGCGACACCGAGGTATTGATCACCAGCCTGCTGCTGCAGGCCAGCACCAAAGACCAGCATATCCAGCTGGACAACTTTGATGTGAAATCGCCGCAGGGCACGCTGTCCGCCCAAGGGCAGGCGACGCTGACCGGCAACTGGCCGGTGGAGATGGTGGCGAACGGCACGCTGAATATTGAGCCGCTGAAGGGCGAGAAGGTCAAACTGAACCTCGGCGGCGGGCTGCGTGAAGAGCTGAAAGTGGCGCTCAACCTGTCCGGGCCGGTCGGCGTGCAGTTGGATGTGCAGACTCAACTGGCCGAGGCCGGTTTGCCGTTGGCACTGACGCTGCAAAGCAAACAGCTGAAATGGCCGCTGAGCGGCGAGGCGCAATACCAAATCAACGATTTCCGCCTGCGCTTCAACGGCAAGGCGACCGACTATGCGCTGTCGACGCGCGCCAACATCAAAGGCCAGGATCTGCCGCCGGCGGTGCTGACGCTGGATGGCAAAGGCAACGTCGAACAGTTCAAACTGGATCGCTTGCGGCTGGCCGCCCTGCAGGGCAATGCCGATTTGAGCGCGCTGGTGGACTGGAGCAAGGCCATCAGCTGGAATTCACAGCTGATGTTAAGCGGCATTAACACCGCCAAACAGTGGCCGGAATGGCCGGCGAAGCTGGATGGGAAGATCACCACTCGCGGTAGCCTGCACGGCGGCAGCTGGCAATTGCAGGTACCGGTGCTGCAGCTCGACGGCAACGTGAAGCAAAATAAGGTCACCGCGCGCGGCTCGCTCAGCGGCAACGCTGCCGGGCAGTGGAAAATCCCCGGTATCGATCTGACGCTGGGGCGTAACCAACTGAACGTCAAAGGCCAACTGGACGAGAAAAGTTGGAATCTGGATGCGAACATCGACGCACCGCGCCTGGATGGCGCGCTGCCGGGGCTGGGCGGTACGGCGAAAGGCCTGCTTAAACTGCGCGGCAACCTGCAGGCGCCTCAGTTGCTGGCCGACCTGACCGCTTCCGGCCTGCAGTGGCAGGCGCTGCGCATCAATCGGGTTAAAATTGACGGCGACGTGCGCTCCAGCGATCAGATTCAGGGGCAACTGGCGGTACGGGTTGAACAACTGAAGCAGGATGCTCTGGAGATCAGCCAGCTGACGCTGGATGCCAAAGGCAGCGAAAAACAGCATCAGCTGCAACTGAAGATCAACGGCAAGCCGGTATCCGGCCAACTGGCGCTGCAGGGCAGTTTCGATCGCCAGCAGCAGCGCTGGCGCGCCAACCTGAACAATACCCGTTTCGATACCCCGGTGGGCGAATGGCGGTTAACGCGCGCCATTACGCTGGACTACCTGAATACCGCACAGAAAATCAGTATCGGGCCGCATTGCTGGCAGAATCCGAACGCTGAACTGTGCGTGCCGAAAACCATTGAAGCCGGCCCGAGCGGCCAGGCCAGCGTAGTGCTGAACCGCTTTGATCTGGCGATGGTGAAACCTTTCCTGGGGCCGGAAACGGCCCTGAGCGGCGTATTCTCCGGCCGGGCGGATGTTAGCTGGAAACCGGGCGGCGCACTGCCTGATGCGAAAGTCGCGCTGGTGGGCAACGGGGTGAAAGTGGTGCAGCAGGTACAGGGCAATGCGCTGCCGATCGCCTTCGATACGCTGAATCTCAACGCCGGGTTGACCAATGGCCGCGCTCAGGCGGACTGGTTGATCAAGCTGAACAAGAATGGCCAGTTTAACGGCAACATTCAGGTCACCGACCCGCAGGTGCGCCGCAATATCAGCGGTAATGTCAATATCACCAATATCTCGCTGGCGATGATCAACCCGGCGCTGATGGATGGGGAAAAAGCGGCGGGCATGTTGAACGCCAACCTGCGTTTGGGCGGCAGCGCGCAGAAACCGCTGGTTTACGGCCGGTTAGCGCTGGATAAGGTGGATATCGATGGCCACTGGATGCCGTTTGACATGACTGACGGCCGGTTGGTGGTGAACTTCGATGGCATGACCTCGACGCTGGAGGGGCTGATCGGGACGACCCGCGGGCAACTGAATCTGTCCGGTGACGCCGACTGGCGTGACATCAACGCCTGGCGCGCCCGTATCGCCGCCAAGGGCGACAAGCTGCGGGTGACGGTGCCGCCGATGATCCGCATCGACGTTTCTCCGGATCTGGTCTTTGAGGCGACGCCGCAACTGTTCTCGCTCAACGGCTCAGTCAATATTCCGTGGGCGCGCATAACGGTGCAGGAGCTGCCGGAAAGTGCGGTAGGCGTCTCTTCCGATGAAGTGATGCTGGATGATCAACTGAAACCGATCCAGCCAAAAACCGCTGCGATCCCGATCAACAGCAACCTGATGATCCACGTCGGCAACGATGTACGCCTGGATGCCTTTGGCCTGAAAGCCAAACTGAAGGGCGACTTGAAAGTGGTGCAGGACAAGAACGGCCTGGGCCTGAATGGCCAGATTGACATCCCGTCCGGTCGCTTCCATGCTTATGGTCAGGATCTGATTGTCCGCAAGGGCCAACTGCTCTTCTCTGGGCCGCCGGATCAGCCGTTACTCAACATCGAGGCGATCCGTAATCCGGACTCGACCGAAGACGGCGTCACCGCCGGGGTTCGCGTCACCGGGTTGGCGGATGCACCTAAGCTGGAAGTGTTCTCAGACCCGACTAAATCGCAGCAGGAAGCCTTGTCTTATCTGCTGCGCGGGCAGGGTTTGGGCAGTTCCGGCGCCGACGGCAACGCCATGACCTCAATGTTAATTGGGATGGGGGTTGCACAAAGTGGTCAACTTGTGGGTAAAATCGGCGAGGCGTTTGGCGTAAGTAATTTGGCCCTGGACACTCAGGGGGTTGGCGACAGCTCTCAGGTTGTCGTGAGCGGCTATGTTCTCCCTGGCTTACAAGTAAAATATGGGGTGGGCATTTTCGACTCGCTGGCCACGCTGACGTTGCGTTACCGCCTGATGCCTAAGTTGTATCTTGAAGCGGTGTCTGGTATCGACCAGGCATTAGATTTGCTCTATCAGTTTGAGTTTTAGCGATGCGAATAATTGTCTACGGCAGTTTACGACGCAAACAGGGAAACAGCCATTGGATGACCAACGCCCAATGGCTCGGCGAGCATGAGCTCGAGGGCTATCAGATTTATAATCTGGGCCATTACCCGGCGGCGATCCCTGGAGAGGGCTCGGTACATTGTGAGGTGTACCGTATTAACTCATCGATTCTGGCAGAGCTGGACGAACTGAAAAGCAACACCAAGGACTATAAGCGCGAGCTGATTCAGACGCCTTATGGGAGTGCGTGGATCTACCTGTATAAACACAGTGTGGACGGTTACCCGCGGATTAACAGCGGCGACTGGTTGAAGCGTCTCGACGAAAAGTAATAAAAAAACACCGCTCATTGAGCGGTGTTTTTTCATCGGACGGCGGCAAGAATTACTTCTTGGCAGCGCGTTCGAAAGAGGCAACGATTTCAGCTTTGGCAGCGGCAGCGTCTGCCCAGCCTTCCACTTTCACCCATTTGCCTTTTTCCAGATCTTTATAATGCTCGAAGAAATGGGCGATCTGGGCACGCAACAGTTCTGGCAGGTCGTTCACATCTTTGATGTGATCGTACTCTTTGGTCAGCTTGCTGTGCGGAACGGCAACCAGTTTTGCATCTTCACCGGCTTCGTCGGACATCTTCAGCACGCCTACCGGACGGCAGCGGATCACAGAACCCGGCTGCAGCGGATACGGGGTCGGTACCAGCACGTCAACCGGGTCACCGTCCAGAGACAGGGTGTGGTTGATGTAACCGTAGTTGCACGGATAGAACATCGCGGTGGACATGAAACGGTCAACGAACAGCGCGCCGGTGTCCTTGTCGATTTCATATTTGATCGGATCGGCGTTAGCCGGGATTTCGATAACAACGTAGATGTCTTCCGGCAGGTCTTTGCCAGCTGGGACCAGATTCAAGCTCATGTCGGTTTCCTTTAATCAAACCAGAAATGGAGTGGCGGCTATTATAGCGGACTCTTTTGCGATTTCCTGCCCTTTTCATCACCGACTCCCCCGAGGGGAGCCATCCGCCCCATTTCCAGATTAATCCTCCAACAAGGTTAAGTTTCTCCCGCGGTTGCCGATAACTTCATCAAATAATAATGAGCCGGCGAAGTCTGGCTCTGCGTTTTACCTCCCCTACGTTTGATCTCACAATTTCTGAAGCCGGGAAGAACTCATGCTAAAAAAGATTACGGTGAAGGCCGGGCTGATTGCCCTGCTGAGCCTGACGACGCTGTTGCTGATTATGGTCAGCACGATCGGCGTCAACGCGATTAATGAAGGGTCGCGCTCGCTACATACACTGAACCAGATCCTGGGGGAGGAACTGGGATCGCTGGCCAGCAGTTCCAACCTGACGCTGCGCGCCAGAACCGCCGCTTCGCTGGCGGTGCGTCAGCGGGAAATCGGCCAGATTGAGGTCTCCGACGCTACGGTAGGCCGTATCTATGATTACCTCGAGCAGTCGAAGCACGAAATGGAGCGCTTCGTCAGCGTCGGCACCGTCACGGAACGCGGGCGTGAACTGTCTAGCCGTTTGCAAAACAGCTACCGGGCCTATCTGGAACAGGGGGTCAGGCCGATGGCTGACGCCATCAAGGCCGGCAAGGTCGATGACTATTACGAGATTCAGGAAACCCGTATTTCGGCCCTGAGTATCGCCTTCGAAAAAGACCTCAGCGATTTCCGCAGCTTTGCCATGAAGGTGGGGCAGCAGCGGGTGGATGAGGCGGAAAATAATGCCAGCACCAAAATCACCCTGATCGTGGTCGCCGGTTTGCTCAGCGTGCTGTTGGCGATACTGGCCTGGTTTGCTCTGCGGGTGATAATCCTGCGCCCCCTCGATGAATCTATCAACCAACTGGAATATATCGCCGGCGGTGACCTGACGCACCGAATTACCGGCGAAGGGGATACCGAGATGGGCCGTCTGGTGCGCGCTATGCAACGCATGCAACAGGCGTTGGTCGGTTCGGTCAGCAAGGTGCGCGATGCCAGCAGCCAGATTGATACCGGCTCACGTGAGCTGGCTGCCGGTAACCTGCATCTGGCGCAGCGTACCGAAGAGTCCGCAGCCTCGCTGGAGGAAACGGCGGCCAGCATGGAACAGCTGACCTCGACGGTGAAGATGAACGCCGAGAATTGCGAGCAGGCAAACCAACTGGCGCTGAGCGTATCCGATATCGCCAACCAAGGCAGTGAGGTGGTCAGCCAGGTGATGGACAAGATGCAGGCGATTACCGACAGCTCGCGGCGCATCGCCGATATCATCAGCGTGATGGACGGCATTGCCTTCCAGACCAATATTCTGGCGTTGAATGCGGCGGTCGAAGCGGCCCGCGCCGGTGAACAGGGGCGCGGTTTCGCGGTGGTGGCCGGCGAGGTACGCAGCCTGGCACAGCGCAGTGCGCAGTCGGCGAAAGAGATCAAAGGGTTGATCGAAGCGTCGCAGAATCGGGTGCAGGAAGGTGAGCAAATGGCGGAGTCTGCGGCGAAAACCATGAACGGCATTACCGGTGAAGTGGGCCGCGTGACGGCGCTGATGCGGGAAATTTCGGCGGCTACCCGGGAACAAAGCAGCGGTATTGAGCAGGTGAATCTGGCGGTGGCGCAGATGGATCAGGTGGCGCAACAAAACGCTGCGTTGGTCGAAGAGTCCGCGGCGGCGACGCGTTCGCTGGAGGAGCAGGCTCAATTGCTGGCCCAGAGCATGGCGGCGTTCAAATTATGATGGCGTGACAGGGGGCGGCATGCCGCCCCCTGAAGAGAGGCTTTACTCGTCCGGGTTTTCGGCGATAAAGCGCTCGGCGTCTTCAACCATGGATTTGGTGCCGACGAAGAACGGCGCACGCTGGTGCAGTTTCACCGGGGTAATGTCCAGAATACGGTTTTTACCGTCGCTGGCTTTACCGCCGGCCTGTTCCGCCAGGAACGCCATCGGGTTGCATTCATACAGCAGGCGCAGCTTACCTTGCGGGTGGCTGGCGGTGCTTGGATAAATGTAGATGCCGCCTTTCAGCAGGTTGCGGTGGAAGTCGGCAACCAGTGAACCAATGTAGCGTGAGGTGTAAGGGCGTTGTGTCGCTTCGTCCTGCTCCTGGCAATACTTAATGTATTTCTTCACGCCGCGAGGGAACTTGATGTAGTTGCCTTCGTTGATCGAATACATATTGCCGGTGGCAGGATAACGCACTTTCTCATGGGAGAGACAGAACACGCCCAGAGACGGATCGTAAGTAAAGGCATGCACGCCATAACCGGTGGTGTACACCAGCATGGTGGATGAACCATAAACCACGTAGCCGGCTGCAACCTGGGCGCTGCCTGGCTGCAGGAAATCTTCTTCGGTCACGGGAGTGCCGACCGGGGTGATGCGACGATAGATAGAGAAAATAGTACCGACCGAGACGTTGACATCAATGTTGGACGAACCGTCCAACGGATCCATCAACACCACATACTTGCCATTTTCAGCCCGCTCGCCATCGAAAATCACGATTTCATCTTCTTCTTCAGAAGCGATACCCGCAACTTCACCGCGCGCTTTCAACGCAGCTTTCAGCTTTTCGTTGGCGAACAGGTCCAGTTTCATCTGGACTTCACCCTGTACGTTGGAAATGCCGCTGGTACCGAGGATATCAACCAGACCCGCTTTGTTGATGTCGCGGTGGATGATTTTGGCGCCCAGTTTAATTGCAGAAAGTAACGCTGTCAGCTCGCCGGTGGCGTGAGAGAAGTCGTGCTGTTTCTCGACGATAAATTCGCCTAACGTTTTCATGACACAATCCCTGAATCTACGGATGGGTAGCGGTTTGTTAACAAACCGCCAACGTATTCGCGAGCAGTGTAGCCCAAAGATGAGCGCTATTCATAGGCAAATCCATTTCTTCTGGACGATTCTGAGCGGTAGAATAAGGTAACATTCGACGTACTCAATTGAGAAAACTATGCGCATTCACATTCTTGGGATCTGTGGCACCTTTATGGGCGGGCTTGCGGTACTGGCTCGTTCGTTGGGACATGAGGTGACCGGCTCTGACGCTAATGTCTATCCGCCGATGAGCACGCTGCTGGAGAAAGAGGGGATCGACCTGATCCAGGGTTACGATCCGGCTCAGTTGGATCCCGTGCCGGATCTGGTGATCATCGGCAACGCCATGACGCGCGGCAACCCGTGCGTGGAAGCGGTGCTGGAGCAAGGCATCCCATACGTTTCCGGCCCGCAATGGCTGCATGACTATGTACTGCGCGATCGCTGGGTGTTAGCGGTTGCCGGGACCCACGGCAAGACCACCACCGCCGGCATGGCAACCTGGATCCTGGAAGCCTGTGGTTATCAGCCCGGTTTTGTCATCGGTGGCGTGCCGGGGAACTTCGACGTTTCCGCACGCTTGGGCGGCAGCCCGTTCTTTGTGATCGAGGCCGATGAGTACGACTGTGCGTTCTTCGACAAACGCTCCAAGTTTGTTCATTACAGCCCGCGTACGCTGATCATGAACAATCTGGAGTTTGATCATGCCGATATTTTCGACGATCTGAAAGCGATCCAGAAGCAGTTCCATCATCTGGTGCGCCTGGTGCCGGGCAAGGGCAAGATCATTTTGCCTGATAACGACAACCACCTGAAACAGGTGATGGCGATGGGGTGTTGGAGCGAGCAGGAGTTGGTCGGGGAAGAAGGCGCATGGCGGGCGCACAAGCTGACGCCGGACGCCAGCCACTATGAAGTGTTCCTCGATGGCGAAAAAGCGGGCGAGGTGAAATGGGCGCTGGTGGGCGAACACAATATGCATAATGGCCTGATGGCGATTGCTGCCGCACGTCACGTTGGCGTGCAGCCTGCGGACGCCTGCGCCGTGCTCGGCGATTTCATCAATGCCCGTCGCCGCCTGGAGTTGCGCGGTGAAGCCAATGGCGTCACGGTGTATGACGATTTTGCGCATCACCCAACGGCGATCCTGGCGACCCTGGCCGCTCTGCGCGGTAAAGTGGGCGGCACCGCCCGTATTCTGGCGGTGCTTGAACCACGCTCCAATACCATGAAAATGGGTATCAGCAAGAACGATTTGGCGCCATCGCTTGGCCGTGCCGATGAGGTATTCCTGTTCCAGCCGCACCATATTCCCTGGCAGGTGGCGGAAGTGGCGGAAGCCTGCGTGCAGCCGGCCCACTGGAGTGCCGATCTCGGCACCTTGGTGGACATGATTGTGAGAACCGCCCAGCCGGGTGACCATATCCTGGTGATGAGCAACGGCGGGTTCGGCGGGATCCACGATCGGCTGCTGGAAGCTCTGGCCAACAAGCCAGAGCCGAAAGTCACCTACTGATCGACAGGGTTGATTCGAGAAAGGGCCGTTTGCGGCCCTTTTTTTCGCCTATAAAAAAGCCCTCGCGAGCGAGGGCAACGGGGTTCGTCGGATAGGACGACGAGACTTCTTCAGAGAATCAGCGGTTACCACGGAACTCGGCAGTGGCAGTGACGAGGGTAATCAGTTCGGCAACCGCGCTCTCTGAATTGTTATTTGTAGATTTCGGCAGTCGCGTGCCAGTTGCCGTTTTCGTAGGCTTCGATCACTCGGTACGCTTTAGCGCCTTGCTTATCGGCTTTGTCGGACAACGCCTGACGAATATCCGAAGGTGCACCGGTTACGCCACTGGCGGTAATGGTGCCGACAGACTGAAGATCGCCGGTCTGGTCATTGGTGATCAACGTAGCGGCTGAAGCGCCGAACGAAAGGGCAGACATCAGGCTCATTGCAGCGAGGGTCATTTTCATGTTCATGGTCGTGGGTCCTGTTGCGATAACAGCCAGGAAGGGCTTTACAGCGTTTATTATTCTTGAAAGCTGTTATCGGTAATGCTGGTTTCCAGAGATTTATTGCCCGTTGCCGGGTAATGCCGGGGTCTTATTTATAAATTTCAGCCGTAGCGTGGTAGTTGCCTTCGTTACGCGCTTCGATCACGCGGTAAGCGGTCGCGCCACGGGCATCGGCTTTTTCAGACAGCGCCTGACGAATATCTGAAGGGGTGCCGGCAATGCCGCTGACGGTAATGGTGCCTGCGGACTGCAGTTTGGCTGCCTGATCTGCATCAACGGATTGTGCTGCAAATGCGCCAAAGGAAAGCACAGACAGGAGGCTTAGTGTTGCAACGGTAGCTTTAATTTTCATGATCTCACCTTATCGTATTCTTTTATCAGTTCCAATGAACTGTGATTTACGTCACGGAAATGAGTATACATCTAGTAACTCTAAAAATTAATAGCTGGCTAACAGTTTCTAGTGAAACTTTATTATGGCGTCTCTTATTTTTAATAACCATATGGAATAAAAAACGCTCATAAAACGTTCTTTTGATGTTAAATTTATGTAATTTCAATAAGGTAAGTGTTTTTGACCAAATGTGCGGAAAAGGGCAGCAGCTATCGCTGGCTTTATATAAATGTCATTGGAATGTGCCGTAACAAGGCGGAAATCAGGTTTTAAACGTGGTAGGGCGCGGGGGAAAGGTAAAGACAGAGTTAAAGAAGCGCTAACAAAACGCGACCGTCAGCCGCATTTTGTTAGCGTTGAGCATCATAACTCTTGTTCGAACAGCGACAGAATGGCTTCGTACAACTGGCGAGCGGTAAAGCTGCTGGCTGGGGTAACGAAAATGGTGTCGTCACCGGCGATGGTGCCGAGTATGCCTTCGGATTTACCCAGGGAATCCAGCAGGCGGGCGATCAGCTGTGCGGCGCCGGGGCTGGTATGGATGACCACTACGGCATCGTTGTGATCGACATCCAGCACCAAATTTTTCAGTGGGCTGGTGGTGGTCGGCACGCCGAGCTCGGCTGGAAGGCAATACACCATTTCCATTTTGGCATTGCGGGTACGCACCGCGCCGAACTTGGTCAGCATGCGCGATACTTTGGATTGGTTGATGTTTTCGAAGCCTTCTTCTTGCAGCGCCAAAACGATCTCGCCTTGAGAACTGAATTTTTCTTCTTTCAATAACGCTTTAAACGCCTTGATCAGATCTTCCTGCTTTGCGGGATTACGCATTTTGCACCGTGGAATGTTGACAATAGAAGTGATTATTATGCATATAAATGAATTTTTATGCAATAAGAGGACGTCCGAAGAAAACAATGCTGCCCGGACAATGAGGAAAGGGCGGGATTTTAACAAAATCCGTACCCCATGAATATGCCCTTTCAGCGACCGAAAAAGCGGCCCGTGGCGGTAAAGAAAATGTTATTAAAATGATGTTGTTCTGATGTTGTGTAAGGGTGTAATGTAACCGCCGGTTAACTTGCTTGTGAATAACCTCGCACTATTTTTGATTAATGTGCGCTATGCCCTTAATGTGTAAGCCATTTAATTTAAAATGAGCGCGACATCGGCTGTTTTATTGCGCCAGTTCTCAAACAGACTGTTAAGAGATTGTTTTTAAAGGTGTAATAATTTAAGGTCCGTAACCAACATATTCACGGCGCTTTATATATTTAAGATAATAAAGGAGTATAGGATGAAAGTTGCAGTTCTCGGTGCTGCTGGCGGTATCGGCCAGGCCCTCGCCCTTCTACTCAAAACCCAGCTTCCTTCAGGTTCTGAACTCTCTCTCTACGACATTGCCCCCGTTACCCCAGGCGTTGCCGTCGACTTAAGCCACATCCCTACCGCAGTTAAAATCAAAGGCTTCAGCGGCGAAGATGCTACTCCGGCTCTGCATGGTGCAGACGTAGTGCTGATTTCTGCCGGCGTTGCGCGTAAACCTGGTATGGATCGTTCAGATCTGTTCAATGTCAACGCAGGCATCGTGCGTAATCTGATCCAGCAAGTGGCAACAACCTGCCCGAAAGCCTGCATCGGCATTATCACCAACCCGGTAAACACCACCGTGGCAATCGCGGCAGAAGTGCTGAAGAAAGCCGGTGTTTACGACAAAAACAAACTGTTTGGCGTGACCTCGCTGGATATCATCCGTTCCAACACCTTCGTGGCTGAGCTGAAAGGCAAGCAGCCGGAAGAGCTGAACGTGCCGGTTATCGGCGGGCATTCTGGCGTGACCATTCTGCCACTGTTGTCACAGATCCCGGGCGTGAGCTTTACCGAACAGGAAGTGGCGGATCTGACCAAGCGTATCCAGAATGCGGGTACTGAAGTGGTTGAAGCCAAAGCCGGCGGCGGGTCCGCAACTCTGTCAATGGGTCAGGCGGCGGCGCGTTTCGGTCTGTCTCTGGTTCGTGCGCTGCAAGGCGAAGCGGGCGTGGTGGAATGCGCTTATGTGGAAGGTGACGGCAAATATGCCCGCTTCTTCGCACAGCCACTGCTGCTGGGCAAAAATGGCGTAGAAGAACGTAAAGACATCGGTACTCTGAGCGCGTTCGAGCAGAAAGCGTTGGAAGAGATGCTGGATGTTCTGCATAAAGATATCGAACTGGGCGAAAAGTTTATCAATAACTGATCAACCCAGGACGCATGAGTATGCACAAGCCGCCGGACATCGCACCGGCGGTTTTTTTATGCCCGAATCATGACCTGATACGGGCTTTTCGATTCAGCAGGTCGTTGGTGTGCGGGTCGAAATAGCGGCTTGGCCAGATCTCGGCAGGATGGATGTCCAGCGCTTCGGCAATCAGCCATTCCCCTTTTGGCCAGGGCCGAGATAGCGCGTTTGCCAGTGTTGATGAACTAAGCCCCGCTTTGCGGGATACCGCCGCCAGTGTCGTTCCCTTCTTACGTAAAGCTGCAATGATATCCGCCGGGTGCCAGTCCTTGTTCCTTGAATTCATGTTTGCATTCCCTTTTTTGATTAGCGAAAGTTCTGTTAGTGGTATAACTAACAGGTCAAGATTAATCGTTTGAACAACATGAAACGCTTATACGGAAATTAGAATACCACTAAATTTCCAAAAAAATATCTCATTAATTTCTAAAAAATATCTTTGCACATTTTCCTCAGAGATCATGGCTATGAAAAAAGAGTGGTTTGCCGCCAAGGAACTTACAGGCATTGCAGGATTACCCTCTTCACCACAGGGAATAAATTTGATGGCGCGTCGTGATGGCTGGATCAGCCGCCGGCGTAAAGGCGTGCAGGGAAAGGCGCTGGAATATCATATTGACAGCTTACCGTCAGGTACGCGCAACTTACTGATGATGAAAGAAGATCCGGCTATTTATGACATCGAGCGAAAGGATCCGTTGGCGGTATGGATTGAATATTACTATCACCTGACGGAAACCGAGCGTGACAAAGTATTGGCGTTCCTGATGCGTGAAGGCATAGGTAGCCTGCTGGCGCGTATTACAGAGGGGAAGTGAAACAGACCCGCGCTGCGGGTCTGTAGAAACTGCTTAAGTTTTTTGTTTCTCAAAAATCTCGCTGAACCGCAAGGTGCGCTAATCCTTCCAACGCGGAGCGATGAGGGGATTCCGGCAGAACTTGCAGCGCGGCAATCGCCTTATCGGCTTCTTCTTCGGCGCGTTGGCGGGTATATTCAAGCGAACCGCACTGTTGCATGGCCTGTAAAACCGGTTCCAGCAGATGACGGCCGCTGCCTTGCTCAATGGCTTCGCGGATCATGGCCGTTTGCGCGCTGTTGCCGTTACGCATGGCGTGCAGCAAGGGCAGTGTGGGCTTCCCTTCGTTCAGATCGTCACCGGTATTTTTACCCAGGGTGCTGCCGTCGGCGCTGTAATCGAGCAGATCGTCGATCAACTGGAAAGCGGTGCCGAGATAACGGCCGTAATCCTGCAGCGCTTTTTCTTCTGCTTCGCTGGCCTCTGAAAGGATCGCTGACGATTGCGCCGCCGCTTCAAACAGACGAGCGGTTTTGCTGTAGATTACCCGCATATAGCTTTCTTCGGTGATGTCCGGATCGTTCACGTTCATTAACTGCAGCACTTCACCTTCAGCAATGACGTTGACCGCTTCGGACATCAGCGCCAGCACGCGGAGTGATTCCAGGCTGGTCATCATCTGGAAAGCGCGGGTATAAATGAAGTCGCCCACCAGCACGCTGGCAGCATTGCCGAACGCGGCATTGGCGGTAGCCTTGCCGCGTCGCATGTCGGATTCATCCACCACGTCATCATGCAGCAGAGTCGCGGTATGAATGAATTCGATCAGCGCAGCAACGGTAATGTGCTTATCACCTTGATAATGCAATGCCCGCGCCGCCAGAACGGCGATCATCGGGCGGATGCGTTTACCGCCACCGCTGATAATGTAATAGCCAAGCTGATTGATGAGTGTGACATCGGAATTCAGCTGTTCGAGAATTGTTGCGTTCACGGCCGCCATATCTTGCGCGGTTAACTCGGTAATTTGCTCTAGGTTCATTGTATTTTTTTCAGCTGTGTTTCTCTTCACCGCGTTGAGATCGCTGCTCACATCGGTACATGGCGGTAACTGTCCTCCTGATTGTACTTGAAAAACGGCTCAGATAAACGCCATGAAAGAAACTGTGCTTTTTTTCTTCTTTTTTCTGCTTCTGGTCTTATTCTGCTCTTGTCATACGCGGGATTATTGCGTAGAATTCGCGCCCTATTGTGAATATTTATAGCGCGCTCTGTACTAAACAGTTGGGCACGCGGAAAGCGGAGTTTTATATGTACGCGGTTTTCCAAAGTGGTGGTAAACAACACCGAGTAAGCGAAGGTCAGACCGTTCGCTTGGAAAAGCTGGACATCGCAACTGGTGAAGCGGTTGAGTTTGACCAGATTCTGATGATCGCTAATGGCGAAGATATCAAAATCGGCGTTCCTTTCGTCGATGGCGGTAAGATCAAAGCTGAAGTAGTTGCTCACGGTCGTGGCGAGAAAATTAAGATTGTTAAGTTTCGTCGTCGTAAGCACCACCGTAAGCAGCAGGGCCACCGTCAGTGGTTCACTGACGTTAAAATCACCGGCATCAGCGCTTAAGTTAGGAGAGCGGATTAATGGCACACAAAAAGGCTGGCGGCTCGACTCGTAACGGTCGCGATTCAGAAGCTAAACGTCTGGGCGTAAAACGCTTTGGCGGCGAAGCAGTACTGGCAGGCAGCATCATCGTTCGTCAGCGCGGCACCAAATTCCACGCTGGTACCAACGTGGGTTGCGGCAAAGACCACACTCTGTTTGCTTTGAAAGACGGTAAAGTCAAGTTCGAAGTTAAAGGCCCGAGCAATCGTAAATTCATCAGCATCGAAGCTGAATAATTTTCCGAGCCTTACTAAATAGATGTAAGCCCCGCAACTCGTTGCGGGGCTTTTTACATTTATGGGCTGCTTATGTACCGGCCCGTCAGCGTTGGCAAAGGTAAGATGGAAACGAAACAGCAGGTCGGAATTGGCATTTCTCTGGCGGTGACTACGGCGATTTGCTGGGGTGCGTTGCCGATTGCGATGAAAGAAGTGCTGGTAGTGATGGATCCATTTACCATCGTTTGGTATCGATTTACCCTTGCTGCTCTCGGTCTGGGGACCATTCTGGCGATACGCGGCAGGCTGCCCCCGGTAAAAATGTTCCGTCAGCCGCGCTGGTTGTTAATACTGGCTGTCGCCACTGCGGGCCTGTTGGGGAATTTTATCTTCTTCAGTTCTTCGCTGCAGTATCTCAGCCCGACGGCATCGCAGGTGATCGGCCAGCTGTCGCCGGTGGGTATGATGTTCGCCAGCGTGTTGATTTTAAAAGAACGCATGCGTATCACCCAAGTGATTGGCGCGCTAATGTTGATCTGTGGACTGATGCTGTTTTTCAATGTCAGTCTGATTGAGATTTTCACCCGCCTGACGGATTACACCCTTGGGGTGCTGTTGGGTGTCTGTGCGGCGATGGTTTGGGTGACTTATGGCGTTGCGCAGAAAGTATTGCTGCGCCGATTGGCCTCGCCGCAGATCCTGGTAATGTTGTACACTTTATGTGCAGTGGCGCTGTTCCCTCTGGCCCGGCCAGAGCTGATTTCCCAGCTCAGCGGTTGGCAATTGGCCTGCCTGCTGTTTTGTGGCGCCAACACGTTGATTGGCTATGGCGCACTGGCGGAAGCCATGGCGCGCTGGCAGGCGGCGCAGGTGAGTGCGTTAATCACGCTGACGCCGCTGTTTACCCTGCTGTTTTCAGATTTATTGGCGCTGGCCTGGCCACACGTATTCGCCGCCCCGGCATTGAATGTCGTCGGCTATATCGGTGCTTTCGTGGTGGTAGCGGGCGCCATGTTTTCCGCAATTGGTCACCGGTGGTGGCCGCGACGGGCAGAAACCAACCTGGTTGCTCCTTTAAAGCAGCCCGGTGAATGATTTACGGAGACGGTAAATGAAGTTTGTAGATGAAGCAGCGATTTTGGTCGTTGCAGGTGACGGTGGTAATGGTTGTGTCAGCTTCCGCCGCGAAAAGTATATCCCGAACGGTGGGCCGGATGGCGGCGACGGCGGTGACGGCGGTGACGTCTATCTGCTGGCGGACGAAAACCTCAATACGTTGATCGACTACCGCTTTGAGAAATCTTTCCGTGCCGAACGCGGTCAGAATGGCCAGAGCCGTGACTGTACCGGTAAGCGTGGCAAAGACATTACCGTCAAGGTGCCGGTCGGTACTCGCGTGCAGGATCAGGGCACCGGCGAGATCCTCGGTGACATGACCCGCCACGGCCAACAACTGATGGTCGCTAAAGGCGGTTGGCACGGTTTGGGCAACACCCGTTTCAAATCCTCGGTTAACCGTGCACCGCGTCAGAAGACGCTGGGTACTGCCGGTGAAGCCCGCGACATCTTGCTGGAGCTGCTGCTGCTGGCCGATGTCGGCATGCTTGGTCTGCCGAATGCCGGCAAGTCGACCTTTATCCGCGCGGTTTCCGCCGCCAAGCCAAAGGTTGCCGACTATCCGTTTACCACTCTGGTGCCAAGCCTCGGCGTGGTGCGTATGGATCACGAGCAGAGCTTTGTGGTTGCCGATATTCCGGGGCTGATTGAAGGTGCATCCGACGGTGCTGGCCTGGGTATCCGTTTCCTGAAGCATCTGGAGCGTTGCCGCGTGCTGTTGCACCTGGTGGATATCGCCCCGATCGACGAATCCAATCCGGTAGAAAATGCCAAAGTCATCATCAACGAGCTGAACCAATACAGCGAAAATCTGGCGCAGAAGCCACGCTGGCTGGTGTTCAACAAAGTTGACCTGGTAGGTGCGGAAGAAGCGGCCGAACGTGCCAAGGCTATCGCAGAGGGCATGGGTTGGGAAGGTAAGTACTACATGATCTCCGCCGCCAACCGCGAAGGTGTCAATGCGCTGTGCTGGGACGTGATGAACTTTATCAACAGCCAACCGAAAGCTATGGCGATCGAAGAAAGCGCACCTGAGAAAGTCGAGTTCATGTGGGACGATTACCACCGTGAACAGCTCGCGGAAGTGGAAGCCGAAGCGGATGACGATTGGGATGACGACTGGGACGAAGATGACGACGAAGGCGTCGAGATCGTTTACCAGAAATAATCTTGCGAAGAGAAGGGCCCAGTTCACAATACTGGGCCTTTTTTTATCGACGTTATTTGTTCAGCACGTTTTCGGGTAGCCAGCATTGGGCATTCAGCCCACTGGCATCCTGTCGATTTTCCAGCGTCAGGTGCCCCTGATGCAACTGCACGATACGGGTTACGATGTTCAGTCCTAGCCCACTGCCGCCATAACGCTGATCCATACGGCGGAACGCCTGGGTGAGTTCACCCGCCATCTTTTCTTTAACGCCCGGGCCTTCATCGATCACCTGCAGCAGGTGGCCGCGGTCCTGCGGTATAAGCTTAACCTGAATGAGGCTGCCTTCGGGGCTGTAGCGGTGCGCATTCTCCACCAGGTTGCGCAACAAGAGGCGCAACAGCACCGGATCGCCATGGATTTGCGCCTCCGCAGGGAGTCGCCAAAGCAACTTTTGTTCGCGTTGAGCGGCCAGCTCCTCAAGCTCATCCTTTAGTGGCTGGATCACATCTTTCACCCAGTCAAAACGTTGATAGTGCCCGCTGGCAAAATCCTGCCCGGCGCGCGACAGCATCAGCAGCTGTTCGACGGTGTGCATCAGTTGGTCAATGCGGGTAATCAGCGGTTTGCTTTGCGCAATACCCTGTTTTTCCATCAGTTCCAGGTGCAGTCTGATCCCTGCCAACGGCGTGCGCAGTTCATGTGCGGCGTCGGCGGTGAACAGCCGCTCTTGCTGGATGGTGTTGTCCAGGCGTGAGAAAAGCTGATTGAGTGCCGTGGTGACCGCTTTCATTTCCAGGCTGTCGCTGTTGAGCGGCAGTGGGGTCAGGTTATCGGCGGAGCGTTTTTCCAGCCGTTGTTGCAGCTGATTGAGTGGGCGGATAACCCAGCTAATGGCCCAGAATGAGGCGAGCAGCGTGACGATCATCATGATCAGGGAAGGAGCGAGCAGCGAAGCTATCGCTTCGGCGATTTCGGTGTCGACGCGCTCGGTACGGATCTTGGCCGACAGCGTTTCATCCACCAGGAAGCTGATTTGTTCCTGGCTTTCATGCCACAACCAAAAGGCACTGATAAGCTGGGTGACCAGGAGGATCAGCGCCAGCATCAACAACAGACGACGGCGCATGCTGATCATGATGAGGATTCCAGGCGATAACCGATACCGCGGACGGTACGGATGCGATCCTTGCCCAATTTGCGGCGCAGGTTATGGATATGCACTTCCAGCGTGTTGGAACCTAAATCATCCTGCCAGGTGTAAAGGTCCTGCTGCAGCAGTTCACGGTTGACCGTTTGCCCGGCGCGCATCATAAGGCGAGACAGGATAGCGAACTCTTTTGGCGTGACTTCAACCGGCTGTTGTTGAACGTAAACCTGCTGGCTGGAAAGATTGAGCTGGAGATCGTCCAGTTGCATGAGGTTGTCGCTGTGGCCCTGATAGCGGCGGATTAAGGCGCGCACCCGCGCCTGCAGCTCAACCAGCGCGAAGGGCTTCACCAGGTAATCGTCAGCACCGGCGTCCAGCCCGTCGACACGGTCTTCCAGTGCGTCGCGGGCGGTGAGGATCAGCACCGGCAAGTCGACTTGCTGACGGCGCCACTGCCGCAGCAGGCTGGCGCCGTCCTGGTCGGGCAGACCGAGATCGAGGATGATCATGCTGTATTGGCTGGTAATGAGCAGCGCATTGGCTTGCGCCGCCGTAGCGGCGCAGTCGCAGGCATAACCCTCGTTGGCCAATGCCAGCGCCAGCCCTTGCTGCAACAGCTCATCGTCTTCAACAATCAGCAGTTTCATCCTGACCCTCAGTTATTCTGATAAATATCCCGGTACAAGCGGCTTTCGAAACGCACCAGAGGAGCGCGACGCTGTTTCTGATCTTCCGGCGGCACGGCATAACCCGACAGGTATTGCACGAAAGCAAAACGTTGGCCGCTGGCGGTGGTGATAAAGCCCGCCAGGTTATACACGCCTTGCAGTGCGCCGGTTTTGGCGGAAACCTTGCCATCGACACCGGCTTCGTGCAGCCCGCCACGGTAGCGCAGCGTGCCGTCGTAGCCGGACAGCGGCAGCATCGAAATAAAGTTCAGTTCGCTGTCATGCTGCGCGATGTATTGCAGCGCTTGCATCATGGTCGCCGGGGCCAGCAGGTTATGACGCGAGAGGCCAGAGCCGTCCACCACAATGCTGTTGCCCAGATCGACCCCGGCTTTTTGACGCAGCACCTGACGTACGGCATCCGCGCCGGCGCGCCAGGTACCCGGAACGCCGAAACGTTCATGGCCGATAGTGCGGAACACGGTATCGGCGATCATGTTGTCCGATTTCTTCAACATGATTTTCAGCAATTCGTGCAACGGTGCCGATTGCGTCTGCGCAATCACCGTACCGGCCAGGCCAGGTTGAGTCTGGCGTTTCAGGTGGCCATCTATCTGGATGCCGGCTTGCGTCAGCTCATCTTTCAGGATAGCCCCGGCATAGCTGGCTCCATCCTGAATGGCGAACGCCAGCGGCAGCGGATCGCTGCGTTGGGTCAGGCAGCCGGTCAGGGTAAAGCGGTTCAGTTCGCCCGGCACCACGTCCAGCTCACAGTATTGGGCGTCCGCAGAGCCTCTCGCCAATGTTCGCACCTGGCTGAACATGTTGACCGGGTAATAAGAGGCTACGCGTATAAAGGCCATATCGCCTGGGTTTGGCGCACTGTACAGCGATACCGAGAAGCAGTTGCGATCGACGATCGCCGCTGCCGGCGGTGCACTAAAGCACTGCGTCAGATCGTTCCACGGCCAACCTGGGGCCTTGTCGTGGCTGGCGAATACCGACGTGTCGACCAGCACGTCGCCGGTAATCTGGCGCACGCCCTGTTTTTTCAGGATCGCCACCATATTACGCAGGCTTTGGCGTTTAAAGGTCGGGTCGCCGCTGAAGCGGGCGATCAGATTGCCGCGCAGCACACCGTCACTGATGTCGCCCTGGCTTTCCAGCGTGGTGGTGAAGCGATAGTCGGGGCCGAGCTGCAACAAGGCAGCCAGCGCCGTCAGCACCTTTTGGGTACTGGCCGGTAACGCCATTTGCTGTGAATGATAATCGATGGTCGGCGCATCGGCGCCGATCTTCTGAACTACCAGGGCAAGGTTGGCCCCATCAGGCAAATATTGTGTGTAATCTTCCACCGGGGCCGCATTTGCATTCAGAACAAATGCGCAAGCCAATGCACTGACAATTCGTGAAAAACGCATAATCTCGGGATAACAGCTGGATAACGTGCCGTCATACTACGGTGCATTCAGGGAGAAAGTAAACGATGACCCTCAAGGAACTCTACGCTAAAATGCGTATCAAAATGCAAAATCGATCCTGACTTGGGCGAATGTCCCGAGTCAGGCTTCTTTTGTTTGTCGCCTGGAGGCGGGGGGGCATACACCCACCGTTTTTTCATTCGAACACGTCAGGACGACGGCTATTTGAACAGGAAGATTTAGAGGTATTTACTATATGAAACAGATCCCGATGACTTTGTTTGGCGCTGAAAAACTGCGCGAAGAGCTTGAATATCTGAAGGGTGTGCGCCGTCCTAAAATCATTGCGGACATCGCGACTGCCCGTGAACACGGCGATTTGAAAGAAAACGCAGAGTACCATGCGGCTCGTGAGCAGCAAGGTTTTTGCGAAGGGCGTATTCAGGAAATTGAAGCCAAACTGTCGAACGCGCAAGTGATCGACATCACCAAGATGCCAAACAATGGCCGCGTGATTTTTGGCTCCACCGTTTCGGTGATGAATCTGGATAGCGAAGAAGAAGTGACTTACCGAATCGTGGGTGACGATGAGGCCGACTTCAAGAAAAATCTGATTTCGGTAAATTCACCTATGGCACGCGGTTTGATCGGTAAAGAGCAGGACGATGTGGTCGTCATTAAAACCCCGGGCGGCGATGTAGATTATGAGATCTTGAAGGTTGAATATCTCTGATATACGCCCAATCGCTCAGAAATTCGCCAGGGTTTTGTAAAGAAAGGAAAAAGGCCGCATGCGGCCTTTTATCTGAATCAGGTGCATGGCACCTTTTCGTTAACCTAATGCTTATTAACGCGGTAGACTGATCTTGCGCTCTTTCGATGGGCGGTAAAGAATAAGCGTACTGCCGATGACTTGTACGTTGCAGGCACCCGTTTCACGCACGATAGCGTCGGCGATCAGGGTTTTGGTTTCGCGATCTTCAGCAGCGATTTTTACCTTGATCAGCTCATGATGTTCCAGAGCCTGTTCAATTTCAGCCAGCACCCCTTCGGTGAGACCGTTATTACCCAGCATGACAACCGGTTTTAACGGATGCGCCAAGCCTTTCAGGTGCTGTTTTTGTTTATTATTCAGATTCATTGTCTTTTTTGCTTAAGTTGGGATTGAAAACGGTACATTCTACCGCCATCTCATGTATATCACCAAATCGGTCTTCACCGGTGTGAGTCTACGTGAGCAGCGAACCTGACATAAGACTCTTTTTATGATAGTTGGAAAACGAGATGGCTAATAAAAAGCGTTCTGCTAGCTCCAGTCGCTGGTTACAAGAACACTTTAGCGATAAATATGTGCAACAGGCGCAGAAAAAAGGGCTGCGTTCGCGCGCCTGGTTTAAACTTGATGAAATACAGCAAAGTGACAAGCTATTTAAACCCGGCATGACCGTAGTGGATTTAGGCGCAGCGCCGGGCGGTTGGTCGCAGTATGTAGTAACGCAGATCGGCGGTAACGGTCGTATCATCGCCTGTGATATTTTGCCAATGGATCCTATCGTTGGTGTCGATTTCCTTCAGGGCGATTTTCGTGATGAACTGGTCCTTAAAGCTCTGTTGGAACGTGTAGGTGAAAGTAAGGTTCAGGTGGTTATGTCTGACATGGCCCCGAATATGAGTGGCACTCCGGCCGTCGATATTCCGAGATCGATGTATCTGGTGGAATTAGCACTGGGAATGTGTCGTGATGTCCTCGCGCCAGGCGGAAGTTTCCTGGTGAAGGTGTTCCAGGGAGATGGCTTTGACGAGTACCTACGGGAAATTCGCTCCCTGTTTACGAAGGTTAAGATTCGTAAGCCAGACGCTTCCCGCGCACGTTCGCGTGAAGTGTACATTGTAGCGACAGGGCGCAAGCTGTAGTACCCTAACGCTGTTTGTTAACACAGTTGTAATATGAGGTTAATCCCTTGAGTGACATGGCGAAAAACCTAATTCTCTGGTTAGTCATCGCGGTAGTGTTGATGTCTGTATTCCAGAGCTTTGGGCCCAGCGAGTCGAATGGCCGTAGGGTGGATTACTCTACCTTCATGTCCGAGCTGACCCAGGACCAGGTTCGCGAAGCGCGAATCAACGGACGTGAAATTAACGTTACCAAGAAAGACAGTAACAAATACACGACCTACATCCCTGTCAACGATCCTAAGTTGCTTGATACGTTGTTGACGAAAAATGTGAAAGTTGTTGGTGAACCGCCTGAAGAGCCGAGTTTGCTGGCTTCTATCTTCATTTCATGGTTCCCGATGCTGTTGCTGATTGGGGTTTGGATCTTCTTCATGCGGCAGATGCAGGGCGGCGGCGGCAAGGGCGCGATGTCCTTCGGCAAGAGCAAGGCCCGTATGCTGACGGAAGACCAGATCAAAACCACTTTTGCCGACGTTGCCGGTTGCGATGAAGCAAAAGAAGAAGTGAGCGAACTGGTGGAATACCTGCGCGAGCCGAGCCGCTTCCAGAAGTTGGGCGGCAAGATCCCGAAAGGCGTGCTGATGGTTGGCCCGCCGGGGACCGGTAAAACCCTGCTGGCGAAAGCCATCGCGGGTGAAGCAAAAGTGCCGTTCTTCACCATTTCCGGCTCCGACTTCGTGGAAATGTTTGTCGGTGTGGGTGCTTCCCGTGTGCGCGATATGTTCGAGCAAGCGAAGAAAGCGGCACCGTGCATCATCTTCATCGATGAAATCGACGCCGTCGGTCGCCAGCGTGGCGCCGGTCTGGGTGGCGGTCATGATGAACGTGAGCAGACGCTGAACCAGATGCTGGTTGAGATGGACGGCTTTGAAGGCAACGAAGGCATTATCGTCATCGCTGCGACCAACCGTCCGGACGTGCTTGACCCGGCGTTGCTGCGTCCAGGCCGTTTCGACCGTCAGGTCGTGGTGGGTCTGCCGGACGTGCGTGGCCGTGAACAAATCCTGAAGGTGCATTCACGTCGCGTGCCGTTGGCGCCAGACGTTGATGCTTCTGTGCTTGCACGTGGTACCCCGGGCTTCTCCGGTGCGGACCTGGCTAACCTGGTCAACGAAGCGGCGCTGTTTGCCGCCCGCGGCAACAAACGCGTAGTGTCGATGGTTGAGTTCGAAAAAGCCAAAGACAAAATCATGATGGGCGCGGAACGTCGCTCCATGGTGATGACCGAAGCGCAGAAAGAGTCGACCGCGTATCACGAAGCAGGCCACGCCATTATCGGCCGTCTGGTTCCTGAGCACGATCCGGTGCACAAGGTCACTATTATTCCGCGTGGCCGTGCGTTGGGCGTTACCTTCTTCCTGCCGGAAGGCGATGCAATCAGCGCCAGCCGTCAGAAGCTGGAGAGCCAAATCTCTACGCTGTACGGCGGTCGTCTGGCTGAAGAGATCATTTACGGGCCAGAGAAAGTCTCTACCGGTGCGTCGAACGACATTAAAGTGGCGACCTCGATTGCCCGCAACATGGTGACCCAATGGGGCTTCTCCGAGAAGCTGGGGCCGCTGCTGTATGCGGAAGAAGAGGGCGAAGTGTTCCTGGGCCGTTCCGTGGCCAAAGCGAAACACATGTCGGACGAAACTGCGCGCATCATCGACCAGGAAGTGAAATCCCTGATCGAACGCAACTATATCCGTGCGCGTGCGTTGTTGATGGAAAACATGGACATCCTGCATTCAATGAAGGATGCCTTGATGAAGTATGAAACCATCGATGCGCCACAGATTGACGATCTGATGAACCGTAAAGACGTGCGTCCGCCAGCGGGTTGGGACGATGTGAACAAGGGCAGCAATTCCGACAACGGCGGCACCCCAAAAGCCCCGACGCCGGTAGATGAGCCGCGCACGCCAAACCCAGGCAATACCCTGTCTGAACAGCTAGACAAGTAACTTCGGCTGTGTAATAACATCGAACCCCGGCATGCCGGGGTTTTTTATTGCCCGGCGGGCAGTGATCCAGGCGACAGTAAGGTGAATTAGCGATGCAGTTAACCGTGCGAGACATGACTCTCGATCTCTCCCATCCACGGGTGATGGGGATCCTCAATGTAACCCCGGATTCTTTCTCTGACGGCGGCCGTCACAACACCTTGAATCAGGCGTTGTTGCATGCGCATGCGCTGATTTCAGCCGGTGCGACCATGATTGACGTGGGCGGAGAGTCGACCAGGCCGGGAGCCGCGGAGGTCAGCGAAGAGGAGGAGATCGCACGCGTGGTGCCTGTGGTGGAAGCAATTGCCCGGCGTTTTGAAGTCTTTATCTCGGTGGATACTTCGAAAGCGGGGGTGATTCGCGAGTCGGCTAAAGCGGGTGCGCATCTGATCAATGACGTTCGCTCGCTGCAGGAGCCGGGTGCGCTGGAGGCTGCCGTGGCAAGCGGGCTGCCGGTGTGCCTGATGCACATGCAGGGCGAACCGCGCACCATGCAGCAGGCGCCGCATTATGACGACCTGATCGCCGATGTGAATGCATTTTTCCAGCGGCATATCGAACGTTGCAATGCCGCCGGCATTACAAATCAGAAATTGCTGCTCGACCCGGGATTCGGTTTCGGTAAGAATTTGGCTCACAATTATCAACTGCTGGCCAGATTGTCAGAGTTTCATCACTTTGGCCTGCCGCTGTTGGTAGGGATGTCGCGTAAGTCGATGATTGGACAGCTGCTGAATGTCCCCCCTGAACAGCGGGTTATCGGCAGCGTGGCCTGTGCGGTGATCGCCGCTATGCAGGGCGCACAGATTGTCAGAGTGCATGACGTTAAAGAAACCGTCGAGGCGATGCGTGTCGTCGAGGCAACACTTTCAGCTAAGGGATGACAGAGACATGAGCGAGCGCAAATATTTTGGTACCGACGGCATTCGTGGCAAAGTCGGCGATAGCCCTATTACCCCGGATTTCGTGCTGAAACTTGGCTGGGCTGCGGGTAAGGTACTGGCACGTCACGGCTCCCGCAAAATCATTATCGGTAAAGATACCCGCATTTCCGGCTACATGCTGGAGTCGGCGCTGGAGGCCGGCCTGGCCGCTGCGGGGTTATCCGCTTCTTTCACCGGTCCGATGCCGACGCCGGCGGTGGCTTATCTGACGCGTACCTTCCGTGCCGAAGCCGGTATCGTGATCTCTGCATCACATAACCCATTCTACGACAACGGTATTAAATTCTTCTCCATTGATGGGGCCAAGCTGCCGGATCATGTCGAAGAGGCCATTGAAGCCGAAATGGAAAAACCGCTGACCTGCGTGGAGTCTGCCGAGTTGGGTAAGGCGAGCCGGATTATCGATGCCGCCGGCCGTTACATCGAATTCTGCAAAGGCACCTTCCCGAGCGAACTGAGCCTGAAGGGCCTGAAAATCGTGGTGGACTGCGCCAACGGCGCGACCTACCACATCGCACCGAGCGTGTTGCGAGAGCTGGGCGCTACGGTGATTGCTATCGGCGTTGAGCCGGATGGCATGAACATCAATGAGAAATGCGGCGCGACCGACGTTCGCCAACTGCAAGAACGCGTACTGCTGGAAAAAGCGCACGTCGGTCTGGCGTTTGACGGTGACGGCGACCGCGTGATGATGGTTGATCACCTTGGCAACAAAGTGGATGGCGACCAGATCTTGTACATCATCGCCCGTGAGGGGTTGCGTCAGGGCCAGTTGCGCGGTGGCGCAGTCGGTACGCTGATGAGCAACATGGGCCTGGAACTGGCGCTCAAGCAGCTTGGTATCCCGTTTGCCCGCGCAAAAGTGGGTGACCGCTACGTACTGGAGAAGCTACAGGAGCTGGGCTGGCGCATTGGCGCAGAAAACTCCGGCCACGTGATCCTGCTGGATAAAACCACAACGGGTGACGGCATCATCGCCGGCCTGCAGGTGCTGACCGCGATAGTGCGTAACAGCATGAGTTTGCACGACCTGTGCAGTGGCATGAAACTGTTGCCGCAGATCCTGGTTAACGTGCGTTTTGTCGGCGAGCACAACCCGTTGGAGTCTGACGATGTGCGTAAAGTCACCGAGCAGGTTGAAACCGAGTTGGCTGGCCGTGGCCGCGTTCTTTTGCGTAAATCAGGTACCGAACCCTTGATCCGCGTGATGGTGGAAGGTGAGGATGAACAGCAGGTTACCGCGCTGGCGCACCGTATCGCCGATGCTGTAAAGGCGGCCGGTTAACGGATTGCCGAGAGCCGGGGGCTGTTTGGGGCCCCCGGAAAACACAGCCTGCGAATTTTATTGGTGTTTTTTTCCGCAAACACGCCGGCTGCTGCAAATTGCCCTTGCGCGGGTTAGCGGCTTTGGTTAGTATTCACACCCGCTTCAGTGGGCAGTTTGATACAACGCCTGCGACTTCTTAATAGAAAAGAAGCCTTTGGGGTGTGAAGCATTTGGCACGCGGTGAAGCCGCAAGGATACGGGTACAACTATGTACGAAGCTCTTCTGGTAATTTTCCTGCTGATCTCAATCGGGCTTGTTGCTCTGATTATGCTGCAGCAAGGTAAAGGCGCTGATATGGGAGCCTCATTCGGAGCAGGTGCGTCTGGCACATTGTTCGGTTCGAGTGGTTCCGGTAACTTCATGACCCGCATGACGGCTATTCTGGCGGCATTGTTCTTCGTCATCAGTTTGATCCTGGGCAACCTGAGCACCAACCAGAGCAAGAAAGGCAGCGAGTGGGAAAACCTGGGTCAGCCAGTGAAATCTGAGCAGACTACCGCACCGGCAGCACCAACCAAGCCGAGCAGCGATATCCCACAGTAAGCGGCAAGCAGTCACAGAGTTTGAAAACGGTTGTTGTTACCTCAATAAAATAACAGCCGTTAGCAGCAAGAATCAGTACCGAGGTGGTGGAATTGGTAGACACGCTACCTTGAGGTGGTAGTGCCCTAACGGGCTTGTGGGTTCGAGTCCCATCCTCGGTACCAAATCCCAGAGATAACTTGCAATTTTGCAATTATCGGCGTAATATTTGCCACGTTTTCGGACGCGGGGTGGAGCAGCCTGGTAGCTCGTCGGGCTCATAACCCGAAGGTCGTCGGTTCAAATCCGGCCCCCGCAACCACTTTCCTTTAAGTGTTTATTTTCAAATACACTTTTCGATTGAATTCCGCTTTTCTCGAACAACATTTGAAAATGACACTTGTTAGAAAGTTGCACCGAAGCCGCTTTGCGGCAAACAGGGTCCAGTTGCATAAAGCCCCGAATTTTCGGGGTTTTTTGTTATTTGGCAACAGAATCACTGGGCTATTAGGCCCTTTTTTTATGTCTTGGGGGTGGGCTTGTCCACATTAGAGCAAAAATTAACAGAGATGCTTTCGGCACCGGTAGAAGCGTTGGGCTTTGAGCTTGTAGGCATCGAATTTATTCGTGCGCGCCAATCGACGCTCCGTATCTATATTGATAGTGAAAACGGCATCAATGTTGACGATTGTGCTGATGTCAGCCACCAGGTCAGCGCTGTATTGGACGTCGAAGAGCCAATCACAGTCGCTTACAACTTGGAAGTCTCCTCTCCTGGCCTTGATCGCCCGATGTTCACCGCTGAGCACTATACTCGTTTCCTCGGTGAAGAAGTCAGCTTGGTCCTGCGCATGGCCGTACAGAACCGTCGCAAATGGCAGGGCATTATCAAGTCTGTCGATGGCGAAATGATCACGGTTACTGTGGAAGGGAAAGATGAAGTGTTCGCGCTGAGCAACATCCAGAAAGCGAACCTGGTACCCCACTTTTAAAGTTTGGATGAGGCAACTAGGATGAATAAAGAGATTCTGGCTGTTGTTGAAGCTGTTTCCAACGAAAAATCCCTTCCGCGTGAGAAGATTTTCGAAGCGTTGGAAACCGCATTAGCCACCGCAACCAAGAAAAAATACGAGCAGGAAATTGAGGTTCGCGTCAGTATTGACCGCAAAACCGGCGATTTCGATACCTTCCGTCGTTGGGTCGCCGTAGATGAAGTGACCCAGCCAACGCGTGAAATCACGCTGGAAGCCGCTCAGTATGAAGAGCCGGGCATCGAGTTGGGCGGGTACATTGAAGATCAGATCGAATCTGTGACCTTTGACCGCATCACCACCCAAACCGCGAAACAGGTTATCGTACAGAAAGTACGTGAAGCCGAACGCGCCATGGTCGTCGACGCTTTCCGTCAGCACGAAGGTGAAATCGTCACCGGCGTGGTGAAGAAAGTTAACCGTGACAGCATTGCGCTGGACCTGGGCAGCAACGCAGAAGCGGTCATTGGCCGTGAAGACATGCTGCCGCGCGAAAACTTCCGTCCGGGCGACCGAATTCGCGGCATATTGTACGCCGTCCGTCCTGAAGCTCGTGGCGCACAGCTGTTCGTCAGCCGTTCCAGCGCAGAGATGCTGAAAGAACTGTTCCGCATCGAAGTGCCGGAAATCGGCGAAGAAGTGATTGAAATTAAAGCGGCAGCCCGTGATCCTGGCTCCCGTGCAAAAATTGCTGTGAAAACCAACGACAAACGCATCGACCCGGTCGGCGCTTGCGTAGGTATGCGCGGTGCGCGCGTTCAGGCCGTTTCGAGCGAGCTCGGCGGCGAACGTATCGATATCATCCTGTGGGATGATAACCCTGCGCAGTTCGTCATCAACGCCATGGCGCCGGCAGACGTTGCCTCGATCGTGGTTGATGAAGATAATTGCACCATGGATATCGCCGTCGAAGCCAGCAATCTGGCACAGGCGATCGGCCGTAATGGCCAAAACGTGCGTTTGGCTTCCCAATTGTTAAAACAGCATCGTGACGATGACCGTTGGGAACTGAACGTGATGACGGCGGACGATCTGCAGGCCAAGCACCAGGCCGAAGCTCATGCCGCCATTGATACCTTCACCAAGTATCTTGATATCGACGAAGATTTCGCCACCGTACTGGTCGAAGAAGGCTTCTCTACTCTGGAAGAGTTGGCTTACGTGCCAATCAAAGAGCTGCTGGAAATTGACGGTCTGGATGAAGATATGGTTGAAGCGTTGCGCGATCGCGCCAAAGCTGCATTGACCACGCTTGCCCTGGCCCAAGAAGAGAGCCTGGGCGACCAAAAACCTGCTGACGATTTGCTCAACCTTCCGGGTCTTGAGCGCAGCATGGCCTTTAAACTGGCCGCGCGTGGGGTTTGTACGCTGGAAGATCTTGCCGAGCAGGGTGTTGACGATCTGGCGGATATTGAAGGGCTTAGCGATGAGCAAGCCGGCGAGCTGATTATGGCCGCACGTAATATCTGTTGGTTTGGCGACAACGCGTAATAAACTGTAGCAGGAAGGAACAGCATGACGACAGATGTAACCGTAAAATCGCTGGCAGCAGAGATTCAGACTCCAGTTGATCGCCTGGTACAGCAGTTTGCTGATGCAGGGATTAACAAGTCTGAGACAGACTCTGTGACCCAGCACGAGAAAGAAGCCTTACTGGCGCACCTTAACCGTGAACACGGTAGTGCGCCGGGTAAGCTCACGTTGCAGCGCAAAACGCGCAGCACCTTGAATATTCCGAGCACCGGCGGTAAAAGTAAATCGGTGCAAATCGAAGTCCGCAAGAAACGCACTTATGTAAATCGCGATACGCCAGAAGCCCAACAGGCTGAAGCGGCAGAGCAGGCACAGCGTGAAGCGGAAGAGCAGGCACAGCGCGCAGCGGAAGAGCTGGCGAAACGCGAAGCAGAAGCAAAGCGCGCAGCCGAAGACCAAGCCAAACGTGAGGCCGCGGAGATTGCTAAGCGTAATTCAGCGGAAAAAGAAAAAGTGACCAATCAACATACCGACGAAATGACCAAGCCAGCTCAGGCAGAAAAAGCACGCCGTGAAGCCGAAGCCGCAGAACTGAAACGTAAAGCGGAAGAGGAAGTGCGCCGCAAGGTTGAAGAAGACGCCAAACGCGTAGCGGAAGAAGCGCGCCGTATGGCCGAAGAGAACGGCGAGAAGTGGGCTGAAGCTGAAGCAGCAAGCGCTGCGGTTGAAACAGCCGATTACCACGTGACCACCTCTCAGCACGCCCGTGCAGCCGAAGACGAAAACGACGCCAAAGTTGAAGGCGAACGCCGCGCCCGCACTCGTGGCGGTAAAGCGACCAAGCAGAAGAAAGGCAACAAGCTTTCCGAGTCTAAAGCAGACCGTGAAGAAGCGCGCGCCGTTACCCGTGGCGGTAAAGGCAAGCGTAAGCCAAGTACTCTGCAGCAGGGCTTCAACAAGCCGGCTCAGGTGGTTAACCGTGACGTTGTGATCGGCGAAACCATCACCGTAGCCGAACTGGCTAACAAAATGGCGGTTAAAGGCTCTCAGGTCATCAAAGCGATGATGAAACTGGGCGCAATGGCCACCATTAACCAGGTCATCGACCAGGAAACCGCACAGCTGGTTGCCGAAGAGATGGGCCACAAAGTTATCCTGCGTCGTGAGAACGAGCTGGAAGAAGCGCTGATGAGCGACCGTGATACCGGTGCTGCCGCCGAGTCACGTGCACCTGTCGTGACCATCATGGGCCACGTTGACCACGGTAAAACTTCTCTGCTGGACTACATCCGCTCCACCAAGGTGGCAGCAGGCGAGGCCGGTGGTATTACCCAGCATATCGGTGCTTACCACGTAGAAACCGACAACGGCATGATCACCTTCCTGGATACCCCAGGCCACGCAGCCTTTACCTCAATGCGTGCCCGCGGTGCTCAGGCGACAGACATCGTTGTTCTGGTTGTTGCAGCCGACGACGGCGTGATGCCGCAAACCATCGAAGCTATTCAGCATGCGAAAGCAGCGAAGGTGCCGTTGGTGGTTGCAGTGAACAAAATCGACAAGCCGGAAGCCGATCCGGACCGCGTTAAGCAGGAACTGTCCCAGTACGGCGTTATGCCGGAAGAGTGGGGCGGCGAAGCACAGTTCGTTCACGTATCTGCGAAAGCCGGTACCGGTATCGACGAACTGCTGAACGCTATCTTGTTGCAGGCCGAAGTTCTCGAACTGAAAGCCGTACGCAGCGGCATGGCCAGCGGCGTGGTTATCGAATCCTTCCTGGATAAAGGCCGTGGTCCGGTTGCTACCGTGCTGGTACAAGAAGGTACGCTGAACAAAGGCGATATCGTTCTGTGTGGCTTCGAATACGGCCGTGTACGTGCCATGCGTGACGAACTGGGTCGCGAAGTGACCTCTGCGGGTCCTTCTATTCCGGTTGAGATCCTGGGCCTGTCCAGCGTTCCTGCCGCTGGTGATGAAGCGACCGTGGTGCGTGACGAGAAGAAAGCGCGTGAAGTTGCGCTGTACCGTCAAGGCAAGTTCCGCGAAGTTAAACTGGCGCGTCAGCAGAAATCTAAACTGGAAAACATGTTCGCTAACATGACCGACGGTGAAGTTTCTGAGCTGAACATCGTACTGAAATCTGACGTACAGGGTTCTTGTGAAGCGATTTCCGAATCACTGCAGAAACTCTCTACCGACGAAGTGAAAGTGAAGATTGTCGGCTCCGGCGTAGGGGGTATCACCGAAACCGACGCAACGCTGGCAGCGGCTTCCAACGCTATCATCCTGGGCTTCAACGTCCGTGCCGACGCTTCTGCGCGCCGCGTGATTGAAGCTGAAAGCCTGGATCTGCGTTACTACTCCGTCATCTATAACCTGATCGACGAAGTGAAGCAGGCGATGAGCGGTATGCTGGCGCCTGAGTACAAGCAGCAGATTATCGGTCTGGCCGCCGTGCGTGACGTGTTCAAATCTCCGAAATTTGGTGCCATCGCAGGTTGTATGGTTACCGAAGGGACGATCAAGCGTCACAACCCAATCCGCGTTCTGCGCGACAACGTGGTTATCTATGAAGGCGAGCTGGAATCCCTGCGCCGCTTCAAAGATGACGTTAACGAAGTCCGTAACGGCATGGAATGTGGTATCGGCGTTAAGAACTACAACGACGTGCGCGTCGGCGACATGATCGAAGTGTTCGAAATCATTGAGATTCAACGCACCATCGCTTAACGCTTGCACATCTGCTTAAGTCTGTTCCGGGGGGCCTTGTGCCCCCCGATTTGTCTGGAGAATCCATAATGGCAAAAGAATTCAGCCGCGGTCAGCGCGTGGCACAAGAGATGCAAAAAGAGATTGCTATCATTCTGCAGCGTGAAGTCAAAGATCCGCGTATCGGCATGGCTACCGTTTCTGGTGTAGAAGTTTCTCGTGATTTGGCCTATGCCAAGGTTTACGTCACCTTCCTGAACGTGTTGACCGAAAACGCCGATCCGGATCTGGTGCCTAAAGGCATTAAAGCTCTGGAAGACGCTTCCGGCTACATCCGCACGCTGCTGGGTAAAGCCATGCGCCTGCGCGTAGTGCCTGAGCTGACCTTCGCGTACGACAACTCACTGGTGGAAGGCATGCGCATGTCCAACCTGGTGACCAACGTCGTGAAGAATGACGCCGAACGCCGTTCTGCATCAGGCGATGACGAGGAGGCTTAATGAGTCGCCCTCGTCGCCGCGGCCGTGATATTCACGGCGTACTGTTGCTGGACAAACCGCAGGGTCTGTCGTCCAACGACGCTCTGCAAAAAGTGAAACGCCTGTATAACGCCAATCGCGCGGGCCACACCGGCGCGCTCGACCCGCTGGCGACCGGCATGCTGCCGATTTGCCTGGGTGAGGCGACCAAGTTCTCGCAATTCCTGCTCGACTCCGATAAACGCTATCGTGTCATTGCCAAGCTGGGTCAGCGTACCGACACCTCGGATGCGGACGGCCAGATTGTGCAAGAGCGCCCGGTGAATTTCACTCAGGCGCAACTCGATGCGGCGCTGGACAGCTTCCGCGGCGATATCAAGCAAGTGCCGTCGATGTACTCGGCGCTGAAGTACCAGGGCAAGAAACTCTACGAGTATGCGCGCCAGGGTATCGAAGTGCCGCGTGAAGCGCGCAGCATCACGGTTTATGAACTGCAGTTCATTCGCTGGGAAGGCGACGAGCTGGAGTTGGAAATCCACTGTTCGAAAGGCACCTACATCCGCACCATCACCGATGATCTCGGTGAACTGCTGGGCTGCGGCGCGCACGTGATCTATCTGCGCCGTTTGCAGGTAGCGACTTATCCGATCGAACGCATGGTCACGCTTGAGCAGTTGAACGCGTTGCTGGAGCAAGCCCAGGCGCAGGAAATCGCGCCTGGCGAGTTGCTCGATCCGTTGCTGATGCCGATGGACAGCCCGGTAGAAAACTACCCGGAAGTGAATTTGCTGCCGGTCGTTGCGGGTTACGTCAAGCAGGGGCAGCCGGTACAGGTTGCCGGCGCACCGGCTTCGGGCATGGTGCGAATGACCGAAGGTGAAGAGCGTAAATTTATCGGCGTAGGTGACATCGCCGATGACGGTCGCGTAGCGCCGCGCCGCCTGGTGGTCGAACATTTCGACTGAGGGTGGAAAAACGCACTGCCTTGCGATCGCACTGCGCTAAGAGTAGAATGGCGCAGCTTATGCATTGGGTTGCTGAATTAGAGATCGGCGCCTGTATTTATTATCTATAATCTGGAGTATGACAATGTCTCTAAGTGTTGAAGCTAAAGCTCAAATCGTAGCTGATTTTGGTCGTGGTACTAACGACAGCGGTTCTACCGAAGTTCAGGTTGCCCTGTTGACTGCGCAGATCAACCATCTGCAAGGCCACTTCTCAGAACACAAAAAAGATCACCACAGCCGTCGTGGTCTGCTGCGTATGGTTTCTCAGCGTCGTAAGCTGCTGGATTACCTGAAGCGTAAAGATGTAGCACGTTACACCAGCCTGATCGAGCGTCTGGGTCTGCGTCGCTAATCTAGCAAGTTTCAGCGGAAAGGGGCCTATTTTGGCCCCTTTCTTCTAGGAAGCATAAGCAAATCAGGTTAATGTATTACTGATGTTTCCAAACAGGTTCTTCCGTTACAGAGGTTCGCGCGGCTAATGAGAGGCTTTGTCTCAGGCTTGAGATAAGGATTGTCATTAGTCGCGAGGATGTAGTGAGAAGGCAAATCGAGTCACTGGCGTGTCGAGTCGTCAATACGATTGCGCGCCGTTAATCAAGGATATAATTTTGCTGACACCGATCATTCGCAAATTCCAGTATGGCCAGCATACCGTCACCATCGAGACCGGTATGATGGCTCGTCAGGCCACCGCCGCCGTTATGGTGAGCATGGATGACACCGCAGTATTCGTTACCGTAGTTGGCCAGAAAAAAGCCAAGCCAGGCCAAAGCTTCTTCCCACTGACCGTTAACTATCAGGAGCGTACTTACGCTGCTGGTCGTATCCCGGGCAGCTTCTTCCGTCGTGAAGGCCGTCCGAGCGAAGGCGAAACCCTGACCTCACGCCTGATTGACCGTCCGATCCGTCCACTGTTCCCGGACAGCTTCCTGAATGAAGTGCAAGTGATCGCGACCGTAGTTTCCGTTAACCCGCAGGTAAACCCGGACATCGTTGCGATGATCGGCGCTTCTGCTGCCCTGAGCCTGTCCGGTATTCCGTTCAACGGCCCAATCGGCGCTGCACGCGTGGGTTACATCAACAATCAGTACGTGCTGAACCCAACGACCGACGAGCTGAAAGAAAGCAGCCTGGACTTGGTGGTTGCCGGTACCGCTGGCGCAGTGCTGATGGTTGAATCCGAAGCTGACGTTCTGAGCGAAGATCAGATGCTGGGCGCTGTGGTCTTTGGCCATGAGCAACAGCAGATTGTTATCGAAAACATCAACTCCCTGGTTGCCGAAGCCGGTAAGCCTAAGTGGGACTGGCAGGCACCTGCAATCAACGAAGCGCTGCACGCGCGCGTTGCAGAACTGGCAGAAAGCCGTCTGGGCGACGCTTATCACATCACCGAAAAACAAGAGCGTTACGCTCAGGTAGATGCGATCAAGAGCAGCGTAGTTGAAGCCCTGCTGGCGCAGGACGAGACCCTGGACGCGTCTGAAATTCAGGACATCCTGGGCAGCGTTGAGAAAAACGTTGTACGTAGCCGCGTGCTGCGTGGCGAGCCGCGTATCGACGGCCGTGAAAAAGACATGATCCGTGGTCTGGACGTGCGCACCGGCGTGCTGCCGCGTACCCACGGTTCCGCACTGTTCACCCGTGGCGAGACTCAGGCTCTGGTTACTGCAACGCTGGGCACCGCCCGTGACGCGCAAAACCTGGACGAGCTGATGGGCGAGAAAACCGACAGCTTCCTGTTCCACTACAACTTCCCTCCGTACTCCGTAGGTGAGACCGGTATGGTGGGTTCGCCTAAACGTCGTGAAATTGGTCACGGTCGCCTGGCGAAACGCGGTGTATTGGCTATGATGCCTAAACCAGAAGATTTCCCGTACACGGTGCGTGTGGTTTCCGAGATCACCGAATCCAACGGTTCTTCTTCAATGGCTTCTGTCTGCGGTGCCTCTCTGGCGCTGATGGACGCAGGCGTGCCAATCAAGGCAGCCGTTGCGGGTATCGCAATGGGCCTGGTTAAAGAACAAGATAACTTTGTCGTTCTGTCCGACATTCTGGGTGACGAAGATCATCTGGGCGATATGGACTTCAAAGTAGCCGGTAGCCGTGACGGTATTACCGCGCTGCAGATGGACATTAAAATTGAAGGCATCACCCGCGAAATCATGCAGGTGGCACTGAACCAGGCCAAGGGCGCGCGTCTGCACATCCTGGGCGTGATGGAACAGGCTATCAGCACCCCGCGTGGCGATATCTCTCAGTTCGCACCACGTATCCACACTATCCGAATCAACCCGGACAAGATCAAAGACGTGATCGGTAAAGGCGGCTCTGTCATCCGTGCGCTGACCGAAGAGACCGGTACTACCATCGAAATCGAAGATGATGGTACGGTTAAAATTGCTGCTACCGACGGTGAGAAAGCCAAGTTCGCTATCCGCCGCATCGAAGAGATCACCGCAGAGATCGAAGTGGGCCGTATTTACCAGGGTAAAGTGACCCGTATCGTTGATTTCGGTGCATTCGTGGCGATCGGCGGCGGTAAAGAAGGTCTGGTGCACATCTCTCAAATCGCTGACAAGCGCGTTGAGAAAGTGACCGACTATCTGCAGATGGGTCAGGAAGTACCGGTTAAGGTACTGGAAGTTGACCGTCAGGGCCGTGTGCGTCTGAGCATCAAAGAAGCTACAGCGCCAGAAGCAGGTTCATCTGCACCTGCGCCTGAAGCAGAATAACTGTATAGATAGATTTACAGCTCCCCGCCATGGGGTTGGGAGCTGTTCGTATCGCGCGGGTAGGATGCCTGCGTATTAGCAAACGGATGACAGGATGTTCATCCAATGTTTGTCTTCGGGAGTGGGAAATGAAGCCTTTCTTGCGCTGGTGTTACGTTGCGACAGCACTCATGCTGGCAGGATGCAGCAACCATGATTGGCGTAAAGACGAAGTTTTGGCGATCCCGTTGCAGCCAACGCTGCAGCAGGAAGTGATCCTGGCGCGCATGGAACAAATACTTGCCAGCCGGGCACTGACGGACGATGAGCGTGCGCAGCTTTTATATGAGCGCGGTGTGCTGTATGATAGCCTCGGGCTACGTGCACTGGCGCGCAATGATTTCTCGCAAGCGCTGGCGATGCGTCCTGATATGCCAGAAGTTTTCAACTACCTGGGCATTTACTTAACGCAGGCAGGCAATTTTGATGCTGCCTATGAAGCGTTTGATTCTGTACTAGAGCTTGATCCAACTTACAATTACGCGCGTTTAAACCGGGGCATCGCACTGTATTATGGCGGCCGCTTCCCGTTGGCGCAGGATGATCTGCAGGCGTTTTATCAAGACGACCCAAACGATCCCTTCCGTTCGTTGTGGCTGTATCTTGTGGAAAGAGAAATCGATCCCAAGAAGGCTGACGTAGCGCTCCAGCAGCGTTATGACAAAGCGAACCGAGGGCAATGGGGATGGAATATTGTCGAATTCTACCTGGGCAACATCAGTGAAAAAACGCTGATGGAAAAGCTCAAGGCAGATGCAACGGATAACACTTCGCTCGCTGAGCATCTCAGTGAAACTGACTTCTATTTGGGTAAACACTACCTGAGTCTGGGGGACAAGGACACCGCTTCGGCGCTGTTCAAACTGACGGTTGCTAACAACGTTCATAATTTCGTTGAGCACCGCTATGCATTGTTGGAATTGGCGCTGTTGGGCCAAGAACAAGACGACCTATCGGAATCGGACCAGCAATAGCTGACGAACAACTATCAGCCTGATATACATTGGTTTTATAGCCAAAGTTATCGCCTTAACGGGCGAGGGCTTCTTTGTTCGTTTTATAATCTAATTTGAGCCGGTTCACACTTTTCAATGAAAATGACTGAAAATTTTCTCGACGAGTTATGTAGACTGGCTGCCATTATTAATGAGGCACGTGTACATGACTACTGAGCTTGAAACCTCTTTTGCTGACCTGGGGCTGTCTGCTCCTATCATTTCTGCCCTGACCGATCTGGGCTACGAAAAACCGTCACCGATCCAGGCTGAGTGTATTCCTCACCTGTTGAACGGCCGTGATGTGCTGGGCATGGCACAGACCGGTAGCGGTAAAACTGCAGCGTTCTCGCTGCCACTGCTGCACAACCTTGACGCTTCCCTGAAAGCACCACAGATTCTGGTGCTGGCACCGACCCGCGAACTGGCGGTTCAGGTTGCTGAAGCGATGACTGATTTCTCTAAACATATGACTGGCGTTAACGTTGTTGCCCTGTACGGCGGCCAACGTTACGACGTACAGCTGCGCGCCTTGCGTCAGGGCCCACAAATCGTAGTGGGTACCCCAGGCCGTCTGCTGGACCACCTGAAACGCGGCACGCTGAACCTCTCTAACCTGAGCGGTCTGGTGCTGGATGAAGCCGACGAAATGCTGCGCATGGGCTTTATCGAAGACGTAGAAACCATCATGGCGGAGATCCCGGCTGAACATCAGACCGCGCTGTTCTCTGCAACCATGCCGGAAGCGATCCGTCGCATTACCCGTCGCTTCATGAAAGATCCGCAGGAAGTGCGCATTCAGTCCAGCATCACTACCCGTCCGGACATCAGCCAGAGCTACTGGACTGCGCAAGGCATGCGCAAGAACGAAGCGCTGGTGCGTTTCCTGGAAGCTGAAGACTTTGATGCGGCGATCATCTTCGTGCGTACCAAAAACGCGACCCTGGAAGTGGCTGAAGCGCTGGAGCGCAGCGGTTACAGCAGCGCCGCACTGAACGGTGACATGAACCAGGCACTGCGTGAGCAGACCCTGGAGCGTCTGAAAGACGGTCGTCTGGATATCCTGATCGCTACCGACGTTGCCGCTCGTGGTCTGGACGTTGAGCGTATCAGCCTGGTTGTGAACTACGACATCCCTATGGATTCCGAGTCTTACGTTCACCGTATCGGCCGTACCGGTCGTGCTGGTCGCGCCGGCCGCGCGCTGCTGTTCGTGGAAAACCGCGAACGCCGCCTGCTGCGCAACATCGAACGCACCATGAAGCTGACCATTCCAGAAGTTGAGCTGCCAAATGCAGAGCTGCTGGGTGAGCGTCGTCTGGCCAAGTTCGCCGCTAAAGTACAGCAACAGCTGGAAAGCAGCGATCTGGACATGTACCGCGCACTGCTGGCTAAACTGCAGCCGGAAGAAGAGCTGGAAATGGAAACCCTGGCCGCAGCACTGCTGAAAATGGCGCAGGGCGAACGTCCTCTGATTCTGCCACCGGATCCGGTGTTCAAACCGCGTCAACGTCGTGAGTTCAACGACCGTGACGATCGTGGTTCTGATCGTGGCAACGACCGTCGCCGTGACGCGCGTCCAGACAGCCGTGACGGTGGTGCCGAGCGTCCACGTCGCGAACGTCGTGACGTTGGCGAAATGCAGCTGTACCGCATTGAAGTGGGCCGTGATGACGGTGTGGAAGTTCGTCATATCGTTGGCGCGATCGCTAACGAAGGTGACATCAGCAGCCGTTACATCGGTAACATCAAGCTGTTTGCTGGCCACTCCACCATCGAACTGCCAAAAGGCATGCCGGGCGAGATCCTGTCTCACTTCACCCGTACCCGCATCCTGAACAAGCCGATGAACATGCAATTGCTGGGCGATGCACAGCCGCATGAACGTCGTGAGCGTCGCGAAGGCGGTGCTCCAGGTGCAGGTGGCGAGCGTCGTGGCGGTGCTCGTCCGTTCAACGGCGAACGTCGTGAAGGTGCCGGCGCACCGCGTCGTTCTTTCAGTGAGCGTCGCGAAGGCGGTGCTCCAGCTGCAACTGGCGAACGTCGTGGCAACGCCAGCCGTGACGGTCAACGCGCACCGCGTCGTGATGATGCCGCTCCGGCTGCACCACGTCGCCGTTTCGGTGATGCATAACGTCTGATTTAACCGTTCGCGGTTAGTCACACTGAAAAACCAGCCTTCGGGCTGGTTTTTTTATGCCTGAAATTTGCCGTTAAGCGCGGTTAAATGGCGTATCCTTTATAAGGTTTTTTCTTATGGATACTACGCACAGGAGATGCCATGAGTTGGCAGCAATTTAAATCTCAATACCTGGTGCGCTTTTGGGCGCCACTGCCGGCGGTGATTGCCGCCGGGATACTCTCGACTTACTACTTCGGCATGACCGGCACCTTCTGGGCGGTAACCGGCGAATTTACCCGCTGGGGCGGCCATCTGTTGCAGGCGTTCGGTCTGCATCCTGAACAATGGGGTTACTTTAAGGTCATTGGCCTTGAGGGCACGCCGCTGCAACGCATCGATGGCCGGATGATCATCGGTATGTTCGCCGGCTGTATCGCCGCCGCGCTGTGGGCCAACAACATCAAGCTACGCCGGCCACAGCACCGTATCCGCATTGTGCAGGCACTGTTGGGCGGCATTATCGCCGGCTTTGGCGCACGGTTGGCGATGGGGTGTAACCTGGCGGCATTCTTTACCGGCATTCCGCAGTTCTCGCTGCACGCCTGGTTCTTCGCGCTGGCGATCGCAGCCGGTTCTTACTTTGGCGCCAAATTTACCCTGCTGCCGCTGTTTCGTATTCCGATAAAACTGCAAAAAGTGCAGGCTGCCGCGCCGCTGACGCAAAAGCCAGAGCAGGCGCGTCGTCGTTTCCGCCTGGGAATGGTGATTTTTTGCCTGTCGATCGCCTGGTCGCTATGGACGCTGTTTGATGCGCCTAAGCTGGGTATCGCCATGCTGTTCGGCATCGGTTTTGGCTTGTTGATTGAACGGGCGCAGATCTGCTTCACCTCGGCGTTCCGCGATCTGTGGATCACCGGCCGCACCCACATGGCGAAAGCGATCATTATCGGTATGGCGGTCAGCGCCATCGGTATTTTCAGTTACGTGCAGCTCGGCGTTGCGCCTAAAATCATGTGGGCCGGCCCCAATGCGGTAATTGGCGGGCTGTTGTTCGGCTTCGGCATCGTCCTGGCCGGCGGTTGCGAGACCGGCTGGATGTACCGCGCGGTGGAAGGGCAGGTGCATTATTGGTGGGTCGGGCTGGGCAATATCATCGGTGCCACGCTGCTGGCTTACTACTGGGACGATTTGGCCCCGGCGCTGGCTACCGACTACGACAAGGTCAACCTGCTGGACACCTTCGGGCCGTTCGGCGGCCTGCTGGTCACTTACCTGCTGCTGGCGCTGGCGTTTGCCGCGATGCTGTGGTGGGAGAAACGCTTTTTCCGCGCCAAACCCGACGCACAGGTGGTTAATTTAAGGAGAGTGTCATGAAACAGGCGGCGATAGTGCCGGATTACCGGCTGGACATGCTCGGCGAGCCTTGCCCCTACCCGGCGGTGGCGACGCTGGAAGCCATGCCGCAGCTGAAACCGGGAGAAATTCTGGAGGTGATCAGCGATTGCCCGCAGTCGATCAACAACATTCCGCTCGATGCGCGCAACCATGGTTACAAGGTGCTGGATATCCAGCAGGACGGTCCGACCATCCGCTACCTTATCCAACGCTGACACCAAGGTTACTCTGCGCCGCCGGTCAACTGATGCAGGCGGCGTTCACTCTGCTCATCTGCCGGTACGTACACCAGCATCCGGTCGCCGTTGCGCGGCGCCGACCACCAGTTATTCTGCCGCAGGCTCATCACCCCGACTAACGGATGGCGAAAGCGTTTGACGTTGTTGTCGATGCTGCGCACTTCATGCCTCTCCCAGAGGGTGCGGAAATCCTCAGAAACTGCCAGATAGCGCGCCAGTTGCGCCTCCCAGATCGGTTCGCCCAAATGCTCCGCCATCTGCGCGCGAAACAGCGCCACCATTTTCGGCATCACTTCATCCCAGTCCAACTGGCTGGCACGCCAGTGCTCGTGGGTGAACGCCAAATAGATACAGTTGCGATCTTCCGGCGGCAGTTCGGCCAGTTCGACGCCCATCAGCAGGCAATAGGCCCGGTTGAAACCCAGGATATCGAAGCGTGCGTTGGAAATGATTGCCGGCAGCGGGTCGAGCTGATCAAGGATTTTTTGCCCGTATGCCGACAACGGCTCACAGCCGTCGTTTTGCGTAGACGCCGGCAAGCTTTGTCCCGCCAGCCTGAACAGGTGGTGAGTTTCCGCTTCGTTGCATTGCAGTGCATTGGCGATCGCGGTCAGCGTTTTTGGCGAGGCTTGAATCGGCCGCCCCTGTTCCAGCCAGGTGTACCAGGTGATGCCTACATCGGCCAACTGGGCGACTTCTTCACGACGCAGGCCGGGCGTGCGGCGTTGACGCATACGCGCAAGCCCCAACCGGTTGGGATCCAGGCTCTCGCGGCGCGTGCGCAGAAAAGCGCCCAACAGCTTGCGGTTATCGGCGTGAACGCCAGAGGTAGTGCGGGTAGTTACGGGCATGAATAATTTACTCCTGCAACAAGACCGGTAGTTTTTATACCATGATAATCAAGAACTGGTACCCGTTTGCTTTAAAGGTGATGCTAATCACATTCCTGGGTTAACACAATGGATGAGAAGCATGAACGCACCATCAACGGCGGCCAAGCTGGGCCGCGCGGGGTTAATTATTTTATTGGCGGGGCAGTTGCTGCCGATGATCGATTTTTCCATCGTGAATGTCGGGCTGGATGCGATAGCGCAGTCGCTGGGAGCCAGCCCGGCGCAGTTGGAACTGATTGTGGCGGTCTACGGCGTGGCGTTCGCCGTCTGTCTGGCGATGGGCGGCCGCTTGGGGGATAACCTGGGGCGGCGCACCCTGTTCCTGTGGGGCGTGCGGATATTTGCCGTGGCTTCATTGATGTGCGGGTTGGCGAACTCCGTCTGGCTGTTATTGGTGGCTCGCGTGTTGCAGGGGGTTGGCGCGGCGTTTATCGTGCCGCAAATCCTGGCCACCATTCATGTGTGCCTGCGGGGCCGCGAACATACCAAGGCGCTGGGGATGTACGGGGCTATCGGTGGGCTGGCGTTTATCGTCGGCCAGGTACTGGGCGGGTTGCTGATCACCCTTGATATTGCCGGCAGCGGCTGGCGCAGCGTATTCCTGATTAATATTCCGGTATGCCTGTTGGTGCTGGCCTGCGCCCACCGCTGGGTGCCGAATACCCGTGGGGAGAAGCGGGTGAATGTCGATCTCCCCGGCACGCTGTTGCTTGGATTGACCATCGCCTGCCTGCTGTTCCCGCTGGCATTGGGGCCGGTATGGCACTGGCCGTGGCCTTGCCTGGTGCTGCTGGCGGCCAGCATCCCGCTGTTGTGGTTACTGTGGCGGGTCGAGCGGCGGCAGGAGCAACGGCGTAATTTCCCGTTGTTGCCGCCGGCGCTGCTGCGCTTGCCGAGCGTGCGCTTCGGGCTGGTGATCGCCATCCTGTTCTTCTCCTGCTGGAGCGGCTTTATGTTTGTGATGGCGCTGACGCTGCAATCCGGCGCGGGGCTGAGCTCATTCCAGTCAGGCAATGCGTTTATCGCGCTCGGGGCGGCCTATTTTCTTTCATCGTTGCTGAGCAGCACGGTGGTGGAGCACTTCGGCAAGGTGTGGACGCTGATGTTTGGCTGCCTGATCCAGATGGTGGGTCTGTTGGCGCTGATGCTGACATTGAAACTGGTCTGGCCGCATCCGGGGCTGTGGAATTTGATCCCGGCGACGGTGTTGATTGGCTTCGGGCAGGCGTTTATCGTCAGCAGTTTCTTTCGCATCGGCCTGTCTGACGTACCGACAGAGCACGCCGGTTCCGGCAGTGCCATGCTGGCTACGGTGCAACAGACGGCGTTGGGGCTGGGGCCGATCCTGCTGGGCACGCTGCTGGTGCAGATGCTGCATTTGGCGCCCGGTAATTACCTGAATGCGGTGCTGGTGGCGATTGCGGCCGAATTTTGCCTGATGCTGGTGTTGCTGAGCCGCACGCTGCTGTTTCTGCGTGCCGATCACCGCCGGCAGGCGCAGGAAGCGATAAAACAGGCCTGACGGCCCGGTTAAAAGTGGGGGAAGCCATTTCCCCCACTTTTCATTTAGCCTTTCACCACATCGCCTTTCACTCCGGCGACAATCTCAAACGAATGCAGCCGCGCCTGATGATCAAAGATCTGGCCGTTGACCATGATTTCATCCGCGCCGGTTTCACGCAGCAGCGCCTGCAACCCGTGGAGAACGGTGCTTTCATTACCGACTATCGACATGCGCAGCGCCTGATCGACACCGTATTGCTCCCCGGCGCTCCACAGCGCGTGGATATTGTCCACCGGCGCCGGCAGCGGGCCCGGTGAACCGCGGCGCAGGTTAATGAATTGCTGTTGCATCGAGGTGAACAGCCGGCGGGCCTCTTCGTCGCTGTCGGCGGCCACCACGTTGACGCACACCATGGCATGCGGCTGCGCGCATTGTTCGGAAGGTTTGAAGTTCTCGCGGTACAGCTTCAGCGCCTGGAACAACATTTCCGGCGCAAAGTGGGAAGCGAAGGCGAACGGCAGACCAAGCTGTGCCGCCAGCTGAGCGCTGTACAGGCTCGAGCCCAGCAGCCAGATCGGCACATGCAAGCCCTGGCCCGGCACGGCCTGCACCGGTTGGCCTGGCTGCGCGTCGCAGAAATAATGCTGCAGTTCCTGCACGTCACGCGGGAAGTTATCCACTTCGCCGGACAGGTGGCGGCGCAGCGCCATCATGGTGCGCTGATCGGTACCGGGCGCGCGGCCAAGGCCCAGATCGATACGCCCCGGATACAACGATTCCAGCGTGCCAAACTGCTCGGCGATCACCAGCGGCGCATGGTTAGGCAGCATCACGCCGCCGGAGCCGAGGCGAATGCTCTGGGTGCCGGCGGCCAGAAAGCCCAACAGCACAGAGGTGGCCGCACTGCCGATACCGGTCATATTGTGATGTTCCGCCAACCAATAGCGCTGATAACCCCATTTTTCGGCATGTTGTGCTAAATCTAAAGAGGCGTGAAACGCATCGCGCGGTTTGGCCCCTTGCGGAATGGGGGATAAGTCCAGTACCGAAAGCGGTACCACGGTTTTTTCAGTCATGACATCGTCCATCAGAGGAGTGATCGCTTAAAGGGCGATTGCAGGAGTCTGCAAACTACAAAGTCGAATGTGCTTTAGCGTTAAAAGCATAATCCAATTTAAGGTTATAAAAGAGGATATATGTGCTTGTGATATCCTTATGAGAAAAATGGTCTTTTTAGAGCCTATTAAAATATGGACGTGATGATCCCCACCTGCCGCTTACCGTTCCGGGAGCCTGAATAATGAAAAAAAAGACGCTGTTTACCCTGTTATTGATGGTGGTGGCGATCGCTCTGGCGATATTGTTCCGCGCGCATAATCAGGATCTGCTGTTGCAGGGTGAGGTGGATGCGCCGGAAGTGATTGTGGCCTCCAAAGCCAAGGGGCGAGTGATCGAGCGCCTGGTGGAGCGTGGCGATGACGTAAAGGGCGGGCAGGCGATGATTCAGCTCGACAGCCCGGAATTGATGGCGCAGTTGCGGTCCGCACAGGCGACGCGCGATGAGGCCAAAGCGCAGCTTGAGCAGTCGCTGCATGGCACGCGTGAAGAGAGCATCCGCAATCTGCGCGCCAGCCTGGCGCAGGCCGAGGCGGAATACCGCAATGCGCAGAATGATTACAATCGCAACCTGAGTATCGCCGGCAAAGGATATATCTCGAAGTCCGAACTGGACAGCTCGCGCCGTTCGCGCGATACCGCTTTCCAACAGGTGCAGGCCGCCAAGGCCAATCTGGACGAAGGCGTCAACGGCGACCGTATCGAACTGCGGCAGCAATACGCCGCGGCGCTGCGGGCGGCGGAAGAGAACCTGCTGGAAGTGAAAGCCCAAACCGACGATCTGCGGGTTTTAGCGCCGGTGGACGGCGAAGTGGGGCCGATCCCGGCGGAAGTGGGTGAACTGCTGAATGCCGGTAGCCCGCTGGTGACGCTGATCCGCGTACCGGATGCCTACTTCGTGTTTAACCTGCGCGAAGACATTCTGGCTCACGTACGCAAAGGCGATAAGATCCAAATGCGGGTGCCGGCGCTGCAGAACAAAATGATTGAGGCGGAGGTGCGCTACATCGCGCCGCTGGGCGATTACGCCACCAAACGCGCCACCCGCGCCACCGGTGACTTCGATCTGAAAACCTTTGAAGTGCGCCTGTATCCGTCACAGCCGGTGGACGGTCTGCGTCCGGGGATGAGCAGCCTATGGCTATGGAAAGAGTAAAGGCCGGTTGGCGCTGCTTCAGCCACGCGTTTGACAACGAGTGCCGCATCGCCTTTCGCAGCCCGGTGGTGCACTGGCTAAGTTGGATCTTCCCGCTGATGCTGTTTGGCCTGATCAGCAGCAACTTCTCGGAGGGCACCTTGCTCGATTTGCCGGTATCGGTGGTGGACAGCGATCACAGCTCTCTGTCCAAATCGCTGACCCGCAAGCTGGATGCTGGCTCCCATGCCCACGTCGAGGCCTACGATGGCGGGCTGGATGAATCGCTGCACCGCCTGCGCAGCGCGCAGGATTATGCGCTGCTTTACATCCCGCCGGATTTCGAGGCCAACGCGCTGGCGGGCAAGCAGCCGAGCGTGGTGATGTATTACAACGCGCTGTTTTACGGCGCCGGGCTGTATTCCACTCAGGATTTCAGCGGCCTGATGACTGAAATCAACGCCAGTACCCGCAGCATCATCGCCGGCGAGATGGGCAAAACGCTGCCGCCGCTGGCGGACGTCACGCTGTCGTACGGCAGTTTGTTCAACGCCAGCGGCAGCTATATTTACTATCAGCAGTTCGCGGCCACCATTCACCTGCTGCAGCTGTTTGTGGTGACCTGCATGATTTACGTGCTGGCGCGCAGCAAGTCGCTGTTGAAGGCCAGGCCGTTCAGCCTGGCGCTGCTCGGCAAACTGGCGCCTTACACCCTGTGTTTCACCAGCCTGCTGATGGTGGAGATCGCGGCGCTGGTGGGGATTTTTGACGCTCGCGTCAGCGGCAATCCCTTGTTTATGCTGATGATCGCCTTTTTCTACGTGATGGCGGCGCAGAGCGTCGGCCTGCTGCTGTTTACCTTTACCGGCAGCACTATCACTGCCTACAGCCTGATCGGCATCCTGGTGAGTATCGCGTTGACCTTCTCGGGCATGGCGGTGCCGGAGCTGTCGATGCCGCTGCCGGCGCGGATTATCTCCAATATCGAGCCGCTGACCCATGCGCTGTATGCCATGTTCGACGTGTTCCTGCGGCAGGTGCCGGCCAGTGCCATCTTCAGCGTCTGTGCGCTGCTGGCGGTCTATCCGCTGGTTACCGCGTTGCTGGTGCGTAACCGCCTGTTGCAGCGGTTGTTGAAGGAAGGGGGCGCGGGATGAAGATCTATTGGCAAACCTTTGTCCGGGTGCTGCTTGGCATGCTGGAACGACCGATGTGGCTGATGCTGCTCCTGTCGTTGTGCATCATGAGCATGGTGTATGCCAACCGCACGGTGTGGGATCTGCCGGTCGGCGTGGTCGATCAGGACCACAGCACCGCCAGCCGCCAGTTGATCCGCCAACTGGACGCCACCTCGAAAATCGCGATCCAGACCTACGACAGCCAGGAGCAGGCCCAGCGAGACCTTGGCTGGCGCAAGCTGTTTGCGGTGATCATCATGCCGGTGGATCTGGAGAAGAAGATCCTGAGCGGGCAGAATATCGTGGTGCCGGTGTACGGCGACGCGACCAACCGCTTGGCCAACGGCCAGATCCAGCAGGACGTAGTGGCGGCTTATCAACAACTGTTGAGCCAGTACAACAACGGGCTGCTGCTGCGCAGCGGTTTCAGCGAACGGCAGGCGCAGGTGATCCTGACGCCGATCGTGGGGCAGACGCTGGACGTGTTCAACCCCGGCATCAGCTTTGCGGCAATCATCTTCCCCGGCCTGCTGGTCATGCTGTTGCAGCACTCGTTGTTGATCGCCTGCATACGCGTCAGCATCGCCATGAAGAGTACGCCGGGCGGTAAAGCACCGTTGGCGGCGCATCTGGGCGGGCTGACGGCGCTGCTGCCGATCTGGTTATTCCTGTCGATCGTGCTGTTTGTGCTGTGGCCGTGGGTGCTGGGTTACCGCCAGACGGCGGGCATCCCGGAAATTCTGCTGCTGACCTTCCCGTTCCTGCTGGCGGTGCTGGGGTTGGGCAAGCTGGTGACCGAGTGCCTGCGCAGCGTCGAGATGATCTACCTGACGCTGGCGTTTATCACCACGCCGATATTCTACCTCTCCGGCACCATCTGGCCGCTGCAGGCGATGCCGGGCTGGGTGCGAACCATTTCCTATTGCATCCCCTCCACCTGGGCCACCAAGGCGATAGCCGGGGTTAACCAGATGGGGCTGTCGCTTAACGAAGTGTGGGGCGATGTGGTGATGCTGTTGGTCCTGGGGATTATTTATACCTTGCTGGGTGTAGGCGTGGGCTTTCTGCGCAACAGCGTGGCGCTGCGCAGCCTGTTTCGCAAGCGGAGTGCATAGCCTATGCCGCCGTATCTAGTGTTGTGCGGCGGCGACCGACATAACGCCTACCAGTTCTGCAATCTGCGCCACCTGTTGCGGCCGCAATGCATTTTCGCCAAGTCGACGCAGCAGGGCCTCCCGCGCCACGGAGAAGGCTAACGCCTGGCCGAGGATGGCGTGAGCGCACAGAATATTTTCCCGCAGGGCCGGGTCTTGACCGCGGATCGCCGCGACTAACTCGCTAACGGCCTGATGCAGCGGCAAGAACAGGCGCGAATACAAGGCATCGAACTCAGCGCTGGGCTGGAGTTGTTCGCGCGCTAATAGCAGACTGCTGGCTGTAGAGGTTTCAGACCCCAGCAAGGCACGGACGAAATCCTGCATCAGCGCTTGCAAAGCTGCTGCCGGCGAGGGTGAGTCGCTCAAAAGACGAGGCAATGCCAGGTGTTCAACGATGCCGTTGGCAACGTGTTCAAGTACCGCTAAATACACACCTTCTTTGCCGCCAAAATGGTACGGAATGGCGGACTGATTCACGCCCGCTTCGTCGGCCAGCTGCCGGGTGCGTACGCCTTCCAGCCCCTGTTTGCTGAACAGGCTCAATCCAGCCCGAATAAGCCGCTCCTGGGTTTCGCGGGCTCGTTCACTGAGCCTGTCCTGATCTTGCATGGATTCATCATCTCCTGATAATAGGTTCGCCTAGCCGTCTGCCAGCATCAACCGCGTAGAGTTTTCATTAAGCGCCACACCGCCCGAGTCCCCGACCAATACCGTTCCGCCGATATTGGCCATGTGCCGACCGAAGGCGCAATTAGGCTCGAAGGCGAAGCACATGCCCGCCTGCAGCGGAAGATCGCGCCCTACGGTCGGCAACCGTTTGAGCTGCGCGTAGCGAGCCGCTTCGGGCAAGGATTCTATGCCAGGTGCCGTACCGAAGCCTACTGGGCCGTAAGGGTTGATGCTATGGACCAAGGGATGCACATGCCAGCCCCCGGAGGCCAATAACGGCTGCTCCATGGCATCGACTACATCGCCGAAGGTATTGCCCGTGCGTAGCGTTTGCAACCCTGCTTCATAGCTCGCCCTGGCCACCTCGGCGGCGCGCAAGATCTCCGGGTGCACTTCGCCGATGGCGACAGCGGCCTGGTGCTGTGTTTCCATCATACCGTACAGCGCGAAGATCTCCGACAGCACGAGATCGCCTTCCTGCAACACCCGTGGCGCCTGTGCGCGGTATTGCCAGGCCGGTGGCCCCCAGCCGACGTATTCGGGTCCGGAACCCAGCAATAGCTCGGCGGTGTAACCGCCCATCGAAAAGCAGGTTGCGGTCACCGCCGCCACCAGATCCGCTTCGGAAGCGCCAGGCCGTGCCGTGGCTCGTAGAGCCTCACACATCGTTTCGCCGATGTGCGCGGCATAGCGTACCAAAGCGAGTTCTTCTTCACTTTTTACCGACGCACGCCGGAAGAATTCACGGTATACCGGTACCCAGGTTGCCGTCGGGAGGGCGTCTGCCAGCCCTTGAAAGGTGCGAGCGGGCATGGCGCCGTCAAAGTAGAACGGCGGATAGGGCTCTAGCCCGATAATGCCGATGCGTGTTCCCTCCAACCGGCGGCTGGCCAGCCAGGCCCCGACGTCGGAGCCTGTTTTGCCGACAAACAGCTGCTCCGCGTCGATCCACTGCAAGTCACCGCGTAATGATGCCTGAAGATGATCGGCCACCATCAGTGAGGCGAAAGTGTAAACCCGCGGGGGTTCATCGCCGATAAATACGACGATAGAGCCGGGGCGGTCGTTGGTGAAATAACAATCCGGTGCGAAACCGGCAGGTGCGGCGGCCTCTCGATCGCCATACACGATCAGGGCTGCCAGGTCCTCCGTCCGAATAATGTCGCGCGCCAGTTGCCAGCGGCGGTCACGTTCGGTGTGGGATAACGATTTTGGCGGTATCAACATGGTGTGACTCCTTGTTGCGTGTCAGGGAAGCTTGAAATTAATTCATTCAAATGAATTAATCAATGCTTAAATTCTGAACGCAGCGATGAGGTTCCAGATTCTGCGGTGGCAGAGCATTAACGGCCTGTTGGGTTGCGGCGTGGGAGTTGTGAGCAGAATCTTCCGCAAACGGCGGAACAATGAATCAATAAAGGCGCCGGACCCGAGGTCTTTATTATTTTAATTATTATTGTTTCTTTTTAATTAAATAATTAAAATCTACAATTAACGTTTTTGATTAATATTGATTAAATTTGACTTTGTTTATTGTTGCTGATAATTATTGTTTATTGATTGTGTGGTGGTTTGCAGTTATTCAACCTTCGGTCAATGTTAATTAAACATATTAAATCATTTGTTAAATGGAAAAATATTATGTCAACAATAAGGGAATTGACGTTAGACGAGATGAAGTTGATTGGCGGTTGCGGGGATGGAAATAACGGCGGTGACCGTGACAGAACCGACCCAGTGCGCCTGACACCTGCGCAAACAAAACAGGTGCCTACATGATTATCGGGGCGTTTACGGGTATGCCTGGCGGCCCGCCTGGGATGCTTGGTATGGCTTTCGCTGGCGCCTTAACCGGGATTGTTGGTTGTGATAGAAATAGTCAGTCAAAGAATAACGGTGATAATAAAGGGGCATTGGATGGCAATAGAAACGCTAATAGCGTAAATGGTCAGTGCCGCTGGTAATTACTCATTTATATTACTTTTAAAGTTTTAAGAATAGGTGCTGACTATGGGGCCAGGTAAGCTCGCCAAGTCTTTTGCTACTTTTATCGGGCTGATGATAACCATGCAGTTGCTTTATCACCCGTTATTACTCGCTGGTTCTCCAAGAGAACACTTAGCGAATGCGGCTATTGCTGTTTTTGTGGGGTTGGGCGTCAGAAGTTTTTGCCTGATGTGCGTGAGTTTTTACCATTGGTACAATGGAAAGTAATGCGATTTAACGAGAAGCAATAAGATGCCGGCAGCAGAAAAGTTGTCGGCATCCCTTTGATTTATCCCACTACTGTACCAGCTCCAACCCCGCAACCCGGCGCCAGTAGCCGTTGCAGTCGGCTTTATCGGCCAAAACCAGCGGTTGCGCGCCCTGTTCGTTAGCGCGGAAGTTATCGATCAGCGCCAGCGTTTCTGCGCTCTGCGGCGAAAGGCGCACGATATCCACCAGCCCTTGCATGCTTGGCAACTCATTGCCGAGGTTATAGCAGTAGCCGCTCATCGTCTGAATGCCGTTGAGCACAAACACCTGCTGTTCCTCCTGCGAACGCATCATCCGCCCTTGCGGGTAGCGGATGCAGCAGGTTTCGCATTCGTCCTTGCCACGGTTCTCCGAGCGAGCGGTGAAGCAGCGTGCCGAATAGGCCAGCGGCAGGTGGCCATAGCTCAAGACTTCCACTTCGAACTGATGGCGGAAACCCAGCTCGTCGCATTGCGCCAGCAGATTGGCCAGCCAGTCGCGCGAAAGCTCAACCGGCATGCACCAGCGAACCATCCCCTGGCGGTGCAGCAGGCGTAGGGTGTAGGCGTTGTAGCAGTTGAGTGCATGCCCGGCGACGAACGGCAGGCCGCGCTCCGCCGCCATGTTCACCGTGCCCAGATCGTTGGCTTCAATCAGAAACTCGCCGTTCTCCACATAGCGTTTCAGTTCGTTCAGCTCCGACGGCGCTTGCAACAGCGCCAGGGTGGAAATCACCACCTGCTTGCCGCTGCGGGCGATCTCCTGCGCCAGCGTCAGCCAGTCGCCCACCTTCATTTCGCGCCGCTTGGTGCAGACGCTCTCGCCGAGGTAAATAATCTCCGCGCTGCTGTTCACCGCCTGCCGGTAGAACTTCTCAATCTCGGTTTTCGGCCAGTAGTACAGCACCGAGCCTAATGCGTATTTCATGGTCTCTCCTGCTACTGCCATTTGCGGTGATAGGCGCCGAGCGTAGTCTGCGTGCCTTCGGACATCGCGCCGAGGGCCTCCATCCAGCCTGCGTCTGCCCGGTAGGTGGCCGGGTCGGCTTGGCAGCGGTCTATCGCCTGGCGCCAGATGTGCGCCACCTGGCTGACATAGGCCGGGCTGCGCTGGCGCCCTTCAATCTTCACCGAAGCGATATTGGCGGCCAGCAACTCCGGCAACAGCTCCAGCGTGTTCAGGCTGGTGGGTTCTTCCAGCGCGTGATAGCGCACGCCGTCCACCCGATAACGTCCTTTGCACAGCGTCGGATAGCTGGCGTTTTCATCGTCCCGATAACGGTCGATCAGCACGTCGTTCAGGCGCGATTCCATGCCCTGTGCGGTTTTCTGCCAGCGCACGTAGCGCGCCGGGGAGCAGGCGCCGACGGTATTCGGCGATTCACCGGTCAGGTAGGAAGAGAGATAACAGCGCCCTTCGGCCATGATACACAGGCTACCGAAAGCGAACACCTCCAGCGGCACCGGGCTGGTGCGCGCCAACTGTTTGACTTGATGTATCGACAGCACGCGCGGCAGCACGACCCGGCTGACGTCGAAATGGCGCTGATAAAAGCGGATCGCCTCTTCGTTGGTGGCGGAAGCCTGCACAGAGACATGGCGTTCCAGTTGCGGATAACGTTCGGCAGCGTATTCCAGCATCGCCAAATCGGCCAGGATCAGCACGTCCGCACCCAGTTGCGCCGCCATATCCACCGCCCGTTGCCAGCGGCCATAGCCGTCCGGGTGGGCGAAGGTGTTGATGGCAATATGCAGTTTGCGGCGGTGCCGGTGCACGTAATCGACCGCTTCCTGCAGCTTTTTCTCGGTGAAGTTGAGGCCGGCAAAGTGGCGCGCGTTGGTATCGTCTTTCAGGCCGATGTACACGGCGTCTGCGCCGTTATCCACCGCGGCTTTCAGGGCCGGAAGGTTACCGGCGGGACAAAGCAGCTCCATAGATTTATCCTGGTTAACAAGGGCTGTCGGCGGCGGTATTCAACCGGCAAGCGCCCATCGGGGAAGCAATTTTAGTGAAAGCGCGGCGAACAGGTTTTGATTTGAGGCAGCTTCTGGCGTATTGATAAAGCTGGCGGCCAAATGCACTATTTGTTGATATAGACCGCTTCAGGTGCGCGCCGATGTGGCAAAATAGCGCTAGTCTGTGTTGAAAGGAGTGAACGACAGTGTTGGAACAACTACGAGCACGCATTGTGCGCCAAGGGCCGTCGCTGCTGCGCGTACCGCTAAAATTCACGCCGTTTGCTTTGCAGCGGCAGCTTCTGGAACAGGTGCTGGGCTGGCAATTCCGCCAGGCGCTGGCGGATGGCGATTTGGCTTTTCTCGAATCGCGCTGGTTGAAGATCGAAGTTCGCGATCTGGCGCTACACTGGTTTATGACGGTAGAAAACGACAAACTGGTTGTCAGCCACCACGCCGAAGCTGATGTCAGCTTCAGCGGCGACGCCAACGATCTGATTCTGATCGCAGCGCGTAAGCAAGATCCCGATACGCTGTTCTTTCAGCGTCGGCTGCAGATTGAAGGGGACACCGAATTGGGCCTGTATGTAAAAAATCTGATGGACGCCATCGAGCTGGAAGCCATGCCTGCGCCGTTGCGCATTGGCCTGCTGCAACTGGCTGAATTTGTGGAAGCAGGATTGCAGGAGGGCACGGTGCAGACTTCCCGTGTGCCGGTAGCATGCTGATCCGCGTAGAAATTCCGGTAGACGCGGCGGGGATCGATGCCTTGCTGCGCCGCGCCTTTGGGCGAGATGACGAGGCCGATCTGGTGCAGCAACTGCGCGAAGACGGCCTGCTGACCCTGGGCATTGTCGCCACCGACGACGAAGGCGGCGTGGTGGGGTATGCCGCGTTCAGCCCGGTTGATGTCGCCGGAGAAGACCGGCAGTGGGTCGGTCTGGCGCCGCTGGCGGTGGATGAAAGCTTGCGTCGCCAGGGGCTGGGTGAAAAGCTGATTTACGAAGGGCTGGATTCCCTGAACGAGTTCAGTTACGCCGCCGTGGTGGTGCTGGGCGATCCGGCTTACTACGGCCGTTTCGGCTTTAAACCGGCCGCTGCCTATGGCTTGCATTGCCGCTGGCCGGGTGCCGAAGCCGCGTTCCAGGTTTATCCGCTGGCGGAAGACGCGCTGAACGACGTGAGCGGGGCGGTGGAATATTCCGAGCCGTTTAACCGGCTTTAACCTCAGCGCTCGGCAGTAAATAATCCAATGAGGGCGGCGGGTGACTTACCAATCGCTCTTTTTGTATTTTGCTCAGCTGCTTTACCCGATATTCCAGCCTCAGCGCCGTCGAGCGATCCCCCACCCGGCAGTGAAACGCCAGAGTCAGCTCCCCCTTTCCCCGTAACGCCTTGGCGCCTTTGCCCGCCTGATGCTGTGCCAGCCGCCGCGTTACGTCGGTGGTGATGCCCGTATACAGCATGCCGTTCGGCAAACGCAGCATATAGAGGTGCCAGGTTGGAATGTCCATCATTGGGTCCCCGTTGAGAGTTGAGCGTTACTATAGGCAACGTCAGGCTGCCGCTGAACCCTTTTTTTTCGACATGTTTTAACTTGTTGATTTTAAACATGCAGAATGGGCAGGCTGAAAAAAGCCTTTTGGGGGGAATCGTGATGTTACTCTTCAATAATCAGCTGATTAGCGCTAATCTTCAACGGTTCACTGCCGTACAGGCAGCTTAGAAAGCTGGGCATGGCTGCAGAAATGGAGTCGATGTGTTCACTGCCGTAAAGGCCGTTTCAAAACCGATGGAAATATAATTGCATTTTGCTATTTTTCATTAAGTTGAACGTATTTATACTGTGGCTTGAAAAGATCAAGGTTACGACAGACAATGCATTAAATTCCATGGCTATTTATTAATTAGCAAGATTATTAAGCCGAATATAAACCAAAATAAACTTGGCAGTCTTTTTTGGTGGCATTGTTATTTAAAATAAACCTGAAAATAAGGTAAGATAAGGTTTATTTTTTATGTGTGCGATTTGTTTTTAATTTGCTGATTTTTATGGTAATTAATGAAAATTAAGATGTGTTTTTTTAATTGAAGTTATTAAAATTCATTAATTTAATGATGTTTTTATTGAGGATTAAATCACCAGGTAATAAATTGATTTCACTCTCAGGGCATGAGAGCAAGTTAATTAATCACTCAATTAAATGGAGTTACTATGAAATACTTTCTGATGGGCGCTTTGCTGTTAGCCGCTAACGGCTCTGCTTTCGCTGTTGAGCTGTCTAAGTTTGACCGTGTAGAACATAAAGAAAATATAATTTGTTGGCCGAACGGTGAATGTATCGATATTGATGATCCAGGTAACCACCCATAATAATATAATGCGTTAGCTTGTGCCTCACTCGGCAGCATCCTGAGGTTGTCGGGTCATACACAATTTCAAAGCCATCAACTTGATACGCGAGTTGATGGCTTTGTTGTTTTTGTCGACGCTGCAGCCCTTCCATAATCGATATAAGATAGCGCCACTGAAGGGGAGAAGTGATGTGAACAATCTTGAACAGCAGCAGCTTATTACTCATTTTATCGGCAAGCAGCATGTGCTGACGCTGTGCGCCGGCAACGGCCTGGACATGTGGTGCGCCAACTGTTTTTACGTGTTTGACGCCGAGCAGATGGCGTTGTGGCTGATGACCGAAACCCACACCCGCCACGGCGAGCTGATGCTGCAAAATGCCCGTGTGGTGGGCACTATTGCGCCAAAGCCAAAGACCATCGCGCTGATCCGCGGCGTGCAGTACCGCGCCGAGGCGGTGATGCTGAGCGGCGATGAAGAGGCGCTGGCGCGCGCCCGTTACTGCAAGCGGTTCCCGGTTGCCAAAATGATGAAAGCGCCGGTGTGGCAGCTGAATTTGCAGGAAGTGAAGATGACCGACAACACCCTTGGATTTGGTAAGAAACTGCATTGGACGCGGGCCTGAACGCAACACACTATACTTTTTCAGAGTCATCAATCGGCATGGGGAAGCGCATGGCACGGGTATTAATCGTAGGGGCCACCGGGCTGGTGGGCAGCGAGCTGTTGCAACAGTTGCAAGACGATCCGCAGGTGACGGCGATTGTGGCGCCGACGCGCCAACCGCTGCCCGCAAACGAAAAAACAGATAACCCGGTGGGCGAGGATCTGCTCGCGTTGCTGAGTGGCCTGCAGCAACCCATCGATATTATTTTCTGCTGCCTGGGCACTACCCGTAAAGCGGCTGGCAGCGATGCCAATTTCCGCTATGTCGATTATCAGTTAGTCGTCGAAAGCGCGCTGACCGGGCGGCGGTTGGGGGCGCAGCATTGTCTGGTCGTCAGCGCCGTGGGGGCTAACCCGCGTTCGTCATTCCTCTACAACCGTACCAAAGGCGAAATGGAACAGGCGTTGCGTGAGCAGAACTGGCCACGCCTGACGCTGGTGCGTCCGTCGATGCTGTTGGGCAACCGCCCGTCGCCGCGTTTACTGGAGCGGCTCACCGCGCCGCTGTTCAAACTGCTACCGGGCAAGTGGCGCTCGGTTGCCGCCAAAGACGTGGCGCAGACCCTGCTGGAGCAGGCGTTCAGCCCCGGCAGCGGCGTTACGGTGCTGGAGTCCGACCAACTGCATCGCTATGGCAATGTACACTGAGATTATCGAAAGCCAGTTCCATGCCCGGCGGCAGTTCGTTGTCCATCAGCCATAAATCGAGATGATGGCTGATATGCGTCAGTAGCGTGCGGCCGGGCTGCAAATGTTGTTGTGTCTCCTGAGCGCGGGTCAGATCGTTATGATTGCGCGGCGCCTGGGGTTGTGGCGGCAAGCTGCAGTCGAGCACCAGCAGATCCAGCGTTATATTGCGCAGGAAAGCCTCGGTGTCCGGCGGCAGGCCGACGGTATCGGTCAGATAGGCCAGCGCGTAGCCTTCTGCCTGGACCAGATAACCCAACGTCGGTTTGGAATGTTGCAACGGCAGCGGGGTGATATGCAGCCCACCCAGTTCAACCCTTTCGAAGGGGGTTAACGGCGGTTGAAACGCCAGAATACCGGGGTGTTTAAACAGATCGTCGCAGCCTTGTTCATCCGCCGGGCCGTACACCGGAATGAAATTTCCGCACCCCCAGCGCAAAGGAAATAACCCCTGAACGTGATCCATGTGGTAATGTGTCAGTAAAAAACGTTGAATTTCCCCCGCCGAAAAGCGCCGTTCCAGCGACGGCAATCCCGCATCCAGCAAGGTCGTTTCCCCCTGAAATTTGAGCATCGCACTGCATGGCCGCCGCCGGAATGCCGGTTCGCGCCGCGCCCGCTGGCACACCAGGCAATCGCAACCGAAAACCGGGATCTGCTGGGCACCGCCGGTGCCGAGAAACGTCAATTGCATACATCCTCCCCGCTTAAAGATACTTCTCCGCAAAGGCGTTGATATCGCGGAAATCCGCCAATCGTTCCTGCAATGTCTGATGATCCCAGTGCCACCACTGGCTGCGTTCGATGCGTTCAATCAAGGCATCGTCAAAGCGCATGCCGATCTTTTTAGCCGCTACCCCGGCGACGATCGCATAAGGCTCGACGTTTTTGGTCACCACAGCCGCGCTGCCGATCACCGCGCCGTTGCCGACGCTCACGCCGGGCATCAGGATGGCGTTATGGCCGATCCACACGTCGTGGCCGACGGTGACGTGGTGCTCGCGCCGCCAGTCGAAGAAAGCCTCGTCATCTTCCCCCAGACCGTACTCGGAAGCGCGGTAGGTGAAGTGGTGCTGGGCGATGCGCTGGTAGGTTGGGTGGTTGCCGGGATTGATGCGTGCGTAAGAGGCGATCGACACGAACTTGCCGAGGGTGGCGTAAAAAATCTGGTTGTGCCCGGCGGTATAAGAATAGTCGCCCATTTCCACCTCTTCGAGGATCGCATCGTCGGCCAAATGTACGTACTGGCCGAGCCGGGTGCGGTTAAGGATCACGTTGTCGCCGATTCTCGGTTGTGCAAAGTCGTTCATTGCGTGGCGTCCTGGGGGTATTTGGTTGAAGCCGGTAACAGCGCCAGCAGCGCCGTCAGGGTGTCTTGCAGGTCGCCATCGTTCGCCAGCAGGCGGCAACCGGCGGGCAGCCTTTGCTGGTACTCCGCCGCCCGCGCCAGCCGTTGTTCGATTTGCGCGGCGTCTTCACGCCCACGGTTTTGCAGGCGTTGGCGCAGCACTTCGGTGCTGACCTGCAGGCAGACCGGCAACAGCTGCGCACCGTAGCGCTGCTGCGCCTGCGGCAGATGGGCGCGCGAACCGTTGACCACCACGTCGATCCCCTGCAACAGCCAAAGATCCACTTCGATCCCAAACGCGTAATGCTGCTGGTGCGCCTGCCAGTCGAGAGCGAACAGTCCCTTGGCACGGCGGCGCAGAAACTCAGGTTCGCTGAGCGCAATATGGTTTTCGCAGCCGGCATCCGCCGGCCGGGTGATATAACGGTGCGCCACCAGCGGCGCACTGTCGGCATCGGCCCTAAGCTGCGCAAGCAGGCTGTCTTTGCCGGAGCCGGAAGGCCCCATCAAGTAGATAAGCTGCGCCATCAGAACACCTGCTTGCCCTGGCGCCAGACGTTCTGCACGTAGATGTGCTCGCCGTGCGGCCGCGCCAACACCAGATCCGCCCGCAGCCCCTCGGCGATGGCGCCGCGATCGTGCAGATCCAGCGCTTTCGCCGGGTTGCTGGTGATCATCTGCACCGCCTGCGGCAGGCCGTAGCCGTTACGTTCGTCGGCCGCGATGCGGAATGCCGCATCCAGCAGGCTGGCCGGGTAATAGTCGGAAGACAGAATATCCAACACCCCCAGCGCTGCCAGATGGTGCGCTGCCACGTTGCCGGAATGGGAGCCGCCGCGCACGATGTTCGGTGCGCCCATCAGGACCTGCAACCCCTGCCGGTGCGAGGCGCGGGCGGCGTCCTCGGTGGTTGGGAACTCGGCAATCGCGCTGCCCAGCGCGCAGGACTCGGCCACGTGTTCGGCGGTGGCGTCGTCGTGGCTGGCGAGGGAAATTTTGCGCGCCCGGCAGTGGGCGGCGATCGCCTCGCGGTTCGGCGTGGCCCAGCGGGCGGAAAGCCCGATCTGCTGCTCTTCGTACTCGCTCATCTGTTGGTCATTGAGATGATATTTGCCCTGATAATACTCACGGTATTTTTCACGCGAGGCGAACTGGCGCTGGCCCGGCGAATGGTCCATCAGCGACACCAGCGATACCCCCGGTTTGTCCATCAACTGCTCGAACAGCGACAGGGTGCTCTCGTTCGGCAGTTCGCAACGCAGGTGCAGCCGATGCTCGGCGCGGTTGACCCCGGCGCGCTGGCTGTGGATCACCGCGTCGATCATTTTTTGCAGGTTCTCCAGCCGGTGGCCGCCGTCGCGCACGTCGCCGATCGCCACTGCGTCCAGCACCGTGGTGATGCCGTTGGCGACCATCAGCGCATCATGGCTGCTCATTGCCGAATACGCCGGCCAGTCGACGTTGGGCCGCGGGGTGAAAAACTTGTCCAGATTGTCGGTGTGCAACTCAATCAGCCCCGGCAGCAGCCAGCCGCCTTCACCGTTCAGCGCCTGCGGCAGTTGGCTCGGCGTATCGGCGAAGCTGCGGATCACGCCGTCGTTAATCTCCAGCGAACCCTCGACAATCTGGTCTGCCAGCACCAGTTTCACGTTATTGATGATCATCAGAAGATCTCCAGCGCCTGGGGCGCTTGCATGTCGTATAACCGGTCGGCGACCTGTTGGCGAACGCCTTCGTCATGGAAAATGCCGACGATCGCTGCGCCGCGCTGCTTGGCCTGTTCTATCAGGCCGACCACCGCCGCGCTGTTGCGGCTGTCGAGTGAGGCGGTCGGTTCGTCCAGCAGCAAAATCGGGTAATCGACAATAAAGCCGCGCGCGATATTCACCCGCTGCTGTTCACCGCCGGAGAAGGTCGAGGGTGCCAACTGCCACAGGCGCTGCGGCACGTTGAGCTGGTTGAGCAGCGTCTCGGCGCGCTCGCGGCATTCGGCACGGTCGACGCCCTGTTCCAACAGCGGTTGCATCACCACGTCCAGCGCGCTGATGCGCGGGATCACCCGCAGAAACTGGCTGACCCAGCCGAGGGTGTGGCGGCGGACCGCCAGGATCTGGCGCGCTTCGGCCTGCACCATGTCCAGCCATTCGCCCTGATGATTGACCCAAATATGGCCGCTGTCGGGCAGGTAGTTGGCGTACAGCGAGCGCAGCAGGGTGGATTTACCGCTGCCGGAGTGGCCATGCAGCACCACGCATTCGCCGCTGCTGACCGTCATGTTGGCGTCATGCAGCACCGGCAGGCGCGTGCCGTGCTGCTGGTGGAGCACGAAGGTTTTGCTGAGGTGTTCAACCCGGATTTGAATCGTCATTGTTATCCCCTAGTGTTACGACAGCACCGAAGAAACCAGCAGCTGGGTATAAGGATGGTGCGGATCGTCCAGCACCCGGTCGGTCAGGCCGCTTTCCACCACCTGGCCCTCTTTCATCACCAGCAGCCGGTGCGCCAGCAGGCGCGCCACGCCCAGATCGTGGGTGACGATCACCGCCGCCAACTGCATTTCCACCACCAGATTGCGCAGCAGATCGAGCAACCGTGCCTGCACCGAGACGTCCAGCCCGCCGGTCGGCTCGTCCATGAACACCAGCTTCGGGTGGGTCACCAGGTTGCGGGCGATTTGCAGCCGCTGCTGCATGCCGCCGGAGAAGGTGGTCGGCAGATCGTCAAGGCGCGACACCGGGATCTCCACGTCCTCCAGCCACTGGGCAGCCTGCCGGCGGATGTCGCCGTAGTGACGCTGGCCGATGGCCATCAGCCGTTCGCCGATGTTGCCGCCGGCGGATACTTTGGGCCGCAGCCCGTCGAGCGGGTGCTGATGCACTACGCCCCAGTCGGTGCGCAGCAGGCGGCGGCGATCGCTCTCCGCCATCGCGTACAGGTCGTGCTGTTGCCCGGCCTGCGGGCGATAGAGGATCTGCCCGTGCTGCGGCGCCAGCCGTGCGGAGATGGATTTCAGCAGCGTGGTTTTACCGGAGCCGGATTCGCCGACGATGCCCAGCACTTCACCGGGGTAGATATCGAAAGAGACGTCGCTAAAACCTTTACCCGGCGCGTACAAATGGGTGAGGTTGGCCACCGACAACAGCGGCGTGGTGCTCAGGGGTTGGGAAATCATCAGTGCTGCGCCTCTTGCGAAGGTTGCGCCAGCTGCTGCCGGCAGTAGTCGGTGTCTGAGCAAACGAACATGCGGTTGCCCTGGTCGTCGAGCACCACCTCATCCAGATAGCTGTGGCGCGAGCCGCACAGCGCGCAGGGTTCATCCCACTTTTGCACGCTGAACGGATGGTCGTCGAAGTCCAGGCTTTCCACCTTGGTGAACGGCGGCAGGGCGTAGATGCGCTTCTCGCGCCCGGCGCCGAACAGTTGCAGCGCCGGCATCATGTGCATTTTCGGGTTGTCGAATTTCGGGATCGGCGAAGGGTCCATCACGTAACGATCGTTGACCTTCACCGGATAGGCGTAGGTGGTGGCGATATGGCCGTAGCGCGCAATGTCCTCGTACAACTTCACCTGCATCACGCCGTACTCTTCCAGCGCGTGCATTTTGCGGGTCTCGGTTTCGCGCGGTTCGATAAAGCGCAGCGGCTCCGGGATCGGCACCTGATAAATCAGGATCTGGTCTTCGTGCAGCGCGGTTTCCGGAATGCGGTGCCGGGTCTGGATCAGCGTGGCTTCCGGCGTGCGTTCGGTGGTGGCTACCCCGGCAACGCGCTGGAAGAAGCGGCGAATAGACACCGCGTTGGTGGTGTCGTCGGCGCCCTGGTCGATCACCTTCAGCACGTCGGCGCGGCCAATCACGCTGGCGGTCAGCTGAATGCCGCCGGTGCCCCAACCGTAAGGCATCGGCATCTCGCGGCCGCCGAACGGCACCTGATAGCCGGGGATCGCCACGGCCTTGAGGATGGCGCGACGGATCATGCGTTTGGTTTGCTCGTCGAGATAGCCAAGGTTATAGCCGGTCAATACTTCACTCATTGCGGGCCTCCTGACGCTCGCTGAACTCCTGCCGCAGGCGCTTGAGCAGCTCCAGCTCGGCCTGGAAGTCAACGTAGTGCGGCAGTTTGAGGTGGGAAACGAAGCCGGCGGCTTCGACGTTGTCGGCATGGGCCAGCACGAACTCTTCATCTTGCGCCGGGCTGGCGACGCCTTCCTGGTACTCGGGGCTTTGCAGTGCGCGGTCCACCAGCGCCATGCTCATCGCTTTACGCTCGGCGCGGCCAAACACCAGGCCATAACCGCGGGTGAAGTGCGGCGGCCGGTCTTCCGGGTCGACAAAGCCGTTGACCATTTCACATTCGGTCAGCAGAATTTCGCCGATATCTACCGCGAAACCCAGCTCTTCAGGCACGATCTCCAGCGAAACGTAGCCAGTACGGATCTCACCGGCGAACGGGTGGGTACGGCCGTAGCCGCGTTGGGTGGAGTAGCTCAGCGCCAGCAGGAAACCTTCGTCACCGCGCACCAGCTGTTGCAGCCGCGCCGAGCGTGAACAAGGGTAAACCGGTGGGTTGCGGGTGATGTCGTCCGGCACGCTGCCGTCGTCCAGTTCCGCCAGTGCCAACTGTTCTTGGCTGAGCAAATCAAACACGTGGGCGCAATTTTCCGGCAGCGGTTCGTCGGCCTGCGGCGCGCGCGGTGCTTCACCTTCCGCCAGCAGGGCAAAATCCAGCAGCCGGTGGGTGTAATCGTAGGTTGGGCCCAGCACCTGCCCGCCGGGCAAGTCCTTGTAAACCGCCGAGATACGGCGTTCCAGCCGCATGTTTTCGGTCGCCAGCGGTTCGCTGACCGCCAGACGCGGCAAGGTGGTGCGGTAGGCGCGCAGCAGGAAAATCGCCTCGACCAGATCGCCGCTCGCCTGCTTGATGGCCAGCGCGGCCAGTTCGGGATCGTAAATGCCGCCTTCGGTCATCACCCGATCCACCGCCAGCCCCAGTTGTTGTTCAATCTGCCGGATGCCGAGCGCCGGCACGCCGTCGTCGCCGCGCCGCAGCTGTTCCTGTAACTGATGGGCGGCCTCAATGGCTTTTTCGCCCCCTTTAACGGCTACGTACATCAGCACACCTCCACGCGGGTGGTCCGCGGCAGCGCCAGCAGGCGATCGCCGCAGGTCAGCAAAATATCCAGCCCCAGCGGAAAGCGCAGCGGGCGGTTAATGAGAAAATCCAGCAGCGCCGGCGGCAACTGCGGTGAGACCTTGCGTTGGCGCTCAATGCCGGGGCCGGTGAGGCGCAGCGGGGTGCCTTGTTCCAGCCCATTGAGCTGCACGATGACCGTAGCGCCGAATTCCGGCGAGATTTCACTGCCGTGCGGCAGCGCCAGTAAATCGGCGGTCTGCAGCTGTGCGTCGAACAGCGCAAAAAAGACTTCTTCAGGCTGCACCGCCAATGGCGCACCGCTGTGGAAGCGTATGTTTGTTAGCACTTGCTCACTTTTAAAGGCTTCACACAGCTGGATCGGGGTTTCCTGATCCGCCAGCGTCAGTAACGCGGCGGTGCTGGCCGCGTTCAGTGCGCCCCAGGCCGGGCCGCCTTGCAGTGTGACGGTATGGCCGGGTTCGCTTAACGCCTTGAGAATCAGGCGGAAAGCGTGCTGCGATTGTTCTATCGGCTGTTCAAATCCGGTTAACAGGCTCATCGGTCAATCCCCCCGAACCAGCGTAAAGAAGTCGACCCGGCTGGAGGCGACAGAGCGGGCGCGCAACTGGCGTTGTTCGTGCAGCAAGGCGGCCAGCGGTTCAATCAGCCGCTGTTGCAGCAATTCGGTCTGATCCGGCTGTTGCAGCAGGGCGTCCGCCAGCGCGCAGAGTTCGGCGTGGGCCTTGTCGCGCCCGGCGATATAGCTGTAGCCATAGCCGCCGTTTTCCAGCTGCACCACCGCACGGGTGACGGTCATGTCGCCCAGCACAAAGCGGCGGCCGGTGGCACCCATGCGCCCTTGCAGTTGCGCCAGGCCAATTTCCGGCGCGCGAATGCTTTGGTAGCGCGGGCTGAGGTTCAGCGCCTGCCAGTGGCTGCGCAGCTGGGCCGGTTGGCTGTGCGCCAGTACCGACATCCAGCGTTGTCTCGGCTGTAAGGCTTGCATTTAGTGCTCCATCGTCAGTTCAATCATGTCGGCGCGCGCCAGGCTGACGGAGTATTCCGCCACGTTGTCTCTGCCGGTGCAGACGTTCAGGGTGCGTACGCACAGCAGCGGCGCGTGGGTAGCGATCTCAAGCAGCCGGCTCTCTTTGGCCTGGGCCCGGCGGGCGCTGATGCGCGTCTGGCTGCGGGTCAGCGGCTGGTGGATATGCTGTTCGATAAATTCGTGCAGGGAGCCGTTGTGGAACTGTTGCAGGGCCAGCCACCAGTCCAGATCGGGCAGATAATGGTCGATCAGGCTCATCGGCACGCCGTTGACCCGGCGCAGGGTGCGCAGGTGGATCACCGTTTCGCCTTCTTCACGCGATAGCGCGCTGGCGATATGCCCATTGCACGGGCGTAACACAGCGAGTAAGCGCTCACTGGTGGGGTGGCTGCCCTGCTCGAACAGGTTCTGGCTAAAGCGGGTATTGGCATGCAGCGGGTAGTCATAGGGGCGCATCAGCACCAATATGCCGATGCCATGCCGGCGTTGCAGCCAGCCGCGATCGACCAGCTGATCCACCGCGCGGCGCAGGGTATGGCGATTGACCTGGTAGCGATCCGCCAACTGTTGCTCGGAAGGCAGATAGTCGCCACAGCGGTATTGGGTGCGCAACTCTTGCTCCAGCTGCGCGGCGATCTGCTGGTAACGGGTGGGAAAACTGGTCGGATGTCTAGATAAGTCCATCATAATAAAAACCTCGGCGTGCCGGAACCTATTAAACTCTATGATTTATCAGGATTTCTTACAGTGCTGGTGCTTGCCCTATGACTTTCAAATTGCAGCTAACAACGCTACGGCTTGAAAGGCGACGGGTATGTCCTGTGGCTTTCAAGTTGGCATTATGTTGCCGCCGCCAGATGACAATCGCGTTACGTGCCGGTGGCGAACAGATGAACTATTTTGGACAGGCCGATGATGCGCAGGGGCCGACGGCGCGCTAAGCTAGCGCTATTGATGCACTGACCTGAGCCAACCCTATGCCGCAACCTTTGACCGCTCCTGAAAATACCGCTCGCGCCTGGCCGTTGTGGAAACCGATTCTGTTCCTGCTGGTGGTGGCTATCGGCCTCTACTACGTCAAATGGCAGCCTTATTACGGCAAGGCTTTTCTGGCGGCGGACACGCACTCCATCGGCAAATCGATTCTGGCCAATGCCGACAGCAGCCCGTGGCTGGCGGCCTGGCACTATGCGCTGGTGTATTTCACTGCGGTGTGGAAGGCGGCGGTGCTCGGCGTGTTGCTGGGCTCGTTGGTGCAAGTGCTGATCCCACGCGACTGGCTGGTGCGCACCCTGGGCCACCCGCGTTTCTCCGGCACCCTGCTGGGCGCGGCGATCGCGCTGCCGGGCATGATGTGTACTTGCTGTGCAGCACCGGTGGCCGCCGGGCTGCGGCGTCAGTCGGTCTCCAGCGGCGCGGCGATGGCGTTCTGGTTGAGCAACCCGGTGTTGAATCCGGCAACGTTGATTTTTATGGGTTTTGTGCTCGGCTGGCCGTTTGCCGCTATCCGGCTGGTGGCCGGGGTGATTATGGTGCTGGGCGTCGCCTGGCTGGTGCAACGGGTCACCGCCAGGGATCCGCAGCCGGCCGCGTTGCAAGCGTCGGCGGTGCCGCGGGTGAAAACCGAGGAGCGGCCGTTCCTCGGTCGCTGGTTGAAAGCGCTGTGGGCGCTGTTTTGGGCGACCATTCCCGTTTACATTGTGGCGGTGCTGGCGCTGGGTGCGGCGCGCGTGTGGCTGTTCCCGCATGCCGATGGGGCGATAGACAATAGCCTGCTGTGGATTATCGCCCTGGCGATCGCCGGTTGCCTGTTCGTGATCCCCACCGCAGCGGAAATCCCGATTGTGCAGACCATGATGCTGGCGGGCATGGGCACCGGCCCGGCGCTGGCGCTGCTGATGACCCTGCCGGCGGTCAGCCTGCCTTCATTGCTGATGCTGAACAAAGTCTTCTCCGCCAAAGCGCTGTGCCTGACGGCTGCGCTGGTGGTGTTGTGCGGGATCGTGACGGGTCTGGTGGGAATGGGATTGATGTAGTCTATTGCTGGTTATTGGTGGCCCGATGATGTCTCAAAGGAGGAGATGAAAATGGAACAGAGGAATAAACCTGAAATGGACGCGAAGTTTATGCCCCAAGAGGAAGAGTTGCGCGAGAGAGTGGATGCCGCCTTTGAACGTTTAAGAACCGGTAAAGCGGTTTATATAAGCCATTCCGATGTAGAAAAAAGAATGGCTATATTCAAAGCGAAAATCCGGGCTCGTTATCGACGATAATGTTGAGCTGTACTCGCTAAGAGCTGAACTGACAGTTTCTACGATAGAACAAAATTTTATCTGGCAGTCGGCTTTGAGCGAGAAGCGGACGTACAGTAAATGATGTAAGGCTTTCCTGATACTGTTGCAGTAATGTCAAACTCATCAATTGGCTTACACTCTTTATTCACACCTAAATAGAAATGTTATTTTATAAAAGATGCATAGCCGTTGGTAATCCAGAAACTTCCGAGCCGCGAGTCATTATCGTGTCTCGTGGTAAACAGCCTCAATATTGTACCCATCAGGATCAAGGATAAACGCGGCGTAATATCCAGGGTGATACTGAGGCCTGTATCCCGGTGCACCATTATCTTTTCCACCAGCCCGGAGGGCGGTAGAGTGGAATGCGTCCACTTCCTCTTTGTTTTTTGCACTGAAGGCAAGATGCATCCGGGGCGTGGCGGGCGTGCCCTGTGCGATCCAGAACGCGCCTCCCGGATCTGACCCTTCATCGGGTCTGGCAGGACCAAAACCTACCGCTTTATCCGGGATTTCAAGCCGTGCAATATGACCAAGGCTTGCCAGAACACTTGTGTAAAACAGTTTACTGTCTTCAAGATTGGTGACGCTGAATCCGGTGTGATCAATCATTCTTATACTCCTGTCAGCAAAGAAGAGTATGCAGTAAAACATTCAATCACCGCATGATGTTTGATTTGGCATAAGAACAGGTGATTATGCCAATGCTATTCCTGCGTGAAATCATTCACGCAGGTCCATTGACCTGCCCCCCAATAATTATTGCAATGCGGACTTAGCGACGTCCTCTTTTGGCACAGAGTTGCCTGTCAGATTGGCTCTATGCTGAGTTGCGCCAGGTCGAGTCTGGGCTAATACAGGTTGAGCCGTGTGTTGTTGGGTCAACGCAGCTTATGCACCACCTGGTTAGCGCTGCCGCGCCAGATCAGCGCCGGGTCTTTCAGATCCTGCACAAACTTGCCGTCAATCAATACGTTAATCCTGTCCACCACCTGCATCTGCTGCGCATCCAGCTCCGCCAGCCGGTAGCCGGTCCATAGCCAGATATCCTTGCCGGGGCACTCGGCGTTTACCCGTTTCACCAGTTGCAAAATCGACGGGACGTTGGCCGGGTGCAGCGGATCGCCACCGGACAGCGACAGCCCCTGGCGCGGAATGCGCGCGTCGTTGAGATCGGCAATCAGCCGGTCTTCCATTTCCTGAGTAAAAGGCCGGCCGGAATTCAGCCGCCAGGTACTTTTGTTGTAACAGCCGACGCATTGGTGCACGCAACCGGCGACAAACAGCGTGCAGCGGGTGCCGGGGCCATTGACCACATCGATAGGGTAGTACTGGTGATAATTCATCTGAGGCCTGCCCATCAGGCTATTTTACTTACCATTTTGCCTCCGGGCAGTGCTAACAAAATGCATTGCATTTTGAACGCCCTACAGAGGGCGGCCCGTAGGGTGAGCAACGCGAATAAAATCCTCACGTACTGCGTGTACGCTCCGGTTTTTACGCGCTGGCCGAAGACAAACTGGCGGCGACAATAACGCCTGATGAACAGGCTTATGCATAGGTTTAACGGCATTTTTCAGCCGAGCTGCCCATTGCCGAGGTGTTTCACCCGGCGCTTCACCTCTTCCTGCTTGCCGGCGTTGAACGGCCTGGCATCCGGGCTGCCGAGGTAGCCGCACACCCGGCGGGTGACCGACACCTTGGACGGCTCGTGGTTGCCGCATTTCGGGCAGGTAAAGCCCTTGCTGGTACAGGCGAATTCGCCGGTAAAGCCGCACTCGTAGCACTCATCGATCGGTGTGTTGGTGCCGTAATAAGGCACGCGGCTGTAGCTGTAATCCCACACGTCTTCCAGCGCTTTCAAATTGTGTTGCAGGTTGGGGTATTCGCCGTAACAGATGAAACCGCCGTTGGCCAAGGGTGGATAAGGCGCCTCAAAGTCCAGTTTGTCGTATGGATTGACCTTTTTTTCCACGTCGAGATGGAAGCTGTTGGTGTAATAACCCTTGTCGGTAACGCCCGGCACCACGCCGAAATCGGCGGTGTCCAGCCGGCAGAAGCGATCGCACAGGTTCTCGCTTGGGGTGCTGTAGAGGCTAAAACCGTAGCCGGTCTCTGCTTTCCAACTGTCGGTGGCCGTGCGCAGGCGTTCGACGATGGCGACCGCTTTGGCGCGCAGCGCGGCATTGTCGTAAACGTGTTGCTCGTTGCCGAACAGCGCATTGATGGTTTCATGCAGGCCGATATAGCCCAGAGAAATCGACGCGCGGCCATTTTTGAAGATGTCGGCGATATTGTCGTCCGCCTTCAGCCTTACGCCGCAGGCACCTTCCATATACAGGATCGGGGCAACACGCGCCTTGATGCCTTCCAGGCGTGCGATACGCGTCATCAGCGCCTTTTTCGCCAGCAGCAGCCGCTGATCCAGCAGACGCCAGAAACGCGCCTCGTCGCCGGCCGCTTCCAGCGCAATGCGCGGCAGGTTCAGGCTGATCACGCCGATATTATTGCGGCCGTCGTGCACCAGTTCGCCATCTTCCTCGTAGGTGCCGAGGAAGCTGCGGCAGCCCATCGGTGTCTTGAACGAGCCGGTGACCTTCACCACCTGATCGTAATTGAGAATATCCGGGTACATGCGCTTGCTGGCGCATTCCAGCGCCAGTTGCTTGATGTCGTAGTTCGGGTCGCCGTACTGGTGGTTCAGGCCGTCGCGGATGGCGAATACCAGTTTGGGGAATACTGCGGTCTTGCGGTTCTTGCCCAGCCCGGCGATACGGTTTTTCAGGATTGAACGCTGAATCAGCCGCGATTCCCAGCAGGTGCCCAGGCCGAAGCCGAAGGTGACGAACGGCGTTTGGCCGTTGGCGGTGTGCAGGGTGTTAACCTCGTATTCCAGCGACTGAAAGGCGTCGTAACACTCTTTCTCGGTGCGCGCCATCGCATAGCCCTGCGCGTCCGGGATCTGCCACTGTTCTGCCACCTGGCGGTGTTTTTCGAAGCTTTCGCTGACGAAAGGCGCGAGGATCTCGTCGATGCGGTTAATGGTGGTGCCGCCATAAATATGGCTGGCCACCTGCGCGATAATTTGGGCGGTCACGGCGGTGGCGGTGGAGATCGACTTCGGCGGTTCGATCTCGGCATTGCCCATCTTGAAGCCGTTGGTCAGCATGCCTTTCAGATCGATCAACATGCAGTTGAACATCGGGAAGAACGGCGAATAGTCGAGATCGTGGTAGTGGATCTCGCCGCGCTCATGCGCCAGCACCACGTCACGCGGCAGAATGTGCTGCTTGGCGTAGTGTTTGGCGACGATCCCGGCCAGCAGATCGCGCTGGGTGGGGATCACTTTGCTGTCCTTGTTGGCGTTCTCGTTCAGCAAGGCCATATTGCTTTGCTCGACCAGGCCGCGGATCTCCTGGTTCAGCCGCCCGCGCAGCTCGCGCGCCACGTCGCGATCGTGGCGGTATTCGATATAGGCGCGCGCCAGCTGCTTGTATTCGCCAGCCATCAGCTGATTTTCCACCGCCTGCTGAATGTCATGGATATCCACGCGCGGCTGTTGCGCCATCCGTTGAGCGACCACCCGGGCCACGGTTGCGCAGTAATCGGCATCGACAATCCCGACGGCCAGTGCGGCCCGTTCGATAGCTTGCCCAATACGTGCCTCGTCAAAAGAGACCTGACAACCGTCCCGTTTAATCACTATTGGTTTCACGTTGCGACTCCTTGTTCCCCGAAGGATAGGTTATCCACAGGGCAACGCCGCAGCGCACAAGGGCTACGGCAGCGTGTGGATGACTTTGTGGATAACTACCATATATAGGTTATTTGTTTTCTTTAAACACTATATATAGATATTGGCGGGGTTCTTTTGATGTAGGACAAGGAAAGCGGAAGAGCGTGCGCAAGCTGTACAGACGTCAATCTGCTCACGGGCGATCGCGAAAATGCGCCAGCAGGAAGTCGACCCAGGCGCGCACCCGTGGCGGCAGGTCTGCAGAGGCGTAGTACAGCCACAGCTGCGTCGGTTGCGGCCAGCAATCCGGCAGCACCGGTTGCAGAGTACCCTGCGCAAAATGGGGCTCTGTGTACCAGCGCGCCAGGCAGGCGATACCCAGCCCGGCCAACGCGGCGTCCAGCAGCATCTCCGGCCGGCTGGCGACCAGGCGGCCGTGCAACTCCAGGGGTTTGGTTTCGCCGTGCCGGCGCAGCGGCCATTTTACGCTACGGCCGTTGGCCGGATTGCGGTGCAGTAGGCAGTTATGCCGCAACAGATCGTCAGGATCCTGCGGCGTGCCGCGCTGCGCCAGATAACCGGGTGACGCCGCCAACACCATCTGCATCTGATACAGCGGCCGCGCCACCAGCCGGCTGTCGGGATCGACCCGGCTGCCGATACCCACGTCAAAGCCTTCGCCCACCAGATTGACGACTCGCGCATCCAGCGAAAGATCGAGATCGATCTGCGGATAACGCTCAAGGAACTGCGGGATCAACGGCATCAGCATCTGGCGGCCGAAGCCGGGGATCATGCTGACGCGCACGGTGCCTGAGGGATCTTGCTGCGTGCCGCCGGCGTTTTCCAGCGTGGCGGACAGCGCCTGCCACAGCGGTGCCACCTGCGCCAGCAGCGCTTTGCCTTCGTCGGTCAGCACCACGTTGTGGGTGTTGCGCTGGAACAGACGCAGCGCCAGCTTTTCTTCCAGTACGCGGATATTTTTGCTGACCGCCGCCGGGGTAACGCCTAACTGACGGGCGGCGGCGGAAAAGTTTTGCGCCTGGGCGGCGCTGAGAAAAGCCGGCAGCAGGCGATGCACGTCAAAGGGCAGCGACATAGTGGTTGATACTTTCAGTTGAAATTGAAGTGACAAAGAACAGCCTACACCCTGGGCGAAGGAAATGGAAAAATGCGATATCAATTTTCAACCGAGGATCTCGTATGTCACGTATTTTAGCGTTAACCGCTCACCGCTTTCCCGATGATTCACGCGTCAACAAGGCGCTGATCGAAGCGCTGAACACGCAGCCCAAGGTTACCGTGCATGAACTGATGCGCACTTATCCGGATTACCGTATCGACGTGGCCCGCGAACAGGAACTGCTGCAAAGCCACGACGCGGTGGTGATGCTGTTCCCGTTTTACTGGTATAGCTCGCCGGCGATCCTCAGCGAATGGCAGGATGCGGTATTAACCTACGGTTTCGCCTACGGCAGCGAAGGCACCAAACTGCACGGCAAACCGCTGCAACTGGTGGTGACCACTGGTGGCAATCCGCAGGCTTATACGCCGGAAGGCTACAACCGCTATCCGGTGGCGGATCTGTTGCGTCCGTTCAATGCCATGGCCAACCTGACCGGCATGGATTATCTGCCGCCGCATTTGGTGCAGGGAGTGTTTGATATGAGCGATGAACGCCTGGCGCAAGAGGCTGCCGGGGTGGTGAAGTTGCTGCAAAAATTGTAGGGCGCAGCGGGTTGCCGCACTGTGCCCACAGAGTGGCTGCTAAATAGCTGCGCCGAATAGTGCTACAGGGTCATGCAGAGCGCCGACACGCCGTGAACCCGTCCCTGGGGGCTCGTATCGCGCATCCCCGCGCTCAACGGTCGGCTAACCTGCCATGACGCCCACCCACCTCAAGCTTAGGGTGTAGCGGTATTAAACGCAGTTATTTAGTCCTCCAACAGCCACCATACCGCTTCGAACGGCCGCAGGGTCATCGCCTGCGGTTGGTCCGCCGCATCGGCGTAGTTGCCCATCAGCGGGCGCCACTGGTTAGAGGGCTCCACGCCTTCGGCTTCCCAGGCCAGCGGTTCGCGGCTCAGGTTGGCTGCCACCAGCAAACGCTGCCCGTTCCAGCTACGCTGGTAGCACCACAGCGCCGGGTGCGCAGGCGCCAGATCCTGGTAGTCGCCGTGGGTCAGCAGCGGATACTGCTTGCGCAGGGTGATCAACTGGCGGTAGGCGTAAAACACCGAATCCAGATCGGCCAGCGCCGCTTCGGCATTGATTTGCGGGTAGTTTTCCGCGCAACCGATCCACGGTGTGCCTTGGGTGAAACCGGCGTTCGGCGCGGCGCTCCACTGCATCGGCGTGCGGCCGTTATCGCGTGATTTACTGGCCAGGATCGCCAGCAGATCGGCGTCGCTCTTGCCCTGAGCGCTCAGTTCGGCATACATGTTCAGGCTTTCCACATCGCGATACTGCCCGATGGCGCTAAAGCCCGGGTTGGTCATGCCAATCTCTTCGCCCTGATAAATATACGGCGTGCCCTGCATGCCGTGCAGCACCATGGCCAGCATCTTGGCGGCCGGCACCCGCAGTTCGCCCTCATCGCCGAAGCGCGAGACGATGCGCGGCTGATCGTGGTTACACCAGAACAGCGCGTTCCAGGCGCGGTTATGCATGCCTTGCTGCCAGTGGCGGAAAATCTGCTTCAGTTCGACGTAGTTCGGCGCCGCCAGCGTCCATTTTTCGCCGCCGGCGTAGTCCACTTTCAGATGGTGGAAGTTGAAGGTCATCGACAGCTCTTCGCCGTTGCGCGCCGCATACCGTTGGCAATGTTCCAGCGTGGTGGAGGACATTTCGCCGACGGTCATCAGGCCACGCGGTTGGAACACGTCGCGGCTCATCTCTTGCAGAAATTCGTGAATGCGTGGGCCGTCGGTGTAGAAACGGCGGCCGTCGCCCTGGGGATCGGACGGGAAATCCTGCTGCTTGGAGACCAGGTTGATCACGTCGAGACGCAGGCCGTCGACGCCCTTGTCCGCCCAGAACTGACACACTTTTTTCAGCTCCTCGCGCACCGGCGGGTGTTCCCAGTTGAGGTCCGCCTGTTCGGTGGCGAACAGGTGCAGGTAATACTGGCCGCTGTCGGCGTGCCACTGCCAGGCATTGCCGCCGAACTTGGAACGCCAGTTGTTCGGCAACGCATCGCCTTCGCCGTCGCGCCAGACATAGAACGGGCGGAACGGGCTGTCAGGATCTTGCGAAGCCTGGAACCACGGGTGTTCGGTCGAGGTATGGTTGAATACCATATCCATCACGATACGGATGCTGCGCTGGTGGGCGGCGGCGATCAGACTGTCGAAATCCTCCATGGTGCCGTAGGCCGGGTCGATGGCGCAGTAATCCGCCACGTCATAACCGTTGTCCACCTGCGGGGAGACATACACCGGCGTCAGCCAGATGGCGTCGACGCCCAGTTCCTGCAGATAGTCCAGCCGCTGGGTCACACCGGCCAGATCGCCGTAGCCGTTACCGGTGCTGTCCTGAAAACTCTTCGGATAGATTTGGTAGATGACACCGTTCTGCCACCAGGGGATTGGATTGCTCATAATTATACCTTTGAATCGTGACAACGGGCCCGGTGTACCGGGCCCCTACATTTCAATCAGACCGGCAGTTCGCCGCGGGCAGCTTTGCGCTTATAGACCATGATGGTCAGCAGCATTGGGATCACCACGGCCACCACAATCGCCGCCGAGTAAACCAGCCAGAACTGCGGTTTGATGGACAGAATACCCGGCAAACCGCCGACGCCGATGCCATTGGCCATCACGCCGTCCAGGCCGCAGATTAGGCCGGCGAAGGCGGAGCCGATCATCGCGCACAGCATCGGGAAGCGGTACTTCAGGTTGATCCCGTACATCGCCGGTTCGGTGACGCCGAGGTAAGCGGAAATCGCCGCCGGTACCGAGATTTCACGCTCGTTGGCCTTGCGGCTGACGATGATAATGCCCAATACCGCAGAAGCCTGCGCAATGTTGGACAGCGCAATCAGCGGCCAAACCGGGGTGCCGCCCATGCTCTGGATCATCTGCATGTCGATAGCCAGCGTGGTCTGATGTACACCGGTAATCACCAGCGGCGCATACAGGAAGCCGAACAGCGCGGCGCCAATCGGGGCGAAGCTGCCGGTCATGACGGCTTTCACCGCCCAGGCCACGCCGTCGCCGATCATGCGGCCAAACGGCCCGATCAGCGCGTGCGCCAGGAATACCGCCAGCAGCAGTGAAACGACCGGCACCACCACCAGATACAGGTAATCGGGCACGATCTTTTTCAGGCGGGTTTCAATCCAGCCCAGCGCCATACCGGCCAGCATGGAAGGGATCACCTGCGCCTGATAGCCGACTTTCTGAATGGCGAACCAGCCGAAGTTCCACACTTCCGGCACTTGCTGCCCGAGTTGGTAAGAGTTCATCAACTGCGGGGAGACCAGCGTGATGCCCAGCACGATGCCGAGCACCGGCGTGCCGCCCATTTTTTTCACCGTCGACCAGCAGATGGCCACCGGCAGGAACATGAAGATTGCTTCACCGAGCAGCCACAGGAAATCGTAGATGGTTTTCCACGCCGGGTGCATTTGCGCCAGCGTCTGGCCGCCGGACATCGGGATGTCGCCGATCACGTTGCGGAAGCCGAGGATCAGACCGCCGCTGATCAGCGCCGGCAGCAGCGGGAAGAAGATTTCGGCGAAGTGGGAGATAGCCCGCTCGCTCCAGGTCATGTTCTGGCGCGCCGCTACCTTGGCCTGCTCCTTGTCGGCTTCGTTGACGCCGGTGGTGGCGATCAACGCCTGATAGTAATCGCCGACCTCCGGGCCAATCACCACCTGGAACTGACCGGCGTTGGTGAAGCAGCCTTTGACCATCGGCAAGGTTTCTATTTCTTTTGGGTTGGCTTTGGCGGGGTCGTTAAGGACGAAACGTAACCGGGTAATGCAATGGCTGACGGTGGCGATGTTATCGCGTCCGCCCACCAGTACAATCAGGCGGTCGATATCCTGTTGCTTAACTTTGCTCATTATAAAGTACCTTTTTTGGGTAAGGCGCAGAGGTGTTGGCTGAGTAATGATCAAAGCTTAGTCATTCCCCTTTTTTTATGGAATGGGAACGTTCCCGGTTTGGGGCGACGATCACAAAACGATAAAAAAATGACCGCATTATGCGTTCTGCCAGGGGCAACAATCTCGGATCAAGGGGGGCGCCGGCAAAGCCGCCAAAACATCCTGCAGACTCCGGCTGCTTGTATTATCCTGTACCTTAATAACAAAGAGTTAGTTTTCCCTTATCGGGCAAGAGGTCGGTTGAAGACATCGATACTCAATGCTTTTTCAACGTGATGCCGGTGGCGGTATCGCAATAGACTTTTCAAGGAAGAATAATGATCCTGATAGCCCCCCGTACCCTTATCTTGTGTTCCGCGCTGTTCCTGAGCGCTTGCGCCGGCCAGCAAACCAGCCCTGAACGTCACGCCCGGCATGCCATTCATCAACTGGCCCAGGTGCACTTTGATCCCAATACCCGTACGCAGATTTCGGACTCGATAAAATCGTCCATTCCGTTTTTTGACCAGTTCTATCAGATAGGGAAAACCGATCGGGCTAATGGCATGACGCGCCAGCAGGCACAGCAGAGGGAGGCTGAGTTCCGCAGCCCTGAATTCCTCAGTGACGTAGGGCAAAAAGGGATATTTATCAATCGCAAATATTCGACGGATAATCCGCAAAAACAACGACAGATCCTGCTGGATTCAGCCGTTGCCACCTACTGGGATGGTTACGAAGGGCGGCCTTGAAGGGCATAGATAAGTGGATAGCATAGTGAGAGGCTATTAATGAAAACGCCCAACAAACGAGAATTTGTTGGGCGTTGCTTAAATTAAATTTACAGGAAGAGTCCGGAGGCTATTCGATACCGTATTTTTTCTCGGTCACGAACTTTGGGGCTTTCCAGTTAGGGCCTTTTTCCGGTAATGGTTTTCCGGTTTTTTTCAATTTTCCTTCTTTAAACAATCGTTGGTGTGTTTTTAATAACTCACCATTTGCAATAACGTCAAATTTGTAACGAACATACATCCGATCAATACTAGGATATGGTGTCCGTGGGGCAAAATGCAAAAGAACATCCTCTACACTTTCATTTTTGTAAATACCTTCAAGATCTAACATCATTTCCCCTCCTCTGATTTTCGATACGCCTCTTCGGCTTCAGGCGTATACAAAGGCTCATTTATCTCATTAACTTTATAGTCTTCCAGAGTTGCTGTATGAGTGTTATTCAAAACTTCATCATAATTTTCTGGTATATCCCCATCTTTAACCCCCAGATTCCGATAACGCTCAAGTTCTCTGACTTCATGCGTATAGAAGCGTTTATCGGTATCAGTGGCGACAAGCTCTCCTTTCAGAATTCTCTCCAGACGGTCGACCATCACCTTATTATCGGCTTGCTCTCCAAACCGGCCTGTATGCAGTTTTACCTTGTCTACACCTGCACGGTCAATTTTAGCGGTTTTCCAGTCCAGATTCTGGATAGGCCCGCCGGCTTTCTCCGTATGGAAGTCGCGCCCGCTGTACTTGCCTTTGGCATTGCTTTCCCCATAAGGCTTGCTGACCATCACGTAGATAGCTTCAACACCGACTTCCGTTGCATCCGGCTGCCACAAGATAAAATCTTGCAGCTCCTGGACGAGATCCGCAGGGAAGGTCGTGACCACGATACTATCAGCCTGCCTGACATTGGTGCCGGTATGTACTGGCGTCCTGGGGCCCGGCGAACCGTTGCCGGTAGAGCTTACTCAGTATTACATGGATAGCTTCAACGTCAGTTTTCGGTATGGCGATAAATCATATGCACAATACAGATGCCATCAACAAAAACGCCCAACAAACGAGAATTTGTTGGGCGTTGCTTAAATTAAATTTACAGGAAGAGTCCGGAGGTTATTCGATACCGTATTTTTTCTCGGTCACGAACTTTGGGGCTTTCCAGTTAGGGCCTTTTTTATATCCAGAAACGATCTCACCTTGGTTGATAAGAACTTTGGTGTCTGAGATTAATTTCGTATTGTATGACTCATATTTTTCATCTGCTTTGTGCAAATTAAAAAATCTATCTAACGATGGATGAGACATGCCTTGTTCTCTGCGTCCAATCAAGAACAAGATAACGTCTTTCATCTCCTCGCGTATTACCATTTCATCGAAATTTACCATGTTCAAGTACCTCGATTATTTATTCACTGAATCTAACGCATCTGGGGTATATAAAAGTGCGTCATCAGAGCTTAATTTATAGTCTTCCAAAGTGGCAGTATGGGTATTATTCCAGACTTCACCTTCATTTTCAGGAAGTTGACCGTCTTTTACTCCTAAATTTCTATACCGTTCCAATTCCCTGACTTCATGCGTATAAAAACGCTTGTCGGTATCGGTGGCAGCAAGCTCACCCTTCAGGATTTTCTCCAGGCGGTCAATCATCACTTGGTTCTCCGGTGCCCCCTCAAAACGTCCAGCATGCAGTTTTACCTTGTCTACACCTGCACGGTCAATTTTAGTGGTTTTCCAGTCCAGATTCTGGATAGGCCCGCCGGCTTTCTCCGTATGGAAGTCGCGCCCGCTGTACTTGCCTTTGGCATTGCTTTCTCCATAAGGCTTGCTGATCATCACATAGATAGCTTCAACACCGACTTCCGTTGCATCCGGCTGCCACAAGATAAAATCTTGCAGCTCCTGGACGACATCCGCAGGGAAGGTCGTGACCACGATACTATCAGCCTGCCTGACATTGGTGCCGGTATGTACTGGCGTCCTGGGTACCGGCGAACCGTTGCCGGTATGCGAAGGTGCTGCAGGGCCCGTCGGTACCGGGTTTATCAGTATAGTCCGGGCGGGGACCCCTTCCATTGCGGGCAGCGTGATTTTATCAAGCCCCGTTTTCTCATCACGAACCGGTCTGAACACCGGCACGCTGGCAGATACGCCGCCGATGCCCGTTCTGACAAAGTTTACACTTTGTTTGCCATCGTCGTCAGTGGTGATAAACCCGCGCACCGGCAAATCGACCGAGGTCATCCCTGGCCGGATTGCGGTTTCGCCGACGGCCGCCAGACTTGCCTGGAAGGCAAACATATTGATATCACGACCGGGAACCTGGTCACTGCCCGTTCCAACTGCTGTCGGAATGAAGCCGATAGCAAATGCACCGAGTACTGACCCTGCGGCGACAGCGGTACCGGCACGTATGCTACCGACTTCCGCAGCCGCTCGCCACAGTGCGCCCGATACCCAGCCGGCCAGTTCACTGGATGTCGTCATAACACCCTGTGCAACCGTCGACGCTTGTAGCATTGCGGGGGCGCGGTTGAGTGCCATTGTTCCTGCGGTAGCCAGCGCCGCAGTGGCCGCTTTCGCTTTTTCAGGCGTGTAAACCGGGGCATCCAAAACCCCAGCTTTGGCGAACAGCGCTTTCCTCGCTTCTTCGGCCTTGCGGGCTTCTTCGGCTCTGCGGGCTTCTTCGGCCTTGCGGGCTTCTTCGGTTCTGCGGGCTTCCTCGGCCTTGCGGGCTTCTTCGGCCTTGCGGGCTTCTTCGGCCTTGCGGGCTTCTTCGGCCTTGCGGGCTTCTTCGGCCTTGCGGGCTTCTTCGGCCTTGCGGGCTTCTTCGGCCTTGCGGGCTTCTTCGGCTCTGCGGGCTTCTTCGGCTCTGCGGGCTTCTTCGGCTCTGCGGGCTTCTTCGGCTCTGCGGGCTTCCTCGGCCTTGCGGGCTTCTTCGGCCTTGCGGGCTTCTTCGGCTCTGCGGGCTTCCTCGGCCTTGCGGGCTTCTTCGGCCTTGCGGGCTTCTTCGGCTTTGCGGGCTTCTTCGGCTCTGCGGGCTTCCTCAGCTCTGCGGGCTTCTTCAGCTTTACGGGCTTCTTCAGACTGCCGTTGGCGCTCTATTTCCTGGTTTTTTTTCCATGCATTTTCCAAATCAGCTGTAACCTGGGAAACTGCCTTTGCTTGAGTTTTTTTTGCTTCGTTATCATGGATTTTTATAATCGTGCGATTATTATTGCTACCACCTGTCTCCGTTCTGGTCGTCACTTTATCCGGCATTGCATCGTGTGCTTTTTGCCAGGCTTGAGCAGCCTGTGCCCGTGCTGCGGGCTGCTTATCGAGAGGAAGATTATCAATGGCTGCCCGCATAGCTTTATATGCCGGAGTGGATGTTGCCGCAACCGTACCTTGTGGCAGCCCCTTTTTGATAGCTTCATCGATTGCTGCATTAATCAAAGCTGAATTAACAGGGCCATCGCTGGCCCACCCACCACGATTCCCATCAGAACCACTCGATGACGAGTCACGACCACCGCTTCCTCTTGAGTCACTACCAAAGTTACTACCTTTATCTGAACTGCCATTTACTGTGTAATGCTCTTCACCGTTTGCATCCGTTCCATCGTAACTAAAACCGGGATGCGAAATTGCACCACCAGATGGGCCACGGCTGTCTTTTCCATCTCCGCCACTCATATGCTGTTCCTTTTAGATTCTGTCTTTTCCAAAGCAATCAGCCGCACTTCAAAAGCTTTGTGCTCAGCCTCTCGAAACGCGCGTTCTTCCTTTAACGCTTCGATCAAAAGTGCCACTACGCCATTGATATTAATTCCACGGGCATCTTTCAGAACGCTGCCGTCATTTAATTTCAGCTCGGTGGTGGTGACGGATTGAGGTAATACGCTTTCCACTTCCTGGGCGATTACCCCGGCTTCCGGAACGCCTTGTTTCAGGTAGGTATAGCCACTGATTTTCCCCAGCTTCTCCAGCGCGCCCTCAATTTTCACGATCTCCGTTTTCATGCGGGCATCGGAGCTGCTGAGCCAGGCACCGTTGGTGTAGGCGTTGCCGCCATTGCGGAATTCGTACCAGCCTTGTGCGCCGCCGTTGGCGACGTTCAATACCAGTGAATGGTGAGAGCCGACAACTTCATGGTGATAGAAATTGGCATACAGGTCCCCACGACCTTGCAAATGCAACCCATTGGTAATACGTTCTTTATCATTTTCGACGCTACGGTTTCCCGTCGCCCAAATCCATCCATCGGGGTTGCGTTTGGTCAACTGCCCAACCGAAAACTCGCTGTTGGCTCTTACCTGAAGTTCATTCCAGTTTCCCTGCCAATCCCGGTAGGAGAGCAGGCCGTAATCTTCTTTACCGGGGACGACCCGTGACCCCATCATCATCGTGGTGGTGACGTTGCCGCTGGTAAAATCGGTATGCACAGGCGGTGCGCCGTACGTCTGCCCGCTGATAAGAGAAGCGGGGCCAGTGGTGACCGCGCCAATGCCTGCGTTATGCGACACCAGCGCGCCGCCCGAGACATCCACGCCGTTACGCAGCGCCACGCGGCCGGTAGAGAGGTTGAAGGAGAAGGGACGCAGCGTGTTCCACTGCCCGTTCTGCGCCTGCCCGTCAGGGGTAACCAGGGCGGAGAAGTTAAGCCCGTCACTGCGCAGGAGCACGCCGGTATTGCCATTTGCCAGGCGAAAACCGATTTCGGAGCGGGAAACAATCTCACCGTCGCTGACAACGCGTTTACGCAATGTGGACAGTGATTTCAGTTCAGTGATGTCTTCATTAATGCCGTTAAGCACTTGAGCATTTTTCTTTTCTTCAGCCATGATGAATCTTCCTTTTTGACACTCTGTTATTTGATGGCTAACAGCATCCGGTATCCTTCCGCCCATTCTGGCTAATGGCTATCGGCGTTCACGTTCCGTGCGCTGCCAAACCGCTGGAACACACAATAAATACTGTATGTTTAACCAGTATGTTGTTGCTGTAGGCGACAGAGGTCAATCAGGAAAGGCTATCCGTTGTTGTGTGGTGGCTGATACAAAATGGCGACGAACTTATGCCCACTTGAGTGGGCAAGAACCGGGGATGGCGGGTAGGGGGATTGATGGGGGCAAACCCCGCCGTCAGGCGAGTTTGCTGGGCACGATGATTTGGCGGATGCCCTGTTCGCCGCTGAGCTGGCCCAGCAGCTGTTGGGCGGCCTGCAACCCGGCGCTGCCGTAGCCCAGCTCGACCGAAAACGTCTCGGGGAACAGGAAGTTAAGCAGCGGCGTATTGCCGATGCCGCAGACTTGCAGCGGGGCGATATGCTGCTGTTGCAGGTATTTGATGGCGCCGAGGGCGATGGTATCGGAGGCGCACACCAGCGCGGTGGTCTGCGGGCCAATCACTTCGGCAGCCAGTTGAAAACCGCTCTGGTAGCTCAGTTCGCCCAAGGCGACGCTCGGGGTAATCTGCTGCTGGCGGCAGGCGTCGAGATAAGCCTGATGGCGGCGCAAGCCGGTGGTGGCATCGGCAAGTTGCACCCCCAGATAGCTGATATGCCGGTGGCCCTGCTGTTGCAGGCGTTCCATCAGCAGCCGGACTGCGCCATCATCGTCGTAGCAAACCGATGAAAAACCTTCGTATTCACGCGCCAGCACCACCATTTTTTCCTGCCAGGGGCTGAGCATGGCCGCCGTCAGGCCGGTGAAACCGAACAGGATCACCCCGTCGACGTTGCGCTGTTGCAGCACGTGCAGATGCTCTTCCACCAGGCGGGTTTCAAACTGGCTTTCCATCACGATCGGGTCGTAACCCTGCTGATACAGCAGCGGCAGCATGGTGCGCACCGCCTGGTTTTCCGACGGCGAATCGAGGCGGGAAACGATAATCCCCACCACTTTGTCGCTCTGCCCGCGCATGGCGCGCGCCGATTTGGACGGCGTAAACCCCTGCTGACGGATCACCGCTTCTACCCGTTCACGGGTTTGCGGGCTCACGCTGCCTTCGTTGTTCAATACGCGCGATACGGTGGATTTCCCCACGCCGCTCAGGCGGGCGATGTCCTTGATGGTCAGCCGGTTTTGCATGGTTTACTTATCGTTTAGGTTAAAAGGCGTAATCTGGCCGCCTGCGATGAATGCCCGTCAGCATAGCCTATTTTCCAGTATGGATCTTGGCGCAATGCGGGGATCTTCGTACTGCGCTGAACGGCCGCTCTTGTCGTTCGATCTTTTTATTTACCGGAGGTTATTACCCGTATGGATCCCGATCCGACCCCAATAGACACCCATTCGGTGTTCCGGTAAAACCTCTCCGCTTTTGCGCTGCTGTTTTACCGGTGAAGTCAACGGTAACCGGTCGCGCGCGCTCTGTCGTTCGCTCCTGCTGCTTTTAAAAATACAAGAATCTGCCCCGGCAGAGGCTTTTTGGCGTGTCCGAAAGCTTCGCCCGGGCGCGATTGTGCGTTTACCCGCCGCCATGAGGCTGCGGGTGACGAGGTGCGAATAATGAAACTTAAAAATATCCCCCGTCAGCTGCTGGGCCTGCTCAGCCGCAATTTGCCGCGCCGGCTGATTCGGCGCGATCCCCTGCTGGAAGGCGTCAGCGGCGCGGTGCATGAACTGCCCGCAAACATGGCCCAGCAGCGGCTGGAATGCGCCGCCGCCGATGTGACCCAGCTTTACGAGCGTTTCCACAGCCACCCGGAAGGCATTACCGCGCATGAGGCGGAACAGCTGCGCCAGCGCTTTGGCGCCAATGTGATTGATAACCAGCAGGTGGAGTCCTGGTGGCGCCATTTGTGGCACTGCTATCGCAACCCGTTCAACCTGCTGCTGACGGTTCTTGGGCTTATCTCCTACGCCACCGAAGACCTGACCGGCGCACTGGTGATCGGCCTGATGGTGCTGATCTCCACACTGCTGCATTTCATTCAGGAAGCACGTTCCAACAAGGCGGCGGATGCGCTGAAAGCGATGGTCAGCAATACCGCCACGGTTATCCGCAGCGACGCCATCACCGGTAAAAGCGAACACCTTGAATTGCCGATTGCCCAGTTGGTGCCGGGCGACGTCATCAAGCTGGCGGCGGGGGATATGATCCCGGCGGATCTGCGCGTACTGTCGGCCAAGGATCTGTTTATCAGCCAGGCGGCGCTGACCGGCGAATCTCTGCCGGTGGAGAAGATCGCCGAACCGCACGGGGGGGCGGAGGATCCGCTGGAGTGCCGGAACCTGTGCTTTATGGGCACTAACGTGGTGAGCGGCACCGCGCTGGCGATGGTGATCGGCACCGGCGGCGACACCTACTTCGGCCAGTTGGCGCAGCGCGTCACCAGCCAGGATGAACAACCGAACGCCTTCCAGAGCGGCATCAGCAAGGTCAGCTGGTTGCTGATCCGCTTTATGCTGGTGATGACGCCGATCGTGCTGTTGATCAACGGCTACACCAAGGGCGACTGGTGGGAAGCGGCGCTGTTCGCGCTGTCGGTGGCGGTGGGGCTGACGCCGGAAATGCTGCCGATGATCGTGACCACCACCCTGGCCAGAGGGGCGGTGAAGCTGTCGCAACAGAAAGTGATCGTCAAACGCCTGGACGCGATCCAGAACTTTGGCGCCATGGACATTCTGTGCACCGACAAAACCGGCACCCTGACCCAGGATAAAATCGTGCTGGAACGCCACACCGACGTGTTCGGTGCCAACAGCGACCGGGTGCTGCGTTACGCCTGGCTGAACAGCTTCTACCAGACCGGGCTGAAAAACCTGCTCGACGTGGCGGTGCTGAGCTGCGCGGAGCAGAACCGGCAGCCGGATGCGCTGCAGCATTACCGCAAGGTGGACGAGATCCCGTTTGATTTTGAACGCCGCCGCATGTCGGTGGTGGTCGCCAACGACGCGCACTATCACGAGCTGATCTGCAAGGGCGCGTTGGAGGAAATGCTGGCGATTTGCAGCCACGTGCGTCAGGACAATGAAGTGATCCCACTCAGCGATGCATTGCTGGCGCGCATTCGGCGCATTACCGACGATCTTAACCAGCAGGGGCTGCGGGTGGTGGCGGTGGCCAGCAAGATCCTGCCGGCGCAGGCGCATGAATACGGCGTGGCCGATGAATCCGATCTGATCCTCGAAGGCTACGTGGCCTTCCTCGATCCGCCGAAAGAGAGCACCGCACCGGCGCTGGCGGCGCTGAAGAAAAGCGGCGTGACGGTGAAGATCCTCACCGGCGATAACGAGCTGGTGGCGGGCAAGGTCTGCAAAGACGTCGGGCTGGCGGCAGATCACGTGCTGTGCGGCAGTGAAATCGAACGGATGACGGACGAACAACTGGCGCAGGCGGCCGCGCGCACCACGGTGTTTGCCAAACTGACGCCGATGCACAAGGAGCGCATCGTCAAGCTGTTGCGTCAGCAGGGGCACGTGGTCGGCTTTATGGGCGACGGCATCAACGACGCCCCGGCGCTGCGGGCGGCGGATATCGGCATTTCCGTCGATTCGGCGGTGGATATCGCCAAGGAAGCGGCGGACATCATCCTGCTGGAAAAAAGCCTGATGGTGCTGGAGGAGGGGGTGATCGAGGGGCGCCGCACCTTTGCCAACATGCTGAAATACATCAAGATGACCGCCAGTTCCAACTTCGGCAACGTGTTCAGCGTGCTGATCGCCAGCGCTTTCTTGCCATTCCTGCCGATGCTGCCGCTGCATCTGCTGATCCAGAACCTGATGTACGACATTTCTCAGATCGCCATTCCGTTCGACAACGTCGACGACGATCAAATTACCCAACCGCAGCGCTGGAACTCCAGCGATCTGGGGCGGTTTATGGTGTTCTTTGGGCCGATAAGCTCGATCTTTGACGTGCTGACCTTCTGCCTGATGTGGTGGGTCTTCAAGGCCAATACACCGGAAATGCAGACGCTGTTCCAGTCCGGCTGGTTTGTGGAAGGGCTGCTGTCGCAAACGCTGATTGTGCATATGATCCGCACGCGCAAAATTCCGTTTATCCAGAGCCGCCCTTCATGGCCGCTGTGCATCATGACGTTGGCGGTGATTGCCACCGGCATCGGCCTGACCTTCTCGCCGTTGGCCGGTTTCCTGCAACTGCAGGCGCTGCCGCTCGGTTATTTCCCGTGGCTGGTGCTGATCCTGGCCGGTTACATGGTGCTGACCCAGTGCGTGAAAGGCTGGTTCGTGCGCCGCTACGGCTGGCAGTAATCCCTCAAGCCCTCTCTGCGCTGCAAGAGAGGGCCTCTGTGATCCACCCCGGCTTTTCATCTTTGCGGTTGGACATCTGAACTATGCTCAGTCTTTATTGACAGCTTCGCTGTTTTTATTGATTTTTTTCCTTCGAGGAATTTCTGATGCATAGACCGCTCCGTTATACGCTACTGGTTTCATCGTTATTGCTTTCCTTCGGCGCGTTGGCACAACCGGCCGGTTCGCTGCCGCTGATGCCCTGGCCGCAGCAGGTCGAACTGACGCAGCCGGCGGGCAGGCTGGTGCTGGATCACCGCCTCACGCTTAACGTGCAGGGCGACGATCTGGCACCGGCGCAGCTGCGCTGGCGGCAACGCATCGAACTGCAGACCGGTTGGACGTTGGCGCCGCAAACCGCAAAAGCCGAGGGGGCGGCGATTCAGGTGAATATCAAAGACAAAGTGGCCGCTCAGCCGCTGCCCGGCAGCGATGAAAGCTACAAGCTGGCGGTGACGCCGCAGGGCGCCACACTGACCGCCAATACCCGCTTCGGCGCGCTGCGCGGCATGGAAACCCTGTTGCAATTGATGCAGACCGACGGCCAAAACACCTTCTTGCCGCTGGTGACGATTACCGATGTGCCGCGTTTCCCGTGGCGCGGCGTGCTGCTGGATTCGGCGCGCCATTTCTTGCCGCTGCCGGATATCCTGCGCCAGCTCGACGGCATGGCGGCGGCCAAACTCAATGTCTTCCATTGGCATCTGACCGACGACCAAGGCTGGCGCTTTGCCTCTGAGCGCTACCCCAAACTGCAACAGCTGGCCAGCGACGGCCAGTTCTATACCCGCGAACAGATGCAGCAGGTGGTGGCCTACGCCACGGCGCGCGGCATCCGGGTGGTGCCGGAAATCGATCTGCCGGGCCATGCCTCCAGCATCGCCGTGGCCTACCCGGAATTGATGAGCGCACCGGGGCCGTATCCGATGGAGCGCGAATGGGGCGTGCACAAGCCGACGCTCGATCCGACCCGCGACGAGGTTTATCGATTCGTTGACGCTATCATCGGCGAATTGGCGGCGATTTTCCCCGATCCCTACCTGCATATCGGCGGTGACGAGGTCGATGCCAGCCAGTGGAAGGCATCGGCCTCGATTCAGGCGTTTATGCAAAAAAATCAGCTGGCGGATACCCATGCGCTGCAAGCCTACTTCAACCAGAAGCTGGAAAAAATCCTCGAACGGCACCAGCGGCGCATGGTCGGCTGGGATGAGATTTATCACCCGTCGCTGCCGCGTACCATTGTCATCCAGTCCTGGCAGGGGCCGGATTCGCTTGGCGCCAGTGCGCAGGACGGTTACCAGGGCATTCTGTCCACCGGTTTCTACCTCGATCAACCGCAGAGCGCCGCCTATCACTATCGCAACGAAATTTTGCCCCAGCCGCTGGGGGTCGATACCGAAGTGCGGCCCGCCGAGCAGGCGCAGAGCTGGCAGTTCAGCATGCCGCGTCTGAAGGGCAGCGCAGTAGAAGGCAGTTTTACTTTGATCGAAGGCAAGCAGGGCTGGCGCGGTTTTATCGACTTCAACGGCAAATCCCGCCGTGCATTGCACGATATCGTCTGGCGTTCGCCGCAGCAGGTGACCTTCCGCCTCGACAGCTGGATGGGCGAGACGCGCCCGGTATTCAGGCTGCAACAGGACCAACTGAGCGGCTATATGCTGATCGGCAACGTGCGCTACCCGACCAGCGGCAGCAGGCTGGCGGCGATCCCGGCGGGCAAAATGCCGGTGGTGCCGGGGGCGAAGCAGCAGGCCAATATTCTCGGCGGCGAGGAGGCGCTGTGGGCGGAAAACGTCCGTGCGCCGATCCTCGATCTCAAGCTGTGGCCGCGGGCCTTCGCGGTGGCGGAGCGGCTGTGGTCGGCACAGGATGTGACCGATGAAAACAACATGTACCAACGGTTGGCGGCGGTGGATGCCTGGTCAGTGGTGTCGGTGGGCTTGCAGCAGCATGCCGAAACCGCCCGCGAATTCACCCGGCTGGCGAACAGCGTGGAGATCTTGCCGCTGCAAATGCTTGCCGAGGCGGTGGAGCCGGGGCAGTACTACACTCGCCAGCACCTGAAATTCAAGGCCGGCAATTATCATCAGTTCGAACCTTTGAACCGTTTTGCCGACGCGCTGCCGCCGGAAAGCAACGCGGTGCGCGACATGGGGCGACAGGTTGAGGCGCTGCTGAAGGACAAAAACGATCGCGCAGCGGCGCAGGCGATCCGCGAGCGTTTGCAGCGCTGGCAATTGAATACCGCTACGGTGAAAACGACCATCGCCGGTAACCGGGTATTGCAGGATTTGGCCCCGGTGGCGCAGGACGTCGGTGCGCTGTCCACGCTGGGGTTGATGCTGCTGGAGCGCTATCAGCAGGGTAAGCCGTTGAGTAAAACCGAAGCCGGGCAGATACAACAGCAATTGGATGCCGCGGCACAGGTGCGTGACGAAGTGGTGATTGCGGCGGTTTACCCGCTGGAGGCGCTGCTGCGCGCCTGCGCGATCGAATAAAGGGGGGATTTAGGGCTCGGCATGCTGAGCCCTAAAACTTACAACTGCAACGGCGGCAGCTGTTTGAAAATGCTGACCAGCCCTTCGCCCCAGCCTTTGCGAATGGCGCTGAAGTGCGGGTGATCTTCGGTAATGCGGTACTGCTGTTGGCTGCTGAAACTGTCGCGCGGGTAGATCATCACGTCGAGCGGCAGGCCGACCGACAGGTTGCTGCGCAACGTGGAGTCGAGAGAAATCAGCGCGCACTGCATCGCCTGCTCCAGCGGGGTATCGTAATTCAGCACCCGATCGATAATCGGCTTGCCGTATTTGCTTTCGCCAATCTGGAAATAGGGCGTATCCCGGGTGGCTTCGATAAAGTTGCCCTGCGGATAGATATGGAACAGCCGCATCTCTTCGCCGTCAATCTGGCCGCCGAGCAGCAGGCTGCAACTGAAATCGGTGGTGCTGCCGCTCTGTTGGGCTTCGCTGTCGCGCAGGATCACTTCGCGCACCGTTTCGCCCACCAGCGTGGCGGCTTCATACAGGTTGGGCACGTTGAGCAGGTTGGGGCGATCGGCATCCTTGCTGCGGCGCAGCAGCAGGCTGATGATGCTCTGGGTGGTCGCCAGGTTGCCGGCGCTTTGCAGCACCAGCGTGCGCTCACCGTCCTGCTGGAACACGTGCAGCTTGCGGAAGGTGGAGATATGGTCCACTCCGGCATTGGTGCGGGAGTCGGAAGCAAACACCAGCCCGGATGACAAGCGCATGGCCACACAATAGGTCATACCAAAATCCTTCAAACGCGAAATAACACCGTGCTCGATGACGGCACGCCGGAAAAACCCAGCGTGCCGCAAACCGCTGCATTCGGCAAGGGGATGTTATTGCCCCTGAGCCTGGCCGGTCGGCATCATCTGCACCGCGGCCACCGTCTGCATATCTTCGCTGCCGCCGCCGAGCCTGATACCGCGCACCGGGCAGGCATCCAGATAATCGATCCCCACCGCCAGCTTAAGGTGCTGATTCGGCAGGCGGGTGTTGTTGGTGACGTCGAAACTGTGCCAGCGTTCGTCCACCCAGGCTTCCGCCCAGGCGTGGGTGGCGACGTGGGCGGAATCTTCGCTGTAAAGGTAGCCGCTGACGTAGCGCGCCGGAATGTTCAGGCTGCGGCAGCAGGCCAGAAAGACGTGGGTATGATCCTGGCAGACGCCGTTGCCGGAAGCGAACGCCTGGGCGGCGCTGTCGGTCACCTCGGTGGCGCCCGGCGTGTAAGGCATTTTCAGCAACAGATCGCCCATCAGTTTTTCCAGCCCGGCAAGCAGCGTTTCCGGTTGGTAATAGCGCAGCGCGAAGGCCTGGATGGCGCTGTCGGGCTGGGTCAGCGGGCTATGGCGCAGGAACACCAGCGGCGAGAGATGCCCCATCGTCGGGTCTTCTACGCCGTCTTCAATCTCCACCACGCCGTGAGCCTGAATGGTGATCGCCTGATGCGGGTGATCCAGCGTCAGCACGTGCAGCACATTGCCGAAGGCATCGGTGGTGCACACCGCGTCTTCCGGCAGCGTTAACTGCCAGGAGATGATGCGCTGGTGTTGCGAATCCTGCGGCGTCAAACGCAGATACTGGGTGCTGCGCTTCACCTGCTGGGCGTAGGTATAATGGGTATTGTGCTCAATATTCAGTTTCATTGCGCCTCCAGGTAAGTGTGATGGATGCTTTCCGCGATGCCGTTGATCTGCCCGAGGAATAAACCCAGCCAGTCGCTCAGCCCCACCTTGTTCAGATCCTTCATGCTGCTGAAACGCAGTTCGGCGTGCAGCGTGTGCGCCAGCCGGCGCGGTTCATTGGCACTGTTGCCGCCAATCTGCTCCAACTGTTGCACCATATCGCCGACGCAAGCCAGCAGGGAGCGTGGGATTTCGTTACGCAGGATCATCAGTTCGGCAATGGTTTCCCGGCTGAGCTGCTGCTTGTAGATGCTGTGATAGGCTTCGCGTGCGCTGACGGCCCGCAGCAGCGTGTCCATGCGGTAATACTCGCGCACCGGATCGTTGTCGTTATCCAGCAACTCGTTTTTTACCCCCAGCAGGCGTGCGGTGCTGTCTGCCCGCTCCAGCAGGGTGCCGAGGCGGATAAAGCACATCGCGTCGCTGCGCAGCAGGGTGCCGAACATCGCGCCACGAAACAGGTGCGAGCGCTCCTTGACCCAGTCGAAGAAGCCGTCGGCGCCCACCGACCCTATGCCCTGGCGGCGGATCAGCTTCATTTCGATCCAGGTGGCGTTAATGCATTCCCAGACCTCGGAAGACAGGCTGCCGCGCACCGCATGGGCGTTGTTCCAGCCCATTTGCAGACAGCTGTAGATGCTGCTGTGGTTACGGCTGTCGAGCGCAAAAAAGCTCACCAGGTTGGCCATCGTCAAATCGGGATAGGCGGCGGCGTACAGTTGCCCGGTGCCGGTCAGGTTGAGCGGCACCTGCAGATCATGATCTTCGCTGTCGCGGATCGGCATCATCGACAGCTTGTTGGTCACGTCGAGTACCCGAGCGATGCTTTCCGCCCGCTCCAGATAGCGGGCCATCCAATAGAGTTCACTGGCAGTTCGGCTCAGCATGCGTCATCCTCCAACACCCAGGTATCCTTGGTTCCCCCGCCCTGTGACGAGTTGACCACCAGTGAGCCTTGCGCCAGCGCTACGCGCGTCAGGCCGCCGGGCACCAGGCGAATTTCCGCGCCGCTCAGGGCGAACGGCCGCAGATCGATATGACGCGGCGCCAGGCCATCGTTGACAAAGGTCGGGCAGGTCGACAGCGCCAACGTGTTCTGCGCAATGTAGTTATGCGGTTTGGCCAGCAGCAGCGCGCGGAAGTGGGCGATTTCGTCTTTGGTCGCTGCCGGCCCAATCAGCATGCCGTAACCGCCGGCGCCGTGAACCTCTTTCACCACCATTTGTTCCAGGTTCGCCAGCACGTACGACAGCTCATTCTTGTGGCGGCACTGCCAGGTGGGCACATTGTTGAGGATCGGCTCTTCCTGCAGATAGAAGCGCACCATGTCCGGTACGTACGGGTAGATCGACTTGTCGTCGGCCACGCCGGTACCTATGGCGTTCGCCAGCACCACGTTGCCGGCGCGGTAGACGGAAAGCAGCCCCGGCACGCCGAGCATCGAGTCCGGGCGGAACGCCAGCGGATCGAGGAAGGCGTCGTCCACCCGGCGGTAGATCACATCCACCTTGCACGGCCCGGCGGTGGTGCGCATAAACACCGCGCCGTCCTTGACGAACAGATCGGCGCTTTCAACCAGCTCCACGCCCATCTGCTGGGCCAGGAAGCTGTGCTCGAAATAGGCGCTGTTGAAACGGCCCGGCGTCAGCACCACCACGGTGGGATCGTTAATCGGCGAGCTTTCGCGCAGGGTTTGCAGCAGGTGCGACGGGTAGCGCTCCACCGGGGCGATGCGCTGCTGGGCGAACAGTTCCGGGTACAGGCGCATCATCATCTTGCGGTTTTCCAGCATGTAGGACACGCCGGATGGGGTGCGAAGATTGTCCTCCAGCACGTAATACTGGCCGTCGCCGCCGCGCACCATATCCACGCCGACGATGTGCGCGTAAATATTGCGGTGCAGATCGACCCCCTGCATGCAGGGTTGATACTGATCGTTAGCCAGTACCTGTTCTGCCGGAATAATCCCGGCTTTCAGAATATGCTGTTGATGGTAGATATCGTGCAGAAAGGCGTTGAGCGCCTGTACGCGCTGACGAATGCCGCGATCGAGCATCGCCCATTCGGCGGCGGGGATGATGCGCGGCACGCTGTCGAACGGGATCAGCCGTTCGGCGCCGTCATCCTCACCGTAAACATTAAAGGTAATGCCCACCCGGTGAAACAGCAGTGCAGCCTCTTCTCTTTTACGCTGAATAGCCTTTTGGTCGGCCTGTTGCAGCCAATGCCAGTAAGCTTCGTAATGGCCCCGGTGTTTACCCTCAGCCAGAAGCATCTCATCAAAAAACGGTGAAGCGGACAGGTCGATATTTAGCATCGTCACCTCGTTGACATTGCAGGCTGTAACAAGATCGAGCATAAAATGTGCCAAAATGTGAAAGAGGCGAAAACCGGCGTAAAAAGCAGGAAAAAGGCAGGGAAAAGCGCGATTTGGGTGCAGGCGCGACGGGCGTTGCCTTAAAATGGGGCGAAATTGTGGTGCGTTGGGTTAACTATGATCCCTGATAGCGCACCCTAACGGATCGTTGCTTCAGGCGGGACAAATAAAAACGGCCAGCCGATGGCTGACCGTTGGGCGCGGCGGTCGTGGCATTAACGACGAACGGCGATGGCTTCGATCTCGATTTTCACGTCTTTCGGCAGACGGGCCACTTCGACGCAGGAACGGGCCGGGAACGGCGCGTTGTGCTCGGTGAAGAAGCTTTCGTAAGCGGCGTTTACGGTGGCGAAATCGTTCAGATCTTTCACGAACACCGTGGTTTTCACGATGTCGGCGACTTTCAGGCCGGCGGCTTCAACGATCGCTTTAACGTTTTCCAGCGACTGGCGTGCCTGTGCGGAAACGTCGTCGGCCACTGCGCCGGTTTTCGGATCCACCGGGATCTGGCCGGAAGTGATGATCATGCTGCCCAGATCAACGCCCTGCACGTAAGGACCAATGGCTGCCGGGGCGAGTTCAGTGCTGATGTTACGTGACATTTTTTCTCCTGATATACCCTTCGTCTTTCAAACCGCAACGTTGTTGGCTGCGTACGCTCACCCCAGTCACTGACTTGAGTCAGCTCCTGGGGACTCCCGTACTTGCCGCCTGGCTGCGGCTCGAAATCCATTGGGTAGCAACGTGGGTAGATTATCTTCAGGGACTCATTATAGGGAGTGACGAGCGGATTAACAGCGTCGTTCCCGGCAAATGGGTATATTTCAATCCGCCTGCAGCACCACCTGATGGTCGAACTCTTTCTCGCAGTAGCGGCATTTCAGGTGCACCTCGCCGTCGCGGGATTTCACGCCAAAGCTGGACGCCACCGGCTCGCTGCGGCTGATGCAGTTGCCGTTCGGGCAGGTCAGCACGCCGTCGATATGGTCCGGCAGGCTGAGAGTCAGCTTGCGCACCACTTCGTAGTTGTCGATGCGGTTCACCGTGGCTTTCGGCGCGTACATCGCCAGCTGGTTGGCCTGCTGCTCGGTCAGGAAGGTGTTCTCGATTTTGATCAGGTCTTTGCGGCCCAGCTCGTTGGAGGGCAGGTTCAGGCCGATGGTGATGCGCTGGTCGGTGGCGGTCAATTTGAACAGCGTCAGCAGCTTAAAGCCCACCTGCGCCGGAATATGGTCAATCACCGTACCGCACTTGATCGCTTCAACCTGCAGTTTGTTATCGTGAGTCATGACGGTTCCCCCTTAAAGAGCCAAATCTGCGTTTAATACCAGCGCCAGCAGCGCCTGGCGGGCGAAGATGCCGTTGCCTGCCTGCTGGAAGTAGTAGGCGTACGGCGTGGTATCCACGTCGGTGGTGATCTCGTCGATGCGCGGCAGCGGGTGCAGCACTTTGAGATTGGCGCGCGCGCCGGCCAGATCCGCCGCGCGCAGCACGAACTGCGCCTTCACGTTGGCGTATTCCGAAGGATCCAGGCGCTCTTTCTGCACCCGGGTCATGTAGAGAATATCCAGCTCCGGCACCACTTCTTCAATGCTGCTGTGCAGGCTGTACTCGATGCCTTTTTCTTCGAGCATTTTCAGGATGTAAGCCGGCATCGCCAGCGCATCCGGGGCGATAAAGTAGAAGCGGTTGCCTTCGAACTTGGCCAGCGCCTGCGCCAGCGAGTGTACGGTGCGGCCGTATTTCAGGTCGCCGACCATGGCGATATTGATGTTGTTCAGGCGGCCCTGGGTTTCCTGGATGGTGAACAGGTCGAGCAGCGTTTGGGTCGGGTGCTGGTTGGCGCCGTCGCCGGCGTTGAGCACCGGAACACCGCCGGAAAATTCCGTCGCCAGCCGCGCGGCGCCTTCCTGCGGGTGACGCATCACGATGGCGTCTACGTAGGTGCCGATGACCGAGATGGTGTCGGCCAGCGTTTCGCCTTTCTTGCCCAGCGACGTATTGCTGCCGTCGGCAAAGCCGACCACCGAGGCGCCGAGGCGGTGCATCGAGGTTTCGAACGACAGGCGGGTGCGGGTCGAGGCTTCGAAGAAGCAGCTGGCGATCACCTTGTGCTTGAGCAACTCGGGCTGCGGGGTGGCTTTCAGGCTGGCGGCGGTGCGCAGCACCAGCTCCAGATCCTCGCGGCTGAGATCGTTAATAGAGATGATATGTTTGTGATACAGCGGGTTGGCCATTTTTCACTCTCCTCGACTCGTGCCCGTGGCGCGGGGCTTTTTAAGGCAAAAAAAAGCCCCTCAACGAGGGGCTTGAAACGATCGGTTTAGCAACAGGAGAAACAACGGCAGTTGGCCGCCGATTGGCGGTCGGTTTTGTCGGTTGCGGCTAACAAAACACATGGCGTTTTTCATGCTTTCTCCTGGCAAATTGTCGCGCATTATACTCGCGCTTTTCGCCACTGCAAGCGCTAAAACGCCGATTTTTGCCGCTTCGCAATCGATTGGCCGGCGATGGCCGCTTGCCGGTTATTTGCTGACGCGATCGTAGTAGACCATGTCGGCGTTCAGGCCCTGCTGGTAGCCTTTGACGTTCTCGCGCAGCACCACTTCGGTTTTGGCCTGATCGATAAACACATACGGCGAACTGCGTTGCAGCTCCTGTTGCATGGCGGTGTACAGCGCGGTGCGTTTGGCCGGATCGGCTTCGGCTACCGCCGCCAGCGTCTGTTTGCTCAACTGCGGGATCTGCCAGCCGTTGAGGCCCGCGACCGTGCTGGTTTTGCCGTCGTTATAGGCGAAGGCGCTGGCATTGGAATGCGCATCAAAATAATCCGGGATCCACAGGCGGATCGCCGCCTGGTGCTGTTTGGCGCGTACCCGCGAATACACCTGGCTGCCGGCGGCCGGCAACAGATCCAGCTTCACGCCACCCTGGGCAAAACTGGCCTGCAACGCCTGGGCGATGGTGATAAACGGTGGCTTGTTCTCCACGTCCAGCGTCAGGGTGGCGTTGGTGATGCCGGCCTTGGCCAGGATCGCCTTGGCCTTGGCCGGATCGAAGCTGAACGGGTTGTCTTCCAGCGCGCCCGGCAGCCCGACCGGCAGGAAGCTCTGATGCACAAAATACTGGCCTTTCAGCAGATCCTTGGTAATGCCCTGATAATCGATCAGATAGCGCGCCGCCTCCCAGAAGGCCGGATTTTTCAGCAGCGGATTGGCGGCGTTGCCGGTGTTGAACACTAAATAGTTCTGCTCGGCGGACGGAATTTCCAACACCTTCACGCCCGGTTGATTTTTTAATGCCAGGGTCTGGTCCGGGCCAAGCTCTCGCGCCACATCGGCGTCGCCCTGCTGGATCAGCAGGCGGCGGGTGGCCGGGTCCGGCACGCTTTTAATGATGATGCTGTGCAGCAAGGGTTTGCTGCCCGGCGAGGTTGGATTGGCGTCCAGCACGATCGCCTGATGCGGCTGGTAGACGCGCATTTTGAACGGCCCGCTGCCGGCGGAGTGCATTTTCAGCCAGGCGTTGCCGTAGTCGCCGTCTTTGGCGTTCGGCTGCACCGCCTTGCTGTCGACGATCGAGGCGATCGGCGTGGAGAGAATATTCAGCGCCACCGCCGGGCTGACGTCTGCCGTCCAGCTCAGTTGCAGGCTGTGCTCGTCGATTTTCTTCAGGTGCGCATCAATGTTGTCCGGCAGCCAGCCGAGCACGTTGAGGATAAACGCCGGCGATTTGTTCATTTTCACCGCGCGGCTGTAGGAGAAAATCACGTCGTCGGCGGTCAGCGGGTTGCCGGAGGCGAACGTCGCCTGCGGGCGCAGTTTGACGGTCAGGGTTTTTGCCGCCGCATCGCCCTGCCAGCTTTCCGCCAGCACCGGCACCACTTTCGCCGGATCATCGCGATCCGCCTGCACCAGCCGCTGATACAGGCTGGGCACGGTCTGGATGCTGGACAGCTCGTTGGCTTCCGCCGGATCCAGGCTGACGATATCGTCCAGCGATTGCACCACCACCAGCGTGTTGGCCGGGGTGGCGGCGAGCGCAGAGGTGGACAGGGCGGCAAGCATTAACAGCGGCAGGACTTTGGCTTTCATCGGTGCGTATCCCCTGAAGGCACTGCACGGCAGTGCTGAGAAGTAGTTGTTATCGTTAGTTTTCACGGCAGTTTTGCCGTTAGTCTGCCACGGTAGAACCTTTGCCCAAGGCTGGCAAAGGTCAATCGGCTATTTGATATGACAAGAATATATTAGGCGCGCCGGCCGGGGGGGCCAGAGCGGGGAAGGGGGGTGGGGCACGCAAGCCGGCAGACCTGCGCGCCCCATTGCCTGTGCGTGACGCGCCCCGGCAATATGCTTTAAATCGTTTCGCTCAACGTGGCGACCATCACCGCCTTGATGGTATGCAGGCGGTTTTCGGCCTGATCGAACACCACGCTGTGCGCGGATTCGAACACTTCATCGGTGACTTCCATGCCGCCTTGCAGCCCGTATTGTTCCGCCATCTGTTTGCCGAGGGTGGTTTGGTCGTCGTGAAACGCCGGCAGGCAATGCAGGAATTTGACGTTCGGGTTACCGGTCAGTTTCACCATCGCCATATTGACCTGATAGGGTTTCAGCAGCGCGATCCGCTCCTGCCAGGTTTCTTTCGGTTCGCCCATCGACACCCACACGTCGGTGTACAGGAAATCCGCGTCTTTCACCCCTTCGGCAATGTCTTCGGTCAGGGTGATCTTGGCGCCGGTCTGTTGCGCCAGCGCCTGACACTCGGCCACCAGCTCCGGCTGCGGCCAACAGGCTTTCGGCGCCACCAGGCGCAGATCCATGCCCGCCAACGCGGCCGCTTCCAGCAAGGTGTTGCCCATGTTGTTGCGCGTGTCGCCGAGGTAAGCGAATTTCACCTCGCTCAAGGGTTTGCCCGGCAGCTGTTCCTGCACGGTGAGCAGGTCCGCCAGCAACTGGGTGGGGTGGAATTCATTGGTCAGCCCGTTCCATACCGGCACGCCGGCGTGGGTGGCCAGGGTTTCCACCAGATGCTGGCCGTAACCGCGGTATTGAATACCGTCATACATCCGGCCCAACACGCGGGCGGTGTCTTTCATCGATTCTTTATGGCCGATCTGGCTGCCGCTGGGGCCGAGATAGGTGACCTGGGCGCCCTGATCGAAAGCGGCAACTTCGAAAGAGCAACGGGTGCGTGTCGAGTCTTTTTCGAAGATGAGCGCGATGTTCTTGCCCTGCAGACGCCGCGTTTCCTTACCCTGCTTTTTGGCCTGCTTCAATTCGGCCGAAAGCCGCAGCAGCGCCAGCAGCTCTGTCGGCGTGAAATCCATTAATCTCAGAAAGTGACGTTTGTAGAACGGGTTCATCGTACTCATTTCCGCATGTCCTGATCGTTTTAATTGAATTAAAATTCACTTTATATGTATGAATATTCAATTTCAACCCCGAAGCAGAAATCTTTCACGTTTATCGTGGCAGCTATGGCGGCGGTGTGTGAAAATAGAAGGAATACAGGCCATTTGACTTGAGGATATAGGCATGGCAAACCGCGAACAGCTGGAAGAACAACGTGAAGAGACCCGCCTGATCATCGAAGAACTGCTGGAAGACGGCAGCGATCCGGATGCGCTCTACACCATCGAACACCACCTCTCTGCTGAAAAGTTTGAAGTGCTGGAGCAGGCTGCTGTCGAAGCCTTCAAGCTGGGCTACGAAGTGACCGACGCCGAAGAACTGGAAGTGGAAGACGGCACGCTGGTCATGTGCTGCGACGTGATCAGCGAAGTCGGCCTGAATGCCGAACTGATCGACACTCAGGTAGAGCAGTTGTTGGCGCTGGCGGAACGTTGCGGCGTTAACTACGACGGTTGGGGCACCTACTATGAAGATCCGAACGGTGAAGACGGTGAGGATGATGAAGAAGACGGTGAATTGATCGACGAAGATGACGACGGCAAACGCCACTGATTAATGCTGTGGGCCGGCGCAAGCCGGCCTCTCCCGTCGTCTTTCAAGCCGCAGCGTTGTTGTCTGCACTCACTCACCCCAGTCACTTACTGAAGTAAGCGCCTGGGGATGAGCGAGCTGGTTGCCTAGCTGCAACTTGAAAGCCATAGGGCTATTAAGCTGATGAAATACCAATCCCTGTTATCCCCGATTTTAAACTTCCTGCACTGCGAAACGCCCGATGGCTGGATCGACGCTGCGCGGCGTCCGGAAAACCTGCCGCTGTTGCTGACCGACCATATGGTGTGCGAGCTGAAAGCGGCGCAGACCGGCATGTGGCTGATTCGCCGCTACGTGGCGGACAAAGAGAGCGGCGATGCCTTGCTGGCGCTGCTCAGGCCCTACGAGGCTTTTCTGCATGAAGCGCAGGGCGAGCCGGAAGCGCTGTTCCGCCAGGGCCAGTTCACCAGGAAAATCTTGCCGAAAAACGGTTCGGCCTACGGGCAGGATCTGGCGGACAAGATGGTGCTGCTGATCAAAGAAGAGCTGCACCATTTCTCGCAGGTGCTGGAAATCATGCAGGCGCGGCGCATTCCCTACAAGAAAATCACCGCCAGCCGCTATGCCAAAGGCATGATCCGCGAGGTTCGCACCCACGATCCGGCCACGCTGATCGATAAGCTGATCTGCGGCGCCTATATCGAAGCACGCTCCTGCGAACGCTTCGCCCGGTTGGCGCCGCATCTGGACGACGAGTTAAACCGTTTCTACGTCTCGCTGCTGCGCTCCGAGGCACGGCATTATCAGGATTACCTGACGCTGGCCGAGCAGATTGCCGGCGGCGACATCAGCGAGCGGGTGGCTCACTTCGGCCGCATTGAAGCTGAGCTGATCCTGTCGCCGGACAGCGAGCTGCGTTTCCACAGCGGCGTGCCCGCCGCCGTCTGACTGCCGGGCGCCCGGTTTTCACGTCGGCGCGCCCAGCAGCAAATCCACCGCTTTTTCCGCCAGCATGATGGTCGGTGCATTGGTGTTGCCGCTGGTCACCTGCGGCATCACCGAGCAATCGATCACCCGCAGCCGTTCAAAGCCGTGTACCCGCAGTTGCAGATCGGTCACCGAGTCCTGCGGCGATTGGCCCATGCGGCAGCTGCCTACCGGGTGATACACCGTTTTGCAGAAGTTACGCACGAACTCCTCCAGTTGCGCCTCATCGTTCAGCCATGCCGGCTGCGGCATCAGCAGATCTTTGACGATCGGCTTGAGGGCGGCGGTTTGCAGGAAGCGCAGGCCGAACTTCACCGCGCGCACGCTGCCGGCCAGATCTTCCGGGTGGCCGAGATAATTGGCGTGCAGCTTGACCGGATCGCGCGGATCGCGGCTGCGCAGCAGCACTTCGCCGCGCGCCTTCGGTTGCAGGTAGCCGACCTTCAGCGTGAAACCGTGAATATTCGGCAGCGGCTCGCCGGGCACGTCGTCCCAGCTGTCCAGCAGCGGCAGAAAGTGGATCTGCACGTCCGGCCGGCCGTCGCCCAGGCTGTCGGAGAAGGCGGCGCCTTCCAGCACGTTGGAGGTGAGCACGCCGCTGCGGAACGCCAGCCATTCGGTGCCGTGGCGCAGCGCCTGCAGGCCGCGATCGGCGCCGAACAGGCTGACCCGCTCGCGGGTGCTGACGTTGATCGACATATGCAGGTGATCGTGAAAGTTTTTGCCCACCGGCAAGTCCGCGCGCGGCTCGATCCCCAGTTGTTGCAGGTGTTCGCGCGGCCCAATGCCGGATAACATCAGGATCTTCGGCGAGCCTACCGCGCCGGCGCTGAGGATCACTTCTTTTGCGGCCTGCGCGGTGACTTCGCCGCCGCCGTTCTGGCTATACACCACGCCGGTGGCCATGTTGCCGTCGAACAGCACCCGATGCACCAGCGCGTTCAGTTTCACCACCAGCCGTTGCTCGTTACGCACCGCTTTCAGATAGGTGCGGGCGGTACTGGCGCGTTCGCCGTTGTGGGTGGTGGTCTGATAAAAGCCCACGCCGTGCTGGCTGTCGCCGTTGAAATCGTTGCGGTAAGGCAGGCCCAGTTCCTGGCCGGCGCGGATAAACGCCATGCTGAGCGGGTGGCGGTAGCGGTTCTCGCTGACCGGCAGCAGCCCTTCGCCGCCGTGATAAGCGTCGGACAGGCTCTCGTTGGCCTCGGCGCGTTTGAAGTAGGGCAGCACGTCCTGATAGCCCCAGCCGACGCAGCCGTAACGTTCGGCCCATTCGTCGTAATCCTGCCGCTGGCCACGAATGTAGATCATGCCGTTGACCGAACTGCTGCCGCCCAACACTTTGCCCTGGGCAATTTGCATGCGGCGGTTGTTGGCGTGCGGTTCCGGTTCGGTTTCATACGGCCAGCTTTTTTTGGCGATGATCTTCGCCACGCCGGCCGGCATCTTGATGAACAGGTTATTGTCGTCGCCGCCGGCTTCCAGCAGCAGCACCCGCGCCTGGGTGCGGCGGATTAACTGCGCGGCCAGTACGCAACCGGCGGAGCCTGCGCCGACAATGATGTAATCAAAAGCGTTTTCCGACATGACTGTTCCCCGTGCGAATGCGGCATAAGCCTGTCAGGGCAGAGTATCGCAAGGCGGCAAGAGGTCAATTTGCAATCGTTAATTTGTTAATGAATATCACAAAAAATATGATTTTTTGACTTTTGTTTTTTGTTATTTCTTTGATTTTATTGTTTTTATATAAGTAAATTAAAACATGACCATGTTAATGATTTTGAGTGCGTCGCTTCTGGCAGGGTTTTGGGGCCGTGGGATAGCAAAAAACGGTAACGAGCCTGGGAGAAACGCGTTAATAAAATCGCTGCGTCTTTGTTTTTTACCGAGAAATTAAATATGGGATTAATCTGATTAGAAAGAAAGTGTCAGGGAAGTGGGGCTGCTATATGATGACGACACTTGTTAGCGGATAATATATTAAGAAATATGGAAATTTCAATTAATAAGTCTAATTATTTAAAAGGGATTGCCATCATTCTGATGTTGATCCACCACTTGTTTGCCTATCCAAGTCGAATTAGCCCTGATATTCCGGTGTATTATATCGTTAGCGGGATAAATATTGAGATGTATCTTGGCCTGTTCGGCAAGATTTGCGTGTCGATGTTCCTGTTCTTGTCCGGTTACGGTTTTTCACTTAAAAAAGAAATTTCTTTTAAATATATCTGGGGCAAGCTGAAGAATTTATATATCAGCTACTGGATAGTGTTGTTTATCTTTGTGCCGATCGGCATTATTTTCTTTCCGGGTGAAAGATATTCCCTTTCGCCGTCGCTGTTTATCGAAAACCTGATTGGCCTCAAATCCACCTACAACAGCGAGTGGTGGTTCTTCAAACTTTATGTTCTGTATGTGCTCTCGCTGCCGCTGCTGTCGAAACTGAATACGACGACCTTGCTGGGGCTGCTGTTTGCGGCGGCGCTGTGCGGCAGGGGATTGCAGTATTTCCCTTGGGCACCGCAGATGCTTATCGAGTATTGCACCTGGCTGCTGCCTTTTGGTTTTGGCATGGTGTTTGGCCGTACCCAACAGGCCCCGGCGGGCTCGTGGCCGGCGAAGCTGATAGCCACGCTGGGGCGCACCCATCCGTTGATCTTGCTGGTGGTAACCGTGGCGGTGTTTATCGTTGCCCATAATCCGGGGCTGCTGCTGGTGACGCCGCTGTTTATTATCGCGATGATGAAAACCGCCGACGCGCTGGGCAGCAGGGTGAACAAGGTGGTGGTTGAGCTGGGCAAACATTCGATGTACATGTGGCTGACCCACAGCTTCTACTGCTATTACTTCACCCAGAAACTGATTTTTGCGCCGCGCTATACGCCGCTGGTACTGCTGCTGTTGATCCTGGTGTCGTACCTCACCAGCCTGGTACTGAGCCGGATTGAGTGGGCGATCAAGGGGGGAATGAGGGGAAAAGTGCGGGCTTCTGAGTAGGGCCACTGCATGCGGCCCCTGTTCAGAAGTCTGATTAAAGCGTTTTCAGCATGGTAACTTCGCAGTCGACGTGGCCGGTGGTGCCCATGGCGCAGTCGATGTGTTCGAAGCCCAGATGCTCATACAGCCCGATGGCCTGCGTCAGACTGGCGGTGGTTTCTAAATAACAACAGCGGAAGCCCTGTTGACGGGCAAACTCCAGGGCTTCTAACGCCAGGCGTTTCGCCAGGCCCTTGCCGCGCAAAACCGGCAGAAAATACATTTTCTGTAATTCGCAAATATCGTCTTCACCGCCCTGCAGCGGGGCAATGCCGCCGCCGCCGGCAATCTGACCGTCGACTTCTATCACCCAATAAGCGCTGCGCGGCAGGCTGTAGAGCTGATACAAGACGTCCAGATTGGGGTCGGAAACGGTATAGCCTTTATCCGCCGTCAAACCGTGCTCGGCGGAGACTTCGCGAATGACGTTAGCAATAGCGGCATTGTCGTCAGCCGTTATTGGGCGCACCAGAAGACGCACTGGGGTTGCTGTTGTCATGTTTACACTCGCCATAGAAGGGGTCATTACAACCCCGGAATTTCATTTTTATCGCAGCACAAAAGGCGCCGGGTTTATTCCCTGGCGGCGTCCATGCGGCATTAATACCTTGTAATAACATCTTAACCGGGCCGGATGCAACGGCGATAAAAAAACAGCGGGGATCTCCCCGCTGTTTTCAGCTGTTGCAGCGAATCGACAGATTACAGCGCGGCGATGCTCGCCTGCTGCTCTTGCAGTTTCACTTTGCCTTCTTTGCAGGCCGCCAGACGCTCACGCTCTTTGGCGACCACCGCTTCCGGTGCGCGCGCCACAAAGCCTTCGTTCGACAGCTTGCCTTCGATCGAGGCGATTTCCGCATCCAGCTTGCCCATCTCTTTCGACAGACGCGCGATTTCAGCGTCTTTATCGATAAAGCCGGCCATAGGGATCAGCAGCTCGGCACCGTCTACCAGTTTGGTGACTGATAACGGGCCTTTGTCACCCGCTGGCAGCAGGGCGATAGACGCCAGGCGCGCCAGACGTTCGATAAAGCTCTGGTTCTCCTGCACGCGGCGCTGGGCGTCGGCGTTGCAGTTACGCAGCAGCACGTCCAGCTGTTTGCTTGGGGCGATATTCATCTCGGCGCGGATGTTACGCACCGCGGTGATCGCCTGTTTGATCCACTCCAGGTCGTTCAGTGCCTGCGTGTCTTCCAGCGCGGCGTCGTACTCTGGGAACGGCTGCAGCATGATGGTGTCTGCGGTTTCGCCGGTCAGGGTTTTCACGCGCTGCCAGATGGTTTCGGTAATGAACGGGATCACCGGGTGCGCCAGGCGCAGCAGGGCTTCCAGCACGGTGATCAGCGTGTGGCGGGTGCCGCGCTGTTCCGCTTCGCTGCCGTTGCTCACCACCGGCTTGGTCAGCTCCAGATACCAGTCGCAGAACTGGTTCCAGGTGAATTCATACAGAATGTTGGCGGCCAGATCGAAGCGATAGGTGTCCAGCGCTTCGCGGTAAGCCTTCACCGTGCGGTTGAATTCGGCCAGGATCCAGCGGTCCGCCAGCGACAGCACTTTCTCGCCGCCGTTGAAGCCGCAGTCTTGACCTTCCGCGTTCATCAGCACAAAGCGGCTGGCGTTCCACAGCTTGTTACAGAAGTTGCGGTAGCCTTCCAGGCGTTTCATGTCCCAGTTGATGTCACGGCCGGTAGAGGCCAGCGCCGCCAGGGTGAAGCGCAGGGCGTCGGTGCCGTGCGGTTCGATACCGTTCGGGAACTGCTTCTCGGTGCGCTTGCGGATTTTTTCCGCCAGCTGCGGCTGCATCATGTTGCCGGTACGTTTTTCCAGCAGATCTTCCAGCGAGATGCCGTCAACCATGTCCAGCGGATCGATGACGTTGCCTTTCGACTTGGACATTTTCTGCCCTTCGTCGTCGCGGATCAGGCCAGTCATGTAGACCGTCTTGAACGGAACTTGCGGCTTGCCGTTTTCGTCCTTCATGAAGTGCATGGTCAGCATGATCATGCGCGCAATCCAGAAGAAGATGATGTCGAAGCCGCTGACCATCACGCTGGTCGGGTGGAAGGTTTTCAGCGCGTCGGTCTGCTCTGGCCAGCCCAGGGTAGAGAAGGTCCACAGGCCGGAAGAGAACCAGGTGTCCAGCACGTCTTCGTCCTGGTTCAGCACCACGTCGGCGCCCAGGTTGTTTTCGCTGCGTACTTCTTCTTCGCTGCGGCCAACGTAGACTTTGCCGTTCACGTCGTACCAGGCTGGAATGCGGTGGCCCCACCACAGCTGACGGGAGATGCACCAGTCCTGAATGTCGCGCATCCAGCTGAAGTACATGTTTTCGTACTGCTTCGGCACGAACTGAATTTCGCCTTGCTCAACGGCTTCCACCGCCACTTTCGCCAGCGGCGCAGTGCGCACGTACCATTGGTCGGTCAGCATCGGCTCGATCACCACGCCGCCGCGGTCGCCGTAAGGCACCGTCAGGTCGTGCGGTTTGATCTCTTCCAGTAAACCAAGCTCTTCAAAGGAGGCAACCACCGCTTTACGCGCCGCGAAACGCTCCAGGCCACGGTATTGGGCCGGAATTTCGTTGCAGTAGTCGGTGCAGATTTCGCCGAGCGTGTTGAACACTTCCGCTTCCTGACGGATATCGCCGTCGAAAGTCAGGATGTTGATCATCGGCAGGCCGTGACGTTTACCGACTTCGTAGTCGTTAAAGTCGTGCGCCGGGGTGATTTTCACGCAGCCGGTGCCTTTTTCCATATCGGCGTGTTCGTCGCCGACGATGCGGATGCGGCGGCCAACCAGCGGCAGAATGATTTCTTTGCCGATAAGGTCTTTGTAGCGCGGATCTTCCGGGTTCACCGCCACGCCGGTATCACCGAGCACGGTTTCCGGACGGGTGGTGGCGACCACCAGATAGTCTTTGCCTTCGGCGGTTTTGGCGCCGTCAGCCAGCGGGTAGCGCAGGTGCCACATCGAGCCTTTGGACTCGCGGTTTTCCACTTCCAGATCGGAGATGGCGGTGCGCAGTTTCGGATCCCAGTTCACCAGACGCTTGCCGCGGTAGATCAGATCTTCTTTGTGCAGGCGGACAAACACTTCGCGTACCGCATTGGACAGGCCTTCGTCCATGGTGAAGCGCTCGCGCTCCCAGTCGACGGAGTTGCCCAGACGGCGCATCTGGCGGGTAATGGTGCCGCCGGATTCCGCTTTCCACTGCCAGATTTTGTCGATGAACGCGTCGCGGCCATAGTCATGGCGGGTTTTGTTTTCTTCTGCGGCGATCTTGCGCTCAACCACCATCTGGGTAGCGATACCGGCGTGGTCGGTACCGGCCTGCCACAGGGTGTTTTTCCCCTGCATGCGCTGGTAGCGGATCATGGTGTCCATGATGGTCTGCTGGAAGGCATGGCCCATGTGCAGGCTGCCGGTGACGTTCGGCGGCGGGATCATGATGCAGAAGCTTTCCTGGCTGGTATCGCCGTTTGGCTTGAAGTAACCCTGGTTTTCCCAGTGATCGTACAGCTTCTGTTCGATCTCTTTCGGGTCGTATGCGGTATCGAGATGACTGTTTGTCTTTTCCATTTTATATCGTTGTTCAGTGAGTTGGCGGCGTTGCCGTGGTCAAATGGAAGCCGACGCTGCGATAGGCTTTATATCGGTCGCGCGCCAACTGTTTCAGGGTGTCTTCGTAAGGGACGAAGTCTACCACTTCATGGAAAGCAGTAGCAAAATCTGCAAACTGCGGCAGCAGGGCGATCAGCAGATCCCGTGGGGAGTTGCCGCGTTTGCCGGGCCAGCACAATTCTACCGGCGCGCCGTAGTGCGGGCCTTCGCCGGCCAGGTTGTGCGGCACGAACTGGTGCGGATCGCGCTGCCACAGCGCTTCGTCCAGCCGCTGGGCCTGTTCCTGGCTCTCGCAGGCGATCAACACCCGCTTGCCGGAACGCCAACGTTCGGCGGCAACGGCGCAGGCCACGGCCTCATGCGCGCTGAGCGCGCCTGCCGGTTCCGCGTGTTCAATAAGATAGAACGTTGCCTGCTTGATCATCTGATTCACCGCTGCCTATAAAAAAATGTAGGGGCACAGCATGCTGTGCCCCTCGGGATTATACCTGAATTACCGCTCAGATTTAATCGTCGCCGTTCAGTCCAGCACGGTTCAACAGGAACTGAGACAGCAAGGCTACCGGACGCCCGGTTGCCCCTTTGGCCTTGCCGGAACGCCAGGCGGTGCCGGCGATGTCCAGGTGCGCCCAGCTGTACTTGCGGGTGAAGCGCGACAGGAAGCAGGCGGCGGTGATGGCACCCCCCGGACGGCCGCCAATGTTCGCCATATCGGCAAAATTGGAGTCCAGCTGCTCGTAGTACTCGTCGGCCATCGGCAAACGCCACGCGCGGTCGCCGGCCTGTTCGGACGCGCCGATCAGTTCGTGCGCCAGCGGGTTGTGGTTCGACATCAGGCCGGTGATGTGGTGGCCCAGCGCGATCACGCAGGCGCCGGTCAGGGTGGCGACGTCAATCACCAGCTCCGGATCGAAACGCTCGACGTAGGTCAGGGTGTCGCACAGCACCAGGCGGCCTTCGGCGTCGGTGTTGAGCACCTCGACGGTCTGGCCGGACATGGTGGTCAGCACGTCGCCCGGACGATAAGCGCTGCCGCCCGGCATGTTTTCACAGCCGGCCAGCACGCCGATCACGTTCAGCGGCAGGTTCAGCTCCGCCACTACGCGCATCACGCCGTACACGGTGGCTGCGCCGCACATGTCGTACTTCATCTCGTCCATGCCTTCGGCAGGTTTGATCGAGATGCCGCCGGAATCGAAGGTCAGCCCTTTGCCCACCAGCACGATCGGCTTAGCGTCCGGGTTCGGGTTGCCCTTATATTCCATCACCGACATCAATGATTCGTTCTGCGAACCATGGCCGACCGCCAGATAGGCGTTCATCCCCAGCTCTTTCATCTGCTGCTCGCCGATGACGCGGGTAACGATGTTGGTGCTGAAGGCGTCCGCCAGTTGGCGAGCCTGGGAGGCCAGGTAACCGGCGTTACAGATGTTCGGCGGCATGTTGCCGAGATCTTTCGCCGCTTTAATGCCGGAAGCCACCGCCAGACCGTGCTGGATAGCGCGTTCGCCGCTGGTCAGCTCGCGGCGGGTCGGCACGTTGAACACCATTTTGCGCAGCGGACGGCGCGGCTCCACTTTATTGCTTTTCAGCTGATCGAAGGTGTAGAGCGTTTCTTTGGCGGTTTCTACCGCCTGGCGCACCTTCCAGTAAGTGTTGCGGCCTTTCACGTGCAGCTCGGTCAGGAAGCAGACCGCTTCCATGGAGCCGGTATCGTTAAGGGTATTGATGGTTTTCTGAATCACCTGTTTGTACTGGCGTTCATCGAGCTCGCGCTCTTTGCCACAGCCGATTAACAGGATGCGTTCGGAGAGAATGTTAGGTACATGGTGCAGCAGTAATGTCTGCCCGACTTTACCTTCCAGTTCGCCACGGCGCAGCAATGCGCTGATATAACCATCACTGATTTTGTCGAGTTGTTCTGCGATAGGGGACAGGCGGCGCGGCTCGAAAACGCCGACTACAATACAGGCACTGCGCTGTTTTTCCGGGCTACCGCTCTTTACACTGAACTCCATGCACTCTCCTGAATCTTAAAGACAAAGGCGGAAGCTACGGCTAGAATGACCCAACTCCGTAATGAACTCCCGCCATTGAGTTAACTAACTATGTTAACCTGAACGGCGTAAATTGCTCTGTTTTGGCGACTATAGGCAAGTTCCTATAGGACACCCAAATGCTAGATGTTGTAATACTATTTTAGCTATGACGGTTGCCATATGATGAGAATAAATGGCGGATTAGCGATGAAACTATCGATTTTCCTGCAAAAAGACAAGTTTTCACAGGCGTAATAAGCGTGATCATCATAAGATATCTGGTACGGGAAACGCTAAAGAGCCAAATCGCGATCCTTTTCATCCTGCTTCTGATCTTCTTTTGTCAGAACCTGGTCAAGGTGTTAGGCGATGCGGTGGACGGCAATGTCCCGACAAATTTAGTCCTTTCACTGCTTGCATTGGGTGTGCCGAAGATGGCGCAGCTAATCCTGCCATTAAGCCTGTTTCTCGGCTTGTTGATGACGCTTGGGCGGTTGTACACCGACAGCGAAATCACCGTTATGCACGCCTGCGGATTGGGTAAACGCACCCTGATCATCGCCGCGATGGTGCTGGCGCTAATCACCTCCGCCGTGGCGGCGGTAAACGTGTTCTGGGCCGGCCCGGTGGCCTCCCGTTATCAGGACGTGGTGATCAGCGAGGCGAAAGCCAACCCGAGCATCGCCGGCCTGGCGGAAGGGCAGTTCAAACCCTCGCAAGACGGCAACGCCGTGCTGTTTATCGGCAACGTCAAGGGTAGCACCTTCAACGACGTGTTCCTGGCGCAACTGCGGCCGAACGGCAACCAGCGCCCTTCCGTGGTGGTGGCCGAGCGCGGCAAGATCAACCAAATGAAAGACGGCTCGCAGGTGGTGACGCTCGACAAGGGCACCCGCTTTGAGGGCACCGCGTTGCTGCGTGACTTCCGCATTACCGATTTCAACGATTATAAAGCCGTGGTGGGCCACCGTGCGGTCGCTATTGACGGCAACCAGGCCGAGCAGATGTCGATGCAGACGCTATGGCAGTCGGATGACCCGGACGCGCGCGCCGAGTTCCACTGGCGCCTGACGCTGGTGCTTTCCGTGGCCATTATGGCGCTGCTGGTGGTGCCGCTCAGCGTGGTGAACCCACGCCAGGGCCGCGTGCTGAGCATGCTGCCGGCCATCCTGCTGTATTTGATTTTCTTCCTGCTGCAGACCTCGCTGCGCTCTAACGGCGGCAAAGGCAAGCTGGATCCGATGATCTGGCTGTGGGTGGTCAACGCGGCGTACTTCGCGATCGCGCTGGCGCTAAACCTGTGGGATACCGTGCCGATGCGTAAGCTGCGCGCACGCCTGAGAGGAGCGGCCTGATGTTTGGCGTTTTAGACCGTTATATCGGTAAGACGATTTTCAACACCATCATCATGACGCTGTTCATGCTGGTGTCGCTTTCCGGCATCATCAAGTTCGTCGATCAGCTGCGCAAAGTGGGCCAGGGCGACTACTCGGCGCTGAGCGCGGGGATGTTTACCCTGCTGAGCGTGCCGAAGGACATCGAGACGTTCTTCCCGATGGCGGCCCTGCTGGGCGCACTGCTCGGCCTGGGGCAACTGGCGACGCGCAGTGAACTGGTGGTGATGCAGGCTTCCGGTTTTACCCGCATGCAGATCGCCGGCTCGGTGATGAAAACCGCTATCCCGCTGGTGCTGTTGACCATGGCGATTGGCGAGTGGGTGGCGCCGCAGGGCGACCAGATGGCGCGCAACTACCGTGCGCAGCAGATGTACGGCGGCTCACTGCTTTCCACCAAAAACGGCCTATGGGCGAAGGACGGCAACGACTTCATCTACATCGAGCGCGTGGCGGGCGAGAAAGAGCTTTCCGGCGTGAACATCTACCACTTCAACGACCAGCGCAGGCTGGAGACGGTGCGCTACGCCGCCACCGCCAGCTTTGAAGACGGTGTGTGGAAGCTTTCGCAGGTGGATACTTCCGACCTGACCAACGAAAAACAGGTCACCGGCACCCAAACCTTGACCGGCGAATGGAAAACCAACCTGACCCCGGACAAACTGGGCGTGGTGGCGCTGGACCCAACCTCACTCTCCATCAGCGGCCTGCACAACTACGTGAAGTACCTGAAGCAGAGCGGCCAGGAAGCCAACCGCTACCAGCTGAACATGTGGAGCAAGGTGTTCTCGCCGCTCTCTGTGGCGGTGATGATGCTGATGGCGCTGTCGTTCATCTTTGGGCCACTGCGCAGCGTGCCGATGGGCGTGCGTGTGGTGACCGGCATCAGCTTCGGGTTCCTGTTCTACGTGCTGGACCAGATCTTCGGCCCGCTGAGCCTGGTGTACAACATGCCACCGGTGCTGGGCGCGCTGCTGCCGAGCATGCTATTCCTGCTGATCAGCGTGTATATGCTGCTGAAACGCAAGTAGCGGCATTACGGGCAGTTTAAGAAGGCGTAGCCATTGGGTTGCGCCTTTTTTGTTTCTGGGGCCTGGTGGGGGCGGAGCGTGGTTACGGTGGGGTAGACGTTGGCGCGCTGCATACTGCGCCCGCAAAATGGGCACAATGTGACCCCGGCGACGATTTTTTCAGCACTTAACTCATTGAACAACGGATAAGTGTTGCATGCGGATCGCTGAAAGGTATAATTCACCCGTTTTCCGCATACTACTTGCAGTGCCGAAGTGGCGAAATCGGTAGACGCAGTTGATTCAAAATCAACCGTAGAGATACGTGCCGGTTCGAGTCCGGCCTTCGGCACCATTAGTACAGCGCGAACAAGAAGCCACCGAAAGGTGGTTTTTTTGTGCCTGGAATTCAGCCCCGCGAGTTTTCCCTCACTTTTTCACTCAATCTAAGTCAGCCTACATCATCTTACTGATGCGGATACAACTGCGGGTAACGGCGTTGATCCTAGTGAGAACAAGAAAGCCGTTCAGGCCGAGGAGGAGAAAGAGCAATAATTTTTGAAGTGGTAGCCAGAGAGTGGCACGCCTGACCTGTCCTCTGTTGATGATCTTTTCATTGGAAATTGGTTCTGCAACGGGATGTCCTCACATTTCTGATGAAGATGTTACTAATAAAGTGGTGTATTAATCGATTGGAGTCGGGTCAAAAAATCCTCGTGAAAAAAACATAAAGATATTAGCTCCCGACAACGCGCCGGGAGCTATTATCCCTTAAGGTTCTAACACCTCCACTACCACATCCGTTGACCAGTTTTCCTCTCCGTTAATCACTTTCCCTTCCAAACAAGCTTTCGCCATTTTGTGGAGCTGAGAAGTAACATCATCATTGAAGTCAAAGCTGCGCCAGACATATGGGAAGTCGATACGCCAGTAGCCCATTCCCTGATCAAAACGGATCTTCAGAACCTGGCCATTGTCAAAGTTCACCATCAATTTACGATGATGTGGGATATCTCGTGAGTAGTCGAACACCGTTATGTCAGTCGCCTTACCCATTGATGCAGCAAACCACTGGTCAGCAAAATCCTGAAAATCAGCTTCACTCATCCAGTCGTGGGACGGTCGATTCCCTGGGCGATCTTTGTTTTTGAATAAGGTATCAATTGCTACTTCCGCATCTTTGGTCATTAATGTTTTCAGCGGCTTAAGCAAAGCGCTCAGCAGCGCCAGAGCAACCGGGTTTTGCAGATAGCGATCGGTATAGTGAATATGGGTAATTCGGTTTGTCTTCATCAGGTTTTGTGCTTTTTCATGGCCGCCAGAAAGCACATCCCAGAATCGTTGGCCGAACTGTGAAAACAGTCCATTCAACTCTTTATGAATTTGAATGTCTTTCACCAGCTCACTGTAGTTCGTTGTGATTCCCGGTAGTATAAACTCACGCAGCACAGCAGGTTTATAGCAATGGCTACGAACCACCAGTTCTTTATTCTGATGCCAGTGTGGCCCCGGCACCGTGGCTTGCCGGCTGCGTGATACCAGCGTTATGACTCGATCGGCGAAAGCGATCTGCGCCACAATGGGGAATGATACTTCTTGGTCGGCATGGCACAACCGCACGCCAATGGCCGCAAATTGGGCCAGTTCGTGCAATACCTCCGGATCACCAACACCAGCGGGAATGACAAGCTCTACCGCGACATTGTCTTTGACCCGGTAGTTCTGGATTGCGGCGCGGAACTGGCGGGCATACAAATCCCACTCGTTTATCGGCCCGTTAATCCACAACGTGAGTTTATCGGCCCCTTCGTTAATTGCGCGACGGACTGCATCCTCGATGGTACCAGGGCAATACTGCGCATCGGGCAGCGAGAATTTCTCCTCGTCTGGCAAACCAATATAGTGGCTGAAATCATCTCCCAGCCAGGCCAGTGCGGCTTTGCGATCCAGATGGTCATGATCGTGACGCGTCTGCGAATCGAGTAAACAATCGCTACAAGCGGTATCGCAGTGGGTGCACTCTAGCTGTTTGACCATTCCCTGCAGTATCGCTTCGATATGCAATGGTGCACTGGAAGCAAACCCCGCACCGCCGCTTATGATGTCGTAAAGCTGAACTGCCAGTACTGATTCCTCGCTCTCCAACCTGACCGGACGTACCGCATAGCCCAGCTCAGCAGCAGAAATACCCAGTACACCTGCGAGCGCCCGACGCAGCACAACGGCTAGCGTCATCGCCACAATACGCCCTTCTTCCGAACTATCTGGAATATGCTCACCGTCCTGTGGACGACGTAAAATCAGTTCAAATACATCGGTACGAGCTAACGCTCCCAAGGTGACTTTGGTATTTAATGCGGTGGAACCTGGGCAAATAATTCTCTGATTCTGGCTGTCACGGTCGGCTTTTCCTGGACGTGGCGGGTAATGTGCCTCCATTGATTTTGGTACGTCTTTTTCGCTTATCATCGACTCCGCGCGACCGCAGCTCAGGCACAGTGCATAACCACGTCCACCTTCGCCCATACTCTGCTGGAATACATGCCCATTAGCGCCTGAAGCCATAAAGCCCATCTCCGGGTTTGGTAGCGGCAAACGCTCCGCCTTAACAAATACCCATGCCGGAACTACCGGGATAAACTTCATCGTTTCGATGTTGTTCGTTACCGAATCATAAGCATCGGTGACAAAACCAGCGGGCTGTAGCACCTGACGAGTGTTGTCACGAGTAATCCGCTCACCGCAGTCGCTGTTGGTACAGAATAATTCTACAGAGCTACCAATACCTTCTTCATAGCCTAATGTACCGCATTTCTGGCAACGCCAGGCTCGGTCCAACCGTTGGGCTTCATTGGTATCAGCATTGAGATTGTGCCAATGCAGTGATACACCAGCGGAACGGAACACACGTCCGTCCAGAATGATCTCAGCTCCTGGCGCATATTCACGAATGGCAACAGACAGGTTGCGTGAAGGCAGTCCTTTATAACGTGAAACGTTATCTTCACGGTCGTTCTTATTACGGCTTTTATGCGTTTTCTCGCGGATATAGTCTTCCATAGTGAAGTTATCAAAGTTCACAACATCCGTCGGGAAACCATAGCCAGGCAGGAACGTTCGCGCTGCTAGGTCGCGCAATAGATATTCATCGCAATGCCGTTTTTTCTCCAGTTCCAGGCGCTTACGATACGGAGTATTTGGCTGTGATTCCTTTTCCTGTTTCATGAGGTCTTGGAAAATCCCCAGCCAACGTTTTTGTAATCCAGTAATCGCATGGAAAGTTTTTTCCCGCAATAATTCCGGCCTTGCACCATGTAGCGCGGTACCTTTTACCAGGCGCTCAAGCGCGTCATCAATTGTCAGGGTGGGGCGTTCAAGCCAAATCTTAAAGCTGTTACATACAGATTGCCCAAACTCCTCGCCAAAGAACCACTCGCTATTCAGATTGGTTTTTTCTTTCTTAGTTTCTCCCACTACATGGCACAAGTATTCTGACAGTAGTAGCGAATTAACGTGGCGTTGTACCAAACGTTCTGAGTTCATTGCCACCATCGGTGCTGGGATCACGGTCTCAAATGGCCAGAGAGGATTGGCGAAAACCTGCTGATCGTGAGGGTTCCCTTTACACAGCGTGTAGGAGATGGCGCGGGATTCTTTACTACGTCCGGCTCGCCCTGCACGCTGTAAATAGTTTGCAGGATGAGGAGGGACGTTATTCATCACTACTGCGGAAATGCCGCCAATATCCACACCCATTTCCATGGTGGTGGAACAGTTAAGGACGTTAAGCTGACCGTTTTTAAACATCTTTTCGTAACTTTGCAGGCGATCAGCTGATTGCTGTGCTGAATGCTCAGCAGTACGGTAGTAAAAGCCTCCCTCCACCACGCGGTCGTTAATATCCGTCCAGACGTTTTGCGAGCGTAAATGAGCCACAAGTGGATCTTGCGATACCCATTCCCGGACTTGTGCCAATCCTTCGACATAATCCAACTGCGAATGATCGTGTTTCCAGATTTCAGGTAGCATGACCTCTTGGGCCATATAGGTACTAAATTGTATATTTGTCAGGCGTTCCAACTGGATATGTCTGGGTAGGTACGGAGTGAGTCCTTTGAAAGTGGTATCCAACAATTTATTGGTAACAGGGCAAATACTCGCCTTTTGAACCAGAGAGAATGTCAGATGTTCTTTCGGCAAGTAAAAACGGTTACCGTCAGGTTTTAACACAGCCAGAGGGCCGGTTAATTGGAGCCAAGCCTCTTTCAACCATGCGTTAACTATATCGATGGTAACCGTGTTTACGGTGCTGAATTTTGCTCCGAGTATTAGTAGCTTAACTAGGCGATGGGAGACATTGCCATGCCGAATTTGTGGCCAACGTTTGACCTGGTTATCGTCAGGGTCTTTTGATTCAGGGTTGCGTACAAATTTCGAAGAGAAACGGCTGCCAATCCAGTTCTTCAGTTCTAAATCCAGTTGGATGAAGTTGCTTTCTCTGACATAAAAATCCAGTGTGACTTTCAGAAAATCACGCCAGTCATCCAGAGTTAGATCTTGTTCCTGCCAGTGGATAGGGGTTTTATGTACCTTCTCCAACCCTTGATAACCAACCTGCACCAGCCCTTGCGTTTCAAGGCTATTGGTTCGCTTCGGTCGACGCATAAATTCACGGAATAAAAGCATGTCTGAAAGCTTCAGAGGTCCGCTGTTTTCAGTGAAAATCTCAGGTTTAAGATAGTGGTTGTACTGCAGAATCGAGCCTTGAATATCTGCCTTATCTTTAAGCTCATTGACCATTACCTGCCAGGACAGCGAAGTGAAAACAGTATTAACTATTCCGCCTGTTGCTTTTTGTATGGCCTGTTCAATACGTTCCGCTTTTTCTTCAGAGAGAATTGCCTCTTCCGGCATACCCCAGTCACGCAGGTTTTTTGCTTCGTCTCTGGCCAGTGTCGCCATCTCTTCCAGTTTCGTTACATCAGCCTGAGCATTAGGAGTATTTACAGCCTGTTTTCTCTGGTGCCAGGCAAGTATGTCAACCACACTTCCACGTAAACGACTACGTTCAGCTTCTTGCTGCATCCTTACTGCCATCCGTGCCGTTCCCTGGCGGCTATCGGTAAAGGTAATCAGCCGTCGTCCTCGCCCCGGCAATGATAGTGGACCTACACCCTCTTTACCTTCATCGTTGGCGAAATCCTGGCAGTATTCTAACATCGTGGGCACAATATTCGTGACATAAAAAGGTCCTCCCAGCAAAGCGCGTCTAAAGGGGGACTGACCTTTCCCGCCTTTATAGCCACAATCGCTTGCACTGCAAATTTGTTCACTTTCGTTGATTGCCAGAGTAATACTGTCTTCACGAACAACACCAATACTGCGAGTAATACGATCGAGCCGCTGGATTAAATATCCAGCCTCAGTATTACATTCTGGTGCAATGATTTGCGGAGCCTGGAATATATGTTCTTTTTGAACTTTCTCTCCCGAAGTTTCAAAATCATCTGGGACGTCATCATGAAGCGAGAATTCATCCCCGCCTTTATTGTCCCATTGTACAAGCTTACCTTTTTTATCCTTCGCCAACAGGTGCGGTTCGTTGCATTCATTACAGAACGCAAGCTCAAAAACAGGGCTGCCACACTGGCAATTTTGTCGCTGATTCACATACACATAGCCAAAGGGCCAATTCTTTTCCAGCGCCGTGTTGTGCTTCGCTGAACAATGTTTATCTGCACAGGCCCATATCCCTTGGGTATTACGCTGAAAAATATGCGCTCTTACTTTGAGAAACGCAGGATCTTGTGCGTTGGGACTTGTACCCGTGCAGAGATCGATCCAGCGTAAAATTTCTTGTTGCGTGTAATGATTATTGGTCAGCTCGTTTAAGCGTTTCGTCATTACATCAAGTTTTATGGGGCGAGGTTGGCTAACCAGCATCTCGCGTAGATAGCGTGCTTCCGGGGAATGTGTTAACGCACTATAACGCTCAAGGCTAATTCCTTCGTTATCGGAATCGAAGTCTGGTATATGCTCAAGCTCATCAAGTGTGACGGGATAATTTTTGCATGCCTCAAGTTCTGGAATAACGCGATTGCCCCCCAAAACATCAATACGTTCCTGTGGTACTCCTGACAGTTCTGATAAGAATTTTTTTAGCTGTTTTTCTGCATCATTTCCTGCGATGGTGGCTGACGTTGCAACAAAACGAACATCATCAGGCGTGACACCAAACGCAGTCATTACGCGACGAAGTTGTAGGGCAAGCTCGGCTGCTTGAGACCCGACATAGGTATGCGCTTCATCCAGAACTATCCAGCGTAATGATTTTTGTGCTTTCGATTGCTGAATTATTGGAGCATCAACCTGACGAACCATCATGTATTCCAGCATGGTACCGTTCGTCACCAGTATTGGTGCTGGCTCTTCGCGCATTTTCTCACGTGATAAAACTTCATTAGGCCTGTTTGCCTGTTCGCTTTTTACCGAGGAATGTAGTTCTTCTGTATTGCCGTTATACAGGCAATAGCGAACCCCAGTTCCAAATCCATGTGTCCAGGCATCCAGACGCTCACGCTGAGAATTAATCAGAGCATTCAATGGATAGAGAAATAGTGCTCTCACTCCCACCAGTGGTTTATTGCCGCAATCGCGTAACTCACGATAAAGATCCTCGAGTACAGGCACCATAAAGCATTCCGTTTTACCGGAGCCTGTCCCACTGGTAACAACAACCGAATGCTTTTTCTCAAGTAATGATTCCCAGCTAGCCAACTGGTGGGTAAATGGTTTCCAGTTAGCACCAAAACGATAGCGGCCATTTTTTTCACTATCCAGAGAATCAACGACTTCTTTGCTCAACAATGTTTTTTCAGTTGCCAGCATTTTCATGGTGTAGTTTGATTCTTCCCAGCCAAATGTCTGTTCAAATACTGGAGACGCAAGGAAAGAACCTGCTTTGCCACAATCTGCCCCCATCTGCTGGGCTAGATGCTTCCGGAGCTGAGGATTCGTAACGCCCATGATGCTAAGCGTTGCTTCCGTTGAGCGAGAGAGTGATTGTTCAATGAGTGAAGAAAAATAGCGTGTAATCATTATTGTCCCTTTTTATTTTTCGGTAACATTACGCAATAAGCTGTACTGGAAAATGGAGTTAAACCAACGCGAGTCAAAATCTCTGACTTGTCTTAAGAAAAATAAGGTGCCTGGCTCATGGCCAAAAACACTTTCAAATGTTGTTTTTCCGCTAGCAACAGCGGCAGCAAATACAGGTAGCCAGATAACGGAGTAGCGGTATTCTGTGTCAGGAGAAATATCAATCACAGAGTCTTTTTGTGACATGATCCAGTGACAAAGCTGAACTCCGCCATATTCAGGCCAGCGTGATTCACTATGCTCACGCAGAAGATCCTGATACCACTCTTGAATAATATCTCTCATCGTCGGATGAGGTATTGGACGTGGTTGTATACCTAAACTTAACCACTTCTGAACTTCATTGGCATAGGTCGGAAAAATAGTCCCCAATTGCTGATGCATTTTGTTAAGCAATCTTTTCTGCATTTCTTCTGGCGCACCTTTATGGGCCAAGAAGGCCCGAAATCTATCCGCTGCGTCTTTAATCTCAAGAATGGGTAAAAACTCCCAGAAAATAGGAAACTCATTTTCAATGCGGCTGAGATATTCAACCGACATTTCAAATTTAAACAATGACATTGCCAACGCTTGCGGATGTTGAACAAGTGCTCGCCATACTTCGAAAGTGGCCAGAGGTAAATATCCGTATTGCTCGTACAAGCTTCGCAAGAACTGCCAGCCTGAATGCGAGGGGCTACTTGCCATTTGATCGAGAACCAAGGTGATTGTATGCACGTCTGACCGAGGGTTAAAAAGCTGTGTCGCTTTTTGCATCGATTGGATGGCGTGAACTTCAGTTTGTAATGGTGGTTCGCCGCGAATAAAACATGGCCGAAAAGCGGCTTCTTCACCTTTTCCAGGAACTACCAGCCAGGGGCCATTCTTCTGTATTACAGAGCTCAGCTCAAATTCACCAACTGGTACACCTTCGCTCATCCGCGAAGTGATAGAAACAGGTTTTCTTTCAGGTTCGCTTAGCAGCATGATGACTGGCGAAGGAATCTGCCCGGAGCGAGTATTCACTGAGCTGCTAAAAAGAACCTGCCTTTCATAGTCGTAGTTAAGACTGTATTTGTATCGTCGAATTTGCCAGGCAAGTACGCTCCCAGCGCCATCTATACGCATTTCCACAATCTGGTCAATGCCGGTCTCCAGAGAGAGCAAGTTCTCAATATGTTCTCTTAGACTATACAAATTGAGTTCAACTGGACGTTCGCCTGCGGTATAACGCCATTCATACCACGCCTGCAGTCTCGCTCTGGACATTAGGCGCAGTTCAAGGCGGAATCTGGCTGGCTCGCCATTTTTTCCAAAGAGAAATGCTCTGGTCCCCAACAGATCATTAATTGTTATATTCTTGCGTAGGTGTTGGCCATTAAAATCAAGTACCAAACAACCCTTTGTTGGGAAAGGCAGAATAATATCGATGGGATTACCAGCAAGATTAGGGGTTACCTGCAATACAACGGAAGTAGGTGGCACTCCCTCCGCTTTAATAATTATTTCCGTTTTATTTTCTGATTTGCTACGTCCAACTTCGAGCGTTTTATCCTTTAATCTATATAAACAAGGGTGTTGAGTGGAAATAATTATCACCCCCTCGTTTGCTTGTTCTCTGTTTTTAATTTCTAGCTGAAAATCCGAAGGTAAAATCCCTACTTTTCGGCGTAGTAATGTTTCATTATCTTCATTTCGAATCGAAATGTAATGTGCCCCCATTGTTTCATGTAAATCACATTTATCAATACTTTTTCCGCTTAGGAAACGTTCGTATTCAATTCTTTGTGCTGTGGCAAACTTGTGAATGACTCTGGGTATTCCAACAAATGTTTCATAGGGGCTGCATAACCAAGCTAACTGATTTCCCTGTAAAGCTAAATCAGGATATTTTACCTGCTCACGACCTGTTCGAATTCGATACGTTTCGTTACCTTCAAAAATGACGTCCTGTCGCCCTTTTATAGACAAAACAGGGTGTTCAAACGCCCGAGTATCAGAAGAACAATCTTCATGCTTCGAAGCCAGACGGCCTTCTGTAGGAAGAATGATGAGTACATCACTGCTATGCACGCTACAGGAAGCCTGACCTTGTAATAACCAGCGATCCTCGTCACGCACAAACGTCAAAGGAACATCTCCAACTGCAATTTCTCCTCTATCTAGTTTGATAGAACCGACAATGATGCCACCCGCTCGAGCGACCAACGATAGGCTTGCAGTTGTTTGTTGTCTTACAAATCTCACTTCACTTTTACGGAGCCTGACTATCGCCTGCGTTTTATCAAGCCTGGCATACGCAGGCCCCAGACTGGCTACTTCTTCACCATCTTCATAAACAGCAAGTTCAAAACGAGTCGTTGATGGCTCACTGGAAATAGCAAACGTTAATTCATTCGGAAGGAAAATGTGTGCTTGAATCTCATCAGGATGTTGTTCTGACCAATAGAAATTACAGCCAGTTGTTTTACTTTTTTTTTGTAATCGAGGTTTAGTTTCAACAGTGGCTGTGCGCAAAAGGCCATTAAGGAAACTGGTGCCAGTTTCATCATCTAAGGGCATTGGGAAACTATCCCGCCATTTAGGATGAACACGGTCAAGTTCTTTGACGGGTTCTGAATGATTACTGAGGTCGTAAGTCTGAACAAGTGAAATAAGCTGATCAGCCATACGACCAATCAGCTCAACTGAGGTGTCTTCCTTAAACACAGTTGGAAGCAGCGACTTATCGACAACCGCTTGTACTAAAGCTAAAGCTGAATAACCTAATGATAGAGATTGGTCGTATTGATTAAGAATTCTAGAAAAAACAGAGTGGAAACGGCTATCCGATTCTTTCAACAGCTTGAATGGCAGGCCGCCTTCACTGAACAAAGATCCTAAAAAGTTGCGTCGTTCTGAGTCGTAAAAGCGAACAGGGCGTCTCCAGTAATCTTCAAGACCTTTCGGTACAATAAGACTCAGTTCCGGGGCGGATAGAGATATACCCAGAGCTTTATAGATCGCTTCCCAACTCCAGCCATGAATTCGCTCATAATCCCTTCGGTACCATTCTGCGCTAAATAACGTAAAACACGCTGCGTAACCCTTATCGTATTTAAGTCCTTCAGCCTGCCCTACATCGCGGAGTAACCGTTTTAGTTCTTCATACTCATCACTGGTTGCATGGTACTCAAATAACGGTCGGCTATCTGTAATCTTCAATCCACGGTGGGTTAGAAATTTAGTTAGCCAAGAAGTACACTTATTTAGATAAATGTATTCTGTTCGACTCACAACAAACCTCTCATTAATTAGAATTTTGTTAAAAGTTTACAATCGCAACTATATGTAATGTATGATAAAAAATTCATAATACATTAACACAACACGTAAATGGTGCGATCGAATAAATCAGATTTTTGCTCATTATCAAGGATAGATCACCATGTCCGTGGTGAAAGGTTGTTTTTGGCGAGATTATCTAGCTGATTATGATTTCACTAGCTTGAAAGTCTTGGTGGGGCGATAGGGGAAAGTTTCTACAAGTAGGGCACATCACTGCCCACATCATCCGGCCTTCGGCACCATTAGTACCGCGCGAACAAGAAGCCACCGAAAGGTGGTTTTTTTGTGCCTGGGATTCTGCCCCACGAGTTTTCCTCATCTTACCCAGACTTATCTTCATCAACGGATTGCTGAACTTCTTAACTTGGTTGGCTAGCCCCCAGGCCCTTGAAATGCCCCTTTTTCCTACGAGGTACTGGACTAACGGGAAGTGATGCTTATCATGTTATCGAGACTACAGATCCAGAGAGCGTGTTATGCAACATATCATTGAAGGTTTCCTCAGCTTCCAGAAAGAGATTTTCCCTCAGCGTCAGGAGCTCTTCCGCAGCCTTGCCTCCAGCCAGAACCCTAAAGCGCTTTTTATTTCGTGTTCTGACAGCCGCCTGGTGCCCGAGCTTGTGACTCAGCAAGAGCCGGGGCAGCTTTTCGTTATCCGTAACGCAGGCAACATCGTTCCTTCCTTTGGCCCGGAGCCGGGAGGGGTGTCGGCGACCATCGAATACGCGGTTGTGGCACTGGGCGTTACGGATATCGTGATTTGCGGCCACTCGAACTGCGGCGCCATGAAGGCTATAGCTTCTTGCCAGTGCCTTGACCCGATGCCTGCTGTTGCCCACTGGCTGCACTATGCGGACGCGGCAAAAGCGGTGGTAGAGAAGAAAACGTGGGATAGCGAAACCGACAAAGTTAACGCTATGGTTGAAGAGAACGTTATAGCCCAGCTAAATAATATTAAGACTCACCCGTCCGTTGCCGTGGGTCTGCGCAACAACGGCTTGCGCTTGCACGGCTGGGTGTACGACATCGAAAGTGGCGAGATCCGCACGCTGGATAAAAATACGAAGAATTTCGTTTCGCTGGCGGATAACCCCGACGTTTGCTTCGAATAACGTGATGCCTGGCCTTGGCGATGAAATTGAATCCACGCTCCGGCGTGGATTTTTTATGGGTAGGTCTAAAGAGCCGCTTAACCAGAGTAGGTTAATTTATCCCCTATGGAGGATAATATTTGCTTTATCCGTTATAGGGGATAATACTCATTTCATCCGCTTGGGAGGATAAAATGAAAATCACCTCGGCAAAGATGTTGGCGCATGCGCTACGCAATGAACGTAAAAAGCGTAACCAAAGCCAAAGTAAAACTGCTGACAGTATTGGGTTAAAGCAGGCCACGGTTTCCGCGTTTGAAAACAACCCGGAAGGCACACGGCTGGAGACGTTATTCAAACTGCTTGCTGCGCTGGACTTAGAGCTACAAGTGACTCCGCGCGGTAAGCCAGTCGATCCCAAAACCTGGGATCAGGAGTGGTGAGGGGGAGGCGGTTACGTGTGGCTTCAAGTCGTTTGTTTACCTCGAAGGGTAATTGCGTTGAATAATGTTTGTCGCTAATAGACTTTTGATGTTATGTTAAAATAAGTAATATTTCATATATTGATATGGATAGAACAATGATTGAAAGTTTATCTCGTAATGTAGATTTTGCTGCAATTAAATATCTTTCTGCTGTTGATATTAATCCTAAAAGATCGAATCAGCACGAAATAGGGGGGTTGGTTAAGGCTGGTTTCGCTAGGTTTTTACCAGTTCCTCTCAATGGAGAAAAATTGATATTTAATGCAATATTAATTTATATAAATAGTGAAGAGTGTGGCATTGTTTATTGTGAAGATAAACTAACATGGTATAACTCTCGTCATAATCAAAGAAACAGGTTGCCTGAGTATCGGATGTATTATAAGGGAAACGTTGTTTCTTCAAAAATGAAGGAAAATGACTTATTCCTTATTGGAAAAGCTAAGAGTGGTGAGTTTTTTATTATAATAGCACCTTCTGGAACTGACGATGAACTCTATCTTAGAAATATTTTTGGGTTCGGTAAGTCAGTTGAGAGTAAAATTGGTGCTAAAATAGGAAGGAATACCAAGACTAATGCAATAAAGACAATCAATAATGAACAAAAAGTAAAAACAACAAATCAGTCAATTGATAATATCTACTTTAGAAACCTTAAGTGTTTGCAAGAAGTTAATATTAGCTTTACGCCAAAGAATGTTACCGCAATTTTTGGACCCAATGGTAGCGGAAAATCAACAATATTACATGCTTTGGCTAGTTTATTCCAACCTGAAGATAATGGCGAAAACTATCGTTTTTCAGACTTTTTCCCTCGTAACCCTGATGCTGAGTGGAATGGGAGTTATCTTGAAGCTACTCATTCTTATAGAAAAGGTAAAGAACAGTTCGAAAACGAATCGGATAGTTATGGGAAGGCCGAACAAAAAGGTTCTCGTTGGACAAAGATTTATGCTAGGAGGCCATATAGAGAAGTATACTATGTGGGAATTGGACAGTGTGTTCCTATGATCGAGTCAGAAAAAAATAATAATAGTGTTAACTACATCACAACAAATTTAAAAGGAGAACATGAGAATATATTGTTACGCAAGGCTTCAGATATTTTAAATAGAAAGTACAGCTCATTTAATAAGCATGAATTGCAAAGTGGTAAGACTTGTATTGGTGTTGAAACGGACGAGGTAAAATATTCCGCCCTTAGTATGAGTGCAGGAGAGCAAAAAGTATTTTTTATACTTGATAAGGTTTTTTCAGCAGGAAAAAATGCACTAATATTAATAGATGAAATTGATTTGTTATTGCACGATAAAGCCTTAAAAAGGTTAATAGAGGTAATTGTTGAACGAGCCAATGAAAAAAGTATACAAGTAGTATTTACTACTCACCGAGAAAGTCTTTTGGAGCTATCTGGTTTAATTAACGTTCGTCATGTTGTAAATTTAAAAGAAAAAACATTATGTTTTAATGAAACTAAACCTGATGCTGTTAATCGATTGACAGGAAAATCAAATAAAAGCATAGAGATATTTGTCGAGGATTCTTTTTCAGCATTTATTATTCAGTACTTATGCTCGAAAATGAAAGCTATGAGACATGTTTCCATTAGCATTTATGGCGCTGCTAGCAATGCTTTTACTATAATTTCTGGATTGTTATTGAAGAATGATGATTGTGAGAATGTTATGGTGGTGATTGATGGTGACGAATATAAATCGGACAGTAGCAAAAGGGATGCTATAAATAGAGTGCTTACAGGGACTGATGAAAGGGTAAGAGGGTTGAGGGATGTGGCGATTAATAAAATAAAACAATTCAATCTGCCAGGTGAATCAAGACCAGAAAATTTCATCCATAGTTTATTATGCGACCTTAACGAAAATGAAGTTAGTGACGATGAAAAAGAAATAGTATTTATAGCCAAACAAACAGAATTTGTTGGAGATCAACATAGATATATAATTAACATTATTGATCATCTAGGCATCGACTATTCCTCTGGATATTATAAAGTCATTTCTTTAGCGGCCCGGCATAGATTATGGCAAGGTTATGTGAGTGATGTAGAAAAATGGATAAAGAAAAAAGTAGATGCTATCGTCGAGAATCATGATTTTTAGTGCTTTATCAATCTTGCCACGGCACATATATTTTAATATGTGCCGTAATATATTCTCGGATTTTTATAAATTAAATTCATCAGTTGTTAAGATAATAAATTCTTTGTTTCTATTATGAAATCTGATAATGACATTAGCTCGTTTCTTATTTTTTCAGGATATTTGGTGTGGAGTGGCTTGGGAACAATCAGTGTTACTCCTGCATCTTTCATCTCTTGGAACTGATTGACTGAGACACCTTCTTGGAGGGTGAATAAGTGTATTCTATCAATACGGTCAGCTTCGTTAAGTGCCTGTCTCCAGCGATCTTTGCATGTTGTTTTAACTGCAAGCATTCTTAATTTCTCTGCAGGATATGCTAAGTTGTTATAATCAGCTCCTGAAGGAAAAAGAAAATCAGGCTTCTTTTTTCCCTCAGTTATACTTTGCGTTGTGAATTTTACTAAACCGTTTGCCAAAAAAATACTCTCGAGATGCATTTCAAGAGATTTTCCTGAGCGAGATTTACGACGATTGCTTACTGAGTTTGCAAGTTCAATGAATTCCTCAACGGAATCAAATCCTTCTTTAACTTTATCAAGAACATGAATTTCTTCTATTTGACGAAATAGATCATATTCTTTTTCTCTTCTTTCGAGCAGCAGTTTATCCGGAGATTCATCCTTAAAGTTAAAAATTTTAGGCAAGTACTCTATGATTTCGCTCCCGCTGGGGAAGGTTACCTTCCACTGTTCAGGGATAGCATAGTCCCGAGACTTCCAGTTTGTATCATCTATAGCGAAACCACCAAGGAGTTGCGTTGATAAACCTGATAGTGAAGTGCCTGGAAGAACTTCACCAATAATGGTTTCAACTAAATCTTCTTCGTCGATGGAATTGCATACCCACACTTCAACAAGGTCACAGTCCTTTAACTTGTCAGGCACCGAAAAAGAGAATATAGCTAACGCACCTGTATTTTTTTGGTTTTGAAGTGGACTTTTTTTCCCACCCCAGCACGTAATACGAGTTTCATTCCGGCCTTTAGGGTTACGAGTTCTAGGTTTACTATTATAATAAACGGCCCTAACTTGAGTGTCGCTAACATTATGAGAGAGCGTTTTCGCGATAAGCTCTACTGAGGGATTTTCTTCATCTATTCTGTTAATCGAAGGAAATAAAAAGTTAGCTGCATTCTTAGGCAAATACACACCTGACTGATGGCCGCCTGTCGCACCTGTATCGTTTGCAGAAAGTCGTTTGATATGTATATACCAATCACCTGATGATTTTTCGTTTAGCCAATTTTGAAAGTCAGACACTTAGATACCTCTCATCGTTACATCAATCATTATCATGATTTTATTATCCACGTTGTAGGATTGATGTCGATGATGGAACGTGAGATTTTTGACTGTGGAGTGCGTTTCTAGGCAGGTTCTATGCAGGTCTAAATGCTGAAGGACTGACTATTTAAATGATGAATACCTTTAGAATCAATAACAGCATGTGAGTCGCTTGCACATAACCATTCTTCAATCCTTTCTGATAATGCATTAGTTGAAAGTTTTAGTCGGCCTTTCAGAGAGCACTCCCAGATGATCAGCTCGCGCCAGCCTTGTTCTGTTAAGAGTCTGGTGACGTCATTATCTCGCCTGACATTTGAATCGATCTTTTTCAACCAAAACTCGGTTCTTGTTGCGGGAACTTTGAACAAGTAACAATCATGATGATGCCAGAAGCAACCATGAACGAAAATTGTGGCTTTATAGTCATCAATAACGAAGTCAGGTTTTCCCGGTAAATCAGTTGCTTGAGTGCGATAATTTATCCCGGCTTCGTCCAGAATCCGGGATAACAATTTCTCTATGGCTGTATTTTGATTACGTATCGCCCTCATGTTCTTGCTTCTGATTGAGGGGGAGTGTACGTCAGCCATAATTTACCTTACGCAGCTTCACTTTTATCTTTTGAAACAGCGGAAGCAATGTAAGGCTCCAGTAGCTTAGCTACGGCTGCAAATGCCGGCACAATTACTGAGTTACCAAACTGACGATATGCCTGAGTATCTGATACTGGGATACGGAATGCTGCGCCAGCGGGTGTCTCGAATCCCATAATTCGGGCACATTCTTTTGGTGTCAAACGACGAGGTCGATTTTCCTGATTCTCGGGGTTTGCAAAATCTTTCTCACCAAGCTCCATGTCCCATCCGCGATCAATCAGGATCTCTGAACCATCTTTGTGGTAACGGGCTGACAGCGTTCTGGCAATGCTTGATTCATTTTTCGGATTCACTAAACCAAAGCCGAAACCATTGCCTTTTGCCTGGTGTTTTTTTGCATAGTTATAAAGATATTTCCATAGATGCTCTGTCAGAATATACTTTGGGGGAACATCCTTGAGTAGTAGTTCACCAAATGATGGCCTTTTCTTCGGGAAGAACTGGCTCAAGTTTTTGAGTGAAAAATCACCATGAATATTCAAATCACGACGGAATCCAACCAGTACAATGCGTTCGCGATGTTGGGGTAAGAAATTTTTCCCATCGATGATTTTAGGATCACTAGCGCCAGTAGCCTGAGCATCAGCAACTTCGTAACCCAATTCATCTAGTGTTTCCATGATAATTTTGAAGGTCTTCCCTTTATCATGGCTCTTAAGGTTTTTGACGTTTTCGAGAAGGAAAATTGCCGGCTTTTTAGCTGCAATAATTCGGGCTACATCAAAGAACAATGTCCCCTGAGTTTCACATTCAAAACCGTGAGCTCTCCCCAGAGAGTTCTTCTTTGATACTCCAGCAAGGGAAAAAGGTTGGCATGGAAAACCTGCTAATAAAACATCATGATCAGGGATTTCTTTATCGATATTTTTATACGCTTCCTGATCGGAAATATCATCATTTTCGCTAAGGGTTATTTCGCGAATATCCGAATTGAACTTGTGATATGCGGGGTCACAGTACCAGTTAGCTTTGTAGGTACGAACGGCTTCTTTGTTCCATTCGCTGGTAAACACGCACTGCCCACCAATCTCTTCGAACCCTTTACGAATACCGCCGATACCTGCAAACAGGTCGATAAAACGAAACTTATAGTTAGGGTGAAACGGCGAGGGTTTTGGTAACATTGATCGCAGGAACACCACTTCTCTTTCTGTCAGAACTTTCTGTGGTGTTTTCCCTTTAAGCCAGCGATTGAGAGACTCTCGAGTCCATTCGCTGCTGCCACTGACTTCACGCAGAAGCTCAGCGATGGCTTTCTGATCGTAAATCCCAACCAGTTTTTCGACGAGTGCCTTATCTTCTTCCTGCTGGACTAACTGTTGTTGTTCTGCTTCGACGCGAATATTTTTTGCACGTTCATGCAACTCTTGCATAATGACTCTTCCAAATGCGGAATGATTTAGTGATAGCCTATCACTCATTATACCCAGATGAAAGATGTCTGGATAAATATCCAGTATAATGCCTGTAAATGAGTGGCCTGGTCCTGATGTAACAGGGCTGGTTGAAAACCTGCCCTGTTGTTGATTGCTAGCATGAAGCCAGAAAGTTACTTCATGACTTCGTGAAATTCCATTTCTCTCAATGCCCGGCCATGCAGGTTACACAGTACAGGAAGCAGATGAGCTGTTGCATTCAGGTAACCGTTTACATGTTCCCAGTTTAGGGCATTGGGCCGAGAATTTTTTTGCAGAAGCTCATTGAACAGTATCAAACCATTGCACAATCCTTCCGCCTGTTCTGCCGACAGTGCAGCCAGATCGAGAAGTTGTGATGACGTTAAGTCATGCAAGTCGATTCGATTAAACAGCTCACGATAAAGAGTGAGGGTGCTTGTGACGGTTTCTAATCCTGTATTGTGGCTGATGTTTTCCATATCGGTCATTTCCATTGGGGAGAAATACCGCTACCAGAAGAGACGCTAAACTCGGGGTGGTAGCTCGAGTGGAGTTAGCGTAACCGGCCCCAACGGATCCCGGCCTTCCCGGAGGAAGCACCACCCGAGCCACCATTGTTTGGGTGCGCATCGGCATGCCCGAATTTATACCATATTCGAGCAGGGTTGGGGGGATTCGGAACGCTAACTCCGGCTGCGGATTGTGCCGCAGCCAGGAGACTATAGCGCTGGCAGAAAGGCGAAAAAATAGCCTGTATGGAATTACAGGGGCTTACTGCAAAGTCTGGAATCCAGCTCGCAACTATCACCCTTGGCGGCTCTTACTGCCGCCAACCCCATTACCCCAAATCCGCCCCATTACTGGCAATCACCTTCTTGTACCACCAGAAGGATTTCTTGCGCGTGCGGGCGAGGGTGCCGTTGCCCTGGTCGTCGCGGTCGACGTAAACAAAGCCGTAGCGCTTGCTCATTTCCCCGGTCGAGGCCGCCACCAGGTCAATGCAGCCCCAGGTGGTGTAGCCGATCACCGGCACGCCGTCGGCGATGGCGTCGGCCATGGCGCGGATGTGCTCCCGCAGGTAGCTGATGCGGTAATCGTCCTCAATCTCGCCGGCGGCATTGAACTCATCGTGTGCGCCCAGACCGTTTTCCACCAGGAACAGCGGCTTTTGGTAGCGGTCGTACATCATGTTCATGGTGATGCGCAAACCCAGCGGGTCGATGCCCCAGCCCCAGTCGCTGCGCGGCACGTGCGGGTTCGGCAGCGATTTCACCACGTTGGCGGCGCTGCTGTTGTTGTCGTTCATATCGGCAGAGGCGCAGCGCGAGGCGTAATAACTGAAGGAGACGAAATCGACCGTGTTCTTCAGGATCTCGGTGTCGCCTTCCTCCATCGCGATGCTCACGCCTTTTTCGCGGAATACCCGGGCAGAGTAAGAGGGGTAAGCGCCACGGGCCTGCACGTCGATAAAGAACAGGTTCTCGCGGTCTTTCTCCAGCGCGGCCCACACGTCTTCCGGCTTGCTGGACCAGGGGTAGAAATTGCCGCCCGCCAGCATGCAGCCCACCTGGTTGGCGGGGTTCACCTCATGCGCGATGCGGGTGGCCAGGGCGCTGGCCACCAGTTCGTGGTGCGCGGCCTGGTATTTTACCTGCTCGGGGTTTTCATCAGCCTCGAACACCAGCCCGGCGCCGGAGAACGGGCTGTGCAGCAGAATGTTGATCTCATTGAAGGTGAGCCAGTATTTCACTAACCCGTCGAAGGCTTCGAAGCAGGTGCGGGCATAGCGGGTGAAAAACTCCACCATCTTGCGGTTGCGCCAGGAGCCGTATTCGGTCACCAGGTGCATCGGCACGTCGAAATGGCACAGGGTGACCAGCGGCTCGATGCCGTATTTGCGGCACTCTTCGAACAGGCTGCGGTAGAAGGCAATGCCCTGCGGGTTAGGCGTCAGTTCGTCGCCGTTCGGGTAAAGCCGGCTCCAGGCGATGGAGGTGCGGAATACGCTAAAGCCCATCTCCGCCATCAGCGCGATGTCGTCGCGGTAGCGATGGTAAAAATCGATCGCGTCGTGGCTCGGGTAAAACTCGTCTTCGCGCAGGGTAAAGCGCTTCTCCAGGCCCAGCTTCACCGGCATGCGGTTGGCGCCATGCGGGATCATGTCGACCGTGGTCAGCCCTTTCCCGCCCTCCAGATAACCCCCTTCAGACTGGTTGGCGGCCAAGGCGCCGCCCCATAAAAACCCTTGCGGGAATGTTGAATCAGACATGCAATCCTCAATTTTCTCAATGGGTCGCGTTAGCGGTATTCGCCGCAGGCGCAGTAGCCGCCGTTGGAGTGGCTTCGCTTTCCGGAATGTCTTCGAACCCCAAAATCAGCGTAAGCACAAACGACAGCACCACGGAAAGCAGCATTACGCCGCCCACCCAGACAATGCTCATCGGGTTCGTCGGGTCAAAAAACTGCACGCTGGTGAACAGGCCGGGCGAGGCCATCGAATGGCTGGCCAGCCCGCCGATACCGGCGACGGCGCCGCAGACAAAGCCGCTGATCAGGCTGGCGATTAACGGGCGTTTAAGCCGCACCGCCACGCCATACAGCGCCGGTTCGGAAATCCCCGCCACGATGGCGGAGGCGGCAGCGGCCAGCGCGGTCTGGCGCAGTTCGCGGTTTTTGGTTTTGAACGCCACGGCCAGCGAAGAGCCGCCGAGCGACAGGTTGGCGCCAATCTCCGAAGGCATCACCATGCCTTCTTTGCCGGTTTCGGCGATGGTCTGAATAATGGTCGGGGTGAACACGCGGTGCATGCCGGTCATCACCAGCAGCGGCCAGATGGCGCCCATAATGGCGACGGAAAGCCAGCCCAAATAGCCGTGCACGGTGTACACCAGAGCCGAAATACCGCTACCGATCCAGATGCCCAGCGGGCCGATAAACACGATCGCGATCGGCGCGGCGATCAGCACAATCAGCATCGGTTTGAGGAAGTTCTTGGTTACCGCCGGGGTGATGCGGTCAACCCATCGTTCGATATACGACAGGATCCAGGTCATCACCAGCGCCGGGATCACCGTATAGGTGTATTTCACCGCCGTCACCGGGATGTAGGCGAACTCCACGGCCTGGCCCTGCGCCGCCTTGGCCATCAGATCGATAAAGTTGGGGTGCAGCAGCACGCCGGCAATGGCGATCGCCAGCGACATGTTGGTTTTGAACTTCAGCGCCGCAGAAGCCGCGACCATCACCGGCAGGAAGAAGAACGCGCCGTCGCCGATCACGTTCAGGATGATCAGGGTCGAGGAGCCTTTTTCGAACACGCCGGCCATATCCAGCATCATCGCCAGCAGTTTCACCATCGAGCCGCCGATAATGGCGGGGATCAACGGCGACATGGTGCCCACCAGCGCATCGAGAATGCCGGCGCCGATGCCTTTCAGGGTGATTTTGCGTTTTGCGGGCGCGGCGGCAGGGGGGTTACCCGGCAGGCCGAGCGCCAGCACCGCCTGGTAGGCTTTCGATACCTCGTTGCCGATGATCACCTGGCACTGTTCGCCGCTGTGCACCACGCCCAGCACGCCATTAATCGCCTTGAGCGCGGGGGTGTCGATCAGCGCCTTGTCTTTGACAACGAATCTCAGGCGGGTCATGCAGTGCGTCACGGCGTCGATGTTGCCGGGGCCGCCCACCGCCTTCACGATTGCCTGCGAGATCTCTGTGTAGTTCTTCGGCATGAAATATCGTCTCTTAAGATAGGAATTCGGATTGCCCAAAGGCGAATTTTTACTGCCTGGGCGATCCGCCGTTCCATCTCAATGAAACGCCCATAAGAAACCGGTTTCACAAAATCATGAATGTGTATTTTGTTGTTGGCAAGAATTATGATTTTTTGGTTTTTCGTTTCGTGAAGCTGGTCACTTTTAGATCAAGAGCGCTTGCGCCGGCGGGCGTGAAAACATTTCAAACGGGGGGCGTCTTGGGTAGACTGCGCTCATCCAATGGATTTTGACGGCGCACAGATGGCAACAATACTTGAGGTGGCTAAAAAGGCCGGCGTTTCTAAGGCGACGGTGTCCCGCGTGTTGTCCGGCAGCGGCTATGTCAGCCCGGAGAAGCGCGAGCTGGTGGATAAAGCCATCGCCGAGACGGGTTATCGGCCCAACCTGCTGGCGCGCAATCTGGCGACGAAAACCACCCAGACCATCGGGCTGGTGGTCACCAACACGCTGTACAGCGGTAACTACTTCAGCGAGCTGATGTCCCAGTCCGCCCGCATCATGGAAGAAAACGGCCGTCAGCTGATCCTGGCGGACGGCAAGCACACCGCAGAAGAAGAAAAGGCCGCCATTCAATTCCTGCTGGATCTGCGCTGCGACGGGGTGATCATCTACCCGCGTTTTCTCTCTATCGCGCAAATGGACGAGATCATCTCCCAACACCAACAGCCGATCCTGGTCATCAACCGCCGCTTGAGGCTGAACGACAGCTACTGCATTTTCAGCGATCAGCACGCCACCAGTGCCGCGGCGGTGGCGCACCTCATCCAACTGGGGCATCGCGATATCGCGTTCATCACCGGCTCGCTGGATTCTCCCACCGGGCTGGAGCGGCTCTCCGGCTATAAAGCCGCGCTGGCGGAACAGGGTATCGCCGTCAATAGCGCCCTGATTGTCGAAGGGAAGTGGAATGCGCAAAGCGGCATGGCGGCGGTCGATGCGCTGCTGGCCGGCGGCCACGCGTTCAGCGCCATCGTCGCCAGCAACGACGAAATGGCCATCGGCGCCATGAAGCGGCTGGCGGAATGCCAAATCCCGGTGCCGTCCGCCGTGTCGGTGATCGGGTTCGACGATATCCCGCTGGCGCCTTACACCATTCCCTCGCTCTCCAGCATGAAAATGCCGGTGACTGAGATGATTAAGGAAACCATCAACCGCCTGGTGTCGATGCTGGACGGCGGCGAGCTGAGCAAACGCCCGACCTTCCCCGCGAGCCTGATCCTGCGCGATTCGGTGGCGGCGGGGCCGTATTTGTCGGCAGAGAAGACGTGCCGTTAACGGCGGATCAGCATATAGGCGCGCGGCGAGCTGCCGGTCATATTTTTAAAGAAGGTTGAGAAGGCGCTGTCGCTGGAGAATTCAAGCTTACCGGCGATATCCGACAGGCCGTATCCCTCCGCCAGCAGCTCGATGGCTTTGATCAAACGCCATTGTTGGCGCCACTGCTGGTAGCTCAATCCGGTCTCCTTGCGAAAGATGCGGCTGATGGTTTTCTCCGAAGCGCCGCTGTAGCGCGCCAGCTCATTGAGCGGCGGCACCTCCTCCATGCCGGCCAGTTGCCGTAAGCGGCGGTCCTTGGGCAGCGGCAATAAGGTCGGTTCGCGCTGCGCATGCCGTATTTCGTCCAGGCATACGGCAAGAATATTGGCGCTGGGGCCGCTTTCCCACTGGGTGGCAAAGTCGGCGAGGGCGATCCGCTCCAGCACTTCCCGCAGCAAAGAAGAGGCCGACAGCACTTCCAGATGGGGCGAAAGGCCGGGGTAGCGCAGGTTGTCGAGATAAACCGAGCGATAGCCCGCCACGCCGGTAACCTGAACGCGGTGCACCACCTTTGGTGGGATCCAGGCAATGCGTGCCGGCGGCAGGAGGCAAATGCTTTCATTGAGCGTGATGCGCATACAGCCCCGTTGGCTGAACAGCAACTGCCCCATGTGGTGCCAGTGCGGCCCGGAATCATGCTGCGCCAGCTCGGCCGCAATGCCTAACACGCTATTGTTGATCGCATCGGGATCAAATTCGTCCTGTGCGCTGAGCCATGCCATAAGTGTGTCCGATTTTATAATTTTTTTGTCTTTTATATTGTAATGGTCAGGATGGGGAAGGTGCTACTTTGTGGCCTACTTTCTTTTTGGAGACGGGATGTATCATGCAACGCGGACTGACCCTCACCCTGGCGACACTGATGATGATGTTTCCCCAGATTGTGGAAACGATCTATAGCCCGGCGCTCACGCACATTGCCGACGGTTTTCACGTCGGCGCGGAGGTCGCGGCGCAAACCCTGTCCTGTTACTTTTTCGCTTTTGCATTCGGGGTCGTCGTTTGGGGCCGTTTGTGTGACGTGATCGGCCGGCGCCCCACCATTTTGGCCGGTTTGGCGCTGTATCTGCTGGCGTCGATCATCGCCATCTTCAGTACTGGCTTTACCCTGCTGTTGGCGGCCAGGGTGCTGGCGGCGTTTGGCGCGGCGGTGGGCTCCGTAGGCACTCAGACCGCCATTCGCGACCGGTTCGACGGCTATGAGCTGGCGCGGGTGTTTTCCGTGATGGGGATTGCGATGGCGGTCAGCCCCGCGGTGGGGGTGCTGAGCGGCGCCCTGTTGACCCATTACTGGGGCTATCAGGGGGTGTTCGCCGGGCTGGCGGCGTTGGCCGCCTTGCTGCTGGCCTATGCCGCATGGCAGTTGCCGGAAACGCGCCCGGCGCAGGTGGTGAAAAGTTCTTTCTTCGGCACGTTTGGCCGCATGGCGAAAGACGGCGATATCTGGCGCAGCGCATGGCTGGTGGCTCTGTTCAACGTCTGCATGTTCAGCTATTACCAACTGGCGCCGTTTCGGTTTGAAGCGCTGGGCATTCCGCCGCAGTGGTTTGGTTATACCGGGTTGGTGCTGGCCGCCGGCGTAGGGATCGGCGCGGCCATCAACAAGTTTCTCATCGCCAAACAGTGGCTGTTTACGCCGTTGCTGATACTGGCCTGCGTATTGGCGCTGATCGGCGGCGGCCTGGTGTTCCTGTTGGAGGATAAGCTGTGGTTCGTGCTGCCGATGATGCTGGTGGTGATGGCCTACGGCATCGCGATCCCCAATATTCTGGCGCGGGCGCTGCGGAATTATAAGGATTGCATGGGCACTGCGGGCGCAATCCTTGGCCTGATGTATTACCTGATGCTGGCGGCGGGGCTGGTGCTGGCCGGGTTGGCGCAGCGGCCGGGCATCGTGCTGATGGCGAGCAGCGCCTGCGCGCTGCTGCTGGTGTGGACCGTGGTGCGCGGCGAACGCACCGCCACATTGGGTAAACGCCATAGCGAGCAGGCGTAACCTTCGGGTAAGCATGGGTTCGCCAGCTGTTAATTGACGAAAGCAGAATGACTGCGGGGTGATTAACTGAGTTTACTACCGCTACACCCTAAGCTTGAGGCAGGTGGGCGCCATTGCAGGTTAGCCGCCCCTTGAGCGCAGGGGTTCACGGCGTGTCGGCGTTCTGTATGGCTCCCGCCTGTGGCACTATCAGGCGCAGTTCATTAGGTTGCACCCATTAATGCGGTTTTTCACTCTCAACCCAACGCCGCAAACCGTCCCCGAATCTCCTCCTCCGGCAAATCCACGCCAATAAACACCAGCGTACTGCGCCGTTCTTCCTCTGGCAGCCACTCGCGGTCCCAGTCGGCGTTATACAGCCGTTGCACGCCCTGGAACAGCAGCCGGCGCGGTTCGCCCCTGATCGACAAAATGCCCTTGTAGCGCAGCAGGCTGTCGGCGTATTCCAGCAGCAGGCCTTCCATCACTTCAGAAATCTGCATCAGTTCCAGCGGCTGGTCGTGGTACACCACGATCGACCGAATGTTGTTCTGCGGCTGCGGAATGCGGCGGAACAGCGGGGCGGGCGGCGTCAGGCTCAGCCTGTCGTTGAGCGTAAAACCTTCGATGCCGAACAGCAGGCTCAGGTCGATATCGCCGTGCGTCACGGTGTAAACCGGCGCGCGGGCGTTCATCAGTTGCAGGCGTTGGATCAGCGCCTCGCAGTCCGGCGCTACGTCGGTTTTGGTCAGCAGAATGCGGTCGGCGTAGCCCACCTGTGCCTGCGCGATGCTGAACTGGTTCAGTTGTTGGTCGGCGTGCGCGGCGTCCACCAGCGTGATGATGCCGTCCAGCAGGAAACGTTCGCAAATGAGCTCGTGCGAGAAAAAGGTCTGGGTGATCGGGCCGGGGTCGGCCATGCCGGTGCATTCGATGATCAGCCGGTCGAATTCCAACTGGCCGCCGTCTACGCCGTCCAGCAGGTCCAGCAGCGCGTCAGCCAGCTCGTTGGCTTTGCTGCAGCAGATGCAGCCGTTGCTCAGGGTGGTGATGCGGCTGGCGCGGTCGCCAATCAGCGCGTTGTCGATCGGCACTTCGCCGAATTCGTTTTCGATAACCGCAATCTTGTAGCCGTGGTCGGCGTTCAGAATATGGCGCAGCAGGGTGGTTTTGCCTGCGCCCAAAAAGCCGGTCAAAATGGTGACGGCGATGGGTTTCATGTCGGGTCCTTATTGACTCAAATCAGCAGCAGCGCATGCCGCCTTTGCCGTCGCCGCCGTAGCGGGCCTGCTGGCGTTCGCGGAAAAACTCTTTATAGGTCATCACCGGCTTGTCCGGGTGGTTGTCTTTCATGTGCTGGACGTAGGTATCGTAATCGGGCACGCCCACCAACATGCGCGCCGCCTGCCCGAGATATTTCCCCGCCTGGCCGAGATTTCCGAACATGGCCTTCTCCCAAAAAAATTACCCTGCGTACCCGTCGTCTTTCGAACCGCAACGGTGTTGGCTGCACTCACGAACCTCAGTCACTTACCTGTGTAAGCTCCTGAGGGTCGCTCATTTGCCGCCTTGCTGCGGCCCGAAATCCATTGGGTACTACTTAACTTTCATTATGCAGGGTATCCGTTAAATCACCATCAGTGCTGCGGCGAAACTTTGACGTCCCCCTCAGTTACGCCGTGGGATGGCGCTTCTTCGGGCACCGGCACGTACGGCGTTTCCTGGTCGCTGCGGTTCGGGTTTTTATACGCCGCCATCGCGGTTTTCACCCCGTAGAAGATGATGCTGTACACCACCAGCAAGAACAGAATGCTCAGCCCGGCGTTGGTGTAGTTGTTCACCACGATATGCTGCATGTTCGCCACCTGTTGGGCGCTCAGCTCGGCACCGCCCTCGGCGATTTTGCGTTTGTACTCGCCGGCCTGGAAGAAGAAGCCTTCCAGTTGCGGGTTGTCGCTAAACAGCTTCAGGCCCAGCGCATAGGTGGTGCAGATCAGCAGCCACACCGCCGGCAGCACGGTGACCCAAATGTATTGAGTGCGCTTCATCTTGATCAGCACCACGGTGCCCAACACCAGCGCCACGGCCGCCAGCATCTGGTTGGAGATGCCGAACAGCGGCCACAGGCTCTTCACGCCGCCGAGCGGATCGACCACCCCCTGGTACAGCAGGTAGCCCCACAGCCCCACGCAGCCGGCGGTGCCGACGATACCGGCCACCAGCGAGTCGGTTTTTTTCAGGAAGGGCGCAAAGTTGCCCAGCAAGTCCTGCAGCATAAAGCGGCCGGAACGGGTGCCGGCGTCCAGCGCGGTCAGGATAAACAGCGCCTCGAACAGAATGCCGAAGTGATACCAGAAGCCCATATTGGCGCCAGGGATGATCTGGTGGAACACGTGGGCGATGCCCACCGCCAGCGTTGGCGCGCCACCGGCGCGGTTCAACACCGAAGGTTCGCCGATGTCCTTGGCGGTTTGCAGGATCTGCTCCGGGCTGATGACGAAGCCCCATGAGCTGACGGTTGCCGCCGCGTGGGCGGTCACGTCTTTGAGCGACGCCATGATCATCGGCGCGTCTTCGGTGCCCAAACGGTGCAGGTCCGGCATGGTGATGCCCAATGCCGCCGGTGGGGTGTTCATGGCGAAGTACAGGCCCGGTTCGATGATCGACGCCGCCACCAGCGCCATGATGGCGACGAAGGATTCCATCAACATCGCGCCGTAACCGATAAAGCGCGCGTCTTTTTCATTGGCCAGCAGCTTCGGCGTGGTGCCGGATGCGATCAACGCATGGAAGCCGGAAACCGCGCCGCAGGCAATGGTGATGAACAGGAACGGGAACACCGAGCCTTTCCACACCGGGCCGGTGCCGTCGACAAACTGCGTCACCGCCGGCATTTTCAGCTCGGGGTTGAGGATCACGATGCCAATTGCCAGCCCGACAATCACGCCAATCTTCAAGAAGGTGGCCAGATAATCGCGCGGCGCCAGGATCAGCCACACCGGCAGCAGGGCGGAGACGAACGCATAGCCAATCAGCGTGAAGGTGATGGTGGTGTCTTTAAAGGTCAGTGCCGGGCCCCAGTACGGGTCCTGGGCGATCACGCCGCCGAACCAGATGGACGCCACCAGCAGCACAATGCCAATCACCGACACTTCACCCACCCGGCCGGGGCGCAGGAAGCGCATGTAAATGCCCATAAACAGCGCGATCGGCACGGTGGCGCAGACGGTGAACACGCCCCACGGGCTTTCCGCCAGGGCTTTCACCACGATCAGGGCCAGCACCGCCAGGATGATGATCATAATTAGGAAGCAGCCGAACAGCGCGATGGTGCCCGGTACCGGGCCCATTTCCTTTTTGATGATCTCGCCGAGCGAAGCGCCATTGCGGCGCGAGGAGATGAACAGCACCATAAAGTCCTGCACCGCCCCCGCCAGCACCACGCCGCCCAGCAGCCACAGCGTGCCGGGCAGGTAACCGACCTGCGCCGCCAGCACCGGGCCGACCAGCGGGCCTGCGCCGGCAATGGCGGCGAAGTGGTGGCCGAACAGCACGTTCTTGTTGGTCGGCACGTAGTTCAGGCCGTCGTTGTTGACCACCGCCGGGGTGGCGCGGAAGGCGTCCAGCTTCATCACCTTGGTGGCGATATACAGGCTGTAATACCGGTACGCCACCAGATACACCGCCACCGACGCGACGATGATCCACAGCGCACTGATGTTTTCGCCACGGCGCAGCGCAACCACGCCCAGGCAGGATGCACCGAGTATCCCCAGTAGCATCCACGGAATGTGTTTTAAAATCCCCTCTCGGTTCATGAGGTGTCCTTAATATTCTAATCTGCAAAAAAAATGAGTGAGTTAATCCGCTTATAAGATGTTTCAGGCGCGTGGCCCGGGTGCGAATAACGGTGGAGCCGTAGGTTTGGCAACAGCTCATCATCAAGGGTCTGGAGAGGGGAAGACATGTGAATTTCAGTCAGCGGTTCCCTGCGCTGGGTGAACGGTTGAAATGGGCAGGTGAGCGGTTGGGGCCGTGTTCGGGGTGAACGGCATCGAGCGCAGCCGATGCCGTATGCAGCAGCTTAATGGGTTGAGTCAAACGGGGGGCGTTTCCTCGCCGCTCATTATCGCCATCACTTTTTTGGCGAGCCAGGTGGCAAGAGTGGTGCCATTCACCGTCAACCCCTTAACGTTCACCATTACGCTAACCCCGGCAGGAGAAGCGATTTGCCCGGGGGCGTCGCTGGCTATCAGCAACAGATAGCTGTTGGCGCCCGCCAAGTCGCCATCCTTATAGAGCATTGCCGGTGACAGAGCAGATGCCGGGGTCATGAACCATCCCATGCACAGCTGTGACGTACCGGCGGTGACGCCGGTTGTGGGCGTATGGAGTTTTTGCAGCAGGGCATTGCTCTTCGGCAGGTTCTTATTCAGGCCCAGATTAAACCTCAGCCATTGCAGCATATCCCGTGGCGAGGTCATCACGCCGCCACCGCCGTAATAGGCGTCGAAGTTGTGGGAACTGGGCGATGCGAGCTCGTAGGTGCCGTCATTGCCATTGTCGCCCGCGCTATAGGTATAGCAACGAGGGAGCATTTTCGGTGCAGCGGGCGGTTGAGACTCGGTAGAAGAAGTACCCTTGATATAGGGTGGGGTGTACTGCGAGTCGTTCATCTCCAATGGATGAAAAATCCAATGGGTGATGAGCTGCGCAAATTTGGCATGGCCGATTTTTTCGGCCAGCAACCAGCCCAGCAAAGAGAAAGCCAGATTCGAGTAGGTATAACGCTCCGTGGTTCCTTCGGGTTCAAAGGGATTGCCGCGCAGGAACCCGAACATCTCGTCAACTTCATAAGGAACCGGAAAAGGCGTCGGCTGGGTGCCGGATCCCGGCACATTATCGGCCGGAAAACCCGAGGTGTAATTCACCAGGCTGCGCAGGGGAATATCAAGATAATTGCTGCCGAGGGTGGAAGGACGCACGATATCCCCGACGGTGGTGTCGTCATCAATCATGTCTTTTTGCAGCGCCATGGCGTAGGCGGTGGCGGTAAAGGTCTTGCTGCAGGACGCTATTTTAAACAGCACGTCATCGGTGAATGCGATGGAATGGTTATCCCAATCGCGCAGATTGCCGTACCGGTAAATCCCACCTGCGCCGGGGAGATCGCCGCCGTCCCAGCAGATGGCAATCCCCACCCCATCTGGGAAAGGCTCGGTTTGGGCGGCGCTGGCTTGTTGGAGCAATTGATCCAGTTGGTCGGTGGTCGGCGGGCGATAGCTATGGTCTGGCATGGCGCTGTCCTCTATCAACACGCCGGAAGGGGCGTTCAATCAAGATAGCTTATATTTCGTACAGCTGTGGAGAGCGTCGCTCGCTGCTGCATGGGCAACACTCACCCGACAGCCGCTGCTGCCAATGCAACAGGCTCCGTTTTACTTATCTCGCTAACCTTTTATTTTTCAATTAGATCGAATGATCAGGCGGTTGGCATGCATCCTGCTAATCGGTTTATAACCAAATTGCGTGATTAAATATCTATAAATTAATAATGGTTATATAAACACCGCATAACGGCACCGACATTCAGAAAAAGGAGAGGAAGCATGTCCAAATCGAACGAGCAGCAGCCCATCCAGTTTGCCTACTGGGTGCCGAACGTCTCCGGTGGGCTGGTGATCAGCAACATCCCGCAGCGTACCGGCTGGGATATCGGCTACAACCGCAAGCTGGCGCAAATCGCCGAGCGCGCCGGTTTTGACTACGCGCTGACCCAGATCCGCTTCACCGCCGGTTACGGGGCGGATAATCAGCATGAATCGGTAGCGTTCTCGCAGGCGCTGCTGGATTCCACCTCAAGGCTTAAGGTGATCGCCGCGCTGCTGCCGGGGCCGTGGAACCCCACGCTGGCGGCCAAGCAGATCGCCACCATCAGCCACCTGTCCGATGCGCGCATTGCGGTCAATATCGTCAGCGGCTGGTTCCGCGGCGAGTTCAAGGCCATCGGCGAGCCCTGGCTGGATCACGAGGAGCGCTACCTGCGTTCGGAAGAGTTTATCCGCTGCCTGCGCGGCATCTGGACCGAACCCAGCTTCACCTTCGCCGGCGATTTTTATCGCTACCGCGATTACTCGCTCAAACCCAAACCGCTGGATCCGCTGCCGGAGATTTTCCAGGGCGGCAGCTCGCGGGCGGCGCGCGACATGGCGGCGCGGGTGTCGGACTGGTATTTCACCAACGGCAACAGCGTCGAGGGCATCAAGCAGCAGGTGGACGATCTCCAGACCAAGGCGACGGCCAACCATCACCGCGTGAAGGTCGGGGTGAACGGTTTTGTCATTGCGCGCGATACCGAGCAGGCGGCGCAGGCGGTGTTGCAGGAGATCATCGACAACGCCAATCCGGCGGCGGTGAAAGGCTTCGAGCATGAGGTGAAGAACGCCGGGGCGGCTTCGCCGGAGGGCGAAGGCAACTGGGCCAAATCCAGCTTCGAGGATCTGGTGCAGTACAACGACGGCTTTAAAACCAACCTGATCGGCACCCCGCAGCAGATCGCCGAGCGCATCATCGCGCTGAAAGAGGCCGGGGTAAGCCTGATGCTGCTGGCGTTCCTGCATTTCCAGGAAGAGGTGGAGTTCTTCGGCAGAGAAGTGATCCCGCTGGTGCGTGAACTGGAACGCCAGCGGGCGGCAGCCTGAATCAGTAAATCTTTCTGGCGTTGATCCCGGCCGGGAAGAGGCCGGTGGCGAAGATGTGCCCGTTAACCTGCAACTGGTCGTCGGGCAGCATCTCCAGCGGGTATTCGTTGGCCAGATAGCTGAGGAAGTTATTGCGGTCATCGAGCGTCTGAAAGCCGATCAGATCGTAGAAAAACAGCGACTCGATTAACCCGCGGTGCTCGGGGATCTGCCTGAGCAGCGCCGCCGACGGGAACGGCAGGTGGAAGAAGAACGCGCACGGGTTCAGCAATCCCTGTTCCTTCAGCGCCTGGCCGCAGGGCAGCAACTGGTAATCATCGATGCAGATGATGTCGCTTGGGCAAACATACTCGCAGGCGATGTCGGCGAAGTGCAGGTTGAGCTGCCGGTAAGCCCGGTAATTCTCCGGCGTGAAATGCGCTTTCTCCGGCTGGTTGTGGAACACCGGCCACAGCCCATCGTGATAATAGCCCTGATAGTGGCGGCAAAACTCGTCGACAGACAGCGGGAAAGTCACCTGTTCATAACCGGCATTGTGCCGATAGCAAACCGGGCGCTCGCCAAAGTTCTGCACATCGCCGTTCCAGCCCAGCCACAATCCCCGATCCGCCTCATTTGCGCCGTCGGGCGAAAGGGCCTGCGTGGCGCAGGCCAGATCCTTGCTGTCACACTGCTTGTTCGAGATCAAAACCAAACGGGACATGGTGTTTTCCTTACTCAGTGCACAGACTGGGGGATATTGAGTGCGTCGTAGGGCCGATCAATCGTGGGCTGCGTGATGGTCCACACCCTGTCTGGCTGGTTGACCGGTTCATAGCCCACCTTGGCGTACAGCCACGGCGCCTGGCTGGCGTAGAGCATGATACGGTGCAGCCCGCTCATGAGCGGATGTTCCAGGCAACTGTGCATCAGCCATTGCCCCAGCCCGTTGCCGCGGTATTCGGCCGTGATAAACACGTCGCTCAACCAGGCGAAGGTGGCGTGGTCCGTCACCACCCGGGCAAAACCGATCTGACGTTTTTTGCGGTACAGGCCGAAGCACAGACTGTGGCGAATGGCGTGCTCCAGCGTGGCGCGATCGATCCCCTGCGCCCAGTGTGAATGACGGAGAAAGTGATGAATAAAATCGATGTCCAATAGCCGGCGATCGGTGCTGATCATCAATGCACCTTTATGCCAGGTGAATAGCGGCCCATCATTTACTGCGTTCGGCTGATTATTATTGTCGGCTATTACCGACCGAGGTTGATACTTCATCGTCGTCCTCTGTGCATTGCCAATAAATAAGGTCGTCACCGGGGAGAAACCACGGCGTTACAGCATCCAGCTTATTTCCGCTTCGGTGACCTGTTCTTCGAAACGGCGCAATTCGGCGGTTTTGCAGGTGTGCCACAGCGCGGTAAATGCCGGGCCGAGCGTTTCGCGCAGCGGCAGGCTTTGCCGGAACAGCGTTAGCGCTTCTTGCTGGTTAAGCGGCAGCGCCGCCGCATCGTCGTTTTCATACCCGTTGCCGCAGGCCGCCGGGGGCAGCGGCAGTGGGTGCTCCAGCCCGTACAGCATGCCGCTCAGCATCGCCGCCACCGCCAGATAAGGGTTGGCGTCGGCGCCGGCCAACCGGTATTCGATCCGCTGGTTGGCGCTGTCGGCGCAGGGCAGACGCAGCGCCACCGTGCGGTTGTTGTGGCCCCAGGAGGCACGCAGCGGCACGTGCATGCCTGGGCGGAAACGGCGGAACGCATTGATGTTCGGCGCGAATATCGCCATTGAGGCCGGCATCAGCGCCAGCATCCCGGCGATCGCCTGCGTCATGGCGGCACTCAGTTCACCCGGCGTGCCGGCCAACAGGTTGTGGCCCTGTTCATCCTGCAGGCTGATATGAAAATGCAGACCGCTGCCGGCGGCCTGCGCGCAGGGCTTGGCCATAAAGCAGGCGTGCTGGTGGTGTTTTTCCGCCATCTGGCGCGTCAGCCGTTTCAGGGCCAGCACCTGGTCACAGGCTTCCAGCACTCGCGCACTGTGGTGCAGGTTCAACTCATACTGGCCGGAGGCGGCTTCGGCCACGATCCCCGTCAGCGGCAGCGCCTGCAGCCGGGCCTGCTGCTCAATCTCATTGAGCAGCGCATGGTGGCGCTCCGGGGCATCGACAGAAAAACTCTGCGTTGGACAGGGGTTGGCCCCGGCGGGCTGTTGCTGCGGATCGTGCAGATAAAACTCCAGCTCGGCCGCCACCACCGGGTAATAGCCTTTGGCATGCAAGCGCCCTAGCACCTGTTGCAGCACCACGCGCGGTTCCAGCTCGCAGGCGTCGCCATCGGCATTTTGCATCGTCAGCAGCAGTTGAGCATGGCGTTGCGGATCGCGGGCGCAGGGCCGCAGCGTGCCGGGCACCGGCAGGCACAAGCGATCCGGTTCGCCCGCTTGCTGGCCCAGTCCGCTTTCTTCGATCACCCGCCCGCCGAGATCCATGGCGTAAATCGACAACGGGAAATAGCAGCCCTTATCCAGCGAAAACAGTTCGGCAACCGGCAGCCGCTTGCCGCGAAACTGGCCATTCAGATCGTTGAGATAAATATCGACGTGTTCGGTCTGCGGGTAGCGCTGTAAATACTGTTCGACTTCTTTGCGAAACGAGCGCGACCGCGAGGCGGGAATATCCGCCAGCAGAGGGTTGAAACCAATAATATTAGAATACATGGCGGCCCCCGAGCTTAATGAAAAACGCGGGTTCAGTAATAAACAAGGCAGGGTATAAACACATGAGGCATCCGTCTCGTGAGGCCATAGCGGCGATGTAATGATGTTATCCGTGGCCCTGAAAACTGTCTGTAAAAACGCCGTAACTTTATTTCCGCCCAGAATAAAAAAGCTGTAAATAATACGCAGCGGTCCGATGGCTGAATAATAAAAGGCTGCATATACTGCGGAGAATAAAACAAGTCGGAGAGAGCCATGCTCAGAGTCATTATCGTATTTGCCGCCGTTATCACTGCCTTCAACGCGGCAGCTTCGTCCGAAGCGGCCTGGGCCAAGGGTGATAAAGCGATGCAGGCCGCCTGCCTGAAGGCCAGCGGATTGAAAGCGGCCAAAGCCGCCGGGGCGATCATTCATTATGATGACAAAGTCGGCTACTCGGCGCTGTTGATAAGTGGGCGCTACCCGCAGCCGTTTATGAAGAACAAGCAGGGCAAAGAGCTGTGCCTCTACCAGCGGGCGACCCAAAAGGCGGTGGTTCAGGAAGCCGATGGGTTTCTGGGTAAGCCGTAGAGGCGGGGGCGCCGAGCGCCCCCGGTCTTGATTATTTCAATGCGATACGAATCACGTCATCCGGTGCCGTGGCTTCTTTTTCGCGGCTGGAAGCCTGTTTAACGCTGACGTACAGCGTCTGGCCATCCGGTGACAGCGCCAGGCTGTTCGGGTGGGTCGGCGTCTTGAGGGTGTTCAGCAGCTTGTAACTTTTGGCGTCAATTACACTCACTTCGCCCGCCTTGCGGTGGGTCACGTAAACTTCATTGCGCGCCGGGTTGAACAGCACCGCCAGCGATTCCGGCACCTCGATTTTGCTCAGGACAGTGCCGTCGCGGGTATCGACAACCAACACCTGCGCCTGTTTGGAGTCGGTGATAAAGGCGCGGTGGGTGGCCGGATCCAGGCTGAGGTTCAAGAAGAAGTGCTCTTTGGCTTCATCCAGTTTTTTGCGGGTGAGCACCTTGTTGGTTTTGGTGTCGATAGTCACCAGCTCGCCGTCGGCGTTGGTCACATACAGGCGGCCGGCTGCGGCGTCCAGCGCCAGGCCGGTGCCGTATTTGCCGGTATCGGTGATGGTGGTGCGCAGGGTGAGATCTTTACCGTCCACCACCCAGACCACGCTGGATTCGCCCAGCCCGGTAATGTACAGCGTGTCTGTCGCGGCGTCGGCCACCAGCTCACGCGGCGCCAGCGGTTTTACCGTCTCGGTGCGTTGGCGGGCATCCAGCACCAGGCGGCCTTTCACTTCGCCGGTCTTGGCGTCGATAGCGGTCACCGAGTTGTTTACCGTGTTGCCGAAGAACAGCGTATCGGTCTTGCCGTTAATCGCGGCGCCGAAAGGTTTGATGTCGTTGTGGATCACCTGGGTGATATCCAGCGTCTTGGGATCCAGCCGATAAACCACGCCGCCCTTGTCCAGCTTACGGCTTTGCGAGGTCGCCAGATACAGCGCGTTTTCGCCCTGGCTGTACACCATCTCGTAAGCGCCTTTACCTACCGGTTTACGCAGCAGATCAGGTTCGCCCTGGGCCAGCAACGGGGTGGAAAACAGCATTGACGTGAGCAACAGCAGCGGGAAGGTGGCGCGTGCGCCAAAGCGGCGGCTGGTGGTGGTTGCAGAATTCATAACCTCTCCATGGAGTTAAAAAAGCCTATCGCCACAGGGCGGTTGCCCTGGAGCCAGGAACGCTCAACATTGAATAAAGGGAACATCCGGCCGGTCGCGTCGTGGCGCGCCGATCCTGTATTTGCGAATAATAATCATTATTCATGGCGGAGGGGAGCTATTTCGGCAGGGGGTGGGGGGAAAATCACAATGTGGAGGATGGCGCTGCGTTTTCCCGCCGCTGGGCGGGATGGCGATAAACAACCGGCGCCAGAAGCGAGGCACCGGTTTTCCCGTAACGTTATCTCAAGAGCCGTCGGCGCTGTAGGAGACGCGACTGTCGGCTTGCGCATGTCGGCCCCACAGCAATGCCAGCCCCATCAACGCCGAGAACAGCAAAATGGTCGCCGTCATGGCCGTCACCATACCGAGTGGGCCGGCGAGCAGCGAAGCGACGCTGATGGAGATAAACGCGACGGTGGTCACCATAAAACCGATCGAACTGGCGCAAGCGCCGGCTCGGTCGGCGAAACACTTGATTAAAAACGCCGAGCCGGTCGGCACCAAAAAGCCGTTGCCGAAGGTGATCAACGAAAAGGGAACGATGATTTTCCAGGCCGCCGATACGGAGAAAAAGAGTGGCGTGAGGAACAGCAGCAACGCGCCGGCCATGCCGAAACAGATGCCGACTTTCATGCTGCCCGCGTCGCCCAATTTGGCATACTGGCGTTTGGCCACCTCGGTCCCGGCAATAAAGGTCAGCGCGATCGGCAGATACATCAGCCCAATGGCGTCGGCGGAATAACCGATGCCCGTCAGGATAAACGGCAGCATGGTCAGAAATACCAGGTACAGCGTGATGCCGCAGGCAATGGCGCAGGCATGCCCGATAAAAAATCGGCTGGACAGGAACGAGCCGTAACTCTTCAAAACCCGGGTGGCGGAAAACGCCGTACGGTTGGCGGGCGCCAGCGATTCCCGGTAGCCGAACAGCGTCCAGGCCAGCAGCAGAACGGTCAGCGCCAGCAGCAGGCCAAACACCATCTTCCAGCCGAAGTAGGCCGTCACATAGCCGCCGATCAACGGCGCCAGCGCCGGCGAAAGCCCGCCCAGCGCCATCATCAGGGTGAACAGCTTTTGCACGTCGTTACCGTCGAACAAATCGACGATCATCGGTTGCCACAGGACATAGGCGGCGCAGACGCCAAGGGATTGCAGCAGGCGACAAAACAGGAAGAATTCGATCGAGCGGGCGTAAATGCAGCCCAGGGTGCCCGCTAAAAACAGCAGCAGCCCGATAAACAGCGGCGCTTTGCGGCCAAGCTGATCGGAGATGGCACCGTAGAACAGCTGGCCGATCGAGAATCCCGCCATGTAGATGCTCAGCGATAAGCCGACGGTGCCTGCATCAGTTTGATAAAACTGCTGAATGTTCGCGAGTGCCGGCAGGTAAAGGTCGGAAGCGAACAGCCCGATAGTGGACAGCAACGCGGCGTAAATTAAAAACAAAACTTTCCTGGTACCTTGCATGGTAGCCCCATCATTGAGTTGAATTTTCGGAGAATCGTTGCGCATCAGGCCGGTTGCCAGCTCACCGGCAGCGCTTTCAGGCCATACAGCACCATTTCATCGCGGTAGGTCAGCGTCTCTTGCGGTACGGCTATCGCCAGGCTGGGGATGCGGGTGAAAATGGCGTGGAAGGCAATGGTCAGTTCGGCGCGGGCGAAATGCATGCCCAGGCATTTGTGAATGCCGTGGCCGAAGCCTAACTGGGTCTTTTCTCTCCGGTGAAGGTTGAAGACGTCGGGTTGCTCGAATATCTCCTCATCGCGATTGGCGGAGCTCAGCATGATCAGCACGCCTTCGCCGGCCTTGATCTGCTGGCCGCCAATCTCGGTATCCTCCAGCGCCGCTCGCGGCAGGCCCGCGTGATTGATGGTCAGATAGCGCACCAGCTCATAGACCAAATCGTTGCCCAGATCGATATCGGCGAGAAACGCCTGCAACTGGGCGGGATTGTTCAGCAAGGTCACCACGCCCAGCCCCATGGCCAACGCCATGGTGTCGTAAGCGCTCAGCAGCAGCAGCGCGGCCAGGCCGACAATCTCTTCATGGCTGGGTTGGTGCTCCTGCTGGGCCTTATGGATCAGCCTGCCGAGCAGATCATCGCCCGGCGCGCGCTCCTTTTCGGTCACGATACGATCGAAATAACCCATCAGCTCAATCGCCGCCTGTTCGGCCAATTCGGGAGGGCTGCTGCGATCCAACACGGTATCGGTCCTGCTTTGCACAAAAGGGTGATCCTCAACCGGCGTGCCCAGCAGTTCGCAAATGATCTTGGCGGAAGCGGGGATGGCAAAGGCTTTGACGAAGTCTACCGGCGGCTGCATGGACAGCAGCTCATCGAGCTGGCGCTGAATGATGGCTGTCATTTGCGGTTTGAGTTTTTCCACATGCGCGTTGAGAAATTCTTCCGTGACGGCTTTGCGCAAACGCGTATGGTCGGGTGCATCAAGTTGCAGGAAGAAACCCGGCGGTGGCGGCACTTCGCCGGAGATATACGTCGGGAAGCCCGCGGATCGTGGATCAGAGCTTAACCGTTTGTCGCTCAAGGCTTTTTTGACATCCTGGTGGCGAGTCACCAGCCAGGCGAAATCCCCGCGCGGGGTTTTCACCCGAACCACCGGGCATTCCTGGCGGATAAAGCGGTACTCTTCCGGCGGATTGAACGGGCAGGTGCGCCGGGTGGGCAGGCATTCAAGGTGTGGCGTGGCGTTAGCGTCGCTGGATAACATCATCGTATTCCCCCGGCTCAGGCCGCGTTTTTATTGATTTCGGTTTCAAGGAAAGCGCGTAGCTGCCCGACCGAGGGATTATCCCAAATGGCGGTGGGATCCAGCTCCAGGCCGTAGCGATCTTCGATCTCGCCGATCATGGTCAGCGTGAACACGGAATCCATGCCGTAATCGGAAAAGTTTTTATCTTCTTCAATCTCGGCGGGCGTGAGACGGCAGTAGGCGGCGACGCGCTCAACAAGCCATTGTTCAAGTTCGTTTTGTACTGAGGCCATTTTGTTTTCCTTGCGTGTTTTTTCTGCCGACGTCGGCAATGTCGTTTCAGTGCGATTCAGATAGCGCGAGTTCAATGTTGCGCCACAGGTCTTTCAGACGTGGGCCGATTTCGGGGTGATCGACCAACCTTTGTTCATCCGCTTCCGGCAAGACATAAGGTGCGGCGAGGGTGGCGCAGGGGCTGCAACTTTCAATCAGGCGACAGCCCATAATCTGCAGCGTTTCCGCCAGCTGTGCCTGCGCCAGCTCCGCGCGCACCGAAATGTTGGGAAAAGCCAACGGCTTGTCCACCAGCTCGCCGCTGCCGACGATCCAGTCCAAAGCATTCTTCACCACGCCGGTCACGCCATGCGCGTATTCCGGGCTGGCCAACAGCACCAGATCGGCCTGCGCCAGCGCGGATTGCCAATGGGCGACGGCCGGATTGTCCTGATTTTCATGGTCCGCGTTGAATAAGGGGATGGCGTCCAGGTGCGAGTAAATCTCGAATTGCACGCTGGCGGGGCTCACCTGCGCCATGGCGCGTAAAAACAGGCTGTTCAGCGACGCGGCGCGCAGGCTGCCGGAAATGCCCAAAATACGAAATTTGTGTGCCATAAAATTATTCCTCCCAACCCTGTAGCGGGTATTGCATTAAGTCGAAACTGACGCGCCGGCGGTAATCGTCGAACAGGCGCTGACAGACATAGTCGGCTTCCGATTCATCCAGGCCTTCGTCCGGGGCGATTTGCAGATGAACCAGTTGGCGTTTGACCATCAATTGCGTCAACGCCAGCGGCAGTTTCTCTGCCGCCGTCTGATGCCATTGCAGGCAAGCGGCGATGGCGAGCAAACCGGCGTACAGCGTGCTTAGCTGATAGTGACCGGCCGGCGCGGTGGCGGAAATGTCTCGCGGATCCAGCGTTTGCAACTTGTCCAGCAGCCGCTCTCTGGCCGCCAATACCTGTGTCGCCAATACAGCGCCCAGCAGCGGCGCAGTGTGGAGCAGCGAATCCAGCAGCGGATCGCGCCCCGTCGGCGCCACCTGCAGCCGGTTGAAATCTATCGGCTCGTCGATTGGCGCGTCCGAGGCGAGCGTCGGTGAAAGCCGGGCCGCTTCCGGCGTGGCGGCGTTTTTGCGCGCCAGCATGAACAGCAACGGCAGCAGCGTGAGCTGGCAGGCCGGGCGGCCTACGTGTGCGAATCCGGCGGGTTTGATGTCTCTGAGCAGCTTTTGGAACAGGCCGAATTCGCTTTCCGTGAGGTAAAAACTGGCACCCAGATGGTCGGCCAGACGGTTCATGGCGCCGATCAGCAGTTTGGGTACCACAATTTTGATCGACGGCGCATACAGGCAGCAAAATTCAGGATGAACATGCAGCGCCCGGGCACCCAGTCTGCTGAATGCGTCCGCCAGCAGCAGATCGAGCAACGCGAGGCTCAATACCTGGCGCGCCGAGGGAAAATCGGCCAGACGGTGGCCATACAGCTGCCGTTGCAGGCTGAAACGCGTGGCCAACCGCAGGCCGGAGTCCAGCACGCCGACAAACATGCCGGGGAGCAGCGTGCGGGTGACCTGAAACGACCGCAACGTGGTTTCCAGCGCCTTGCCTTCCGCCCCCAGCAGCAATTCGTCGTCGGCCGCGGCGGGCAGGCGGGTACGATCGAAACGTACGCCGCCCAACTGTACGCCGCGCATCCCCACGCTGCTGTGGCGCGGCAGTTCCTGCAAGGCGCCGTCCGGCAGTTGCGACTTCACTATCAATATTTGGGTATGGCTGCGGCTACCGGGCTGTGGCGAGGTGCGGGCGAAGGCCACGAAAACGCTGCTGCGGGCAATGTTGGAAGTGACCTGTTTTTCGCCCTCCAGCACCCAGCGGCCGTCTTGCCTGTCGGCGGAAAATTCCACGGCGGACAGATCGTTACCGTGCTCCGGCTCATAGTAGGAGCAGGCCACTTTTTCATTGCGATGCAGCGCCTGGGCAACGGTGCGCTGCTGCGTGGGCGAACCGACCGCCCAAATGTTGCAGCACGCGATAAAGCTGCTGCCGGCATAACCCAATCCCAGGCACGGATCCTTGCGATAGAGCACCCTGAACAGATCCATCAGCGCGTCCAGCCCGCGCCATTGGCCGCCCATCGCTTGCGGGATCAGGCAGCGGTTGAATCCGGCCTCGTCGAGCCGGGCTTCGCCCTCCGCCCACAACGCGCAGGCGGCGTCGGCCGTCAGTACCGCGTTGGTCCAGGCGGCGTAGCCGTCGCAACCGGCTGGCGTCAGCTGTCTTTCAAGCATGTCGACGGTAAGAAGATGTTCAGCGTTCATGGTCAGTTCCCTGCTGCAGAATGGCGTCGGCTGACGTGAAGGGACGATCGGCAAAAGACGCTTTCAGCGCTTGCCAGGCGACGTGCGGCTCCGCGGTTTCCGGCAGCCCCAATTGGCGGGCGACAAGCGTCAGGCACAGCGGCAACCAGTGCCGGCATCGGAGCGTGGATGGCGCCGGGTTGTTCAGCCAAAACAGCAGGCAGCTTGCGGCGATGAATAGGCTTTCATAACGCTGCAGGCCCAGCAGCGTTTGCTGAGGCACTTGTGGGTAAACCACGGGGGCGGACGCCAGGTCATCGATAACCCGATGGCTTGCCTGCAGCAGAGCGTCCAGCAGCCCGGCGAGATCCTGCGCCGCCACCTGCCCGGCATGTTGTTGTTGCGCGCGGGCAATCATGGCCGGCAAGGCCTGAACCAGAGAACAGCCGCTGCGGGAGTAAATCGTCAGGGCGTTCAACGGCAGCTCAGCCGGCGTGGGGGAATGCCGGTTTCCCAGCCGGTCCAGCGCGGCGCTGTCGCTTGCGCCACGGCGGTATTGCCGGATTAGGGTCGGCAACTGCGGTGCCAGGGACGAGCGGCTGACCAAGGTGCTGCCATCGAAAATGGGCACGATTTGATGGTCGCGGATCAACTTTTGAAAAGCGCCGTCGGCAAATAAATCGCTGACGAAGCCCCGCGCACCCATCTGTTCTTCCAGCAGGCTCAATTGGTGCGCGGCCAATGACGGGATAGCGGCTTTGGCCAGCGCGGAGACGACGCTCATTTCCTGCGGCAGATAACTGGCGTGGCGGGCGGCTGTCCACGCGGTGATTTCCAGCATCCAGGAGACAACCTGAGATTCCGCCAACAGCGTCTGTACCGTATCCAGTTCCGACAGCCGGCGGCCATATAAGCGGTGGTGTTGAACCAGCCCGGTGGTCAGCCGCAGCCCGGCGTCGAGTGCGCCGACCGATAACCCGCAGCAGGCGGTGCGGGTCAGTTGCAGGGCGCGCAGGGTGATCTCCAGCCCCTGGCCCGGCTCACCGACCAGCGCGTCATCGGGCAGTTCGGCATCCTGCCACTGCTGCCCGCTGATATCCGCGCCGCGAATGCCGTAGGTGCTGACCTTGGGCAGATTGCGCCAGCTCGTGGCGGGCAGATGGCGCTTGTCCAGCAGCAAAACGCTCATGCCGCGTGCGCCGGCGAGTTCGTCGGTTCGGGCCAGCAGGGTGATGATATTGCCGCGCGTGGCGTTATTGATCAGCCACTTCTCCCCCTGAAGACGCCACCCTTGCGCATGCTTGACCGCCGTGGTTCGGGTTGCCATTAAATCGGCGCCGCGCCCGCGCTCGGTCAGGCCCCATGCCAGGGCTTCATCGGCCAGCAATGCGCGGCGAATCTGTTCGACTTGCCGTGCGTTACCGGCCAGCCAGACGCTGACCGCGCCCAGGAAGGATTTACCGTGGCCGATGGCGACGGTGAGATCCAGCGCCGCCAAGGCTCGCCACAGCGTGCTGATCTGTTCCAGCCCCGTCAGGCGGCCCCGGTGTTGAGAGGGCAGGTAGAGCAGGGCAGCGCCTTGCTGATTCAACCAGTCCACGGCCTCCTGAGGGAAGGTGGCATCGCGATCGTGTTGCATCAGTCGCGCGCTTTCAAAGGCCCGTTCAGCCTGTTCGCGCCAGTGCGCGTAAGCTTCGGCGGTCAGCGGCGCATCGCGGGTGGCCTGCAGCGTTTGCAGCAGCAAATCCATCATTCGGCCCTCTCGACGCGGCTTTCATCCTGGCCGGCAATGCGTTCGCGGACGGCGGCGGCAAGCCATTGATGGCGGGTGCGCAATGTCTGGCTGAGAAAGCGTTGTTTCATGGCGGTGCGCTGTATTTTGCCGCTGGTGGTGCGGCTGACTTCGCCGGGCGGCACCAGGATCACGCCGGCCAGCGGCGCGCCCCATTCGCGCTGCACCCAGCCCTGAATGTCTGCCGAAAGCTGCTCCAGCTCATGGTCGTCAAAGGAACCCGGCAATTCGTGGCACACCACCAACGCCTCTTGCTCAGTATCCAGCGCTACGCCGAACACCGCGCCGTATCGGCCCGCCAGCACGTCGAAATGGCGTCGCAGATCGTGCTCGATGTCCTGTGGATAGAGGTTTTTTCCGTGGGTGATAATCACTTCTTTGATCCGCGCCGTGACGTGGATTTCGCCCTGTTGCAGAAAGCCCACGTCGCCGGTGCGCAGGTAAGGGCCCTGGCCGCAAGCGGTATAGGCGGCGAAGGTGTCGCGGGTTGCCTGCGGGTTGTTCCAATACCCCTTGGCCACGCTGCCGCCTTGCAGCCAGATTTCACCGAGTTCCCCTTCGGCCAGCGGCTGGCACGTTGTCGGATCGATAATCCGCAGGTCGTAGTGGCGCGCGCAACCGCAACTGACCGACAGTTTCTGCGGGCCGCCGGCCTGTTGGCTATCCGGCAGGCTGATGATCTGCGGCGGACGCGGCGTGCTGCCGGAAATGAACACCGTACATTCCGCCATGCCATAGCAGGGTTGCATGGCGCTGGGGTTGAAACCGGCGGCGGCGAAACCGTCGATAAACGCCTGAATGGTGCTGGCCTGCACGGGCTCGGAACCGTTGATCAGGTAACGCAGCGACGAGAGATTCAGCGTCGGCCGTTGTTCGGCGGCTATGCGTCGGCAACAGAGTTCAAAAGCAAAGTTAGGGGCGCAGGTATGATTGATACTGAAGCGTTCAATCATTTGCAGCCAGTGCAGCGGCCGTTTCAGGAACTGCGTCGGGGTCATCATGTAGCAACTGCTGCCGAGGAACAGCGCGGGCAGCAGTTGCGCCATCAGCCCCATGTCGTGATATTGCGGGATCCAACCGCCGAAACGCGTGTCATCCGCATAACCCAGCGTTTGCTGGAAACTGTTGACGTTATGCACCAGGTTGGCGTGGGTCAGCATCACCCCTTTGGGGTTGCCGGTGGAGCCGGAAGTATATTGCAACAGCGCCAGATCGTCGAGATTGACCTCAGACGCGTCGGATTTGAAGGCAGGGGCTTCATTTTGCACGGCGATCGGCAACTGATCGCAGGCGATGGCCGCCTGTTCCAGCCAGTCGCGGATCGCGCCTTCATCGCCGGGGGCATACAGCAGGGCGACGATTCCGGCGTCATGCATGATATTGGTCAGCCGTTGACGCTGATGCTGATACTGGGTTGGCAGTGGCGCAGGCACGGCGATCATTCGCGCATACATACAGGCCAGGAAACCGATCGCAAAATATTCGCTGACCGACGACGGCAGTAAAATGCGGCTGTTCGGCGCATAGGTCGCCCGCAGTTCCGCCGCCAGATGCAGAGCCGAATGGCGCAACTGGCGGTAATTGACCTGACGGTTTTTTTCGTCATGGTGCGGGTGATTCACCATCATCAGCGCCAGCGCTTCGGGAGTGACGGCGGCATGGTGATCCACCGCCGCTTGCAGGGTCGGAAAACGAGGGGGATTCAGCATCATGACTGGCATCCTTTGCTAGCGGTGTAAGCCATATCCGGCGTTGGGATAAAGCCGATCGCGATGAAATAGTCGAGATAACGATTCAACAGGCTCTGATCCAACGGCTGGGCGGAAATGCCGCTGCCTTCCAGCGCCTGAAGCAGATTGCGATAGTCATAGTGCGGCAGGCTGCCTTCGTCGCCGGCGTCTTTCGACGGCGCCTCTTCACCAAACAGCGAGAAGAATTTGCCGAGGGCGTTTTGCTCGCCGGCTTCAAGCGCGGCGGCCAGGCGCTGATACCACTCGGGGTAGCTCACCGCATCAATCCTGTAGCCCCGTTGGCGCAGCATACCGAGGAGATCGCGCCAATGTAGCGGCGCTGACTGCGTCAGATGGTAAATCCGATGCTCTCCGGCGCCGGAAAGGGCGATATGCGCCACGCTCTGCGCGCAGAAGTCCACCGGTGAGATGTCCAGCATCACGTCAAACGGCAGCTCCGTCTGCAGTTGAATGCAGCTTTTGATGGCGGCGTTGAGGTAGGTGTCCGTCGAACAGGCGCCGTTGGTTTGCGCGCCGGTGATCTGGCCGGGGCGATAAATGCGGCAAGGCAGGCCGCGTTCGCCGGCCAGGGTGATCAAGCGTTCGGAAACCCACTTGGTTTGACGGTATCCTCCCGCCAGGCCGTTGGGGTGCAAGAGCGGTTCCTCGCGGAAATGGTGCTCGCCCGGCTGGCCGGGAAACACCGACAGCGAAGAGATGTAATGCAGCGGTTTTACCCGCACTTGCCCCGCCAGACGCAGCACCTCGAGGGTGCCGAGCACGTTGGTGGGTTTTAACTGGCGATAAGGCATGGCGTAGCTGGAGATCGCCGCGTTATGCACGATCATCTCGACGTCCTGGCACAGTTGCCGCCAGGTGGGTTTGTCTACGCCGAGATAAGGCTTGCCCACGTCTCCCGGTACGCCGACGATGCGCGCCCGATCGCCCGGGCGTTGCAGGCCGTACTGTTGCAAGTTGTTCAGGATGCGTTCCACCGCTTGCTGCGGGTTTGCCGAACGCACGACGACCCACAGCATCGCCTGTGAACGATCCAGAAACTCCCGCAACAGGAAGGCGCCGGTATACCCGGTGCCGCCGGTGAGCAGGATATGGCGAAAACCGCTGTCGACGGCGGGCAAGGCCCCTGGCTGGGCGCCAATGTCGGCCGGCAGTTGGGCTTCGGCGCAGAGCTCTTCGTCGCTGAGGTTTTGCAGACCGGCGGAGGCGGTGCGGTGTTTGCCTTTGATATAAGCGGAGAGCGCGGCAATGGTCGGGTTTTTGAACACGTAGCGCAGGCTGACGGCGGTATCCAACTCCCGACGTACCCTGGAGACCATCTGCACCACCGACAGCGAATCGCCGCCGAGTTCAAAAAAGCTGTCTTCAATGCCGACCTGCGACACTGACAGCACGTCCTGCCAGATGCGGGCGATTTTCTCTTCGTTCAGGTTACGGGGGGCGACATACGCCTGCTGACTGCGCTCTTGCTTTAACGGGGCCGGCAGTTGCTTGCGGTCGATTTTCCCATTCGGCAGTTTCGGCAAGGTCTGCATCACCACAACGTGGGCCGGTATCATGGCTTCCGGTAACTCTCCGCGCACAAAGTCGCGCAGTTGCCGGGCCAGCTCAGCGTTGCGTTCCTGCGCCAGCGGGTTGTTGGAAAGTGCGGTGGATGAGTTCATTGCGTTATTTTTTTCCATTTTTTGGCCACTCACTTCGAGTCTGCGATAACGCCGGTCTGGCGGCGTTCGGTAAGCGGAGCTTCGTGCAGCGTCAGTTCGAGATTGAACAGCCGCAGCCCCTCTTCCGGGGTTAGCGTCAATCGAACCCGGTAACCCTGAGCTTCAAAGTGACTGGCGATATCTTCCGGGTGCAGTGGGTTAGGGTCGGTGATTTCCCACAACCGTTTCTCGATATCCCATTTGGTCTGGTCGTCATCGGCTTCGGCCAAGAGCGTCATCAGATCGCCGTCGCGTTGCAGTCGACAATTCGGCAGATTGCGAATGACGATGTGATGTTTTTCGCGGTTTTCGTCACTAAGCTGCGCGGTCAACGCCGTCAACCCGTGCGAATCGAGGGGTTGCCCTTGCCAGTCCAGATAGCGCGGTGCGGCGGCCGGTTTGCGGCCACTGACAATCACGTCATAACGGAAATCATTCAGTTCGTTGGCGGCTTGCCCGCGCTTGAGCTCCAGTTGCAGCTTGCGCGAGGTTCCGTGGCGCTCGTTGAACGTTTGGAAATAACGCGGGGACAGGCACAGCTCTTTCTCCGCCTCCCTGTCTCTTTTGATCTGTTGGCGGATTTCCGCCACGCGGGCCAGAGGCGCTGCCTTATAAAATTGAACGCCGGTATGGAATGCGGTCAGATCGTCGAGGCTGCGGACATCGCCGAGATAGATAACGCCATCGTCCTGGGTGAGGCGCAGCGCTTCGTCCAGCACGCTTTTCAGATAGCCGAGGTCCGGGAAGTATTGAATCACCGAGTTCAGGATCACCAGCGTGTCTGGCCGCGCGGCCAGGTTTTCGAGCCGCTTCGCGTCGCCTTGCGTCAGGGTGATGTGTGCGGCGGAATGCAGCGCCGGCGGCAGTGACTGGCGAGCGACGTTCAGCGCCTCCTGAGACAGATCCAGCCCATGATAAGAATGGCTGTCCGCCGCCAGGTGACGCATGATTTGCCCCATGCCGACGCCCACATCGATCAGATGGCTGCGATCGCAGGCGCGCAGTTTGATCAGCGTATGGTTCAGCCATTCGCGCATCTCGTTCGGCGGAATGGGCGCACCGGTATAGCTGCTTAACCAGCCGGCGAATTGACGATCCTGCTCATGATGCACTTCATAACTGGCGCGTTCTTCGTAGGCGTTGTTCCACAACTGCCCCCAGTGAGCGATCAGGGTGTTCGCCGAGTCGCCGGCCTGTTGCTGGGCTTCATTGATTTCAACGTAAGCCACCAGTTCGTAACGTTCGTTTTCCTGCTTAACGGCGATGACGGCGGCGTTTTGTACCAGCGGATGCCGTGAGATCACGCTTTCGATTTCATCAAGCTCGATGCGATGACCCAGCACTTTGACCTGCCGATCGATACGGCCGACAAATTCAATGTCGCCGGAGGCATTCCATAACGCGCGGTCGCCGGTGCGGTAGAAAACCTGGCCGACAGCCGGTTGCAGCGCGAAACGTTCGGCGGTCAATTCCGGTCGGCCCAGGTATCCCTGGCAGACGCCGTCGCCGCCAATCCACAATTCACCCGCGACGCCGATCGGGCTCGGGTGCCCGGCCGGGCCGAGAATCAACATCTGGGTATTGGCGATAGGCTTGCCGATCGCGATACGGTTGGCGGCCTGCGATCCTTTGCCCGGCAAGCGATGGACGCTTGACCAGATGGTGGTTTCCGTCGGGCCGTACATGTTGTACACCGCCGCGTCCAGGCGCTGAGACAACTGCTGGGCCAGGCCGGCGGGGAAGGGCTCGCCGCCGATCAAAATGGCGCGCAGATGCTCCATCGCGCTTACCGCCGCGGGCTCCGCCATTACCGCAGCCATAAAGGACGGCGTACTTTGCACTATGCTGATGCGATGGCGTTGCAGCAGCGCGGCAAAGCTGTAGGGCGCATCGCGCAGTTCGTTCCGATGCAAGCTTTGCAGCTGTTTCAGCGCCTGCAATCCTTCCAGCACCTGTTCGTTGGCGATGCCGAAGTCAATCAGCCCGGCGAGCTCATCGACCCCCGCCTGCTGCAACTGCGCCAACAGCGGCAGCACGCTTTCCGGCGAACCGAACAGGCCCGAACGTTCAAAGTAACGCTCCACCGCGCTGTCGAGCAGCGACTCCAGATCTTCCTGCGGCAGATCCTGCTGGAATTCCAGCCCCATGCTGGCGGACAGCTCGCGCAACAGCCCGGTGGAGGTGCGCAGGTAGTCGCGGAAGGGGCCTTTAGCCACCGCTTTGGCGCGTTGTTCGTCCGGCAGCAGGAAGGTATGTATCATCAAGGTGACGTGGCCGTTCCCCGCATGGCCCGCAGCCTGCCAGGCCTGGCGATAGGCGGCGATTTTTTGCTGCAGTTGTTCGAGATCCTGGCCCAGCAGGTGGGTCAGCAGATTGACGCCGTAGGTCCCCGCCAATTCGAACGTGGCGACGTCGCCGGAGGACGTGAACCAAATCGGCAACTGAGGCTGAACCGGGGAAGGATAAACCGTCAGGCCGACCTCTTTGCCGTCACCGTTGAGGCGGTGCAGGCATCCGCCCTGCCAAAGCGTGCGCAGTTCCTGCAGTTTTTGCAGCATCACGGCTTTTCTGGCCGGGTAGTTGTCCGGCGCCAGAGCAAAGTCATTGGTGTTCCAGCCAGAGGCGAACGCCAGCCCGACGCGGCCGGACGACAGGTTGTCCACCAGGGACCACTCTTCCGCCAGGCGCAGGCTGTCGTGCAGCGGTGCGACCACGCTGCCGCAGCGCAGTTCGACGCGTTTCGTGACGGTCGCCAGCGCGGCGGACATGACGGAAGGATTGGGATACAGGCCGCCGAAGGCATGGAAGTGCCGCTCCGGGGTCCAGACGGCTTTGAATCCGTGGCTATCGGCATAACGCGCGGCGTCCAGCACCAGTTGATAACCTTCGTGACGCCGTTCGTTGTTGGCGGCGGCGCCAAAGAAGAACAGGCTGAACTCCAGAGGGACGGTGCCGGTGTCGCCGTGCCACGCCAGATTGTTGATCTGGTGTTCCGGGGCCAGCACCACGTTGGCGCCGCGGCTCAGCGGCCAGAAAATTTCCAGAATCGAGATGTCAAACGAGATGCTGGTCAACGCCAACAGGCTGTCTTCCTGACGACACCCCACTGCCTCATCCATGCCGACCAGGAAGTTCGTCAGGTTTTTTTGCAGGATCAGGGTGCCCTTGGGTTTGCCCGTCGAGCCGGAGGTGTAAATGACATAGGCGACATCGTTGCCGAACGACGCCTGCGGCGGGTTTTGATGCGTTTCACGCAGCAACTCCCGATATTCCGGCCATTCGATGCGTGTGGCTGCGGCCAGTTCGGGTACGTCGGCCTGCGTGATCAGGCAGGAAAGCTGCGAATCTTTGACGATATAGTCCAGACGCTCCGCCGGGTAGTCGGGATCGAGAGGAACATAAGCCGCCCCGACTTTATGGATCGCCAACAGGCTGGCCACCAGCGTCACGCTGCGTCGCAAGCAAATGCCCACCAGCGAGCCGGGCATGACGCCGGCTTCGCGCAGGCGCGCCGCCATGGCATTGGCCAACTGATTAAGTTCGGCGTAACTGAGGCTGTCGTCGCGGCAGCACAAGGCTTCACGCTGCGGATTCAGCGCCGCCTGGCGCTCGAACTGCCGATAGGCGCAGGCGTCGGCCTCATAGGCCACATCGGTGCGGTTCCATTCTCGAATCAGCGCCTGCTGGCGCCCGGCCTCCAGCGCAGCGGCGAATACCGGCTGCTGCGGGGCGTCCGCCAGTTGACTCAGTGCCTGCAGGTAATATTCCGGCAGCAGATCGCACAGCGGCTCGCTAAGCTGCGCAAGGTTGCAGTCAAACCACAAAGACAACGACTGGCTGACCGGATCCTTCAGATAATTGACCGCCAGCGCAAAATTGGTGTCTGCAACGCCATAGGCATGCGAAATCGGTGAGTTCTCATCGCCCCAATCGCGGTGGAAATCCATGTAGTTGATATAGCTGTCCAACACGATTTCCTGACCGTAATCGCGTTGCATGGCGGTGAAGGGGTAACGGCCATAAGGATAGGCATCGGCTTCAAACTGCGCGATCCTCTGCGCCAATTCAATAAATGACGCCTGTTCGATAGACAGAGCCAGGGGCAGAGTGTTGAGGAACACGCCGATGGTTTTATCTGCATCCTGCACCCCGAGGCGGCCGTTGAAAACCAGCCCGGTAGCGACCCGATCCTGGCCGGTCAAGACGGCTTGCACCTTCAGGTGAGCCGCAACCAGTAACGCTTTGAGCGGCAATGAGTGAGTTTGCACTAATTGCCCGAGCTTGTTGGCCAGCGTGGCGGGCAGCTCGGCGCGTACGGATTTGTGCCGCGTGGGGCCGGTTTTTTCCGGGCGTGGCAAAGGCGCGGGATCCAGCTCGCTCAGTTGCGATTGCCAGAAAGCCGCCGCCTGGCGGTCCGCGGCAATCTGCTGTTCGGCAACGATAAAATCGCGATAGTGGCTTGCAAGTTCGGTGCGCTGCGGTTCGCGGCCGGCAAGCAACTGCCGGTAATTATCCACAATCTCATCCAGCATTAATAAGTCGCTCCAGCCATCGAGCACCACGTGGTGCTCGATGACCGAAAGCTGGAAGCGCTGCGGATGCAGAGCGTGGCTGAAAAAGGCCAGACACGGGGCTTCAGCCAACGCGAAACGGTGATATTTAGCCTGATCCACCCAGCGCGATACGGCTTGCCGCTGCTGTTCCGGTGCCAGCGAGGTGAGATCCTCCGCCTGTGTCAGCGGGGCTGTTACCCGTTGATGAACCAACTGCAACGGCTGACTGTAATTTGAAAGGTCAAAGCTGCTGCGCAGCAAAGGATGGCGCGCCAATGTGTACTCTATGGCGCGCTGCAACAGCGCAAGCGTCAACGGCAGCTCGACGGTCAATGAGGTGACCACGCGATATACCGAGGACTCGTGTTCAATTTCCGCCTGGTAGGCCATGGATTTTTGCATGGCGGACAGGGGATAAGCGTCTTCCAACCCCTGCGGCAGGCGCTGGCGATCCTGCGGCGTGAGCAGTGAGAAAGGCGCCGGAGACGCGGGCGGCGTCGTTGCCGTGGCCGCCGGTGTCAGCTGCTTTGCGAGTTGGCGCAGCGTCGGGTTGCGAAACAGCGTCGCCAAATCGAGCGCGTAGCCGCGTTTTTCCAGTGCGCTGCGCACGCGAATGGCCAGCATGGAGTCGCCGCCCAGGCTGTAGAAGGGCGTATCCGGCGACAGCGTCGGCCGTTGCAGTACGCTTTGCCACACCCTGGCGACCAGGCGTTCCTGGTCATTCAACTCACCGCCGCCGTTTTCCGGCACCGCTTTGGGGCTCGGCAACGCTTTGCGATTCACTTTGCCGTTGCTGAGGTACGGCAGCGCCGACAGGATCACCCATTGCGCGGGGAGCATGTATTCCGGCAGTGTCGTCCTGAGCTGCCGTTCGATCTCGGGGAGCGAGTCGCCGGCCGCGTCGCGTTCGGCCAAGACCAGATAACCCACCAGACGATCCTGACCGAGAGGATCGCGATGGGTTGACACCAGCGCCTGTTCCACCTGCGGCAGCGCCACCAACTGGGCTTCAATTTCCCCCAGTTCAATGCGCAGCCCGCGGATTTTTACCTGATGATCGAGGCGGCCAAGAAACTCCAGCCCGTGGTGCTCGGTCAGTCGCACCAGATCGCCGGTTCGGTACAGACGGCCGCCGGCGGCGGCCAGCGGGATAAGCCCATCGGGTTGCGGAATAAAGCGTTCTGCAGTCAGTTCGGGCTGATTGACGTATCCCTGCGCAACCTGCACGCCACCGATATAGAGTTCTCCCACGGTGCCGGGAGGCAAGGGGCGCAATTGCGCATCGAGCACCCAGAGCTGGGTGTTGGCCACCGGATAGCCGATCGGCACGCTGCCGGCATAGGCCACGCCGGGGAGGCAATCCCAATAGCTGACGTCGATGGCCGCTTCGGTAGGGCCGTACAGGTTATGCAGACGACAGTCGGGCAACGACTGATTGGCGCGCGTCACGCTGGCCAATTTCAAAGCCTCGCCGCTGCAAAACATTCTCGTCAGCGACGGTAACGGCCGGCCGTCCAGCTCGGCTAAAAACAGATCCAGCATCGGAGGAACAAAATGCAGCGTCGTAATCTGCGTCGTGCGAATGATGTCGATCAGTTGGCGGGGATCCTTATGGCTGCCCGGAAGCGCGATCACCAACCGTGCGCTCACCGTCAGCGGCCAGAAAAATTCCCATACCGACACGTCAAAAGTAAACGGCGTTTTCTGCAGGACGCGATCCCCTGCGTCGAGCGGGTAGGCCGCCTGCATCCATAAAATGCGGTTCGTTACGGCACGATGGCTGACGGCCACCCCTTTAGGCTGCCCGGTCGAACCTGAGGTAAAGATGATATAGGCGATGGCGTCCGGCGAGACCGACGGCAAGGAGAACGGCACGGCATCGTTTAACTCTCTGGTCTGCAATGCAAATACCGCCGTTCCGATATCGGGCGGCGTATCCCAATACAGCAGAGTATGGATGCCGGCCTGGGCGATCTGAGACTGCAAACGAGCCATAGGCAAATCCGGATCCAGCGGCACATAGGCCGCGCCGGCTTTTTGAATGGCGAGCAGTGCGAGAGTCATGTCCAGAGAGCGTTCGCCATAAACGCCCACCGCATCTCCGGGGCGTACACCCTGCGCCACCAGGCCGCAGGCCCAGCGTTCGCTGCGCTGCACCAGTTCGCTATAGGTGATCGTCTCCTCGGCGAATTGCAGCGCAATGGCGTCGGGGGTGCATTGCGCCTGGTGGTCAATGCGCGCCGGCAGCGTTTGCTGAAGATCGTAATCTTGCGGGTTGGCATTGAATTGCCGGATAGCCAGACGATCTTCGGGCAGCAGCAGCGTTTCCGCCGGGCAATCAATTCGCTGGTGGGTCAAACACCAGCCGATAAACTGCATCAATCTCTGAGCATGATGATCGAGCAAGGTGGCGGAATAGTTTTCCGGGTTGGCGTCCCACAGCAGCTCAATGCGATCGGCGCCAATAAACAGCGTCAGAGTCAGATCGGCCACCGGCCCGGTCGTGAATTGGTGGCAGAGGGCTTTTTCATGGCCAAAATAAACATCATGTTCAAATGAAATGATATTTATCAGCGTTTTGGTCAGCTTGTCTTCAGGGGCGCCCAGCCCGATGGCGCGATGAATATCCTCATTGCGGCATTGCTGATGTTTGATCGCCAACGCCAATTCCTGCCGGGTCAGACGCAACAGTTGAGACAGGTCTGAAATCCCCGCGACGGGGAGCGTCAGGGGAATTTCATTGGCCTGCATCGCGGGCTTTTTCAGCGCGACAAGCGTGGCGCGGCCAGTCACGGCCAGCCCCAATTGCACGATATCCTGGCCGGTTAAACGGTGGCTGTACGCGGAAAACAGCGCCAATAGCAATTGCGGCAGCGTAAGGCCGTGCTCAGAGGCGAAGGTGTTGATTTGGCGATAAAGGTCTTGCGCAAGAGTACAGCGAGTTTGCAACAGGCCTTGGGCCATGCTGGACCGGTTTTTGCCCAGCGTGGTGGCGCCTTCCGTCGAGTCCAGTTTAGCTGTCCAAAATGCCATGTCGCGCTGGTGCTGCGTGCCGGCGGTGTAATTGTCCAGGCTTTCGAAATAGGCTTCGCGCGTGACCCACTCGCTGGCGGGGCATGTCGCATGTTGCACGCCGGACGTGTAAATTTGCGCCAGACGTTCGATCAGCATCGATTGGCCAAAGCCATCAAGCACCAAATGATGATATTTCCCATACAGCAGCAGGTCTCCGGCGGGCAATGCGATGAGATGCCATTGCAGCAAGGGCACGGAGCCGTCCAGGGGGAAAGGGAGTTGGTTTTGCCGTTCCATCCAGGATTGCGCCTGGTGTTGATCAGCGAATGAATGGCGGGAAATCAAAGCATCCGCAGGAAAATGCGGGAATTGAACAGGGCCTTCCTCGGTTGCCGCAAGGGAAATTCTTTGCAGCTCGGCTTCTTGGTTGAGTTGCAGCAAAGCGTCGTGCAACGCTTCCTGATTGATATTTTTTCCGAGCTTCAGAAAGAAACAGGCATTAAAGCGGAAATTCTCTGGTTCCATTTGGGCGGCGGCCCAAATAGCGCGTTGCGCTGGGGTAAGTTTATTTAATGACATTGTCATTCCAATTGTGTTGTTGGTTTGGATACAGACCATGACATTCTTACCGATTTAGCCCGATATGAATTAAACGCATCTGCTCCGATATAAATAGTAATGAAATATAATTTAAAACTCGCTCAGTACGCCTGGCGCACAGCAGGTAATAAAATGGCGTAGCGGCGCCCGCACCAATAAATATGGCGTTCTTTCCATTAGGCTATTCACACAGAAAAACAGATCTGTAATAAATCATTGACTCAGACGCATCGTCAGAGAGCGTCAGGGCAATTAATGCCGATGAAGTCATCAATAAAAGATCATTTTCTCAGGGCGATTTACCGGTCATTAAAGGTCAGGGATTGACTATAGACATAAAGAAAATTTACATCAAATCGATGGGGGATAAAAACATTACAAAATGTTAACATTGCAATTAAACTGAATTTTATTTTTATTTTGACTTTAAGTTCTTTAATTTTAAATTATTTTGGATTTTTATTCTGTTTTTTGGCTTTTATTTTGATTTTTGGGTTTGTCGGGGAATCATTTACCATGCTAATCAATTGAATGCGGAATAATGCGGCTCGGTAGTAAACTCTTTTGGAATCATTAGGATGTGCATGTAAATATAAAAAATTGCATTTTCAGAATGCAATTTCTCATCATCAATAATGAGGTTATTCCTAAAAATACGGCGGTATTGTTCGGAGCGAATATAAACATCGTCACCTTCACTACTGAACATAAAGCTATTTTTACCGCAGCAATTAGAATTTAGTGCTTAACCGCCATCCGCACCGCCGTCCGCTACATGGCGATGCCGCTCCCCGCCATTTGGCCTGCGGCATTCCTTTCCGCCAGAAAACGCGCCGGCGGTTTGCCCACCGCTTTGCGGAACATGGTGACAAAGCCGCTGGCGCTCTCATAGCCCAGATCCAGCGCTACCTTCTGCACGCTGTCGCCCTTGGTCAGCCGTTGCAGCGCCAGCATCACGTGCAACTGGCGGCGCCAGTGGCCGAAGCTCATGCCCATTTGCTGCTGCAGGGTACGGTTGAGGGAGCGTTCGCTCATGCCGATGCGCTGCGCCCATTGGTTCAGGGTGGCTTTGTCCGCCGGATTGGCCAGCAGCCGCTCGGTCAGTTGCCGAATGCGCGCGTCCTGAGAGACCGGCAAATGCAGATTTTCGATCGGCGCATTAACCACCTGATCCAGCAGCACGGCGGTCAGCCGCCCTTCCGGGCCCTGCTCGTCATAGAGCGGATCGAACCTGCTGGCCTGCAACAGCAGTTCGCGCAGCAACGGCGATACCGCCAGCGTGCAGCAATGGGTGGGCAGGCCGGCGGTAGCGTCCTGATCGACAAACAGACAATAGCATTCGGTGTCGCCGGCCCCCTGGGCGTTATGCAGCACGTTGCCCGGCATCCAAAGCGCGCATTGCGGCGGCACCAGCCACAGGCCGTTTTCCGCCTCGCAGCGGATCATGCCGCGCACCGTATAAATCAGCTGCGCCTTGCGGTGCCGGTGAGGGGCCATCTCCCAATCGCTGCTGATGGTGGAGCCCTGTACGGCAAAAATCGCCCGCGGTACCTGATCGATATCGAAACGCGGTTCGGTGATAACTGGCATGAGAATTATTCTCAGTTTGGCGTGTTTGAAAAACATTATGTCCTGATTGTGCAATGTGGTCTAGCGCGTTAGTCGATAAAGTAAGCGCCAGTCTTGGCTCTTTGAGGGGGCGCAATGTATCAGCAACAGGTAATCATGCAACTGCTGGACTGGATTGAGCAAAATCTTGACCAGCCGCTGACGCTGGACGATATCGCCGCCAAATCCGGCTATTCCAAATGGCATTTGCAGCGGCTGTTCAAGCAGTTAACCGGCCACGTTCTGGGGACCTACGCCCGGCGCAGAAGGCTGAGCGCCGCCGCGCGCGAGTTGCGGCTAACCCACATCAGCGTGGCCTGCATTGCCGATAAGTACCAGTTTGATTCCCAGCAGACCTTCACCCGCTGCTTCAAGAAGCAGTTCGGTTTGCCGCCGGCCGGTTATCGCCGCAGCCCGGATTGGGCCAGCCACGGCATGCAGCCGCCGCTGCGTTTGAGCGAAGGACCGTTGCCGCAGGCGGACATCGTTACCCTGCCTGCCATGCAACTGGTGGGGCGCTCCCAGCGGGGCAACTGCACTCTGGGGCAACTGCCGCATTCTAAACACGAGCTGCGTCAACACGCCTGGCGCCAGATGGTGCGCACGCAAGCCGAGCCGCCGGCGGTGGTGTACGGCCTCACCAGCCTGGAGGCGGACAGCCGCCAACGCGGCGGCAAGCGCATTGTCTATACCGTGGCGCTGGCGGATGAACAGGCGGAAGGCGAGAGGGTGCTCATCGAGCAAGGCGACTACGCCAGTTTTGTTTATCAGGGCAGGGTGGAGGAATTACAAAACTTTATCGCCCGCCTGTACGATACCGCGATCCCGATGATGAAAGCAGTGCGGCGGCCGGGGCAGGATATCGAGCGCTTTTACCCGGCGGCGGGCGGCGTTTGCAACGGAGCAAGCACGGCGATCCGTTGTGAATACCTGATCCCCATACGCCGAATGACGCCGCCGGACGTCGCGCTTTAGCGGCATTTTTTACAGTAAGTCATCTTCATACCGCAGCAGGTTACAAAAAAGTGCGTCATGACACAGGGAATGTTTCGCACTTAGGTCAATGTGCACATATAATGCGCATCCGGTCATTTATGGCCGAAAATAACCTATATCAATAATCTGCCAGTGGCCACGACCAACACGAAGATGAAAATGAACATTCGCGCGTTATTAACCCTGTGTACGGCGCTGGTTGCATTCAGCCAGTCTGCCTTCGCCGTCGTATACCCTTTGCCTGCCAAAGACAGCCGTCTGGTCGGTGAAAACATCCAAATCACCGTACCCGAAGACAGCAAGCTGCCGCTGGAGAGCTTTGCCGCTCAATACCAGATGGGCCTGAGCAATATGCTGGAAGCCAACCCGGGCGTGGATCCGTTCCTGCCGAAAGCGGGCAGCACCCTGACCATCCCACAGCAGTTGATCCTGCCGGACGCACCGCGTGAAGGCATCATCATCAACAGCGCCGAGATGCGTCTGTACTACTACCCGAAAGGCAGTAACACCGTGGTCGTGCTGCCAATCGGTATCGGCCAGTTGGGTAAAGACACCCCGCTGAACTGGATTACCTCGGTACAGCGCAAAAAAGACGGCCCAACCTGGACGCCAACCGCCAAGATGCGTGAAGAATACGCGGCAGACGGCGAGATCCTGCCTGCGGTGTTCCCGGCCGGTCCGGACAACCCGATGGGCCTGTATGCGCTGTACGTTGGCCGCCTGTATGCGATCCATGGCACCAACGCCAACTTCGGTATCGGCCTGCGCGTGAGCCACGGCTGTGTGCGTCTGCGTGCTGACGACATCAAATACCTGTTCGACAACGTGCCGGTCGGCACCCGCGTGCAGTTTATCAACGAGCCGGTGAAAGCCACCGTCGAGCCGGACGGTTCCCGTTACGTGGAAGTGCATAACCCACTTTCCGCTAACGAAGAAGAGCTGAAGTCCAAAGATCCGGTGCCGTTAACCATTTCTGCGCCAGTGGGCAAAGTGGTGATGGATCCTGCCGTTAACCAGAGCGAAGTGGACGCGGCGATCAAAGCCCGTTCCGGTATGCCGGTTAAAGTGAACTGATTGATTCAGTGCTGTGAACAAGACGCCTGCGGGCGTCTTTTTTTTGCTTCAAAATCGCTATTTTGCGCACCTCGCCGCAACTATTTTCTTCTCGTTACTTCTACGGATTTCAACGCTCGACACCTCAGGCAATTCTAGATTTTACTCGTTGCCGCCATCCGGTATTGCGACGATGTTGGTAAACCCGGTTGCACTTGGAAAGTCTATCACTAAGTGCTATATTTTTACGGACAGGACCTCATCGTCATGCGTACGTTTAAAACCAAGTGGTTTGCTAAAAAAGCCTCTGCTCATGGCATAGCGGATATTGCCTTGTGCGAGGCGGTTCAGGATATACAACGTGGTTTAGCTATTGATTTAGGCGGTGGCGTTTTTAAGAAACGCTTGAATTGTAATCGCGATCGGGCGCTGGTGTTGGCAAAGAGCGGAGATAGCTGGGTGTATACCTTTTTGTTTGCCAAGCAGGATCGGGCTGGTATCAGTTCGGCGGAATTACAGGCATTCCGAAAATTGGCGGCGCAATATGACCAACTGAGCGTTGGAACCATCGCCACACTGATAGAACAAAACGAATGGGTGGAGATTTGCCATGAAAAAAAAATCTGATTTTCGCAGCACTGCCTTTGAGGCTATCCATAGCGCCGCTGAAGGTTTACATCAGGTTGGGGCTATTTCACAGGAAACCATGCGCAGTTTCGATGAGTCTTGTCTGGTCCCGCTGGAAGAGTTGCAACCGAAAGAGATCAAGGCGCTTCGTGAACAGTTGCATCTGAGCCAACCGGTTTTTGCCCGCTATTTAAATACCAGTCTTTCAACCATTCAAAAATGGGAGTCCGGTGCGAAACTACCGGGAGGCCCATCCCTTAAACTGCTCTCCATCGTGCAAAAATACGGCCTGAAGATCTTGCTGTAATCTGTTAGGTTAATTACATTCATCCCCCGTTATTTTTCCTGCCTCTCATGCACATTTGCGACCGATTAATAAAAAATATCAGTTAATTAATTGGTTATATAACCCGTCTGGCCAGTTACTGCCTGAAACAATCCTCGCAAAATACCCTCTCTGTGATAATAAGATCACAAAAGCGTAACGAAAGGTAAACAAAGGCCTCCTATATTGGCTGCTTTGCTTTTGGGAGGGAGTGCCATGCGTAACTGGAACGAACCGAAAAAGAACAAGGCGCACATCGAGTTGATCCCCATGATCGACGTGATGATGTTTTTGCTGGTGTTTTTTGTGCTGATTAGCCTGAACGTGATCCCGGCGCTGGGGCTGAAAACCCAGTTGCCGTCTGCCGGCAGCGCTCAGCAACTGAAGCCGCAGAAGAAAGCGATCATCACGCTGGGGGCTGAAGAACAATTGCAGCTGGACGGCCAACCGGTGGCGCTTAACGCGCTGGTCAGCACGCTCAAACAGCAGCAGCAGGAAAACCAGACCACCACCATTATCGTCAACAGCGACAAGGGCGTTGCGGTGGAGCGACTGGTGGCGGTGATGGATAACCTGCGCCAGGGCGGATTCTATTCCGTCTCGATCGCTACACGGAAGCTGTGACATGTATCTGCTCTATCGTTCACGTCACCTTTTCAGCTGGCTGCCGGCGCTGATCGTGGCGGGCTGTTTACTGTTCGCCAGCCAGCAGGCTGCGCTGAAAATCCAGCCACGCTATGACGACACTACCATGGAACTGGCGCTGGTCGAGCCGGAGCCTGAACCTCAGCCTCAGCCGGAACCGCTGGTGGAAACCCCGCCGCAACCCGACCCCCCGCCACCGGAGCCGCAACCCGTTCCTGAACCCGTGGTGCCGGCCCCGGAGCCGATTATCGAGGCCAAGCCGGTTCCCAAACCGCAGCCCAAACCCAAGCCCAAACCGGTGAAAGAGAAAGCCAAACCGGTAGAAAAGGCCAAACCGGTATCCGCACAGCCTGCGCCGAAAGCGCTGGTCAGCAAGCCTGCGCCTACGCCGGCCGCACCTGCCGCGCCGAAGGTCAACGCCCAGGCGATCGAAAACGGTTATTTGCAGGCACTGCGCCGCGAACTGGAACAGCGCAAGCGCTACCCGAGCGGACGGCAGGCATCGCTCGAACGGCCGCAGGGCAACGTCGAGGTCTGGCTGGAGGTCGATCGCAGCGGCCGCGTGCTCTCTTCCGGCATCGCCAACAAGGCTGCCAGCATGCTGCTGAACCGCGCGGCGATGGGCAGTTTACAAAGCATCAGCCAGGTGAAGGCGTTCCCGAGCGACGCTTTTGCCGGGCAAGCAACCAAACGATTTTCAGCCACGTTCAATTATCAGGCGCCGTAGCGACCTGGCATAACAGTTTGATTTTTTAGGGGATGGAAACAATGAAGTCTTTCAATCGATCTGGGATTTATCTGGCGGTGATGTCGGCGATGCTGCCGGGCGCGGCGCTGGCGGCGGACACCACCGACGTCGGTACCATTAGCGTGAAGGGGCAGTCGCTGGGCGGCGGCATGATGGTGCAGGACGACAGCGCCAAGGCGCGCTCCACCGTCACTAAAGAGGCGATGGACAAAATGCCCGCAGCGGCCAATGCCATCGACAAGCTGAAATACACGCCAGGCCTGAACGTCAACAGCAACGACGCCAGCGGCCTGAGCGGCGTCGATTACACCATGCGCGGCATGAACTCGGATCAGATCGGCCTGTCGATGGACGGTATCCCGATCAACGACTCCGGCAACTATGCCGTCTATCCGAACCTGCTGGGCGATTCGGAGAACCTGGAGGAAGTGTTCGTCACCCAGGGATCATCCGAGGCGGACGGCCCGCACATCGGCTCCAGCGGCGGCAATATCGGCATGGTGACGCGCCGCCCGGCAAAAGATTTCGGCGGCTTCGTCAAGCAGACGCTGGGCAGCAACAACCTGAGCAAAACCTTTGCCCGTTTGGAAACCGGCGAGTACAACGGTTTCAGCAACTGGCTCTCCTACTCGCACACCGAGGCGAAAAAGTGGCGCGGGGAAGGGCGCGAATATTCCAACAAGTTCGAAATGAACTCGCTGTACGAAGACGGCAACGGCAACAGCAGTAACCTGATCATGAAGTACAACCGCCAGCAGAACGTCAACTACAACACCCTGAGCAAGGCGCAGTTCGAAAACGACGGGCGCGATACCGACTACGCCACCACGCCGGAATACAACAGCAAGGGCCAGTTGAACAAGTACTACAAACTCAACCGCAACCCGTTCGATACCTTCACGCTGTCATTCACCCAGAAGCTGCAACTGCGCGACAATCTGTCGCTGACCCTGCAGCCGTATTACTACTGGGGCAACGGCGGCAGCTTTACCGGCCAGACGGCGTCGGTGCTGTCCAATACGTCGGACAAGGCCGGGCAGTACGATCTGAGCAATCTGAAGTCCAACACCTATTACCGCCCTTCCTGGACCCAGACCTGGCGCCCCGGCATTACCACCAAGCTGAAGTGGGACATCAACGATCAGCACAGCCTGGATATCGGCTACTGGTATGAACGTGCGCGTCAGCTACAGACCCAGCCCTTTATCGGCATCAAGGACGACGGCAACCCGGCGCAGATTTCGGGCAAACCGGGCGGTTCCGATCAGGTGCAGGACGCCAACGGCAAGACCGTGCAGGGGCGTAACCAATACACCATCACCCCGGCGCAGAAAGTGTGGCTGCAGGACACCTGGTACGCCACGCCGGACTGGACCTTCGTCGGCGGGCTGGCCTATCAGTACGTGGAACGTAAAGGGGACAACCGCGGCAGCCTGTACAACGTGCCGGAGAAGCGCGATGCCACTTACCACGAATTCCTGCCTAACTTCAGCGCCAGCTACAAGCTGAACCAGGAAAATCAGGTGTTCTATAACCTGACGCGCAACATGCGCACCCCACCGAACTACGTGCTGTACAACGTCGGCGACTCGATCAGCACCAAGCCGGAGCTGAGCTGGAACCACGAGCTGGGCTGGCGTTTCCAGCAGGAAGACATGCTGATGAGCGCCACGTTGTTCTATATGCGCTACAGCGATCGTCAAGTCTCCACCACCAACTCGTCCGGCGATTACGAGATGATGAACATCGGCAACGTGGAGAACAAAGGGCTGGAGCTGGAGTGGAGCGGCCAACTGCCGCACAACTTTAACTACTACACCTCATACACCTATACCCAGTCGAAGCAGAAGAACGACATCGTCAGCAACGGCGGGCTGCCGCTGCCGACGTCCGGCAAAGAGGTGCCGAACGTGCCGAAAAATCTGCTGAACATGACGCTGGGCTACGACGACGGCCTCTATTACGGCAGCGTCAGCGGCAAATACGTCAGTTCGTTCTACGGCGATCTGACCAACGACGAGAAGATCGGCGGCCGCACGGTGTTCGATCTGGCGGCGGGGGTGCATTTGCCGGTGGACAAGAAAATCATCAAAAGCGCAGCGCTGCGCTTTGGCGTCAGCAACCTGTTTGACAAGGAATACCTGACCTCGGTGCGTACCACCACCTTCAACGCCGCGCCTTATGGCGGCGTGAAAGCCAGCACGCCGTATTACAACGTCGGGGAAGAGCGCACCTTTAGCGTGTCGCTGGAAGCCACCTTTTAACTAATCTGAGGGGTATGTTATGAATGCCAATTTATTGCACGACATTATTTTCTACGTAATGTACGCCGCGCTGGCGATTGCGCTGGTGATCATTATCGAACGCGCGCTGTATTTCGCCTACACCCAGCGCCAGGCCCGTCGGTTGGAGCAGGCGCTGACGCCGGACGTGCACCGCGCCGCCGATCTGCCGGACGAACTGACCCAGCGCAACAGCCTGCCGCTGGCGGTGATCGCGCCGGTACTGGAGCAGAAGCACCGCGCCGGTGACCGCGAAGCGATAGGCGATTTGGTCGACGCGCAGTACCTGTTGAGCAAACCGCTGATGGCGCGTGGCCTGTGGCTGTTGGAAACCATCGTCACCGCCGCCCCGCTGCTGGGGCTGCTGGGCACGGTAATGGGGATTATCGAAACCTTTAAGGCGCTGGCCGCTTCCGGGGTGTCGGAGCCGAGTCTGGTGTCCGCCGGCATGGGCACCGCGCTGTACGCCACCGGGCTGGGGATCGCCATTGCGCTGCTGTGCCTGGTGGGCAACAACTACCTGCAAAGCCGCATGGAGCGCATCAACGAACTGCTGAAGGTTCTGTTGATCCGCGCCGGTGCGCCGGCCAGCCGCCCGGAAAACGGCAGCCGCGAGCAATGGGTTGACAGTGAGGCACCGCGCTATGCCTAATGGCCGTCAACCACGGCGGCCATTAGGCCGCCTTTACACTGCGTTATGGGGTGGCTGTCTGTTGATGTTGAGCCAAAGTGCGGCGGCGCGTTTTGCGATTCCCGGCTACGAGCTGGTGTATACCGCGCCGGTGGAAACCGCGTTGCAGGCGGATGACCTGCGCAACACCGCCGAAGTGTGGCAGCAGATGTTCGATGCGGCGAAAACCCGCATCGATCTGGGTCAGTTCTATGTGGCGAACCAACAGGGTTCGCTGCTGGACGGCGTGCTGCAACACCTGAAAGCGGCGGGCGAGCGCGGGGTGAAAATCCGTTTTCTGATGGAAGAGAAGGGGATTCGTATCTCCACCCCGGAGACGCTGGAACAGCTGAAGGCGATCCCCAACCTGGAGCTGCGGATTATTCCTTACCAGCGGTTGAGCGGCGGCATTCTGCATGCCAAATACCTGCTGGTGGACGGCGAGCAGGCGTTTGTCGGCAGCCAGAACTTCGACTGGCGGGCGCTGGAGCATATTCATGAAACCGGGCTGCGCATCAGCGATGCCGGGGTTGTCGGGCAGATTCAGGCGATCTTCGAGCAGGACTGGCGGGCGCAGGCGTTGCTGACGGCGGATAAACCGGTGCCGCAGTTGGCGTATCAGCCCACGGCGGCAACGCCGCAGGGCAACTATCTGGTCGCCAGCCCGCGCGCCTATAACCCGGCCGGCGTGATTGACTCGCAGGTTGAGTTGCCGCGTCTGCTGGCGAGCGCCAAACAGCGGGTGCGGGTGCAGGTGATGGACTATGCGCCGTTATCCTACGGCCCCGAACGCAGCCGGCCTTATTACGCGGTCATCGACAATGCCCTGCGCAGCGCCGCCGCGCGTGGCGTGCAGATCGAGCTGATGGTGGCCAACTGGAACACCAAAAAGCCCGATATCGCCTGGCTGAAAAGCCTGGCGCTGGTGCCGAACGTGCAGATAAAGGTGGTGACCATTCCGCCGGCCAGCCAAGGGTTTATCCCGTTCGCGCGGGTGATCCACAGCAAGCTGATGACTATCGACGGCGAAACCGCCTGGGTGGGCACCAGCAACTGGACCGGCGGCTATCTGGACAATTCGCGCAACCTGGAGCTGGTGCTGCACAGCCCGGCGATGAGCCAGCGGCTGGACACACTCTACAGCCAGCTGTGGGACAGTGTTTACGCCGAACCGCTGAAACTGGATTACGACTATCCGGCACCCAAACCGGGCGGCGAATCCTGATTTATCCTGGGCGCGGGCAACCCGCGCCCAGGATACCCTTTCACCGCCGCCAGCCGGCCTTCTCCAGGGCGATAAGCAACTGCTCCGCGCTTAGCCCTTCCGCCCGATGGCCATTGCCGGAAACGGTATTCGCCGCCAGCAGGGCATTGATAATCGCCTCTTCCACCGCTTCGGCCGCCGCCGCAAACAGATCGGAAATGTAATCGTTATTCACCATGCGCAGCGGGGTAGTGAACGCGCCCTTGTTGGCGTAGTCGGCGGGGGGCAGGCCGTCGTTGCCGGTGGCGAAGGCGAGGAAGATATCGCCGCTCGAGTCCTCGGTGCCGCCGCCGGTACGGGCGATGCCGATACTGGCGCGTTGGGCCAGGCGGGTACACTGATGCGGTAACAACGGCGCGTCGGTAGCCAGCGTGACGACAATTGACCCCATGCCCGGATGCGGCAGTTGCGGGGTGAACGGCGAGGAGATATGGCCCAGATGGCGGCCTACCGGGTAGCCGCCGACCAGCAGCGACTGGCGTTTACCGTGGTTGGCCTGCACGATGGCGCCAACCGTCCAGCCGCCGCGTTCGGCGGGCAGGCGGCGCGAAGCGGTGCCGATGCCGCCTTTGAACTCATGGCAGATCATGCCGCTGCCGCCACCTACCGCTCCTTCCTGCGGCAGCCCGTCATGCGCTGCCTGCAAGGCCTGCCGAACGTGATCGGGTTTGACGTGAAAACCGTTGATGTCGTTCAGTAGGCCGTCGAAGGTTTCCATTACCACCGGCATGCTCCAGTACACCGCGTCGTCGTCCGGCGGCAAGGCTTCGCGCTCCAGCGCGATCAGGCTGTCGCGCACGACGCCGACGCTGTGGGTGTTGGTGAAGGCGATCGGGCTGGTGAGCAGGCCGGCTTCGCGGATCCACTCCAGGCCGGTGGCGTCGCCGTTGCCGTTAAGCACGTGAACGCCGGCAAAGCAGGGCGACTGCCGCGCCTGGCCGGGACGGGGTTCTATCACCGTGACGCCGGTACGGACGCTGCGGCCATCGGCCAGATCGGCGTGGATGCCGGCGTGGCCTACGCGCACGCCGGGCACGTCGGTGATGGCGTTCAGCGGACCGGGTGTGCCGTGGCCGATGTTAATACCCAACTCCTGAGCGCGTTGCGACATGGCTATTCTCCTTCAATCGAGGGTTCAACAAGGGGGGCGGCCTGCCGGTTGCGCATGTAGTTCAGCGTCAGACCAAAACAGAGGATGCCGGCAATGATAATAAAGTCTTTCAGGCTGCTGGCGATTAAAATTGTCCACAGTACATACAGGCAGCCGATCAGGGCGATCGCCACCGGCAGCGGCCACAGCGGCATCAGATACGGGTGGTGGAAGCGCGTCCGGCGGCGGCTGATCAGCGCGGCTACCGCCATGATGATGTAGACCAGCAGCAGCAGGATCACGGTAAAGGAGGTCAGATCGCCAAGGTTGGAGCAAAAGGCCAGCAAAGCTGAGGGGATGCCGAACAGCAGGGTGGCGATCCACGGCGTACCGAAGCGAGGATGGATTTTTTTCAGCGCCCGATTCACCTGCGGCAGCCAAAAACCGTCACGCCCGCTGGAGAACATCATGCGGCTGAACTGCGCCACGATGGCGATAATGGCGTTGAACACCGACAGGTAAATGGCGCCGCTGACCACCCGCGCCAGCGTCGGCCCGCCCAGTTGGCTGACCACATAGCCGACCGGATCGGCCTGTTTGGCCATCTCGGCTAACGAGGGGGCGCCGATCAGCAGGGCGGTGAAGGGCAACAGTTCGACCAGCACCACGATCGCCAGCGTCAGCATGATGGCGGTTGCCATAGGTTTCCCCTGTTCGCGCATATCCTCCGCCATATACACCGCGGCACCGTAGCCGTTATAGGAAAACAGCGCGACGCCGACCATGGCGACGATCAGCGGTACGGAAACCGGCGCCAACACGCCTTCGGGGTTTAGCATCACCGGTGCGACGAGGATGTCCGCACTTTGGTGCGGGTTGCTGAAGCCCAACCAGGCGATTAACCCCAGCACCGCGATCTCGACCACCAGGAAGGTGCCGGTCAGCAGGGCGTTGGCTTTGATATTGAAAATAGCGCAGCCACCGCCGATCAAGATGGTGATCATGCCGGCGGTGGAGGCGTCAAATTGGGTACCCAAGGCGGTGTTCAGATAGGGCACTGCGCCGGTGGCCAGCACTGCCGGCACAAACAGCGCGGCGCTGAGGATAAACAAATAGGTTTGCAGCCCGCACAGGGTGCCGAACAGCCGTTTGATAATACTGTATTCGCCGCCGGCGCTGGGATGGGCGGCCCCCAGCTCGGCATAACACAGGGCGATGGTCGCGGCGATAAAGGCGGCGATCAGGAATGAGATAAAGGCACCGCTGCCGGCGCTGGCGATCGCCAGGGGGGCAATGACGAAGATCGAGCTGGCCGGCGTGACGCCGGAAGCGGTAATCATCACCACGTCGAGGACGCTGAGATTACCTTTGAATTTATGTTCTGGTGTGGACTCAGTCATTCAAAACTCCATTAACGCGTTAGTGGATTATTTTACGGACGGCGGTCGTGCGGTAGAGCATTGCGATGGCATGCCGCTGCCCGGGCCTGATTAAATGGAGCGCGTGGAAAAAGAGGGCGAATGTCTTCGCCCCCATAACATCATTATTTTTATGATGAAATTACCCCTGCCCGGACGGGAAGCTGAAGGTGGCATGTTGGGTGTCGCTGGACGAAGGCCAGCGCTGGGTGATGGTTTTGCGTTTGGTGTAAAACCGGACGGCATCCGGGCCGTAGGCGTGCAGATCGCCAAACAGCGATCGCTTCCACCCCCCAAACGAGTGGTAGGCCACCGGCACCGGCAGCGCGACGTTGATTCCTACCATGCCGACCTGAATATGGCTGGAAAAATAACGCGCCGCCTCGCCGTCGCGGGTGAACAGGCAGGTGCCGTTGCCGTATTCGTGGGCGTCAATCATCGCCATCGCCTCCTGCAGCGTGCCGACGCGCACCACGCCCAGCACCGGGCCAAAGATCTCCTCCTGGTAAATCCGCATGCCGGGGCGCACGTTATCGAACAGCGTGGGGCCGAGGAAATAGCCCTGGCTGATTTGCCCGTCGTCATCCCGCACCGCCAACGTGCGGCCATCGACCACCAGGGTTGCGCCTTCGTCAACGCCTTGTTCGATATAGCCTTTCACTTTCTGATAATGCTGTTGAGTGACCAATGGCCCCATGTCGTTGCGGTTGTCGCTGCCGATGCCGACACGCATGGCGGACATGTGCTGCCGCAGCCCGGCAATCAATGCGTCGGCGGTATCATCCCCCACGGCGACCACCAGCGGGATGGCCATGCAGCGCTGGCCGCAGGAGCCGAATGCCGCGCCCATCAAGGCGTTGACGCTGCCTGCGATGTCGGCGTCCGGCAGCACCACCGCGTGGTTTTTCGCGCCGCCCAGTGCCTGCACCCGTTTATTTTGGCCGCAGCCGGTATGGTAGATGTGCTCCGCCACCGGCGTCGAACCGACAAAGCTCACCGCCTTGACGCGCGCATCGTGCAGCAGGGTGTCTACCGCTTCGCGATCGCCGTTGACGACGTTCAGCACCCCAGGCGGCAGCCCGGCTTCGGAAGCCAACTGGGCGATATACAGCGTGGAGGAGGGCACGCGTTCGGACGGTTTCAGCACAAAGGTATTGCCGCACACGACCGCCATCGGCCACATCCACAGCGGCACCATGGCCGGGAAGTTGAACGGCGTGATGCCCGCCACCACCCCCAGCGGCTGGAACTCGCTCCAGCTGTCGATACCCGGCCCGGCGTCCTTGCTGTGCTCGCCTTTCAGCAATTCCGGCGCATAGCTGGCGTATTCGATATTCTCGATGCCGCGCTGCAATTCGCCCATGGCATCGCTGAGTACCTTACCGTGTTCAGCGGTAATCAGCCGGCAGATATGCTCTGCGTGCTGTTCCAGCAGCGCTTTCAGGCGAATCATGATCCTGGCGCGCTTCAGCGGCGGGGTGTCTCGCCAGGCTGGGTAGGCCCGTTCTGCGGCGTCGATGGCGCTTTCCACCGTGGCGGGGTCCGCCAGCAGCACCTGCCGGTGCGACAGCCCGGTAGCCGGATCGAACACCGATTGGCTGCGGGTGCCGCCGGCGGCGGGCTGGCCGTTGATCCAATGTGAAATGGGCATGGCATTCGCTCCTTATTCGGTTGCGTTGAGGGCGTCGCCCAGGGCGTTGATCAGCGAGTCGATCTGCGCCTCGCTGCTGATAAACGGCGGGGCCAGCTGGAGGGTGTCGCCGCCATAGCGGACGTAAAATCCGTTTTCCCAGCAGTGCATCGCCGCTTCATATGGCCTGCGCGCCGCTTCCCCTGGCCGCGCCGCCAGCGTGATGCCTGCCGCCAGGCCAATATTGCGGATATCGGTGACGTGCTTGCAGCCTTGCAAGCCATGCACCGCCTGCTCGAAATAGGGGGTAAGCTGCCGTACCCGTTCGATCATCTGTTCGCGCTCGATGATATCCAGCGTCGCCAGCCCCACGGCACAGCTGACCGGGTGGGCGGAATAGGTATAACCGTGCGGGAATTCGAGCAGGTACTCAGGCTCGTCGGTGTGCATGAAGGCATCGTAAATCGCCGGTTGGACCACCACCGCGCCCATCGGCTGCGCGCCGTTGGTCACCTGTTTGGCGATATTCATGATGTCCGGCGTGACGCCGAACGCCTCGGCGGCGGTCAACGCGCCACAGCGGCCGAAGGCGGTGATCACTTCGTCAAAAATCAGCAGAATGTTGTTTTGGCTGCAAATTTCTCGGATGCGTTGCAGATAGCCGATTGGCGGCACTATCACCCCGGCGGAGCCGGAGAAGGGCTCGATAATCACGGCCGCGATGGTCGACGCATCGCGCAGCGCGATAATTCGGTTCAGCTCTTCCGCCAGTTCGGCGCCCTGCGCGGGCATGCCGCGCGAAAAGGCGTTGCCCGCCAGCAGGGTATGCGGCAGGTGGTCCGCTTCCGCTCCTGCGCCAAAAGCCTTGCGGTTACCGGCGATGCCGCCTACCGAAATACCGCCAAAGTTAACGCCGTGGTAGCCCTTTTCACGGCCGATAAAACAGGTTTTTCCTGCCTGGCCTTTGGCTCGCCAGTAGGCGCGCGCCATTTTTAACGAGGTGTCCGCCGCTTCTGAGCCGGAGCCGGTAAAAAATACATAATCCAGCCCGGCCGGCGTCATGGCCTTAATTTTATTCGCCAGTTCGAAGGATAACGAGTGGCCGAATTGAAACGCCGGGGAATAATCCAACCGAGAAAGTTGACGGTGGGCCGCATCGGCAATTTCCTGGCGGCCGTGGCCTAATCCGCAGCACCATAGGCCGGATAAACCGTCAAAGATTTTACGCCCATCCTGGCTGGTATAATAAGCGCCTTCAGCGTGACTTATCATTCGCGGGTTGGCTTTAAAATTACGGTTGCCGGTAAATGGCATCCAATGTGCTTCTAACCATTCACGATCGGGTTTATTTTCGCGGTGATTTAAATCAGCCATTTTTCCCTCCGAGGGGGAGAATAGGTGCGGTTAATTAAATATACCCGTCATCTTTTAAGTTACAGCGTTGTTATCTGCATTCGCTCACCCCAGTTACTTACTTGAGTAAGCGCCTGGAGTGAGCGAGCTGGCCGCCTGGCCGCAACTTAAAAGCTATAGGGTATAAATAAACGTGTTAATGAATTGTTGAGTGAAATTGACTATGTTCCGCTTCTTCACTAATGTGAATAATCATATGTCGAAACTTACTTAAGGTTTTATGCAAGTAAAAAAGCGCGCGCTTTTAGGGCAGTTGTCGGATATGGATCTGCGGTTGCTGCGGGTGTTTAAAGCGGTGGTCGACTGCGGAGGAATGAGCGCCGCCGAGCTGGAGCTGAATATCAGCCTGTCGACCATCAGCAAACATATCAAGGATCTGGAGCAAAGGCTGGGGCTGACGCTGTGCCAGCGCGGGCGGGAGGGCTTCGCCGTCACCGACGAAGGGCTGTTGATTTACCAGGAAACCATCAACCTGCTGGCGGCCACCGAGGCTTTTCGCCGTGGGGTGGATGACGTGCATCGACGCATGGGCGGCCAGCTGCACGTGGCAATATTTGATCATACGGTCAGTAATCCGCAGGCGCACATTGGCCGGGCAATTGCGTTATTCAGCGAGCGTGCGCCGGACGTGTCTTTGCAAATGTACGTGGAGCCGATAAATACCATTGAGCGCGGCGTTATTGACGGGCAGTTTCAGATTGGCGTTATTCCAATGCACCGCAGTGCGGAAAGTTTATCTTATAGTTCTTTATTCAATGAGAGGATGTTCTTATATTGCGGTGCGCAGCATGAGTTATTTTCCGCTCATCACGACATGCTGAATTGGGATCTGTTGCACAATTATGCCTTTGCAGGATTGGGCTACCATTCGCCGAATATGGCGTTAAGTTTTCAGCAGCATTTGCAGCGCAAGGCGACGGGTTTTGCTCAGGAATCGATAGCGACCTTAATCCTCTCCGGCAAGTATGTCGGCTTTCTTCCAGACCACTATGCGGCGTTTTTCGTCGCACAGAATATGATGCGGGCGATAAAACCGGAGCTGTTCCGCTACCACTGTGAATATTCCTGCGTGGTACGGCGTTCACCCAGCCCGCAACGGGTGGTGAAGGTGTTCCACGAGTGCCTGCTGGCGGCGCATGAGGGGGGATGAACGCTTATTTCTGGCCTTCGGCGCCTTGCCAGAAATCGCCTATCAGTTGCTCAAAACCGCCGTTACCTGCTGCGTAAAGACGGTTTATTCGAACAGGCTTTCGGCGCTGCCGACCTTTAAAATCCGTTTACTGCTTTTTCTTCCTACTGAAGATTTTAAGCAGTACGCCAACCAGAATGCCAATGGCGATGCCGGTGAAAATCCAGCCGATGATACCCATTTCCGATCTCCCGCTATTGCTTTGATCTCATTATATTATCATTCGACGCGGAATGCGCCTTCGATCATCAGTTGCCGTTGGGCGGCGGTATAGTCGATCAAGGAGTTCTTGCTGTTGGATTTTTCCAGCGTCACCGCCAGTTCGTCGCCGGAAATCGGCAGGTCATCCTGCCAGAACGGCGCGATGGCGTTGCGGGTAATAAACTCAATCAGATAGCGTTCCGGGCTGTCTTGCTGTTCGGGGAACAGGCGTGCGGCCAGATCGCTCATCAGCGCGCGCTGTTGCGGCTGTTCGCTTTGCGCCAGCAGTTCGAGGAACGGCAACAGCAGGCGGCCGCAGACCTGGCCGTGGTGGTAATCGTGCAGCGCGCCAATCTCGCCGGCAATGCCGTGGATCACCCCCAGCCCGGCGGCGCTCAGCGTCAGCCCACCCAGGTACGAGGCCTGCATGATGGCTTCACGGGCGCGATCGCTGCGGTTGAGCGCCGGCCAGGCATCCAGGAAATGGCGGATGCCGGTCAGCGACATCTCGCGCGTCATGGCGCTGGCGGTTTTGGACAGATAGGCTTCGAACAGATGGGTAAAGGCGTCGATGGCGCAGTAAGCCAGCACCTTGTCCGGTGCGCCCTGCAGCAGTTGCGGATCCAGGATGGCGGTATGCGGCACGAAGTTGTTATGGCGCAGCGAGGCTTTCACCTTGCCGATCCGGGTATCGGTGATCACTGCGTTTTGGGTCACTTCACTGCCGGTGCCGGCAGTGGTCGGGATGGCGATCAGCGGCAGGGTGGCGCCGCTGATTTTGGTGTCGCCGATCTTTTCCATATAGCGCAGCGTCGGCAGCGGATGTTCCACTAAAGCGGCAAACGCCTTGGCGGCATCCAGCACGCTGCCGCCGCCAATGGCCACCACGCGCAATGCCTTGCCGCGCCAGCGTGCGACCCAGGCGTCGATCTCCTGCGGCGAGGCTTCGTGGCTGACGATCTCGGTGCCGATCAGCCGCGGCGTCAGGGCATCTGCCAATGAGGAATATACCGCGCCATTGAGGAATGAACGGCAGCTGAACAGCAATGTCGGCTGGGGATCGGCGGCCAGTAATGGGATCAGTTGGCTAATACTGCCGTGGCCGAACCAGGTATGCCGGTTGGCGATCGTCAGGCTGGTGGTCATGTTCTCTCCTTGGCGCGGTAAAACCACAGCATAAGCCAGCCTCGTCGGAGGAACCACTGCTTTTCACTGCCGGAAACTCATTCATTAACATATTAACCAGGCCCGTAGGTGATGGGGTGCCATAATCTGGCGAAGCTGTGATTTGTTTAACATGCAAGCAAGCGAAACCTTGCATTTGGCGCTGTTGAATGCTTTTTATAACAAGCGGGCCATGGCGCTGCCGGTTTTATCCGAAACAAGGTAATTGTTAATTTATTAATGATGGCGAGGGCGGATATGAGTATTCAGGTCGAACGGTTATCGGCGGTGATTGACGCGGTTGCGACGCCCAGGTTTTATCCCAGCCTGCTGGCCTGGATGGAAGCTTTCTTCGCCTTCGACAACGCCATTGTTTATGCCTTCGAACGTGGCCGTGCGCCGCGTTGCCTGCTCAAAACCGAGCAAGAAAACAGCGATGCGGTCAACCAAATCTACCAACGGGGCGCTTACCTGCAGGATCCCTTTTACCAGGTGCTGAACGGCGGCGGCAGCGGCGAGGTGTTTTCGCTGCGTCAGTTGGCGCCATGCGGTTTCTATCACACTGACTATTATCGTAATTTTTACCGTAAAACCGGCTGGCACGACGAGGCCGGCGTGCTGCTGCCACTGACGCCGGAACGCGGATTGGGGGTGTTTTTCGGTTCTGCGCGCCAGACGGTGGGGATGCGCTATCCGCAACTGGCGGAGTTGAGGAGTGCGTTGACGCTGCTCAAAAGCATCGCGCGCCTGCATGGCGAAGTGGTCGCCGCGCCGGTATCGCCGGAGACGGCGGAGGACAAAACCCGACAGGTGCGCTATCTGTTGACCCCGCGCGAACGCGAAATTGTCGATCTGATCCTGAGCGGCTGCGGCTCGCAACAGATTGCCGACCGGCTGTTCATCAGCCTGGGGACGGTGAAAAACCACCGCAAGAACATCTACGGCAAGCTGGATATCGGTTCGCAGGCCGAACTGTTCAACCTGCTGTTGGCCGGGCCGAACCGCCGCAGCGCATAATGTTAATTTTTTGTAGCAAATGTCCCTAAGGGGACATGGTGGCTTTGCCGGCCGCTCCCGATAATCCGCAGTAGGGCATAGGGTCTTCGGGAGTGCGGCAGTGAACAATAATATCGAATCGTTAACTTACTACGCGGCAACCAAAAAGTACGATCTGCGCTTCCCGACGCTGGAAGACGATCTGGACGTTGACGTGGTGATCATCGGCGGCGGCTTCTCCGGTATCAATACCGCGCTGGAGCTGGCGGAGCGGGGCATCACCAACATCGCCATTCTGGAGGGGCGCCATTTGGGCTACGGCGGCACCGGGCGCAACGGCGGGCAGGTGATGGCCGGCATCGGTCACGATCTGGAAAAAATCAAACGCCACGTCGGCCCCTCCGGGCTGGAAACCATCTTCAAAATCAGCAACCTCGGTGCCGGCATTATTCGCGAACGCATCAAGAAGTACGAGATTGATGCCGATTTCTGTTTTGGCTATGGCTACCTCGGCAGCAATGCACGCCAGGAGAAAACCCTGCGCAGCTGGCTGAAAGAGTTCAAGGCGGTATCGCCAAATGAAGAGATCGAACTTTATACCGGCGCGGAAGTGAAGCAGGTGGTGGGATCCGATGCCTACACCTGCGCATTGAAGCACATGGGCGGCGGGCACGTGCATTCGCTCAACCTGCTGTTGGGCGAGGCCAAGGCACTGAGCGGCTACGGCGTGAAAATTTTCGAAAACAGCAGCGTGCTTAACGTCGAGTACGGGTCGCGCATTAAGGTCCGCACCGCCATGGGCTCGGTGCGCGCCAACAAGATGCTGTGGGCGTGCAACGGCTTTCTCAACGGCATGGAGCCGTTTATCCATAGTAAAACCATCAACACCTACGCTTTCCAGTTGGCGACCGAACCGCTGCCCGAGGAGTTGATCCGGCGCATCAGCCCGATCCGCGGCGCTTACAGCGATATTCGCCCGGTGATCGATTACTACCGTGTCACCAATGAAAACCGCCTGCTGTTCGGCAGCGCCACCCGTTTGATCGAATACATCCCGGCGGATCTCAAAGCCTGGAACCGCAACCTGATGCTGAAAGTGTTCCCGTACCTGCATGACGTGAAGATCGATCTGGCCTGGGGAGGGCCGCTGTGCTGCAGCGCCAACCTGTTCCCGCAGATCGGTACCTTGCCGCAGCATGACAACGTGTTTTATGTGCAGGGCTATTCCGGCTTTGGCGTAACGCCAAGCCATATCGTCTGCAAGGTGCTGGCGGAGGGCATGAGCGAGGGATCCGATCGTTACGATCTGATGAGTTCGATCCCGCACGTCAACATCTTCGGCAAAGACAAGCTGCGACGGGTAATGACCACTGCCGGCAAGGTTTGGCACCAGACGTCCGGCTACTGGAAAGGCCGTCGCTAATTTTTATCACAGGAGAGAAACATGAAACCATTACTGCTTAAGCAACCGCTGCCTGAACTGTTGGACATTGGCAGCGTCAGCAACCTGGGTGCCAGAGTGATCGCAGGTTCACCCAACGTCGGTGTGGCGAGCCTTTTCGGTGAGCCGACCGATAACCTGAACTGCGGCGTTTTCAGCTGTACGCGCGGCACCTTTGTGATGGAGTATCCGTTTGCCGAACACGCCACCGTGTGGGAAGGCACCGCGACGCTGACCGATGAGAACACCGGGAAGTCCGTGCAGTATCAGGCCGGGGATTCGTGGTTTGTCGAGAAGGGCACGCCGGTGCGCTGGGAAATCACCTCCGATCGTTTTGTAAAACACTATCTCGCCATCGTCGAAGGTTGATCTCACCGTTAGCCCCTCTCCGCCGGGAGAGGGGAAATCCGCTATCCCAGCACCCGCTCGATAAAGTCGGTGACCCGCTTCAATATCTGATCTTTGTTGGTTTCGTTAAAACTCTCATGCCGCCCGCCGGGATTGATCATGGCGTCGAAATCGCTGCCCTTCAGCCGATCGATGGCGGTCTGCGATTCGGCCATCAGCACCAGCCGATCGTCATCGCCGTGTATCCACAGCGTAGGCAGCGTGCCGAAACCCGGCCCTGCGTTGATTTTTGCCAGGATCTGCTGCATGGCGCGCAGCGTCGGTCGTTTGAATGGCCCGTGCCACACCAAAGGATCGGCCTGATAGGCTTCGCCAACGGCCGGATCGCGCGACAAAGTGGCGGTATCCAGCGGTTCGTTCGGGATAGCGGGCAGATCAAGCAAGTCGGAGATCAGGGTTCTTTCGCCGATCAGCGGGCCGGATAGCACCAGTGCGCGGATACCTTCGCGATAACGCTGGGTATAACGGGTGGCGATCATGCCGCCCATCGAATGGCCGATGACCACCAGCGGCACGCCTGGGTGTAGCTGCTGAAAATGCTCTACTACGCGATGAACATCGTCGACTACGGCGTCGTAATCCTCAATCAATACGCGCTCGCCCTGCGATAACCCGTGGCCGAGATGGTCGGGGCCAAACACGCGTGCGCCCTGTGCCGCCAGCGTACGCGCCACGTACTGATAACGGCCGAGATGCTCGCCGTAGCCGTGTACCAGCAGCGCCAGAAAGCGCGGCCGATCGCGGCTCCAGTCATGTACGGCAATATCGCCATGGCCACCTTTGATAAAGCTAATCTTTTGTTCAGACATAGTATTTTCTCGTCGGCAGGATAACGGAAACCCTATTCAGCGTAGCGGCAATGGCGTAGGGGCACAACCTGCGGCGCCCCAGAGGGAAACTACAGTTTGAACTGCTGCGCCAACCGATCGATGGCGTCGCGTTGAAACAGGTTGAAGGCGTCACGCGGTTGCTGTTGCCGGATAAAATCCAGCAGCGGATCCTGCACTTCGGTGCGAATGCCGCTGAGCTGTTCCATCACCGCCAGGCCGCAGAACGGCACGTAGGATTCGGCGTAGCCGCCCTCATGAACCATCACCAGTTTGCCGCCGCACAGGCGATCGGCGGCGTCTTGCACCAGCGCGGTCATGCTGCGAAAGCTGTCGCTGTGCAACTGCATGCGCGCCAGGGGATCGATGGCGTTGGCGTCGTAACCGCAGGCAACAATGATCAGCTCGGGTTTGAAGCGCTCGAGTGCCGGGATCACTATCTGTCGCATGGCATATAAATAGCCGTCGTCACCGGCGCCCGCCAGCAGCGGAACATTGATGTTAAAGCCTTCCCCCGCGCCTGCGCCGCGGTCCTGCTCACCGGAGTAGCCGGCCGGGAAGCAGCCGTCCTGATGCAACGACAGCGTCAGCACATCATCTCGCTGCCAGTAGATATGCTGGGTGCCGTTGCCGTGATGCACGTCCCAGTCGAGCACCGCCACCTTGCCCAGGCCGTATTGGGCCTTGGCGCGCTCGATGGCAATCGGGATATTGGCCAGAAAGCAGAAACCCATCGACTGGTCAGGCAGGCAGTGGTGACCCGGCGGACGCGACAGCGCATAGGCGTTGTCCAGCTCAGCTTGCAGCACCGCCTTGACCGCCGCGCAGGCCAGCCCGGCGGACAGTTTCGCTATTTCATAACTGCCCGGGCCCAGCGGGGCTTCTTCCCCCAGCATGCCGCCGCCGTTGTCGCTTAACTGTTTGAAACGTTGCAAATAGTCGGCCGGGTGAATGCGCAGCAGGTCTTCGTCAGTGGCCAGTTCGGCGCTCAGCAGCCTGAGCCGGCGCGACAGGCCGGAAACGTCCATCAGGTTTTTCATCCGCCGTTTGGTTTCCGGCGATTCCGCATGGCCCGCCCCCGAAGGGGGTTGAACCCAACCGCCGACCGGCAGCGTAGTGGCATGCAGGCCGGTGCTGTGCCAGAAACAGCGTTCATCAAAGAAGAAACCGGTTTTTCTTTTCACCTTTTTACTCCTGGTCAATGGCGCGGCGTGCGCGGTGAAGCTAACAAAATCAATAACAGCGACAGCAGCGCGCAGCCCAGCGCGCCGATCAACAGGGCGTCGAAGCCACCCGAAGATTCAATCAGGTAGCCGGCCAGCGTTGGGCCAATCGCCATGCCGCCGCCAATCACCAAATTGATGTTATTCATCAGCTTGCCGTTATTATCCAGCCCGGCGACGCGGGCCAGAATAAACGGCAGGACAAAGGTCCAGGTAAACTTGAACAGCACCGCCGCCACCGCGAAACGCAGCAGCAAGGGGTCACGGATCAGCAGCGCAACGCCGGCGCTCAACAGGCCGTAGCCCAGCCAAATCAGCCCGTTGCCACGGCGGCGTGCGCTGATAAACGCGGCACTGCCGGCGCCGACGATGCCAAACAGGGTGGCGGCAGCCAGCACCTGGCCGCTGTTGACCGGCGAAAGGCCGGCTGCGGCGGCGATACTGCCGATAAAGGTCCAGACCGCGCTCAGGCTGATATAAAAGCTCAGTACCGCCATCACGGCGAAAGCTTTGCGGAACCAGGGAGAGGCGGCGGAGCGCAGCGCTGCGTGCGTCGGGTGAAACCCGGCTGGGAAGGCGCTGATCAGGGGCAGGCAGCACAGCATGATGGCCGCCAGAATCAGATACACCGCCATCAGGCCGAAATGAGCGAACAGCGGGGGCAGCACCAGTAGCCCGACCGCACCCAGCACCAGTTGGCCCAACACCCAGAAGGCGTAGACCCGGCTGGGGTTGGCGGTGCCGCCCGCGCAGGTGATGCACAGGATCATCAAGGTGCCGCCCGCCATCGAAGCGATAAAACGCAGCCCCAGCAGCAGGGTGAAATCGCCGATGAGCGCCGAGGCCAGATTGCCGGCGATAAACACCGCCGCCGCCAACGCAGCGACCCGGCGCCAGTTAACGCGGCTTATCCACCACCAGGCGGGCAAGGTCGCCAGGCTCATGGCACCCAATTCGGTCGAAAACAAGTGGCCGATTTGCGCTGGGGTGAGCTGCCACTGGCCGGCTAACTGCGCCGCTATCGCCGGGGCGGTCATCAGGATGCCCGGCGCAATGGCGGCAAAAATAATAATGGCGGTCAGCAGCCGTGGCGGGCAGGGGATAGCCGCCCCGGTTGAGGGTACAGAAACTGAATCACTGGACATAATAATTATTCCCGCAGGTTAAACCTGAATCAGATATCGCCGCGATGCCGTATTTTGGGCAGGCGGAAACCGCGCCATGGATGGCGAATAATTAACGAGTTTATTTTTACCTGTTATAAGCCATCGTTATGGCTGTATTCATTAACCCAGGGCAATAAAGCTGCTGGCCACCAATTCGGTGCGGTTTGCTACCTCGGTTTTGGCAAAGATATTGCGCATATGGGTTTTCACCGTCGAAAGTGAAATGCCCAGTTTCAGGGCGATGCGTTTATTGCTGGCCCCTTCGCGCACCATATTGACGATCTCCTGCTCCTTGGCGGTCAGCAACTGGGCTTCGCCGCCGGGCAGCAGATCGCGCGTCGCCAGTTCTATCAGCGGCAGTACCGCCCGCAGGCGGCCACGCTCCACCTCGGTAAAGGGCGTATCGCGGATCAAGGACACCCCGGCGATAATGCGTTTACGCTGGCGGATAAAAATCTCCGTCATATCGCGCATGTCATTCGGCAGCATAAAGTCATGATAATAATGGCGGTTATTGGCGATCGCCGCCGGGCTCATGCCGACCATGCTGATATCCTGCTGATGGAAATTGGCGGGTTTGAGCGGATCAATCTGCTGAAAATGGGTCAAATACTGCTGATGCGTCTTATCGGAAATGCCGTGCAGAATATAGTGGTCTGGCCGCAGATCTTGATTGACCAGGTAAAACACCCCGGCGGACACCGGGATCAAATGCGCAATGGTGGTCAGACAGCTGTTGATAAAGGCATCGGATGATGTGCTGTGCATGATTCATTTCCCTCCTTTACCTACCCTGCGTTCTGGAGAATGCGTCGTTCAATATATGAACGATCCCAGCATAGTTGTAGCAATTCGGTAACACAATAAGAACATATTAACAACGTGAGCCTGATTGCAATAAAATACATAAATAACAAGGCAACGCCCCTCCGTTGGCTGGGGGATGGGCGGCCTTGCGTCAATATTTAGTTAATATATTAACGAACGGCATGCCTCCTTCCCGCTGAATTTAAAGTGATTTCCCCTGCCAGGGGGACGGCGCTGCGCGTATCGCCGGGTGGCGACCCCTCTTCGCTCGCTGCCGGCGGCTCGTTCCTAAGAACGATGGACAGACGCGCTGTTCCCCGCATTCTCTCGAAAATCCCCTCCGCGAGATTCAAACCATAACGGTTGGCCGGGCTAAAAAGATAAGAGGAAAAAGCTATGGTTCGGCCTCGTCCTTAAGGACGATAGCCAGTATTTTCCTTTCCTCTCTATAGTGAGATCACCGCTAATTGCGGCGTAAACCTGCACAAACAACACCAGGGCAAAAACTATAAGAGGAACTACCCATGAACCTGTCGTCGCGGCTTCATGCCCACCTTGAACGGGGCAAGGTCGGATTCCCCACTACGCTGGCCAGCTCGGTCGGGGTGATTATGGCCAGTCCGGTGATCCTCACCGTCACCAGCGGTTTCGGTATTGGCGGCGATACCTTCGCGCTGGCGATGCTGATCGCCTTCATCATGATGCAAGCCCAGCTCACCACCTTCTCGGAGGCGGCGGCGATGCTGCCGACCTCCGGCTCGGTGTATGACTATATCGCCTGCGGCATGGGCCGTTTTTTTGCCATTACCGGCGCGCTGTCGGCCTATCTGATCGTGCATATCTTTGCCGGCACCGCCGAGACCATTCTCTCCGGCATCATGGCGCTGGTGAATTTCGAACACCTCAACACCCTGATGGAAACCCACAACGCCTCCTGGATGATTGGCGTCGGGTTGGTGATCCTGTTCGGTCTGCTCAATGCGTTTGGCATCGAGGCATTCGGCAAGGCGGAGATCGTGCTGACTTTCGCCATGTGGAGCACGCTGGTGATTTTCGGTATCGCCGGGCTGCTGTCGCCGCATGCGGTGCCGCTGGAAGGCTGGTTCGGTAGCACGCTGAGCCTGAGCGATCCCTTTGCGGTGTTCAGCCTGATCGGCATGGCGATGTTTATGTTCGTCGGCTGCGAACTGGTGACGCCGATGGCGCCGGAGATCAAAGGCTCCGCCAGAGTGATCCCGCGCGCCATGTCGCTGGGGCTGTGCGGCGTGGCGGTCTGCATGGCGCTTTACGGCGCCGCGCTCAGCCATCAGGTGGAGAACGTGGTGGTGGATGCCGCCAACGGCGTTCACTTGCTGGACACGCCGATGGCGATCCCGGCCTTTGCCGGGCAGGTGATGGGCGAGTTCGGCAAATATTGGCTCGGTATCGGGCTGCTGCTGGCCGGGGCGGCGACCATTAATACGCTGATGGCGGCGGTGCCGCGCATTCTGTACGGCATGGCGCTGGACGGCGCGCTGCCGCGCATCTTCGCTTATCTGCACCCGTGCTTTAAAACCCCGGTGGTGGGCATTCTGGTGGCGGTGCTGATCCCCTGCGTACACGCCTTCGTCATTCAGGGCAATCTCGAGCGCATTCTCCCGCTGGTGCTGGCGGCGGTGTGCGCCTGGGGTGTGGCCTACTTGCTGGTGACCTGCTCGGTGGTGATCCTGCGTATTCGGCGGCCGGATCTGCCGCGCGCCTACAAATCGCCGTGGTTCCCGCTGCCGCAAATCGTCTCCAGCATCGGCATTGTGTTGGCGATTATCTACATCACTCCGCCGGGCATGAACCCGCGTGACGTTTATATCCCCTTCAGCATCATGATCGGCCTGACCGCCGCCTATGCGCTGTTCTGGACGCTGTGCGTGCAGAAGGTCAACCCGTTCAAACCGGTGCCGGTCGAACAGGTGCTGGAAACCGCCTTCGCCAAAACGGAAAACGAGGAGGCGCAGTTTGATCGGCTTACTTCCCTCACTTAATCGCGTGTGGCGGCGACAGCCGGCGGGTTATCAGCCGGGGGCGACGCTCACTCGGTTGGCGCAAAATCTTCAGCCCTATGCCTGCGAACGCCTGGCGCCGTGCCAACTGCGCTTGACGCTGCCGCAGGGGCCGGAGATTGAGATTAGCGAACGGGTCAGCTCGTTGTTTATGGCGCATATCGTCAGCCACCGCTTCCGCCTGCAGGGGGCAAGCACGTTGGCCGAGCCGCTGACGCTGCGCATCACCGCCGGGGGGTGGCTGCGGCGGCGGGGTGTGGTTTATCGCGCCACCCGCGACAATGCCACGGCGCAGCGGGTGATCGGCGCCTTGCAGCGTTATCCGCAGATTGGCCAGACGCTGACGCAGCTTGATTTCCGCAGCATCCAACTGAGGGTGGCCGACGGCCGCTGGTGGCTGGATATCGAACATTTTGCCGCGTCTGAAGTGGTCAGCCGGTTGCCGGCCGGCCGTCGCTACCTGCGGCTGGAACCGGAACAGCGGCGGTTGTTGCTGAGCAGCCTGCTGATGATCGGCCAACTGATGGAGAAACTGGATGAATAGAGTGGTGGTGATTACCGGCGGCGGCACCGGCGTGGGGGCCGCCTGTGCCCGGCAGCTGGCCGCCCAGGGCGACAGGGTGTTTATCATCGGCCGTCGCCGCGAACCGCTGGCGCTGCTGGCCGAGGAAATCGGCGCCGTGGCGCTGGTGGGCGACGCGTCGAGCGGCGAAAGCTGGAACACCACCCTGCTGCCGGCCATTTTGCGGCAGGGCGGGCGCATCGATTGCCTGATCGGCTGCGCCGGCGGCATGGGGGTTGGGCGCATTGCCGACATGAGTGACGCGCAGTGGCAAGGCGCGCTGGACAGCAATCTCAACAGCGCTTTCGCCAGTGCGCGCGCCTGCCTGCCGGAACTGGTGAAAACCGGCGGCAACCTGCTGTTCGTCGCCTCTATCGCCTCGCTGGCCGCCGGACCGGAGGTGTGCGGTTACGTCACCGCCAAGCACGCGCTGATCGGGCTGATGCGTTCCATCGCCCGCGATTATGGCCCGCTCGGGGTACGCGCCAATGCGGTGTGCCCCGGTTGGGTGACTACGCCGATGGCGGACGAGGAGATGCAGCCGCTGATGGACGCCCATCAGATCTCGCTGGAGCAGGCTTACCGGATGGTGTGCCGCGACGTGCCGCTGCGTCGCCCGGCCAGCGCGGAAGACATTGCCGGCGTCTGCCGTTTTCTCTGCTCGGCCGAGGCGTCAATCATTACCGGTGCGGCGCTGGTGGCCGATGGCGGCTCTACCATCGTCGACGTGCCGACGTTGGCTTTTACTTCCCTTTAAGGAGAATCAGATGAGTACAGAGGCGGTATTTATTCAGGTTGGCGCACTGGCGGAAGGCTTTGCGCCGCACAGCAACACGCTGGAACGGCAGCTCGGGCTGAGCGGCAGCACGCTGACATTGCATTTTGCCGAGGGCGAAACGCTGAAGTGCCATTTTACCGATGATCAAACGCTGAGCTGGGGCGCGCGCGCAGGTATTGCTTATCGCGCCACCAGCATTCGCTCCGGCATTTTGTTTATCGATTTTCTCGATCCCTCGCAAGACAACGCCAGCATGACGCTGGTGTGCGATCGCAATCAGGGCAATTTCACCCTGGTGTACGGCCAATTGCCGGATGAACGGCAAACCCGGCTGGATGCTTTCAGCCGCGTTGAACAAGGCTTGCCGCTCACGGCGGTCAACGCCGAATTCCGCTTCGGCACGCTGGATAATGCGGCGGCCGCATTGCCGCATTTCACCGACGAATTGATCGGCATGCGCAATATGTACACCTACAGCCCGACCGAACGTTACGAGCACATCTACCTGAACGACAATTTTTACGCCTGGCAGTGTCTGGACGGCGTCGAGAAAGGGCTGGCGGACGTCGATCGTTGTCATTACGTGAAAGTCGCCGAGCAGCTTTACCTGTTCGTGTGGCGCGAGAAGATCGTGCCGACACTGGGCGTGGTGATGATCGATCTGCAGGCGATGCGGACCGACGGCAAGATCCTCGGCTATCAGGGCAGCGACTTCAGCGCGCTGAGCAATTTTGCGGTGGGCGCTCATGCGCAGGTGCTGAATACCACCCGTCATCCCAGGGGGTAGCCGATGAACGCAACCTATGCGGCCGATGCCTTCAGTGGCCAGGTGGTGTTGGTGACCGGTGGCGCTCAGGGCATCGGGCTGGCGATTGTCGAAGCTTTTGCCCGCCTGGGCGCGACGGTGGTGATGGCCGATCTGCAACTGCGCAAGGCGCAGGACGCGGCGGAGAGCTTGCAGCGGCAAGGTTGGCGGGTGCAGGCCGTGGCCTGCGATGTGGCCGATGCGACGCAGATTGCCGAACGGGTCGCGGCAGTGGGGGAGCAGTATCGGCGGCTGGACGTGGTTGTCCACAATGCGGCCTACTTCCCGCTGACGCCGTTTGCCGACATTGACGCCCCGCTGTTGCAACGCACGCTGAGCGTTAATCTGATGGCGCCGTTCTTTCTGGCCCAGGCGGCGCTGCCGTGGATGCGCCGCCTGGGCGGCTGCATGCTGGTGACCTCGTCGGTGACCGGGCCGCGGGTGGCTTATCCGGGGCTGGCACACTACGCCGCTTCAAAGGCGGGCGTGAACGGGTTTATTCGCGCGGCGGCGCTGGAGTTGGCACCGGTGGGCATTCGGGTTAACGGCGTGGAGCCGGGGATGATCCGCACGCCGGCGATGGCCAATTTGGGCGGCGCGGCAGTCAATCAGGCGATTGCCGCCGCCGTCCCGCTTGGGCGGCTGGGGGAGCCGGAAGACATCGCTGCGGCGATGGTGTTTCTCGCCTCGCCGGCGGCGGCTTATATCACCGGCCAGACGCTGGTGGTGGACGGCGGCGCACTGCTGCCGGAAGCGAATTCTCTTCTTACTTGACGCTGCAGCGTGGTTGGCTGCAGGCGTAACTAGCTGCGCCGAATAGTGCTACAGGTGGGGGTCATGCAGAACGCCGACGCGCCGTGAACCCGTCCCTGGGGGCTCGTATCGTGCATCCCTGCGCTCAACGCTCGGCTAACCTGCCATGACGCCCACCCACCTCAAGCTTAGGGTGTAGCGGTATTAAACACAGCTATTTAGCTGCAACGCCCGTTCATTTGAGGATGCCGATTCATTGAATCATTTCTTGGTGGGATGGGCCGTCACGTTGGCCGGCAGTTTGTCGCCCAGGGTGATCAGCTCGTCCAGCAACGTCATCAGTTGATCCATCTTCTGCTGCGAAAACGCGGCTTCAATCTCGCGGTAACCCTGTTCCACCTGATGGCGTGCCACGTCGTACAACTCCTGGCCCGGCTGGGTCAGCGAAACGTACAGCTTGCGCTGATCGTTGACCGGCTTCAGGCGGAAAATCAGCTTATCGCGCTCCATGCGCGACAAAATGCCGGTCAGGCTGGGGCGCAGGATGCAGGTCTCCGCCGCCAGTTCGTGGAATTCAATCGAACGGCTGTCGGCCAGCACGCGGATGATGCGCCACTGCTGTTCCGTCAGATTGTGGCTTTTCAGGATCGGGCGGAAAAACCCCATGGCGGTTTCACGCGCCTGCAACAGGGCAATGGTTAAGGATTCATGCATAGATTTGGCCTTTACTGTCAAGGTGTTCGGTATGTCGGCCCTGATTCTGGGGCCCCAGCATGCTGGGACCACGAGCGCAATAGAGTACGCCCCTGCCAGGCCTGATTTATTAATAACTTAATAATAGCCAGATTTACCCCAACGTATAAAGCGAAAAAGCGGCTTGCGGGTAAAAATACGCCAAAAAATGATTAATTCTTTGAATAATAACGCCAATGTTCCGCAGTTGTGAATATTTTGTTATCAGGATCACAAATCAATCCAACCGCGTTGCGTAAATCGTAAACAGCGTATAAAACTAATCGTTAATATATTAATGAATGCCGGTTGTCATGTTCTGTCACGAGAGGAGTTTGCATGAAAGGCACCGTATTTTCCGTCGCGTTGAACCACCGCAGCCAGATTGACGCCTGGGATCAGGCGTTCCATCAGCCGCCCTATAACACCCCGCCCAAGACCCCGGTGTGGTTTATCAAACCGCGCAATACCCACCTCGCCAACGGCGGGGCGATCCCGTTCCCGGCCGGTGAGAAGGTGCAAAGCGGCGCTACGCTGGCGGTGGTGATCGGCGATATCGCCCGCAAGGTACCGGCCGAGCGGGTGGCGGACTATCTGGCGGGCTATGCGCTGGCCAACGACGTCAGCCTGCCGGAAAGCAGCTTCTACCGCCCGGCGATCAAGGCCAAGTGTCGCGACGGTTTTTGCCCGCTGGGGGATATCGGCCAGCTGGCGGCGACCGATAGGCTGGAGATCGTCACCGAAATCAACGGCGTGGAGCAGGATCGTTGGTCGACCGCCGATCTGGTGCGCTCGGTGCCGGAACTGATCGCCGCCATCAGCGATTTCATTACCCTGCAACCGGGCGATGCGGTGCTGATTGGCACCCCGCACCAGCGGGTGGAGATCAAACCTGGGGATGAAGTGACGGTGCGCGCCGCCGGTCTGCCCACTTTGACCAACCGCGTGACGCAGGCAGGAGAATTATCATGAGACACGCCCGTATTCGCCATCATGGCCAGATTGTTAACGCCCGCGTGGATGAGCAGCTGCACGTTACCCTGCCGGACGGCACTGTGTTGCAGGAACGGGACGCCGAGTGGCTGCCCCCGGCGCAGGGCACGGTGTTTGCCCTGGGCCTCAACTATGCCGACCACGCCAGCGAGCTGGAATTCAAGGCTCCGGAAGAACCGCTGGTGTTCCTCAAGGCGCCGAACACCCTGACCGGCCACCGCCAGGTGTCGGTACGCCCGGCCGGCGTGGCGTATATGCACTACGAAGCCGAGCTGGTGGTAGTGATCGGTAAAACCGCCCGCAACGTCAGCCGCGAACGGGCAATGGAGTACGTGGCGGGTTATACGCTGTGCAACGACTACGCCATCCGCGACTATCTGGAAAATTACTATCGACCGAACCTGCGGGTGAAAAGCCGCGACACCCTGACGCCCATTGGACCGTACATCGTCGATCGCGATGATATCGCCGATCCGCACCGCCTGGCGCTCAGCACCTACGTCAACGGCGAGCTGCGCCAGCGTGGCAGCACCGCCGACATGATTTTCGATATCCCGTTCCTGATCGCCTACCTGAGCGAATTTATGACGTTGCAACCGGGCGACATGATCGCCACCGGCACGCCGAAAGGGCTGGCCGACGTGCAGCCGGGCGACGAGGTGGTGGTGGAAATCGAGGGCATCGGCCGTCTGGTTAACCACATCATCAGTGAAAAAGATTACGAGGAAAGCCTGAGATGAAAACCATCAACCATTGGATCAACGGCAAGAACGTCGCCAGCAAAGAGTATTTCACCACCAGCAACCCGGCCAACGGCGAGGTGCTGGCGGAGGTGGCGTCCGGCGGGCAACGGGAGATCGACCAGGCGGTGGCCGCCGCCAAGGCCGCGTTCCCGAAATGGGCCAATATGCCGATGAAAGAGCGTGCGCGTCTGATGCGCCGTCTGGGCGAGCTGATTGACGAGAACGTGCCGCAGATCGCCGAGATGGAAACCGCCGATACCGGCCTGCCGATCCACCAGACCAAAAACGTGCTGATCCCGCGAGCCTCGCATAACTTCGAGTTCTTCGCCGAAATCTGCCAGCAGATGAACGGCCGCACCTACCCGGTGGACGACAAAATGCTCAACTACACGCTGATCCAGCCGGTCGGGGTGTGCGCGCTGGTGTCGCCGTGGAACGTGCCCTTCATGACCGCCACCTGGAAAACCGCGCCCTGCCTGGCGCTGGGCAATACTGCGGTGTTGAAAATGTCCGAGTTGTCGCCGTTGACCGCCGATCGCCTGGGTGAACTGGCGCTGGAAGCCGGCATCCCGGCCGGGGTGCTCAACGTGGTGCAGGGCTACGGCGCTACCGCCGGCGACGCGCTGGTGCGCCATAAAGACGTGCGGGCGGTGTCCTTCACCGGCGGCACCGCCACCGGCCGCCGCATCATCGAGAGCGCGGGGTTGAAGAAATTTTCCATGGAGCTGGGCGGCAAATCGCCGGTGCTGATTTTTGAGGATGCGGACATCGAACGCGCGCTGGACGCCGCGCTGTTCACCATCTTCTCGATCAACGGCGAACGCTGCACTGCCGGTTCGCGCATTTTCATTCAGGAAAGCATTTACCCGGAATTCGTCAAACGTTTCGCCGAACGCGCCAACCGCCTGCGCGTGGGCGATCCGCAGGATCCCAACACCCAGGTGGGGGCGCTGATCAGCCCGCAGCACTGGGAAAAAGTCTCCGGCTATATCCGCTTGGGGATGGAAGAAGGGGCGACCCTGTTGGCCGGCGGCCCGGAAAAACCGGCCGGGCTGAGCCACGGCAACTTCCTGCGCCCGACGGTGCTGGCGGATGTCGACAACCGGATGCGCGTCGCGCAGGAGGAGATCTTCGGGCCGGTGGCCTGTCTGCTGCCGTTCAAATCGGAAGAAGACGGCCTGCGCATGGCCAACGACGTGGAGTACGGCCTGGCGTCCTACATCTGGACGCAGGATGTGAGCAAGGTTCTGCGTCTGGCCCGCAATATTGAAGCGGGCATGGTGTTCGTCAACACCCAAAACGTACGCGATCTGCGCCAGCCGTTCGGTGGCGTGAAATCCTCCGGCACCGGCCGCGAGGGTGGCGAATACAGCTTTGAGGTGTTCGCCGAGATGAAGAACGTCTGTATTTCCATGGGGGACCACCCAATCCCGAAATGGGGCGTCTAAGCCTCAGGCCACAACAAAAACGAAAGAGATGAGAACGATGACGATAAAACTTACCACCCATGCTGTCCCTGCTCCCGACGTTGTGCGCTGTGCCTATATGGAAATTCAGGTAACCAACCTTAAAGCGGCGCGCGAATTCTACGTCGACATCCTTGGCCTGGTGGTCACCGCCGAGGATGAGAAAACCCTGTACCTGCGTTCGATGGAAGAGTTTATTCACCATAACCTGGTGCTGCGCGAAGGCCCGGTGGCCGCCGTTGCGGCCTTTGCTTTCCGCGTGCGCACGCCGGAAGACGTCGACCGCGCCGAAGCCTATTTCAACGCCTTGGGCTGCCGCACCGAGCGCCGGGTGAAGGGCTTCGTCAAAGGCATCGGCGATGCGGTGCGGGTTGAAGATCCGCTCGGCTTTCCGTACGAGTTTTTCTACGACGTGCAGCACGTCGAACGCCTGGCCTGGCGTTACGATCTCTACACGCCGGGTGCGCTGGTGCGCCTCGATCACTTTAACCAAATTACGCCCGACGTCCCGCGAGCAGTGGAGTACATCCAGGGGCTGGGTTTCCGCGTGACGGAAGATATCCGCGATGAAAACGGCGTGGTTTACGCCGCCTGGATGCGCCGCAAAGCCACGGTGCACGATACCGCGATGACCGGCGGTGCCGGGCCGCGCATGCACCATATCGCCTTCGCCACCCATGAAAAGCACAACATTCTGGCCATCTGCGACAAGCTCGGCGCGCTGCGTAAATCCGATTTGATCGAACGCGGCCCCGGCCGCCACGGCGTCTCCAACGCCTTCTATCTCTATCTGCGCGATCCCGATGGACACCGGGTGGAGATCTATACCCAGGACTACTACACCGGCGATCCGGATAACCCGACCGTGACCTGGGATGTGCACGACAACCAGCGCCGCGACTGGTGGGGTAACCCGGTGGTGCCGAGCTGGTACACCGAAGGATCGCAAGTGTTGGATCTCGACGGCCGGCCGCAGCCGGTCATCGAACGCAGTGCGCCAAGCGAAATGGCCGTCACCATCGGCGCAGACGGTTTTTCCTACACCCGCGAGGGCGATACGGAAAAAGGCTTCAAGCTCGGCAACACCCTGTAACCACCGCCGCGCGGGCAGCTTGCCCGCGCAAATTCGCCGTTCGGAGATTGCTATGCCGCATTTTTATGCTGAATGCACCAACAACATCCGCGAAGAGGCCGATCTTCCCGCCTTGTTCGCCAAGGTCAATCAGGCGCTGGCGGACACCGGCATCTTCCCGCTGGCCGGGGTACGCAGCCGCGCCCTCTGGCTGGACACCTGGCAGATGGCCGACGGCAAGCAGGATTACGCCTTCGTGCATATGACGCTGAAGATCGGACACGGCCGCAGTCTGGAAAGCCGCGAGCAGGTCGGCGAGATGCTGTTTGCGCTGATCAAGGAACACTTTGCCGCGTTGATGGCCAGCCGTTATCTGGCGCTGTCCTTCACCCTTGAAGAGCTGGATCCGGTGCTGAATTATAAGCAGAACAATGTCCATGCGCTATTTCGCAAAGAGTAAGGGGCCGTAAATGTTGGATAAAGAGCTGATTAGCCGCGCCGTGCAGCGCTTGCACCAGGCGGAACAGAGCCGCGAACAGATCCGCGCGCTGTCGCTGGATCATCCCGAGATCACCCTTGAAGACGCTTATGCCATTCAGCGGCAGTGGGTGGCGCTGAAGATCGCCGAAGGCCGTACGCTGAAGGGCCATAAGATCGGCCTGACCTCGCGCGCCATGCAGGTCAGCTCGCAGATCACCGAACCGGATTTCGGCGCGCTGCTGGACGACATGTTCTTCAACGACGGCAGCGACATTCCAGTCGATCGTTTTATCGTGCCGCGCGTCGAGGTGGAGCTGGCGTTCGTGTTGGCCAAACCGCTGCGCGGGCCGAACTGCACGCTGTTCGACGTGTACAACGCCACCGATTACGTCATTCCGGCGCTGGAGATCATCGATGCGCGCAGCCATAACGTCGATCCGCAGACCCAGCGGCCGCGCAAGGTGTTCGACACCATTTCCGATAATGCCGCCAACGCCGGGGTGGTGATGGGCGGCCGGCCGATCAAACCGGACGCGCTGGACCTGCGTTGGATCAGTGCGTTGCTGTACCGCAACGGGGTGATCGAAGAGTCCGGGGTGGCGGCGGCGGTGCTCAACCACCCGGCCAACGGCGTCGCCTGGCTGGCCAACAAGCTGTTCCCGTATGACGTAGAGCTGGAGGCCGGACAGGTGATCCTCGGCGGTTCCTTTACCCGGCCGGTGCCCGCGCGGCGCGGCGATACCTTCCACGTTGATTATGGCCCGATGGGTTGTATCAGCTGCCGGTTCGTTTAAGGGGGTTCAATGTTAACCAACCATTTCAAACGGGCATTGCAGGAAAAGCGCCCGCAGATTGGCCTGTGGCTGGGTCTGTGCAGCAGTTACAGCGCGGAACTGTTGGCCGGCGCCGGTTTCGACTGGTTGCTGATCGACGGTGAACACGCGCCCAATAACGTGCAGACGGTGCTGGGCCAGTTGCAGGCGATAGCACCTTACCCGAGCCACCCGGTGGTGCGCCCGCCCTGGAACGATGCGGTGATCATCAAGCAACTGCTGGACGTCGGTGCGCAGACCCTGCTAATCCCGATGATTCAGAATGCCGAACAAGCGCGCGAGGCGGTGCGAGCCACCCGTTATCCGCCGCACGGCGTACGTGGCGTCGGCAGTGCGCTGGCGCGAGCTTCTCGCTGGAATCGGGTGCCGGATTATCTGCAGCAGGCCGATGCGCAGATGTGCGTGCTGGTGCAGATCGAAACCCGCGAGGCGGTGAAAAATCTGGACGCCATTTTGCAGGTGGAAGGCGTCGACGGGGTGTTTATCGGCCCGGCGGATCTGAGCGCCGACATGGGGTTTGCCGGCAACCCGCAGCACCCCGAAGTGCAACGCACCATTGACGACGCCATCGCGCGCATCAGCGCGGCCGGCAAAGCGCCGGGCATCCTGATGGCCAATCCGCAGTTGGCGCAGCATTACCTGGCCTCCGGCGCGCTGTTTGTCGCCGTTGGGGTGGACACCACCTTGCTGGCGCGTGCGGCGGAATCCCTGGCGAGCCGTTTTAAACAGGATCTGCCGCCGGCGCAACCGCAATCCCCGGGCGTTTATTAATCGGAGCTACCATGAGCAACGTCGATTCGCTGCCGCCGGCCAACCCGGCGCAGCAACATAAAGCGTTAACCGCCGCCGAGCAATCGGTGATTAAAAAGCTGTTTCGGCGACTGATTATTTTCCTGTTCGTGCTGTTTGTTTTCTCTTTCCTCGACCGCATCAACATCGGTTTCGCCGGGCTGACGATGGGCAAGGATCTCGGCCTCAGTTCGACCATGTTTGGCCTGGCGGCGACGCTGTTTTACGTCACCTATGTGATCTTCGGCATTCCCAGCAATATCATGCTCGGGATCGTCGGCGCGCGGCGCTGGATCGCTACCATCATGGTGCTGTGGGGCATTGCCTCGACCTGCACGTTGTTCGCCACCGGCCCGACCAGCCTGTACGTGTTGCGCATGATCGTCGGCATCACCGAGGCCGGTTTCCTGCCCGGCATTCTGGTGTATCTCACCTACTGGTTCCCGGCCTTTTACCGCGCCCGCGCCAACGCGCTGTTTATGATCGCCATGCCGGTGACCATGGCGATCGGTTCCCTGGTATCGGGCTACATTCTGGCGCTGGACGGGGTGATGAACCTCAAGGGCTGGCAATGGCTGTTCCTGCTGGAAGGCATTCCTTCGGTGTTGCTGGGCGTGGTGGTGTGGTTCTATCTCGACGATACGCCGGCCAAGGCCAAATGGCTGACCGACGAAGAAAAAACCAGCCTGAGGGCGATGATGGACGCCGACAAGCTGCAACTGGTGCAGCCGAACGGGCCGCGCAGCCACCGGGCGATGCAGCAGCGCAGCCTGTGGCGTGAGGTGTTCACTCCGATCGTACTGATGTACACGCTGGCCTATTTTTGCCTGACCAACACCCTGAGCGCCATCAACATCTGGACGCCGCAGATCCTGCAGAGCTTCAACCAGGGCAGCAGCAATATCGTGATCGGCATTCTGGCGGCGATCCCGCAGATCTGCACCATCGCCGGCATGATGTGGTGGAGCAAGCGATCGGATCGCCTGCAGGAGCGCAAGCGGCATACCGCGCTGCCCTACCTGTTTGCCGCCGCCGGCTGGTTGCTGGCCTCGGCCACCGATCACAGCTTGATCCAACTGCTGGGGATCGTCATGGCTTCGGTGGGGTCCTTCACCGCGATGGCGATCTTCTGGACCACGCCGGATCAATCCATCAGCCTGGAGGCGCGCGCGATAGGGATCGCGGTGATCAACGCCACCGGCAATATAGGATCGGCGCTCAGCCCGCTGTTGATCGGTTGGTTTAAGGATCTGACCGGCAGCTTTAACGCCGGGCTGTATTTCGTGGCGGCGCTGTTGGTCATCGGGGCGTTGATCGTCTGGCGCATTCCGATGCAGGGCTCGCGTCCGCGGGCCACGCCATAAGCCTGATATCAGGCTTATCACTGATCTCATCGCTGAGGGAGGAGGATGTGCAGAAAAGTACCGGCTTTATCGCCAATATCGACATCTGCAAAGAGTACGATGCGCGCTACGCCGCCGATGAGGTGCATTACGAAACCTTCGCCGGGCTGGCGGCGTTTTTTGGCCGCGACATGCAGGTGCATTGGCACGACCGTTTCTTCCAGGTGCATTTTCTGGAGACCGGCAAGATTGAGTTGCAGCTGGACAGCCAGCACTATTCGGTGCAGGCGCCGCTGTTTATCCTGACGCCGCCCTCGGTACCGCATGCGTTCTTCACCGAGCCGATCAGTGACGGCCACGTGCTGACGGTGCGCCAAGAGCTGATCTGGCCGCTGCTGGAGCGGCTGTATCCCGGCAGCAATCTGGCGCTCGATATGCCGGGCATCTGTCTGTCGATGGCGGACGCCCCGCAGGAGCTGGCGGCGCTGAGCCATTACTGGGCACTGATCCGCCGTGAATTCGGCCAGCAGCTGGCCGGCCGCGAGCAGACGCTGGGGCTGCTGGCGCAGGCGGTGTTTACCCTGCTGCTGCGCAATGCCGCGTTGGAGGATACCGCCACCGGCGGGGTGCGCGGCGAGCTGAAATTGTTCCAGCGTTTCAACAAAATGGTGGATGAACGCTTCCGCGATCACCTGTCGGTACCGGACTATGCGCGGGCGCTGGGGGTGACCGAATCACGGCTGAACGATCTGTGCCGCCGCTTCGCCAACCAGCCCCCCAAACGGCTGATCTTCGACAGGCTGCTGCGCGAGGCCAAGCGTATGCTGCTGTTCAGCGCCTGTACCGTGCATGAGACCGCTTACAGCCTCGGGTTCAAGGACCCGGCCTACTTCGCCCGTTTTTTCAATCGCCTGGAAGGCTGCTCGCCTTCGACCTACCGCGCCGCACAACATCCCCTTTCGTAACCTGGATCACAATTCGCAGCCATTGCGGCCAATCCGCCTGAAAAGTACCGGCGATTGCCGCAAAAGTCTCTTCTCGAAACCGGCGTTGGCAGCTTCAATTAAGCAACCAAAAAGAAACATATATTTAACAGACGACCAAATCCAGGGTCTGGAAAATGCCGATTACGAGGAAGACTTAAATGAAACCAGAAGACTTTCGTGCCGACAGCAAACGCCCGTTCACCGGCGCCGAATACCTGAAAAGCCTGCAGGATGGCCGCGAAATCTATATTTACGGCGAGCGGGTGAAGGACGTCACCACCCACCCGGCGTTCCGCAATGCGGCGGCTTCGGTCGGCCAACTGTACGACGCGCTGCACGATCCGGTCAGCCAGGATCGCCTGTGCTGGAATACCGACACCGGCAACGGCGGTTACACCCACAAGTTCTTCCGCTACGCCCGCAGCCCGGAAGAAATGCGCCAGCAGCGTGACGCCATCGCCGACTGGTCGCGCCAGACCTACGGCTGGATGGGGCGCACCCCGGATTACAAGGCGGCCTTCGGTTGCGCTTTGGGGGCTTACCCGGAGTTTTACGGTCAGTTCGCCGATAACGCCCGCCATTGGTACAAGCGCATTCAGGAAACCGGCCTGTACTTTAACCACGCCATCGTCAACCCGCCGATTGACCGCCACAAGCCGGTCAACGAAGTGAAAGACGTTTATATCCAGGTGGAGAAAGAGACCGACGCCGGCATTATCGTCAGCGGCGCCAAGGTGGTGGCGACCAACTCGGCGCTGACCCACTACAACTTTATCGGCTTCGGCTCCGCCCAGGTGATGGGCGATAACCCGGACTTTGCGCTGATGTTTGTGGCGCCTATGGATGCCGAAGGGGTGAAGCTTATCTCCCGCGCCTCCTATGAGCTGGTGGCCGGCGCGACCGGATCGCCGTTCGATTACCCGCTCTCGAGCCGTTTTGACGAGAACGATGCGATCCTGATTATGGATCACGTATTGATCCCCTGGGAAAACGTGCTGATCTACCGCGATTTCGATCGTTGTCGCCGTTGGAGCACCCAGGGCGGTTTCGCCCGGCTGTTCCCGCTGCAGGCCTGCGTGCGCCTGGCAGTGAAGATGGACTTTATCACCGCGTTGCTGCAAAAGAGCCTGTCCTGCACCGGCGTGCTGGAGTTTCGCGGCGTGCAGGCCGATCTCGGCGAAGTGGTGGCCTGGCGCAACCTGTTCTGGTCGCTGAGCGATGCGATGTGCGCGGAGTCCACAAAATGGGAAAACGGCGCCTATCTGCCGGATTCCGCCGCGTTGCAGACCTACCGAGTGATGGCGCCGATGGCCTACACCAAGGTGAAGCACATCATCGAAAAGAACGTCACCAGCGGGCTGATTTATCTGCCGTCCAGCGTGCGCGACATGAACAATCCGGAGATCGACAAATACCTGGCGCGTTATGTGCGCGGATCGGACGGTATGGATCACGTCGAGCGGATCAAGATCCTCAAGCTGATGTGGGATGCGATCGGCAGCGAGTTCGGCGGCCGTCATGAGCTGTATGAGATCAACTATGCCGGCAGCCAGGATGAGATCCGCCTGCAGTGTCTGCGCCACGCGCAGGGATCCGGCACCATGGATCAGATGATGCAGATGGTCGACAAGTGCCTGTCCGATTACGATCAGCACGGCTGGAAAGTGCCGCACCTGCATAACAATGGCGATATTAATCAGCTGGATAATCTGCTGAAGTAATTCAGGAGGAGGGTTGTATGTCTCAGGAAAATGAACACCGTCTGCGGTTTCGCGACGCCATGGCCAGCCTGTCTGCGGCGGTGAATATTGTGACTACCGACGGCCCGGCGGGGCGCTGCGGCATCACCGCCACGGCGGTCTGCTCGGTGACCGATACGCCGCCGACGCTGCTGGTATGCATTAACCGCAACAGCGCGATGAACCCGGTCTTCCAGGAGAATCAGCGGCTGTGCGTCAACGTGCTGAACCACGAGCAGGAGCTGATGGCGCGCCATTTCGCCGGCATGACCGACGTCAGCATGGAGGATCGCTTCCGGCTGGAGGAATGGCAAAGCGGCCCATTGGGCCAGCCGGCCCTGCGCAATGCGCTGGCCAGCCTGGAAGGGGAGATCGCGCAGATCCAGAGCATCGGCACCCATCAGGTGTATCTGGTGCAGATCCGCCAGATCCTGGTGAGCGCCGCCGGTAACGGCCTGATCTACTTCAAACGCAACTTCCATCCGGTGATGCACGAAATGACTTTGGCCTGAGTGTTGTCGGGGCGAGCCTGCTCGCCCCGACATTCACGCCGCGGCGCTAGCTTTTGTTGGCCGCCAAATCCCCCACCAGCCGGTTAACCGGATCGCTCATATTGGTGAATTTGGTCAGTTCTGAACGGGTTACCACCACGAAGACGCCGATATTTTTCTGCGGGATCATCGCCATATAGGTAATAAAGCCGCCGCCGCCGCCGGTTTTCTGAATAATGCCCGGCAGGCCGTCCTTCGGCGCCATATACACCCAACCCAATCCCAACGCGCTTGCTTCACCCGGCACGTCCATGCCTTTCAGCGACACCAGATCGTTGCGCTGGAAGTACATGGTTTGTTCGCTGGCCGCCGTCGATTTGCGCGCGCCGGCGGTGTTGGAAGAAAGGAACTGTTGCATCCAGCGCTGCATGTCGCGCGGGGTGGAATAAACCCCGCCGCTGCCGGCTGCTGCGGTGGTATCGCGACAGGCGCTTGGCCCGGCGGCCGCCACCATCAGGCGCGAGCACTGTTCGGCGCTGGGGGTCAGGGTGGTGTCGACCATGCCCAGCGGCGCGGTGATTTTTTCGCGCAGCAGAGCGCTATAAGGTTTGTTTGCCGCTCGCGACAAAGCGTCTGCCAGCAGATCATAGGCCAGGTTGGAATAGGCGGCGCGCACGCCCGGCGGCACTGTGACGTTGGCGTGTTTGAGCCACTGCCAGCGCTGTGCCTTGGTCGGCCAGGTGAACACCGGCGTTTTCGCCGGTTTTTGACCCGGTTGCTCGCGCGGCAGCGAGCTGGTGTGGGTCGCCAGGTTCAGCAGGGTAATGGGTTGGCGCGAATTATAAGCCGGCACGAAGGCGCCCGGCGGGGCGTATTTTCGCAGCGGATCGGTCAGCTTGACCCGGCCTTCCGCCGCCATTTTGACCATCACTTCGCTGGTCATCAGCTTGGTGATCGAGGCGATGCGGATCAGCGAATCCGGGCGCGGGCGCAGATCGTTGCCCGGCTTGGTATCGCCAAAGCTGCGGTTAACCACCTGATTGTTATCAATTACCACCAGCGCCATGCCGGTGGCGCCGCTGTTGAAGAAAATGTGTTCGGCATACTGGTCGACGATTTGCGAGGCCAGTTGCGGGTCGGCGGCTTGAGCGGCCAGTGGCGCGGCGCACAGGCTCAGCGCCAGCAATGAAGCGCGGAAAGAGTTCTTCAACGATCGTTATCCATGTTAAAAGGCTGCAGGGAAAGGGCCCGGGCCGTGGCGTGACACGGCCTATACCCGTCGTCTTTCGCGCTGCGGCGTTGTTACCTGCGCTCGCTGCAACTTGAAAGCCATTGGGTGCAATATGCTGCCAGTGTAATGTGCCTTGGCCCCTGCTGCATGTGGAAAAAAGAGCGGTCCGTCAAAAATTTTTACCCTTGCCCCCGCCGTACCGAAACGGCCTATTGCGCGCGGGTAAAGATGGCGATCACTTCATCCAGATGCGCTTTCATCGCCTTGCGTGCGCCGCGCACGTCACGCGCCTCGATCGCCTCCAGGATCGCCCTATGTTCCTGTTCTGAACGGTGCGGCATATCGTCCGGCGTATAGTGACGTTGCAGCACGCGGAACATGCTGCCGTAGCGGTGGCCGAGCAGGTGGCCGATAACGAACGCGTAGGCCGGGTTGCCGCTGGCCTGGGCAATGCGGATATGGAACAGCCGGTCGCCGGGGTGGGTGGCCGATCCGGCGCGGTTATCGCGGCAGTTTTGCTCATAGGCAGCCCGAATGCCCGCCAGCTCTTCGTCGGTGGCATGGCGTGCCGCCAGTGCGGCGGTTTCCGGTTCGATCAACAAACGGGTTTGCAGCAGCGAGAACGGCGGCAACTCGGCGTTAAAATCCAGCTCGATATTCAGTTCGTCATCGATTTCCGCCCATTGGTCGCGCCCGGCCTGCGCCATTACCGGTTCCTGCGAGGCCAAAATCGGCGCCTGTGCCCGAACGATCACCCCGTTACCGACTTTTACGTCGACCAGACCAATCACTTCCAGCGCAATCAGCGCCTCGCGTACCGAGGCGCGGCTGACCTGTAACTGCTGGGCCAGATCCCGCTCGGACGGCAGGCGGCTGCCCGGGGGGAATTCGTTGTTTTCGATGAGCCGCTTTAATTGATCGGCTATCTGTCTGTAAATACGAGGATTTTCCAGTCGGGTAATGGGCATGGGTTACCTTGAGCTGTTTAGCGATAAGTGATTCAGCGCACAGTTATTAGTCAACTCGCTTGAGTAATGGTTAATCAAGTGTAAAAAGTTGGTTAATCAAAAATGCTGTTTTAACTGTGTCTCATAACATTCTCACCAAACGATAACGCGTAAAGCGTCTTTTGTCATGTTAAAGGCCTGACCTTTAACCGCCTTTAATGGCCTGACCATTGGACCTTTAGGCCAAGGGAGCGAAAATGAATTTAACCGGGAAACGCGTACTGATCACCGCCGCCGGACAGGGGATCGGTTTCAGCACCGCCAGGCTGTTCGCCGAGGCGGGCGCGGAAGTGATCGCCACCGATATCGACACCGGCCAACTGCAGGGGCTGCCCGGCATCCAGGCGCTGACGCTTGACGTGACCGACCCGGCCGCGATAGCCGCGGCGGCGGAAACCCTCGGACCCGTCGACGTGTTGTTTAACTGCGCAGGCGTGGTGCACAGCGGGTCGATTTTGACGTGCAGCGAAGCGCAGTGGGCGTTCGCCACCGAGCTGAACGTGACGGCGATGTTCCGTATGATCCGCGCCTTCCTGCCCGGCATGCTGGCGCGTAAAAACGGCTCGATTATCAATATGTCTTCGGTCGCCTCAAGCGTGAAAGGGGTGCCGAACCGCTTTGCTTACAGCACCACCAAGGCGGCGGTGATCGGCCTGACGCGTTCGGTGGCGGCGGATTACGTTACCCAGGGCATCCGCTGTAACGCCATCTGTCCCGGCACGGTGGAATCGCCGTCGCTGCGTCAGCGCATTGCCGAGCAGGCGCGTGAACAGGGGCGCAGCGAAGAAGAGGTGTATCAGGCGTTTGTCGCCCGCCAGCCGATTGGCCGCATCGGCACTACCGCCGAGATTGCCCAGTTGGCGCTGTATCTGGCCTCGGACGCCAGCTCTTATACCACCGGCACGGTGCAGATTATCGACGGCGGCTGGAGCAACTGATTTTTACGTTTTGCGGCGTCGTCGAAGGCGCTTCTACGGAGGATTGAGGAATCTATGAAACTTTTACGCTATGGCGCACCGGGGCAAGAGCGGCCGGGGGTGTTGGACAATAACGGCCAGATCCGCGACCTTTCGCAGCATATCGCCGATGTCAGCGGTGAAGCGCTGCTGCCGGCATCACTGGAAAAGCTGCGTGCCTTGGATATCAACCAACTGCCCCTGGTCGAGGGGCAACCGCGCCTGGGGCCGTGCGTCGGCCAGATCGGCAAGTTTATCTGCATTGGCCTCAATTACGCCGATCACGCGGCGGAGACCGGTGCGGCGATCCCCGGCGAACCTGTGGTGTTCAGCAAATGGACCAGCGCGGTGGTGGGGCCAAACGACGACGTGCAAATTCCGCGCGATTCGGTCAAAACCGACTGGGAAGTGGAGCTGGGCGTGATCATCGGCCAGGGCGGGCGTTATATCAGTGAGCAGGATGCCCTGCGCCACGTCGCCGGTTATTGCGTGATTAACGACGTTTCCGAGCGTGAATTCCAGATTGAGCGCGGCGGCACCTGGGACAAGGGCAAAGGCTGCGACACCTTCGGCCCCACCGGCCCCTGGCTGGTAACCGCCGATGAAATTGCCGACCCTCACCGCCTGAACCTGTGGCTGGAGGTGGACGGCAAACGCTATCAGGACGGCAACACCGGCACCATGATCTTCCGCATTCCGCACATCATCAGCTACCTGAGCCGCTTTATGAGCCTGCAGCCGGGCGACGTGATCTCCACCGGCACGCCACCGGGCGTGGGTATGGGGCAGAAGCCGCAACCCATCTACCTGAAGGCCGGGCAGACGATGCGTCTGGGTATCGAGGGATTGGGTGAACAGCGTCAAACAACCGTACAGGCCTGATGGGGAGCCGCACCATGACGACGATTACCGCACTGCGGGTTGAAGATATTCGTTTCCCCACTTCGCTGGGGCTGGACGGATCCGACGCGATGAACCCGGATCCGGACTATTCGGCGGCGTACGTGATCCTGGAGACCGACCACGCCGATCTGCGCGGCCACGGGCTGACCTTTACCATCGGCCGCGGCAACGAGATCTGCTGCGCGGCGATCCGCGCGCTGGAGCATCAGATTGTCGGCGTTCGGCTTGAGGAGATCGCCGCCGACATGGGCGCGTTTTGGCGGCGTTTTACCGGCGACAGCCAACTGCGCTGGATTGGGCCGGACAAGGGCGCTATCCACCTGGCGACCGGGGCGGTGGTGAACGCGGTATGGGATCTGTGGGCCAAATCCGTGGGCAAACCGGTGTGGCGGCTGGTGGCGGAGATGTCGCCGGAGGAACTGGTGCGCTGCATCGATTTCCGTTACATCACCGACTGCATTACGCCGCAGGAGGCGCTCAACCTGCTGAACCAGCGGGCCGAGGGTAAAGAACAGCGTCTGGCGCGGCTGCTGGAGGAAGGCTATCCGTGCTACACCACCTCCGCCGGCTGGCTGGGTTACCCGGACGACAAGCTGCGTCGGCTGTGTCAGGAAGCGGTCGACGCCGGTTTCTCCTACCTGAAGCTGAAAGTGGGCCGTGACCTGGAAGACGATATCCGCCGCGTGCGCATCGCTCGCGAAGTGATTGGCCCCGACCGCCAACTGATGATCGACGCCAACCAGGTGTGGGAAGTCAACGACGCCATTCCGTGGGTGAAGCACCTGGCATTCGCCAAACCCTGGTTTATCGAAGAACCGACCAGCCCGGACGACGTTGAGGGGCATCGCCGCATCCGCGAAGGGATCCATCCGGTCAAGGTCGCCACCGGCGAGATGTGCCAGAACCGCATTATGTTCAAGCAGTTCATCATGCGCGGGGCGATTGACGTGGTGCAGATCGACGCCTGCCGCCTTGGCGGGGTCAACGAGGTGTTGGCGGTGATGCTGATGGCGGCGAAATACAACTTGCCGGTGTGCCCGCATGCCGGTGGCGTAGGGCTGTGCGAATACGTGCAGCATCTGTCGATGATCGATTACCTGTGCATCGCCGGCACCCACGATGGGCGAGTGATCGAATACGTTGACCACCTGCATGAGCATTTTATTCATCCTTGCGATATCCGGGGCGCGGCCTACATGCCGCCGCAACACCCTGGGTATTCGATCGAGATGCATCCTGCGTCGATCGAACAGTATCGGTTCCGCGGTTGAAGCGGGAGCACGGCATGTTGCGCATCGACGCTCACCAACACTATTGGCGCTACCGGCCGCAAGAGTATCCGTGGATTAGCGAACAGATGGCGGTGCTGCGCCAGGACTACGGCCCGGCGCAGCTCGAACCGCTGCTGGAACGCCACGGTTTCGACGGCGCGCTGGTGGTGCAGGCCCGCCAGTGCGAGCAGGAAACCCGGACGCTGCTGGCGCAGGTGCAGCAAAGCCGTGGCGTATCCGGCGTGGTGGGCTGGCTGGATATTGCTTCGCCACGGTTGCCGCAACGGCTTGATGAACTGCGCCAACAGCCGCTGCTGCGCGGTCTGCGCCATCTGGTTCAGGATGAGCCGCAACCGGCGGCCTGGCTGGAGCGACAGGCGGTGCGGTGCGGCATGCAGGCACTGCAGCGGCACGGTTATGTCTACGACATTCTGGTCACTCACCGGGATCTGGCGGCCGCGGCGCAGTTTGCCGCCCGGCACGACGATTACTGGCTGGTGCTGGATCATCTCGGCAAGCCGGATATCGCCCGGGGCGCGCAACATTGGGCGCAGCAAATCAAGCCGCTGGCGGCGTTGCCCCACGTGGCCTGCAAGCTGTCCGGGTTGATTACCGAAGTGCCAGGCGGCGGTTGGCAGGCGCAGCAGCTGTTGCCGTTTTTTGAGGCGGCGCTGGAGGCGTTCGGCCCGCAGCGGCTGATGTTCGGCTCCGACTGGCCGGTGTGCCTGCTGGCCGGCGATTACGGCCAGGTTTATCGCCTGTGCGAACAGGCCGTCGCCGCGCTGAGCCCCGCACAGCAGGCGGCAATTTGGGGCGGGACAGCCAGCCGCGTTTACAGCCTGGCTATGGGCTAGCTACGGATTAACGGAGTTGAGTGATGGATTTGTATCTGAAAGAGAAAGTGGTGATTGTCACCGGCGGCGGTTCCGGCATCGGCGCGGCCATTTCCCGCCTGCTGGCGGAAGAAGGGGCGATTCCGGTGATTGTCACCAACGCGGAGCCGGAGGCGGATTTCCTGACGGCACTGCGCCGGTTGCAGCCGCAGAGCGAAGTGATCATCACCGATCTCTGTGAAGAAAACGACTGCCGGCGAGCGGTGGCGCAAACTCTGGCAACCTTCGGCCGCCTCGACGGATTGGTGAATAACGCCGGAGTGAACGATGGCGTCGGGCTGGAGGCGGGGCGAGAGGCGTTTGTCGGATCGCTGGAGAAAAACCTGATTCATTACTATCTGATGGCGCACCTGTGCCAGCAGGCGTTGCAACGCAGCAAGGGGGCCATCGTCAACATCGCCTCCAAAACTGCGCTCAGCGGGCAGGGCGGCACCAGCGGTTATACCGCCGCCAAGGGGGCGGTACTGGCGTTGACGCGCGAGTGGGCGGTATCGCTGCGCCATGACGGGGTGCGAGTGAATGCCGTAGTACCGGCGGAAGTGATCACGCCGCAGTATCAGCGCTGGATCAATACCTTCGAACAGCCGGAGCAGCAGCTTGAGAAAATTACCGCGCGCATTCCGTTCGAACAGCGGATGACCACGCCGCAGGAAATCGCCGACACCGTGGTGTTTTTGATCTCATCGCGGTCGTCGCACACCACCGGGCAGTGGCTGTCGGTGGACGGCGGCTACCTGCACCTTGATCGGGCGCTCACATGAAGGGCTCTGCGGGTTTGCCGCGGCGCTTTTGCCAGGCGCTCGATCTGGTCGATTCACCGGCGCTGATTGAGGAGTATCAGCGCCACCACCAACGCATCTGGCCGGAAATTGCCGAACATCTGCGTGAGCACGGCATCCTGGATATGGAGATTTACCGGCTGGGCACCCGGCTGTTCATGATCGTCGAGGTCAGCCCGGCGTTCGATGCCGGGCAGTTTGACGCCGCCGGTCTGAGCAATCCCCATGTGCAGCGCTGGGAAGCCCTGATGTGGAAATACCAGGTGGCCACCCCCTGGACGTCGCAGGGCGAAAAATGGGTGGCGATGGAGCGGATATTCTCTTTGCAACAGCAATAACAACATCTCACTACCCTACCCGAGGATATATCAATGCTTGCTGAAAAAAGTGCGGCCCCGCCACAACTGGGCGTCAAGGCGACCTCCAATTTACGCTGGGCCTTTATCCTGGTCACCAGCCTGTTCTTTATGTGGGGGCTGTCGTATGGCCTGTTGGACGTATTGAATAAACATTTTCAGGAAACCCTGCACGTGACCAAGGCGCAGTCGGGGTTATTGCAGGCGGCGTATTTCGGCGCTTATTTCCTGGTAGCGCTGCCCGCCGGCTATTTTATGGATAGGAAAGGTTACAAGGCCGGCATTCTGGTGGGGCTGTGCCTGTATGCGCTGGGGGCGCTGTTGTTTGTGCCGGCGGCCTCCGCCAATAGCTTCGGCGCCTTCCTGTTTGCGCTGTTTGTCATTGCCTGCGGCCTGGGTTGCCTGGAAACCGCGGCCAACCCTTACGCTACGGTGCTGGGCGATACGCAGGGCGCGGAACGGCGGCTCAACCTCGCCCAGTCTTTTAACGGCCTGGGACAGTTCATCGGGCCGATGATCGGCGGTACGCTGTTTTTCTCCGCAACCCAGGGGGCAAGCGGCGGTGACCAGAGCGCGGTGAAGGTGACTTATGTGGCGATCGCCGCGCTGGTGCTGCTGATTGCCTTGCTGTTCAGCCGCACCCGGCTGCCGGATATCCGTGAGGAAGAGCGGCCGGAACAGGGCGAAATCGCGCAAGGCTTGTGGCAGCACAAACACTTTGTCGGCGGGGTGATTACCCAGTTCTTCTACGTGGCGGCGCAGGTCGGCGTGGGGGCGTTCTTTATTAACTACGCCACCGAACACTGGAGCGACGTTTCCAACCAGAGCGCTTCCTACCTGCTCTCCATCGCCATGATTTGTTTTATGATCGGGCGCTTCTTCAGCACCTGGCTGATGGGCAGAGTGAAACCCGCTACGTTGCTGATGCTTTACTCGCTGATCAATATTCTGCTGTGCGGCGTGGTGATGCTCAGTATCGACGGGATCTCGGTGGTGGCGCTGATTGGCGTGTTCTTCTTTATGTCGATCATGTTCCCGACCATTTTCGCCCTGGGGGTGAAAAATATGGGTAAACACACCAAGCGCGCCAGTTCCTTTATGATCATGGCGATCGTCGGCGGCGCCATCATGCCTTACTTTATGGGGGCGCTGGCGGACAGGTACAGTACGGCGCTGTCGTACCTGCTGCCGTTGCTGTGCTTTGCCGTGGTGTTTGTCTACGGCATGCAGCAGCGCCGCCGCTAGACCCACGGCCCGCCGGCTCGGGCAGCGGCGGGCCGCAGGTTGCCATCAGGGTGTAGGTTCAGCCCTGATTTTTACCCTCGCGATAACCAGCAATGCCAGACCTGTGGCGGCGCCGGCCATCAGGGCGTTGGTTACCAGACCATATTTATCGACAAGTTGCCCTCCTGTTACGGCGCCGAGAGAAATACCGATATTAAAGGTGGCGATATAGAGAGAGGTGGCGACCTCGATTGACCGGGGGGCTGCGATCATCATCCAGGTCATCAACGATACGGAAACCCCGCCATAGGCAAGCCCCCACAGCAGGGTAATAAGACCGCCGCTTACGGCGGTTGCTCCCCACCAGGAAAACAGGATGACGGCGGCAGTTAGCCCGAGGGCGATCAGCGCCAGCGTCGGGCGAAGGTGTTTTGCCGCTGTGCTGCCGGCAAGAAAATTTCCGGCAATGCCGGCGAGGCCGTAGGCGAACAGCAGCGGGCCAATCCAGTTGTCGTCAAAATGGGATACCGTCTGCAACAGCGGTCGAATGAAGGTGAAAGCCATGAAATGGCCGGCGACCAACATGGCTGTGACCAGGAGCCCCGCAAGTAGCTTTGGGTTTGCCAGTTGTTCGGCGAATTGCCCTAAAGTGACAGCCTGTTCCGCAGGCACCGATGGGAACGATCTGATGAGCAAGATTAGCGCCAGCAGAGCTAAAAGGGCCATCGCCAGAAAGGCGGTACGCCAGCCGAATGCATCACCTATAAGTGCCCCTAAGGGCACGCCCAATACCGAAGCGGCTGCGACGCCGCCAAAAATTATCGATATTGCCAGCCCTATGGAAGCTTGCGGGACCAACCGCCCCGCAATGCCCCCGGCAATGGCCCAAATTCCGCCCATGCAGAAACCGACGACGACGCGGGCGGCCAACAGCCCGTTCATGCTGGCTGCCGTGGCCGAAGCAATATTAGCCGCAATCAGCAACACCAGAAGCCAGCGGAGGATCGTCCTGCGGTTAATCCCTCCGGAGGCGAGAACAACCAGTGGAGCAAAAAAGGCGGCCAGTAGGGCCGGCAATGAAATCATCAGGCCCGCCCTGCCAACCGTGGCGTTTAGCGTATCCGCAATGGGATTCAACAGGCCGACGGGTAACATTTCGGTGGTGACGACGGAAAATGTGGCGAGCCCGATTGAAAATACCGCCAACCAGGGGCCTGGGACGCTTGCCGGTTGCCCGGCGGCCTGGTGAGATGTGCTCATTAAATGTCCTCGTTTACTGGGTTTGATAGGGGGGCATGGGTGGATAGAACACAGTGTATACGCGCACTATCGGGTGATAAACTGGCCTTAATGAGCAACATTGGGGACAAAACGTGGCTAATTTACTGGCGATGCCGCTTGATAACCTGTCCGATCTGCTGGTGTTTGTGCGGGTCGCTGATGCGCGTAGTTTTACTCTGGCGGCCGAGAGGCTCGGCATATCCCGCTCGTCGGCGGGGAAAAGCGTCAATCGGCTGGAAGAGCGGTTGGCCACCCGGCTTCTGCACCGGACGACGCGCAGCGTGAGCCTGACCGAAGAAGGTCTGGTGTTTTATGAACATGCGCTGCGGATTCTGGCGGAGGTCGACGAAGCGGAAACGGCGATAAACCAGCGGCATCAAACTCCCAGGGGACGCTTGCGTATCGATCTTCCCGTCGCCTTTGGCCGTTTGCATATTTTACCGATTTTGAGGGATTTCCTGCTCCAATGGCCGGAAGTGGATGTAGAGGTGACGTTCTCTGATGACTACAGCGATCTGGTGCGCGAGGGGATCGATTTGGCTATCCGCATTGGCGGTAACGATGACAGCCGGCTGGTGCGTAAAGTCCTCGCACCGCACCGGCTGATAACCTGTGCTTCACCGCGCTATTTGGATAACCATGGCGTGCCTCAGACGCCGGACGATCTGATTGATCACCATCGGTTGGTGTTCTCGCACCAGGGAATGCCGGTTCCCTGGCGCTATCAGGTAAATGGACAACATCGCGACGAACCTGTCGGCGGAAGAATGCGTTTCAACAACACCGAGGCACTGCGGGATTCGGCACTTGCAGGTTTGGGGTTGTGCCAACTCGGCGCTTTTCTGGTTGGTGAACAACTCTCGGCCGGCACGCTTGTGCCGGTACTGGAGAAATATTGCCGGGCTGAAGCGCCCATATGCGCCGTTTATCCCACCCGGCGCTATCTGTCGCCTAAAGTGAAACGATTCGTGGGGGCGATAGAAAGCCGATGGGGCGGCAAGGCCATTTGGGAACTGGCCTGACGCCAGCCGGCCATTTCCCGTCAGGCCGCATGCACGGATTTTTGCAGCAGACGGTAACCGCCGACGGCGACCAGCAATACCACCAGGCCGGCAGATATCGTAATGATGAACCCCGCTTTTACCCCGGCCTCATCGACAACCCATCCCGCCAGAGCGGCGCCGAGCGCTACGCCAATCCCCAGCCCGGTAATCATCCAGGTTAACCCTTCCGTTAACCGGGAGGGCGGAACGATATTTTCAACCAACCCCATCGCAATGATCATGGTCGGGGCAAAGAACAGGCCTGCGACAAATACCGTGGCCGCCAGCGTGAAAATATCCTCAACCAGCAGCAAGGGTAATGCGGTCATCGCCGTGGCCAGAGCGGCGTATAAAAACAGGCGGGGCAGGGAAACCGGGATTTTCATGGCACCGAAAACCAACCCGGCCAGGCAAGACCCGATGGCGTAAACCGACAGCACCAGGCTGGCTGCGGCAGGTTGCCCAAGCTGTTCGGCAAAGGCGACGCTGATGACGTCGACGGTACCGACAATGGTGCCCAACGCGACTAACGCCAGCACCAGTATCTGCATCGGCACCTGCTTGATGACGGAACCGCGAGCCGCGCCGTCGTCCGAATAAACCGGCGGTTCGGAGCCGGTTTGCCAGACAAAGGCCGTGACGCCCATCGTCAGTAAAATGGCGGCGGCCAATGGCCCCGCCTCTGGAAAGATCGCTACGCTGAGGCCAACTGAAATGGGGGGGCCGATAATAAAACAGACTTCATCGAGCACGGACTCAAACGAAAATGCGGTGTGCAAGCGGGGTGTGCCACGCAAGATCTCAGTCCAGCGGGCTCTGACCATGGCCGGCATGCTGGGCATGCCGCCGGACACCGCCGCAAAGACGAACAGCGTCCAGTCGGGCGCCTGATAATGCGTACACAGCAGCAATGACAGCACGCCGGCTACGCTGACCGCGGTGACGCAGGGCAGCACGCGGCGCTGCCCCAGGCGATCAACCGCGCGTGAGATATGCGGCGCCAGCAGCGCCATGGAAAACGCAAAGGTCGCCGCTACGGCTCCGGCCAGCCAATAAGACCCCCGCAATTGTGCGAGCATGGTGATGATGCCGATCCCGAGCATGGAGAGGGGCATGCGTGCGATAAGCCCGGCAAGGGAAAATGCTTTGGTGCCCGGTACGCTGAAAAGCTCGAGGTAAGGGTTGGCCATAAAAACTCCAGAGTATTGATGGGTATATTTGGCCTCATTGACATACGAGGCGTATGTAAACCTAATTGACATACGCTACGTATGTCAATTATAACGTCATGACCCTAAGCCCGGAGCGTCAAAATGGCACGTAAAGCACGAACGGAAATGATTGAAGAAACGCGCAAAAAGCTGGTTGCGACCGCGCGTCAGCAATTTGGCCGCGTTGGGTATGCCGACACGGTGATGGATGAGCTTACGGCGCAAGCCGGCATGACGCGCGGCGCGTTGTATCACCACTTTGGCGATAAAAAAGGGCTGTTTCTTGCCGTGGCGCAGGAAATCGATGCAGAAATGGACGCGCGCCTGGCCGATATTTCCGCCCATGCACCGGATAACTGGAGTGCATTCAAAGGGCGCTGCCGGGCCTATCTTGAAATGACGATGGAGCCGGAAGTGCAGCGTATTTTGCTGCGCGATTCGCCGTCAGTACTTGGCGCGGAGTATTTGCAGGCCGGCAAGTTGCAATGCGTTGCATCGATGACCCGCATGTTGAAGACGTTGATGGAAGAAAAACATATTGCGCCGACTTCGCCCGAAGTGCTGGCGCATCTGATTAATGGCGGCTTGATGGACGCGGCTTTTTGGATCGCCAATCGCCCTGAGGACAAGCAAGCGCTGGCGCAGGCACTGGATGGGGTGGAACTGCTGCTGAACGGGTTGAAACCTTTGCGCACTCCGACGACGAGCGCATGAGGTTTCTCGCTTCCCCCCGCAAGTGATTACGGGGGGCTGCGGTCAGCTTGTCATGGGGTCACCGCGGTCTGTACGTTTTCCGCCAGTTGGATATTGTTGCGGCCGTTGTTTTTAGCCAGATACAGCGCCGCATCGGCCGCGCGGATCGCCGAGGCCACGTCAAGCTTGTCCAGCATGGCGATACCGGCGCTGAGCGTGACGTTGGTCATCTCTAACTGGTTAAAGCGGTGGGGGATTTTCAATTCCTGCACGCGCCGGCGCACTCTTTCAGCCAGTTGCGCGGCATAATCTTCTCTGACGTTGGTCAGCAGCACCAGAAACTCTTCCCCGCCGTAGCGCACCACAATATCGCGCGAACGTACCGAGTCGCGGATGGCGATAGCCACTTGCACCAGCGCCTGATCGCCCATGGTGTGGCCATAGTTATCGTTATAGGCTTTGAAGTGGTCAATATCGAGCAACAGAACAAAATGGCGACCCGATTGGGACTCCGGCAACATATTGATCTTGTTCTCCAAGCCACGCCGATTATAAAGGCCGGTTAACGGATCTATCATGCTTAAATTACTGAACCTGTCTCGTTCGTTATACAGGTTAGCCACCAGCGTTTGGGTAAAGGCTTCGCTGCGCTTGAGCATGAGGTGATGGATTGAGAAAGCGATAATGGGCAACACAGTAGTGAATACTATCCGTACGGTATTGTGCATACCGTCCAGTAAAAGAATGACCAGCGCAGAAGGGACGGCATGCAGACAAAAAGCGATAAAATTATCGGTTAAGGCGATGGCGCTGATAAAGAACATACTGAACAGGCTAAGTAATAAGAAGCCTTGGTTATTCGGCGCATAATACTGACTTTTAATGTAAATATGCGCCGCCCACAGCAGGCCAATAACACAGGAAAAAAGATTAAGCTTTTTGACGAATTGCTGCATGGATTGCAGGGTAAATAATAATGCAACCAGACAAAATAGCGGTATGGCTAATAAAGGTAGGGTAAATGCGGGTTTACCCTGAAACGGAACCAATATTGTAAATATAGAAGAGGCCGCGTTCATCAACAAAAACAAAAACAATGATAAGCGGTGCTTGCTAGTCAGCAGTTCCTGATAAGAACGCGCGTTCATACGGAGTTCACTCTTTACAATATCGATCTGTCGAAAAATTAAGGTTAGAAATATTCTTTCAGCGTGAATTAAACACCTGTATTACATGGTTTTTAATTGTAATTATTAGCACGCTACGGCGACTAAGAATTTTCTTATCGCAAACTATCATTTTTTCACCGTTCTGTCATCCGCGTTTGGCCGCAGCGGTGAAAATGATGCGCGTTGAAAAAAAGTGTTATATGATATTGGTTATCATTATCACTTAAAGGGTAGGGTTATCATGATTGCAGCCATGATTACCGCATGTGGTTTGTGGGGCGTTAGCTGGTGCCTGGGCAACCGCCTGGCCAGCGCCTGGGGCGTTCTGCTGCCCTGCGCCTTGATGCCGTTACTGGCGTTGATAGACCTGGATATGATGCAACTGCGCACGCTAATCGTGATCGCCATGTTAGCGACGTTGGTTATGCTGTTTAACAGCCGCTGGCGTCATTATTTGCTGCTGCCTTCCTGCATGGCGCTGGCCGGTGGATTGGCGGCGGTCAGCCTGAATTTCAGCTTCGGTTAAAAACGCAAAAAGCCGCTTGAGCGGAGAGTCTTTGGTGCTATTTTTTGGGGGACTTCAGAGGAATCGCGGGAGGGGAACTCATCAATTGGTGCGAAGAGAGGGACTTGAACCCTCACGTCCGTAAGGACACTAACACCTGAAGCTAGCGCGTCTACCAATTCCGCCACCTTCGCACAGTCGATGTTGTTACTTTCAGATTTATATTACGGCGCCAGCTTGGTGCGAAGAGAGGGACTTGAACCCTCACGTCCGTAAGAACACTAACACCTGAAGCTAGCGCGTCTACCAATTCCGCCACCTTCGCATCGATGCTGCGTGCAATATAAATCATGTGGTTATTTGGTGCGAAGAGAGGGACTTGAACCCTCACGTCCGTAAGGACACTAACACCTGAAGCTAGCGCGTCTACCAATTCCGCCACCTTCGCATACCAGAAACATTACCGGAGTAACGTTACCACGGAGGCGAATTCTAGAGATTTTGGCGGGTACGTCAATAGTTATTTCCCCTGTTTGCGGGCGTTTGCTGGAAAAACAGCCATATCGCTGCTTTTAGGGTTTTCAAACAGCCCAATCAGCCAGTCAATCAATACTCTGACCCGTGGCGCGAGAAATCGGCCGGGCGGATACATGATGTAAATCGGCATCGGCGGCGGTGGCGTTTCCGCCAGCACTTCCACCAACTCCCCGTTTTCCAGCCACGGCGCCAACGAATAGTGCGCCGCCTGTATCAACCCCATGCCGGCGCGACAGCCGCTGGTGTAAGCATCGGCGCCGCTGACGCTCAGCCTGGCGGGCAGTTCGCGCCGTTCCACTTTCCCGTTGCGGCAAAATTCCAGCGGGTAATCACGGTTGTTGGCGAGGGAAAAATACCCCACCGCGCGGTGTTGCCGCAGGTCGTCGATGGACTGCGGAACGCCGAACGCCGCCAGGTAACCGGGAGAGGCGCAGGTTAACTGCGGCAGCATGGCGATGCGTCGCGCCACCAGGCTGTCGTCTTCGGTTTCCCAGGCGCGCAGCACGCAGTCCACGCCTTCGCGCAGCAGATCCACGTGAGTGTCATTGGCGCCTAACGCCAGCGTAATGTCCGGATAGCGACGATAAAAATCGTCCAGCGCCGGGATAACGATTTCACGCGCCAGCGAATGCGGCATATCGATGCGCACCTTGCCGGAAGGTTGCAGCTTATGGCGGCTGAACAGCGTATCCGCTTCTTCCAGCGCGCCCAGCAGCTGTACGCAACGCTGATAATAGAGCGTGCCTTCGCTGGTCACCTGCACCTGACGGGTGGTGCGGATCAGCAGCCGTACGCCGAGGCGCTGCTCCAGCCGTTTCAGCACGTTGCTGACCGTGGCGCGCGGCAGTTGCAAACGCTCGGCCGCCCGGCTGAAACTGCCCAGCTCGACGATACGGGTGAAAATACGCATGGCCTGAACCTGATCCATTTTACCGTCCGTGATTGTTGGCGATTTTTGAACAGTGATGAGTAATCTGCATTATTTATCTTTGCAGGGTAAACAACCAGACTTTGTTGCGACACCACTCCGGTTTAAAAAAACAGCAAGAGGGCAGCACAATGCAACAGCGCACATTAGGGTTTAACGGGCCGACCGTTTCCGCTCTGGGTTTGGGATGCATGGGAATGAGTGACTTTTATTCGACTGATTCCGATGAAAAAGAAGCCATTGCCACTTTGCATCGGGCACTGGAGCTGGGGGTCACCCTGCTGGATACCGCCGATATGTACGGGCCGCATACCAATGAGCAACTGATAGGCAAAGCGATCAAGGGCAAACGGGATCAGGTCTTTTTGGCCACCAAGTTCGGCATTCTACGCGATCCGACCGATCCCAGCGCCCGGGGCGTCAGCAGCCGGCCGGAATATATTCGCCGCTCGGTGGAGGGCAGCCTGCAGCGGCTTGGGGTGGACGTGATCGATCTTTACTACCAGCACCGCGTGGATCCTGAAGTGCCGATTGAAGAGGTGGTGGGCACCATGGCGGACCTGATTGGCGAAGGTAAAATTCGTTATATCGGGATGAGCGAGGCTTCGGTCGCCACGCTGGAGCGTGCGCACAAGGTGCACCCGATTACCGCGTTGCAAACCGAATATTCGCTGTGGACGCGCGACGCCGAGCAGGGAACGTTGGCGGCCTGTTCGCGGCTGGGCATCGGCTTTGTGCCTTATAGCCCGCTGGGACGCGGTTTCCTGACCGGGGCGATCCAGCGGCCGGAGGATCTGGACGCCGACGATTTCCGCCGCAGTAATCCGCGCTTCCAGGGCGAGAACTTTGCCCGCAATCTGGCGCTGGTGGAAAAGGTCGCTGAGCTGGCGAACCGTAAAGGCGTCGCACCGTCACAGCTGGCGCTGGCCTGGGTATTGGCGCAGGGCGAACACATTGTGCCGATCCCGGGCACCAAGCGTCGCCGTTATCTGGAGGAGAATATCGCGGCGGCTGAGCTGACGCTGAGCGAGGCTGAACTGGCGGCGATTGAGGCGGTGTTCCCGTTCCAGGCGGCGGCGGGCCCGCGCTATGGCGCCGAGTCGATGACCTACATCAACGGCTAAAAAAAAGCGCAGCGTGAAAACGCTGCGCTCTTGGTCATGATATTCGGCGGGTAACCGTTACTTCTTTTTCTTCGCATCGCGCGGCGCGCGGGCGACGGTGGCTTGATACACCTTGAAGCGGCCGTTTTGCGCCAGCACTTCGTGGCTGCCGAAGGTGGCGTCCAGAATGTCCGGGTACGGCAGGAAGGCGTTGGCCACGATGCGCAGACGGCCGCCTATCGGCAGGTGTTTCAACGCACCGCGGATCAGGGTTTCGGCTGCGGTCAGGCTGGTTTGCAGGCCATCGTGGAACGGCGGGTTGGAGATGATCATGTCGAAACGGCCGGTAATGTCGGAATAGACGTTACTGACGATCACTTCGCCCTCGATACCGTTGGCGGCCAGCGTAGCGCGGCTGGATTCCACCGCGGCGGCGTTGACGTCGCTGAGCGTCAGCTTCACCTTAGGCGACAGCTTAGACAGCACCGAGGCCATGACGCCGGCGCCACAGCCCAGATCCAACACTTTGCCCTTCATGTGTTTTTCCAGCGTCGACAGCAGCAGTGAGCTGCCTACGTCCAACCCATCGCGGCTGAACACGCCCGGCAGGGTTTTCACTTCCAGATCGTGCAGCGGGTAGCTTTCCCACCAGTCGTCCAAATCAAATTCTGTTTGGGTATCCAGGCGACCGTGATACAGGCCACAGCGACGGGCGCTGTCGATTTTTACCAAGGTGGCGTAGTCTTCCATTATCTGTTCCGCACTGCGCACGCCGCTGCGGTTCTCGCCGACCACGAACACTTCTGCGCCTACCGGCAGCAACGCCAGAATGTTGCACAGCTGGAACTGCGCTTCCTGTTTGCTCTTCGGCCAGTAGTAGATCAGCGTATCGCATTCGGCGACAAACTCGGCATCTACGGTCAGACCGAACTGCACGTTGTCACCCATCGCCCGGTTCAGTAACTGCCAGTGATGGTATTGCTGGGTATGGACACGTACATCCGCGGCTTCGAATTGGGCCGGCAGGCTATCCTGCAGGTCACCGGCGAACAGAACGCGGCGTTCAATAAACTCATCACTGTGGCGCAGCATGACTTCACTGGCGGGGGTTAATGCAGACATCGGTTTTTTGCTCCTGGAAATTAAGCTGGGGATTATAGAGCTTTGTGGCGATATGTTCGACGGGTTTGTTGGCGCAGGCCGCGCGGGTTTGTTAGCATAGCGCGGCGCATGGCAGGCATGGCGCACCACAACGGGTAGCTCCTGACAGGAATCGGCATGGCATCAAAACGCGACTGGCTGTTACAACAACTGGGTATTACGCAGTGGACATTGCGCCGCCCGGGCGTGTTGCAGGGCGAAGTAGCGGTCAGCCTGCCGCCCGATGTGCGTTTACTGGTGGTGGCGCAGCCACTGCCTGAGCATAACGATCCGCTGTTTTGCGACGTGTTGCGCAGCCTGGGGCTGACCCCGGCGCAAACCTATGGCCTGACGCCGGACCAGGTAGCGATGCTGCCTGAGGATACCGAATGCAACAGTTGGCGGCTGGGCGTCGCGGAGCCGCTCGCGGTGGCCGGCGCACAACTACACAGCCCGGCACTGGCCGAGCTTTCCCTCGACGCGAGTGCCAAGCGCGCACTCTGGCAGCAGATTTGTCATCATGAACAGTATTTCTACCCTGACGGCGGCCGATCTGGCCACGGCATTCAAGATTGAGCAGGCCAGCCACGCCTTTCCCTGGACGCAAGCCACTTTTGCCGGCAATCAGGGCGATCGTTACCTTAACCTGAAACTGAGTGCCGAAGGGCAGATGGCGGGCTTCGCCATTACCCAGATCGTGCTCGACGAAGCGACGTTGTTCAATATTGCGATTCATCCCGACTGGCAGCGTCGCGGTTTCGGCCGTTCACTGCTGGAAGCGCTGATTGCGCAGTTGGAAGCCCGCGGCGTCGTCACGCTGTGGCTTGAAGTGCGCGCCTCTAACCGTGCGGCCATTGCGCTGTACGAAGACCTCGGTTTTAACGAAGTGACTCTCCGCCGTAATTACTACCCGAGCGCCAACGGGCGTGAAGATGCGATAGTGATGGCGTTGCCGCTGGCCTGATCTCGAACAAAAAACAGCTTATTTATTGTTCTGTTGTTTATTTACAACTAATGGGTTGTTTTTAGGTGTGGGTACAGCAAATAAGTTGTTTTTGTTTGATGTAACAACTAATGTGTTGTTTATTGCGGTAGGTACAATCAATAAGTTGTTTTGAGGTGAAAGATGCGGAAATCATCAGAGATAGCAAAATTTTTGAAAGAGAAACGCACTGAGCTGGGCTGGAACCAAAAAGACTTTTTGATGAAAATCGGTATGACCCAACAGCAATACCAGCGTATTGAATCCGGCAGTGATATGCGAGTGAGCACCCTGCTACGCATATTGGCGGCGATGGATTTGGAATACCTTATCGTGCCGAAAAACGATGTGCGCGATGTGGAGCGCTTGCTGCAAAAAGAAGCGGACAAGGTTTCTGCAGCCGATGAATTGCAGAGCTTCGAAAAAAAACTGAAAGATCTCGAGGACTAGCTGATGAATGGGCAACGGCAGGTTGAATCGGTACAGGCATTGGCACTGATGCTGCACCAGGTGCGCATTGGTGTGTTGGCGCATTATAGCGGTGGCAAGAATATCCTGACCTTTGATCCGCAATATCTTGCTTTGCCGGAGGCCAGTCGTCCGTTGTTCACCCTAAGACAGCGGGCCCACCCGGGTTATCTTGAACAGGTTTTGATGTCATCACAGCGTCTTCCTCCCGTTTTATCCAATTTACTGCCTGAAGGGGCATTGCGTAGCTGGTTGGCCCAATCTCTGAAAACGCATGTTGATGAAGAGTTTCCTTTGATGGCCTGGGCCGGCGCCAACCTGCCGGGGGCGCTTGAGGCACGAGCGCTTGCCGCTAATGAGATCCCCGATTGGGCATTAACCTCTCGCGGCGAGCTGGAAGCGGTGCAAATCGACGTCGGGCTGGATACGCAGAAATTTTCTCTGGCAGGCGTGCAGATGAAGTTTTCCTCGCTGCGTAAAGATGGGCGCTTCAACATTTCTTCTCAGGTGGGGGCTGATAGCTGGATTATTAAAACGCCATCGCCGGTGCATCGTAACGTGCCTGAAAATGAATATACGGCGATGCGATTGGCGCAAGCTATCGGTGTGGATATTCCTGATATTGAGTTGGTTGCTTTGGGGCAACTGGATAACTTACCGGATATTCGCCTGGCTGATGAGCCTTATGCTTACGCCATTCGTCGTTTTGATCGTAGCGAAAGCGGGCGTGTGCATACGGAAGATTTTGCCCAAATATTTGAACTCTATGCACACGATAAATATCGTGGAAAAAACTATGATCAAATAGCGGCATATCTTTATGACTGGGGCAGTGCCCCCTTGGCCGATGTACAACAGATGGCCCGCCGCTTATTGGCCAATATTTTGTTGGCGAATGGTGATGCCCATGTAAAAAACTGGTCCATGATCTACCCCAACCAAACCGGTGTTCGGCTTTCTCCCGCTTATGACATTGTTACTACACGGGTTTATATCCCGGGTGAATCAGAAGTGGCGCTGAATATGGCGAGAGAAAAGCGTTGGGCAATGATTTCCATGCAGACTTTTGAGCGTTGGGCGGAGCGCGTCGGCATTCCCTGGCCGGCTATTCGGGTGCATTTATTGGATGCCATCGACAAGGCACGCACCTTATGGCCAGGTTTGTTGGAAAACTTACCCATGGTGGCAGAGCACCAATCCGTATTACGGCAGCACTGGGCTTCGCTCTCATCCGACTTCCGTTTGTAATGACAAACAAGGTTATTCCCCCGCCGGGAAAAGCATTGATTGTCACCGGTTGACAAATCAGCGAAAATGCCCGGCTATTATCTTTTATTTACCGCTTTGCCTGGCGCCGTGCGCGGCGCGTTCTGATGATGTCGCAGGGCGGACTAACCGTAGAATCTGAAAAACATGTCTCCTAGTGAATTTGCCCGCGAAGTCTCGAAAAGAAGAACTTTCGCCATCATCTCGCACCCCGATGCCGGTAAAACCACCATTACCGAAAAGGTATTGCTGTTCGGACAGGCTATCCAGACCGCCGGTACGGTAAAAGGCCGCGGCTCGAACCAGCATGCCAAATCCGACTGGATGGAGATGGAAAAGCAGCGCGGTATCTCGATCACCACCTCGGTGATGCAGTTTCCGTACCGCGAATGTCTGGTTAACCTGCTGGACACCCCGGGGCACGAAGACTTCTCCGAAGATACTTACCGTACCCTGACCGCCGTGGACTGCTGTCTGATGGTGATTGACGCCGCGAAAGGCGTTGAGGATCGTACCCGCAAGCTGATGGAAGTTACCCGTCTGCGCGACACGCCGATCCTGACCTTTATGAACAAATTGGACCGTGATATCCGCGATCCGATGGAAGTGATGGATGAGGTTGAGCGTGAGCTGAAAATCGCTTGCTCGCCAATCACCTGGCCTATCGGCTGCGGCAAGCTGTTTAAAGGGGTTTATCATCTGTACAAGGATGAAACCTACCTGTACCAGAGCGGCAAAGGCCACACCATTCAGGAAGTGCGCATCGTCAAAGGGTTGGACAACCCGGAACTGGACGCTGCGGTAGGCGAAGATCTGGCCGCGCAGTTGCGTGAAGAGCTGGAGCTGGTGAAGGGGGCCTCCCACGAGTTCGATCACGACGCTTTCATGAGCGGTGATTTGACGCCGGTATTCTTCGGTACCGCTTTGGGCAACTTCGGTGTGGACCACATGCTCGACGGCCTGGTGGCCTGGGCTCCGGCGCCGATGTCGCGTAAAAGCAGCACCCGTGAAGTGGTGGCGGCGGAAGATAAATTCACCGGCTTCGTGTTCAAGATCCAGGCCAACATGGACCCTAAACACCGTGACCGCGTGGCCTTTATGCGTGTGGTTTCCGGCCGCTACGAGAAAGGCATGAAGCTGCGTCAGGTGCGCACCGGTAAAGACGTGGTGATCTCCGACGCCCTGACCTTTATGGCGGGTGACCGTTCGCACGTGGAAGAAGCCTATCCGGGCGATATCATTGGTTTGCACAACCACGGCACCATTCAGATCGGCGATACCTTCACTCAGGGTGAAGACATGAAGTTCACCGGTATTCCGAACTTCGCGCCGGAGCTGTTCCGCCGCATTCGTCTGCGCGATCCGCTGAAGCAAAAGCAGCTGTTGAAAGGCCTGGTGCAATTGTCCGAAGAAGGGGCGGTGCAGGTGTTCCGACCGATAGCCAACAACGATCTGATCGTTGGCGCGGTCGGTGTGCTGCAGTTCGAGGTGGTCGTCGCGCGCTTGAAAAGCGAATACAACGTGGAAGCCTTGTACGAGTCGGTCAACGTCTCGACTGCCCGTTGGGTTGAATGCAGTGACGTGAAAAAATTCGAAGAGTTCAAGCGCAAGTGTGAGCTTAACCTGGCGTTGGACGGCGGCGACAATCTGTCGTACATCGCGCCAACCATGGTTAACCTGAATATCACGCAGGAACGCTACCCGGAAGTGGTGTTCCGCAAAACGCGCGAACATTGATAGAACGACAGGGCGCCTTAGGGCGCCCTGTGTGATGTTGCCCGACCCTACTTCTGCTAATTAATAAATCCCCCTAATAATTTCTCTTTCCCCCCGCTGCCGCCAGGATTTCATCGGTATTCCCTACGTTTTTCGCCCTATAGTCTATATTTAACAGGGGAGGGCGTATCCGATAAGCGTAATTCACTGCTTTTTACTTTTTAGGTAGAGAGTTATTCGGTGTTGTTGCCAATTGGAGACAGCTCGATCTGTTAAAGATCAGTGAGATAGCTAAAGTGTTGTTTTTACAGGTTGTCATTGTCGCTGATTGGCGACATATTTTAGGTTAAACAATGAGCTATTTTTTGTTTATAATTGATTTTTAACGATATTTTAAGGTTGGCACAGGTGTTGCAATAATCCTTGTGTAACAGCAATCGTTTTAGCGTGAACGTTTGATCGTATAGAAGTCGTGAAGTATTTACTGAGTGGGCCGCATCATGGCGGCTGAAGGATCCGCAATCATTTGGATCCGCAACCAAAGGAAGAGATCGATGAAAAATACCAAATTTGCACAATCACTGATGGCTGTTGTTTTGGGTTCCGTACTGGTTAGTGGCAGCGCGCTGGCTGAAGATACGCTGCTCAATAAAGCGTCAAGTGCCGCCGACAGCGCGGGTGCCAAAATCGATAGCTCCATGAAAAAAGTCGACGGCTACATGGATGACAGCGCAACAACGGCTAAAGTTAAAAGTGCGCTGGTCGACGATAAAACGATCAAAAGCACTGACATCTCCGTGAAAACGGAAAAAGGCACCGTGACCCTGAGCGGTTTTGTCGGCAGCCAGGCGCAGGCCGAGCACGCGGTTGAAGTGGCCGGCAAAGTAGAAGGCGTCAAATCCGTCAGCGACAAGCTGCACGTGAAAGATGAAGCCAAACAGTCGGTGAAGGCTTACGCCGGCGACACCGCAACCACCAGCGAACTGAAAGCCAAACTGCTGGCTGATGACATCGTGCCTTCGCGCAACGTGAAAGTAGAGACCACCGACGGTGTGGTGCAGCTTTCCGGCGAAGTGAAAACCCAGGCGCAGGCTGAACGCGCAGAAAGTATCGCCAAGGCTATCGACGGCGTGAAAAGCGTCAAGAACGACCTGGTCGTGAAGCCTTAATTGAAGCAACGGTAGAACCAAGCTCTACAGGTAGGGGTTCAGCATGCTGAACCCATTGATTCTTTGGGTCATCACGGGCGCAACCTATTGCGCCCCTACGTAAGGAGAGGCTTATGTTTCGTTGGGGCATTATCTTTTTAGTCATTGCATTGATTGCTGCGGCGTTAGGTTTCGGCACGCTGGCGGGCACCGCCGCGTGGGCTGCAAAAATCGTCTTCGTCGTGGGGATTATCCTGTTCCTGGTCAGCCTGTTTACCGGCCGCCGGCGTCTTTAGTTTTTCTCAAAGTGTAACAAAGCTTCATTCCTTTTCTTGCAGTAGGGAGGTGCGTCATGAACAGCGACATCATCCTCGGACGCTGGAAACAGCTGAAGGGTCAGGTATGTCAGACCGTGGCGGAATGGTCCGGTAGTGACTGCATTTGGCTGATGGGAAGCAATGACTGCCTCTCTGGCGTACTGCAAGAGGATTACGGAAGAGAGCAAGACGAGGTATCCTCGGAAAAAACGTCTCACTGAGGATACAGGGTTGGGATACAGAATACCCATCACGCTCGGCAATATAGAACCGCTGGCGTATAAACCGTACCGGCCCGGTAAAATGGCGTTGGTATGTGAAGGGGGCGGGCAGCGCGGCATCTTTACCGCCGGCGTGCTGGACGAGTTTCAGCGTGCCCGCTTTAACCCTTTTGAGCTGATGATCGGCACTTCTGCCGGCGCGCAGAATCTCTCGGCCTTTATTTGCGGCCAGATGGGCTATGCACGGCGGGTCATCACCCGCTACACCACCACCGCTGACTTCTTTAATCCGCTGCGCTTTGTGCGCGGCGGGCATCTGATTGACCTCGACTGGCTGATCGACACGACTTCGCAGCAATTGCCGCTGGCGATGGACGTGGCGGAAAAGCACCTGGTCGATGGCCGTGAATTCCTGATGTGCGCCTGCCGCAGCGATGACTTCGAACCGACTTACCTGCCGGCGCTGCGCGCCAGTTGGCTGCCGGCGATCAAAGCCTCCAGCGCCATCCCCGGCTTTTACCGCATGGGCGTAGAGTTGGACGGCGTCAGCTATCAGGACGGCGGCATCAGCGACGCTATCCCGGTCGAAGAGGCCTACCGCCGCGGTGCCGATACCATTGTGGTGATCCGCACCGTGCCTTCTCAGATGTATTACACGCCGCAGTGGATGAAGCGCATGGAGCACTGGCTGAGCGAAAGTAGCCTGCAGCAGATGGTGCGCATCCTGCAACACCATGAGCAAAGCTATCACCGCATCCAGCAGTTTATTGAGAAACCGCCGGGCAAGCTGCGCATCTTTGAGATTTTCCCGCCCAAACCGCTGGCCAGCAATGCGTTGGGCAGTCGCTTGACGTCGCTGAATCAGGATTATCATCTGGGCCGCCGCTGCGGGCGCTATTTTCTGGCGACCGTCGGCCATTGGCTGATGCAACAAGAAGAACGGGACGGCGTCAAAGTGAAAAAGGCGCTGTCGCGGCGTCTGCTCCAGCCGGAAAATGTCAGAATGCCATCGCCGATCATTACCGATGTCAATCATCCGCATGGCCTTGCCGCGCAACCGGAGGCCAACCTGGCCGCACCGAAAATTATCCTGCCGGGCGACGTGCCGCCAGGTGAAGGAGGCGCGCTGTGAGTCACGATTTTACCGACACCCACTGCCATTTCGATTTTCCGCCCTTCAGCGGCCATGAGCGCGAGAGCCTGGCCCTGGCGGAACAGGCGGGGGTGCAGCGAATTATCGTGCCGACGGTAACCGCCGATCGTTTTGCGCGGGTGTTGAAGCTGGCGCGCGAGCATCAGCCGCTGTATGCCGCGCTGGGGTTGCACCCGCTGTATATTGCCCAGCATCAGGAGCCGCAGCTTGAGCAGTTGGCCGGGTTCCTGGCCAGTCGGCCGCCGAAGCTGGTGGCGGTCGGGGAGATAGGCCTCGATCTGTACATGGAAAATCCGCAGTTTGAGCGGCAGCAGCGGCTGTTGATTGCCCAGTTGAAGCTGGCGAAACAGCATGATCTGCCGGTGATCCTGCATTCCCGCCGGACGCACGATCAGCTGGCCGCCGCGCTGCGCCGCGTGCCGTTGCCGCGCCGTGGCGTGGTCCACGGTTTTGCCGGCAGCCTGTCTCAGGCGCAGGCGTTTATTTGTCTGGGCTATTACATTGGCGTCGGCGGCACCATCAGCTATGAGCGAGCGCAGAAAACCCGCAGCGTGATGGCCCAGTTGCCGCTGACCTCCCTGTTGCTGGAAACCGATGCGCCGGATATGCCGCTTTCCGGTTACCAGGGGCAACCTAACCGCCCTGAACGTGCCGCAGAGGTGTTCCGGATATTGTGCCAACTGCGCCCGGAATCCCCTGATGACATTGCCGCCCACCTGCACCACAACACCCGCGTCCTGTTTCGCTTCTGAACGATAAATGAGTTAAAAAACGTGACATATGTCACGTTATAAGATTTTCATTTGCTTCCTGTTGTATATATTTGTGACATAAATCGGTGCGGGTGCTGCCCCGCTCCGTATAATCGCACCCCGAAATCACTCTTCAGCGGCCCTCTCGTTTCTACCGGGTAGGGATGCATTTCTTTTTCGCAACAGGGATACTTTGCATGCAACTCATCATGAGCCTGGTAGGAATGGCGGCACTGATCGCCATAGCCGTGCTGCTCTCCAGCAACCGTCGCGCCATCAAATTGCGCACCGTTGTCTGGGCATTCATCATTCAGGTGGCCATTGGCGCGTTGGTGCTGTACGTGCCGGTGGGCCGCAGCATTCTCGGCGGCATGTCGGCCGGCGTGGCTAACGTGATCGCCTACGGCAACCAGGGGATATCGTTTATCTTCGGCGGGCTGGTGTCCGACAAGATGTTCGAGGTGTTCGGTGGCGGCGGTTTCGTCTTCGCTCTGCGCGTGCTGCCGGTGATCGTGTTCTTCTCCTCGCTGATTGCCGTACTGTATTACCTGGGCATAATGCAATTGGTGATCCGTATATTGGGTGGCGGCTTGCACAAACTGCTGGGCACCTCACGCACCGAATCGCTGTCGGCGACCGCCAATATTTTCGTCGGCCAGACCGAAGCCCCGCTGGTGGTGCGTCCGTATATCGCCACCATGACCCAATCAGAACTTTTCGCCGTCATGTGCGGTGGCCTGGCCTCGGTGGCCGGTTCGGTGCTGGCCGGCTATGCCCAGATGGGCGTACCGTTGGAATACCTGATTGCCGCGTCCTTTATGGCTGCGCCGGGCGGGTTGCTGTTCGCCAAGCTGATGGTGCCGGAAACCGAACAAACCCACGATAAAGACGATGCGACGAAACTGATCGCCGAAGATGACCGCCCGGCCAACGTGATCGATGCGGCGGCGTCCGGCGCGGCATCCGGCATGCAGTTGGCGTTGAACGTCGGCGCCATGTTGCTGGCGTTTATCGCGCTGATCGCCTTGCTGAACGGCATTCTCGGCGGTATCGGCGGCTGGTTCGACTACCCGCAGCTGTCGCTGGAGCTGATGCTCGGTTGGGTCTTCTCGCCGATTGCCTTCCTGATTGGCGTACCCTGGCATGAGGCGATGACCGCCGGTTCATTTATCGGCCAGAAGATTATCGTCAACGAATTTGTCGCTTACATGAACTTCGGCGCCTATTTGCGCCCGGACGACGTGGTGGCGGCGGAAGGGTTGCAGGTGCTGTCGACGCATACCAAGGCGATCATCTCCTTTGCGCTGTGCGGCTTTGCCAACCTGTCATCGGTGGCGATCCTGCTCGGCGGGTTGGGCAGCATGGCGCCGAACCGTCGTCACGATATCGCGCGCTTCGGCCTGAAGGCGGTCGCGGCCGGCACGCTCTCCAACCTGATGAGCGCCACCATCGCCGGGTTCTTTTTGGCGCTGTAAGCCAGGCAAGGTTCCGCAATGGCGCGCCAAGCCCTATTGCGGGACACCGCCTATACTCTAAGACGGGCACGCGATGTCGTGCTCGTCGTCTGCATCCGTTTCTTTAGCGAATTTGTGAACGATATCGCGTTATTTTGTGACGTTCTTCACATATAATTCCGGCCTGTTACAGTGTTATTTCATATAGTGTGACTCTGAGCGCGAATTGCCCCGGGCGATCGTGTTCAAATAGCTATTACTGACCCTGCACGATATGCAGGGCCAAGTGCGGTGAGAAGGATCTCAGTTGCCGCCGTGGGAACCCGTTCCCCAGCGCTATCTTCAAGGAACCAAGTCCGCTCGCCAACACCCAGGTTCGCAGTTGGAGAGTTTTATGACCGAATTAACCGCAGCAGCGCAACGTGCGCTGGCCCTGATGGATTTAACCACGCTGAACGATGACGACACCGATGAGAAAGTGATCGCGCTGTGTCGTCAGGCCAACAGCCCGGCTGGCCATACGGCGGCCATCTGCATTTATCCGCGCTTTATTCCGGTGGCGCGCAAGACTCTGCGTGAGCAAGGGACGCCGGATATCCGCATCGCAACCGTCACCAACTTTCCGCATGGCAACGACGATATCGACATCGCGCTGGCGGAAACCCGTGCGGCTATCGCCTATGGCGCCGATGAAGTTGACGTGGTGTTCCCGTACCGCGCGTTGATCGCCGGTAACGAGCAGGTCGGTTTTGACCTGGTGAAGCAGTGCAAACAAGCCTGCCAGGCGGCCAATGTGCTGCTGAAAGTGATCATTGAAACCGGCGAGTTGAAGCAGGCACATCTGATCCGCAAGGCATCGGAAATTGCCATCGCCGCCGGTGCCGATTTTATCAAAACCTCTACCGGTAAAGTGCCGGTCAACGCCACGCTGGAAAGCGCAGAGCTGATGATGTCGGCGATCCGCGATCTGGGCGTCGCCAAAACGGTGGGGTTCAAGCCGGCCGGCGGCGTGCGCACGGCAGAAGATGCGCTGCATTATCTGCAACTTGCCGATCGTATTCTGGGTGAAGGCTGGGCCGATGCGCGTCATTTCCGTTTCGGCGCTTCCAGTCTGTTAGCCAGCCTGCTGACGACGCTGGGCCACAGCGCCGCCGCGCCTGGCAGCGGTTACTGATCGATAACGTCGGCAAGGCGCGATGCAGCGCCTGCCTGCACCCTACATTCGCTCAATCAGGGGGATGCTTTGTTCCTGGCACAAGAAATTATTCGTAAAAAACGTGACGGTCAGCCGTTGAACGAGGCGGAAATCCGCTTTTTCATCAATGGGATCCGTGACAATGTGGTTTCCGAAGGTCAGATCGCCGCGCTGGCGATGACCATTTATTTCCACGATATGACCATGCCGGAGCGCGTGGCGCTCACCATGGCGATGCGTGATTCCGGCACCGTGCTGGATTGGAAAAGCCTGTCGTTGAACGGGCCCTTGGTCGACAAGCACTCCACCGGCGGCGTGGGCGATGTCACTTCGCTGATGCTCGGCCCGATGGTGGCCGCCTGCGGCGGCTACGTGCCGATGATTTCCGGCCGCGGTCTGGGCCATACCGGCGGTACGCTGGACAAGCTGGAGGCGATCCCGGGTTTTAACATTTTCCCGGACGACAACGCCTTCCGCAAAATTATTCAGGACGTTGGCGTGGCGATTATCGGCCAGACCAGCTCGTTGGCACCGGCGGACAAGCGTTTCTACGCCACCCGCGACATCACCGCTACCGTGGATTCGATCCCGCTGATTACCGCTTCTATTCTGGCGAAGAAGCTGGCGGAAGGGCTGGACGCGCTGGTGATGGACGTTAAAGTCGGTTCAGGCGCCTTTATGCCGACCTATGCGCTGTCGGCCGATCTGGCGCAGGCGATCGTCGGCGTGGCCAACGGCGCAGGATGCAAAACGACTGCGCTGCTGACCGACATGAATCAGGTGCTGGCCTCCAGTGCCGGCAATGCGGTGGAAGTACGCGAAGCGGTGCGTTTCCTGACCGGCGAATACCGCAATCCGCGCCTGCTGGAAGTGACGATGGCGCTGTGCGTGGAAATGCTGCTTTCCGGCGGTCTGGCGAAAGATGACGCCGACGCGCGCGCCAAGCTGCAGGCGGTGTTGGACAATGGCAAAGCGGCAGAAGTGTTTGGCCGCATGGTAGCGGCGCAGCAGGGCCCGACCGATTTCGTCGAGCGCTACGACAGCTATCTGCCGGCCGCGACCCTGAGCAAGCCGGTTTACGCCGAAAAACAGGGCATTATCAGCGCGATGGACACCCGTGCGCTGGGCATGGCGGTGGTATCGCTGGGCGGCGGTCGTCGCCGCGCGACCGACAGTATCGATTACAGCGTCGGCCTGACCGGCATGGCGCGCCTGGGGGATAAAGTGGATACCCAGCAGCCGCTGGCGGTGATCCACGCCAACGACGAAGAGAGTTGGCAGCAGGCGGCCGAAGCGGTACGCAGCGCTATGGTGCTGAGCGACAAAGCGCCGGAAGAAACGCCAGTGGTGTATAAGCGCATCACGGAATAATTAACGAATCAGGAGCGGCAGCGGCCTTTTCGCTGTCGCCCACAGCGTGAGAACACGCAGGAGAGCACAGATGAAACGCACATTTATTATGGTTCTAGACTCATTCGGCATTGGCGCAAGCGAAGACGCCGAGCGTTTTGGCGACAAGGGTTCCGATACTCTGGGCCACATTGCCGAGGTTTGCGCGCGCGGTGAAGCCAACGTTGGCCGTCAGGGCCCGCTGACGCTGCCTAACCTGAGCCGTCTGGGGCTGGGGAAAGCGGCGGAAGAATCCACCGGCACCTTCCCGCAGGGGCTGGACAGCAATGCGGATATTATCGGTGCCTACGCGCATGCGAGCGAACTGTCTTCCGGTAAAGATACGCCGTCAGGCCACTGGGAAATCGCCGGCGTACCGGTCTTGTTCGATTGGGGTTATTTCAGCGACGAACACAACAGCTTCCCACAGGAACTGCTGGACAAGCTGGTCGAGCGCGCCAATCTGCCGGGTTACCTCGGTAACTGTCACTCCTCCGGCACCGTGATCCTCGATCAACTCGGCGAAGAGCACATGAAAACCGGCAAGCCGATTTTCTATACTTCTGCCGACTCGGTGTTCCAGATTGCCTGTCACGAAGAGACCTTCGGTCTGGACCGTCTGTATGAGCTGTGTGAAATCGCCCGTGAAGAATTGACCGAAGGCGGTTACAACATCGGCCGCGTGATCGCGCGCCCGTTCCTCGGCAACAAGCCGGGTGAGTTCCAGCGTACCGGCAACCGTCACGATTTGGCGGTAGAGCCGCCGGCGCCTACCGTGCTGAAAAAACTGGTGGACGAGAAGGGCGGCGAAGTGGTGTCGATCGGTAAAATCGCCGATATCTACGCTAACGTCGGCATCACCAAAAAGGTGAAAGCCACCGGCATCGACGCGCTGTTTGACGCGACCCTGATCGAAATGGAAAAAGCCGGTGACAACACCATCGTGTTCACCAACTTTGTTGATTTTGACTCCTCTTACGGCCACCGCCGCGACGTGGCGGGTTATGCCGCCGCGTTGGAGCTGTTCGACCGCCGCCTGCCGGAGCTGCTGAAATTGGTGAAAGACGAAGACATCATTATCTTCACCGCCGACCACGGCTGCGACCCGACCTGGCCGGGCACCGACCACACCCGTGAGCACATTCCGGTATTGGTTTACGGCCCGAAAGTGAAACCGGGCTCGCTGGGCCACCGTGAAACCTTTGCCGACATCGGCCAGACCGTTGCCAGCTACTTTGGCCTGTCGCCGATGGATTACGGTAAATCCATGTTCTAAGCCCCGTTTTCAAGCCGCAGCCTTGTTGGCTGCGACTCGACATCCAAAGGCTTATACGTTTAACGTTTTTATTTAATACGATTTGAAGGAAGACAATTATGGCTACGCCGCATATTAATGCTGAAATGGGTGATTTCGCTGACGTAGTACTGATGCCGGGCGATCCGCTGCGTGCAAAATATATCGCGGAAACCTTCCTGGAAGACGCGGTGGAAGTGAACAACGTGCGTGGCATGCTGGGCTTCACCGGGACCTACAAAGGCCGCAAAATCTCCGTAATGGGCCACGGTATGGGTATCCCGTCCTGTTCCATTTACGCGCGTGAACTGATTGCCGAGTTCGGCGTGAAGAAAATCATCCGCGTGGGTTCTTGCGGCGCAGTGCGCGACGATATCAAACTGCGCGACGTAGTGATCGGCATGGGCGCCTGCACCGATTCCAAAGTGAACCGCATGCGTTTTAAAGATCATGACTATGCGGCGATTGCCGACTTTGACATGGTGCGCAACGCGGTAGACGCTGCGGCGGCGCAAGGTATCCCGGCGCGCGTGGGCAACATCTTCTCCGCTGATCTGTTTTATACGCCGGATCCGGACATGTTCCAGGTGATGAAGAAGTACGGCATCCTGGGCGTAGAAATGGAAGCGGCCGGCATCTACGGCGTGGCGGCTGAGCTGTACGAAGAGTTCGGCTGTAAGGCGCTGACCATCTGTACCGTTTCCGACCACATTCTGCGTCACGAAGCCACCACCGCCGCAGAGCGCCAAACCACCTTTAACGAGATGATCGTTATCGCGCTGGAATCCGTGCTGTTGGGCGACAAAGAGTAACAATACTGCGGGCGCAGCATCCTGTTGCGCCCCCTGTGCCAATCTATTCATCTTATGCCAATCATTTTCTTTAAATGCTTTACCTTATAGGTAATTAGCGCTATTACTTTATTCACGAATCTATTCACTAATCTATTCATTTATGACTACCCTCGAGCAAGTTCTGCGTAACGGTTCGGCTACGTCAAAAGTTCTCACCGATGCGCTGGGCATCAGCCAACCGACGCTATCGCGCCGTATACGCGACCAGGCAGAAGCGGTATTGGCTATTGGCAAAGGCCGAGCTACTCGCTATGCGTTACGCAGGGTTGTGGGTGGGGAATCGTATTTTCCGCTGTATCAGGTGGATGAGCAGGGTAAGGTCTCTAAGCTGGCCACGTTTTATCCTGTCTATCCGGCGGAGTGTTATGCGGTTCAAAATGAGCAAAATGGCGAGTGGCGACTTTATGACGGTTTGCCTTGGTATCTTAATGATCTGCGGCCGGTAGGTTTCCTTGGCCGAGCATGGGGAAAAGCCGTCTCGCAAGTATTGCACCTGTCGGAAGATACAGGGCTCTGGAGCGAAGAACAGCGGCTGTTGGCGCTTTGCCACTCTGGGGACGACATGAGCGGTAATCTGCTGCCCGGTAATGGCAGCTATCAACGCTGGCTGATGCGCACTCCGGAGAAGGCCGTGCCGATAGCGGATAAAAATGCCCGTTACGCGGAACTGGCGAAGCAGGCGTTGGCGGGGGAATTGGTCGGCTCTTCTGCCGGTGGTGAGCAGCCCAAGTTTATCACCTATGCCGAACTGAGGGATGGTCGACGTGGCCATGTGTTAGTTAAATTCAGTACTGTCCCGGAGAACCCTAATGCCCAGCGTTGGAGCGATTTATTGATCGCGGAGTCGCTGGCGTTGCGGGTTGTGGCAGACTCGGGGTTCCCTGCTGCGCAGGGTGAAGTCCTGCTTGATGAAAACCTCCAGTGTTTCCTGGAAATTGAGCGGTTCGATCGCGTCGGGGAGTTTGGCCGGGTGCCGATGGTCTCGTTGGAAGCCTTGGATGCGGAGTTTAGCGGTAACGGCAATGCCAACTGGGCTACTGCGGCGGAAGGATTATTGCGACAAGGCGTGATCGATCGCCAGACCTCCCAGAAAATGGCGCTGTATTGGGCATTTGGCCGGTTGATTGCCAATAGTGACATGCATCAGGGTAATTTATCGTTTTTGCGGCCTGAACGACGGCCGGTAGCGTTGGCGCCCTTATACGATATGTTGCCGATGGCATTTGCGCCAACCAGCAGCGGCAATATGCGCCAAGAAGCTGTGGAAATCAGGCTGGGCCACGAAGTCAGCGGCGCTGTTTGGCGGCAGGCGGAATTGATGGCGCTTGAGTTCTGGCAGCGAACGGCGCGGCATGCGTCGATCAGCGAAGCGTTCCGCATGATTGCCGGCCAGATGCTGGCGCAGGTTCAGGGGCTGAATGAGCGTATCCAACGCCTGGCCTAAGGGCGTTTCGTTTCTTCTTTATCCTGTGGCTTGTCGTCATCGTCGTCTTCCACCGTATTGCCTTCTTCCAGCGGCGTATTGGCGGTCAGCAGATACGGCGATTGCTGCCAGCGGCTGCGGCGATGTTGCAGCAGGGTACGCGCCAGAATAATGCCGATGGCCAGCGCCAGCAGGATCATCAGACGCAGCAGGTTGGTGGTGTTATCCACCTGTTTGGATTCGGTCGCCAGCACGTGGGTATCCAGCGTAATGCGGATAAAACCGATCGGGCCGTCTTTGCCCTGAATGGATTCCACCAACTGGTGATTGAAATAGCTGCCGGCACGTTTGCCGTCAAGCGACAGGCGATCGCGTATACTGATCTGTTCACCGGCGTGAGAAACCAGCGTGCCGTCCAACTGATAGACGCTGGCGTCCAGAATGCGGCTGTGGTCGGTAAGCTGTTTGAGGATGGCGTCTACGCGCTGGTTGTCGACGTCGCTGTCGTCATCGAGCAGCGGCGCCAGGCTGGAGGCCACCTGTTTGGTCAGCGTTTGCGCCAGTTCTTCCACCTGTTCGGATCGCGCCATCTGGTGACTCAGGCTAAAATAGGACGCGCCCTGCATCAATAGCACCAGCAAAGCCAGGCAAATCAGGATAATAGCGGTGCGGTGCAGGCGGAATTTCAGTTTAGCGCGAGCCATTCAGGTTCCTTGGGCATCTTGGACACTTTATGTTGCCAGAACCAATGACGATAGGATAGCTTGATGCGTCGTTTTATCATGCAGCGTTTTTTCAGGAGTTAATGATGTCGAATAGTCTGACCTATTGCGATCTCCCGGCAGAGATCTCTCAATGGCCGGGTTTACCCCTTTCGCTGAGCGGCGACGAAGTGATGCCGCTGGACTATCGGGCGGGCCATACCGGTTGGCTATTATATGGCAGAGAACTGGATAAAACGCGCATTACCCATTTCCAGCGCAAGCTGGGCGCGGCGATGGTGATCGTCACCGCCTGGTGCGTAGAGGATTATCAGGTCGTGCGTCTGGCGGGCACCCTCACGGCGCGCGCCAAAATACTGGCGGCGGAGAACGGGCTGGACGTAGCGCCACTCGGCAAGATCCCCCATTTGCGCACCCCTGGGCTGCTGGTGATGGACATGGACTCCACCGCGATCGAGATTGAATGCATCGACGAAATCGCCAAGCTGGCGGGCGTGGGTGATGAGGTGGCGGAAGTGACCGAACGCGCAATGCGCGGCGAGCTGGATTTTACCGCCAGCCTGCGTCAGCGCGTCGGAAAGCTGAAAGGCGCCGATGCCAATATCCTCAAACAGGTACGCGATGAACTGCCGCTGATGCCGGGGTTGATCAACCTGGTGCGCAAGCTGCAGGCGATGGACTGGCATGTGGCGATCGCTTCCGGCGGCTTCACTTACTATGCCGAGTACCTGCGCGACAAACTGAAGCTGGTGGCGGTGGCGGCCAACGAGCTGGGGATCCGCGACGGCAAACTGACCGGCGAAGTGCTGGGACCGGTGGTTGACGCACAGTTCAAGGCCGATACGCTGGTCGCGCTGGCGGAAAAGCTGGGCATTCCGCCGCAGCAGACCGTGGCTATCGGCGACGGTGCCAACGATTTGAAAATGATACAGGTGGCCGGGCTGGGCATTGCCTACCACGCCAAACCGAAAGTGTATGACAAGGCGCAGGTGTCCATTCGCCATGCGGACCTGATGGGTGTGCTGTGCGTACTGACCGGCAGCCTGAAACACGAAGTTCGCTAAATATATCGAGTAAGAGGTAATACGTGGCAAAAGCAGCAAAACGGGCGTTTGTATGTAATGAGTGCGGCGCAGATTATCCGCGCTGGCAGGGACAGTGCAGCGCTTGTCACGCCTGGAACAGCATTACAGAAGTTCGTCTGGCTGCGGTGTCCTCTTCTTCTCGCTCCGAGCGTTTAAGCGGCTATGCCGGCGATGCCGGCATCAGCAAAGTGCAAAAACTGTCGGACATCAGCCTGGACGAGTTGCCGCGTTTTTCTACCGGCTTTCTTGAGTTTGACCGCGTACTGGGCGGCGGCGTGGTGCCGGGCAGCGCGATCCTGATCGGCGGCAACCCCGGCGCCGGTAAAAGTACTCTGCTGTTGCAGGTGTTGTGCAAGCTGTCCGAGCAGATGAAAACCCTGTACGTCACCGGCGAGGAATCGCTGCAACAGGTGGCGATGCGCGCTCACCGCCTCGGGTTGCCGACCGGCAACCTGAACATGCTGTCGGAAACCAGTATCGAGCAGATTTGCCTGATCGCCGAACAAGAGCAGCCGAAGCTGATGGTGATCGACTCGATCCAGGTGATGCACATGGCGGATATCCAGTCTTCGCCGGGCAGCGTGGCGCAGGTGCGGGAAACCGCCGCCTACCTCACGCGCTTCGCCAAAACGCGCGGCGTGGCGATTGTCATGGTCGGCCACGTCACCAAAGACGGCTCGCTGGCCGGGCCGAAGGTGCTGGAACACTGTATCGACTGTTCGGTGCTGCTGGACGGCGATGCCGATTCGCGTTTTCGTACGCTGCGCAGCCACAAAAACCGCTTCGGTGCGGTGAACGAGCTGGGCGTGTTCGCCATGACCGAGCAGGGCCTGCGAGAAGTCAGCAACCCGTCCGCCATCTTTCTCAGCCGTGGCGATGAAGTCACCTCCGGCAGTTCGGTGATGGTGGTTTGGGAAGGAACCCGGCCGCTGCTGGTTGAGATCCAGGCGCTGGTGGATCATTCGATGATGTCTAACCCGCGCCGGGTCGCGGTCGGCCTGGAGCAGAACCGGCTGGCGATCCTGTTGGCGGTGCTGCACCGCCACGGCGGGTTGCAGATGTCGGATCAGGATGTGTTTGTGAACGTGGTCGGCGGGGTGAAAGTCAGCGAAACCAGCGCCGATCTGGCGTTGCTGATGTCGCTGGTGTCGAGCCTGCGCGATCGCCCGCTGCCGAACGATTTGGTGGTGTTCGGTGAAGTGGGGTTGGCGGGGGAGATCCGTCCGGTGCCGAGTGGGCAGGAGCGCATTTCCGAGGCGGCGAAGCACGGCTTCAAGCGCGCTATCGTGCCGCACGCCAACGTGCCGAAAAAGCCGCCGGCGAATATGCAGGTGTTCGGCGTGAAGAAGCTGGCGGACGCCCTGGACGTGCTGGAACAATTCTATTAATTGCCCTATGATGCGCAGAATATGCTATTTTGTTTAGCATATTAAACGGAGGGATTATGCGGCAATTCGACTACCTGAAAGCGTCTATCAAGCAGAAGAACTGTACCCTGCAGCAGGTGGCGGATGCCAGCGACATGACCAAAGGCTATCTTAGCCAGCTGTTGAACGACAAAATCAAAAGCCCGAGCGCGCAGAAACTTGAGGCGTTACACCGTTTTCTTGGCCTGGAGTTCCCGCGCCGCGAGAAAAAAGTCGGTGTGGTGTTTGGTAAATTTTACCCCCTGCACACTGGCCACATTTACCTGATCCAGCGCGCCTGTAGCCAGGTGGATGAGCTGCACGTGATTTTGTGTCACGACGAACCGCGTGACCGGGAACTGTTCGAGAACAGTTCGATGTCGCAACAGCCCACGGTCAGCGACCGTCTGCGCTGGCTTCTGCAAACCTTCAAATACCAGAAAAACATTCATATTCATTCGTTCGACGAGCAGGGTATCGAACCCTATCCGCACGGCTGGAACGTTTGGAGCGACGGGATGAAAGCCTTCATGGAACAGAAGGGCATCGTGCCGAGTTTTATCTATTCCAGCGAAACGCAGGACGCCCCGCGTTATCGCGAGCACCTGGCGACGGAAACCATTCTGATCGATCCCGAACGCTCATTCATGAACATCAGCGGCCGCCAAATCCGTCAGGATCCTTTCCGCTATTGGGATTACATTCCGACCGAAGTGAAGCCGTTCTTTGTGCGCACCGTGGCGATCCTCGGCGGCGAGTCGAGCGGCAAATCGACGCTGGTGAACAAGTTGGCGAACATTTTTAACACCACCAGCGCCTGGGAATACGGCCGCGACTATGTGTTCTCGCACCTGGGCGGCGATGAGATGGCGTTGCAGTATTCCGACTACGACAAGATTGCGCTGGGGCAGGCGCAGTACGTTGACTTTGCAGTGAAATACGCCAACAAGGTGGCGTTTATCGATACCGATTTCGTCACTACCCAGGCGTTCTGCAAAAAGTACGAAGGGCGCGAGCACCCCTTCGTGCAGGCGCTGATCGACGAATACCGGTTTGATCTGGTGATCCTGCTGGAAAATAACACCCCGTGGGTGGCGGATGGCCTGCGCAGCCTCGGTGCGCCGACCGATCGCAAGGCATTCCAGCACCTGCTGGAAGAGATGCTGCGCGCCAACAATATCGAGTATGCGCACGTGGAGTCCAGCGACTATGAGGAGCGCTTCCTGCGCTGCGTCGAACTGGTAAAACAGTTGTTGGCGGCCGATGCCAGCCGACTGGTGGGCGCCACGACGGAATAAGCCGGAGGCGCAGCGTGCTGCGCCTCTCTTGCCTCAGTAAACAATCACCAGTTTGCCCTGCATATGCCCGTCGAGCAGCTTTTTATGCGCGGCGGTCAGGGTCTCGACCGTCAGCCTCTGCAGCGTTTCGCTCAGCGTGGTGCTCAACTTTCCTTCGTCCAGCAACTGCGCCACCTGCCTGAGGATTTCCCCCTGCTGAGCGATGTCCGGCGTGGTGAACATGCTGCGGGTAAACATCAATTCCCAATGCAGTGCGGCGCTTTTCAGCTTCAACGCGTTTTGATCGAGCGGCTGTTGGTTTTCCACGATGGTGCAGATGTGGCCCAGCGGCGCGATCAGATCCGAGATCGCTTTCCAGTGGCCGTCGGTATCGTTCAGGCAAAGAATATAATCGACGTTTTCAATGCCCTGCTGCGCCAGATTCCCTTTAAGGTCACGGTAATCCACCACCAGATCGGCGCCGCGCTCCCGGCACCAGGCCGCCGACTCGGGGCGTGAGGCGGTGGCAATCACCTTCACCTTGCTCAACTGGGCGGCGAACGGGATCGCCAGCGAACCCACGCCACCGGCGCCACCGATAATCAGCAGGGTTTTCCCTTCCGCCGCATCCTGGATTTTCAGGTGTTCGAACAGCGCTTCCCAGGCCGTCAGCGCGGTCAGCGGCATGGCGGCGGATTCCGCCCAGTTCAGGCTGCGCGGTTTATGTGACACGATGCGCGAATCAATCAACTGCTGAGTGCTGTTGCTGCCCGGGCGGGTGATATCACCGGCGTACCAGACTTCATCCCCGGCTTTGAAACCTTTGACGCCGCTGCCTACCTCAAGCACCACGCCGCTGGCGTCCCAGCCGAGGATACGCGGTTGTTGCAGGCCGCTTTTTTGCAGGCCGGCGTGGACTTTGGTATCCACCGGATTGACCGATACCGCTTTGACTTCCACCAGCAGATCGTATTGGCCCGGGGCCGGTTTTTCCGGGCTGATTTCAATGAAACCCGCGGGGTTTTTCGGGTCTACGGCTATGGCTTTAATCGGCATGACTGTGCTCCTTTAGAATGAATACCCTCAGTGTAGACCTCTCAGAGGAGAGTGATAAGATGGACAATAGCTAACTAAGTGTTCGTCTGAGGTGAACAATGATGTTCAAACAGCTGCAGGATATGGCGTTGTTCGCGCTGGTGGCCGAGTGCGGCAGCTTTACCGCCGCCGCCAGCCGCGCCGGTTTGCCGAAATCCAGCGTCAGCCAGCGCATCAGCCAACTGGAGCAGACGCTGGGTTTGCGGCTACTCAACCGCACCACTCGCCAGCTCAATCTGACCTTCGCCGGCGAACGCTATCTGGTGCACTGTCAGGAGATGTTGTCCGCCGCCGAACGGGCCGATCTGGCGCTGCAGCGGCTGCGTGACAACCCCAGCGGCCGGTTGCGCATCTCGACGCCCGCCGGGCTGGGGGCGACGCTGGTGGCGCGGCTGGCGGCGGATTTTCAGCGCCAGTACCCGGACGTCACGCTGGAGGTTTCGGTGTCTGATGCGATGGTGGATCTGGTGCAAGAGGGCTATGACGCCGCGTTGCGCACCGGTAAACCGCAGGACTCCTCGCTGATTGGCCGCCGCCTGGGGCATGCTCCGCGTTATCTGCTGGCGGCGCCGGCCTATCTGGCGCAGTTTCCGCCGCTCCTGCATCCCCAGCAGTTGCAGCAGCACCGCTGCATTGCGCACCGCGCCTGGCCGGCCTGGAGCCTGCGCCGCGGCGACGAGTATTACCGCTGGCAACTGCCGATGCTGCATATCACTGACAATCTGTTGTACGCGCGCGAATGCGCGATTTCCGGTGCCGGTATCACTCTGCTGCCGGCCTTTCTCAGCCGCGAGGTGGTGGCGCAGAAACAGCTGGTGGAGGTACTGCCTGAATGGCGGGCGGAAGGGAATGAACTGTATTTGGTTTACCCCAGCCGCAAGCTTAACTCACCGGCGCTGGCCTGTTTTATCGATGTGGTGTTGCAGCACCCGGTATTTGTGGACTATGCACAGGCACTGGATTGGGGATAATAAAAAGCCCGCAAGATGCGGGCTTGAGAGCATAGATAGCCAACCTGATGTTACTTGGTGACTTTCTTGTACTTGATACGACGAGGTTCCAGCGCATCGGCACCCAGAGTACGCTTTTTGTACTCTTCGTATTCGGTAAAGTTACCTTCGAAGAACTCCACCTTGCCTTCATCCTGATAGTCCAGAATGTGGGTAGCAATACGGTCAAGGAACCAGCGGTCATGCGAGATCACCATGGCACAGCCAGGGAATTCCAGCAGGGCGTTTTCCAGCGCGCGCAGGGTTTCGATATCCAGGTCGTTGGTCGGTTCATCGAGCAGCAGCACGTTGCCGCCAACCTGCAGCAGCTTGGCCAGATGCAGACGGCCACGCTCACCGCCGGACAGTTCGCCCACGCGTTTGCCCTGATCGACGCCCTTGAAGTTGAAGCGGCCGACATAAGCGCGGCTTGGCATTTCGGTGTTGCCCACGCGCATGATGTCCTGACCGCCGGACACTTCTTCCCACACGGTTTTGGCGTTGTCCATGCTGTCGCGGAACTGATCGACAGAAGCCAGTTTGACGGTATCGCCCAGCGCGATGCTGCCGGAATCAGGCTGTTCCTGACCGGACATCATGCGGAACAGCGTGGATTTACCCGCGCCGTTCGGGCCGATAATGCCGACAATCGCGCCCTTAGGTACGGCGAATGACAGATCGTCAATCAGCAGGCGGTCGCCGTAGGATTTACGCAGGTTGCTGACTTCAACCACTTTATCGCCCAGGCGTGCGCCAGGTGGAATAAACAGTTCGTTGGTTTCGTTACGTTTCTGGTATTCGGTGCTGTTGAGTTCTTCAAAGCGGGCCAGACGGGCCTTGCCTTTAGACTGACGGCCCTTGGCACCCTGGCGTACCCACTCCAGCTCTTTCTCGATCGACTTGCGGCGAGCGGCTTCGGTTGAGGCTTCCTGCGCCAGACGCGCGTCTTTCTGTTCCAGCCAGGAAGAGTAGTTGCCTTCCCACGGAATGCCTTCGCCACGGTCCAGCTCGAGGATCCAGCCGGCCACGTTATCAAGGAAGTAACGGTCGTGGGTGATCGCCACCACGGTGCCTTCGAAGTCGTGCAGGAAGCGTTCCAGCCAGGCCACGGACTCGGCGTCCAGGTGGTTGGTCGGTTCGTCCAGCAACAGCATGTCCGGTTTTTCCAGCAGCAGGCGGCACAGCGCTACGCGGCGGCGCTCACCACCGGAAAGGTTGGCGATTTTGGCGTCCCATTCCGGCAGGCGCAGCGCATCGGCGGCGCGCTCCAATTGGGCGTTCAGGTTGTGGCCATCATGGGCCTGAATGATCTCTTCCAGGCGGCCCTGTTCAGCGGCCAGCTTGTCGAAGTCGGCGCCTTCTTCAGCGTACAGCGCGTACACTTCGTCAAGGCGTTTCAGGGCACCGACGACTTCGGCCATCGCTTCTTCAACCGATTCGCGAACGGTGTGTTCCAGGTTGAGTTGCGGTTCCTGCGGCAGGTAGCCGATTTTAATCCCCGGTTGCGGGCGCGCTTCGCCTTCGATATCGGTATCGATACCGGCCATAATGCGCAGCAGGGTGGATTTACCGGAACCGTTCAGGCCCAGCACGCCGATTTTGGCGCCAGGGAAGAAGCTCAGGGAGATATTTTTCAGGATGTGACGCTTCGGCGGAACTACTTTGCCGACGCGATGCATGGTATAGACGTATTGAGCCACGTTGCTCTAGCCTCTCTATATCAGTTTTATAGGATGTCTGGCTGCGGAGTGTAGCCCGTTTCGAACACGGATCCCAGACATCATCAGCAATCGCTAAGTATAACCGTTTATGCGCCTTTAACAGGCGCATCTCGACAGATTAAGGGGTGACGACGATTGCGACGCGGCGGTTTTCCGCACGGCCGCTGGAGGTGCGATTATCGGCGACCGGATCGCGCTTGCCCATGCCGCGAGTTTCGATATTGGCGCGAGGGATGCCTACGCTGGCCAGCAAATCGGCCACTGCGTTGGCGCGGCGCAGCGAAAGCTGGTCGTTATAGCTGTCTTCACCGTAGTTGTCCGTATGACCATCCAGACGGAACTTGGTGATGCCTACGCTCATCAGCGCGCGGCCCATTTTTTGGACGGTTTCGGTGCTTTCCGGATTCAGTTTGCCGATGTTGTTGCCAAACAACACCTTGTCGGAGAGGCCGAATTCCCAGCCGTTATCCGTCAGTTTGAACCCTTGAGACTGCAACAACGCGACCTGCTCGGGCGTCAGTCCCTGCGGTTTGCTCTGGCACCCGGCAAGGGCGAGCAGGGCGACAAACATCATCGCCAGCAGTGAAAAACGGTTTTTTAGTGTTTGCTGTATCATAATCAAATCCCTGGTTTTAATTTTATAGCTGGGGCTTTATTTCTGTATTGCCAGCCGCCAGCCTCCGTTATAACGATGCTTTGCCTGATACATTGCATCGTCAGCTTCGTGCAAAAGACCCTGAGGCGTTACTGCATGTTCAGGGTAAAGTGCAATACCGATACTCAGAGAGGTCGTCACCGCCTCGTCGTTCGGTAAAATTATCGGTTGGGTCATGCAGTCGATAATGTTGTCGGCAATTTGCAGCACATCTTCCGTACTGTGAACCGGCGCCAACAGCACGGCGAACTCATCGCCGCCTAAACGCGCGACCAGGTCACTTTCACGCAGTTGCGCGCGAATGCGCCCGGCAATGGTGGTCAGCACCGCATCACCGGCCGCGTGACCGTAACTGTCATTCACCTCCTTGAAGCGATCGCCGTCGATAAACAACACCGCAAGTTTTTCCGTCGGCTGAATATCGCCCAGCGCGCGGCTCAGCCGGCCTTCAAAAAAGGCGCGGTTCGGTAATCCGGTCAGGCTGTCGTGGGTCGCCCGGTGGGTCAGCGAATCATTTTCCTGCTTCAGGTGCGCCTGCCAGTCTTCCAGCTCATCGAGCAGGCCGTTGAAGTCGTTGCTCAGCTCGTGCAGTTCGGCGATCGGTGCCGACGGCACCCGCAGCCCGAAGGTGCGATCGCGTCGCACCGCGTGCGCCACCTTGGCGATGTCGTCCAGCGAACTGACAATGCCGACCAGCATGCGGCGAGAGAGCACCAGCGCGCACAGGGTACTGAGTACCAGGCAGGCGATCATGCCCACTATGCCGCGCAACAGAAAACGCAGCAGGCTGCCGCCGTTGCCGCTGAGCCAGACCTTGCCGACCTGCTTGCCCTCATGGGTGATCGGCAAAACCACCGGCTCCGGCAGCGCCCAGCGAGCGACAATCTGCTCCAGACCATGCAGCGGACCGTCTTTGGGATGATGCCAACTGACCAGCACGTTGCCGCCGTTGTCCAGAATTTTGGCTTCCGACACCTCTTCTTTGGAGGCGATCAGCACCATCGCCTCTCGAATGTAGGGGCGATCCCCAAACACCACGGCGGCCTCGACGGTATAGCTGATGGAGCGCGCAATCAGATGCAGGTTGTGGTTGGCGTAGGCGCGCAGCGCGAACAGCGCTACCAACGTCAGAAAAATCCCGGCGGTGCCGACGGCAATCAGCGCCAGCCCAAGATTTGCCCGTTGCAGCACCCTGCCCAGCGTGGGCCGCGAATGCCCGGAGCGGTTCTTGCGCAGCCATATCATAGCGGCGGCGCCTGTTTGCGCGCCAACTGCAGCACGTTAGGATGAACGCGTACGCCGCTGCGTGCCAGAGCGTCCAGATTTACTTTGAAACTGGCCTGGTCACCGTCAATCTGCAGGCAAAACGCGCTGCCGGCAGAGCATTCACCGTCGTTCTCGCTGATACTGAGAATGGAATGACCCTGGATGCGCTGTATAAAGTTTTGTTTCTGTCCGGCGTTGATATTACCCAAATAAATCACGTCACATCCGGTGTTCAGCAAAGGGCTGTCAAAGGGCACTCGCTCGGTTTTGATCGGCCGGGGAGCGCTCAGCAAAATAGGGTCGAACAGGCCTTCGGCATATTGGGTCGGCGCCGTTACGCACAGACGGATGGGCTTGGGCTCGCTGGGCCAGCGGGCATAGCTGATAATGCCGACCACGACAGTGGTGACGGCATGTGTGCGGTTCTGATAGGGACTGCGCGTCTCGGGACGAGCCAGCCCGGGAAACGCCAGCAGCAGGACCAGAATGAAGGGTAGCAGGCGGCCGTCGTCAAGACGTGCGCAAATGAAGCTCGTGAATGAGCTTTTTGCGCTGGCTGCTAACATCACGGCATTTTTTGCCATCTTCATCTGCCATTCCTGCCAACGTCCGCAGTACGGTAGCGGTGATCTAACAATGAAAAACCTGACCCGACGGAGGGGATAATCGTAATGCTAAGAACTGTTAATCGCACTGTCTGATGAACACTATCTAACCCATAATTGGCGCGGATTGTATTATAAGATATCTCTGTTGCGCGCTTTATGTGCCGTTTTCTCGGATTTATCCTATCTTTTTTTAACAGTATAAAACGCCTCGGGGAGTTGGCCAGGCGTTTTCGGCAAAGAAAACGGCAGTGCGGCGATTTGCGCAATGCCTGTAGTTAATTTGTCAGCCAGGGTAAACGTTTTTTACCTGACGCCCCTCATGACGATAAACTTCTTCTTCTACAGTAGTGAATGGATAGGCGATTGCGCTGTCTATGATAGATGCCTGAGCTTATCGCTCCGCACACCTTTTTGCTCTGGCGTGTATTCCACTTCAGGGCGCGAAATACTCGAAGAACCGGTTTCTCCGGGCCTTGGCCGTTGGCGTAGCGCGGCAAGGGGGAGGGGGTTCTGGCAACACAACCAGCGAGGAAAGAGTAAGTATGGTCAAGGTAGACAAATGGCGGCTGTTGGCCGTGGGAGTGTGCCTGACGGCATTCTCGGGCGCGGCACTGGCGGACTCTCTCGACGCACAGCGTCAGCGTTACCTGCAAATCAAGCAGGCGTGGGACAGCAATCAGATGGATGTCGTGGCGCAACTTATGCCGACGCTGCGTGATTACCCGCTTTACCCTTATCTGGAATACCGCGAACTGACGCAGGATCTCAGCCAGGCCGGCTTCTCCGAGGTGAATGACTTTATCAAGCAGCACCCGACGCTGCCGCCCGCCAAGTCGCTGGCGCCTCGTTTTGTCAATGAACTGGCGCGCCGTGAGGACTGGCGCACTCTGCTGGCTTTCAGCCCGCAGGCCCCCAAACCTATAGCCGCACGCTGTAATTATTACTACGCCAAATGGGCCACCGGCGATCAGCAGGCAGCCTGGAGCGGCGCGGACGATCTCTGGATGAGCGGTAAAACGCTGCCGGGCACCTGCGACAAACTGTTCAACGTCTGGCAGGGGGCCGGCAAGCAAACGCCGCTGAATACCCTGGCGCGCATGAAGCTGGCGTTAAAAGAGGGCAACAGTGGCCTGGTTAACAGCCTTTACCGCCAGTTGCCGTCCGAATATCAGACCATGGGTGACGCGCTGGTACGTCTGCAGAACGATCCCGCCACCGTAGAGGCTTTCGCCCGCAGCGTTGGTCCGACTGACTTTACCCGGGCGGCGACCGGCATCGCTTTCGAGCGGCTGGCTCGTCAGGATGCGGAAAATGCCCGTGCGATGATCCCGAGTATCGCCCGCCTGCAGAAAATGAGCGACAGCGAGCGGTTGGGGCTGGAAGAAGCGGTGGCGTGGCGCCTGATGGGCAGCGATGCGACCTTCGAGCAGACCCAGTGGCGCGATAAGGTGATCCTGCGTAGCCAGTCTCCGACGCTGCTGGAACGCCGTGTGCGCATGGCGCTGGGCAGCGGCGATCGTCAGGGCGTGGCGACCTGGCTTGCGCGCCTGCCGGCAGAATCGCGCAATAAAGACGAATGGCGTTACTGGCGTGCGAGCATCTTGCTGGACGAAGGCAAACGCGGCGAGGGTGAAGAGATCCTGCGCAGCCTGATGAATGAACGTGGCTTCTACCCGATGGTGGCGGCGCAGAAACTGAATACGCCTTATCCGGTTATGGTGGCGGTGGCGGCCAAACCCCGCGCTTCGCTGGTGGACGGGCCGGAAATCGCCCGTGTACGAGAGTTGATGTACTGGAACATGGATAACCTGGCGCGCAGCGAGTGGAGTTCGTTCGTTGCCAGCCGCAGCCGGCCTGAACAGGAAGCGCTGGCGCGTTTCGCATTCGAGCAGAATTGGGCCGATCTCAGCGTGCAGGCAACCATCGTCGGCAAGCTGTGGGATCACCTCGAGGAGCGCTTCCCGGTGGCCTGGTCGCAAGAGTTCCGCAGCGCTACCGATGACAAGGGGATCACGCCGAGCTACGCCATGGCGATTGCCCGTCAGGAAAGCGCCTGGAACCCGAAAGCGCAGTCACCGGTGGGGGCCAGCGGCCTGATGCAGGTGATGCCGCGGACCGCGCAACATACCGTGCAAATGTACAATATTCCCGGCTACTCAAGCCCGAGCCAGCTGCTTGATCCGAAAACCAATATTACTATCGGTACCAGCTACCTGGAGTACGTTTACCAGCAGTTTGGCCGTAACCGCATCTTGTCGTCGGCGGCTTATAACGCCGGCCCATCGCGGGTGAATACCTGGTTGGGGAACAGCGAAGGGCGCGTCGATGCGGTGGCGTTTGTTGAAAGCATCCCGTTCTCGGAGACCCGTTCTTACGTGAAGAACGTGTTGGCTTACGACGCGTTTTACCGCTATTTGATGCACCGCCCGGCCAAAGTGTTGACCGATGCCGAATGGCAGAGACGTTATTGATTTTGACGGCGCTATGGTATGCTGCTGTACTAGTTAAATAGTATGGTGGCTTGCCATGACGCAATTATCGCTTAACGATCCGGCTCTTTCAGAACAAGGCAATGAGGATTGGCTGCGCTTTGTCGCGCTGCTGCAAAATTCGTTCGCTCAGGAGCTGCACCAGCCCTTGATGCAACTGTTGCTGACGCCGGATGAGCGCACGGCCTTAGGCACGCGGGTACGGATTATTCAGGAACTGATGCGCGGTGAGATGAGCCAACGGGAACTGAAGAACGAACTGGGGGCGGGAATTGCCACCATCACTCGCGGTTCGAACAGCCTGAAAGCGGCGACGCCGGCGTTGAAACAGTGGCTGGAGCAACAGTTGCTGGGCGATGCGCAGTAGCGCCGCGCCCGGCATGGGTTATTTATTCGGCGTGCCGTTGTGGCTTTGGTAGACAGGATTGTGAAATGGCACCAGCGCCAGCAGCAGGGCCTGATGATAAACGCTGGTGCGGCTCAATCGCCCATCGGTAAAGATGCCGATAGCGCCGCCCTGGCGCTTTACGTCGATATTGCCGGTGATGGCCGCCATCTCCGTGCCCAATTCGCGGCCGGCGCGAATTCCCTGTAAAATTATCTCCGGCAGCATCAGGCTGGCTGAGCGCGATTCGCCGCGAGTATGCGGGCTTTCCACCGTCATCCAGGCGAAGGTCATATTCTCTTCGATGCCTGCTTCCACGCCGACCCAAAAGTCGGCCTCCGGGCGAACCTGACGGGCTTCCATTACGCGCTGGCGTGCGCCGGTGCGGGTCTCGTGATTGCCTATCGGTTGCAGTGAGACGCCGCTGGCGACGTCGACAGATTCAATGCGACATTGGCCCGCGCCAAAGGTGTCATCAAAGGCCAACTGAATAGCCTTGATCTTTGCCGGGTTGGTAGTTGCAGCGACAACATGATACATAACGGGTTTGGCATCCTTAAGCTAAGAGCCTATTCACTGCGTCAGAGGCTTGCGTAAGCCGCTTCTGACGAAGATAAACTCAGGTTTCACGCAGTATAACGGAAAAGCAAAATGTTACAGGTATACCTCGTTCGCCACGGCGAAACGGAATGGAATGCGGCTCGCCGTATCCAGGGCCAGTCCGACAGCCCGTTAACCGCCAAGGGTGAACATCAGGCGCATCTGGTTGCCCGGCGTGTCAGCAAAGAGGGCATCACGCACGTTATCACCAGCGATCTGGGGCGTACCCGTCGCACCGCGCAAATCATCGCGGAAGCTTGCGGCTGCGAGGTGATTAACGATCCACGTTTGCGTGAACTGCATATGGGGGTGCTGGAAGAGCGCCTGATCGACAGCCTGACGCCGCAGGAAGAGCAGTGGCGCAAACAGATGGTCGATGGCACGGCTGAAGGCCGTATCCCTCAAGGTGAATCCATGAACGAGCTGGGCGAGCGGATGCGCGCCTCGCTGGAAAGTTGCCTGATGTTGCCTGAAGGCAGTAAACCGCTGATTGTCAGCCACGGCATTGCCCTGGGCTGCCTGATCAGCACCGTGCTCGGGTTGCCGGCCTATGCCGAGCGCCGCCTGCGTTTGCGTAACTGTTCGTTGTCGCGTGTTGATCATCAACAGAGCCCATGGTTGGCTTCCGGCTGGATCGTGGAAACGGCGGGCGATGTCACGCATCTGGACATGCCCGCGCTGGACGAACTGCAGCGTTAACGGCGGATCGGGATCAGGTAGTCGCAGTTGATCTCGGTCGGCGGTTGGGGTGGCCGACGGTCACCCTTGGGATAAAAGCGCTCGATGTCGTGCCCTTTACGGCGCGTCAGTTTGAGCGCCGGCAGGCAGGTGCCATACAGCGTCAGGATAAAGTCCTGCAAACCGGAAGCCGGTCCTTCATAGCTGAACATCGCATATTCACCGCCCTGCAACACCAGCGGCTGGCCTTCCTGAACTTTATCCGGCACGTGGTACGGTTCCAGCGCCGTGGTGTACAGCACTTCCTGTTCGTCGTCTTTTTCCTGGCTCGGGCGCGAATGGTGCAACCCGTAGAGTACCGGTGGCAGCGTCTCGGCTTCGCCCAGATATTGGCGCCAGAACTGTGAACGCAGCTCGGTACGGAAGTTGGAGATTTGCTCCAGCGTGCAAGAATAGCTTTGCGTCAGGCCAATCAGGTGCTGTTCCGGCAACGTGACGAATTCAGGCTGAGGCAGGGTGAAGGCACCCAGGCGGATTGGCGGACAGATGCCGAACGCGTTCCAGTCTTCGGCACGGCGATACAACGCCGGCGTTTGCGCAAACTGTTTTTTAAACGCGCGAGTGAAGGTCTGCTGCGAGTCGAAGCGATACTGCAAGGCGATATCCAAAATCGGTCGGCTGGTTAAACGCAGCGCCACCGCAGCTTTAGACAGTCTCCTTGCCCGGATATATGCGCCGATGGCGTTACCGGTAATATCTTTGAACATCCGTTGCAGATGCCATTTAGAGTAGCCCGCTTTTGCCGCCACGTTGTCCAGCGACAAGGGTTGGTCCAAATGGCTTTCCAGCCAGCTAAGCAGATCACGAATGATACCGGCTTGATCCATAGATCTTCCTCGTAGAGCTTTAGGGTAGGAACCCGAACTGTTTATTCATTACGCAGGTGCTTGCGCTATCAGACCAATCCATGAGCCATTTTGCGTAGCACTCTTTGCTTCTTGCAGCACGTTGCGCAAGAGTTGGACAGGGGCACACCTTAAACGGGCGCAAAGAAATAACGACGCCGCATAATAGCAATTTTTTTCCTCCGAGACTCTCAAAGATTTTTTTCACGCTCTGTGCTAGAAAGAGGAGTGCGGACCAGAAAAATCCCGATTCTGTGACCTAAGACATAAACAATATTGATCGCTGAGCCTGTTTTTCCAGGCGGTAGATCTTGGAGTTAAGTGAATGAAAAAAGGATGGATATTTTTGTTTGGTTTAGTTTGCGCAACGGTAAACAGCGCGCAGGCTGAACAAGTAGGTTCGGTCGATACGGTATTTAAACTCTTTGGTCCGGACCACAAAATTGTGGTGGAAGCGTTCGACGATCCGGATGTTAAAAATGTAACTTGTTATATCAGTCGGGCAAAAACCGGTGGTATCAAAGGCGGCCTGGGATTAGCGGAAGATACGGCGGATGCGGCTATTTCCTGTCAACAGGTGGGGCCGATTACCCTGAACGATAAAATCAAAAACGGCAAGGCGGAAGGGACGGTGGTGTTCCAGAAAAGGACGTCGCTGGTATTCAAAAAGCTGCAGGTGGTGCGTTTCTACGACGCTACCCGCAATGCGCTGATTTATCTGAGCTATTCAGACCGTGTGGTGGATGGTTCACCGAAAAATGCGCTGAGCGCGGTGCCTATCATCCCTTGGGGTGAGACGAAATAAAATCAGGGGTTCAAATGAACCCCTGATGTTTTTAACGCGGGAGAGATTACTCTTCCAGATCGCCGCAGAAACGGTAGCCTTCACCGTGAATGGTGGCGATGATTTCAGGCGTATCCGGCGTTGATTCGAAGTGCTTGCGAATGCGGCGAATGGTTACGTCTACGGTACGGTCGTGCGGTTTCAGCTCGCGGCCGGTCATTTTCTTCAGCAGCTCGCCACGGGATTGGATCTTGCCCGGGTTTTCGCAGAAGTGCAGCATGGCGCGGAATTCGCTGCGCGGCAGCTTGTACTGTTCGCCCGCCGGGCTGATCAGTGAGCGGCTATTGATGTCCAGCTCCCAACCGTTGAATTTATAGCTTTCTACCAGTCGACGTTCTTCGCCGACGCTGCCCAGGTTCATGGTGCGAGACAGCAGATTGCGTGCGCGAATGGTCAATTCACGCGGATTAAACGGCTTGGTGATGTAGTCATCAGCGCCGATTTCCAATCCGAGGATCTTATCCACTTCGTTATCGCGGCCGGTCAGGAACATCAGCGCGACGCTGGCCTGTTCGCGCAGTTCACGCGCCAGCAGCAGGCCGTTTTTGCCTGGCAGATTGATGTCCATGATAACCAGATTGATATCATTTTCAGACAGGATGTTGTGCATCTCTGCACCATCATTGGCTTCATGAACAACGTAGCCTTCCGCCTCGAAAATGCTCTTCAGGGTGTTACGAGTGACTAACTCGTCTTCGACAATCAGAATGTGCGGGGTCTGCATATTTGCTACCTAAAATTGCCAACAAAATAGAAAATAGGAAGTACAGAAGTCTTTGCTTTCTTAGACGAGGGCAGAGATAGCGCTCACGTTCCCTCTTACCAAATGACTAAAGTACGTAAACTCGTTCTTGATGCACTTTCCATCTAATGTCAACAAGATCGCTAGCTTGGTGGGGCGGTTATTGCTTACACCCCAAAGGTGCCAAAACGGCGGATATCCTAACCCTATTAACAGCAATATAACAGTGCGTGCCGAATTCATCACCCAACAAAACTACGCTTTGTTGACATATATCAAATTCAATTGTAGCACGTTAACAGTTTTGTGAAAAACACTTACAGAACTGCCAGCTTAAGTCACAGAACCACAAATTCTGTGTACGATTCAGCATTGTTGCGCTTAATAGGTTACAATTATGGGCTTATTGATAAGAACGCTATTTTAACGTATTGATTAATAAGAACAGTAAAACATAAGTGGCAATAATATCTATTCCACTCTATTTATCCGTTAAAAAACCTATTTATACATCTCTGTAGCAATTTTTGGGATTTTTGTTGCGCAGTTGTAAATATAATCAGACTATCCCGAACAGTCAAAAACTCGCGATTCCTCTTTCTGTGGAGTATTGATGCAGCTTCATATTGTTTTAGTGGCTCCGGCACGGCCGGAAAACGTCGGCGCCGCAGCGCGGGCAATGAAAACCATGGGATTCACCTCGTTGCGCATCGTCGACAGCGAAGCGCACCTGCAGCCGGCAGCGCGCTGGGTCGCTCATGGGGCGGGGGAGATCCTCGACGGCGTGCAGACTTTCGCCACCTTGGCTCAGGCGCTAGCGGACGTGGACTTCACCGTAGCCACCACGGCCCGCAGCCGTGCGCGTTTCCATTATTACTGTACGCCGCAGCAACTGTTGGGGCAATTGGGCGAGCGCAGCCAGTGGGTGAATCAGGCTGCCCTGGTATTTGGCCGCGAAGATTCCGGCCTGACCAATGAAGAGCTGGAACTGGCCGATCTGCTGACCGGCGTACCTATGCAGGCGGACTACCCTTCGCTGAATCTCGGCCAGGCGGTCATGGTGTATTGCTATCAACTGTCGGAACTGATGAACGTCAGTGCGCCGCAGGAGACGATGGCCAATGAAGGGCAGTTGCGGGCATTGCGTCAGCGCGCCGAAGGATTATTGGGCGCGTTGGGGGTCAGCGATGACCAAAAATTGCGCGATTGGCTGCACCAGCGGCTGGGCGTTCTGCCACAACGGGATACGGCGATGTTGCACAGGTTGCTGCATGACATCGAAAAAAAGCTCACAAAGTGATACCTGCAAGCTCTGGTCATTATGCAGTGTGATCCACTGCAAAACTGCCTTCAGGTTGTTTTTTTGTTCTGCCATTTGGCTTTTCTGCTATCGCATTGCTCACTCGCCAAGCGGGGCGGAAAAGGGGCAAAAACAAGAAATAATTTGACTTGGGAAAGCGATTGCTTTAACCAATAGAGGGGACAGAGTATTTAATGAGACAGACAGAAAAAATGCGAAACATCAGCCTGAATATCACAATTATTACCACCACCGAAACCACAGGTAACGGGGCGGGCTGACGCGTACAGGAAACAAAAGAAAAAAGCCCGCACCTAAACAGTGCGGGCTTTTTTTTCGGCTTAAATTCGGGAGAGATCAGAAATGCGAGTGCTGAAATTTGGCGGAACTTCGGTAGCGAATGCAGAACGTTTTCTGCGCGTTGCCGACATCATGGAAAGTAACGCACGTCAGGGACAGGTAGCCACGGTATTGTCCGCGCCTGCAAAGATCACCAACCACTTGGTGGCGATGATTGAAAAAACGGTGGCCGGGCAAGACATTCTGCCAAATATGAGCGATGCGGAGCGCATCTTCGCCGACCTGCTGAGCGGCCTGGCGCAGGCTCTGCCAGGTTTCGAATACGATCGCCTGAAGACCCTGGTCGATCAGGAGTTCGCCCAACTGAAGCAGGTGCTGCACGGCGTAGCGCTGCTGGGGCAATGCCCGGACAGCGTGAACGCGGCGATTATCTGCCGTGGCGAGAAGCTCTCCATCGCCATCATGGAAGGCGTATTCCGCGCCAAAGGTTTCCCGGTGACGGTGATCAACCCGGTAGAGAAACTGCTGGCGCAGGGGCATTATCTGGAGTCGACCGTAGATATCGCCGAATCCACGTTGCGCATCGCCGCCGCGGCTATCCCGGCGGATCACATCGTGCTGATGGCCGGTTTTACCGCCGGTAATGACAAGGGCGAGCTGGTGGTGTTGGGTCGTAACGGTTCCGATTACTCTGCCGCCGTACTGGCCGCTTGTCTGCGCGCCGACTGTTGCGAGATCTGGACCGACGTAGACGGCGTTTATACCTGCGACCCGCGCACCGTGCCGGACGCCAGGCTGCTGAAGTCGATGTCGTACCAGGAGGCGATGGAGCTTTCTTATTTCGGCGCCAGCGTGCTTCACCCCCGTACCATCACACCGATTGCCCAGTTCCAAATCCCTTGCCTGATCAAAAACACCTCCAATCCGCAGGCCCCCGGCACGCTGATCGGCGGTGAAAACGTGGATAGCGATACCCCGGTGAAGGGCATCACCAACCTGAACAACATGGCAATGATCAACGTCTCCGGCCCGGGGATGAAGGGCATGGTCGGCATGGCCGCTCGGGTGTTCGCCGTGATGTCGCGCACCGGTATTTCGGTCGTGCTGATTACCCAATCCTCTTCCGAATACAGCATCAGCTTCTGCGTGCCGCAGAGCGAGCTGCAGCGTGCGCGCCGTGCGCTGGAAGACGAATTCTATCTTGAGCTGAAAGACGGCTTGCTCGAGCCGCTGGACGTGATGGAGAAGCTGGCGATTATCTCTGTCGTGGGCGACGGCATGCGCACCTTGCGCGGCATCTCGGCCCGCTTCTTCTCCGCGCTGGCGCGCGCCAATATCAACATTGTCGCCATCGCCCAGGGCTCGTCGGAGCGTTCCATCTCGGTGGTGGTCAGCAACGATTCCGCCACCACCGGCGTTCGCGTCTGCCACCAGATGCTGTTCAATACCGATCAGGTGATTGAAGTGTTTGTCATCGGCGTCGGCGGCGTCGGCGGTGCCCTGATCGAGCAGATTTATCGCCAGCAGCCGTGGCTGAAGCAAAAGCATATCGATCTGCGCATCTGCGGTATCGCCAATTCCCGAGCCATGCTGACCAATGTGCACGGTATCGCTCTGGAGAGTTGGAAAGAGGAACTGGCCGCGGCTAAAGAACCGTTCAATCTGGGCCGCCTCATCCGTCTGGTGAAGGAGTATCACCTGCTGAACCCGGTGATTGTCGACTGTACCTCCAGCCAGGCGGTCGCCGACCAATACGCGGATTTCCTGGCCGATGGTTTCCACGTGGTGACGCCGAACAAGAAGGCCAACACCTCGTCGATGAACTACTATCAACAGCTGCGCACCGCCGCTGCCGGCTCACGCCGCAAGTTCCTGTACGACACCAACGTCGGCGCGGGTTTGCCGGTTATCGAGAACCTGCAAAATCTGCTGAATGCCGGCGACGAACTGACGCGTTTCTCCGGTATCCTGTCCGGTTCGCTGTCGTTTATTTTCGGCAAGCTGGACGAAGGCATGTCGCTGTCGGCGGCGACCCTGGAGGCCAAGGCCAAAGGGTTCACCGAGCCGGATCCGCGTGACGATCTTTCCGGCATGGACGTGGCCCGCAAGCTGCTGATCCTGGCCCGCGAGGCGGGTTACAAGCTGGAACTGGGGGACATTGAGGTCGAGTCGGCGCTGCCGCCGTCCTTTGACGCTTCCGGTGATGTGGAAACCTTCCTGGCGCGCTTGCCGGAGTTGGATAAGGAATACGCGCGCAACGTGGCTAACGCCGCCGAGCAGGGCAAGGTGTTGCGCTACGTCGGCGTGATCGAAGATGGCCGCTGTCAGGTGCGCATTGATGCGGTAGACGGCAACGATCCGTTGTATAAAGTGAAGAACGGTGAGAATGCCCTGGCCTTCTACAGCCGTTACTATCAGCCATTACCTTTGGTGTTGCGCGGCTACGGCGCCGGTAATGATGTGACTGCGGCGGGGGTATTTGCCGACCTGTTGCGCACACTGTCATGGAAGTTGGGAGTTTAATATGGTTAAGGTGTATGCACCGGCCTCAATTGGCAACGTCAGCGTCGGCTTCGACGTTCTGGGTGCAGCGGTGTCTCCGATCGACGGCACCCTGTTGGGCGATTGCGTCAGCGTGGAAGCCGCCGAAACGTTCAGCCTGCAAAACGCCGGCCGCTTCGTCAGTAAACTGCCTGACGATCCGAAAGAAAATATCGTCTACCAGTGCTGGGAGCGTTTCTGCCAGGAGATAGGCCGGCAGATCCCGGTGGCGATGCGGCTGGAGAAAAACATGCCGATCGGTTCCGGGCTGGGCTCCAGCGCCTGTTCGGTGGTCGCCGGATTGATGGCGATGAATGAATTCTGCAATCGTCCGCTGGACAAAATGACGCTGCTTGGCCTGATGGGCGAGCTGGAAGGCCGCATCTCCGGCAGTGTGCATTACGACAACGTGGCGCCATGCTACCTGGGCGGCCTGCAGCTGATGTTGGAAGAAGAGGGGTTCATCAGCCAGGAAGTACCCTGCTTTAAAGACTGGTTGTGGGTGATGGCCTACCCGGGCATCAAGGTGTCCACCGCCGAAGCGCGCGCTATCCTGCCCGCGCAGTACCGCCGTCAGGACTGCATCAGCCATGGTCGCTATCTGGCGGGCTTTATCCATGCCTGCCATACCCAGCAGCCGCGTCTGGCAGCCAAATTGATGCAGGACGTGATTGCCGAGCCGTACCGTACCCGCCTGCTGCCGGGCTTTGCCGACGCGCGCAAGGCCGCGCAGGACATCGGCGCTCTGGCTTGCGGCATCTCCGGCTCCGGCCCGACGCTGTTCGCCGTCTGTGACGATGGCGCCACCGCACAACGCATGGCCGACTGGCTGACCAATCACTATCTGCAAAACGACGAAGGTTTTGTTCATATTTGCCGTCTGGATACCGCAGGCGCACGACTACTGGGATAACGCATGAAACTGTACAACCTTAAGGATCACAACGAGCAGGTCAGCTTCGCACAGGCGATCAAACAGGGCCTGGGCAAACAGCAAGGGCTGTTTTTCCCGCTGGATCTGCCGGAGTTCGAACTGACCGAAATCGATCACCTGCTGGAGCAGGACTTTGTCACCCGCAGCACCCGCATCCTGTCGGCGTTTATCGGCGATGAAGTGTCGGAAGAGGCGCTGCATAAGCGCGTGGCGGCGGCGTTTGAATTCCCGGCGCCGGTTGCGCCAGTAGAAGACGACATTGCCTGTCTGGAGCTGTTCCACGGCCCGACGCTGGCATTCAAAGACTTCGGTGGCCGCTTTATGGCACAGATGCTGGCGGAAGTGGCGGGCGATCAGCCGGTGACTATCCTGACGGCGACCTCCGGCGATACCGGCGCCGCCGTGGCGCACGCTTTCTACGGCCTGAAGAACGTCCGCGTGGTCATCTTGTATCCGCAGGGCAAAATCAGCCCGCTGCAGGAAAAACTGTTCTGCACCCTGGGCGGCAATATCCACACCGTGGCGATCGACGGTGACTTCGATGCTTGCCAGGCGCTGGTGAAACAGGCTTTTGACGATCAGGAGCTGAAAGAGGCGCTGCACCTGAACTCGGCAAACTCCATCAATATCAGCCGCCTGCTGGCGCAGATTTGCTACTACTTCGAAGCGGTGGCGCAATTGCCGCAGGAAGCGCGCAATCAACTGGTGATCTCGGTGCCAAGCGGCAACTTCGGCGATCTGACCGCCGGTCTGCTGGCCAAGTCGCTGGGCCTGCCGGTGAAGCGTTTTATCGCTGCCACCAATGCCAACGACACCGTGCCGCGCTTCCTGACCAACGGTCAGTGGCAGCCGCACGCTACGGTCGCGACGCTGTCGAATGCGATGGACGTCAGCCAGCCGAACAACTGGCCGCGGGTGGAAGAGCTGTTCCGCCGTAAAATCTGGCAGTTGAAAGATCTGGGCCACGCTACGGTGAGCGATGAAACCACCAGGGACACCATGCGGGAACTGGCGCAATTGGGGTATCTCTCAGAACCGCATGCCGCGATCGCTTACCGCGCTCTGCGCGATCAACTGCGGGAAGGGGAGTTTGGTTTGTTCCTCGGCACCGCGCATCCGGCCAAGTTCAAAGAGAGCGTAGAAGAGATCCTCGGCCAGGAGCTGCCGCTGCCGAAGGCGCTGGCGCTGCGTGCCGATTTGCCGCTGCTGTCCCACAGCCTGCCGGCCGGTTTCGCCGAGTTGCGTAAATTCCTGATGGCTCTGCCGGCCTGAAACCGCCCAGCCTAAAAACGAAAGCCGTCATTGCGACGGCTTTTTTTTGCGTTCTTTTTACTGTTCGGGGCGTTTGAACACCAGTTCATTGCCCTGGGAACCGGCTTCGTCAAAGACATAGCCTTCCAGGTTGAAATCCACCAATTGCTCGCGCTGCGTCAGGCGATTTTTGATGATAAAGCGGCTCATCAACCCACGCGCTTTTTTGGCGTAGAAACTGATCACCTTATATTTGCCGTTCTTCTCGTCGAGAAATACCGGTTTGATTAGCGTGCCGTGCAGTTTGGCCGGTTTCACCGACTTGAAGTACTCGTCGGAAGCCAGATTGACCACCACGTCGTCACCCTGTTGTTCCAGCGCATCGTTCAACTTTTTGGTGATCTGCTCGCCCCAGAAACTGTACAAGTCCTTGCCCTTGGGATTCTCCAGCCTGATGCCCATCTCCAGCCGGTAAGGCATCATCAGATCGAGCGGGCGCAGCACGCCATATAAGCCAGACAGCATCCGCAGGTGCTGCTGGGCGAAATCAAAGTCCTCTTCGCTGAAGTCCTGCGCCTGCAGGCCGGTATACACATCGCCTTTAAAAGCCAATAACGCCTGGCGGGCGGTGTCTGGGGTGAATTTAGGCTGCCAGTCGCTGAAGCGAGCGGCATTCAGGCCGGCCAGTTTATCGCTGATGCCCATCAGGCTGGAGATTTGCGCCGGCGTCAGCTCGCGGCAGATTTTGATCAGTTGCTTCGACTTGTCCAGCAATTCGGGCTGCGTGAAGCGTTCTGTCGCCAGCGGGCTTTCGTAATCAAGGGTTTTTGCAGGTGAAATAATAACGAGCATGGCCAGATCCTGTTTATCCAAGAGCGGATACTGTAGCAAAAAGCGCGAGAAAAAGGGGCAATGGGTCTGATAGGCGAGACGCGCCCGTAAAAGGTTAACCTTTATCCCACACGCCCGGTTCAAGCTGGGATTTCAGCTCGGGGAAACGCTTCACGTCGAAAGTGGGCAATTGCCCCAGCTTGCGCTGGCGGTGGTAGTCGTTGGCCAGCCTCAGCGCCACGCGCGACAGCAGCAGGATCGCCGTCAGGTTGGTGATCGCCATCAGCGCCATCGAGGTGTCGGCCATTTTCCATACCACCGGCAGTTCGGCCAGCGCGCCAAACATCACCATGCCCAGTGCCGCGCAGCGGAAAATCGTCAACCCGGCCGGGTGGTTATGCTCAAGGAACACCAGATTGCTCTCGGCGTAGGCATAGTTGGCAATGATCGAGGTGAAAGCGAAAAAGAAAATGGCGATGGCGACAAACGGCGCGCCCCAACTGCCGACGGCGGAGGACAGCGCCCGTTGGGTCATATCGATGCCGCTGACGCTGGATACCGGCTGATCCAGCACCCCGGACGAGAGAATTATCGCGGCGGTGGCGCTGCAGATAACGACAGTATCGATGAAGACCCCGAACATCTGCACATAGCCCTGCGAGGCGGGATGCGGCGGGTAAGGTGACGCGGAGGCCGCCGCATTGGGCGCGGAGCCCATACCGGCCTCATTGGAGAACAGACCGCGCTGAACGCCCTGGGCCATCGCTTGCGAAATGCCATAGCCGACGGCACCGGCCGCCGCTTCCTGCAGCCCGAAGGCACTCTTGAGCACCAGCGTTAGGATCGTCGACATCTGCTCAATATTGTGGCCAATGACCCAGAAAGCCAGCAGCAGATAAGCGCCGGCCATCAGCGGCACCACCCGTTCGGCCACGCGCGCGACGGAACGGATGCCACCGAAGATCACGATGCCGCTCAGCAACACCAGGCCGATCCCCACGTGCAGCGGCTTCACGTTGAAAGCGACAGCGGAAGCCCGGGCGATGGAGTTGGCCTGGACGGCATTAAACACCAAGCCGAAGGCGATGATCAGGAAAAGGGAGAACAGCACGCCCATCCAGCGCATGCCCAGGCCCTTTTCCATATAGTAGGCCGGGCCACCGCGGTAGTTGCCCTGATCGTCTTTGGTTTTGTAGAGCTGGGCGAGACTGCTTTCGACGAACGAGGTGGACATGCCGATAAACGCCACCACCCACATCCAGAAGATCGCCCCCGGGCCGCCGGCAGTGAGGGCTATCGCCACGCCGGTCAGGTTACCGGTTCCGACGCGTGCCGCCAGGGTGGTACACAGCGCCTGAAAAGAGGAGATGCCTGCGCTGTCGCTTTTGTTGCTGTGCTTCAGCACCGAGAACATGTGGCTGAAATGGCGGACCTGAATAAAGCGGGTGCGCAGGGTGAAATAAATGCCCGTACCCAGCAGCAAATAAATCAGTACCGAATCCCACAAAACAGTGTTTATAAAATCTATCAGGTCCGTCACGGATCCCTCCTTGATGAAATTTACCGCACACCGCGCAGCATCCACCGCGGGTGAAAATACATTGAGTCAGTTTTTACAATAGCTTAGCTGAAATCAGCCGGGTTCAGATGAATTGAGATTTGTCTCAAGGCTCAGGATCTCTCGCCTCATTGGGCGAGAATTTAACATAATTCATTTCATCGATAGCACGTTATTGCCTTTTCATTAGCTCGGGAATGACGAAAGATATCTGCGTAAACGGTTGCTCGCCCAAGGAAAAAATCAACGCCGTCTGGCCGCGATTTTCCAGCCTTGCACCGGGCCTTGCGCATGTTATTATCAGGGCAGGGCATGGTTGAACGATGCCAAAAGTTCATGCACAAACGATGAGATAATGCCAACATGACCGATAAATTAACTTCCCTGCGCCAGCTCACTACTGTGGTTGCGGACACGGGCGATATCGCGGCAATGAAGCTGTATCAACCGCAAGACGCCACAACCAATCCTTCGCTGATCCTCAATGCAGCTCAAATTCCTGAATACCGTAAACTGATTGACGAAGCCATTGCCTGGGCGCGCGAGCAGAGCAGCGATCGCGAACAGCAGATCGCCGATGCCGCCGACAAGCTGGCCGTCAACATTGGTCTGGAAATCCTTAAACTGGTTCCGGGCCGCATCTCCACGGAAGTGGACGCACGCCTGTCCTACGACACCGTCGCCAGCGTTGCCAAGGCCAAGCGCCTGATCAAACTGTACAACGATGCCGGCATCAGCAACGATCGCATCCTGATCAAACTGGCTTCTACCTGGCAGGGCATCCGCGCAGCGGAGCAGCTGGAAAAAGAAGGCATCAACTGTAACCTGACGCTGCTGTTCTCCTTCGCTCAGGCGCGCGCCTGCGCTGAAGCCGGCGTGTTCCTGATTTCTCCGTTCGTTGGCCGTATCCTCGACTGGTACAAAGCCAATGGCGACAAGAAAGAGTTCGCGCCAAACGAAGATCCGGGCGTGGTTTCCGTTACCGAGATCTACCAGTATTACAAAGAGCACGGTTACAACACCGTGGTGATGGGCGCCAGCTTCCGTAACGTGGGTGAAATCATCGAACTGGCCGGCTGTGACCGTCTGACCATCGCCCCTGCGCTGCTGAAAGAACTGGCAGAGAGCGAAGGCGCACTGGAACGTAAACTGGCTTATACCGGTGAAGTAAAAGCGCGCCCTGCTGCGCTGACCGAGCCTGAGTTCTACTGGCAGCACAACCAGGATCCAATGGCGGTTGAGAAACTGACCGACGGTATCCGCAAGTTTGCCGTAGACCAGGGCAAGCTGGAAAAAATGATCGCCGATCTGCTGTAATTACCGCAATCAGCGCGAAAAAGGTGGCTCAGGCCGCCTTTTTTTATGCTCGCCGCGCCCGGCGGTGGGCCAGACACTTTATACTCTCAGGATTAATAACAGGATGGGAAGTGAACCCATCAGGCTGTAGAGGTTACGCATGGACATATTACGTATTGGTTTGGTTTCTGTTTCCGACCGCGCTTCCGGCGGTGTTTACCAGGATAAGGGCATTCCGGCATTGGAAGAGTGGCTGACCGCCGCACTCGTCTCGCCCTTTAAACTGGAAACCCGTCTGATCCCCGATGAGCAGACGCTTATCGAACAGACTCTGTGCGAGCTGGTGGATGAAATGGGCTGCCACCTGGTGCTGACCACCGGCGGTACCGGCCCGGCACGGCGCGATGTGACGCCTGACGCCACCCTGGCGATAGCCGATCGCGTGATGCCCGGCTTCGGCGAGCAAATGCGCCAAATCAGCCTACACTATGTGCCAACGGCAATTCTTTCACGCCAGGTCGGGGCGATCCGCAAACAGGCGTTGATCATCAACCTGCCGGGGCAGCCGAAGTCGATCAAGGAAACGCTGGAAGGGGTGAAGGATGAGCAGGGCAAGACGGTGGTGCACGGCATTTTCGCCAGCGTGCCTTATTGCATCCAATTGCTCGAAGGGCCTTATGTGGAAACGCAGGCGGCGGTGGTAGCAGCATTTCGCCCGAAGAACGCACGCCGCGAGATAAACCTCTAAATTTCAGCGATCTGTGAGATTAGCTTCAGTCCGTCTGGTGTGAAAATAATTTGCCGCTATAGTAAGAATTCGTTTACAGAAAGCCTGCGGCTTTTATTTCTACAGCCTTTTCCGACGGTACCCTATGCCTCACGACAATAATCGCCGGTTAAACCGGCAAGACTACAAAACTCTGACGTTGGCTGCCCTCGGCGGTGCGTTGGAGTTTTATGACTTCATCATTTTCGTCTTCTTTGCCGCGGTGATGGGCGAGCTGTTTTTCCCGGCGGACATGCCGGAATGGCTGCGACAGGTGCAGACCTTCGGTATCTTCGCCGCCGGTTATCTGGCCCGGCCGCTGGGCGGCATCGTGATGGCGCATTTCGGCGATCGGGTTGGTCGCAAAAAAATGTTCAGCCTGAGCATTCTGTTGATGGCGTTACCGACGCTGGCGATGGGCCTGTTGCCCACTTACGCCAATATCGGCATTGCCGCACCGTTGTTACTGTTGTTGATGCGCGTGTTGCAAGGGGCGGCGATTGGCGGTGAAGTGCCGGGCGCCTGGGTATTTGTCGCCGAGCATGTGCCGCGCCGCCGTATCGGCTTCGCCTGTGGCACATTGACCGCCGGCCTGACCGTCGGCATCCTTCTGGGGTCGCTGGTCGCGACGGTGATCAACACCACCTTGAGCCAACAGACCATTCTCGACGGCGGCTGGCGTATCCCGTTCTTGCTTGGTGGCATCTTCGGGCTGGTGGCGATGTATTTGCGCCGCTGGCTGCAGGAAACGCCCATCTTCATCGAGATGCAGGCGCGCAAAGCGCTGGCCAAGGAGCTGCCGCTAAAATCCGTAGTGCTTAATCATCGCAAGGAAGTGGCGGTGTCTATGCTGCTCACCTGGTTGCTGTCCGCGGGTATCGTGGTGGTCATTCTGATGACGCCAACCTACCTGCAAAAACAGTTTGGCATCGCCCCGGCGCTGTCGCTGCAGGCCAACAGCATCGCCACCATTATGCTGATTGCCGGCTGCATTGCCGCCGGGCTGTCGGCGGATCGCTTTGGCGCCAGCAAAACCTTTATCGTCGGCAGTTTATTGCTGGCCGGTTGCAGCTGGCTGTTCTATCAGACGGTGGGCGTGCACCCGGAAATGCTGTTTGCTTGCTATGCCCTGGTAGGCTTCAGCGTGGGGGTAGTGGGTGCGGTGCCTTACGTGATGGTGCGGGCCTTCCCGGCAGAAGTACGGTTTACCGGGATTTCGTTCTCATACAATGTCGCATACGCTATTTTTGGTGGTTTAACCCCAATATTTGTCACGTTGATCATGAAGTTAACCCCGTTAGCCCCCGCTTACTACGTGCTGGCGTTGTCCGGTATCGGGCTGCTGCTGGGCATCTATCTGCACCGCGATTTAAACAGCGAAACCAAGGTGCAACGCGCCGGTTCCTACAGCTAAAAAAAAACCCTGCGACGCAGGGTTTTTTGTTTCAGGCCAAAGGCAATTACGCCGTCGCCGGAACAGGCTCCGCACCTTTGGCAGTCACTGCGCCAATCGGCAGCACCGTACGGCCAAACTGCTCGTTGAGCACTTCCGCCATGGCCAGGTAAATGGCGCTGGCGCCGCAGATCACCCCTTCATAACCGGCAAAGGTCAGCAGCGCGTGGTTGCCGGTGATGTTGCCAATCGCCAACAGGGCGAACAGCAGCGTCAGGCTGGCAAAGATGAATTGCAACGCACGATTGGCGCACAGCGTGCCGAAGAACATGAACAGGGTGAAAACGCCCCACAGCGCCAGGTAAATGCCCAGCACGGTAGCGTCGGTCGGTTCGGCCAGGCCCATGCGTGGCAGCAGCAGAATGCCGACCAGGCTCAGCCAGAAGCTGCCGTAAGAGATAAAGGCGGTCATGCCGAAGGTGTTGCCCTTCTTGTATTCCAGCAGGCCGGCCATAATCTGGGCCAGGCCACCGAAGAAAATCCCCATGCTGATGATGACGGAAGTCAGTGGGAAAAAGCCCGCGTTGTGCAGGTTCAGCAAGACGGTGGTCATCCCGAAGCCCATCAGGCCGAGAGGGCCGGGATTTGCCAACTTGTTGGTGTGCATATGTCCTCTGCGATAACAGAAAATTAACGGAAATAGCTAAGTAAATTCATAAATGGTCTGAATGGCCGAAAAAACCGTAACTTCCATCAGAGCGCGCGGCATCATAATGATCCCCTGAGCAGGAAACAATGATCTGAGTGACGATAAAAAAGAAATTTTTTTCACCTTGCCCCTTGATGCTGAGTGGGATGGCCCCATCTTATTTGCAACCGCAGTTGCTGACCGCGGGAAAGACTGAGATAGCGGGCAGTTGAAAAGCAAAAAATCGCCCGCATATAGGTTAGCAACCTGACCGATTATGAATTTATTAGTGGAGACGTTTAGATGGGCAAAATTATTGGTATCGACCTGGGGACTACCAACTCCTGCGTAGCAATTATGGATGGTGGTAAGGCGCGCGTGCTGGAAAACGCCGAGGGCGACCGCACAACTCCTTCTATTATCGCCTACACCCAAGACGGTGAGATTCTGGTTGGTCAGCCGGCTAAGCGTCAGGCTGTGACTAACCCACAAAATACCCTGTTTGCGATCAAGCGCCTGATTGGCCGTCGTTTCCAGGACGAAGAAGCACAGCGTGATAAAGACATCATGCCGTACCAAATCGTGGCCGCAGATAACGGCGACGCCTGGATCGAAGTGAAAGGCCAGAAAATCGCGCCTCCGCAGATTTCTGCTGAAGTGCTGAAGAAAATGAAGAAAACGGCGGAAGATTACCTGGGTGAACCGGTAACTGAAGCGGTTATCACCGTACCTGCCTACTTCAACGACGCACAGCGTCAGGCGACCAAAGACGCCGGCCGCATCGCAGGTCTGGAAGTAAAACGCATCATCAACGAACCGACGGCTGCAGCCCTGGCCTACGGCCTGGACAAAGAAGTCGGCAACCGCACCATCGCGGTTTATGACCTGGGCGGCGGTACTTTCGATATTTCCATTATCGAAATCGACGACGTCGACGGCGAAAAAACCTTCGAAGTTCTGGCAACCAACGGTGATACCCACCTGGGTGGCGAAGACTTCGACAGCCGTCTGATCAACTATCTGGTTGAAGAGTTCAAGAAAGAACAGGGCATGGATCTGCGTAAAGATCCGCTGGCAATGCAGCGTCTGAAAGAAGCCGCAGAGAAAGCGAAGATTGAGCTGTCTTCCGCTCAGCAGACCGACGTCAACCTGCCGTACATCACGGCAGACGCGAGCGGCCCGAAACACATGAACATCAAAGTGACCCGCGCCAAACTCGAGTCGCTGGTTGAAGATCTGGTTGCTCGTTCCATCGAGCCACTGAAAGTTGCGCTGAAAGACGCAGGCCTGTCGGTTTCCGACATTCAGGACGTGATCCTGGTGGGCGGCCAGACCCGTATGCCAATGGTTCAGAAGAAAGTCGCTGATTTCTTCGGTAAAGAACCGCGTAAAGACGTTAACCCAGACGAAGCCGTTGCGGTGGGTGCTGCGGTACAGGGCGGCGTGTTGGCCGGTGATGTGAAGGACGTTCTGCTGCTGGACGTTACCCCGCTGTCGCTGGGTATCGAAACCATGGGCAGCGTGATGACTCCGCTGATCACCAAAAACACCACCATCCCGACCAAGCACAGCCAGGTGTTCTCTACCGCTGAAGACAACCAGTCTGCGGTAACCATCCATGTGCTGCAGGGTGAGCGTAAACGCGCTAACGATAACAAGTCGCTGGGCCAGTTCAACCTGGACGGCATCCAGGCTGCTCCACGCGGTATGGCGCAGATCGAAGTGACCTTCGACATCGACGCCGACGGTATTTTGCACGTGTCTGCCAAAGACAAGAATACCGGCCGTGAGCAGAAAATCACCATCAAGGCTTCTTCCGGTCTGAACGAAGAAGAAATCCAGAAAATGGTGCGTGATGCCGAACTGAACGCCGAAGCTGACCGTAAGTTCGAAGAGCTGGTGCAGACCCGTAACCAGGCCGATCACCTGATCCACGGCACCCGTAAGCAGTTGGAAGAAGCAGGCGACAAACTGCCGGCGGAAGACAAAACGGCTATCGAAGCGGCGCTGAAAGATCTGGAAGTGGCGGTTAAAGGCGAAGACAAAGCCGAGATCGAAGCCAAGACCCAGGCGCTGGTGCAGGTTTCCGGCAAGCTGCTGGAAATGGCTCAGGCGCAGCAGGCTCAGCAAGGCGCTGATGCCGGTGCTGACAACGCGGCGCAGAAAGACGACGACGTGGTTGACGCTGAGTTCGAAGAAGTTAAAGACAAGAAATAATCGCCCTTAAGCGGGCACGTAACGGCCGTCAGGCCGTTACTGGAAACCAGCACGGGCGTCGAGGCAACTCTACGCCCGTGCACGCATGTTAAGGGTAAGAGAAATAATGGCGAAGAAAGACTATTACGAGATTCTCGGCGTCTCCAAGACGGCGGAAGAGCGTGAGATAAAAAAGGCGTATAAACGCCTGGCGATGAAATACCATCCTGACCGCAACCAGGAGAAAGACGCCGAAGCCCAATTTAAAGAGGTTAAGGAAGCCTACGAGGTCCTGACCGACGCTCAAAAACGCGCGGCCTACGATCAGTACGGCCATGCCGCCTTTGAACAGGGCGGTATGGGTGGTGGTGGCGGGTTTGGCGGCGGCGGCGCCGACTTCAGCGATATCTTTGGCGACGTATTCGGCGACATCTTCGGTGGTGGCCGCCGTCAACGCGCCAGCCGCGGTTCCGATCTGCGCTACAACATGGAGCTCTCCCTCGAGGAAGCGGTTCGTGGCGTTACCAAAGAGATCCGCATCCCGACGCTGGAAGAGTGTGGCGTTTGTCACGGCAGCGGCGCGAAGCCCGGCAGTTCGCCGGTGACCTGTCCGACCTGTCATGGTCAGGGCCAGGTGCAAATGCGCCAGGGCTTCTTTACCGTGCAGCAGGCCTGTCCGCACTGTCATGGCCGCGGTCAGATCATCAAAGATCCTTGCAACAGCTGCCACGGCCACGGCCGGGTAGAGAAAGCCAAAACGCTGTCGGTGAAAATCCCGGCCGGCGTAGATACCGGCGACCGCATCCGCCTGGCGGGTGAAGGTGAAGCGGGTGAGCATGGTGCACCGGCGGGGGATTTGTACGTTCAGGTTCAGGTGAAAGCGCACCCGATCTTCGAGCGTGAAGGCAATAACCTGTACTGTGAAGTGCCGATTAACTTCGCGATGGCAGCATTGGGCGGCGAGATTGAAGTGCCGACGCTGGATGGCCGCGTGAAGCTGAAGGTACCTGCGGAAACCCAGACCGGCAAACTGTTCCGCATGCGCGGCAAGGGCGTCAAATCTGTGCGTGGTGGCAGCCAGGGCGACCTGCTGTGCCGCGTGGTGGTGGAGACCCCGGTTAACCTTAACGACAAGCAGAAGCAGTTGTTGAAAGAGCTGGAAGAGAGCCTTGGCGGCCCATCCGGCGACAAAAACAGCCCGCGTTCGAAGACCTTCTTCGACGGCGTGAAAAAGTTTTTTGACGACCTGACTCGTTAACCTACTGTTTGCGTTAGCGTAATGCGTAAAACCCCGGCGTCGAATCCGGGGTTTTTTATTGATTTTCGGATCCCAACGTCCCCTCATTAGAATGTGACTTACATCGTTAATTGCTCGGTTTTTACGATGTTAATAGCATTTATAAACGTGTTTTTTCGAGCTTAAACGGCGTCTATACTCATTCCATTACTTTGTCCGCGGGACGTTTTTTCTGCCCCGCAATGCTGTGGAGAGACGTATTGTGACCAACATTATTCGTCAGTTTTTACGTCAGGAAGCCGCGGGCGGCATTATCCTGATTGTGGCCGCGATTATCGCGTTGATCATGGCCAACACTCCGGCTCAGGGGATTTATCACGCTTTTCTCGATTTACCTGTCATGGTGAAAATCTCCTCGCTGGAGGTTGGCAAACCCTTGTTGCTGTGGATTAACGACGGCCTGATGGCGATCTTTTTCCTGGTGGTCGGGCTGGAAGTTAAGCGTGAGTTGATGGAAGGCTCATTGGCCGGGCGTGACAAGGCGGTATTTCCGGCGATCGCCGCGTTGGGCGGTATGCTGGCGCCGGCGCTGATTTATTTGATGTTCAACGGCGCGGATGAGGTCACCCGTCAGGGCTGGGCAATCCCGGCGGCTACCGACATTGCGTTCGCCCTTGGGGTTATGGCGCTGTTGGGGAACCGCGTTCCCACCAGCCTGAAGGTGTTCCTGTTGGCGCTGGCGATTATCGACGACCTGGGCGTGATCGTGATTATCGCGCTGTTCTATACCCATGAAGTGTCGATGGCGGCACTGGGCGTGGCTGCGGCTTCCATTGCCGTGCTGGCGTTGATGAACTGGCGTGGCGTGGGGAAAACCTCGCTCTATATGTTTGTCGGCCTGGTGTTGTGGGTGGCGATCCTCAAGTCCGGGGTGCATGCGACGCTGGCTGGGGTGATCGTCGGCTTTATGATACCGCTGCATGTGAAAAAAGGGCCGTCGCCGTCAGAGACGCTGGAGCATGGGCTGCACCCCTGGGTGGCGTTCCTGATACTGCCGCTGTTTGCCTTTGCCAACGCCGGTGTTTCATTGCAGGGCGTGTCGCTGAGCGGGCTGACTTCGCTGTTGCCAATGGGGATTACCGCGGGGCTGTTTATCGGTAAACCCTTGGGTATCTTCACTTTTAGCCTGCTCGCCGTGAAGCTGGGGATTGCCCGTCTGCCTGAAGGAATTGGTTTCAAACAGGTGTTTGCTGTTTCTGTGCTCTGTGGTATTGGTTTCACCATGTCGATCTTCATCGCTTCGCTGGCTTTTGGCGATGCGGATGTTGCATTAAGCACCTACTCGCGGCTGGGTATCCTGATGGGTTCCACCACCGCGGCGGTAGTGGGATACGGTCTGTTGCGTCTGTCGTTACCTCGAGTCAGATAACTCCTTTAGGGGATCCCCTGTTGATGGGGACACACTACAATAGCTGGTCGGAGTTGTTCAGTATAAAATATGTTCAACTTCGACCATTCTGTTTAGGACGAATGCAGCAACAGGTTGTCTGAAACATTACAAGGACATTAATCGCTCATCACGGTAGGCCTTTTGCCGATGCGAAACGTTAAGGAGAGCACCTCGTGAGGATGTCGCATATCAACTTTAATCACCTTTACTACTTCTGGCAGGTCTGCAAAGAAGGTTCGGTGGTCGGTGCCGCCGAAGCGTTGTTTCTGACGCCGCAGACCATTACCGGCCAGATCAAGGCGCTGGAAGAACGTTTGGACGGCAAGCTGTTCAAGCGTCAGGGGCGTGGGCTGGTGCCTTCAGAGCTGGGGCAGCTGGTTTTCCGTTATGCTGACAAGATGTTTATGCTCAGCCAGGAAATGCTGGATATCGTCAACTATCGCAAAGAATCGAATCTGCTGTTCGACGTGGGGGTGGCGGATGCGCTTTCAAAACGTCTGGTGAGTCAGGTTCTGGAAACGGCGGTGGTGGTGGACAACGAGCAAATCCACCTGCGTTGCTTTGAATCAACGCATGAGATGCTGTTGGAACAGCTCAGCCAGCACAAACTGGATATGATCCTGTCAGACTGCCCGGTGGATTCCAGCCAGCAGGAAGGGTTGTTTTCGCTCAAGCTGGGCGAGTGCGGCATTAGCTTCTTCTGCCGCCAGCCGGCGCCGGACCTGCCGTTCCCTGCTTGTCTGGAGCAGCGCAAGCTGTTGATCCCCGGCCGCCGTTCGATGCTGGGGCGTAAACTGCTCAACTGGTTTAACACCCAGGGTATCCAGGTGGAGATTCTGGGCGAGTTTGATGATGCTGCACTGATGAAGACATTTGGCATGTACCACAACGCGATCTTCGTTGCGCCGACTCTGTATGCGCAGGACACTTATAACGATGATGACGTGGTGGAGATTGGGCGTATAGATAGCGTGCAGGAGGAGTACTACATCATCTTTGCCGAGCGAATGATCCAGCATCCGGCGGTACAAAGGGTGTGCAACAAGGATTTCTCGGCGCTGTTTGCTTACTAGAACGGGTATTGCGGACGTAAAAAAACCGGCCTGAGCCGGTTTTTTTTATCAAGCAGACAACACGATGCTTATTGCATTGCGTTGATGCGCGCCGACAAGTTTGACTTATGACGTGCTGCTTTATTTTTGTGGATCAGACCTTTAGCAGCCTTGCGGTCCACGATTGGTTGCATTACGTTGAATGCGTTTTGTGCTACTTCTTTGTCGCCAGCTACGATTGCCGCTTCTACTTTCTTGATGTAGGTACGCATCATTGAACGACCACTAGCGTTGTGCTTGCGGCGTTTCTCAGACTGTACGGCGCGTTTCTTAGCTGATTTGATATTAGCCAAGGTCCAACTCCCAAATATATTCTATTGAGGACAATTCGAAGGCCGAGGAATATGCCCTTTTGGCCTGCGTTTGTCAATGAATTTGTGCAAATAAGCGCCGTTTGTACGGGCGGCACTTGCTACGTTGTGATGGCGCAGGATTTTACCAGCTTCGGTCATGGGAATACAGTCTTTCGCGAGAAAATTCGCCAATGATTTGTCGCCTTGGTCGCAAGCCATTGGCTGTAGTCGGTAATCGCGTTTATAGCACCGGATAAACTGCGGTCTGGGCGTTTCACCTGCAGATTATCTCCGGTATGGTATGTCTATTACATAAAGGCACCAATCGCGGGTTAACCTTAACCGCTGTACAAGGTATAATCCGGCGATTTCCACTGTTTTGAGCCAGCTATGCAGCTAATTCGCGGCGTTCACAATATCCGGGCACGTCACCATGGTTGCGTGCTCACCATCGGCAACTTCGACGGCGTACACCGCGGTCACCAGGCGTTGCTGGAGCAGCTGAAGCAAGAAGGGCAGCGTCTGGGGTTGCCCGTGATGGTCATGATCTTTGAGCCACAGCCGCTGGAAATGTTTGCAGCGGACAAGGCGCCGGCCCGGCTCACGCGTTTGCGTGACAAGGCCAAATACCTGGCACAGGCGGGGGTAGATTACCTGCTGTGCGTCAAGTTTGATCCGCGTTTCGCCGCCAATACCGCCCAGGCGTTCGTCGCCGAACTGCTGGTGGAAAAGCTTGGCGTGAAATTCCTGATGGTCGGGGATGATTTTCGCTTTGGCGCAGCCCGTCAGGGCGATTTTCCGTTATTGCAAAAAGCCGGAGAAGAATACGGCTTTGAGGTGATCAGTACGCCGACCTTCCGCGAAGGCGATCAGCGTATCAGCAGCACGGCCATTCGCAATGCGCTGCGCGATGATGACCTGGCGCAGGCGGAAACGCTGCTGGGCCATCCGTACAGCATTTCTGGCCGGGTGGTGCACGGCGATGAACTGGGCCGCACCATTGGCTTCCCAACCGCCAACCTGCCGCTGAAGCGCCTGGTTGCGCCGGTGAAAGGGGTTTATGCGGTGGATGTTTATGGTCTGGGCCCTGAACCGCTCCCTGGCGTGGCCAATATCGGCACGCGCCCGACCGTTGCCGGCGTGCGACAGCAGCTGGAAGTCCATCTGCTGGATGTCACAATGGATCTTTACGGGCGCCATATTGACGTGGTGCTCCGCGCGAAATTGCGCAATGAACAGCGTTTTGCTTCGCTCGATGCGCTGAAGCAGCAAATCGCCAATGATGTGGTGACGGCCCGGAAGTTCTTCGGGCTACAGACACCGGTTTAATCTCTATAGCCGAAAACGGAACCGAGAATCTAATGAGTGACTACAAGAATACCCTGAACTTGCCGGAAACAGGGTTCCCGATGCGCGGCGATCTCGCCAAGCGTGAACCTGGCATGCTGCAACGTTGGTATGAACAGGATCTGTACGGGATGATTCGTACTGCCAAAAAGGGCAAAAAATCCTTCATTTTGCATGACGGCCCTCCGTATGCGAACGGCAGCATTCACATTGGTCACTCGGTTAACAAGATTCTCAAAGACATTATTATCAAGTCTAAAGGGATGTCCGGTTTCGACTCGCCTTATATTCCGGGTTGGGACTGCCATGGTCTGCCGATCGAACTGAAAGTAGAGCAGCTGTACGGTAAGCCGGGCGAGAAACTTACGCCGGCGGAATTCCGTCAGAAATGCCGTGAGTACGCCGCTGAGCAGGTTGAAGGCCAGAAGAAAGACTTCATCCGTCTGGGCGTACTGGGCGACTGGGATCACCCGTACCTGACCATGGACTTCAAAACCGAAGCCAACATCATCCGCGCGCTGGGCAAAATCATCAGCAACGGTCACCTGCTGAAAGGCGCCAAGCCGGTGCACTGGTGTACCGATTGCGGCTCTTCGCTGGCGGAAGCGGAAGTTGAGTATTACGACAAAACTTCGCCGTCAATCGATGTGGCTTTCCACGCGGTTGACGCGGCTGCCGTGGCGGCCAAATTTGGCGTGACCCACTTTAACGGCCCGGTTTCTCTGGTGATCTGGACCACGACGCCGTGGACATTGCCGGCTAACCGCGCTATCTCGCTGCACCCGGAGTTTGCTTATCAGCTGGTACAGGTTGAAGGCCAGTGCCTGATCCTGGCGGCCGAATTGGTCGAGAGCGTGATGAAACGCGCCGGCATCAGCGCGTGGACCGTGCTGGGCAGCTGTAAGGGCGCCGATCTGGAGCTGTTGCGCTTCGAACACCCGTTCATGGGCTTCGACGTGCCGGCAATCCTCGGCGATCACGTCACGCTGGACGCCGGTACCGGTGCGGTGCATACCGCGCCTGGCCACGGCCCGGACGACTTCGTGATCGGCCAGAAATACGGCCTGGAAGTGGCCAACCCGGTAGGGCCGAACGGCTGCTACCTGACCGGCACCTATCCGCTGCTGGACGGCAAGTTCGTGTTCAAGGCCAACGATCTGATCGTTGAGCTGTTGCGTGAGAAAGGCGCACTGCTGCACGTGGAAAAACTGGTTCACAGCTATCCTTGCTGCTGGCGCCACAAAACGCCGATCATCTTCCGCGCTACCCCGCAATGGTTCATCAGCATGGATCAGAAAGGCCTGCGTCAGCAGTCGCTGGAAGAGATCAAAGGCGTGCAATGGATCCCTGAATGGGGCCAGGCACGTATCGAAACCATGGTCGCCAACCGCCCGGACTGGTGCATTTCGCGTCAGCGTACCTGGGGCGTGCCGATGTCGCTGTTTGTGCACAAAGACACTGAGCAGTTGCACCCGCGCAGCGTAGAGCTGATAGAAGAAGTGGCGAAACGCGTTGAGCAGGACGGCATTCAGGCCTGGTGGGATTTGGACGCGGCCGATATTCTCGGCGCTGACGCTGCCGACTACATGAAAGTGCCCGATACCCTGGACGTGTGGTTCGACTCAGGTTCGACCCACTCTTCGGTCGTGGACGTGCGCCCTGAGTTCAACGGCCACGGCGCCGACATGTATCTGGAAGGTTCCGATCAGCATCGCGGCTGGTTCATGTCATCACTGATGATTTCTACCGCCATGAAGGGCAAAGCGCCTTATAAAGAAGTGCTGACTCACGGTTTCACCGTTGACGGTCAGGGCCGCAAGATGTCCAAGTCGATCGGCAACACCGTCAGTCCGCAGGACGTGATGAACAAGCTGGGTGGCGACATTCTGCGTCTGTGGGTGGCGTCTACCGACTACACCGGCGAGATTGCGGTTTCCGATGAAATCCTGAAACGCTCCGCCGATTCTTACCGCCGTATCCGCAACACCGCGCGCTTCCTGCTGGCTAACCTGAACGGGTTCGAGCCGAGCACCGACTGCGTGGCACCGGAAGAAATGGTGGTGCTGGATCGCTGGGCGGTCGGCCGTGCGCTGGCGGCGCAGCAGGATATCGAGCAGGCTTACGCCAACTACGATTTCCATGAAGTGGTGCAGCGTCTGATGCAGTTCTGTTCGGTCGAGATGGGCTCCTTCTATCTGGATATCATCAAGGATCGTCAGTACACCGCGAAGAGCGACAGCATCGCCCGCCGCAGTTGCCAGACCGCGCTGTTCCACATCGCGGAAGCGCTGGTACGCTGGATGGCGCCGATCATGTCGTTCACTGCCGATGAAATCTGGGGCTTCCTGCCGGGCAAGCGCGCGCAGTACGTGTTCACTGAAGAGTGGTACGACGGCCTGTTCGGTCTGGCCGAAGGCGAAAGCATGAACGATGCCTTCTGGGCCGAACTGCTGAAAGTGCGTGGCGAAGTGAACAAGGTGCTGGAACAAGCGCGGGCCGATAAGCGCCTTGGCGGTTCTCTGGAAGCGGCGGTCACGCTGTATGCCGACAGCGAGCTGGCTGAGCGTCTCAATAGCCTGCAAGACGAATTGCGCTTCGTGCTGCTCACCTCGGCGGCGCGCGTTGCGCCTCTGGCCGATGCGCCGGCGGATGCGCAGGCGTCGGAACTGGTGAAAGGTCTGAAGATTGCCTTCAGTACTGCAGAAGGCGAGAAGTGCCCGCGCTGCTGGCATTACACCACTGACATCGGCCTGGTGGCGGACCACGCAGACATCTGTGGCCGCTGTGTGATCAACGTAGCCGGCGACGGCGAAAAGCGTAACTACGCCTGAGAACAAGTGCCTGATGAGTAAACCAATCTGTTCGACCGGCCTGCGTTGGCTATGGGTGATGGTAGTGGTGCTGGTGCTGGATTTTGCCAGCAAGCAGTGGATCCTCGGTAACTTCGTGCTGGGCCAGTCCCAGCCGTTGATCCCGTCGTTCAATCTGTTCTATGCGCGCAATTACGGTGCCGCATTCAGCTTCCTCGCCGATCACGGCGGCTGGCAGCGCTGGTTCTTCGCCGGTATCGCTGTCGCCATCGTGGCGGTGCTGCTGGTGATGATGTACCGCAGTCAGGCGCAGCAGAAGCTGAACAATATCGCCTATGCTTTTATCATTGGCGGTGCGCTAGGCAACCTGTTTGATCGTCTTTGGCACGGCTTCGTGGTCGATTTTATCGATTTTTATGTGGGCAACTGGCACTACCCGACCTTCAACCTGGCGGATAGCTTTATCTGCGTGGGGGCGGCGATGATTGTGCTGGAAGGCTTCCTGTCGCCGGCGAGCAAAGGCGCAAAGAGTAAAGGTGAGTAATATGACGGCTCAGGTTAACGGTGGCAGCGCAGTGCTGGTTCACTTCACACTGAAACTGGAAGACGGTTCAACCGCAGAGTCGACCCGCGGTAACGGCAAACCGGCGTTGTTCCGCCTGGGTGACGGCAGCCTGTCGGCACCGCTGGAAGAGCGACTGCTCGGCCTGCGTGCGGGCGATAAATGCGCCTTTACCCTGCAGCCGGAAGCGGCGTTCGGCGCAGAGAATCCGGATCTGGTCCAGTTCTTCTCACACCGTGATTTCGCGGAAACCGGGGTGCCGGACGTGGGCACCATCATGCTGTTTACCGCCATCGACGGCAGCGAAATGCCGGGTGTGGTGCGTGAAGTGGCGGAAGAGTCGATTACCGTTGATTTCAACCATCCACTGGCGGGCCATCCTGTGAGCTTCGATATCGAAGTGCTGGAGATTGACCCGCAGCAGGAGGAGACGCATGCAAATATTGCTGGCTAACCCACGCGGCTTTTGCGCCGGGGTTGATCGTGCGATCAGTATCGTTGAGCGCGCGCTGGAGATTTACGGCGCGCCTATCTACGTGCGTCACGAAGTGGTGCATAACCGCTACGTGGTGGACAGCCTGCGCGAACGCGGGGCCGTGTTCATCGAAGAGATTGCCGAAGTGCCGGACGGGTCGATTCTGATCTTCTCGGCGCACGGGGTTTCCCAGGCGGTGCGGGCAGAAGCCAAAGCCCGTGATCTGACCATGCTGTTTGATGCTACCTGCCCGTTGGTGACCAAGGTGCACATGGAGGTGGCGCGAGCCAGCCGCCGGGGCACCGAGGCAATCCTGATTGGCCATGCCGGCCATCCGGAAGTGGAAGGCACCATGGGCCAGTACAGCAACCCGAAGGGCGGCATGTATCTGGTGGAATCGCCGGAAGACGTGTGGAAACTGCAGGTGAAGGACGAAAGCAACCTGTGCTTTATGACGCAGACCACGCTGTCGGTGGATGACACCTCAGAAGTGATCGACGCCCTGCGCCAGCGTTTCCCGAGCATTATCGGGCCGCGCAAAGACGACATCTGCTACGCCACCACCAACCGGCAGGAAGCGGTACGCAATCTGGCCGGCGACGCGGACGTGGTGCTGGTGGTCGGGTCGAAAAACTCGTCCAACTCCAACCGTCTGGCCGAGCTGGCTCAGCGCGTTGGCAAGCCGGCGTACCTGATCGACTCTGCGGCGGATATTCAGGAAGCCTGGCTGAAAAACGCCCGCAACATCGGCGTGACCGCCGGAGCGTCGGCGCCGGACGTGTTGGTCCAGGATGTCATCAGCCGCCTGAGAACGATGGGCGGTGTGGATGTGCATGAAGTCAGCGGCCGTGAAGAGAATATCGTATTTGAAGTGCCGAAAGAGCTGCGTGTTGATATCAGACAGGTCGAATAAGCTTTTTGGCAAAAGTGTTACCACGGGGAGCTATGGCTCCCCGTTTTGCATTTTGGGGATAAGTTGCGGGATAAATAGCAAAATTGAGAAGGGCTGATTCAAATTTTCTGTTACTTAAAGCCAAGTTCGTTCTGACTATTTGAATTAACCCTGCAGGAATGATTATATTGGCGAAAATAAAGTTATTAAGGATAATATCATTAGGCTGCAATCTAAAAATAACGCTCTGGTGCTGGTCAGCAATCGGCTGAAAAGTTAAAAAACTAAAGTAATTGGTGTTACAGATACTTCTTATTTAATTAAGTGCGTAACTGGTCTACGGAATTTTGTTCTTTTTCTTTTAAATGGATTTTCATATGTTCCAGTAAACGGCGAACCTTTAATGGTTGGCTGTCACGGCGAGGCATAATCGCATAGCAATTAATCTCCGGTAATCGCCATTCAGGCAACACTTCCACTAAATCACCGCTGCGTAATTCACGTTCAACATTGACGAAGAAATTACGGATAATCCCCTTGCCGGCCAGCGCCAATTCTTTCATCGCCATGCCGTTATTGGTAAATAGACGCCCGGTCATGCGCAACCGGTGCTCATCGCCATTCGCGTGGTTCAGCCGAACAAACTGCGGGTTTCCCAAAGGGGTGAAGGTGACCCATTGATGGCGGGTTAAGGCCTGTGGAGACTCCGGCACGCCGTGGTCGGCAAGGTAGGCCGGGGAGGCGCACAACACTTCGCGAAAGCGCGCCAGGCGGGTGGAGACGTAGCTGGAGTCGGCCAGCACGCCGCCGCGGATCGCCAGATCTATCCGTTGGCCTATCAGGTCGATTTTCTCGTCATGGATTTCCAGCCGCAGCGTGATGCGCGGATGTTCATCCAGAAAGCTTTGCAACGCCGGCACCAGATAATGGGTGGCGAATTCCGTGGAGGTGGCGACGCGCAGTTCACCGGCCAGTTCGCCGCGCAGCGCGGCAATACGCTGTTGACCCCGCTCGGCGGCATGGATCATCAGCACGCAATCCTCATAAAAACATTGTCCGGCCTCTGTCAGGCTCAGTGAGCGAGTAGAGCGCAAAAGTAATTGAATGCCCAGTTCGTTTTCCAGCTGGCGGATATGCTGGCTGACGGCCGAGGTGGTAATGCCTAATTCTTTGGCTGCCATGCTGAACGCGCCGCAATCGACAACTTTAGAAAAAATAGCCATGCGTTTTAGAATATTACTCATAGTTTGTTAAGTTCAACTTAACCAAGATTGCAAATTATAAGGGCTAATAATATAGCATTATCTCTTCTATATTGCCTGAAGCAGATAAACGCACGGTGAGACTTATTGCCTGCGCATCATTCCTCTTTTTGATAAGTCTTATTGCGTTTGCGAATAAAATTCTTATGCCACATCTGAACAGGAGTTAATTGTGGATATTGCCTATATTGAAACCGTGTCATTAAAAATTCTCCATGAGTTATTACAATATCGGCGTCGCTTTCCCGGCCTTGAAACCTCAAATACTGAGGAGGAACGGGTCGTTTCTCAGGTGCAATTGCCGCGTATCCGGGCATTCATTGCAAACAATCAGCGCATCGAATTTGTGCTGCCGGCCTTCCCGACAAAATCACCCAATACCAATAAAGTGATCGGCGCGGTGCCCGACATGGCGGAACGGCTATCGTTGATATTCCTAAATTCTCTGTGTCAGCGCATCCAGCTTTATTACCCGCCGGGAGCGCATATCGTGATCTGCTCTGATGGTCATGTGTTCGGTGATTTGATCCGCGTCAGCGACGATGCCATCAACCATTATCAGCGCGAAATTGAAAACCTGTTGCACGAGGTGGGGGCGACGCACCTGAGCGTGTTCAACCTGGGTGACGTCGAAGGGCTGGCGGAACATACCGACGACTACGACCTGCTGCGTCAACTGCTGGTCGACGGCTACGCCGAACCGGAGGAGGCAATCAAGCAGCAACTGATGCAGGACGAGCAGGGATTGCAGCTGTATCGCGCCATTACCCGTTTTCTGTATGAAGACAGCCAGTTGCCGGGTTACAGCGGCTCCAATGCGGCGTTGCAGAAAGACGCCAAACAGCGCGCCTGCGGCGTAATACAGCGCAGTTGGGCATGGGGCAACCTGCTGGCCCAACATTTCCCGGCGGCGATACGCCTGTCTATCCACCCGCAACCCGCTGACAGCCTGAAAATGGGCATCCATATGATGCCGACCAAAGACGACTGGCTGACGCCGTGGCACGGCGTGGCGGCAAACGTCAACGGCCAGTTCGTGCTGATGAAGCGCAAAGACGCGCAGCAGCTGGCGGGTGAACTGGTGGCGATTCGCGGCACGCCAAGCCATTACCTGATCGAACAGCCTCAGGTGGCGTAACACGCCACGTTGCGCCCGCTGCGTTGGCGGGCGTGTTTTAACGGCACGGTTGCCGTGTGAGCAGCAAATTCGCTTCAAGGAGAGTTACCGATGGACAATCAACAACTGAATTGCCGCATTGAGCTTAATACCCCGTTTGGCGCAGTGCTGACCCCGAAATATCCCGGACAGCCAATCAGCGAGCTGCCGGTAGCGGCGCTGCGGGCGCTGGCGCAAAGGCACCATCTGCTGGTACTGCGTGGTTTCGATTCCGGCTTTACCGATCCTCAGGTGTTGACCCGCTATGCCGGCGGTTGGGGAGAGATCATGATGTGGCCGTTCGGCGCCGTGCTGGACGTGAAGGAGCATCCGGACGCCAAAGATCACATTTTCGACAGCAGCTATGTCCCGCTGCACTGGGATGGCATGTACAAACCGACCATTCCCGAGTTTCAGCTATTCCACTGCGTGGCGGCACCGTCGCAGGATGAGGGCGGGCGCACCACCTTTGTCGATACTACGCGGCTGCTGGCCAATGCCGATGAATCGTTGTTGGCGCAGTGGCTGAAAGTGTCTATTTCTTATCGGATCAAGCAAGTGGTTCACTACGGCGGCGAGGTATGTTCGCCGCTGGTGGTGACGCATCCGAGCGGCAGCGGGGTGATCATGCGTTACAACGAACCGCCGACGGAGGGCAAGAAGTTCCTTAACCAGCATGCGCTTGAATATCATGGCGTGCCACAAGAAGAGCAGGAGACTTTCCATCAGACTCTGCAACAGCATCTCTACGATCCGCGCCACTATTACGCCCACCAGTGGCAGCAGGGCGATGTGGTGGTAGCGGATAACTTCTCGCTGTTGCACGGACGCGAAGGTTTCACCGCCCGTTCCGCCCGTCATCTGCAGCGCGTGCATATTCAGAGTAACCCGGTGTGCGCCAACCTGGCGCTGAAGCCGGCCAACGCAGAGGCTTAACAGGACATTATGGCAAGGATACTGATGGCGGCCGTCGCCACCCCAGGGCACGTTTACCCGATGCTGGGGATTGCTCGCTACCTGATTGCGCAGGGCTACCGGGTGCGGCTGATGACCGGTGCGCTGTTCCGCGAACGCGCCGAAGCGGTGGGCGCGCAGTTTGTGCCTTTCGATGCGCAGGTGGATTTCGATTATCGCTACCTGGAGCAGCATTTTCCCGAACGCGCCGCGCTACCACCGGGCAATGTACAGATGGCGCTGGCGCTGAAAGATTTCTTCGCCGCGCCGATCCCGTTGCTGGATCGGCAACTGAGGGCGGCGATAGCCGCCGAGGCGACCGATCTGCTGATGGTGGAAAACTGCTTCTACGGAGTATTGCCGCTGTTGCAGCTAACCGACCGCCTGCCGGTGATCGGCATTGGCGTGACGCCGCTGTCGTTCTCGTCCGAAGATTCCATCTTTTACGGGCCGCGCATTCCCCCGGCGCTGTTGCCGCGCGAACTGCAACGTGAACAATTGGTGGACGAAGCCACGCGTGCCTTGATCGATGAGGTACAGCAGAGCTTCAACGTCGCGATGGCGCAATCCGGCGGCGGGCCGCTGCAACAGCCGTTCACGGATGCGTTGATAGGCGGCTGCGATCGCTTTTTGCAACTGGCTACCCCGGCGCTGGAGTATCCGCGTGACGATCTGCCGGCAGGCGTGCGATTTGTCGGCCCGTTGCGCGGTGCGGCGGCGGCACCGCAAGGCGGAGGCGAGTGGGATGAAACGGATCCTCGCCCGTTGGTGATCGTGACGCAGGGTACGTTGGCGAATGTCGATCTGCACCAGTTGATTGTTCCGACGCTAAAAGCGCTGGCCGGGTTACCGGTGCGGGTGCTGGCGACCACCGGCGGCCGCCCGGTTGATGGGGTGTTGGCGCAACTGCCGGACAACGCCAGAGTTCGGGAGTTTATCTCTTTCGAGCACTGGCTGCCGCAGGCGGCGCTGTTGATCACCAACGGCGGTTATGGTTCGATCAATTATGCGTTGGATCATGCTGTGCCCTTGATTGTCGCCGGGACCGGCGAGGATAAGCTCGAGGCGGCTTCTCGGGTGGTGGCCGCGGGCTGCGGGATTAACCTGCATACCAGCGAGCCGGATGAGGCGCAACTGCGGCAGGCTGTGCAGCAAATCCTGTCGCAGCCGGTTTATCGGCAACGCGCGGCGCTGGTACAGGCCGACTATGCCCGCCATGATGCCTTGGCGGCGATTGCCGAAGAGGTGGCAGCCTTAACCGGCTGAAAGCCGTAATCGAGTTCCTCAGGGCGCCCTTTGCGGCGCCTTTTTTATGCAGGTTTCTCTCATCAAATTTGCATGATTATGTACAATTGAAAAACGGGTTTTATTTGACCGGTTGTTAACCCATTGACAACATTACTGATGAAAAGCGGGAGATATCATAATTTTCTAATTATGAAATGAATCTTCTGGCGGTGATCCTATGGGGCAGTTACCCTAAACCTATAGCCTATGGAGTAGGCGTCTAATCAAGAAGAGAGCAAGCATGACTGATTCACAAATCCGCATTGCGATTGCGGGTTCCGGCGGCCGCATGGGGCGCCAATTGATCCAGGCGGTACATCAGGTGCAGGGCGTGGTGCTGGGGGCTGCGGTGTCGCGTCCGGGTTCAAGTCTGATCGGCACCGATGCCGGCGAACTGGCGGGCGTGGGCTCGCTGGGCGTGACCGTCAGCGACAGCCTGGAAAAGGTGGTCGATGACTTCGATATTCTGATCGACTTCACCCGCCCGGAAAGCACGCTGGCGTACCTGGCTTTCTGCGTCGAACATCGCAAGGCGATGGTGATCGGCACCACCGGTTTTGACGATGCGGGCAAAGAGGCCATCCGCGCCGCCGCGCAGCAGATTGGCATCGTGTTCGCCGCCAACTTCAGCGTGGGCGTCAACCTGGTGCTGAAACTGTTGGAAAAAGCCGCTCAGGTGATGGGTGACTACACCGACATTGAAATTATTGAAGCGCACCACCGCCATAAAGTGGATGCCCCTTCGGGCACGGCGTTGGCGATGGGCGAGGCGATTGCCGGCGCGCTGGGGCGTGACCTGAAAGAATGCGCCGTCTATGCGCGCGAAGGTTATACCGGCGAACGCGATCCCAAGAGCATAGGTTTCGCCACCATCCGTGCCGGCGATATCGTCGGTGAGCATACCGCGATGTTTGCCGACATCGGCGAGCGGGTGGAAATCACCCATAAAGCCTCCAGCCGCATGACTTTTGCCGCCGGTGCGGTTCGGGCGGCATCTTGGTTGCATAGCCAGGATAAAGGTCTATTTGATATGCGGGACGTGCTCGGATTGGACCAGTTATAATCTATTTGAATACCATCGTGATGTGGTTGTATTGATCATAATGCTATGATTAACGGACAATAATTTTATTGTCCTTTTTTTTAACATTAAAAACGAAGGCTTTATCCGTTTTTTATTGCTTGATTATTATTTCTTGTTATTTTCTTGCGTTTTTTGGCGAGTAATTTCCCTGATAGATACTTTTCACCCGATAACAGACCTTTGGAAAGGTGATTTTTTGTCATTCTTCCTCGCAACCGTTTACCCACCCGAGTTTAGCTGTGTTTTTATGGCTGCTGACCCTATTAAACGTTGAGAAGTGCAAAAATAAGAGAAAAAATGGCGCTTTGGGTAGACAAGTGGAGCACTCATCATTAAAATGCGCCCAATTTGCCAAAAATTGGCCTTGAGGGCGGTTTTTGCATTGATTTAGATCGCGATATCTGAATTAATATGCAGATATTGTGATTGATTATTCCTCGGAGGGTGTTTTGATTAAGTCAGCGCTATTGGTTCTGGAAGACGGAACCCAATTCCACGGTCGGGCCATCGGGGCAGAGGGTACGGCAGTGGGGGAAGTGGTCTTCAATACGTCGATGACCGGCTATCAAGAAATCCTCACTGATCCTTCCTACTCTCGCCAGATCGTTACTCTTACTTATCCTCATATCGGCAATGTCGGCACCAATGCTTCCGACGAAGAATCCTCCGCGGTACACGCCCAAGGCCTTGTCATTCGTGATCTCCCTTTGATTGCCAGCAACTACCGCAGCGAAGAAGGCCTGTCAGAATACCTGAAGCGTCATAACATCGTGGCGATTGCCGATATCGATACCCGCAAACTGACCCGCCTGCTGCGCGAAAAAGGCGCACAGAACGGCTGCATCATCGCCGCCGATTCACCGGACGCCGCGCTGGCGCTGGCCAAGGCGCAGGGTTTCCCGGGCTTGAAAGGCATGGACCTGGCGAAAGAAGTGACCACCAAAGAAGCTTACAGCTGGCAGCAGGGTAGCTGGACGCTTGAAGGCGACCTGCCGGAAGCCAAGCCGGCCTCCGAGTTGCCGTTCCACGTGGTGGCTTACGACTACGGCGCCAAGCGCAACATCCTGCGCATGTTGGTGGATCGCGGTTGCCGCCTGACGGTGGTGCCGGCGCAGACCCCGGCAGATGAAGTATTGAAGATGAATCCGGACGGCATTTTCCTGTCCAACGGCCCGGGCGACCCGGAGCCTTGCGATTACGCCATCACCGCCATCAAACAGTTCCTGGAAACCGACATTCCGGTGTTCGGCATCTGCCTCGGCCACCAGTTGCTGGCGCTGGCCAGCGGTGCGAAAACCGTGAAGATGAAGCTGGGCCACCACGGCGGTAACCACCCGGTGAAAGATCTGGATAACGACTGCGTGATGATCACGGCACAGAACCACGGGTTCGCTGTTGACGAAAATAACCTGCCGGCCGAATTGCGCGTAACGCACAAATCACTGTTTGACCACACGGTGCAGGGCATTCACCGCACCGACAAAGCGGCGTTCAGCTTCCAGGGCCACCCGGAAGCCAGCCCAGGCCCGCACGACGCCGCGCCGCTGTTCGACCACTTTATCGAACTGATCGAGACTTACCGTTCTAACGCCAAATAATCAGGAGCAGTAAAAAAATGCCAAAACGTACAGACATAAAAAGCATCCTGATCCTCGGCGCTGGCCCGATTGTCATCGGCCAGGCGTGTGAGTTCGACTATTCGGGTGCCCAGGCGTGTAAAGCGCTGCGCGAAGAGGGTTACCGGGTCATTCTGGTGAACTCCAACCCGGCCACCATCATGACCGACCCGGAAATGGCCGATGCGACCTACATCGAGCCGATCCACTGGGAAGTGGTGCGTAAAATCATCGAAAAAGAGCGTCCGGATGCCGTGCTGCCGACCATGGGTGGCCAGACCGCGCTGAACTGCGCGCTGGAGCTGGAGCGTCAGGGCGTGCTGGCCGAGTTCGGCGTGACCATGATTGGCGCCACGGCCGACGCTATCGACAAAGCCGAAGACCGCCGCCGTTTCGACGTGGCGATGAAGAAAATCGGCCTGGATACTGCGCGTTCCGGTATCGCGCACAATATGGAAGAAGCGCTGGCGGTTGCCGCCGACGTTGGCTTCCCGTGCATCATCCGCCCTTCCTTTACCATGGGCGGCACCGGTGGCGGCATCGCATACAACCGCGAAGAGTTCGAAGAGATCTGCGAGCGCGGCCTGGATCTGTCGCCAACCAAAGAGCTGTTGATCGACGAATCGCTGATCGGCTGGAAAGAGTACGAGATGGAGGTGGTGCGCGATAAGAACGATAACTGCATCATCGTCTGCTCTATCGAAAACTTCGACGCCATGGGCATCCATACCGGTGACTCCATCACCGTGGCACCGGCGCAAACGCTGACCGACAAAGAATACCAAATCATGCGTAACGCCTCGATGGCGGTGCTGCGTGAAATCGGCGTGGAAACCGGCGGTTCCAACGTGCAGTTCTCGGTTAACCCGAAAAACGGTCGCCTGATCGTCATCGAAATGAACCCGCGCGTGTCCCGCTCTTCGGCGCTGGCGTCAAAAGCCACCGGCTTCCCGATTGCCAAAATCGCCGCCAAGCTGGCGGTGGGTTACACCCTCGACGAACTGATGAACGACATCACCGGCGGCCGCACTCCGGCGTCCTTTGAGCCGTCCATCGACTACGTGGTGACCAAAATTCCTCGCTTTAACTTCGAGAAATTTGCCGGCGCTAACGACCGCCTGACCACCCAGATGAAATCCGTCGGCGAAGTGATGGCGATTGGCCGCACTCAACAAGAGTCGCTGCAGAAAGCGCTGCGCGGTCTGGAAGTGGGCGCCACCGGCTTTGACCCGAAAGTGAACCTGGACGATCCGGAAGCGCTGACCAAAATCCGTCGCGAACTGAAGGATGCCGGTTGCGACCGTATCTGGTACATCGCAGACGCGTTCCGTGCCGGCATGTCGGTTGACGGCGTGTTTAACCTGACCAACGTTGACCGCTGGTTCCTGGTGCAGATTGAAGAGCTGGTGCGTCTGGAAGAGCAGGTTGCGGAATCCGGCATCAACGGCCTGGCCCAGGAGTTCCTGCGTACCCTGAAGCGTAAAGGTTTCGCTGATGCACGCCTGGCCACGCTGGCCGGCGTAGCCGAGAGCGAAATCCGCAAGCTGCGCCACGGCTATGGCCTGCACCCGGTTTACAAGCGTGTGGATACCTGTGCGGCGGAGTTCGCCACCGACACCGCCTACATGTACTCCACTTATGAAGAAGAGTGCGAGTCCAACCCGACCAACGACCGTCCGAAAGTGATGGTGCTGGGCGGCGGTCCGAACCGTATCGGCCAGGGCATCGAGTTCGACTACTGCTGCGTGCACGCCTCGCTGGCGCTGCGCGAAGACGGTTACGAAACCATTATGGTCAACTGTAACCCGGAAACCGTTTCCACCGACTACGACACGTCCGACCGCCTGTATTTCGAGCCGGTTACGCTGGAAGACGTGCTGGAAATCGTGCGCATCGAGAAGCCGAAAGGCGTTATCGTGCAGTACGGCGGCCAGACTCCGCTGAAGCTGGCGCGTGAGCTGGAAGCCGCCGGCGTGCCGATTATCGGTACCAGCCCGGATGCGATTGACCGTGCCGAAGACCGTGAACGTTTCCAGCAGGCGGTACACCGCCTGGGCCTGAAACAGCCGGCCAATGCCACCGTTGCCACCATCGAACAGGCGGTAGAGAAAGCGGCCGGTATCGGTTACCCGCTGGTGGTACGTCCTTCCTACGTACTGGGCGGCCGTGCGATGGAGATCGTCTACGACGAAATCGACCTGCGCCGTTACTTCCAGAACGCCGTCAGCGTCTCCAACGACGCGCCAGTGCTGCTGGACCGCTTCCTGGATGACGCGGTAGAAGTGGACGTCGATGCCATTTGCGACGGTGAGCGCGTGCTGATTGGCGGCATCATGGAACATATCGAACAGGCTGGCGTGCACTCCGGTGACTCCGCCTGTTCACTGCCTGCTTACACCCTGAGCAAAGAAATTCAGGATGTGATGCGCCAGCAGGTCGAGAAACTGGCGTTCGAGCTGCAGGTGCGCGGTCTGATGAACGTACAGTTCGCGGTGAAGAACAACGAAGTCTACCTGATTGAAGTCAACCCGCGTGCCGCACGTACCGTGCCGTTCGTTTCCAAAGCCACCGGCGTGCCGCTGGCCAAGGTAGCTGCACGGGTCATGGCGGGCAAGACGCTGGCCGAGCAGGGCGTAACGGAAGAAGTTATCCCGCCTTACTACTCAGTGAAAGAAGTGGTGCTGCCGTTCAACAAGTTCCCTGGCGTCGACCCGATTCTGGGGCCGGAAATGCGTTCTACCGGGGAAGTGATGGGCGTTGGTCGCACCTTCGCGGAAGCCTTCTCCAAGGCGATGCTCGGCAGCCAGTCAGGCATGAAGAAACAAGGCCGTGCGCTGCTGTCGGTGCGTGAAGGCGATAAAGCCCGCGTGGTGGATCTGGCGGCAAGCCTGCTGAAACAGGGCTTCGAGCTGGATGCGACCCACGGCACTGCGGTAGTGCTGGGCGAGGCGGGCATTAACCCGCGTCTGGTCAACAAGGTGCATGAAGGCCGTCCGCACATTCAGGACCGTATCAAGAATGGCGAGTACACCTACATCGTGAACACCACGGCCGGTCGCCAGGCGATTGAGGACTCCAAGCTGATTCGCCGCAGCGCGTTGCAGTACAAGGTGCATTACGACACCACCCTGAACGGCGGCTTTGCCACCGCGATGGCGCTGAAAGCGGATCCGACCGAGCAAGTTACCTCAGTGCAGGAGCTGCATGCTCGCATCACCAAGTAATTCAGTGATGCCGTAATGCCCGAGGGCGCTGCATATGCAGCGCCCTTATTTTTTTATCTTGTTCAGCAAATTTGTTGCCTTGAATTAGAAATTTCCGCTATCAATCATTCAGCAAAATGTCACGCTGTGTGATTGGTATATGCTTGATAAATTGGCAAGGGACAAAGGAACGACGACAACAATGATTCTGATTATTTACGCTCACCCGTATCCCCGGCATTCGCATGCCAATCACCGTCTGCTGCAGGCGGTAAAAGACATTTCGGACGTGGAAGTACGCGCGCTCTATGAGCTGTATCCTGACTTCAACATCGATATCAACGCCGAGCAACGTGCGCTGGAGCGTGCCGATATGGTGGTGTTTCAGCATCCCATGCAGTGGTACAGCCTGCCGCCGCTGCTGAAACTGTGGATCGACAAAGTGCTGGAGCACGGCTGGGCTTACGGCCATGACGGCGATGCGCTGGTGGGAAAAGATTGCCTGTGGGCGGTCACCAGCGGCGGGGACGAGCATCATTTTGAACTGGGCGATTACCCAAATTTCGCCGTATTGGGGCAGCCGCTGCAGGCGACCGCGCTCTATTGCGGCATGAACTGGCAACCGTATTTTGCCGTGCATAATACTTTTACCTGTAACGAGCCGGCGCTGATTGCCGCCGGCGAGGCTTACCGCCAGCGTTTGGTTGAGTATTTGATGGAACACAGTGAGCCTGCGGATCAGGGAGTCGGCCATGGATAATCACAAGATGATGATTGAGGGGCTGATCTATCTCGGATCGGCCGCGCTGTTCGTACCTATCGCAGTGCGTCTCGGACTGGGCTCGGTGCTCGGCTACCTGATCGCCGGCTGCATTATCGGCCCCTGGGGGCTGAAGTTGGTCTCCGACGCCGAGTCGATCCTCACCTTTGCCGAGATTGGCGTGGTGCTGATGCTGTTTATCATCGGGCTGGAGCTGGATCCTAAACGGCTGTGGACGCTGCGCGCCTCGGTGTTTGGCGGGGGCAGTATCCAGATGGTGGGGTGTGGGCTGGCGCTCAGCGCCTTCTGTTACTTCCTCGGGCTGGACTGGAAGGTGGCGCTGCTGATTGGCCTGACGCTGGCGCTGTCTTCTACCGCCATCGCCATGCAGGCGATGAGCGAGCGTAACCTGACGCCATCGCCGATTGGCCGCAGCTCGTTCGCGGCGCTGTTGTTCCAGGATATCGCGGCGATCCCGCTGGTGGCGATGATCCCTTTGCTGGCCAGCAGCGGCGCTACCACCACGTTGGGCGCGTTCGCCCTGTCTGCGGCGAAGGTGGTGGGCGCGCTGGCGATAGTGGTGCTGCTTGGGCGCTACGTAACCCGGCCGCTGCTGCACTTTGTCGCCCGGTCCGGCATGCGTGAAGTGTTCAGCGCCGTGGCGCTGTTCCTGGTGTTCGGTTTTGGCATCTTGCTGGAAATGGCCGGGCTATCGATGGCGATGGGCGCTTTTCTCGCCGGGGTGCTGCTGGCGAGTTCGGAATATCGTCATGCACTGGAAAGCGACATCCAGCCGTTCAAGGGCCTGTTGCTGGGGTTGTTCTTTATCGGTGTCGGCATGTCGATCGACTTCGGGACTCTGTTCCACCATCCGTTGCTGATCGCCTCGCTGTTATTGGGCTTTATGTTGATCAAGGCGGCGTTGCTGTGGCTGATTGGGCCGTGGCTGGGCGTGCCAAAACGCCAGCGCGGCATGTTTGCCATTTTGCTGGGGCAGGGCAGTGAGTTTGCCTTCGTGATCTTCGGCGCCGCACAACTGGCCGGCGTGTTGCCACCGGACTGGGCTAAATCGCTGACGCTGGCGGTGGCTCTGTCGATGGCGGCGACGCCGCTGTTACTGGTGGTGGCCGCGAGGCTGGAGAAAAATGCGCCGAAGGACGAACTCCCTGCGGATGTGATTGATGAAGAAAACGCCAGCGTGATCATTGCCGGCTTCGGCCGTTTTGGCCAGATCGCCGGCCGTTTGCTGTTGGCTAACGGTGTCCACACCGTGGTGTTGGATCACGATCCAGACCATATTGAAACGCTGAGAAAATTCGGTACCAAAGTGTTTTACGGCGACGCGACTCGCGCCGATCTGCTGGAGGCGGCGGGTGCCGCGCACGCCAAGGTATTGATTAATGCCATCGACGATGTGGAAGCCAACCTGCAACTGACCGAACTGGCCAAGCGACACTTCCCGCACCTGAAAATCGTGGCGCGCGCGCGCGATGTCGATCACTGGTATCAGCTTCGGCAGTTAGGAGTGGAAAGCCCGGAGCGTGAAACCTTCGAAAGTTCGCTGCGCATTGGCCGTGAGACACTGGAGCTACTGGGGCTGGACGCCTACGAGGCGCGTGAGAAAGCGGATACTTTCCGGCGTTACAACCTGAAGATGCTGGAAAACACGCTGGAGAATTACCAGGATACCGAGTTCCGCATCGCCAGCCTGCAGCGGGCTAAGGAAATGCTCAGCGCGGCCATCGAGCAGGATCAGAATCGGTTGGCGCGGGTGCAGCAAACCGGCTGGCGCGGCAGCATCGACGGCAAGGCGCCGGAAGACGAGGTGGTGGAAGCCAAGGGCTAACGCTGATCTTTACCCAAAATACCTGGTGCTGCAGCTAGGCGGCAAGTACGTGAATCCCCAGGAGCTTGGTGAACCAAGTGACCGGGGTAAATGTACGCAGCCAACAACGCTGCGGCGGCAGGTATGACGGGTAAATCAGCTCAGCGCAACCTTGATGCCCAGAGCAATCAGCATGCCGCCCAACAGCTTATCGACCACCTTCTGCGTTTTTTCCAATCCGCGACGTACCGGCCCGCTTTGGAACAAGAACACCAGTAGTGGCCACCAGACGGCGGACAGGCCCAGGATAATCCCCGCATACCACAGTTTTTCGCTCAACCCGGAGTCGATCTGCAACACCTGAGTGAAGACCGCCAGGAAGAACAACGTGGCTTTGGGATTGAGCAGATTGCACAGATAGCCTTGTACAAAAGCGCTTTTCAGGCTCACCTGCTGCTGCGGCAGGTGGCTGACGTTCATCTTGCTGCCCCCGCGCGACAGCAGCGCCTGGATGCCCACCCAGATCAGGTAGACCGCACCGGCATATTTCAGCACGTTGAACAGCCACGGCGTCGTGGTGATCACCACCGCCAACCCGGCAACGCAGTAAGACATGTGGGTCGCGACGCCGCAGATCACCCCGAGGGCGGTCATCATGGCTGCGGGGCGCGGATAGCGAGCGGCATTCTTGATCACCAGGAAAAAGTCCGGGCCGGGCGACAGCATGCCCAGGGCGACAATACCGGCGACGAACAGCGAAGTTTCAAGCATGGTTTCGAGTCTCTGCACAAAAGGCGTAATTGCGCTGATAATAACGCTGCTTCTCCTGATTAGCATCAACCCATTGGGACCCCGTTAGGCAATATGATGAACTTTTATTCAGGGCACACCACGGGACATTATGAATCAAACCACAACGACCGATATGCCGGAGCCGCACCGGCAACAGCGTGAAATCACCCGCCTGTGCATTCAATGCGCCTTGCTGCTGTTGCAGCATGGCGCTGAAAGCATGGTGGTGGAACAGTTATCGACCCGGCTGGGCATAGCGCTGGGCATGGACAGCGTGGAAAGCTCCATCTCGGCCAACGCGGTGGTGCTGACGACCATCAGCCATGGCGAATGCCTGACCACCACGCGCAAGAACATCGATCGGGGCATCAATATGCAGATGGTGACCGAGGTACAGCATATCGTCATTCTGGCGGAGCACCGGCTGGCGGATGCGCGCGATGTTGCCCGGCGTTTCGAGAAAATTCGCCCGCTGCGCTACCCGCGTTGGCTGGTGGTGGTGATGGTGGGGCTGTCGTGTGGCTGTTTCAGCATGCTCAACGGCGGCGGCGGGGATGCGTTCATGGTCACCTTTATCGCCAGCGGCGTGGCGATGCTGGTACGCCAGATGCTCACTGCCCGCCATATGAATCCGCTGATCAACTTTTGTCTGACGGCGTTTGTCGCTACTTCGGTTTCCGGCCTGTTGCTGCGGTTACCCGTGTTCAGCGACACCTCCAGCGTAGCGATGGCCGCCAGCGTGCTGCTGCTGGTGCCGGGATTCCCGCTGATCAACGCGGTGGCGGACATGTTTAAAGGCCATGTGAATACCGGATTGGCGCGCTGGGCTATGGCCAGTCTGCTGACGTTGGCTACCTGTATCGGCGTGGTGATGGCGATGTCGCTGTGGGATTTGCGGGGGTGGTCATGAGTCTGTTGTGGGCCTTATTGCTGGAAATGCTGCTGGCGGCGGTGCCGGCGCTGGGTTTTGCCATGGTGTTCAACGTGCCGCTGCGCGCGCTGCGCTATTGCGCCCTGCTTGGCGCAGTGGGCCGGGGTTCGCGCATGTTGATGATACACGCCGGCATGAATATCGAGTGGGCGTCGCTGCTGGCGGCGATTTTGATCGGCATCATCGGCATCTATTGGTCGCGCTGGTTGTTGGCGCACCCGAAGGTCTTTACCGTAGCGGCGGTGATCCCGATGTTCCCCGGCATTTCCGCCTATACCGCGATGATCACGGTGGTGGAGATTTCGCATCTGGGCTATAGCGAAGCCTTGATGGAAACCATGGTCACCAATTTTCTCAAGGCCAGTTTCATCGTCGGCGCGCTATCGATAGGGCTGTCATTGCCGGGGTTGTGGCTGTATCGAAAACGTCCAGGGGTATGAAACCCGGCAGCCGTAAACGCTGGTTATTAGATATACTGATAAGAGCTATCTTATATATTCATCTTGCTTGATTAGCCTATCGACGACGGATAGGCCTTTACGTATAGTGTGAGCAATTTTGCTGCCTACACAGGGTTTAACAATGATTATCAGCCTGATCGCTGCCTTGGCGGCGGATCGCGTTATTGGTATGGAAAACGCCATGCCGTGGCATTTGCCGGCGGACTTAGCGTGGTTTAAACGTAACACGCTGAATAAACCGGTCATTATGGGCCGTAAAACGTTCGAGTCCATTGGTCGCCCGCTGCCGGGCCGCCATAACATCGTTTTAAGCAGCCGTCCCGGCAGTGAAACCGGGGTGACCTGGGCTACGTCTTTGGACGAGGCGCTGGCTGCGGCCGGTGATGTGGAAGAAGTCATGGTCATGGGCGGTGGGCATATCTATACCCAGTTCCTGGCGCGTGCTGACCGTATGTATCTGACGCATATCGACGCCGAAGTCGGTGGCGACACCCATTTCCCGGACTATGAGCCGGACGAATGGGAAACTTCGTTCAGCGAATTCCACGATGCTGACGAGCTGAACTCTCACAGCTACTGCTTTGAGATTTTAGAACGCCGTTGATTTTCGGGCGTTAGCCACCTCCTCCCAAAGGGCACAAGAAATTGTGCCCTTTGTCGTTTTTGCGCCGCTCAGTTGTAACATTTTCGTCACACTTCCTGATTAGTATGAAGCTCAACTTCGAGCGCCCGGCAACTCTGGTGAATCTTGATCGCGGCGCCATTTAAAAAGGAAGCAGACACATGACGAGCAAAATTGAGCAATTAGACGCCGACCGCCTGACCGATCCCACCCGTCGTAAACTGCTGCTCGGCAGCGCAGGCGCTGTTGGCCTGGCGGGATTCCTTGGCGGCGGCATCTGGACGGTTTCCGCCGAGGCGCTGGCCGAGGATTTGCCGCCGAACAAGCTGTTGGGCTTTAAAGGCATTACAGCCTCCACCGCCGACGAAGTGTTGATTGCGCCGGGGTATCGCGCCGAGGTGTTGATCTCCTGGGGGGAGCCGCTGGTGGAGGGCGCCGCCGCATTTGATGCCCAGGGCAACAACAGCGCCGCCGATCAGGAAAAGCAGTTTGGCGACAACAATGACGGCATGAGCTTCTTCCCGATTGATGACAATCACGGCGTGATGGCCATCAACAACGAATACGTGAATGAGCAGTACCTGTTCGCCCACGGCGGCAGCAAGGCCACCAGCCTGGAGGACGTACGTAAATCCCAGGCGGCGCATGGCGTTTCCATTGTGGCGGTGAAGCGCGCCGGCGATAGCCAACGCTGGGAGGTGGAGCGCCCTTCGCGCTACAACCGCCGTATCACCGCCAACACCGAAATGCAGTTCAGCGGCCCGGCCGCCGGCCATCCGCTGCTGCAAACTGCGGCCGATCCCACCGGGCGCAAAGTATTGGGTACTTTCGGCAACTGCGCTAACGGCAAAACGCCCTGGGGCACCTACCTGACCTGCGAAGAGAATTTCGATACCTATTTCGGCACCCATCAGGCCGACTATCAAACTACGGCAGAACAGAAGCGCTATACGCTGAAGGTCAGCGAACCTGAGCGCAACTGGCCGGACTATGATGAGCGCTTTGACGTGGCGAAGAACCCGAACGAATTCAACCGCCACGGCTGGATCGTTGAAATCGACCCGATGAACCCTACGTCAACGCCAATCAAACACACTGCGCTGGGCCGCTTCAAGCATGAAAATGCCGCGGTGACCGTCGCTAAAGATGGGCGTCTGGTGGTCTATATGGGTGACGACGAGCGTGGCGAGCATATCTACAAGTACGTCTCTAAAGGCTTGGTAGACATCGCCAATCCGGCCAATAACCGCAGCTTGCTGGATGATGGCACGCTGTATGTGGCGCAGTTTGACGGTGACGCCGGCGGTACGCCGCTGAAAGGGACTGGGCGCTGGATTGCGCTGGAATTCGGCAAAAATGGCCTGACGCCGGAAAACGGCTTCCGTGATGAGGCGGAAGTGTTGATCTTCGCGCGCAAGGCAGCGGCGCAGGTGGGGGCAACCAAAATGGATCGCCCTGAATGGATCGCCGTGAACCCGCATGACGGGCGCGCTTATTGCACGCTGACCAATAACAGCAAGCGCGGCGAAGAAGGCATGCCGCTGAACGCCGCCAATCCGCGACCGAACAATGTTTACGGCCAGATTATCCGCTGGGATGAGGGCGGCGACGCCACCGCAGCCGCTTTTACCTGGGATATTTATGCGCTGTGCGGCAACCCGATCGCGCATCCGGAAGGGGTCAATCGCGGTACGCCGAACATCACCGCAGATAATACCTTTAACAGCCCGGACGGGCTGGGTTTTGATAAGGCTGGGCGCCTGTGGATCCTCACCGACGGCAAGTACAGCAACAAGGGCGATTATGCCGGGCAGGGGAATAACCAAATGCTGGTGGGGGACCCGCTGAGCGGTGAAATCCGCCGCTTTATGGTTGGGCCGAAATCGTGCGAGCTGACCGGCATCACCTTCACGCCGGATTACAAGACGATGTTCGTCAACGTGCAGCATCCGGGTGAAGAAGGCGACTCTCATTTCCCGAACAACAGCCCGCGTCCGCGTTCGTCAGTCTTGATGATTACGCGTGAGGATGGCGGGGTGATTGGCGCTTAAGCTTAAACGGAAAAGGCCGGGGCGGCGTCGAACCACCCCGGTTTTATTATGACGCTGCCAGCGTATTCGCGTTGTCGAGTATATCGCGGCGGTTCGAAGGTTGAGTGAAGTACTGTTGGTCTTCCCAGCGCAACATGGTCAGATCGCCTCCCCAGCAACAGCCGGTATCGAGGCCGACAATGCCTTCTGGCGTGCCCTTACCTTCCAGCGATGCCCAATGACCAAAGATAATGGTGTATTCAGGGTCCACTAAACGCGGCAATTCAAACCAGGGCTTCAGCGGCGCAGGGGCGGTGCCCGGCGCATCTTTGCAGATCATGTCGAGCTGGCCGTTCGGGAAACAGTAGCGCATGCGCGTCAGGGCATTGGTGCTGAAACGCAGGCGCGCCAACCCACTCAGTTCCGGGGCCCAGTTGTTCGGCATATCGCCGTACATGGCATCCAGGAACAACGGATAGCTGTCGCTGCTCAGTACCGCTTCGACTTCGCGGGCGCACAGTTGGGCGGTTTCAATATCCCACTGCGGCGTGATGCCGGCATGCGCCATCACCAGTTTGAGTTCCTCATCCACCTGCAGCACCGGCTGACGGCGCAGCCAGTTGATCAGCTCATCGGCATCCGGAGCTTCCAGCAGCGGGGTAATGCGGTCTTTGGGTTTGTTGCGGCTAATACCGGCATAGACGGCCAGCAGATGCAGATCGTGGTTGCCCAACACCATGCGTACCGCAGGACCAAGCGAACGCACGTAGCGCAACACGTCCAGCGAGCCGGGGCCGCGGGCGACAAGATCGCCGGTCAGCCACAGTCGGTCGCTTTGAGGATCGAAAGCCACCTGGGCCAATAGCGATTGAAGTTCATCAAAACAGCCATGAACGTCGCCGATAAGATATGTCGACATAGTTAGTGAATCAGCGTTGGGATAGCTAAGCGGAACACGGGAATGGCAGTGCGGAATGGCTGACCCTGATGATCAACCATCTCGTAATGGCCTTCCATGGTACCCAACGGCGTTTCAAGAACCGCGCCGCTGGTGTATTGGAATTCACCGCCGGGCTGGATGAGCGGCTGTTCGCCGACCACGCCTTCGCCCTGAACTTCGGTTTGGCGGCCATTGGCGTTGGTGATTAGCCAATACCGGCCCAGCAGTTGCACGTTGAAACGCCCCAGGTTGCGGATGGTGATGGTATAAGCGAAGACGTAACGTTCTTCTTCAGGTATCGACTGTGATTCCACGTAGATACTTTGTACCTGAATACATACACGGGGCGAATCAATCATGACCACTACTCCTTATTGCTGCGGCGTGGGGTTGGCTGAAAGCCAGTTAGCCAGCTTACAGTATTGCGCCACAGAAATATTCTCTGCTCTTAACGTCGGATCGACACCTAATTCCGTCAACTGCTTTGGGGTGAACAGATCGCCCAGGCTGTTGCGAACGGTTTTCCGGCGTTGGTTGAATGCCTGAGTGGTAATGCGGCTAAGCATACGCACATCACCCACCGGGTTTGGGTTCACCTGGTGCGGCACCAGACGTACCACAGCGGAATCCACTTTCGGCGCCGGCGTGAACGAGGTGGGCGGCACTTCCAGCACCGGAATCACGTTGCAGTAGTACTGCGCCATCACCGTCAAACGCCCGTAGGCTTTGCTGTTCGGGCCTGCAACCAGGCGGTTGACCACCTCTTTTTGCAACATAAAGTGCATGTCGCGAATGGCCTGAGTATAGCTGAAAAGGTGGAACATCAGCGGCGTCGAAATGTTGTACGGCAGGTTGCCAAACACGCGCAGCGGTTGGCCGGCCTGCTCGGCCATCTCGGCGAAATTCACCGTCATGGCATCTTGCTGGTGAATGGTCAGTTTGTCTTTCAGCTGCGGGTGGTTTGCCAGGCGGGCCGCCAGATCGCGGTCCAGCTCAATCACCGTCATGCGGTCCATGCGTGCGCCTACCGGCTCGGTCAGTGCACCCAGGCCGGGGCCGATTTCAACCACCGCTTCACCCGGCATCGGGTGAATGGCGGAGACAATGCTATCGATGACAAACTGATCGGTTAAAAAGTTCTGTCCAAAGCGTTTGCGGGCAAAGTGCCCTTGGTGGACTTTATTATTCATTACAATTAATTATCATTTTAATGGCGAGATTCAAGGCCGTTTTGAAACTGCCCGCATCGGCGGTGCCGGTGCCTGCAAGTTCTAAAGCGGTACCGTGGTCGACCGAGGTACGGATAAAAGGCAAACCGAGGGTAATATTTACCGCCCGGCCGAACCCTTGGTATTTTAGCACCGGCAGACCCTGATCGTGATACATCGCCAGCACAGCATCGGCATGTTGCAGATACTTGGGCTGGAACAGGGTGTCCGCCGGTAGCGGGCCGATAAGATGAATACCTTCAGCCCGCAGCGCATCGAGCGCCGGGATGATGGTATCAATCTCTTCGCGCCCCATGTGGCCGCCTTCCCCGGCGTGCGGGTTCAGCCCGCAGACATAAATCTGCGGCTGGGCGATGCCAAATTTGGTTTTCAGATCCTGGTCGAGAATGCGGATGACTTCAAACAGGCTTTGACGAGTGATGGCACCCGGCACTGCCAATAACGGCAGGTGAGTGGTCGCCAGCGCTACGCGCAGTTCTTCGGTTGCCAGCATCATCACTACGCGTTCGCAACCGCTGCGATCGGCAAAGAATTCGGTATGGCCGATAAAGGGCACGCCGGCGTCGTTGATCACGCCTTTGTTCACCGGGCCGGTAATCAGCGCGGCGAACTCGCCGTTCAGGCAGCCATCGCAGGCGCGTGCCAGGGTGTCCACCACATAGGCGCTGTTGCCCACGTTCAGCTCGCCCGCGACCACCGGCTGGGCGGTTGCCACCGGCAGCACCGTTAACGTACCTGCACGCTGTGGTTGGGCGGGTTGGCCCGCCTGATAGTCGCGAAGCTGCAACGGCAGATTCAACTGCCGGGCGCGCTCAAGCAACAAGGCCGGATCCGCGCATACCACCAGTTCAACAGGCCAATCCTGTTGCGCCAGCGCTGCCACTAAATCCGGCCCAACCCCGGCAGGCTCGCCGGGGGTGATGACTATGCGATTATTGTTGTGCATTACCGTCGAGGATCTTCACGTAAGCCTGTGCACGTTGTTCCTGCATCCAGGTCTGCGCTTCTTCAGCAAACTTGCGGTTGAACAGCATGCGGTAAGCGCGATCTTTCTGCGCGGCGTCGGTTTTGTCCACCTGGCGGGTATCCAGCAACTGAATCAGGTGCCAACCGAAGGAGGAGTGCACAGGTTTGCTGACTTCGCCTTTGCTTAGCTTCATCAACGCATCGCGGAAGGCCGGATCGTAAATGTCCGGAGAAGCCCAGCCCAGATCGCCGCCCTGCAACGCAGAACCCGGATCCTGAGACAGCTGTTTGGCTTCGTCAGCAAACTTGGCGTTACCGCTCTTGATGGCTTCGGCTACTGCCTGAAGTTTGGCGCGAGCCTGATCGTCGGTCAGCACCACAGAAGGTTTCAGCAGAATATGGCGTGCATGAACCTCGGTGACGGACACGGACTGGTTGGCACCGCGGATATCATTCACTTTCAGAATGTGGAAACCGACACCGGAGCGGATCGGGCCGACCACGTCGCCTTTTTTGGCGCTAGCCAGTCTTTCGGCAAACAGGGTAGGGATTTCCTGCAGCTTGCCCCAGCCCATGTTGCCTCCTTTCAGCGCCTGTGAGTCGGCAGAATAAGAGATCGCCAGTTTGCCGAAATCGGCGCCGCCGTTGATTTCACCCATCAGCTTTTTGGCCAGGGCTTCCGCTTCGTCAACCTGCTGCTGCGACGGGTTTTCCGGCAACGGGATCAGGATATGGCTGATGTTCATCTCGGTATCGCTGCCGTTCTGGGCGCCAACCTGTTTTGCCAGTGCGTCGACTTCCTGAGGCAGGATAGTGACGCGACGGCGCACTTCGTTGTTGCGCACTTCAGAAATCAGCATTTCCTTGCGGATCTGGGAACGATAGGTGTTGTAGTTCAGCCCTTCGTACGCCAGGCGGCTGCGCATCTGATCGATGCTCATTTTGTTCTGTGCGGCGATATTGCCGATGGCTTTGTCCAGATCGGCATCGGAAACGGCGATCCCCATTTTCTTGGCCATCTGCAGCTGGATGTTATCCATAATCAGACGTTCGAGGATCTGGTGACGCAGCGTAGCGTCATCCGGCAATTGCTGGCCGGCCTGTTGCGCATTGAGCTTCACCGACTGCAACAGACTGCTAACGTCGCTCTCAAGCACTACGCCGTTATCCACGACGGCGGCGACTTTATCCACTTCTTGGGGTGCTGCGAACGCGGTATTGGCGCAAACCACCAATCCGAGAATAAGCGTTCTCCAGTTCTTCATACATTTCCCATTCTGTAATCCGCAAATGCGGGTGAAAGTTGTCGTTTTCAAAGTGTTACAAAGTATCAAAACGCACGCTGGTAAGGCAGAATGCCGGAACGCAGCATTTCCGCGGAGCCCAGGCTGTGATCGCTGCTCAGGCCACGCAGTTCGATATTGAATGAAACTTTGTTGTCATAAACGCTGCTTTGGTTGCTGTTGTTCCAGTCGGTGATCTTGCGTTCATAGCCCAGAGTCACCGCCCAGCAGCAGGTGTTGTACTTCAGACCGAGCAACTGATCGGCGGACTGTTGCGCGCGGGTGTCGTAGTAATAAGCGCCCACGATTGACCAGCGATCGACAATCGGCCAACTGCCGGTTACGCCCACTTGAGAGATCCCGTCCTGATAAGCTGGAACCTGCCTGGTGTTCAGCGCCGTCTGGATATATTCCGGCGTTGCGTAGCGGTAGTTCAACTGCAGAACGCGTTCTGCGTCCTGGCGGTACTCCAGCACGCCGTTGCCCAATGAGATGCTGTTCAGGCGCGTATCATACTGCAGCCCGCCACGCAGTCCCCAACGATCGTCAATCTTCCAATAGGTATCGCCAGCCCAAGCCAGGCTGCCGGTATTATCGTTGTTGTCGTAGTTCGTCGTCTGGTCGCCGGTACGCGAACGGCTGAAGTAGTAGATTTGACCCACGGAAGCGTTAAAACGTTCAACCAGCGCGTCATCATAAATTCGCGTGGTTAAACCGGTGGAGACACGGTTCTGCGAGGCGATGCGATCCAGGCCGCTGTATGCGCGGTCGCGGAACAGGCCGGAGTAGTCGGTCTGCAGCAGCGTGGTGTCGTAGGTGTAGATGTTGCTTTGGTCGCGATAAGGCACGTACAGGTACTGGAAGCGCGGTTCGAGGGTCTGGGTAGCGCCTTCTGTCCAGATCATCGGGCGTTCGAACACCAGCTTGCCGTCGACCTTGAACTGCGGTAGCACACGGTTGACCGAGTCTTGCAGGTCTGGCGCGTCGTTGCCGGTACGGCTCTTGTAGTTGTTGGCAAAGCCGTCAGGAATATCCTGCTGATAATGGGTGGCCAGCAGTTTGGCTTCGGTGTTCAGGCTGGCCCAACCGTTGGTCAACGGCAGATTGAGCGTCGGCTCCAGGTGCAAACGGGTCGCATCCGGGCTGTAGGGGTTAACGCTGGTGAACTTGGCCGCCTGGCCGTAAATGCGTAAATCGAACGGACCGAGATCGTTTTTATAGTAGTTCAGATCCAGCTGCGGCTGAACCTTGTACGAATCCGATTGGCTGCGGTCGGTGTCGTCATAGATCTGGAACTGCTTGGAGCTTAAGGTGGCATCCCAGTTGTCGATGGCATAGCCGACGCTGAATTTCTGCGTTGCGTAACCGTCGGTGGTTGAGCCGTATTTCGAGTCCAGATCGGTAAAGTATTTGGAGTCGCTGACTTTGGTGTAGTCGACGTTGAAACGCCACACCTGATCCATCACGCCGTTGTGTTTCCAGAAGAACAACCAACGGGTGCTGTCGTCAGGGTTATCCTTGCTGTATTCCTTGTCGTCCGGCAACCAGTCGAACTCCATCAGGCCCAGGCCGGGTTGCACCAGATAGCGGAATTCGTTCTGCCACTGCAGGCCACGTTTGGACATGTAGTGCGGTGTGATGGTGGCGTCGAAGTTAGGCGCGATATTCCAGTAATACGGCAACATGAACTCAAAGCCATTGCTGCTGCCGTATTTTGCATTCGGGATCAGGAAACCGGAACGGCGTTTATCGCCGACCGGCAATTGCAGGTACGGGCTGTAAAACACCGGTACGCCACCGATTTTGAAGCGGGCGTTCCAGACTTCGGCCACCTGCTCTTCGCGGTCGTGGATCACTTCTGAACCGACGACGCTCCAGCTGTTGTCGCCAGGCAAACAAGAGGTAAAGGTACCGTTTTCCAGAATGGTGTAACGGTTGGCGCCGCGCATCTTCATTTTATCGGCGTCGCCACGCCCCTGACGGCCTACCATTTGGTAGTCGCCTTCATAGACGTCGGTATCTTTGTTGTTCAGATTTGACCAGGCTTTCGGGCCTTTCAGCTTGATCTGATTGTCGCTGTAGTGCACGTCGCCGGTCGCAGTCACGGTGCGCACCGGTTCGGCCTGCCCCGGAGTTTGCGTCTGGTTCAGTTCCACTTGCTTGGCGGTCAGGGTGCTGTTGCCTTGTTCAATATTCACGTTGCCGGTGAACAGGGCGCTTTTCGGATAGTCTGCTTTAGAGTCATCCGCATTGATAGTGACAGGCAGGCTGTTCGGATCGCCGCTGACCAGCGGTTTGTCATAAACAGGGACGCCAAGCATGCATTGCTCGGCCAGATCAGCCAGCGCGTGCTGACTGTAGAGTGCCGTCCAAATCATTGTGGCCAGCAGTGTTGGGAAACTTTTTTTCATACGCGGTTTTGGTGTTCCGTCATCAGAGGCGTCATGTCCGGCAAACGGTCAGAGACTATATCACTCATCTGCGTTGCGCTAGTGTTAAATCCTGCCGTTTACTTGCGTCGTCGTTAGGCGCAAAGATAAATGACAGGTATGATAATCCAAATCCTGGGAAAAATCGCCTTAACCCTTATCTAAGACACAAGGGAGCCGGCGGCTTTCGGCATGATAATTGAGGAGTATATGCAGTATTGGGGAAAACTGCTCGGGGTCATCGTTGCCATTTGGTCTGGCGCGGGATTCTGGGGTGTAGTTTTGGGGCTGATTGTCGGTCATATGATCGACACTGCGCGCAGCAACAAGCGCAGCCGGGGCTTTTTCGCCGATCAGCAAACGCGGCAAACGCTGTTTTTCCGCACCACTTTTCAGGTGATGGGTCACCTGACCAAATCAAAAGGGCGCGTTACCGAGGCGGATATTCAGATCGCCAGCCTGTTCATGGATCGTCTGCAACTGCACGGGGAAGCCCGTACGGCGGCGCAGCAGGCGTTTCGCGAAGGCAAACAGAGCCAGTTCCCGCTGAGAGAGACGCTGCAGCAGTTCCGCAGTATCTGTTTCGGGCGTTTTGACCTGATTCGGATGTTTCTGGAAATTCAAATCCAGGCGGCGTTTGCCGACGGCTCGCTGCATCCGAACGAACGTCAGGTGCTGTATGTGATCGCTGAAGAACTGGGCATTTCACGCGCGCAGTTCGATCAGTTCCTCAGCATGATGGAAGGCGGGCGCCAGTTTGGCGGCGGGCAGCAGGGCGGCTATCAGCAAGCGCAACGCGGACCGACGCTGGAGGATGCCTGCAAAGTGCTGGGCGTCAGCAGCAGTGACGATGCCACCACCATCAAGCGCGCCTACCGCAAGCTGATGAGCGAACACCATCCGGATAAACTGGTAGCGAAAGGTTTACCGCCGGAAATGATGGAAATGGCCAAGCAGAAAGCGCAGGAGATTCAGGCGGCGTATGACCTGATCAAGCGCGAGAAAGGCTTCAAATAACTATACCCGTCATACTTGACGTTGCCTCTTTGTTGGCTGCGCCTGTTCACCCCGGTCACATAGTTGACTATGCTCCCGGGGATTTTCAGGCTTGCCGCCTCGATGCAACGCCAATTATTTAGAGTATAGAACCGTCATACTACGTAGGGGCTCAGCAGGCTGGGCCCGTTTTAAATGCGATTCAGAAATCCGGTTCGGCGCGGAAATGCATCGGCGTCAGGAATGCCGGGTGGGTGATGCGCAGTTCCTGCGCATGCAGTTGCAATCGCGGCGCCATTGCCTTGGCTGCGGGATGCGCATAGAACCCATCGCCGAGGATCGGGTGGCCCAGCGCCAGCATATGCACTCGCAACTGGTGAGAGCGGCCGGTGATCGGCGTCAGTTTTACCCGCGTACTGCCATCGGCATCGCGCGACAACACCAGATACTCGGTTTGCGCCGCTTTGCCGGTTTCGAAACACACCTTCTGCAGCGGCCGGTTCGGCCAGTCGCAAATCAGCGGTAAATCCACCAGCCCTTCATCGTGCTCCAGATGGCCCCACACGCGGGCGATATAGGATTTCTTCGGCTCGCGCTCGCGGAACTGACGCTTGAGTTCACGCTCTGCGGCCTTGTTCAGCGCCACCACAATCACTCCGCTGGTCGCCATGTCCAGGCGATGTACCGATTCGGCCGCCGGAAAGTCCGCCTGAATACGCGTCATCAGGCTGTCTTTGTTTTCCGGCGCGCGGCCGGGCACCGACAGCAGGCCGCTGGCCTTGTTGACCACGATAATGTGCTCATCCTGATACAGAATATGCATCGGGTCCTGAGGGGGATTGTAGGGTTCCATCTTGGCTCCGCTGAAAGTGACCGTACGGGGAACCGGAGTTCCCCGTGCCGCAGGTTACTGGTGAGTGACCACCACCAGACGGATAGCGTCCAGACGCCATCCCGCTTCATTCAGGTTGACCAGTACCTGTTTACGGTTGAACTCCAGCGCTTCCACTTCGTCATCACGGATGTTCGGGTTAACCGCTTTCAGCGCTTCCAGACGCGCCAGTTCGGTGCTCAGCTTGTCGTCCGCTTCCTGCTTCGCCTGTTCAATCAGCGCGCGCGCCTGGTCTTCAACCAGGCTTTCCGCCTGTTGCAGCATGGCGTGTACGTCCTGCTGTACGGCGTTGACCAACTTGCTGGAAGTATGGCGGTTGACCGCGTTCAACTGACGGTTGAAGCTTTCGAATTCGACCTGCGCCGCCAGGTTGGTGCCTTTGCGGTCCATCAGCATGCGGATCGGCGTCGGTGGCAGGAAGCGGGTCAGTTGCAGGTGTTTCGGCGCCTGCGCCTCCACCACGTACACCAGTTCGACCAGCAAGGTGCCGACCGGCAGCGCCTTGTTTTTCAACAGGGACACCGCACAGCTGCCGGTATCGCCGGACAGGATCAGGTCCAGGCCGTTACGGATGATCGGGTGTTCCCAACTGACGAACTGCGCGTCTTCACGCGACAGCGCCTGTTCGCGATCGAAGGTGACGGTGCAGCCGTCTTGCGGCAGGCCAGGGAAGTCCGGCACCAGCATGTGATCGGACGGCGTCAGCACAATCAGGTTGTCGCTGCGATCGTCCTGGTTGATGCCGACGATGTCGAACAGGTTAAGCGCAAAGCCCACCAGATTGACGTCGTTGTCCTGATTGGCGATGGCCTCCGCCAGTGCCTGAGCTTTCTCGCCGCCGTTGGAGTGCATTTCCAGCAGGCGATCGCGGCCCTGCTCCAGTTGCGCTTTGAGGTGATCGTGCTGTTGGCGGCAGGCGTGAATGAATTCGTCCAGCCCTTCATGCTCGGTCGGCGCAGCCAGGAAGCCGATCAACTGCTCGTAGCCGCTGTCATAAATGGTGCGGCCGGTCGGGCAGGTGTGCTCAAAGGCATCCAGCCCTTCATGGAACCAACGCACCAGCACCGCCTGAGCGGTGTTTTCCAGGTACGGCACCATGATTTCAATTTCATGCATCTGGCCGATACGGTCCAGACGGCCGATACGCTGCTCCAGCAGATCCGGGTTGAACGGCAGATCAAACATCACCAGGTGGCTGGCGAACTGGAAGTTGCGGCCTTCGGAACCGATCTCCGAGCACAGCAACACCTGGGCGCCGTCTTCTTCTGAGGCGAAGTAGGCGGCGGCGCGGTCACGTTCGATAATCGACAGCCCTTCGTGGAACACCGCAGCGCGGATCGCTTCACGCTCACGCAGCACCTGTTCCAGTTGCAGCGCGGTGTCGGCCTTGGCGCAGATCACCAGCACTTTCTTATCGCGGTTGGCCACCAGGTAGTCCAGCAGCCACTCCACGCGCGGATCAAAGTTCCACCAGGTGGCGTTCTCGCCTTCGAATTCCTGGTAGATTTGCTCTGGGTACAGCATATCGCGCGCGCGCGCTTCAACCGTTTTCTTCGCCCCCATGATGCCGGACACTTTGATTGCGGTCTGGTACTGGGTCGGCAGTTGCAGCTTGATCTGGTGCAGATTGCGGTGCGGGAAGCCTTTGACGCCGTTGCGGGTGTTGCGGAACAGCACGCGGCTGGTGCCGTGGCGGTCCATCAGCATGGTGACCAGCTCCTGGCGCGCCTGCTCGGCGCCCTCGGCGTCGCTATTGGCGGCCTTCAGCAACGGTTCGATGTCCTGCTCGTCGATCAGTTCGCCCAGCATGTTCAGCTTGTCATCGGCCAGACGTTCGCCGCTCAGCAGCAGGGTAACGGCATCGGCGACCGGGCGGTATTTTTGCTGTTCGCTGACGAATTCTTGGTAATCGTGGAAACGGCTCGGATCCAGCAGGCGCAGACGGGCGAAGTGGCTTTGCTGGCCAAGCTGCTCAGGGGTTGCGGTCAGCAGCAGTACGCCGGGGATGTGTTCCGCCAACTGTTCGATGACTTGGTATTCGCGGCTTGGCGCTTCTTCGCTCCAGGCCAGGTGGTGGGCTTCATCGACCACCAGCAGATCCCACTGGGCGTCCGCCAGCTCTTCCAGGCGCTGCTTGTTGCGGCGCACGAAGTCCAGCGAGCAGATCACCAGCTGTTCGGTTTCAAACGGATTGCTGCTGTCGAGTTTGGCTTCCGAGTAACGGCTGTCGTCGAACAGCGAGAAATACAGGTTGAAGCGGCGCATCATTTCGACCAGCCACTGGTGCTGGAGCGTTTCCGGCACCACGATCAGTACGCGCTCGGCGCGGCCCGCCAGCAGTTGCTGATGGATGATCATCCCGGCTTCGATGGTTTTCCCCAGACCGACTTCATCCGCCAGCAGTACGCGCGGCGCATGGCGCTGCCCGACTTCATAAGCGATGTGCAACTGGTGGGGGATCAGGCTGGCACGCATGCCGCGCAGGCCCGCGAACGGCAGGCGATACTGCTCGCTTTGGTATTTACGTGCGCGATAACGCAGGGCGAAGCGATCCATACGGTCGATCTGGCCGGCAAACAGACGGTCCTGCGGCTTGCTGAAGGTCAGCTTGCTGTCCAACAGCACTTCGCGCATCGCCACGCCGCTTTCCTGGGTGTCCAGGCGGGTGCCGATATAGGTCAGCAGGCCGTTATCCTCTTTGACTTCTTCTACCTGCAGTTCCCATCCTTCGTGGTTACTGATGGTGTCGCCCGGATTGAACATCACGCGGGTGATTGGCGAGTCACTTCTGGCATAGAGGCGGTTTTCACCGGTGGCGGGGAAAAGCAGGGTAACCATGCGCACATCCAGCGCCACGACGGTTCCCAGACCTAATTCGCTTTCCGTATCGCTGATCCAGCGTTGACCAAGTGTAAAAGGCATATGTTGTTGGCTCGATTCTTTTTAAGTAAGTCTTGTTACCGGGCGGGAAGGGCCGCGGCACCTGTATCAAACGTTTGCTAATCCCGGTTTATTTTAATTTGACGGGCAATAGCTGTTCACGCCATGCGGGCGTCGCGAGACGGCATGGGCGCAGCGTGGTTCAGAATTTGGGAAGGGCGCTATGGTAATGGAAGGCGGCGCGTTCGTCACCTGCAAAACCCGATGATTTTTCTTAACCCTTCGCCAAAGCCCGCATGGCGGGCGCAATGTCAGAATAGCCCCATCTGCCCGGTGACCAGCGTGGTAAAATCGTCATGCAGAAAAGGGAGTATAGCGTCTGCCACCGGTTGCAACTGGCGGTCCAGATAATGCTGGTAATCTATTGCCGATTGCTGGGTCTCCAGGGGTTCCGGCCCAGCCACGGTCATGACGTAGCTGATCCAGCCGCCGCTCTGGTATTGCAGCGGTCGACCCTGTTGACGATTATAGTCGTCGGCGATACGTGCTGCGCGGACGTGCGGCGGCACGTTGCGCTGATACTCGTCGAGTTTCCTGCGCAGGCGCTTGCGGTAGACCAGCCGATCGTCAAAGTCGCCGTTAAGCGTTTTGCTGACGTATTCACGTACAAAATCCTGATACGGCTGCTGTTTGAATATGCGCTGGTACAGCAACTGCTGGAACTGTTGCGCCAGGGGTGTCCAGTCGGTACGCACCGTTTCCAGCCCTTTATAGACCATTTCTTCGCTGCCGTCGGCTTTGGCGATCAACCCGGCATAACGCTTTTTACTGCCTTGCTCTGCGCCGCGGATGGTGGGCATCAGGAAGCGTGAATAATGGGTTTCAAACTCCAGTTCCAGCGCATTCTCCAGCCCGAATTGCTGCTGAAGATGCTGCTGCCACCATTGGTTAACCTGTTGCACCAACGCCCTGCCAATCTGCGCCGCTTGCTGTTCGCTGTGCGGTTGCCTGAGCCAGACGAAGGTGGAATCGGTGTCGCCGTAGATCACCTGATAGCCCTGTGCCTCGATCAGTTCGCGCGTCTGGCGCATGATCTCATGGCCGCGCAGGGTGATCGAGGACGCCAGGCGGGGATCGAAAAAGCGGCAGCCGCTCGATCCCAACACGCCGTACAGCGCGTTCATGATGATTTTTAAGGCTTGGGATAACGGCTTGTTCTGTTGGCGTTTTGCCGCCTCGCGCCCTTGCCAGATCTGTTCGACGATCGCCGGCAGGCAGTGTTTGCCGCGCGAGAAACGCGCGTGGCGAAAACCGGGTACCGAATCGGCATCGCCCGGGTGCTGCATGCCCTCCACCAGCCCGACCGGATCGATCAGGAAGGTGCGGATGATTGACGGGTACAGGCTTTTGTAATCCAGCACCAGCACCGAGTCATACAGGCCGGGTTGGGAATCCATGACAAAGCCGCCGGGGCTGTGTTCCTCCGGCTGCTCGCCGAGGTTGGGCGCCACAAAACCCAGCCGGTGCATGCGCGGCATATACAGATTACTGAACGCGGCCACCGAACCGCCGCTGCGATCCGCCGCCAGCCCGGTGACGGTCGCGCGTTCCAGCAAGAAGGTCAACAGCTCGGCTTTGGCGAAAATCCGCGTGACCAACTCGCAGTCCTTCAGGTTGTAGCGCGCCAGCGCCGGTTTGTCTTCGGCGAAGCGCCGATCGATTTCCGCCATCCGCTGGTAGGGGTTATCGATGGATTTGCCTTCTCCCAGCAACGCCTGCGCTACGTATTCCAGGCTGAAAGAAGGGAAGTTCCAGGTGGCGGATTTCAACGCTTCTATGCCGTCGATAATCAACCGCCCGGCGGCAGAGGCGAAAAAGTGATTCTGCTTGAAGCCGTGTTCGCGCCATTCCAGCAGGTTGCCGCCACGGCCCAGCCGCAGAGGGATTTGGTAGCGCTCGGCGTGTTTTTGCAGCACGCGCAAATCGAACTGCACCAGGTTCCAGCCGATGATGGCGTCCGGATCGTGCCGTTCCAGCCACTGATTCAGCCGTTCCAGCATTTGTGGGCGGCTGGTGCAGTATTCCAGCTCGAAATCCAGCGGTTCATTGCCGCCGTTGGCCGGCCCCAGCATGTACACCTGGCGTTGACCGCACCCTTCCAGCGCTATTGAATACAGCTCGCCGTGGGCGGTGGTTTCAATGTCCAGCGAGACCATTTTCAGCGTCGGGCGGTAATCCGGCGCCGGTTTCATCTGGCCGTCGAGCAGTGGGCCGCTGCCATTGGGCCGGCCGCTGAACCACACCGGCGCGGTGATAAAACGCTCCATCAGGTAGCGCTCCGGCGGGCGGATATCGGCTTCGTAGACATTGACGCCGCCGTCTTTCAGCAGTTTTTCCAGTTTGATCAATTGACGGTGCTGGCGGCAATACAACCCCAGCACCGGGCGGTGATGGAAATCGGTCAGCGGCAGGGGTTTCAGCTCCAGTTGCCGCTCTTCACGCAGCAACAGCTCAGCGCGCTGGCGCTGTTCTGCGGGGATAAAGGCTACGGAGTTTTGCGGTGGCAGGCGAAGTTGCTGCGGCCCGTGGTCGGTCGCCAGCCAGAACTCCACCTCGGTACCTGCGGGCGTATCGCGCCAGTGGCGGGTGAGCAGAAAACCCTGTTGGAGTGACATCACGCGGTTCCTGAGAAGCTAAACTGAAAGAGGATAGGCATAAGTTACAGTATGGGTTTTTATACAGTAATTGTCCATTGCCGGGCGGTTCCGCTAAAAACGCATACAATTCATCGGTTGACTCACTTCCGGCCGCACCGGACAATCCCACGCCCACGCGCTTTTGATAACGAGTAGAGGTTTATGGAAGCCTATTTGCAGCATCTGATCACCCAGTCATTGGCTTTCACTCTGATGGTCGTCATGTTTGTCGCGTTTCTGGAATCGCTGGCGCTGGTTGGGTTGTTACTGCCCGGCACGGTAATGATGGCCAGCATCGGCGCGCTGATCGGCAGCGGCCAGGTGGATTTCTATTACGCCTGGGGCGCGGGGATCCTCGGTTGCCTGCTGGGGGACTGGATCTCGTACTTTATCGGCCGTGCCTTCAAGGGGCCGCTGCACCGCTGGTCATTTCTAAAAAAGAACAAGGCGATGCTGGACAAGACCGAGCACGCGCTGCATCAACACAGTATGGCGACCATTCTGATTGGCCGTTTTGTCGGCCCGACGCGTCCACTGGTGCCGATGGTGGCCGGGATGCTCGATCTGCCGCCGTACAAATTCGCCCTGCCTAACATTATCGGCTGCATCACCTGGCCGCCGGTCTATTTCTTCCCGGGTATTTTGGCCGGCGTGGCGATAGACATTCCTGCCAGCGCCAACAGCGCGTTATTCAAATGGTTGCTGTTTGCGGTGGTGGTGCTGATTTGGCTGGCCGCCTGGCTGAGCTGGCGTTGGTGGCGTGAAGGCAAGCGCAGCGCCGATCGGCTGAGCACCTGGCTGTCGCCGGTGCGGTTGCGGATGGCCTGCGTGCTGAGTTGGGTGCTTGCTTTCGGCGCCTTTTACTCCCTATACCAACAGCCGTTGATGCCGGTTTACCGTCACCTGTTGTGGAAAGTGTTGGCCGGCTGATGTCGGACAGCAAATTTTATCCCCTATGGATTTCATGCGACAGCTAGGCGGCAAGAACCTAAACTCCCGGAGCTTACTTAGGTAAGTGACTGGGGTTTAGGGACGCAGCCAACAACGCTGCCGCTTGAAATACGACGGGGATATCATTACTGGAAGAAGGCTTCCAACTGTTCAAACACCCGCACGTCTTCGCTGTGGCGTTTCACCAGCAGCACGTCCTCGAGTTTTTCTACCTGGCTGATCATCTGCACCAGCCGTTGATCGTCTGCCACCAATAGCCAGATCCGGCTTTGTTTGCCGTCTTTCAGCGGCATGCACAGGATGCCTTCCACGTTGAAGGCGCGGCGCGCAAACAGACCGCACACGTGCGACATCACGCCGGGATGGTTGCGGACCGCCAGCTCAAGGATCACCTGTGGATTATTGTGTTGTTCTGACATGGCTTATTCTCCAATCATGTCGATGTTGGCGGCGCCCGGCGGCACCATCGGGAAGACTTTTTCATTGATATCGATCAGCGCGTGGATCAGGCACGGGCCAGGGCGTTGGATCGCCTCGGCCAGCGCGGCCTGCGGATCTTCTGCGGCGTTCAGATCGCAGGTGTCCAGCCCGAACCCGGCGGCAATCTTGATAAAGTCGGTGCGTTTCGGGTAGGCGGCGGCAAAGATGCGCTGCTGATAGAACAGGGTTTGCTGCTGATGCACCAGCCCCAGCGCCTGATTGTTCATCAGGATAATCTTCACGTCCAAATCGTGCTCGACGGCGGTAGCCATTTCCTGAATGTTCATCATCAGGCTGCCGTCGCCGGAGAAGCACAGCACTTTGCGCTGCGGTTCGGCCAGCGCCGCGCCGATAGCCGCCGGCAGGCCGAAGCCCATGGTGCCCAGGCCGCCGGAAGTCAGCCACTGGCGCGGTCGGCTGAGTGGATAGGCTTGCGCCACCCACATCTGATGCTGGCCCACGTCGGTGGTGATGATGGCGCTTTCATCCACGCAGCGTGCGGCGGCCAGCACCAGCCCGTAGTGGCTCAGCGGATCTTCGGCGTTTGGCATGCTGAACGGGAACTCGCGTTTCAGGCCGTTGACGGTGTCCAGCCACTCGCTGCGCGGCTGCGCTTCAATCTGCGGCAACAGCTGTTGCAGCACCTGGCCGACGTCGGCATGAATGGCAATATTCGCCTGCTTTACCTTGCCCAGTTCGGCGCGGTCGATATCCACGTGGATGATGCTGGCGTTAGGGCAGAACTGTTCGGTTTTGCCAATCGCCCGATCGTCAAAGCGTGCGCCCAATACGATCAGCAGATCGGCTTCCTGCAGAATAAAGTTGGTGCTGCGGGCCGCATGCATCCCCAGCATGCCCAGTGACAACGGGTGCTGCACCGGCATGGCGCCCAGCGCCATCAGCGTCATGGTGGTCGGCAGGTTGGCGCGTTCGGCCAGCTCAATCGCTTGTTGGTAAGCGTTGGCGCAGATAATGCCGCCACCCAGATACAGCACCGGGCGCTTGGCCTGGTTGATCATTGCGGCGGCTTGCGCCACTGCTGCGGCTTCGAAGGCCGGCGTTGCGTCAGGCACCGCGACGGGCGGCAGTTCATCCAGAGTGATCACCGCCGTTTGTACGTCTTTCGGCACGTCAATCCATACCGGGCCGGGGCGGCCGGATTCGGCGATGCGGAATGCGTCGCAGATCACCTGCGGCAGTTCGCGGATGTCGCGCACCAGGTGGTTGTGCTTGGTGATGGGAATCGAGATGCCGTAGGTATCCACTTCCTGGAAGGCGTCGGTGCCAATCATGGAAGAGGGCACCTGGCCGGTGATGCACACCAGCGGGATGGAATCGAGTTTGGCGTCGGCGATGGCGGTGACCAGGTTGGTCGCCCCCGGCCCGCTGGAAGCGATGCAGACCGCCGCCTTGCCGTTGGCGCGTGCCATGCCCTGCGCCATAAAGCCCGCGCCCTGTTCGTGGCGTGCCAGCACGTGGTGAATGCGAGTGCTTTGGCTCAGCGCGTCATACAGCGGCAGTGCCGCGCCGCCGGGAATGCCGGCTACGGTAGTGATGCCCTGTCGCTCCAGCAAATGAACGATCAGTTCTGCGCCGGTGAAGCGTTGGCCTTGATGTGGCGTGCCCGAAATTGCCATGTTCCTATCCTTTCTCAGGGCCGGTTCGCTTTTCTGGGCAGGGAGCTAAAACAAGAAACCCCGCCCGGTTTGCGCCGGCGGGGTTTGGGAATCGATGCGTTGATTCGGACCCTACGGCGCATTGCCGACGACCACCACCACACGCACGACGACCATCACCGCGGCTGGTAGCGCGGTAACTAGTAGGGTCGAAGTCAGCGAGGATGCGATCACAGGGAACCTTATCATCAGTAATAGAAGTCAGGTTTTTATAAAACCACAGGCGAAAAATTCGCACAACAGGTTTATTTGCCCAGCATAAAAAACGCGCTGCAGATCACGGTTTGTGCGAAATGCCCAGCACCCGGGCTTCCGGCGCGCTGCCGTCCAGCAGCGCCTGCGTGGAGCCGTCGTAATAAATACGCCCGTCGACCACCAACAGGGTGCGCGGCGCGATGCGTGCGGCGTCATCCAGGTTGTGCGACACCATCAGCAGCGTCAGGTTGCGTTGGTCGCAAACCTCTTGCAACAGTTGCAGCATCTCATTGCGCAGCGCGGGGTCGAGCGCCGAGAAAGGCTCGTCGAGCAGCAGGATGGGCTGCTGGCGGATCAGGCAGCGAGCCAGGGCTGCGCGCTGGCGCTGGCCACCGGAAAGCTGCGACGGCAGGCGCTGCAGATGCTCCTCCAACCCCACCTGGCGCGCAATCTGCGCCAACTGTTGTTGCTGGTCCGCGTTCAGCCGCAGCCCGGGGTCAAGGCCCAATCCGATGTTCTGCGCCACCCTCAGGTGGGCGAACAGGTTGTTTTCCTGAAACAGCATCGAGACCGGCCTTTTGGCCGGCGGCGTGCCGGTGTGGTCGCTGCCGTTCAGCAGCAGCTTGCCGCTGGCGGCCGGCAGGAAACCTGCGATCAGGCTGAGCAAGGTGCTTTTGCCCGCGCCGCTGGGGCCGAGCACCGCGACACGTTCGCCCGGCCGGATGCGCAGATCAAAGCGCATCGGCAGGTGTTCATACAGATAGGTCAGTTTTTCAAGCGTCAGCATGGCGGCCCGGTAAGCGTTCGATCAGGGTAAACAGCAGGAAGCACAGCAGCAGGAGCAACAGTGCGGTGACCGCGCCGTCATTGCTGCGATAGGCGCCGATCTGCTGATACAGGTAAAAAGGCAGGGTGCGGAACTGCTCGTTGCCAAACAGGGCAACCACGCCGAAATCGCCGATCGACAGCACGCAGGCGAAAGCCAGCGCCTGCGCCAGCGGGCGGCGCAGCGCTTTCAGCTCGATCCAGCGCAGCCGCTGCCAGCCGTGCATACCCAGCGACAGGCACAGCGGGTTGTAACGCTCGGCCAGGTCTCGCATCGGGTTTTCCAACACCTTCAGGGCGTAGGGTACCGCCATCAGCGCATTGGTGAGGATCACCAACGCATAGGGCGATTGCGGCAACCCGACAGTATCGCTCAACAGCAGGAAGAAACCGGTGGCCAGCACGATCCCCGGCATCGCCAGAATCACCATGCCGCTCAGTTCAAGCGTTTGGCCCCAGCGCAGCCGCTGTTGCAGCTTCAGTTCTCGGCTACTCCACAGCAGCATCATGGTCAACACCACGCACAACGCGCCGGCACCGAGGGCGATACGCAGTGACGTGAACAGCGCTTGCCACAGCACCTGCTGCTGCAGGACGCTGACCATCGTCTGATTGGCGCCATCGGCAATCACCGCCAGCAGCGGGGGCAGCAGCAGCAGCAGGGCGGCGGCGATCAACAGAAAATCGCCGGCGCGACGCCACAGGCTGTCTTCGGGATTGCGCCAGATGTGGGCCTGGGTGCTGCCGACCGGCAGCGCCTGGCTCAGCCGCTGGCTGAACACTACCAGCCCCAGACAGCAGGCCAGCTGGATCAGCGCCAGCAGGGCGGCGCGGCTGAGATCGTAGTCATAGCTGAGCGCCTGGTAGATCGCCAATTCTATGGTGGTGGCCTGCGGCCCGCCGCCCAGCGACAGCACGGTGGCGAAGCTGGCGAAACAGAGCATGAAGATCAGCGCGCCGCTCGGCAGGATCTGGCGGCGCAATGCCGGCCACTCGACGAAGCGGAACTGTTGCCAGCCGTTCATGCCGAGCTGAGCCGCCAGTTGGCGCTGTTCGACCGGAATGTTTTCCAGCGCCTGCAGCAGCAGGCGGGCGGCCAGCGGCAGATTGAAGAACATATGCGCCAGCAGGATGCCCTGCAGACCATAGGGGGAAAAACTGTAGTTGATGCCGAGCCAGCCGCACAGCGATGCCAGCCAGCCCTGTCGGCCATACACGCTGAGCAGGCCGAATACCGCCACCAATACCGGCAGCACCAGCGTCATGGCGCACAGACGCAGCAGCAACAGCCGGCCGGGGAAGTGGCGGCGGTATAGCGCACGTGCCAGCGCGATGGCGGGCAGCACCGAGATCAGCGCGGACAGCAAAGCCTGCCAGAAGGTAAAGCGGACTACGTGCCACAGGTAGCTGTCCTGCCACAGGCCGCGCCAATCGCTTTCCGGCGCGTGTCGCCATAGCGAGCCCATCGCCAGCGCGGCGACGGCCAGGATCAGGCCGGCGGCCAGCAGCCCCGGCCAGAGCCAGTGCGGGATCAGCGGCTGACGGCGGTTTGCCATGCCCGGATCCAGCTACCGCGTTGTTTGGCGACCTCTTCGGCGCTGTATTGCAGCGCGGTCTGGGGGACGGTCATTTGCTCAAAGCCGGCCGGCAGTTGAGTCTTGATCACCGGGTACATCCAGTTACCGGTTGGGATGGTGTTCTGGAACGCCGGGGTCACCATAAACTGCATGAAGCGCTCCGCCAGTTCAGGCTGCTTGCTGGCCTTGAGTTTGCCTGCCACTTCCACCTGCAGATAATGGCCTTCGCTGAAGTTGGCCGCGGCGTAGCTGTCTTTCTTCTCTTCGATCAGATGATAAGCCGGGGAGGTGGTATAGCTGAGCACCAGATCGCCTTCGCCTTTCAGGAACAGGCCGTAGGCTTCACTCCAGCCTTTGGTGACGGTGACGGTTTTCTTCGCCAGTTTCTGCCAGGCTTCCGGCGCGTTATCGCCAAACACTTTTTGCATCCACAGCAGCAGGCCCAGGCCTGGGGTGCTGGTGCGCGGATCTTCGTAGATCACCTTCCAGTTTTGATCGCCGTTGACCAGTTCCTGCAGGCTTTTTGGTGGGTTCTTCAACTTGTCTTTGTTGTAAACGAAGGCAAAGTAGCCGTAGTCATAAGGCACGAAGGTTTTATCCTGCCAGCCGCCCGGCACGCTCAGTTTGGCGCCGTCAACGCGGCTTGGCGCGAATAAACCGGTTTGTTGCGCGGCCTGCAGCAGGTTGTTGTCCAGCCCCAGTACCACGTCGGCGGTGCTGTTTTTCCCTTCCATGCGCAGGCGGTTAAGCAGCGAAACGCCGTCTTCCAGCGCGACGAATTTCAGCTCGCAGTTGCAGTCCGCTTCGAACGCTTTTTTCACCGCCGGGCCAGGGCCCCAGTCGGCCGCGAAGGAATCATAGGTGTAGACCGTCAACGTGGGCTTGGCAAACGCCGAAGCGGCACACAACAACAGTAATAAGGGCAGGCTTTTTTTGACCACTTTGCACTCCTGAAAGATAAGGGGGCAAAGGTATCTGAGGGCGAGGTGATTAAACCGGGTCGCTATGCTCAAATCCCTCCGCCGGTATTGACCGGATCAGGTTCGACGGGTTTGTTCTCAGCAAAACCTGCACGCCGCGTTTTCATCGCGCCGCCGCCGTTTCGCACCCCGTTGAGACGGCGCTATTGTAGAGATTAACGGGCGCCGGCGAAAGGCGCTTATGCTTCCGGCGGCGCAAACCAGGCGGATTTAAAATCAAACCAGCCAAGGGTGTTCATTCGCACACCGCGCATGCTGCGCTGGCCGTGCAGTTGCAGCCAATGATGAAACAGCGGGTGTAACTGGTGACCCTTGACCAACCGTTGGCAAAAATCCGCCAGCGGCAGGGCATTGGCGCGCCACAGCGCCGCATCTGCGGCGAGATCCTCATTCATGCAGTGCTGCATCAATGGCAACTCATACAGGGTGGCGAACAGCGAGAACTCCAGCGGCAGGTAGAAGTTGGCGCTACCCAGCCACAGATCGCTGGTGGCTTCTCCTTTATGCCAGGCGTCGTAGCTCACCGTCTGCACGTTAAGTCGCACCCCGTGCAATGCCAGCAGCGGTTCAATTGCCTGTTGAATGGCGTGGAATTCCGAGTGTTCACTGTAGTAGGTCAGCGTCAACTCGCTCAGCCCGGCCGGCTTGGGTTGTTGCGCCAGCGCGCGATTGTGATGCCAGCGCGGCAGGATGCCATAGGCCGGTGACCAATAGCGTTGATAAACCGGTCCGGCGTTGCCCAGCAGCGAGATGGGATTAATCAGCTCGCACAGCCAACTGCGAATGGCCGGATCGGCCGCCAAAGGAGAGCGCTGATCGAACAGCAGGAAATAGCAGCCTTCCTCCAGCCGGCTTTCCAGCTCGTTGTTGCCGGTGTCATCCGCCTGCAACTGCACGCCGGAATGCACCAACTCTTCGGTGAGCTCCGGCAACACCCAGATATTCACCTCATCAATCAGTGCCCGATAGCCGAAATAGTCATCGAAGGCGTGAATTTTCATCTGGCTGCGGTGGTTGCGCACCACGCTGTACGGCCCGGTGCCCACAGGATGGCGCGAGAACTCCGGCATGCTTTGCCACTCGCGCGGCAGGATCATGGCAGGCACGCTGCCCAGCAGCCAGGGCAGCCAGTAATCGGGGCTGTGCAGGTGCACGTCAATCACGAAAGGCGTCGGTGAGGTCACGCTCTCGATATGCGAAAACAGCGGTTGAGGGATCAGACGAGTGAGGGAGCTAATCACATCGTCCATTTCCAGCTCGCGGCCGTGATGAAAATGTATCGCCGGGCGCAGATAAAAACGCCAGTGCAAAGGCGTCAGCGGCTGCCAGTGATGCGACAGGTCCGACTCCAGTTCCCCGTTTTCCTCGTTTATCCGCGTCAGGCCGCTGAAAATCTGCCGGGCCAGGTGAATTTCCGAACGGCGCAACGCCGAGCCGGGCAGCAGGTTGTACAGTTGGCGATAGTAGAGCACGCGCAGGATATGTTTACCTTGCCGGAAACTGCGGCCAAGCTGGGACAACAGCATCTGCCGTACCACGTTTTTATCGCCGACCAGTTGCACCAGTTGATCGATGCGGTCTTGCTCCAGCAGCTCTTCTGCCCGCTGCTGCTGCAGGGCCAGGCCGGTATAGTGGAAGGTCAGCCGCGAGCGCTTGCCGCGCCCCGATTCCGCCTGCCAGGTCAGCCACCCTTGCTGTTGCATGGCGCCGAGTAATGAACGCACGTGACGGCGCGAGCAAGTGAGCACTTCGGCCAACTCTTGCAGCGTGGTGTCGGTGGTCTCGCCGTGGCAGCGCTGCCACAGGCGAATGAACTGTTGTTGCAAACGTGAGGTAGACATAAAAGAGGAACACTCCGGCATCAACTCATCAATTTATCTTTCCCCATATTACGCCGATAATTTTCATCAATGAAAGGGGGAGGGCGAATGATGAAGGCTTTCTTGTCAAAACAGTTCTATCAGCGCTACTTCAGCGCGGTGCGCCGCCAGCACGCCGACTGGCTGGGCCTGGTGCCTGAACAGGCGCGCCTGGAGATGCTGGCTCACCTGATCCAGTGGGATCTTAGGCTACGCCCCACCGTTGACCGTGGTGCCGTCGCAGACCCAAAAGCCCGTTATCCCGACGAAGGGAGCAGCCCATAGTGGGCTATGGGCAAGCCCGCCAACACAGAAAACGGGTTTTTGGGGCGCGACCCGAAGGGCTGGGGCCATTTGAGCGCACATCTGTGTTGCGCGCCGCTTATTTGGCCCACCAAACCTCACGACACGCGCCTTGCTGCACGCCCAAATGACCGCCAGCGGCGCTCACGTGCAACGGTGGGGCGTAGCCTCGATATGACGGACAAGCAATACCGCGAGCACCTCTGAGGTTGCGGTAGCAAAAATGTTTCTGAGTAATGGTGTTGTTCACCAGCCAGTGGGGTCATACCCACTGGTTTTTTTATTATTGGTCGCGGTGATGTTCTTGCAATTTTTTCACCGTAGCCTAAGGTTTTGTCTTCCGCTTTAGGGGCAGGGACGAAGATATGAAACGACTGTACTGGTTGCCGCGCCGCTTTAATCCCATCTTTGCCGCATTCCTGCTGGTTGCTTTTCTTTCCGGGATCGCCGGGGCGCTGATGGCACCGACGCTGAGCCTGTTCCTGACCACCGAAGTCAAGGTACGGCCGCTGTGGGTGGGGTTGTTCTACACCGTTAACGCCATTGCCGGCATCGCCGTCAGTTTTCTGCTGGCCAAGCGTTCGGATACGCGCGGTGACCGGCGCACGTTGATCCTGGTGTGCTGCCTGATGGCGGTCGGCAACAGCCTGTTGTTTGCCTTCAACCGCGATTACCTGACGCTGATCACCGCCGGGGTGCTGATGTCGGCGATTGCCAATACTGCCATGCCGCAGATTTTCGCGCTGGCGCGGGAGTATGCCGACAGCTCGGCGCGCGAAGTGGTGATGTTCAGCTCGGTCATGCGTGCGCAGCTGTCGCTGGCGTGGGTGATCGGTCCCCCCCTGGCGTTCACGCTGGCGTTGAACTACGGCTTTACCTGGATGTTTGGGATCGCCGCCGCCACTTTCGCGATCTGTGCCTTGCTGGTGTGGTTTACCTTGCCTTCGGTACCGCGCCCCCCGCCGGCGGAGCAGGGCTATGCGCTGGACGGTGGGCCTTCGGCCCCGATAGCGTCCGCCAGCGCCTGGCGAAACCGCGATGTGCGGTTGTTGTTCATCGCCTCTATGCTGATGTGGACTTGCAACACCCTGTACATCATCGATATGCCGCTGTACATTACCGCCGATCTGGGCCTGCCGGAGAACCTTGCGGGCTTGTTGATGGGCACGGCAGCCGGGCTGGAGATCCCGGCGATGCTGCTGGCCGGTTATTACGTCAAACGTTTCGGCAAGCGCAATATGATGCTGTTTGCCGTGGCGGCCGGCATCCTGTTTTATGCCGGATTGGCGGTGTTTAAATTCAAGCTGGCGCTGATGGTCTTGCAACTGTTCAACGCCATATTCATCGGCATCATCGCCGGTATAGGTATGCTCTATTTCCAGGATCTGATGCCCGGGCGGCCGGGTGCGGCGACGACCTTGTTTACCAACAGCATTTCCACCGGGGTGATCCTGGCCGGCGTGCTGCAAGGCGCGCTGGTGGAAAATCTGGGGCACTATGCGGTTTACTGGCTGGCGACGGCCCTGGCGGTGGTGGCGCTGTGGATCAGTGTTCGGGTACGAGAAGCGTAAACGCTAACGTCATTAACATTGACGCATGTCATTGAGAACATTACGCCAGAACCCCAAGCTATACGGACCCGGAGCGCGATTGCGGCGCTCTTGCCCATCTTGCTGCTGAGATGCCGATCCGTTTAGACCATTTGGGTATGCCATGGACAAACTAACACCGCTCAAACCCGTCCCCTCTCTGTGTGCCGTTGCCGCCGTTTTGCTTATTTGGTTTGTCATCCCGGTTCCTGAAGGGGTTGCGCCCAACGCCTGGCATCTGCTGGCGCTGTTTATCGGCACCATCATCTCCATCATCGGCAAGGCGATGCCGATCGGCGCCGTTTCGGTGGTGGCCATCGCGCTGGTGGCAATCACCGGGGTGACTAATCCCGGCAAGCCGGGTGCGGCGCTGGAGGATGCGCTCAGCGGCTTCTCCAATCAGCTGATTTGGCTGATTGGCTTCTCGATCATGATCTCCTTTAGCCTCAACAAAACCGGGTTGGGCTCGCGGATCGGTTACTATTTCATTTCCCTGTTCGGTAAAAAGACGCTGGGCATTGCTTATGCGCTGACGCTGGCGGAACTCACTTTGGCACCGGTGACCCCGAGCAATACCGCCCGTGGCGGCGGGATTATTCATCCGATAATGAAGTCGATCGCCGACAGCTTCGGATCCCGGCCGGAACTGAACAGTTCCGGCAAGATTGGCCGTTATCTGGCGCTGGTGAATTACAATATCAACCCGGTGAGTTCGGCGATGTTCATTACCGCCACCGCGTCTAACCCTCTGATCGTCAGCCTGATCGCCAAAGGCACCGGCGGCAGCCTGGAACTGTCATGGTCAATGTGGGCGCTTGCCGCACTGGTGCCGGGGCTCTGTTCGCTGGCGGCGATACCGCTGGTGCTCTATCTGTTGTACCCGCCGGAAATTAAAAGCACCCCGGATGCACCGCGTTTTGCGCGGGAAAAACTCACAGAGTTGGGCCCGGTGACGCTGCCGGAGAAAATCACTTTAGGGGTGTTTGCCCTGCTGCTGGTGCTGTGGGCCGGCATTCCGGCGATGATCTTTGGCCCAGCCTGGCTGGTAAACCCGACCACGGCGGCGCTGATAGGCCTGGCGGTGCTGTTGGCGACCGGCGTGCTGAGCTGGGAGGACGTGCTGAAGCACAAGGGAGCCTGGGATACGGTGGTGTGGTTCTCCGCGCTGGTAATGATGGCCAGTTTCCTCGGCAAACTGGGGCTGATTGACTGGCTGTCGCACTCCGTTGGCAGCGGCATCGACCACATGGGCATGAGCTGGGTGGGCGGTGCCATCTTGCTAACCGCCATCTATCTCTATTCGCATTATTTCTTCGCCAGCGCCACCGCTCACGTTACCGCCATGTTTGCCGCCTTCCTGGCCGCCGGTATGACATTGGGCGCACCGCCGGCGCTGCTGGGGTTGATTCTGGCGTTCGCCTCTTCACTGATGATGTCGCTGACCCATTACGGTACCGGCACCGCGCCTATTGTCTTCGGTTCCGGTTACGTGACGCTGGGAGAATGGTGGAAAACCGGCTTTGTGGTGAGCGTGGTTAACCTGCTGATCTGGATCCTGATCGGCGGAGCATGGTGGAAGTGGCTGGGTTACTGGTAACCCCGTCATACTTGGAGCTGCCGCTGTGTTGGCTGAGTAAGCGCACCCCTGTCACTTGGTTAGCCAAGCTCCAGGGGATTTACTCACTCGCCGCCTTGCCGCAGCTCCAATTATTTAGGGTATTGGAAGGTGATCAGTTCAGAAACGCCGGCTGCTGTGCCTCGTAGCGGGAGATGTCCGCTTCGTGCTGCAGCGTGAGACCGATGCTGTCCAACCCGTGGATCATGCAGTGGCGGCGGAAGCTGTCGATCTCGAACGGATAGCTTTTTCCACCGGCATTCACCGTCTGATTTTCCAAATCCACCACAAACTCGGTACCTTCGTTTTCAGCCACCAGCTTGAACAGCGTATCCACGTCCTGTTCGCTCAGTGTCACCGGCAGCAGTTGGTTGTTGAATGAGTTGCTGTAGAAGATATCGGCGAAGCTTGGCGCTATCACCACTTTGAAGCCGTAGTCGGTCAGCGCCCAGGGCGCATGCTCGCGTGAGGAGCCGCAGCCGAAATTCTCACGCGCCAACAGGATGCTGGCCCCTTTGTAGCGCGGCTTGTTCAGCACAAACTCCGGGTTCGGTTGCTGGCCGGCGTCATCCAAAAAGCGCCAGTCGTTGAACAGGTGCTGGCCGAAACCCGTGCGGGTGACTTTCTGCAAAAACTGTTTTGGAATAATGGCGTCGGTGTCGACGTTGGCCGCATCCAAAGGCACCACTAAACCGGTATGTTGAGTAAATTTAGCCACGGTAGTGCCCCTTAGTGAATATCACGGATATCGGCGAAATGGCCGGCAACGGCAGCGGCAGCGGCCATTGCCGGGCTGACCAGGTGGGTGCGCCCACCTCGGCCCTGACGCCCTTCGAAGTTACGGTTGCTGGTGGATGCGCAGCGTTCGCCCGGATTCAGGCGGTCGTTGTTCATCGCCAGGCACATGGAGCAACCCGGCAAACGCCATTCAAAACCGGCTTCAATAAAGATCTTGTCCAGACCTTCGGCTTCCGCCTGCGCTTTTACCGGGCCGGAACCCGGCACCACGATGGCCTGAACGCCGTTGGCGACTTTGCGCCCTTTGGCAATCGCCGCCGCCGCACGCAGATCTTCGATGCGCGAGTTGGTACAGGAGCCGATAAACACTTTGTCGATCGGCACTTCAGTCAGCTTAATGCCCGGCTTCAGATCCATATAGGCCAACGCCTTCTCGGCTGAGGCGCGCTCGACCGGATCGCTAAAGGATTCCGGTGCCGGGATCGCCTGATTGACGGCGATCACTTGCCCAGGGTTGGTGCCCCAGGTCACCTGTGGCGCGATGTCTTCGGCGCGCAGGGTTACTACGGTGTCGAATTTGGCATCGTCGTCGGATTTCAGCGTGCGCCAGTAAGCGACGCCTTGTTCCCAGTTCTCGCCGGTAGGCGCAAACTGGCGGCCTTTCAGATAATCAAAGGTGGTGTCGTCCGGCGCGACCAGGCCCGCTTTGGCGCCCATTTCGATCGCCATGTTGCACAGCGTCATGCGGCCTTCCATGCTCAGCGCTTCAATCGCCTTGCCGCAGAACTCCACCACGTGGCCGGTGCCGCCGGCACTGCCGGTTTTACCGATTACCGCCAGTACGATGTCCTTGGCGGTGATGCCTTCCGCAGCGACGCCGGTCACTTCGATTTTCATGGTCTTGGCGCGGCCCTGCTTCAGGGTCTGGGTCGCCAGCACGTGCTCCACTTCCGAGGTGCCGATCCCAAACGCCAACGAACCGAAGGCGCCGTGGGTGGCGGTATGGGAGTCGCCACAGACGATGGTCATGCCCGGCAGCGTCATGCCCTGCTCTGGGCCGATAACGTGCACGATGCCCTGGAACGGGTGGTTCAGGTCATACAGCGAAACGCCGAACTCAGCGCAGTTTTTGATCAGTTCCTGCATCTGAATGCGGGCCATCTCGCCGCTGGCGTTAATGTCTTTGGTCTGGGTGGACACGTTGTGGTCCATGGTGGCAAAGGTCTTGCCCGGCTGGCGTACTTTGCGGCCCATGGCGCGCAGGCCGTCGAACGCCTGCGGAGAAGTGACTTCGTGCACCAGATGGCGATCGATATACAACAGCGGCGTTTCGTTCGGCGCTTCGTACACCACGTGGGCATCGTATAATTTCTGATATAACGTTTTCGACATGTTATGCCCCCTGAGCTACAAAGCGGGCGATGATGTCACCCATTTCATCGGTGCTGATGGCTTTACCCTCACCGGCCAGATCGGCGGTGCGGTAACCTTGTTCCAGCGCCTGGTTGATGGCGCGCTCAATGGCGTCGGCCGCCTCAGACGCCCCCAGGCTGTAACGCAGCAACAGGGTGGCGGACAGGATCTGGGCGATCGGGTTGGCGATGCCTTTACCCGCGATATCCGGCGCAGAACCGCCCGCAGGCTCATACAGACCAAAGCCCTGTTCGTTCAGGCTGGCGGAAGGCAGCATACCCATCGAACCGGTGATCATCGCGCATTCGTCGGACAAAATATCGCCGAACAGGTTGGAGCACAGCAACACGTCGAACTGAGACGGGTCTTTAATCAACTGCATGGTGGCGTTGTCGATATACATATGCGACAGCGACACGTCCGGATAGTCTTTGGCAACCTGGTTCACCACTTCACGCCATAGAATGGAGCTTTGCAGCACGTTGGCCTTATCGATAGAGGTCACTTTGTTACGGCGTTTGCGTGCGGACTCAAAGGCGATGCGCGCAATGCGTTCGATCTCGAAGCGGTGATACACCTCGGTATCGAAAGCGCGTTCCTGCATGCCCTGGCCTTCACGGCCTTTCGGTTGGCCGAAGTAGATACCGCCGGTCAACTCACGCACGCACAGGATGTCAAAACCGCGGGCGGCGATGTCGGCGCGCAGCGGACAGAATTCTTCCAACCCTTGGTACAGGCGGGCCGGACGCAGGTTGCTGAACAGTTTGAAGTGCTTGCGTAACGGCAGCAATGCACCGCGCTCAGGCTGTTCTGCCGGCGGCAGGTGTTCCCATTTCGGGCCGCCCACCGAGCCGAACAGGATCGCATCGGCCTGCTCGCACCCGCTGAGGGTGGCCTGCGGCAACGGGCTGCCGTGGCGATCGATGGCAATGCCGCCGACGTCGTATTCGCTGGTGGTGATGCGGATATCAAAGCGCTGACGCACGGCGTCCAACACTTTGTGCGCCTGAGCCATTACTTCCGGGCCGATTCCGTCTCCGGGCAAGACGGCAATATGGTAAGTCTTCGTCATGTTCACACCGTTTCCTGATTATTTTGATGTTTGCTTTGCTGCAGACGCTGTTTTTCTTTTTCTACCTGCTGGGAGCGCCAAATATTATTCAATACGTGAACCATCGCCTTGGCGGAGGATTCCACGATGTCGGTCGCCAGACCCACGCCGTGGAAGCGGCGGCCGTTGTAGGACACCACGATATCAACCTGGCCCAGAGCGTCGCGGCCCTGGCCTTTGGCGGTCAGTTGATACTTCACTAATTCGATCGGGTAGTCGGTAATGCGATTGATGGCCTGATAAACCGCGTCGACCGGGCCGTTGCCGGTTGCCGCTTCGGCTTTTTCTTCATCGCCGCAGATCAGTTTCACCGAGGCGGTGGCCATGATGTTGGTGCCGGACTGCACGCTGAAATAGCCCAGGCTGTAGTGCTCCGGCTCTTCCTGCTGCTTGTTAATGAAGGCTAAAGCCTCCAGATCGTAATCGAATACCTGGCCTTTCTTGTCGGCCAGTTTCAGGAACGCCGTGTACAGGGTATCCAGGTTGTAGTCCTGTTCCTTATAGCCCATCTCTTCCATGCGGTGTTTTACCGCAGCGCGGCCGGAACGGGAGGTCAGGTTCAACTGCACGTCTTTCAGACCTATGGTCTGCGGCGACATGATTTCGTAGTTTTCACGGTTCTTCAGCACGCCGTCCTGATGAATGCCGGAGGAGTGGGCGAAGGCATTGGAACCCACGATCGCTTTGTTGGCCGGAATCGGCATGTTGCACAGCTGGCTGACCAACTGGCTGGTGCGGAAGATTTCCTGGTGATTAATGTTGGTGTGCACGTTCATGATGTCCTGGCGCACTTTGATCGCCATGATCACTTCTTCCAGCGAGGTATTGCCGGCGCGTTCACCTATGCCGTTCAGCGTGCCTTCGACCTGACGAGCGCCCGCCTGCACGGCGGCGATGGAGTTGCCGACCGCCATGCCCAGATCGTCGTGGCAGTGGACCGAAATAATGGCTTTATCAATGTTCGGTACGCGGTCATACAGGGTGGTGATGATGCCGCCGAACTGGTTCGGCGTGGTGTAGCCGACGGTGTCCGGGATATTGATGGTGGTGGCGCCGGCGTTGATGGCGGCTTCCACTACGCGGCACAGATTATCGATTGGCGTCCGGCCTGCGTCTTCGCAAGAGAACTCCACGTCGTCGGTGTAATTGCGGGCGCGCTTCACCGAGCGTACCGCCATTTCCAGCACTTCATCGAAAGAGCGCTTCAACTTGGATTCAATGTGCAGAGTGGATGTAGCCAGGAACACGTGAATACGGAAGGCCTCGGCAACGCGCAGCGCTTCGGCGGCGACGTCGATATCGTTATCCACGCAGCGGGCCAGGCCACATACGCGGCTGTTTTTGATCTGACGGGCGATGGTCTGCACCGATTCAAAATCACCCGGAGAGGAGACCGGGAAACCGACTTCCATTACGTCGACGCCCATTCTCTCCAGCGCCATGGCTATCTGAATCTTCTCTTTTACGCTCAGACTGGCTTGCAGCGCTTGTTCACCATCACGCAGCGTGGTATCGAAAATAATGACTTGTTGGCTCATCAGGGCGTTCCTTATCGTGTTTATTTCACGCTAAGCGGGTAAAAAAAAACCCGCGCAGTAGCGCGGGTTTGTTATGAGTGAGGGACTGAATCAGCTCTGAACTCCGTCCACCAGCATACCGCGCAAAGAAGATGCGTTAAGTAGTAGGCTTAGTAGACGGTGAGTACGGATCATGAGGGTTCAGCTTCTCTTAAAATTGTGTCGTTCCTAATTTGATACGTTATTGGCCTGGCGATGTCAACATCTGATTGAATAGGGTGCGAACCCCTTGTCAGGAAATTGGGTAAAAGTGCTCGCAGAGGATAATTCGGTAAAAATTCGCAGGGTTAGTGGAAAAACGGGGGGTGTTTTGCGCATTGCTTAGCATAAATTAATCGAATGTATGCGGCGGCAATTGCTTCTGTATCTCATTGGGTTAAAATTTGCGTTGAAGCGATAACGATGTCTGACAACCGAAGGACAAAGTACATACCATTTTTTTTGTAAATGGTTTCATTTAAATATATATAGTTTATTTATTGGTAGAAAGGACAGATAACAAGATGGTGCATTTTTGCATCGGCTAAACGTATATTCTAGACGGTTGTGATATGTTTTTATCGCTTGGCTTATAATCGAAACTTCGTTGCTAAACAGTATTCATTATTTTATCTACCTATTTATTAGTACTGTATTGTCGCCGTTCTTCCCCCGTAACGGTGGAAGTCTCTGATACGCACCTTATATGCGTTTTTCGCCACGGCGGTATAGCAAGGGTTTCTGTCGTTTGATTGAAGGAATAACCGATCTTGTCTTGCGGGAATAAAACAAACGGCTTCACATTGTTTGTCTTGCACAGCGATAAGATTATCTACACAGGATTTAGTGGAGTGATATATGGCTGAATATGATTCAGAAATTGCCATGGTTAAAGAGCCTGCGGACATTCATTTGCGCAGCGTCGATCTTAATTTGCTGACTGTTTTTGACGCCGTGATGCAAATGCAGAATATTACGCGAGCCGCTACTTCATTAGGGATGTCGCAGCCGGCGGTGAGCAACGCGGTTGCGCGCCTGAAGGTGATGTTCAATGATGAGCTGTTTGTGCGCAGCGGGCGGGGGATCCAGCCCACGATGCGGGCCAGACAGTTATTCGGGCCGGTACGTCAGGCACTGCAATTGGTGCAAAATGAACTGCCCGGCTCAGAGTTCGAACCCTTTACCAGTATACGGGCTTTCTCGCTATCCCTCTGCAGCCCGCTCGACTTACGGTTGGGAGCCAAGATAATCAACCACGTCAAACAGATAGCCCCGCAGCTTAATTTGCAAGTAAAGTCATACATTAACAATAATATTGAGCATCAATTGCGTTATCAGGATGTTGAGTTCGTTATTGGCTACAGTCGATTTGAGTCGGCGGAGTTTCGCAGTTTGGCGCTGTTCGACGATGAACTGGTGCTGGCTGTCGCGCAGGCGCACCCGAGAATGACTGCGAGTCTTACACCGGAGCAAGCTTTATTTGAGCAACATGCCGTGGTCTCGCTGGAAAGCTTTGGATCTTTCAGCAAGCCTTATTATATCGAAGAAGCCATGCAGCGTGCCGTGACTCAGCAGTGCACCGATTTATATAGCGTGTTAAATATGGTCTCCCAGACGGAAATGGTGGCTATCGCACCGGCATGGCTGGTACGGCAACAGGCCACGTCACTGAAGATAAAAGCGGTGCCTTTGTGTGCGGAAGACAATAAAGCGACATGTTATCTTTCCTGGCACGAATCGTCCGAACGCGATAAAGGGCATCAATGGATGAAATCCGTTCTGACTGAGGCGGGCAACCCAGAGTAAATCCATGGAATACTCTCCCTGAAGAAAGATAATATTTATATGAGCAGGTTTTTTGCATGATAAAAAGCTAAGAACTATCTTGGTTTTTATTAAGATGTTTCTGGGTTTTTTGCGATAAAATAACTTTTCTATAGCTGTTATGGTTATTTTATGAAAAATAATAACATGAATTTATATTCTGATTTTTTAATTTTTATTGGTGTTTTAAACTGATTTGAATGGACGGCCCGCAGGGGCCGCATTTTGTCCCCGACATAAAACCTTTTTAACGCTGCTCTGTCCAACCTGAGGGTGTGGTGAAGCTAGCCTGCCTTTTGGCTCACACTTCTACGCTGAAAACTCTTTTCCCGCTGCCTGAGAGTAGGTAGACTGCGCGAAAAAAAGTAAACACGTGTAAGCTGAGATTCGGGGCCAGAGGCTCTGTTCGAGGTTAACTGTTTGATTCATTTCAGGCTTAGAGCGCTATGATCAATAATCTGCTGCAATACCATCTGACTCATCGTATACAGCACCAAATTTCCCATCGTGCCGATCGCACAGCTTTTCGCCAATGGTCTCCTGATGGCGAGACACAACTGACCTGGGGACAGGCCGACGCCCACATTAACCGCATCGCCAGCGCGCTGCTGGCGTTGGGGTCCGAAGTGCAGGAGCGCATCGCGATTTTTGCCAATAACTGCATGGCTTGGTCGCTGGCGGATTTGGCTATCCTGCAACTTCGGGCGGTGAGCGTACCCTTGTATGCCACCAACACGCCTGCCCAGGCAGCATTTATTATTAATGATGCGGATATTCGCATCCTGTTCGTCGGCGAGCAGGCACAGTTGGATGCAGCCATTGCGCTGCGCGGTGTGTGCCCGCAGTTGAATCATATCATCGTGTTCGATGACGCAGTCGATCTGCGCGGGTGCGATATTGCCCGGCATCTGAGCGCCTTTGAACGCGGGGCCGATGTTGATGCCTTTGAATCTCAACGGCGGGAGCGTATTGCAGATTGCGATCTGCGGGATCTGTTCACTCTGATCTACACCTCCGGCACCACCGGCGAGCCAAAAGGGGTGATGCTGGATTACCGTAATCTGGCCGCGCAGCTCTATCTGCACGACGAGCGGCTAACGGTGAACGAAGAGGATGTCTCCCTCAGTTTCCTGCCGATATCACACGTATTTGAGCGCATCTGGAGCTTCTTCATCATGCACTCGGGCGCGCAGAACGTGTATCTGCCGAATACTGACTGGGTGCGTGAAGCCATGACGGCGGTACGCCCGACGTTGATGTGCGCGGTACCCCGTTTCTACGAAAAAATCTTTAGCGCGGTGCATGAAAAGGTAGCGCGTGCGCCCTGGCTGCGTCGTGCATTGTTCCATTGGGCGATCGTCTGTGGTGAACGCAAGTTCCTGCAGGAGCGCGCCGGTAAGCCGCTGGGCAAGTTGTTCAACCTTTCCCACCGCTGGGCCGACAAGCTGGTCCTGAGCAAGCTGCGCGGCATCCTCGGCGGGAAGGTGCGTTTCTTGCCGGCGGCGGGCGCCAAACTTGACGACAATGTCATCCTGTTTTTCCAGGCGATGGGCGTCAATATCAAATATGGTTATGGTATGACCGAGACCTGCGCCACCGTCTCCTGCTGGGAAGAGGGTAATTTCCGCTTTGGCTCTATCGGCAAACCCTTGCCGGGGGTTGAGGTGCGTATTGGCGAGGAAAATGAGATTCAGGTACGCGGCCCCATCGTGATGCGCGGCTATTTCAATAAGCCGCTGGAAACCACCGCTTCTTTTACCGGGGACGGCTGGCTGAAAACCGGTGACGCCGGCGCGATTGACGAGGCGGGTAACCTGTTCATTACCGAGCGACTGAAGGATTTGATGAAAACCTCCGGCGGCAAATATATCGCCCCGCAGATGCTTGAAGGCACGTTGGCTCAGGATCGTTTTATCGAGCAGGTGGCGATCATCGCCGATGCGCGTAAATTCGTTTCGGCCCTGATCGTACCCAGCTTTGAGTCGCTGGAAGAGTATGCGAAATCCATTAACCTGAAATACCAGGATCGGCTTGAGCTGCTGCGTAATAGCCACATTATAGAAATGTTCGAGAGCCGTCTGCGCGACATGCAAAAAGAGCTGGCGCGCTTTGAGCAGGTGAAAAAGTTTACTCTGCTGCCGGCGGCCTTTTCGATGGAGTTGGGTGAACTCACCCCCACGCTGAAGCTGCGCCGGAAGGTGATTCTACAGCGCTACCAGCATGAAATTGACTCGATGTACCAGGATCAGGCATAAGGATGCTGCCGGGCAGTATACCCGGCTAAAAAAACAGCATAATTCTTGCCTGATATAGTTCTGTAATTCCCTGTCTGCCCGAAACAATGCCTAGCCTGATCCGCCAGCGGCTAGTGCATTGTTTTTGTAAACCCCCGATCCTCAGTCGCATGGCAATAACCACTCTATTTCTGAGTCTTTTTGTCGTTTGCCTGCTCAATACTCTGACGTTATGTTAGCCAGTTAGAATCAATACACAAAAATTTTGGGGCATTGCCCCACAACAGGCGCTACGTTCCGGCGCCAGACAAGAATAAGTAAGCCTGGAGGCAAACCCATGGAGATGTTGTCAGGAGCCGAGATGGTCGTTCGATCGTTGATCGATCAGGGCGTTAAGCACGTATTCGGATATCCGGGCGGGGCGGTACTCGATATCTACGACGCCCTGCATACGGTCGGAGGAATCGATCACATATTGGTGCGTCATGAGCAGGGTGCGGTGCATATGGCCGATGGCTATGCGCGCGCTACCGGTGAGGTAGGCGTGGTGCTGGTGACTTCCGGCCCCGGCGCGACCAATGCGATTACCGGCATTGCGACCGCCTATATGGACTCCATCCCGATGGTGGTGCTCTCCGGCCAGGTTCCAAGCTCGCTGATTGGTTATGACGCCTTCCAGGAGTGCGACATGGTCGGGATTTCTCGCCCGGTGGTGAAGCACAGTTTCCTGGTGAAGCGCACTGAGGATATCCCCGGCATCCTGAAAAAAGCCTTTTATCTGGCCTCGACCGGCCGTCCTGGCCCGGTCGTGATCGACCTGCCGAAAGATATCGTTGGCCCGGCGGTCAGAATGCCTTACGCCTATCCGCAGGAAGTGAGCATGCGCTCCTATAACCCAACGGTGCAGGGCCACCGCGGGCAGATAAAACGCGCGCTGCAAACCATTTTGGCGGCTAAAAAACCGGTTATGTACGTTGGCGGCGGAGCGATCAACTCGGCTTGCGATGCAGAACTGCTGGAATTGGCGGAAAAGCTGAATCTGCCGGTGACCTGCACCCTGATGGGGCTGGGTGCCTTCCCCGGTACGCACCGCCAGAGCGTCGGCATGCTCGGCATGCACGGCACTTACGAAGCCAATAAAACCATGCACCATTCCGACGTGATTTTCGCCGTCGGCGTGCGTTTTGACGATCGCACGACCAACAACCTGGCAAAATACTGCCCGGATGCCACCGTACTGCATATCGATATTGATCCTACCTCGATCTCCAAGACGGTCGATGCCGATATTCCGATCGTGGGCGATGCCAAACAGGTGCTGACCCAGATGCTGGAACTGTTGGCGCAGGACGATAAGGCGCAGGACTTCGATGCGTTGCGCGACTGGTGGCAGTCTATTGAGCAGTGGCGCGCGCGCGACTGTCTGGGCTATGACAAAAACAGCGGTACCATCAAACCACAGGCAGTGATCGAAACCCTGCATCGTTTGACCAAGGGGGATGCTTACGTCACCTCCGATGTGGGCCAGCACCAGATGTTCGCCGCGCTCTACTATCCGTTCGACAAGCCGCGCCGCTGGATCAACTCCGGTGGGCTGGGCACCATGGGCTTCGGCCTGCCGGCTGCGCTGGGCGTGAAGCTGGCGTTGCCTGATGAGACCGTGGTGTGCGTAACCGGCGATGGCAGTATCCAGATGAACATTCAGGAGCTTTCCACCGCGTTGCAATACAACCTGCCGGTGATAGTGGTAAATCTCAACAACCGCTATCTGGGCATGGTGAAGCAGTGGCAGGACATGATCTACTCAGGTCGCCATTCGCAGTCTTATATGGATTCCCTGCCTGATTTCGTCAAACTGGCGGAAGCTTACGGTCACGTAGGCATCGCCATTCGCACGCCGGATGAACTGGAAAGCAAACTGGCGCAGGCGTTGGCCGAGAAAGAACGACTGGTGTTTGTCGATGTCACCGTCGATGAGACCGAACATGTTTACCCCATGCAGATCCGCGGCGGAAGCATGGACGAAATGTGGTTAAGCAAAACGGAGAGGACCTGATCATGCGACGTATTTTATCTGTATTGCTGGAAAACGAATCCGGCGCGTTGTCGCGTGTGGTGGGGTTGTTCTCCCAGCGTGGTTACAACATTGAAAGTCTGACGGTAGCGCCGACCGACGATCCTACGTTGTCGCGTATGACCATCCAAACCGTCGGCGATGAGAAAGTGCTGGAGCAGATCGAAAAGCAGCTGCATAAGCTGGTGGATGTGCTGCGCGTCAGCGAGCTGGTGCAGGGCGCGCATGTTGAGCGCGAGATCATGCTGGTGAAGCTGCAGGCCAGCGGTTATGGCCGTGAAGAGGTGAAACGCTGCGCCGATATTTTCCGTGGGCAGATTGTCGATGTCACGGCGACGCTTTACACCGTTCAGCTGGCCGGCACCAGCGACAAGCTGGATGCGTTTCTTAATGCAGTGCGCGAAGTGGCTGAAATTGTCGAAGTGGCGCGTTCCGGCGTCGTCGGCGTGTCGCGCGGCGATAAAATCATGCGCTGAAACGTGATATTGGCATAATCTGAGGGCGCGGCATGGCTGCGCCTTTTGTTTTTCAGTGTTTTTTGCCTGTTTGCTGGCACCTTTCGGCAAAAGCGGTTGCTCGGCAGTGTTTTCTGCTGTTAGATCGCAGAGGCTGGATTGAATAACCGCACGGGATGCGATGGTTAATCCGAGCATAGCTTTCACTTCTATTTTCAGCGTCATTAAGGGGTTAACGTGAAACTGGATGAAATCGCGCGTCTCGCTGGCGTTTCGCGCACCACGGCCAGTTATGTCATCAACGGCAAAGCGAAGCAGTATCGTGTCAGCGATAAAACCGTCGAAAAAGTGATGGCCGTGGTCAGGGAGCATAACTATCACCCGAATGCCGTCGCGGCAGGATTGCGCGCCGGACGAACTCGCTCTATCGGCCTGGTGATACCGGATCTGGAAAACACCAGCTATACCCGTATCGCCAACTACCTGGAGCGCCAGGCGCGCCAGCGCGGTTATCAGCTATTGATTGCCTGTTCGGAAGATCAGCCGGATAACGAAATGCGCTGTATCGAACACCTGCTGCAACGCCAGGTCGACGCCATTATCGTTTCCACCGCTTTGCCGCCGGAGCACCCGTTCTATCAGCGCTGGGCCAAAGATCCATTACCGATCATCGCTCTGGACCGGGCACTGGATCGCGAGCATTTCATCAGCGTGGTGGGAGCCGACCAAGAGGATTCCTTCGCGCTGGCGCAGGAGCTTCGCACTTTTCCGGCGGAGTCGGTGCTGTATCTGGGCGCATTGCCTGAGCTGTCCGTCAGTTTCCTGCGTGAGCAAGGATTCCGCCAGGCGTGGGAGGGCGACGAACGGCCTGTCGATTATCTGTATGCCAACAGCTATGAACGCGAGGCTGCCGGCGTACTGTTTGCTGAATGGTTGAAAACGCATCCGATGCCGCAGGCGTTGTTCACCACTTCGTTCTCTCTGTTGCAGGGGGTGATGGATGTGACGTTGAAACAGCGGGGTCGCTTGCCGACCGATCTGGCGATCGCCACTTTCGGCGATCACGAGCTGCTGGACTTTCTTGAGTGCCCGGTGCTGGCGGTAGCGCAGCGCCACCGTGATGTGGCTGAACGGGTACTGGAACTGGTGTTGGCCAGCCTGGATGAACCACGTAAACCTAAACCGGGCCTGACGCGTATTCGCCGCAATCTGTTCCGTCGCGGTAGTCTGAGCCGGAAATAAATAATACAGGCGGGGCGGCGTCGCTGTTTCCTGCCTGTCTCCCTGCTTTACACATAGCCGGTGACCCGGAACAGCTTTCTGCAGTATTCAAGAAAGTAGCCATATATCACGCCCATCGCCATCGAGACCACGGCATTTCCGGCCACCGCAGTCATAATTTGCTGCCCGTCTGCACCTACGCTCCACAATATGGCGGCGTACACCGGCGATTGAAAACTTACATACGCCAGCAAGTCGGCGAGGTTACGCAGCAACCATTGTCCGTGATGAGAGCGCTTCGCAAGGCGAATAAACAGGTCGCGGTAGCGTCCATAGGGCCAGGCGATCAGGATATTCACCGGGATCGACACCAGGCGGGAGGAGAGCGATTGCTGAAAATTCATGCCGGAAACCAAAATTTCTATCGCCATTCCGGCGATGAAACAGTACACCACCAGTGCAAAAGTATCGGCGGCGGCGCTGCGCCAATAAGCGACAGGCGAAAGCATGGTGCAATCTCCTTAAGTGTTGGTTAATGTTCTGTTAAAACTGATGATTGTGGTTGTTGATTCTTGTTTATTGCGTTTTTTATAGTTTACTCCTCTATCTTGTTTTTATTGGGTAGCTGAATATTTTTATTTATTGCTCTTGGCTGATTTTTATCCTGAGGAAGAGCGGTAGAATCTGGCGCGAAGGGATTAAAACGGGAGGGTTTTTACTTTTTTGATTTAAAACATATGGTTACGAATTTTTTCATTATAAAGTGCATTTTCACAGCAAAAATTGTGGGAATAAATGATGTAAGGAAATGAAACCATAATTGTAAACAGGTATTTTGAGAATAATCTTACCAAGCTGATTTAAATCGAAAATAACTCGACTCGTAATATCCGAGTAATTTATTTTTTCATCTGGCTTATCACTGACGCTTTAATTGAAGTAAAATAGCGCCCGACCTGAAGTGCAATAACCGTTGAGCGTTATTAACTCAATGGCTTATACCGTATTTCGCCAATGGCCGGAGTTAACGGCGAGCCTTGGCCGGTGTGGGTTACGGCGGGTTACAGGGTTGTGATTGCCGAGCTAAAAAATGAGACATCGATTGCAGAAGGAAGTAATGAGTTAATTAATCGCCAATTTGTCAGGTTTTTAATCACCCTCTTTCCGCTCAGAAAATTATCCCCGTTTATCATGATGTTAATTTTAACTCATCGAATAAATAGCGTTCCTTTCGCGAGTCAGCTCCCAAAATGACGGGAGAAATATTGCCAAAGCGCCGCCGCTCTGGCTTGACAAGGTTTTCATACCCTCCGTAAACTCCCTTATGTGGGAATTTGTGGTGTAAAGTGGTGAAAACGGTCATGAAGGGGTAGCTCAGGAATGTTCCGTGGGGCAACGATGGTCAATCTCGACAGCAAAGGGCGGCTTGCCGTACCCACCCGTTATCGGGATTTGCTGAACGAGCAATCGCAAGGCCAAATGGTCTGTACCATTGACCTCCATCAGTCCTGCCTGCTGCTTTACCCATTGCCCGAATGGGAAATTATTGAACAAAAATTATCCCGTCTGTCGAGTATGAATCCCGCAGAGCGCCGCGTTCAGCGCTTATTGTTGGGGCATGCCAGTGAGTGTCAGATGGACAGCGCCGGTCGGTTGTTGCTAGCTACTACGCTGCGTCAACACGCCGGGCTTACAAAAGAAGTGATGCTGGTCGGGCAGTTCAACAAGTTTGAACTGTGGGATGAACAGACCTGGTATCAACAAGTCAAGGATGATATTGACGCAGAACAGTCGACTCAGGAACCGTTGTCTGAGCGGCTACAGGACTTGTCGCTATAAGCATGTTGGAAAACTATAAACACACCACCGTACTGTTGGATGAGGCGGTCAATGGCCTCAATATTCGCAGTAACGGCATATATATCGACGGTACTTTTGGTCGCGGTGGCCATTCTCGTCTGATTCTGTCCCAACTGGGGCCGGAAGGACGTTTGCTGGCAATTGACCGTGATCCACAGGCGATTGCAGCCGCCAAATCTATTGAAGATCCTCGTTTTACCATCGTACACGGCCCATTTTCTGATTTGTCACACTACGTGCGGGAACGCGAATTGGTGGGGCAGATTGATGGCGTCTTACTCGATTTGGGCGTTTCTTCGCCGCAGTTGGATGACGCAGAGCGCGGTTTCTCCTTCATGCGTGACGGCCCACTGGATATGCGTATGGACCCATCAAGCGGCCAGTCCGCCTCTGAATGGTTGTTGAAAGCGGAAGCGGACGACATTGCCTGGGTGCTGAAAACCTTCGGTGAGGAGCGTTTCGCCAAGCGCATTGCCCGCGCCATCGTGGAAAGAAACCGTGTCGAACCGATGACGCGCACCAAAGAGCTGGCTGACCTGATCGCCAATGCCAGCCCGTTCCGGGAAAAACACAAGCATCCGGCAACGCGCAGTTTCCAGGCCATTCGTATCTACATCAACAGTGAACTGGAAGAGATTGAGCGTGCGCTGGACGGCGCGCTGGAAGTGCTGGCCCCGCAGGGTCGCCTGTCGATCATCAGTTTCCACTCGTTGGAAGATCGTATCGTTAAACGCTTTATGCGCCACCATAGCCGCGGTGCTCAGGTACCGGCAGGTCTGCCGCTGACTGAAGAGCAACTGCGCGGCATGGGCGGGCGCACGCTGAAAGCCTTGGGCAAGATGATGCCTTCGCAAGATGAAGTGGCGGAAAACCCACGCGCGCGTAGTTCAGTGCTGCGCATTGCCGAGAGGATGCCTGCGTGATTGGTAATGAACGCCACGGTTTGGTGGGGGTGATTGGCGGCGATCTGCTGCGTAACGCCAAGATCCCATTGATTTTACTGGTCGCTTCACTGATTTCTGCGATTTTTGTGGTGACTACCGCACACCGTACCCGCCTGCTGACCGCTGAGCGCGAGCAGTTGGTGCTTGAGCGGGATGCTCTGGATATTGAATGGCGCAACCTGATTTTGGAGGAGAACGCCCTCGGCGACCACAGCCGGGTCGAGCGTATCGCCACCGAAAAACTGCAGATGCAACATGTTGATCCATCGCAGGAAAATATCATCGTTAAACAATGAACAGTTTAACTGAAATCATGACACGGAGAAGAAAGGGAACGCATGAAAGCAGCACGCCCCGGTAAGTTGAAACGCCCGGAAAATCAGGCCAGCTTTGTAAGCTGGCGTTTTGCGTTGCTGTGCGGCTGTATTTTGCTGGCGCTGGTGGGATTGATGCTGCGCGTGGCCTATCTGCAGGTCATCAATCCGGACCGCCTGGTGAAAGAAGGCGACATGCGTTCGCTGCGTGTGCAGGAGGTACCGACCTCACGCGGCATGATCAGCGATCGCGCTGGCCGACCATTGGCGGTGAGCGTACCGGTCAACGCCATTTGGGCGGATCCTAAAGAGCTGAACGAGCGTGGCGGCATTACGCTGGATAGCCGTTGGAAGGCGTTGTCCGACGCGCTGAATATCCCTCTGGATCAGCTTTCTACCCGTGTTAACGCCAACCCGAAAGGGCGCTTTGTTTACCTGGCTCGCCAGGTGAACCCGGCGGTAGGCGATTACATTCGCAAGCTGAAGTTACCGGGGATTTACCTGCGTCAGGAATCGCGCCGTTACTACCCGGCCGGCCAGGTCACCTCACACATTATCGGCGTGACCAATATTGACGGCCAGGGCATCGAAGGCGTCGAGAAGAGCTTTGACCGCTGGTTGACCGGGCAACCGGGTGAACGAACCGTGCGTAAAGACCGCTATGGCCGGGTGATCGAGGATATCTCCTCGGTCGACAGCCAGGCGGCGCATAACCTGGTATTGAGCGTCGATGAGCGCCTGCAGGCGCTGGTGTATCGCGAACTGAACAACGCGGTGGCGTTCAACAAGGCTGAATCCGGCACGGCGGTGCTGATCGACGTGAACACCGGCGAAGTGCTGGCGATGGCCAACAGCCCGTCTTACAACCCGAATAATATGGCCGGTACGCCGAAAGACACCATGCGTAACCGCGCTATTACCGATATTTTTGAGCCTGGCTCCACCGTGAAACCTATGGTGGTGATGACAGCGTTACATAACGGTGTGGTGAAAGAAAACAGCGTGCTGAACACCATTCCTTTCCGCATTCAGGGCCACGAGATTAAAGACGTGGCGCGTTATGCGGAGCTGTCGGTAACCGGGATCTTGCAGAAGTCGAGTAACGTTGGCGTTACCAAGCTGGCGTTAGCGATGCCGTCCTCGGCGTTAGTAGATACTTACTCTCGTTTTGGACTGGGAAAAGCGACCAATTTGGGGCTGGTCGGAGAAAGCAGTGGCATATACCCAAAAAAACAACGGTGGTCTGACATAGAGAGGGCCACCTTCTCTTTCGGCTACGGGCTAATGGTAACTCCGTTACAGTTGGCGCGAGTCTACGCAACGATCGGCAGCCTGGGCGTGTATCGCCCATTGTCGATCACCAAGGTTGACCCTCCGGTTGCCGGCGAACGCATTTTCCCTGAACCTCTGGTGCGCACCGTGGTGCACATGATGGAAAGCGTGGCCTTGCCGGGCGGCGGCGGCGTGAAAGCCGCCATCAAGGGTTACCGCATCGCTATTAAAACCGGTACCGCCAAAAAGGTCGGCCCGGATGGCAAATACGTCAACCGATATCTCGCTTATACCGCCGGCGTCGCGCCGGCCAGTAATCCCCGTTTTGCTCTGGTGGTGGTGATCAACGATCCTCAGGGTGGGAAGTACTATGGCGGTGCAATTTCCGCACCGGTGTTCGGCGCCATCATGGGCGGCGTATTGCGCACCATGAACGTCGAACCGGACGCGTTGCCCACCGCTGATAAAAGCGAATTAGTGATTAATAAAAAAGAGGGTTCAGGTGGCAGATCGTAATTTGCGCGATTTACTCGCTCCATGGGTGCCGACGGCGCCCGGGCGCGCGCTGCGGGAAATGACATTAGACAGCCGTATTGCGGCTGCCGGGGATCTGTTTGTCGCCGTTGTTGGCCATCAGACAGATGGACGCCGCTATATTCCGCAGGCCATTGCGCAGGGTGTTGCAGCCGTGATTGCCGAAGCTGAAGGTCAGGCCGAAGACGGCGCAATCACGGAAATGCACGGTGTGCCGGTGATTTATCTGAGCCAGCTTAACCAGCGCCTTTCCGCATTGGCCGGGCGTTTTTACCATCAACCGGCCGAGCGCCTGCGTCTGGTTGGCGTGACCGGCACCAACGGTAAAACCACCACCACGCAACTGCTGGCGCAGTGGAGCCAACTGTTGGGTGAAACCGGCGCAGTGATGGGCACCGTCGGTAACGGTCTGCTGGGCCAGGTGTGCCCGACTGAGAATACCACCGGTTCTGCGGTGGATGTTCAACACGTATTAAACGAGTTGGTCGATCGGGGCGCAACCTTCGCCGCGATGGAAGTCTCTTCTCACGGGTTGGTGCAAAACCGCGTGGCGGCGCTGCCGTTTGCCGCCGCAGTGTTCACCAACCTGAGCCGCGATCACCTGGATTACCACGGTGATATGGCCAATTACGAAGCGGCCAAATGGTCGTTGTTTGCCGGCCACGAAGTGGGGCAGGCGATCATCAACGCCGATGACGAAGTGGGTCAGCGCTGGCTGAGCAAATTGCCGGATGCGGTGGCGGTCACCATGCAGGATAACCTGCAGCTGGGTTGCCATGGCCGCTGGCTGAAAACCACTGCGGTCAGTTATCACGATAATGGCGCCACTGTCCGTTTCAGCTCAAGCTGGGGCGATGGCGAAATTGAGAGCCGCCTGATGGGCGCTTTCAACGTCAGCAACCTGTTGCTGGCACTGGCGACGCTGCTGTCACTGGGCTATCCGCTGGACAAACTGGTGGAAACCGGCAATCAGCTGCAGCCGGTATGCGGCCGCATGGAAGTCTTCAACGCGCCAGGCAAACCGACGGTCGTGGTGGATTACGCCCACACCCCGGACGCGCTGGAGAAGGCGCTGGAAGCTGCGCGCCTGCACTGCCAGGGGCAGCTGTGGTGCGTGTTCGGTTGCGGCGGCGATCGTGACAAAGGCAAGCGCCCGCTGATGGGTGGCATCGCCGAGCAGTTCGCCGATCGCGTAGTGGTGACCGATGACAACCCGCGTACCGAAGAACCGCAGGCGATCATTGCCGATATCCTTACCGGTCTGCTGGATGCCGGGCGTGCGCTGGTGATCCACGGCCGTGCCGAAGCGGTAACCAGCGCGATTATGCAAGCCAAAGAACAAGATGTGGTGCTGGTGGCGGGTAAAGGCCACGAGGACTATCAACTGGTGGGGAACCGCCGTCTGGATTACTCCGATCGCACCACCGTTGCGCGTCTGCTGGGGGTAATAGCATGATTCCTGTCTCCCTTCAGGCACTGGCCGATGTATTGAGCGCTGAGTTGATCGGCGCCGATTGCCAAATCATTGAGGTGACGACAGATACCCGCCAGGTAACCGCAGGTTGCCTGTTTGTGGCGCTGAAGGGCGAGCGTTTTGATGCGCATGCCTTCGCTGCCGATGCTGTAGCCGCAGGAGCTGGGGCGCTGCTGGTGAGTAAGCGCTTATTGGTGGACGTACCGCAACTGGTGGTGAAAGACACGCGTTTGGCGCTGGGGCAACTGGCTGCCTGGGTGCGCCAGCAAGTGCCGGCCCGCGTTGTGGCGTTAACCGGTTCATCGGGCAAGACCTCGGTGAAGGAAATGGCCGCCGCTATTTTGCGTGAATGCGGTGAGGTGCTGTATACCGCCGGCAACTTCAACAACGATATCGGCGTGCCGCTGACGCTGCTGCGTTTGCAACCGCAGCATGATTTTGCCGTGATTGAGCTGGGTGCCAACCATATTGGCGAGATTGCCTATACCACCGCATTAACGCGGCCACAGACCGCCCTGGTGAATAACCTGGCGGCGGCTCACCTGGAAGGTTTTGGCTCTTTGGCCGGCGTCGCCCAGGCGAAAGGTGAAATTTTTACCGGCTTGCCGGCTGACGGCGTGGCGATCATCAACGCCGACAATAACGACTGGCCGCATTGGCAGAGCATGCTGAACGATAAAACCGTCTGGCGCTTCTCGCCGCAGGCGGCGGAAGGCGTGGATTTCTTCGCCAGCGACGTGCTGGTGAACGCCAAAGGCACGCAATTTACGTTGCACAGCCCGTTCGGCACCGCGACGATAGCGCTGCCGTTACCGGGCCGCCATAACGTGGCCAATGCGCTGGCCGCAGCGGCACTGGCCATGTCGGTCGGTGCATCGCTCGAAGCCGTGCGCCAGGGGTTGAAACAATTGCAGGGGGTGCCGGGGCGTTTGTTCCCGATTGCGCTTACCGAAAACAAGCTGCTGCTCGATGACAGCTATAACGCCAACGTCGGCTCGATGACCGCCGCAGCGCAGGTATTGGCAGAGATGCCGGGCTACCGCGTAATGGTGGTTGGCGATATGGCCGAGCTGGGGGCGGATGCCGAAGAGTGTCACCGCCAGGTGGGTGAAGCGGCCCGGCTGGCCGGCGTCGATAAAGTGATAGGTATCGGTCCGTTAAGCCAGGCGCTGTGCGCGGCTTCCGGCAGCGGTGAACATTTTCAGGACAAGGCAGCAGTGATCGCGCGCGTGGCGGAGTTACTGTCGGAACATGCGGTAATTACCGTGTTAATCAAGGGTTCACGTAGTGCCGCAATGGAGCAGGTAGTACGCGCGTTACAGGAGAAAGCACCATGTTAGTTTGGCTGGCCGAGCATTTGGTCAAATATTATTCCGGCTTCAACGTCTTCTCCTATCTGACGTTCAGGGCCATTGTCAGCCTGCTCACCGCGCTGTTTCTCTCCTTATGGATGGGCCCGCGGGTGATTAAACGCTTGCAGGAGATGTCCTTCGGTCAGGTCGTGCGTAACGATGGCCCGGAGTCGCATTTCAGCAAACGCGGCACGCCAACCATGGGCGGCATCATGATCCTGACCTCCATCACCATTTCGGTGCTGATGTGGGCTTACCCGTCCAACCCTTACGTGTGGGGCGTGTTGTTCGTGCTGGTGGGCTACGGCATCGTCGGCTTCGTCGATGACTACCGCAAAGTGGTGCGTAAAGACACCAAGGGGCTGATAGCCCGTTGGAAATACTTCTGGCAGTCGGTGATTGCGCTGATTTTCGCTTTCGCCATGTATGCCGTAGGAAAAGACACGCCAGCCACCGAGCTGGTTGTGCCGTTCTTTAAGGACATCATGCCGCAGCTCGGCCTGTTGTACGTGCTGTTGGCGTACTTCGTGGTGGTCGGCACCAGCAACGCGGTCAACCTGACCGATGGGCTGGATGGCCTGGCGATCATGCCAACGGTGTTCGTGGCGGCGGGCTTTGCGCTGGTGGCTTGGGCGACCGGCAACATGAATTTCGCCAACTACCTGCACATTCCTTATCTGCGTCATGCGGGTGAGCTGGTGATCGTCTGTACTGCCATCGTTGGCGCCGGCCTGGGCTTTTTATGGTTCAACACCTACCCGGCACAGGTCTTTATGGGTGATGTCGGCTCACTGGCACTGGGCGGCGCGCTGGGCACTATCGCGGTGCTGCTGCGTCAAGAGTTCCTGTTATTGATTATGGGCGGCGTGTTCGTGGTTGAAACGCTGTCGGTGATCCTGCAGGTGGGATCGTTCAAGCTGCGCGGGCAACGTATTTTCCGCATGGCGCCGATCCACCACCATTATGAATTGAAGGGCTGGCCGGAACCGCGCGTGATCGTGCGCTTCTGGATTATTTCGCTGATGCTGGTGCTGATTGGCCTGGCGACGCTGAAGGTACGGTAATTATGGCGGATTATCAGGGTAAAAAAGTGGTCATCATCGGGTTAGGCCTCACCGGCCTGTCCTGCGTTGATTTCTTTATGGCGCGTGGCGTAACGCCGCGCGTTATGGATACCCGTATTTCGCCGCCGGGGCTGGACAAGCTGCCTGAAAGCGTTGAACGGCATTTGGGTGACCTGAATCTGGACTGGTTGCTGGCGGCGGATTTGATCGTTGCCAGCCCGGGCATGGCGCTGGCTCACCCGGCGTTGAGCGCTGCGGCGGATGCGGGGGTGGAGATTGTCGGCGACGTCGAACTGTTCTGCCGCGAAGCCCAGGCGCCGATCGTAGCGATCACCGGTTCCAACGGTAAAAGTACCGTCACCACTCTGGTGGGCGAGATGGCGAAAGCGGCCGGCTGGGCGGTGGGTGTGGGCGGTAATATTGGCCTGCCTGCGCTGAGCCTGCTGCGTCAGGAATGCCAGCTGTACGTGTTGGAGCTGTCAAGTTTCCAACTGGAAACCACCTTCAGCCTGAAAGCGGCGGCGGCGACCATCCTGAACGTGACAGAAGATCATATGGACCGTTACCCGTTTGGCCTGCAGCAGTATCGCGCCGCCAAACTGCGTGTCTATGAAAATGCCGCCCTGTGCGTGGTTAACGCAGATGACGCGCTGACCATGCCGGTACGCGGCGCAGACCAGCGCTGCATCAGTTTCGGGGCCGACGTGGGCGACTACCACCTCAACCGCCAGCAGGGCGAAACCTGGTTGCGCGTGCGCGGTGAGAAAATCCTGAATACCCGCGAGATGAAGCTGACTGGCCGCCACAACTATACCAATGCGCTGGCGGCGTTGGCGCTGGCCGATGCGGTGAATATCCCGCGCGCCTCCAGCCTGAAGGCGCTAACTACCTTTACCGGGTTGGCGCACCGTTTCCAACTGGCGTGGGAACACAACGGCGTACGTTGGATTAACGATTCGAAAGCCACCAACGTCGGCAGCACCGAAGCGGCGTTGAATGGCCTGCAAGTGGACGGCACTTTACATCTGCTGCTGGGCGGCGACGGCAAGTCTGCCGATTTCTCCCCGCTGGGGCGCTATCTGCAGGGCGATAACGTTCGCCTGTATTGCTTCGGCCGCGATGGCGAACAATTGGCGGAGCTGCGGCCGGACGTTGCCACGCTGACCGACACGATGGAACAGGCGATGCAAGCGATCGCGGGCCGGGTACAACCTGGCGATATGGTGCTGCTGTCACCGGCGTGCGCCAGCCTGGATCAGTTCCGTAACTTTGAAGTGCGTGGCGACGAGTTTGCCCGTCTGGCACAGGAGCTTGGCGGATGAAATTACGGGTGCCGACGTTCGGGTTGACCGAAAGACTGAAAGACTGGGTGATGGGATCGCGCGAGAGCGATTCGGTCAATATGGTGCTGTACGACCGTACCCTGCTGTGGCTGACCTTCGGGTTGGCCATTATCGGTTTTGTCATGGTGACTTCGGCGTCAATGCCGATCGGCCAGCGCCTGGCGGACGATCCTTTCCTGTTTGCCAAGCGTGACGCGCTGTACCTCGGGTTGGCCTTTGGCTTGTCGATGGTAACGCTGCGCATCCCGATGGAAGTCTGGCAGCGCTACAGCAATGTGATGCTGCTGCTGTCGATTGTGATGCTGCTGATCGTACTGGTGGTCGGCAGCTCGGTAAACGGCGCATCGCGCTGGATCGCGCTGGGCCCGTTGCGTATTCAGCCGGCGGAGCTGTCCAAGCTGTCGCTGTTTTGCTATCTGGCGAGCTATCTGGTGCGCAAGGTTGAAGAAGTGCGTACCAACTTTTGGGGCTTCTGCAAGCCGATGGGCGTAATGGTAGTGCTGGCGGTACTGCTGCTGGCGCAACCGGACCTCGGTACCGTGGTGGTGTTGTTTATCACGACGCTGGCGATGTTGTTCCTGGCCGGCGCCAAAATGTGGCAGTTCCTGGCGATTATCGGCTCCGGTGCCTTTGCGGTGGTGCTGTTGATCATTGCCGAACCTTACCGTATGCGCCGCGTGACGTCGTTCTGGAACCCGTGGGCCGATCCGTTCGGCAGTGGCTACCAGTTGACCCAGTCGCTGATGGCGTTTGGCCGCGGTGAATTTTGGGGGCAGGGGCTGGGGAACTCGGTACAGAAACTCGAGTATTTGCCTGAAGCGCACACCGACTTTATCTTCTCGATTTTGGGCGAAGAACTGGGCTATATCGGTGTGGTTTTAGCATTGTTAATGGTATTCTTCGTCGCTTTTCGCGCTATGTCGATTGGCCGCCGCGCGCTGGAGATCGATCAGCGCTTTTCCGGCTTTCTGGCCTGCTCGATCGGCGTCTGGTTCAGCTTCCAGGCACTGGTCAACGTCGGCGCCGCAGCCGGCATGCTGCCAACCAAAGGGCTGACGCTGCCGTTGATAAGTTACGGCGGTTCGAGCCTGTTGATTATGTCGACGGCGATCGTGCTGTTGCTGCGTATTGATTATGAAACGCGTCTGGCCAAAGCCCAGGCGTTTGTGAAGAGGTAAGGGATGAGCGGGAAACCTAAGCGTTTAATGGTGATGGCAGGCGGTACCGGCGGACACGTGTTCCCGGGGCTGGCGGTCGCGCATCATCTGATGGCGCAGGGCTGGCAGGTGCGCTGGCTCGGAACCGCAGACCGAATGGAAGCCGATCTGGTGCCAAAGCACGGGATCGAGATTGATTTCATCCGTATTTCCGGCCTGCGCGGCAAAGGGCTGAAGGCCCAACTGAGCGCGCCGCTGCGTATCTGGCATGCGGTACGCCAGGCGAAGGCGATTATGCGCAGCTACCAGCCGGATGTGGTGCTGGGCATGGGCGGTTACGTTTCCGGTCCCGGCGGTTTGGCTGCGTGGTTGTGCGGCATCCCGGTGGTACTGCATGAACAAAACGGCATTGCCGGGCTGACCAACCGTTGGCTGGCCCGCATCGCCAAAAAAGTATTGCAGGCATTCCCCGGCGCGTTTCCGAATGCGGACGTCGTGGGCAACCCGGTACGTACCGACGTACTGGCGCTGCCGCTGCCGGCGGAGCGACTGACCGGGCGTGAAGGCCCCATCCGCGTGCTGGTGATTGGCGGAAGTCAGGGCGCGCGGGTGCTGAATCAGACAGTTCCTGAAGTCGCGGCGAGATTGGGCGATAGAATTACGCTCTGGCATCAGGTAGGTAAAGGTGCGCTGGAAAACGTGTTGCGCGACTACGAGAGGGTAGGGCAGACGCAGCATAAGGTGACCGAGTTTATCGATGACATGGCCGCCGCTTACGCCTGGGCCGACGTTGTCGTGTGCCGCTCCGGCGCGCTGACCGTCAGCGAGATCGCCGCGGCGGGCCTGCCGGCGATATTTGTACCGTTTCAGCATAAAGATCGGCAGCAGTACTGGAATGCCCGCCCGCTGGAAGAAGCCGGCGCGGCGAAGATTATCGAACAGCCGCAGTTCAACGCCGATACCGTGGCGGATCTGTTGGCAAGTTGGGATCGCCCGCAGTTGCTGGCGATGGCCGAAAAAGCGCGGGCAGTGGCTATTCCCGACGCCACCGAGCGTGTGGCGGCAGAGCTGGTGCGGGTTGCCAAATAAATAATGCAGGGGTTCGGTACGCCGAGCCTGAATCAAAGAAATGTCATGTAGGGGCCCGGCACGCCGGACCCGGATTAGAGAGAGTGATGAATACACAACAACTGGCGAAACTACGTACTATCGTGCCCGAGATGCGACGCGTCCGGCACATTCACTTTGTCGGCATCGGTGGCGCCGGCATGGGTGGTATCGCCGAAGTGTTGGCTAACGAAGGTTATCAGATCAGCGGCTCCGACCTGGCGCCTAACCCGGTAACCCAACAGTTGAGCGCGCTCGGGGCGACGATTTATTTCCATCACCGCCCGGAAAACGTGCTGGATGCGAGCGTAGTGGTGGTATCCACCGCGATTTCCGCCGACAACCCGGAGATCGTCGCCGCCCGTGAAGCGCGTATCCCGGTTATCCGCCGCGCGGAGATGCTGGCCGAACTGATGCGTTTCCGTCACGGCATTGCCGTCGCCGGTACGCACGGCAAGACCACGACGACGGCAATGGTGTCGAGCATTTACGCCGAAGCCGGCCTGGACCCGACCTTTGTCAACGGCGGGCTGGTGAAAGCGGCCGGTACCCATGCGCGTCTGGGTTCCAGTCGTTACCTGATCGCGGAAGCGGATGAGAGCGATGCGTCGTTCCTGCATTTGCAACCGATGGTGGCGATTGTCACCAATATCGAAGCCGACCATATGGATACCTACCAGGGCGACTTCGAGAACCTGAAGCAGACGTTTATCAATTTTTTGCACAACCTGCCGTTCTACGGCCGTGCAGTGATGTGTGTTGATGACCCGGTGGTGCGCGAACTGCTGCCACGCGTGGGCCGCCATATCACTACCTACGGTTTCAGCGAAGATGCCGATGTGCGCATTGAGAGCTATCGCCAGGTTGGGCCGCAGGGCCACTTTACCTTGAGCCGCCAGGATAAACCCTTGATGACGGTGACCCTGAATGCTCCGGGCCGTCACAACGCGTTGAACGCGGCGGCGGCAGTGGCGGTGGCGACGGAAGAAGGCATTGACGACGAGGATATCCTGCGCGCGCTGGCGGGCTTCCAGGGCACCGGTCGCCGCTTTGATTTCCTGGGCGAGTTCCCGCTGGAGCCGGTGAACGGCAAAAGCGGTACCGCGATGCTGGTCGATGACTATGGCCACCATCCGACCGAAGTCGACGTCACGCTGAAAGCTGCACGCGCCGGCTGGCCGGATAAGCGCCTGGTGATGATTTTCCAGCCGCACCGTTACACACGTACCCGCGATCTCTACGACGACTTCGCCAACGTGCTGTCACAGGTTGATGTGCTGCTGATGCTCGATGTGTACGCCGCGGGCGAAACGGCGATCCCGGGGGCGGATAGCCGCTCGCTGTGCCGTACCATCCGTAGCCGCGGCAAGCTGGATCCGATCCTGGTTTCCGATGCGGACATCGTGCCGGAAACCTTGGCGCAACTGCTGCAGGCAGAGGATCTGGTGCTGGTGCAAGGCGCCGGCAACGTGGGTAAAATCGCCCGCAAACTGGCTGAGCTGAAGCTGCAGCCACAGAAAAAAGAGGAGGAACATCATGGCTGATAAAGTTGCCGTACTGCTGGGTGGCACCTCCGCCGAACGTGAAGTGTCATTGCAATCCGGTGCTGCCGTGTTGGCAGGGCTGCGGGAAGCCGGTATCGACGCCCATGGCATCGATATCCGCGATTTCCCGGTAACCCAGCTTAAAGAGCATGGGTTTACCAAAGTGTTTATCGCGCTGCACGGGCGCGGCGGCGAGGATGGCACCCTGCAGGGGATGCTGGAATTCCTTGAGCTGCCTTATACCGGCAGCGGCGTGATGGCGTCGGCGCTGACCATGGACAAGTGGCGCACCAAGATGGTGTGGCAGTCGATGGGGCTGCCGGTCGCGCCTTATGTGGCGCTTAACCGTCTGCAGTATGCTGGCGCAGAGAAACAGAGCCTGATTGCTCGCGTGGAGGCTCTGGGCCTGCCGCTGATCGTCAAGCCGAGCCGCGAAGGTTCCAGCGTCGGCATGAGCAAGGTAACCGAACGCGATGCTCTTGAAGCAGCACTGGAAGAAGGTTTCCGCCATGACGACGACGTGCTGGTGGAGAAGTGGCTGAGTGGCCCTGAATATACCGTAGCGATGCTGGGCGACCAGGTGTTGCCTTCGATCCGCATTCAGCCGGCCGGCGTGTTTTACGACTATCAGGCCAAGTACATTTCGGACGATACCCAGTATTTCTGTCCAAGTGGCCTGGGCGCGGAACAAGAGGCCGAAATGGCCGCATTGGCGTTACGCGCCTACCGTGGACTGGACTGCAGCGGCTGGGGCCGCGTGGATGTGATGCAGGATAGCGATGGCAGCTTCTATCTGCTTGAGGTGAATACCTCGCCGGGCATGACCAGTCATAGCCTGGTGCCGATGGCAGCGCGCCAGTCTGGTTTAAGTTTCTCGCAGCTGGTAGCGAGAATTTTGGAGTTGGCCGACTGATATGTCGCAAGCTGCCCTGAATGCGCGTGAACGCGAGGTGGATAACAGCCCGCGCCGCAGCAATGGAACTCAATTGGCGGGAATGGTTTTCCTGCTGATGGTGCTGGGAACGGTGCTGTGGAGTGGCTGGATGGTGATTGGCTGGATGAAAGACGCCAGTCGGCTGCCGCTCTCACGGTTGGTGGTCACCGGCGAACGCCACTACACCACCAACGATGATATTCGCCAGGCGATTTTGGCGCTGGGTGCGCCGGGCACGTTCATGACGCAGGATGTTGATGTCATCCAGCAGCAGATTGAACGCCTGCCGTGGATCAAGCAGGCCAGCGTGCGCAAGCAGTGGCCGGATGAGCTGAAGATCCACCTGGTCGAGTATGTCCCGATTGCGCGTTGGAATGATTTACACATGGTGGACGCCGAAGGTAAATCCTTCAGCGTGCCGGCAGAACGAATTGGCAAACAAAAATTGCCGCTGCTCTATGGCCCGGAAGGGAGCGAACAGGATGTTCTGGAAGGTTATCAGGCCATGAGCAACATGTTAGCGGCCAGCAAATTTACGCTGAAAATGGCGGCCATGAGCGCTCGCCATTCCTGGCAGCTGGCTTTGGATAATGATGTTCGGCTGGAGCTGGGACGTGACGATCGTACCGGACGCCTGCAGCGGTTTATCGAGCTCTATCCGGTATTGCTGCAACAAGGGCAGGCGGAAAGCAAGCGCGTCAACTATGTCGATTTGCGCTATGAGTCCGGCGCCTCGGTAGGTTGGACGCCGATATTGATCGACCCGCAGGCGGTAGGCGGTCAGCAGAACAGTAATCAGCAACAGAATCAGGCACAGGCAAAACAACAATGATCAAGTCGACGGACAGAAAACTGGTAGTTGGACTGGAGATCGGTACTGCAAAAGTCTCCGCATTGGTAGGGGAAGTTCTGCCCGATGGCATGGTCAACATTATCGGGGTGGGCAGTTGCCCGTCTCGCGGTATGGATAAGGGTGGCGTTAACGACCTGGAGTCGGTAGTCAAATGCGTACAACGCGCTATCGATCAGGCCGAGCTGATGGCGGATTGCCAGATTTCTTCGGTTTACCTCGCATTGTCGGGTAAACACATCAGCTGTCAGAACGAAATAGGGATGGTTCCTATTTCCGAAGAGGAAGTGACGCAGGAAGATGTGGAGAACGTGGTGCATACCGCCAAATCGGTACGCGTACGTGACGAACACCGCATCCTGCACGTTATCCCTCAGGAATACGCCATCGACTATCAGGAAGGCATCAAGAACCCGGTTGGGTTGTCCGGCGTGCGTATGCAGGCCAAGGTGCACTTGATTACCTGCCATAACGATATGGCAAAGAACATTGTTAAAGCGGTAGAACGCTGTGGTCTGAAAGTTGACCAACTTATTTTCGCCGGTCTGGCCGCCAGCTATGCGGTTCTGACCGAAGATGAGCGTGAACTTGGCGTTTGTGTGGTGGATATCGGCGGCGGCACCATGGATATGGCGGTGTACACCGGCGGTGCTCTGCGCCACACCAAAGTGATCCCTTACGCCGGGAACGTGGTCACCAGCGATATCGCTTACGCCTTCGGCACGCCGCCGACAGACGCGGAAGCGATCAAAGTTCGACACGGCTGTGCGCTTGGGTCGATTGTTAGCAAGGATGAAAGTGTAGAGGTGCCAAGCGTTGGGGGACGTCCCCCTCGTAGTCTGCAAAGACAGACACTGGCTGAAGTTATTGAGCCACGCTACACCGAACTGTTGAATCTGGTTAACGATGAAATTTTGCAATTGCAGGAGCAACTGCGTCAGCAAGGGGTGAAGCATCATCTGGCAGCGGGTATTGTGCTGACCGGTGGCGCCGCCCAAATTGATGGCCTGGCAGCCTGTGCGCAACGGGTGTTCCACACCCAGGTACGCATCGGCCAACCCTTGAACATCACGGGTCTGACGGATTATGCGCAGGAGCCTTACTACTCAACTGCGGTAGGTCTGCTGCACTATGGAAAAGAGTCTCACCTGAGCGGTGAGGCAGAAGTAGAAAAACGCGCCTCGGTGGGCAATTGGTTTAAACGCATCAATAGCTGGCTGAGAAAAGAGTTTTAATGTTTCAACAAAGAGATCATGCTGAGTAATCTTTTTATGATCTCGCAGCGACAGGCACAAAACGGAGAGAAACTATGTTTGAACCAATGGAACTAACCAATGACGCGGTGATTAAAGTCATCGGCGTCGGCGGTGGCGGTGGCAACGCCGTTGAACACATGGTGCGCGAGCGCATCGAAGGTGTTGAATTCTTCGCCGTTAATACAGACGCTCAGGCGCTTCGTAAAACGGCAGTTGGCCAAACCATCCAGATCGGTAGCGGTATTACCAAAGGTCTGGGTGCAGGCGCGAACCCTGAAGTGGGTCGCAATTCAGCGGAAGAAGACCGTGAAGCCCTGCGTGCCGCACTCGATGGCGCAGACATGGTCTTCATTGCAGCCGGCATGGGCGGCGGTACCGGTACCGGTGCAGCACCTGTTGTGGCTGAAGTTGCTAAAGATCTGGGTATTCTGACAGTGGCCGTGGTTACCAAGCCTTTCAATTTTGAAGGCAAGAAACGCATGGCGTTCGCTGAGCAGGGTATCGCAGAGCTGTCCAAACATGTGGATTCACTGATCACTATCCCGAACGACAAGCTGTTGAAAGTTCTGGGTCGCGGCATTTCTCTGCTGGACGCGTTCGGCGCGGCTAACGACGTGCTGAAAGGCGCGGTGCAGGGTATCGCCGAGCTGATCACCCGTCCGGGCCTGATGAACGTCGACTTCGCCGACGTGCGCACCGTGATGTCCGAAATGGGCTACGCGATGATGGGTTCCGGCGTTGCCTGTGGTGAAGACCGCGCTGAAGAAGCGGCGGAAATGGCGATCTCCAGCCCACTGCTGGAAGACATCGACCTGTCCGGCGCTCGCGGTGTTCTGGTCAACATCACCGCGGGCTTCGACCTGCGTCTGGATGAGTTCGAAACCGTGGGTAACACCATTCGTGCTTTCGCTTCCGACAACGCCACCGTGGTCATCGGTACCTCGCTGGATCCGGAAATGAACGACGAACTGCGCGTGACCGTGGTTGCGACCGGTATCGGCATGGACAAACGTCCTGAAATCACTCTGGTGACCAATAAACAGGCTAGCCAGCCAGTGATGGATCATCGCTACCAGCAGCACGGCATGTCGCCGTTGCCGCAGGAAGTGAAACCGGCCGCCAAGGTGGTCAACGATCCGACTGCGCAGCCTAATAAAGAGCCCGACTATCTTGATATTCCTGCCTTCCTGCGCAAGCAGGCAGACTAAGAATATCCTGAGAATTTGGAATCTCCGCTCTTTGTGCTAAACTGTCCCGCCGGCCATGCTGTATGCTTGGTCGGTAGGATGGATAACATTGCGAGATAAAACGATGATCAAACAAAGGACATTAAAACGTATTGTTCAGGCGACTGGAGTCGGTTTGCATACCGGCAAAAAGGTCACGCTGACAATGCGCCCAGCGTCGGCTAATACCGGGGTCATCTATCGTCGCACTGACTTGAATCCACCGGTTGATTTTCCGGCTGATGCAAAATCCGTGCGTGATACCATGCTCTGTACTTGCCTGGTCAATGAGCATGACGTGCGTATTTCTACCGTTGAGCATCTGAATGCTGCGCTGGCTGGGCTGGGTATCGACAACATCATTATTGAAGTTGACGCCGCCGAGATCCCAATCATGGACGGTAGCGCCAGTCCGTTCGTCTACCTGTTGCTGGATGCCGGCATCGAAGAACTGAACTCAGCGAAGAAATTCCTGCGTCTGAAAGACACCGTACGTGTTGAAGATGGCGATAAATGGGCAGAGCTGTCCCCGCATAACGGGTTCCGTCTGGACTTTACCATCGACTTCAACCACCCGGCGATCGACGCCAGTACGCAACGCTATCGTCTGGATTTCTCCGCCGACTCGTTCGTGCGTCAAATCAGCCGTGCGCGTACCTTCGGTTTTATGCGTGACATCGAGTATTTGCAGTCACGTGGTTTGGCCTTGGGCGGCAGCTTTGACTGCGCTATCGTGGTAGATGACTACCGCGTTCTGAACGAAGACGGCCTGCGCTTTGAAGACGAATTCGTACGCCACAAAATGCTGGACGCCATCGGCGACCTGTTCATGTGCGGCCATAACATCATTGGCGCGTTTACCGCGTACAAATCAGGCCATGCGCTGAACAACAAACTGTTGCAAGCCGTTCTGGCGAAACAGGAAGCGTGGGAATATGTCACCTTCCAGGACGAAGCCGAAATGCCGTTGGCATTCAAAGCCCCGTCCACCGTATTGGCATAAGTCGATACTGCTGATTACTTCTTACGACTGGTAGCGTTGGCACTCTCTCCGGCCAGCGACGCCAGTCGTTCCAATACCTTGCGCAGTTTTTCCGGACTGCGGCTCGCCAAACCTCTTAATTCCTCAGCACTTTCCTGACTCAGATGCCGCCTCGGCACGTTTGTCTGCGCATTCCCCAAGGTTTTTGCGGCGTCCTGCACAAGGTTGCTCCCTTTTGCCATCAAGGCCGGATTAATCCTGATGTCGATCGACGACAATGATGGTAGAATTTGCGCTCGTAGTGCAGATAATAAAGCCGGTTGTTCGTAGCGCAGGCGCATCAGCCAGCTGGCATTGGCCGTTTCTAGCACTAAAATACCCTGTCGGAAATTCGCGACGCGGCACCAGGGATGCAGTTGAACGGGCAAGACGCCTTTCACTGCACGGTTAAGCTTAAGCAGCGCCACAGCGCGTTGTTGGACGTTATGCAGCGGCCCTTTGTCTTCTGCAGACGCGTCGTCGAACAGGACATCTAATAATTGTGGACGGCTATCGCGCATAATGGGCTCCGGCGGATTATAAACTCGTGATCGGTATTCTAAATCGTTGGCGACAATTTGGCAGACGTTATTTCTGGCCCCATCTCCTGTTAGGGATGGTCGCGGCCACGCTTGGCGTACCTTCAAATCTGTCGGGCAACTCCGATCAAGCCGCTCTGCCGAGCACCTCGTCCAGCCTGAACCGGCAAAATTCCGCCAGCGGCGCCTTTAATAGCCTGGCGTTGCTGCAGGAAGCGCACCGCCGCCCGACCTTCAGCGTCGATTACTGGCACCAGCATGCGCTTCGTACCGTCATTCGTCACCTTTCTTTTGCGCTTGCGCCGCAGGCAGTCTACGCGCGGGTGCAGGAAAGCGAGGCGGAAGTCGCACAACCCCCGTTGCAGGTGGCGCAACTTGCGCTGCTTTCCACACTCAACGCGCTGCTGACGCATGAGCCGAAGCCGCCGACCATCATTCGCGATACCCACCATGCCGTACTGCCTGCCTTTGCGCAGCACCAGACCGGCTTGTGGCTCGCGCAGGTGCAGGGCATCCGCGCCGGGCCAGTAGCGTCAATCTGATTCTTTGCCCTTTGGGCGACAAAAACCTAAAAATAACAGCAAGTTGACTGCCCGTGTTGGCCGTCATGACAGAGATATTAAACATCATGTTAGTGAAATTATTGACCAAAGTTTTTGGTAGCCGTAACGATCGTACACTGCGCCGCATGCGTAAGTCGGTTGAACTGATCAACCGCATGGAACCGGACATGGAAAAGCTGTCCGATGACGAGCTGAAAGCCAAGACCAACGAGTTCCGAGCGCGCCTGGAAAAGGGCGAAGTGCTGGAAAATCTGCTGCCGGAAGCTTTCGCCGTGGTACGTGAAGCGAGCAAGCGCGTATTCGGCATGCGCCATTTCGACGTGCAGCTGCTGGGCGGTATGGTACTGAACGACCGCTGTATCGCAGAAATGCGCACCGGTGAAGGTAAGACTCTGACCGCAACCCTGCCCGCCTACCTGAATGCCTTAAGCGGCCGCGGCGTACACGTGGTGACCGTCAACGACTATCTGGCACAGCGTGACGCCGAAAACAACCGCCCGCTGTTCGAGTTCCTTGGCCTGAGCATCGGCATCAACCTGCCGGGCATGCCTGCACCGGCCAAGCGCGAAGCCTATGCCGCCGATATTACCTACGGCACCAACAACGAATACGGTTTCGACTATCTGCGCGACAACATGGCGTTCAGCCCGGAAGAGCGCGTTCAGCGCAAGCTGCACTATGCGCTGGTGGATGAGGTTGACTCCATTCTGATCGATGAAGCCCGTACTCCGCTGATCATCTCCGGCCCGGCCGAAGACAGCTCAGAAATGTACATTAAGGTCAACAAGCTGATTCCAAAGCTTATCCGTCAGGAAAAAGAGGATTCAGACTCCTTCCAGGGCGAAGGCCACTTCTCGGTAGACGAGAAAGCGCGCCAGGTGCACCTGACCGAACGCGGCCTGATCCTGATCGAAGAAATGCTGGTGGAAGCCGGCATTATGGAAGAAGGGGAGTCACTGTACTCACCGACCAACATCATGTTGATGCACCATGTGACCGCCGCTCTGCGCGCGCACGTGTTGTTCACCCGCGACGTTGACTACATCGTGAAAGACGGTGAAGTGATCATCGTTGACGAACATACCGGCCGTACCATGCAGGGCCGTCGTTGGTCCGATGGTCTGCATCAGGCGGTGGAAGCCAAAGAAGGCGTGGAAATCCAGAACGAGAACCAGACGCTGGCATCCATCACTTTCCAGAACTACTTCCGCCTGTACGAGAAGCTGGCCGGTATGACCGGTACCGCCGACACCGAAGCGTTTGAATTCAGCTCCATCTACAAGCTGGATACCATCGTGGTGCCGACCAACCGCCCAATGTTGCGTAAAGACATGCCGGATCTGGTCTATATGACCGAACTGGAGAAGATTGGCGCCATTATTGAAGATATCCGCGAGCGCACCGCCAACGGCCAGCCGGTGCTGGTGGGGACGATCTCGATCGAGAAATCCGAAGTCGTTTCCCGCGAGTTGACGAAGGCCGGTATTGACCACAAAGTGCTGAACGCCAAATTCCACGCCATGGAAGCGGACATTGTGGCGCAGGCCGGCCAGACAGGTGCTGTGACTATCGCCACCAACATGGCGGGGCGTGGTACCGATATCGTGTTGGGTGGCAGCTGGCAGGCGGAAATTGCCCAGTTGGAAGACCCAACCGAAGAGCAAATTGCGGCGATTAAAGAAGACTGGAAAATCCGCCATGAAGCGGTATTGAAGGCGGGTGGCTTGCACATCATTGGTACCGAGCGCCATGAATCACGCCGTATCGATAACCAGCTGCGCGGCCGTTCCGGTCGTCAGGGTGACGCCGGTTCATCCCGCTTCTACCTGTCGATGGAAGATGCCTTGATGCGTATTTTCGCCTCGGATCGCGTTTCCGGCATGATGCGTAAACTGGGTATGAAAGAGGGTGAGGCCATTGAACACCCATGGGTCACCAAGGCGATTGCCAACGCACAGCGCAAAGTGGAAAGCCGCAACTTCGATATTCGTAAGCAACTGCTGGAATACGATGATGTGGCCAGCGATCAGCGTCGCGCTATCTATAGCCAGCGTAATGAACTGCTGGACGTGTCCGACGTGAGCGAAACCATCGCCAGCATCCGTGAGGACGTCTTCAAAAGCACCATTGACAGCTACATCACGCCGCAGTCTCTGGAAGAAGAGTGGGATATTCAGGGCCTGGAAGAGCGCCTGAAAAACGACTTCGATCTGGATATGCCAATCGCCGAATGGCTGGATAAAGAGCCGGATCTGCACGAAGAAACGCTGCGTGAGCGTATTCTGGAAAAGGCCAAGGAAGACTACCTGCGCAAAGAAGAAGTGGTTGGCACGGATATGATGCGCAACTTCGAGAAGGGCGTGATGCTGCAAACGCTGGACTCCCTGTGGAAGGAGCATCTGGCGGCAATGGACTACCTGCGCCAGGGCATCCATCTGCGTGGCTACGCGCAGAAAGATCCTAAGCAAGAGTACAAGCGTGAATCCTTCAATATGTTTGCGACCATGCTGGAATCGCTGAAATACGAAGTGATCAGCGTGCTGAGTAAAGTGCAAGTGCGGATGCCAGAAGAGGTTGAAGCGATGGAGTTGCAGCGTCGCGAAGAAGCGGAGCGCCTGGCAGCACAGCAACAGCTGAGCCACTACGAAGAAAATGCGTTGGTTACCGAAGAGCCTAATGCTCCTGCAAGCGCGGAGCGCAAGGTGGGTCGCAACGATCTTTGCCCATGTGGATCCGGTAAAAAATACAAACAGTGCCACGGCCGTCTGCAGAAATAAGTAAGCCCGGCAGCGTTTAACGAGTCAAACCCAGGGGGTCAGCATGCTGAGCCCCTGTTTTTTAGGGCCAGAGTCCTCGCCCTTATGAATTAATCAGGAGGATGCGATGAAACATCTGAACATCGCCGTCGGTATCATTCGCAATGCCCAGCAGGAAATTTTTATTACCCGTCGCGCCGCAGATTCACATATGGCCGGTTTCTGGGAGTTTCCCGGCGGTAAAATTGAGCAAGGGGAAACCCCGGAGCAGGCGCTCAATCGTGAACTGCTGGAGGAAACCGGGATTGAAACTGAACGGGCTGAGCTGTTGGAGGTGCTGGAACACCGTTTTAGCGATCGTATCGTGACGCTGAATTTTTATCTGGTGGAAGGTTGGGCGGGGGAACCCTTCGGTCGTGAAGGCCAGCCTATGCGTTGGGTGAAGCAGGCCGAACTGCGGGAGGACGAATTTCCCGAGGCGAATATCAGTATTATCAAACTGTTGGTGGCGCAGGCGAACGCTGCGCAATAAGGCGGGCTGGCCTGGCTGGTGCCAGGCCGGTAGGGACGATCAGAGATCGTCCTTTTCACTCCATTCTTCGCTTTCCGACAGATCGCTGTTGCTGGGAATGCGTTTTTCTTCATCGGCCCATTCGCCGAGATCGATTAACTGGCAGCGTTTGCTGCAAAATGGGCGGAACGGGCTCACTTCACCCCACACCACGCCTTTGCCACAGGTTGGGCATTTCACTACGGTAGTCATCTCTTTTCCTTACTTCCTTCCAACGCGTGAAAGGTCTTTATGTCATTGGGTTAGCAACAGGCTAGCTCAAAGGTTAACCGTTCCGGCACCACGCCAAGCTCGCTGTCCAGAGGCAGGAAACGGATCGCATAACGCGTCTTATGGCCGGAAATCTGCGGATAAAGCTGATGTGTCAGGCTAATGCGCAAACGCAACAGGTCTGCACCTTCCGCGTTATCCTGGAAGAAGCCGTTCAAACTGATCTGGTTGCGGAATGTGCCGGCCTGACGAATCAGATCCAGCACCATAGTCAGCGCCAGATTCAACGGCTCCAGTGCCTGCAGCCAGTCAGTGACGTCGGCGTCCCGTTCTTGCTGCGGTGCATGCATCCACATATGCAATGTGGGCAAGTCAAAGCTGCAACAGCCGCCGGGAATGCTCAGACGTTGGCGCACCAGGCTTATCAGCCGATCTTCACGCAGCGCCTGCCCCAGACGCGGAGCGGACATCAGCACCGTTGCGCGCTCCTTCAGTTGGCCGCGTAGCTGGTTCATCAGAGACATATCGACGCCCGGTACATCGGTCCATGCCAACAGCTTTTGTTGCTGACGCTCCAACTCTTTCAGCAGTTCGGTGCGTACTTCGCCGCGTTCCAATACGTCCAGCAGGTCCGCAACAGTGCGGAAGAAGGTCAGTGCAATGGCGGTTTCGCTCAGTGCCCGCTGGCCATGCAATTGTTGCAGTAAAAACTCGATACGCAGCCAGGTGCGCATTTTTTCATTCAACGGATGTTCAAAAAGAACGCTTGGGGAAACATCACTCATTCAGTTTAATCCTGTCGGGTCGCTGATGCCGCCAGTTCAAGGTAGCGGCGATGCAGTGCGGCAACAAATGGCTCTATCCCCTGAGCGGCACCGCTATTATCGATTATGTCGTCTGCAGCGGCCAGGCGCTGCTCACGCGTGGCCTGTGCGGACACTATGTTCTGTGCCTGTTGGCGGCTGATCCCGTCGCGGGTAATGGTTCTCGCCAACTGTGTTTCGCTGTCGACGTCGACCACCAGCACGCGATCTGCGCGCGCTTGCAGGTTGTTTTCCACCAGCAGTGGCACAACCCACAACGCATAGGGGCTGGCGACCTGCGCCAACTGGCGTTGGGTTTCCTGATGAATCAGCGGGTGCAGCAATTGATTCAGCCAGCGCTTTTCATCCGGGGTGCTGAATATACGCTGCCGCAGTGCCGTGCGGTTAAGCGTGCCGTCAGCCAGCAACATTTCATTACCAAAACGTTCGGCGATAGCGGCTAAAGCTGGGGTGCCGGGTTCGACAACCTGCCGTGCAATGACGTCAGCGTCGACAATCGCCACGCCGTGGCGGGCAAAGGCTTCTGCTACGGTGGACTTGCCGCTGCCGATACCCCCTGTCAACGCTACAATGTAGGCCATGGTATAAAATGCACTCGATATTCATAAAAAAATAATAGACGAATCATAAAGCGATCGTGCAGAAGTGCAAGTCAGTAGGGAGCGCTAGCCCGGCAGGTTGCGTTGTACGGCGATAAAAAGCGCGACAGGGAAAGGAAAATGAGCGATGAATCACGCCGCGCGTGCGTAGGTAAATTTGTCGGATTGTAGCGTAAACAAAGGCGAATTCGCAGTCTTGTCCTGCGATTATTAGCGCGTATGATAGCGTCACTGGAACTGGCACTACTCTACCCGTCGGCTTTCAAGTCGTAGCGTTGTTGACTGCGTCCGCCCACTCCAGCCACTTACTGATGTAAGCTCTTGGGGATGAGCGATCTGGTCGCCTGGCTGCAACTTGAAATTCATAGGGTATAGGCTCGAATATTCTCCTGCGATCCGTCGCCAAAAACCAGGAAATCATAAGTCATGCGTATTGAAGAAGATTTGAAGTTAGGCTTTAAAGATGTGTTGATTCGCCCAAAGCGCTCCACGTTGAAAAGCCGGTCTGAGGTTGAACTGGAGCGTCAGTTTACCTTCAAACATTCTGGCTGGAACTGGTCCGGTGTGCCGATTATTGCCGCCAACATGGACACGGTCGGCACCTTCAGCATGGCAGAGGCTCTGGCTTCCTTCGACGTTCTCACCGCCGTACACAAACACTACACCGTTGAACAATGGGCCGCATTCGTGCAGCGCGTACCGGAATCGGTACTGCGCCACGTTATGGTTTCAACCGGCACCTCTGAGGCTGACTTTGTGAAGATGAAGCAGATTCTGGCGCTGTCTCCGGGGCTTAAGTTTATCTGCATCGACGTGGCCAACGGTTACTCGGAGCATTTTGTCGCCTTCTTGCAGAAAGCGCGCGAAGCTTGCCCGAACCATGTGATCTGCGCCGGTAACGTGGTTACTGGCGAAATGGTGGAAGAATTGATCCTGTCTGGTGCCGATATCGTAAAAGTCGGCATTGGCCCGGGGTCGGTTTGCACCACTCGGGTAAAAACCGGTGTCGGTTATCCGCAGTTGTCTGCGGTGATTGAGTGCGCCGATGCGGCACACGGTCTCGGCGGCCAAATCGTCAGCGATGGCGGCTGTTCTGTGCCGGGCGACGTGGCCAAAGCTTTTGGCGGCGGCGCTGATTTTGTCATGCTGGGCGGTATGTTGGCCGGTCATGACGAGTGTGAAGGCACCGTAGTGGAAGAGAACGGCGAAAAATTCATGCTGTTCTACGGCATGAGCTCAGAGTCGGCGATGAAGCGCCATGTGGGCGGTGTTGCCGAATACCGCGCCGCTGAGGGCAAAACCGTGAAGCTGCCTCTGCGCGGCGAGGTTGAGTTCACCGTCCGTGATATTCTCGGGGGGTTGCGCTCAGCTTGCACCTATGTCGGCGCAGAACGCCTGAAAGAGTTGACCAAACGCACCACCTTTATCCGCGTTGCGGAGCAGGAAAACCGCGTATTCGGTGCTAAGTAACCGATAATAAAGCCACTCCCCGGGGGGCAGTTCACATTTTGCTGTGCCCCGGATCCTTCTGTTTACCCCAAAACATTTCCCAGCTGAAATATCGGCAGATACATGGCGATCACCAGCGTCCCGACTATTCCTCCCACCACCAGCATCAATATCGGCTCCAGCGTTTGCGCCAGCGTATCGGCCAGTTCAAAGGTTTGCCGCTCATGCCACAGCGCCAGCTTGCCCAGCAAGGTGTCCAGTGAACCGGACTCTTCGCCCACCCGCACCAACTGTTGGCATAATGGCGGGAACAGGGCCTGTTGACCCAGGGCGCTGTAGAAAGTATGTCCCTGTGCAATCTGTTGCCGAACCGTCTCAATCGCCTGACGGTAAAACAGGCTGTCCACCGACAGCGCCGCGGCGTTCAGGCCTTCAACCAGAGTGAGGCCTGCCTGCTGAGTCATGGCCAGAATACGGAATATTTGGCTCAGGCTACCGCCTTTGATCAGTTGCGCGATCAGCGGCAAGCGCAATAGCGTCGCCTGTTCGCGCCTGCGCCACTGCGGTTTTGGGTGCAGCCAGCGGAAATAGGAAAACACCGCTCCGGCCATTATCAACACCAGCCAGGGACCGCTGTGGACCAAGATCGCGGACAGGTTCAACAGCCCTTGGGTAAACCAGGGCAATGGCGCATCGAACGACTGGTAGACGCCGGCAAACTCCGGAAGCACCATCACCAGCATCAGAATGCTTACCAACAGTGCTACTGCGCAGATAAACAGCGGGTAACGCAGTGCCTTGATCACTTTTTTTTGCAGTTTTTGTTGCGCCTCCTGCTGTTGAGCCAGTTGCAGGCAGCAAGCGTCAAGATTGCCGGTCAGTTCCCCGATAGCGATTAATTGACGGTAGATGAGCGGAAAGATGGCGCGTTGCCCGGCGATAACGTCGGAGAAGGGCTGGCCCTGCCGTACCTGTTCGGTTATCTCGCGCAGCAGGCAGCGCCAGGCGGCAGACGGGTGCTCTTCCGCCAACAGTTGCAATCCGTTGACCAGCGGTAACCCGGCTTGCAGCAGGGTGGCGAGCTGGCGGGTGAATTGGATCATGGGTTCGCCCCGCCACTGAGCGGGGGCAATGCGTTTCCCACCATTAATCTGGCAGGGTTGCAACCCCTGCTCAATGAGCCACTGGCTGACCAGGTGTTTTTCGTTGCTCATCCGCTCCCCCTGGCGTAACTGGCCATGAGGATCGACTGCTTGCCACAGGAAAAGACGCTGTGCTTTCACGGCGTCGCTCCGCTTTCGGCGGTGATACCGACAATGCGATATACCTCTTCCAACGAGGTGAGGCCTTGAGAAACCAGCGTTAGTCCGGCTTGCAGCAGCGTTATCTGTCCTTGTTGTCGGGCGATATCGGCCAACTGGCCGGGGGCTGCGCCTTGCAGCAGACCGGCTTGCACCTCTGGAGTGATCATCAGCAGCTCATAAACCCCTGTGCGGCCGTAATAACCGCTAAAGCAGTGTTCGCAGCCGTCAGCCTGCCAGGGCAACAGAGGGGGAGCCCAAATGGCGGTGGGAAAGTGAACGGGCAGGTTCTGTTGATAGCGACAGTGACTGCACAGCTTGCGCACCAGCCGCTGGGCGATGACCAGCTTCAGACAGGCGGCGATCAGATAACCCGGAATACCCATATGGGTCAGACGCGTCAGGGTTTCGCTGGTGGAGTTGGTGTGCAGCGTCGAGAGGACCAGATGACCGGTTTGAGCCGCTTTCACTGCGATTTCCGCCGTTTCCCGGTCGCGGATCTCACCGATCATGATGACGTCCGGATCCTGGCGCAACAAGGCGCGCAACACGCGAGAGAAATCCAGCTCGGTTTTGGGGTTTATCTGGGTCTGGTTGACGCCGAATAGCGGAATTTCAATCGGGTCCTCGACGCTGCACAAATTGCTTTGCGCGTCATTCAATTGTCGCAGGCCGCTGTACAGCGTGACGGTTTTACCGCTGCCGGTCGGGCCTGTGACCAGGATCATGCCCTGGGGGCAGGACAGTGCCTCAGCATACTGCGCCAGCGCCGTTTGGCTCATGCCTAACCGATCCAACGGCAGCTCCTGGCGTTCGGTTTGCAGGATCCTCAGCACCACTTTTTCACCGTGCAGTGTCGGTAAGGTAGCGATGCGCATTGAATAACTGGCGTTATCCAGTTGTACGCTGAGCTGCCCATCCTGCGGCAGACGGCGCTCGGCGATATCCAACTGTCCCATGATCTTCAGTCGGGCGATAAGACGTGCGGCCAGGGGGAAAGGCGGTGAAGCTACGGCCTGCAACACGCCGTCGATGCGCAGCCGGATACGCAGTGTCTGCAGATAAGGTTCGAAATGAATGTCCGACGCGCGTCGTTGTATGGCGATGCGCAGCGTTTGGTTGATAAACTGCACCACGGGTGCGTCGCTGTCGCCATTTAATGAGGAGGCGTCCGGCTCGGCTTCCGGCGCGCTTTGTCCAAGCCTGTCACCCTGCATTTGCCGGCGGTTCAGTTCCAGTTCCAGTCGGGCCGCAGGCCATTGCTCCAGATGAATACGTTTGCCGGTGGCGAAACGCAGGGCCGGCAGCAGCTCCTGCGGTACTTCAGCGTTCAGGGCAACGGTCAGGCTGTCGTCGTCTTCGCTGAGCGCCAGCGCCTGGTAGCGCTGGCACAGGGCGTGAATTTCATCGCTGATGCCTATGCTCATTGAGATGCCCCCTTCGCCGTATCGTCAAAGCGGAAGACTTCCTGGCAGGTCTCCTGCAGATTGACGTTGTCACTGGTGCACTGACGTGTCCAACGCGTCAGGCCGCTGGCGTTCTGGGTGGGCGTCAGCGCTACGGTCAGACCTTGCAGCGTTTGCGTGCCGGTCAGCGTGATCACGCCCTGGCTGACCTTAACAGCGCTGACGTAACGTGAGGTGCCGCCGGTAGGAATGCCTTTACTGCCGGCATTACAACCTGTCGGTGCGCCGCCATCGAGCACGCACAGCTCCACGGCCAGCTTGTAAGGGGTCATGACTTGCAGCATGTCAGTCATCGCCGCTTTCTGAATATACCGTTGGTAGGCGGGTACGCCTATGGCGCTCAATATTGCGATAATGGCGATCACCACCATCAGTTCGATCAGAGTAAAACCGCGCTGTGTTTCCATTTGTTATTGCCTCCCTGTGAATGTGGAGGTAACGGTAACGGCTCGTACAGTGGGCTTCTAGCGGGGAGTCAGTGTTCTGCGGCGCGCTTCCACGGCAAGTTGTTCTGCTTGCAGCGGCATGAAAATAGTTGCGGCGGGATTCGCAGTTTTGACGAAAAAGCACCGCCCTGGCTGGCCAGGACGGTGTGAAAGGCAGAGATTATTTAAAGCGCATTGAGAGATCGAGTGCGGTCACATGTTTGGTCAGCGCGCCAACGGAGATGTAGTCCACGCCGGTTTCGGCGAAGGTGCGCAGCGTTTCGCTGGTCACGTTGCCGGAGACTTCCAACTGTGCGCGGCCTTGGGTCTGCGCTACCGCGGCACGCATCATCTCGACGCTGAAGTTATCCAGCATGACGATGTCGGCGCCGGCATCCAGCGCTTGTTGCAGTTCATCGAGGGATTCTACTTCCACTTCGACCGGCACGTCGGCATGCAGCCAAAAAGCCTTCTCGACCGCATTTTTGATCGAGCCGGAGGCGATGATGTGGTTTTCCTTGATCAGGAAGGCATCGGATAATCCCAACCGGTGATTGCTGCCGCCACCGCACAGCACCGCATACTTCAGTGCGGTGCGCAGTCCCGGCAGGGTTTTGCGCGTATCCAGCAGGCGGGTTTGCGTCCCTTGCAGCAGTGCCACATAACGGCTGACTTCGGTCGCTACGCCGGAAAGCGTCTGCACAAAGTTCAGCGCGGTGCGCTCGCCGGTCAGCAGTATCCGCGCCGGCCCGCTCAGTTTGCACAGCGGTTGGTCAGGCACCAGGCGATCGCCATCCGCCACCAGCCATTCCACCTTCACCTGGTTGCCCAACTGGATGAAGACCTCACTCAGCCAGCGCCGGCCGCAAAACACGCCGGGTTCACGGGTGATAATGGTGGCTTCTGCCTGCTTGTCGGCCGGTAACAATTGCGCGGTAATATCGTGCTCGGCATTGACTTCACCCCCCAGGTCTTCGCGCAGCGCCTGGGCAACGGCATAGGGGATATCGCTTTCAATTCGTTCAAGAAGCTCGGTGCGGCGACTGTCGGCATCGTAGCGGCGTGTCGGCATAGAAAACTCCGAAATGGACGGTAAGATCGTAGGGGGAACATGCTACTCTGTTGCCGTGATAAGTACCACCGCAGAGAGGTGTCTGATGCAGTTAGAGCATGGCTGGATTGTCGGGGTGAAACGGGTCGTTTCGCCGCATTGCGATCTTCGCCCGAATGATGAAGCCCCTTCGCTGCTGGTGATCCACAATATCAGCCTGCCGCCCGGCGAGTTTGGCGGCCCCTATATCGATCGGCTGTTTACCGGCACCCTCGATCCCGCAGAGCACCCCTATTTTTCCGGCATCCATCAGCTTAGGGTCTCGGCGCATTGTCTGATCCGCCGCGAGGGTGAAATCATTCAGTATGTGCCGTTCGACAAGCGCGCCTGGCACGCCGGCGTTTCCGAGTATCAGGGGCGCGAACGCTGCAACGATTTTTCGATCGGCATTGAACTGGAAGGTACCGATCAACTGCCGTTCACGCCGCAGCAATATCAGAGCCTGAAAGCGGTGACCGCGCTGTTAATCAGGTATTATCCGATGTCGGCGGCAAGCATTACCGGGCACAGTAATATCGCCCCTGGCCGCAAAACCGATCCAGGCCCGGCGTTTGACTGGGACTTTTATCTGGCATCTCTGGAACAACCCTGCGAGCCCGATGGCGCTATGCTTGGGAAAATGGAAAGGGAGAGGAGTCGCTAATGACGCTGTTTACGCTGTTACTGGTTCTGGCGTGGGAACGTTTGTTCAAGCTGGGGGAGCACTGGCAACTGGATCATCGCCTGGAAGTGGTGTTCCATCGGCTGCATAGATTTTCGCTGGCGCAGACGCTGCTGCTGACCGTCGCCTGGATGGTGGTGGTGTGGGGCATTTTGTGGTTGGCTCACGGGCTGTTGTTCGGCGTGGTGACGCTGCTGCTGTGGATTATTATCGATTTGCTGTGTGTGGGCGCCGGCATCAAGCGCAAACACTATCGTGCCTATCTTAAGGCGGCGCGGCAGGGGGATGCCCATGCCAGCGACCAAATGGCGGAGGAACTGGCGCTGATCCACGGCTTGCCGGCGAATTGCAGCGAAGAGCTGCGCCTGCGCGAACTGCAAAATGCGCTGCTGTGGACTAACTTCCGTTATTATCTGGCACCGCTGTTTTGGTTTGTGGTCTGCGGGCCATACGGGCCAATCGCATTGGCGGGTTATGCTTTCCTGCGTGCTTATCAAACCTGGCTGGCGCGTCACAATACTCCGCTGGAGCGTTCTCAATCCGGCATCGATCATCTGTTGCACTGGCTGGACTGGATCCCGGTACGCCTGGCAGGCGTGGCTTATGCGCTGCTGGGGCACGGTGAAAAAGCCTTGCCGGCATGGTTTGCGTCGCTGGGCGATCGTCATACCTCGCAATATCAGGTACTGACTCGCCTGGCGCAGTTTTCTCTGGCGCGCGATCCGCATAGGGATCCGGTACAAACCCCGCGTGCGGCGGTCACTCTGGCGCGTAAGGTGACGATGGTTATCGTGGTGGTAGTGGCGCTGCTGACGATTTACGGTACCTTGCTCTAACAAAATAAAAACGGGCGCTCAGTTCACACTGGCGCCCGTTTTTGTTTGACCGCGAAATATTACAGCTTGGCGAAGCAGCGGCGTGCGGCATCGATGGTGCGCTGAATGTCTTCCTTGCTGTGCGCAATGGACATAAAGCCGGCTTCAAAGGCGGAAGGCGCCAGATAAACGCCCTCATCCAGCATCAGATGGAAGAAGCGCTTAAAGCGTTCCACATCGCACTGCATCACGTCCTGGTAGCAGGTCACCGCCGGGGCATCGGTAAAGAACAGGCCGAACATGCCGCCGACGTGGTTGACGACCAGCGCGACGTTTTCTTCTTTGGCCGCATCCCGCAGGCCTGTCGCCAGCATATCGGTCAATTCGGTCAGCGTCTGGTGGACGCCGACCTGCGAAACCTCGGTCAGGCAGGCATAACCGGCCGCCATCGCAATCGGGTTACCGGACAGCGTTCCTGCCTGATAGACCGGGCCGGTTGGTGCCAGCGCCGCCATCACGTCGCGACGGCCACCGAACGCACCCACAGGCATGCCGCCGCCGATGATTTTACCCAGACAGGTAAGGTCCGGCTCCACATCGTAATAGGCCTGCGCCCCAGCCAGCGCTACGCGAAAGCCGGTCATCACTTCATCGATAATCAGCAATGCGCCGTAGGTGTCGCACAGTGCCCGCAGGCCCGGCAGGAATTCCGGCAGCGGCGGCACGCAGTTCATGTTGCCGGCGACCGGCTCGACGATGATGCAGGCGATCTCGGCAGGATACTGTTCGAACGCGGCGCGGACCGAATCCAGATCGTTGTAGGTGCAGGTCAGCGTGTGCTTGGCGAAATCGGCAGGCACGCCCGGCGAGTTCGGTTGGCCCAGGGTCAGCGCGCCGGAACCGGCTTTTACCAGCAGGCAGTCGGCGTGGCCATGGTAGCAGCCCTCGAACTTGATGATTTTATCGCGATTGGTGTAGCCGCGCGCCAGACGAATAGCGCTCATGGTGGCCTCGGTACCCGAGTTTACCATCCGCACCATATCCATGGTCGGCACCAGTTCGGTGACCAACTCCGCCATTTTGACTTCCATCTCGGTGGGAGCGCCAAAACTCAGGCCGCGCTGCGCCGCTTCGATGACTGCGTTGCGGATCGCCGGGTGGTTGTGCCCCAGCACCATGGGGCCCCAGGAACCGACGTAGTCGATATAGGCTTTGCCGTCGACATCGAACAGGTAAGCCCCGTCCGCCCGCTCGATAAACAGTGGCACACCGCCAACGCCGGTGAATGCACGCACCGGAGAGTTAACCCCACCTGGGATCACCTGTTGCGCTTGGGCATACAGACTTTCGGACTTGCTGTGTAAGCTCATAAATCGGCTCCTGGATTCTCTTTCGAATGATTTAATCGCGCTATTCTAGAGAAGTGTTCGTCGATATGAAACGATCACAGTCAGATACCTATTTTGGGGGGCGGTCGCTCAGTGGGTGCGTTAGAATAATTGGCTTCCCTATTTGTATTACATTTAATTCCGTTAATGAATACCCCATTATGACTGAATTGCAGCAACAGCCGCCGATGGCGCGGGCTCCACGCCTGAAACGCAGTGACGCGGTGCGTCAGTTTATCCGCCGAGACAAAACGCCGGTGGCCATCCTGTTTATGGCTGCGGTGGTGGGCACCCTGGCGGGATTGCTCGGCGTAGCCTTTGATAAGGCGGTGGACTGGGTGCAGCAGCGGCGGTTATCCGCGCTGGCGCAGGTCGCCGATTCCTGGATCCTGGTTTGGCCGCTGGCTTTCATTCTTTCTGCTGCGTTGGCGGTGCTGGGGTATTACCTGGTGCGCCGCTTTGCGCCGGAAGCGGGCGGCTCAGGCATACCGGAGATCGAAGGGGCACTGGAAGAGTTGCGTCCGGTACGTTGGTGGCGGGTGATCCCGGTGAAGTTTATCGGTGGCATGGGCACGCTGGGGGCGGGCATGGTACTCGGCCGTGAAGGGCCCACGGTGCAGATGGGGGGCAACGTCGGGCGTATGGTATTGGATATCTTCCGCATGCGCGGCGCCGAAGCGCGTCATTCGTTGCTGGCCACCGGCGCGGCCGCCGGGCTGTCCGCCGCCTTCAATGCGCCGCTGGCGGGCATTCTGTTTATCATTGAGGAAATGCGTCCGCAGTTCCGCTATAACCTGATCTCGATTAAAGCGGTGTTTATCGGCGTGATCATGTCGAGCGTGGTGTTTCAGTTGTTCAATGGTGAGCACTCGGTGATTGAGGTAGGCAAGCTTTCCTCCGCACCGATCAACACGCTGTGGCTGTATTTGGTGCTGGGTGCGGTGTTCGGCGCCGTTGGGGTGATGTTTAACGCCCTGATTTTTCGCACTCAAGATATGTTTGCCCGTTTCCATGGCGGGAAAATGCGTAACATCCTGATGATTGGTGGGCTGATCGGCGGTACGTGCGGCATTCTTGGGTTAATCCAGCCGCAGGCGGCGGGTGGCGGTTTTGGTTTGATCCCGATTGCTGCTGCCGGCAATTACAGCGTCGGTATGCTGCTGTTTATTTTCATCGCACGGGTGATCACCACACTGCTGTGCTTTGGCTCAGGCGCGCCGGGCGGGATCTTTGCGCCAATGCTGGCGCTGGGCACGCTGTTTGGCACCGCTTTTGGCCTGGCCGGTGCGCACCTGTTTCCACAGTACGGCATTGAGGCCGGTACTTTCGCCATTGCCGGAATGGGCGCGTTGTTTGCCGCCACGGTGCGCGCACCCTTGACCGGGATCGTGCTGGTGTTGGAGATGACCGATAATTATCAGCTCATACTGCCAATGATCATTACCTGCCTTGGTGCTACGCTGGTGGCGCAGTTCCTCGGGGGTAAGCCGTTGTATTCGTCGATATTGGCCCGTACGTTGCAACGGCAGGAAGCGCTGCAGGCGCGTGAGGCGGCAGATAAAACAGGTAAAGAAAATACAACAAATGCGGTGAATACTTGAACGCAGCACTCAGGTATTGGATAATCAAAAACATTAATCAGACTGCCATTGTAGCGGTCTGATGCAGAACAATGTTGGGAGTAAAGAGTATGAGTGATGAAACAGCACTGCCCCTGCAATTTACCGAGGCAGCAGCAAGCAAGGTTAAGGTCCTGATTGCTGATGAAGAAAATCCGAATCTGAAGTTACGGGTTTACATTACCGGTGGCGGCTGCAGCGGATTCCAGTACGGTTTCACTTTTGACGACAAGGTCAACGATGGCGATATGACCATCGAGAAGCAGGGCGTTGCGCTGGTGGTTGACCCAATGAGCCTGCAATATCTGGTGGGCGGTTCGGTCGATTATACCGAAGGGCTGGAAGGTTCACGTTTCGTGGTAACCAACCCTAACGCCAAAACCACCTGCGGCTGCGGTTCTTCGTTCAGCGTCTGATCCCGCCTGCAGCAGCATAAAACCCGCCAACCTCACCGGTTTGCGGGTTTTTTTATGGTCGCCATTTCATGCTGATCCGAACCGGGTTTGTTTCGGCGGGCAGTCGTTATCGTTCGAGGATAAACGCGGGCAGTTTCAGATGCCAGCGGATGGCCGCCAGCCGGATTGCCAGCGTGATGCCCATGCCAAGCATCATCGCCTGCTGCAGCGGCATACCGAAGGTGGCGAAAGCGGTAACGTGGACGATACCGCCGACAATACAGGCGGTGGCGTAAACTTCGGTTCGCAGGATCATCGGAATTTCCCGCGCCAGGACGTCCCGGATAATACCGCCGCCAACCCCGGTAATGACCCCCATGCACACCGCCACCAGCGGGCCGGTATCGGCGGCGAAGGCTTTATTGACGCCGATGCCGACGAACACCGCCAGCCCGACGGCATCCAGCACCGGCAGGATCCATTTCGGCAGGCGTCGCGGTTGGCGTACCAGCAGCAGCGTCAGCACGCAGGTTATCATCGCCACCACCAGATCGGTCGGGTCTTTCACCCAAAATACCGGGCCATTGGCCAGCGCCATATCGCGGATGGTGCCGCCACCCACCGCAGTGACCACGCCGAGCACCAACACGCCGAACGGATCCATGCGCAACTTGCCGGCCAGCAATACGCCGGAGATGGCGAAAACCGCGGTACCCAGAATATCCAGCCAAAACACCAGCATCAGGGGAGCTCCGCCAGTTGGCTGCACAGTTGCTGTGCGGCCAGCATGATGCGCGGGCCGGCGCGGTTGAACCAGTCGCCGTTCAGTGCAATCACCGGCACTTGCAGCTGTGGCGCCCAAAAGGCTTTCACGCTGGCAATCTCTTTTGCGTCGCCGGTAATCACTACGGCCTGAGGGTGGCGGGCCAACACTTGCTCGCGGCTGATTTGCGGCCATGGCATGCGGCTGTCGGCAAAGATATTCTCCGCTCCGCACAGCGACAGCACCTGGCTTTGCAGAGTGGCGCCGGAGCTGGTGAACAGCGGCTGGGTGCCAAACTGCAACAAGACCCGATGCGGCTGGTTGTGCGGGTATTTTGCTTTCAGCGCGGAGATCTGTTGGCGCATGGTGCCCGCAGCCTGGTGCGCCTGCTCCGGATGCGGGCTGTATTTGGCCAGGTCATCCAGCGACTGGGCGATGTCATCGAGCGTGGTGGCATCCGCATAAAAAATCGGGATACCGAAGGCGGCGAGCTGATCCAGCACCCGTTGCGGATTGCCGCCGCGCCAGGCGAGGATCAGATCCGGCTTCAGCGCCAGTACCCGCTCAAGGTTGATCCCTTGCCAGGACGCCACCTGTTCCAGCTTCTTGGCCGCCGGCGGGTAATCGGAGAAGGCGCTCACCGCCAGCAGGGTATCGCCCATGCCGGCGGCGTAGGCAAGCTCGGTGGCATTGGGCGCCAGGCTGATCACGCGTTGAGCGGCGCCGGCAGGCAGTGCTGCCCAGAGCACGAGCAGCCACAACAGAGCTGAAAAGCGTGGCTTCACATCAACCGCGCTTGGCCAGGGTTTGCAGCATCGCGTTGACCATCAGCGTTGATTGCTGGGCGGCCACGACAAGGAACTCGTCAAAGCTCATGTGCGATTCACTGTCGGCGACGTCAGAGATGGCACGCACCACCACAAACGGCGTGCCGAACAGGTGGCAAACGTGGCCGACGGCGGCGGCTTCCATTTCTACCGCGGCAACGGTTGGGAAGGTGGTGCGGATGCGCTCCAACGGTTCTGCGCCGTTAATGAAGGCGTCGCCGCTGCAGATCAGGCCGCGTACCGCGTTAAGATCCAACTGCTTGATGCAGCTTTCCGCCAGCGCAATCAGCGCTTCGTCCGCCACGAAGGCCGCCGGGCAACCGGCCATCTGGCCTGGTTCGTAACCAAAGGCGGTAACGTCGGCGTCGTGATAGCGCACTTCTTCGGAAACCACGATATCGCCCACTTTCAGCGTAGCGGCCAGGCCACCGGCGGAACCGGTATTGATCACCAGATCCGGCTTGCAGTGTTCCAGCAGCAGAGTGGTGCTCATTGCCGCAGAAACTTTACCGATACCGGATTTCAGCAGTGCCACGTCAACGCCGCCGATCTGGCCGGTATAGATTTCACAACCCGCGCGTTGAATGGTCTGACGGTTTTCAATTTGTTCGCGCAGCAGGGTAACTTCCTGTTCCATGGCGCCGATGATGCCTACTTTCATAAATAACACTCGCTGATTGGGTGTGGGAATTGCGCCATAGTCTATCATGGCTCTCATAGAGAGATAATCCGTTGCATATGCCGTCGGGAATTGTTATCACGGAGGCTGGGCGCAACGGAGGAGAAACAGATGTCCGGGATCGACTTTAAGCAAAAAATCAGCTTCCAGCGGCCTTTCAGTAAGCCTATCGAGGCTGAGGAAGAATATGACATCGTGCGGCAGTTTGAGAGCGATCGCGGGCGTATCGTCAATTCAGCCGCCATTCGCCGTCTGCAGCAAAAAACCCAGGTGTTCCCTCTGGAGCGCAACGCCGCGGTGCGTAGCCGTCTGACGCACTCGATGGAAGTGCAGCAGGTCGGGCGGCACATTGCAAAAGAGATCCTCAACCGTTTCAAACAGGAACGGCGGATCGACGCGCTCGGCCTGACCAAACTGCTCGATCCTTTTGAAAGCATAGTTGAGATGTCCTGCCTGATGCACGACATCGGCAACCCGCCGTTTGGGCATTTCGGCGAGTCGGCGATTAACGACTGGTTTTCCCAGCGGCTCGATCCCGCCAGTTGCGGGAGCGAGCCCGCCAGCAACGATCGTTGCCAGATCGGCGTGCTGCGCCTGCACGAAGGCGAAGGCGATCTCAACCGCCTGCGCAGCCGCATCCGCCACGATCTCAGCCATTTCGAGGGCAATGCCCAGGCGATTCGGCTGGTGCATACGTTACTGAAGCTCAACCTGACCTATGCGCAGGTGGGCTGCATTCTGAAATATACCCGTCCGGCGTACTGGGCGAGCGAGATCCCCGCGAGCCACAGCTACCTGATGAAAAAACCGGGCTTTTATCTGGCGGAAGAGGCGTTTGTCGATCGCTTGCGGCGCGAGCTGAATATGGGCGAGTTCGATCGCTTCCCGCTGACTTATATCATGGAGGCGGCGGACGATATTTCTTACTGCGTCGCCGATCTGGAAGACGCGGTGGAAAAAAACATTTTCACCGTTGAACAACTTTATCAGCATTTAACTCAGGAATGGGGCGAGGTATCGCCGGGCGACTTGTTTGATAAAACCGTGGCCAGCGCTTTTCGCAAGATCGATCGCGGCGGCGCGCGGCGCAGCAGTGAAGATCAGTTCTTCATGTATTTGCGGGTGTTCACCGTGGCGCGGCTGGTGCCGCATGCGGCGCAGCGTTTTATTGATAATCTGGATGCGGTTTATCGGGGTAACTTTAATCAGGCGTTGCTGGAAGACTCCAGCCCGGCGTACCAACTGCTGAAGATCTTCAAAAATGTGGCCTTCAAGCACGTGTTCAACCACCCCGAAGTGGAGCAGCTTGAGCTGCAGGGCTACCGGGTGATCAGCGGCTTGCTGGACATCTACAGCCCCTTGCTGGCGATGTCGCTGGCGGATTTTACCCGCTTGGTGCAGGAAGACAGCCATCGCGCTTATCCGATAGAAACGCGCCTGTTCCACAAACTTTCCACCAAACATCGGTTGGCGTATGTCGAAGCGGTTGAAGGGTTGCAACACCTGTCGCCCGAGCAATTGGCGATCCGGGAATATTATTTCCGCGCGCGTTTGCTGCAAGATTATATCAGCGGCATGACCGATCTTTATGCCTACGACGAATATAGAAAACTAATGGCAGCTGAATAATTCATTCAGTTAATAAATATTATTTGAACGCATGCGTTGCAGATCGCAGTGAGTATTTCGAGTTTTGTAAAGACGGACAATATTTGTTTACTATTACCAATAACCTGCGCCGGAACTTCGGGCTATTAATAAGCTCTGACTATGCACAAAGAACGCAATACTTTCTGAACGACTTTATAAGAGACACACAGATGAAAAAAACCGCATTAGTTCTTAGCGCCCTGGCTTTCAGTATTGGTATGGCACTGGGCCCGATGACGGCCGGCGCCGCAGAAACCGCTTCTTCAAGCACCCAGCAGCTGCCTAGCCTGGCGCCGATGCTGGAAAAAGTGATGCCTTCCGTAGTGAGTATTAACGTTGAAGGCAGTACCACCGTCAACGCGCAGAAGATGCCGCCGCAGTTCCAGCAGTTCTTTGGCGAAGATTCGCCTTTCTGCCAGGACGGTTCGCCGTTCCAGGCTTCGCCAATGTGCCAGGGCGGCACTGATGGCGGGCAGGGCGCACCGGGTCAGGGCACCCAGGAAAAATTCCAGGCGCTGGGCGCCGGGGTGGTGATTGACGCGGCCAAAGGCTACGTGGTGACCAACAATCACGTGGTGGATAACGCCAATAAAATTCAGGTGCAACTGAGCGACGGCCGCAAGTTTGACGCCAAGGTGATAGGTAAGGATCCGCGTTCCGATATCGCGTTGATCCAACTGAAAGACTTTAAAAACCTGACGGCAATCAAAATGGCGGATTCCGAGCAACTGCGCGTCGGCGATTATACCGTGGCGATCGGCAACCCTTACGGATTAGGTGAAACCGCGACTTCCGGCATCGTTTCCGCGTTGGGCCGCAGCGGGTTGAATATCGAAAACTACGAAAACTTTATCCAGACCGATGCGGCGATTAACCGCGGTAACTCCGGTGGCGCGCTGGTTAACCTGAACGGCGAACTGATCGGTATTAACACCGCGATCCTGGCGCCGGACGGCGGCAACATCGGTATTGGTTTCGCCATCCCGAGCAACATGGTGAAAAACCTGACGGCGCAAATGGTTGAGTTCGGCCAGGTGAAACGCGGCGAACTGGGCATTATGGGCACCGAGTTGAATTCCGAACTGGCGAAAGCGATGAAGGTGGACGCACAACGCGGGGCCTTTGTCAGCCAGGTGATGCCGAAATCCTCCGCCGCCAAGGCGGGCATCAAGGCCGGTGACGTTATCGTCACCATGAACGGTAAAGCCATCTCCAGCTTTGCCTCGTTCCGTGCGGAAATCGGCACGCTGCCGGTCGGCAGCAAAATGTCGCTGGGCATCATCCGCGACGGCAAGCCGGTCACCGTGGACGTCACGCTGGAGCAAAGCGCTCAGACTCAGGTGGAGTCCGGCAATATCTACACCGGCATCGAAGGGGCCGAGCTGAGCAATGCCCAGGCCGGCAGCCAGAAAGGCGTGAAGGTGGATAACGTCAAAGCCGGCAGTGCCGCTGCGCGCATCGGCCTGAAAAAAGGCGATATTATCCTCGGGGTTAACCAGCAGCCTATTCAGAACCTGGGCGAACTGCGTAAAATTCTCGACAGCAAGCCGTCGGTGCTGGCGTTGAACATCCAACGCGGCGATACCCAACTGTATCTGTTGATGCAGTAAGTTCTTCACGGTCTACCGCTCTCAAGGCACGCTACGGCGTGCCTTTTTTACGTCGTGAAAACTGTGAGCCTTGCCGCAACTTCAGCAATGGTCACCAAGCTTTGTGCAACTGCACAATGTGCCTGAGGATCGCCGTCGGTATGCTGAAGAATTGGCACCTTTCCGGGCAGGAGAACACGGCATGTCGGAATACCATCTCGATGGCAAGCTGGCGCAAGAGATCGTTGCGCGCACCATGCAAATCATCGACAGCAATGTCAATGTGATGGATGCGCGCGGCAAGATTATCGGCAGCGGCGATCGTGAGCGGGTGGGGGAACTGCACGAAGGCGCGCTGCTGGTGCTGTCACAGGCGCGGGTGGTGGATATTGACGAAGCGGTGGCGCGTCACCTGCATGGCGTGCGCCCCGGCGTTAACCTGCCGCTGCGCATTGACGGGCGCATCGTCGGGGTCATCGGCCTGACCGGCAACCCTGGCCAGCTGCGGCAGTATGGCGAGCTGGTCTGCATGACCGCAGAAATGATGCTGGAGCAGGCCCGGCTGTTGCATATGCTGGCGCAGGACAGCCGGCTGCGGGAAGAATTGGTGCTGAACCTGATCCGTACCGATGAACTCACTCCGGCGCTGATGGAGTGGGCGCAGCGGCTGGGGATCGATCCTAACCAGCCACGGGTCGCGGCGGTGGTGGAAGTGGACAGCGGCCAGCTTGGCGTAGACAGTGCAATGGCCGAACTGCAGCAATTGCAGACGTTGTTGACCATGCCGGAGCGCGACAACTTGATCGCCATCGTTTCATTGAGCGAAATGGTGGTGCTGAAACCTGCGCTCAATGGCCATGGGCGCTGGGATGCGGAAGATCACCGGCGACGGGTGGATAACCTGTTGTCGAGGATGAATGAGAGCAGTCGACTGCGGGTGCGCATCGCACTCGGCAATTATTTCACCGGACCGGGCAGCATCGCCCGTTCCTATCGCACCGCGCGCACCACCATGGTGGTCGGCAAGCAGCGGATGGGGGAGCAACGCACCTATTACTACCAGGATCTGATGTTGCCGGTATTGCTCGATAGCCTGCGCGGCGGCTGGCAGGCGGATGAGCTGGCCCGCCCTCTGGCGAAGCTAAAGGCGATGGACGGCAACGGCCTGCTGCGCCGTACGCTGGCTGCCTGGTTTTTGCATAACGTACAACCGACCGTCACCGCCAAGGCGCTGTATATTCATCGTAATACGCTGGAATACCGGCTCAACCGCATTGCAGAACTGACCGGGCTGAACCTCGCCAGTTTTGACGATCGCCTGCTGCTGTATATCGGGCTGCAACTGGATGCCGACGCCTGATCTAGGTCACCGGCGCCGGATTAAATACCGCCAGCGCGTTATGCAGCCCCCATTGATCCGACCAGGTTTTCTTGCGCCCGCTGGCGATATCCAGAATCAGTTCAAACAGCTGCCAGCCCACCTGTTCGATAGTGGCTTCGCCGGTGGCGATAGTGCCGGCGTTGATGTCCATTAAATCGTACCAGCGATCCGCCAGCGCGCTGCGGGTCGCCATTTTAATCACCGGCACAGCCGTCAGGCCGTAAGGCGTACCGCGTCCGGTGGTGAATACCTGGATAGTGATGCCGGAGGCCAGTTGCTGGGTGCCGCAGACAAAGTCGCTGGCGGGCGTGGCTGCGTAGATCAGGCCGCGTTTTGTGGGGCGCTGGCCGGGAGACAGTACCTCTACAATAGCGCTGGTGCCTGATTTGGCGATTGATCCCAATGCTTTTTCCACCACGTTGGCCAACCCGCCTTTTTTATTGCCCGGGGACGGATTGGCGCTGCGATCGCTTTGGCCGGCTTCGAGATAGGCATCGTACCAGGCCATCTCCTCCAGCAAGCGTTTGCCAACCTGTTCATCTGCCACTCTCGGTGTCAGCAGATGTACCGCATCGCGCACTTCAGTGACTTCAGAGAACATCACCGTCGCGCCGCAGCGCACCAGCAGATCGGAGGCGAAACCCACCGCCGGATTGGCCGTCACGCCGGAAAACGCATCGCTGCCACCGCACTGCATGCCGACCACCAATTCTGAGGCTGCGCAGCTTTCGCGCTGGCGACGGTTCAGGCGTTGGAGGTGGCGCTCGGCGAGCGTCAGAATGTCGTCAACCATCGATCTGAAACCCCGATGTTTCTCGTCTTGCAAACGGACAATGTGGCTCTCGTCGAGCGAGATCGCCTGCACGTCCGGAGTGCCTTGCAACAGGCGTTCCGGCTGCAGCTTTTCACAACCCAGGCCGACCACCATCACCTCGCCGCCAAAATTGGGATTCAGCGCCAGATTGTGAATGGTGCGGATCGGCACCACCGCCGCCGGCGCGTTGATCGCCACTCCGCAACCGTAAAGATGGTTGAGGCCGATCACGCCATCCACATTGGGGTAACGCGGCAGCAGATCGCGTTCAATGATTTTCACCACGTAATCAACCACGCCGGCGACACACTGCACGCTGGTGGTAATGCCGAGCAAGTTTTTGGTGCCGACGCTGCCGTCGGCATTGCGGTAGCCCTCGAAGCGATAACCCTCGAGTGGCGGCAGCGGGGCGGGAACCTTATTGGCCAGTGGCAGATGCTGCAGCTCAGGGGCCTCCGGCAGTGAGACCAGCGATTCATCGATCCAACTGCCGCGCAAAATGGCACGCTGCGCATGACCGATGATCTCGCCGTAGCGGACAATCTCGCCGCCGGCGGCAATATTTTCCAGCGCGACCTTGTGCCCCTGCGGTACATGTTCCAGTAATTGTAGCCCGCAGGAAAATAATGCGCCTTTCGGCAGGCCGCGATCGTTTACCACGATAGCGACATTATCCGAGTCGTGAACCTTAATATAAAGCGGCGTCTCGTTTATATCGGACATGCTTATTATCCTGAGTAGATTTATTTTGGGTACGCTGAGGGTAATAACCGGCACGGTTGCTCATTAAGCAGTATAAGTGCGATACAGCCGAGGGACATTATGCAAATGACCGGGATTAACGGGTATTCGGCATGGATTATTTGGCATCGGACCAGTCTGTTGTGAGGCGGCTCACGGATACCCCTTCATTTTCAAGCTGTGGCCCGGTTGCAGATTTAAAGCCAGAGGGCAGGAAAGGCTCGTGGGCGACGTTTCGTGAGCCAGTCGCCACTGCATTGGGCATATGCCATAAATTACCCGCGATATCCCCGTAATCCTTGTTGTATTGCCTGATGAGATATGAATTTACGGCGCATATACTTTTCTGCGTAGTGAAATTCATTGGATTTAAATATTGCCGCTGGCGTATTAACCGCACTGCTCATTGTTGGCGCAATCTAATTTAATCGATTTCGTTCTGAGATATTTACATGCCCGTTGTATTTCAATTGCATGGAATGTGCGAATTGGCCGATTGGCGGCCACTTGAAATCCATAGGGGATATATCTGTGGTTCAGGATGAATATAGCAAGCCGCTATCATTCAGGAGAACACAATGTCTACCATCAGCTCCGCAACGAGTTCGATTAAAAGAACCCATGCGCGTTACTGGATCGTGGTGATGCTGTTTATCGTTACCTCGTTCAACTACGGCGATCGCGCCACCCTGTCGATCGCCGGCTCGTCGATGGCCAAGGATATCGGTCTGGATCCCATTGGGATGGGCTATATCTTCTCGGCTTTCTCATGGGCTTACGTAATCGGCCAGATCCCGGGCGGTTGGTTGCTCGACCGCTTCGGATCGAAGCGCGTCTATTTCTGGAGCATCTTTATTTGGTCGCTGTTCACCCTGTTGCAGGGGTTCGTGGATATCTTCAGCGGCTTTGGCATCGTCGTGGCGCTGTTCGCCCTGCGTTTCCTGGTGGGGTTGGCGGAAGCGCCGTCCTTCCCCGGCAACAGCCGCATTGTTGCCGCCTGGTTTCCGGCACACGAGCGCGGCACGGCGGTGTCGATCTTTAACTCGGCGCAATACTTCGCCACGGTGATCTTCGCGCCGATCATGGGCTGGCTGACTCACGCGGTAGGTTGGTCGCACGTGTTCTTCTTTATGGGCGGGCTTGGCATCGTGCTCAGCTTCATCTGGCTGAAAGTGCTGCACAACCCCAAGGAGCATCCCGGCGTAAACCAGGCCGAGCTGGACTATATCGAGGCCGGCGGCGCGTTGATCAACATGGATCAACCGCGGTCGCAGCAGGTGAAGGTGAAAGGCGAGAAGTGGCACCAGATCAAACAGCTGTTGCAGTCGCGCATGATGGTCGGGGTGTATATCGGCCAATACTGCATTAACGCACTGACCTATTTTTTCATCACCTGGTTCCCGGTCTATCTGGTGCAGGCGCGCGGCATGTCGATCCTTAAGGCCGGGATGGTGGCTTCGGTGCCGGCCATCTGCGGTTTTGTCGGCGGGGTGCTCGGCGGCGTGATCTCCGACTACCTGATGCGCCGCACGCAGTCGCTGACCTTCGCCCGCAAGGCGCCGATTGTGCTGGGCATGCTGCTGTCGATGACGATGGTGTTCTGCAACTACGTCGACACCGAATGGATGGTGGTCGGCATCATGGCGCTGGCGTTCTTCGGCAAAGGGGTGGGGGCGCTCGGTTGGGCGGTCATGGCGGATACCGCGCCAAAAGAGATCAGTGGCCTGAGCGGCGGGCTGTTCAATATGTTCGGCAACGTCTCCGGCATCGTCACGCCGATCGCTATCGGCTACATCATCGGCACCACGGGATCCTTTAACGGCGCGCTGGTGTATGTCGGCATCCACGCCTTGCTGGCGGTGGCGAGCTACCTGTTCATTGTCGGCGAAATCAAACGCATCGAATTGAAACCCTTGCACAGGTGAGGAAATTAGCATGAGCAACACGCAAAGCACGCCGGTGATCACCGAAATGCGCGTTATCCCGGTGGCCGGGTACGACAGCATGCTGCTGAATATCGGCGGCGCGCACGGGGCCTGTTTCACCCGCAACGTTGTGGTGCTGACCGACAGCGCAGGGCATACCGGCGTTGGGGAGGCGCCGGGCGGCGAAGTGATTTATCGCACGCTGATGGCGGTTATTCCCCGGGTCATCGGTCAGCAGGTTGCGCACATGAACCGGTTGGTGCACGACATTCACAGCGGCAATCAGGAGGCCGATTTTAACGCCTTCGGTCAGGGGGCCTGGACCTTTGAGCTGCGGGTGAACGCGGTGGCGGCTTTGGAGGCCGCGCTGCTCGATCTGCTCGGCCAGTTCCTCGGCGTGCCGGTGGTGGAGCTGCTTGGCCCCGGCAAGCAGCGTGACGAGGTGGCGGTGCTTGGCTACCTGTTTTATATCGGCGACGCCGGGAAAACGGATTTACCCTATCAATCCGCTCAACGCAGCCGGCACCCCTGGTACCAGTTGCGACATCAGCAGGCAATGGACACGCCGGCGATCGTCGAACTGGCCGCGGCAGCCAGGGATCGTTACGGCTTCCGGGATTTCAAGCTGAAAGGCGGTGTGTTGCCGGGCGAACAGGAAATTGACGCGGTGCGTGCGCTGGCTAAGCATTTCCCGGATGCCCGCATTACCGTCGATCCCAATGGCGCCTGGCTGCTCGACGAGGCTATCGCCTTGTGCAAGGGCATGCGGGGCATTCTGAGCTATGCCGAGGATCCTTGCGGTGCCGAACAGGGATTCTCCGGCCGTGAAGTGATGGCGGAGTTCCGCCGCGCCACCGGCTTGCCGGTCGCCACTAACATGATCGCCACCAACTGGCGCGAGATGTGCCATGCGGTAATGCTGCAAGCGGTGGATATCCCCTTGGCGGATCCGCATTTCTGGACCCTGCGCGGCGCAGTGCGGGTAGCTCAGCTGTGCAACGACTGGGGGCTGACCTGGGGTTGCCATTCCAATAATCACTTCGATATTTCACTGGCGATGTTTACCCATGTCGGCGCCGCCGCGCCCGGTAATCCCACCGCCATCGACACCCATTGGATCTGGCAGGAGGGCCAGCACCTGACGAAAAACCCGCTGCAAATCGTCGACGGCCGCATTGCCGTGCCGGATCGACCGGGGCTGGGCGTTGATCTGGATTGGGCCGCATTGGAACAGGCGCATCGTTTGCACCAGCGGCTTCCGTCGGGCGCTCGCAACGACGCGGTTGCCATGCAATACCTGGTTCCCGGCTGGCAGTTCGATGCCAAACGCCCGGCCTTTGGTCGCTGATTTTTCTTAAAGGATAACCTTATGACTTCACTTAGTGCCGCAGCCAAAATAACCGCCATGCAGATCGTGCCGGTCGCCGGCCATGACAGCATGCTGCTAAACCTGAGCGGTGCTCATGCGCCGTTTTTTACGCGTAACATCGTGATCCTGCAGGATAATGCAGGCCACACCGGCGTGGGCGAAGTGCCGGGCGGCGAGAAAATCCGCCAGACGCTGGAAGAGGCCCAGTCGTTGGTGGTGGGCAAAACCCTGGGAGAATACAAAAACGTGATGGCGGCGGTACGTAACCGTTTTGCCGAGCGTGATGCCGGGGGGCGCGGCCTGCAAACCTTCGATCTGCGCACCACCATTCACGTGGTGACCGGCATTGAGGCGGCGATGCTGGATTTGCTCGGACAGTTTCTCGACGTGCCGGTGGCGGCGCTGCTCGGGGACGGCCAACAGCGTGATTCGGTGGAAATGCTCGGCTATCTGTTCTACCTCGGTGACCGTAACAAGACGCTGCTGGCGTATCGCAGCCAACCGGATGAGCGCTGTGACTGGTACCGACTGCGGCATGAAGAGGCGCTGACGCCGGCGAGTGTGGTGCGGCTGGCGGAGGCGGCCTATGAAAAATACGGTTTCAACGATTTCAAGCTCAAGGGCGGGGTGCTGGCCGGGGAAGAGGAAGCTGAGGCGGTGACCGCGCTGGCCGAGCGTTTTCCGCAGGCGCGCATTACCCTTGATCCCAACGGTGCCTGGTCTCTGAACGAAGCGGTTTCCCTTGGCAGGCAACTGCGCAACGTGCTGGCTTATGCGGAAGATCCCTGCGGCGCCGAGCAAGGGTTTTCCGGCCGCGAGGTGATGGCGGAGTTTCGCCGCGCCACCGGCCTGCCGACCGCCACCAACATGATCGCTACCGACTGGCGGCAGATGGGCCATACGCTGCAATTGCAGTCGGTGGACATTCCGCTGGCGGACCCACATTTCTGGACAATGCAAGGCTCGGTGCGGGTGGCGCAAATGTGCCACGAGTTTGGGCTGACCTGGGGTTCTCACTCCAATAATCACTTTGATATTTCGCTGGCGATGTTTACCCATGTCGCCGCCGCTGCACCGGGAAAAATCACCGCTATCGATACCCATTGGATCTGGCAGGAGGGCGATCAGCGCCTGACCCGCGAACCCTTGCAGATTGTCGGCGGCCGCATTGAGGTGCCGAAGAAGCCGGGGCTGGGTATAGAGCTGGATCGCGATCGGTTGATGAAGGCCCATGAGTTGTACAAGGCCAACGGACTGGGTGCCCGAGACGATGCTCAGGGCATGCAGTATCTGGTGCCGGACTGGGTTTTTGATCCCAAGCGCCCATGCCTGGTGCGTTAACACCCGGTGCATAACATTTCAATCTTAACCCAAGGAAACGCCATGAAGACTAGCCTTCTCCCCAACCGCTTCCGCCAGGCCCTGTTGCAGGGCGAAACCCTGATTGGCTGCTGGTCGGCGCTGGGCAACCCGATATCTACCGAGGTGCTGGGGCTGGCCGGTTTCGACTGGCTGGTGCTGGACGGCGAGCACGCGCCTAACGACATCACCACTTTCGTGCCGCAACTGATGGCGCTGAAAGACAGCGACAGCGCAGCGGTGGTGCGGCCGCCGTGCAACGAACCGGTGATTATCAAGCGCCTGCTGGATATCGGCTTTTACAACTTCCTGATCCCCTTTGTGGAAAACGCGGAACAGGCACGGCTGGCGGTAGCTTCCACCCGTTATCCGCCGGCGGGCATTCGCGGCGTGTCGGTCTCTCATCGCAGCAACGGTTACGGCACGGTGGTGGATTATTTCACCACCATCAACGACAACATCAGCGTACTGGTCCAGATAGAAAACCAGGCCGGGGTGGATAACCTGAATGAGATTGCCGCCGTGGACGGCATTGACGGCATCTTTGTCGGCCCAAGCGATTTATCGGCGGCGCTCGGCTACCTCGGCCAGCCCAATCATCCGCAGGTACAGGCGGCGATCCGCCATATCTTTGAATGCGCCAAGGCGCACGGCAAACCGAGCGGCATACTGGCGCCGGCTGAGGACGATGCGCGCCGCTACCTGGAATGGGGGGCCACGTTTGTCGCGGTTGGGAGCGATCTTGGGGTGTTCCGCGCAGCCACCCAGGCGCTGTGCGACAGGTTTAAAAAATAACGTTCTGCTTTCCACTTTGCAAAGAGGTTAACCTTATGAAAATTGGATTTATTGGCCTGGGTATCATGGGCAAACCCATGAGTAAAAATCTGCTGAAAGCCGGTTATTCGCTGGTGGTGCTCAATCATCATCCTCAGACCACCGCCGAGCTGGTTGCGTTGGGCGCCACTGCCGCCGAGACGCCGAAAGCGGTGGCTGAGCAAAGCGATATTCTGATCACCATGCTGCCGAATTCGCCGCAGGTGCAAGAGGTTGCATTGGGCAAGGACGGCATTATCGAAGGCGCCAGGCCGGGCAGCGTGCTTGTCGACATGAGCTCGATTGCGCCGCTTGCCAGCCGTGAAATCAGCGCTGCGCTGGCGGAAAAACAGATTGCCATGCTGGACGCGCCGGTGAGCGGCGGTGAGCCGAAGGCCATCGATGCGACCTTGTCGGTCATGGTTGGCGGCGACAAGGCGGTATTCGAGCGCTGTCTGCCGGTCATGAAAGCGATGGCCGGTTCGGTCGTACACACCGGGGAGATCGGGGCCGGCAATGTCACCAAGCTGGCGAATCAGGTGATTGTGGCGCTGAATATCGCCGCGATGTCCGAAGCGCTGGTGCTGGCGACCAAGGCGGGTGTCAACCCGGATCTGGTCTATCAGGCCATTCGCGGCGGGCTGGCCGGCAGCACGGTGCTGGACGCCAAAGCGCCGATGGTGATGGATCGTAATTTTAAGCCGGGCTTTCGCATTGAACTGCATATCAAGGATTTGGCCAACGCGCTGGATACCTCGCACGGCGTCGGTGCACAGCTGCCGCTCACCGCCGCAGTAATGGAAATGATGCAGGCGCTGCGGGCCGATGGACTGGGGGCGTCGGATCACAGTGCGCTGGCCTGCTATTATGAGAAATTAGCCAAGGCGGAAGTGAGCCGATAGGGGGCGACCTGGTCAGGGGAGCAGGCTCTGCCTCTGCCGAGGGCGCCAACGCGCCGGTTGGCGAATCAAAGGACGAGTGCAGTCGAGGAAACGGACCGTATATGAAAATAGTGATCGCGCCGGACTCATACAAAGAAAGTCTGTCGGCACTGGAAGTGGCGACCCAGATTGAAGCGGGTTTTCGCGAGATATTTCCTGATGCCGAGTACATCAAACTGCCGGTAGCCGACGGCGGGGAAGGTACGGTGGAGGCGATGGTGGCCGCCACCGGCGGGCGTAAAGTGGATGTCGACGTCACCGGGCCGTTGGGCGCAAAGGTGCGGGCCTTTTTCGGCCTGTCCGGCGATGAGCAGAGCGCCTTTATCGAGATGGCCGCCGCCAGCGGGTTGGAACTGGTGCCGGGGCGGCAGCGCAACCCGCTGAACACCACCTCTTATGGCACCGGCGAACTGATCCGTTCGGCGCTGGATCACGGCGTAAAACATTGCATTATCGGCATCGGCGGCAGCGCCACCAACGACGGCGGCGCCGGCATGGTGCAGGCGCTGGGGGCGAGGCTGCTGGATAAAAACGGCGACGACATTGGCTTTGGCGGTGCGCAGTTGGAACGCCTCGTCGCGATCGACGTCAGCGGGCTGGATGCGCGCATTGCCCAGTGCAAATTCGAGGTCGCTTGTGACGTCACTAACCCGTTAACCGGCAAAGAAGGCGCTTCGGCGATTTTCGGCCCGCAGAAAGGGGCTACGCCACAGATGGTGGCGCAGCTTGATCGCTGCCTGCTGCACTATGCGCAGGTGATCGCGCAGGATATGGCGATTGAGGTGGGTGGAGTACCCGGTGCGGGCGCGGCCGGCGGTATGGGGGCCGCGCTGTTAGCGTTCTGCCATGCCGATCTGCGTCAGGGGATTGAGATCGTCACCGAAGCGCTGGGGCTGGACGCCTTGGTGCGCGACGCGACGCTGGTGATCACCGGGGAAGGACGCATCGACAGTCAGAGTATCAACGGCAAGGTGCCTATCGGCGTGGCGCGCGTCGCCAAGCGCTACAACAAGCCGGTGATCGGCATCGCCGGCAGCCTGACGGCCGACGTCGGCGTGGTGCATCAGCACGGGCTGGATGCGGTGTTCAGCGTGCTGTACAGCATCTGCACGCTCGAGGAAGCGCTGGAGAATGCCGCCGACAACGTGCGCATGACCGCACGCAATATTGCGGCGACCATAAGGCTGTCGCAGCAGATATAGGTTCCGCTAATCATGCTGAGGGGGCAACCCTCAGCTTGTCGCTGGGCGATCGTTCTCCAGATGGCTGCGGGCTGCCTGGCTCACCAGTTCGATCTCATCCAGCAGTTCCAGCCATTCCGGCTCCAGTTCGTCGTTGCCGACGCCCTTGCGCAACTGCTGTTCAAGGTAGAAGCACAGTTGCTTCATGCGCGGCACGCCACTGTAGCTGCAACTGCCGTGCAATTTATGGATCAAATCGAGAATGCTGTCGTCTGGGGTGCCGTCCAGCACCGCCTGCACCCGTTCGCTGACTTGCGGCAGGAAGTCGAGCAGCATCTGCAGCAGATCGCGCGCCAAATCCTGTTTGTTCGCCGCCTGGCGCAACGCCAGCGGCCAGTCTAACGACAGCAAGGGCTCGGCGGCCGGTTCGCCGCTGTAATAACGGGCCAGCACGCGGGTCAGCATAGCTTCATCAATCGGCTTGGCCAGATAGTCATCCATTCCCGCTTGCAGCAAATGCTCGCGCTCACCGCTCACCGCATGGGCGGTAACCGCGACGATAGGCGTAGAGTTGTGGTGCGGCAGTTGGCGGATCAGTTCGCTGGTGCGGATGCCGTCGATATTCGGCATTTGGATATCCATCAGGATCAGATCCAGCACGTTATCGCGCGCCAGCGCCAGCGCCTCTTCCCCGCTTTCGCACAGCAGGGTCTTTTCCACTTGTTCAGCCAGCAGCGTGCCAATCAGTTTCAGGTTGGCCGGGTTATCGTCAACCGCCATCACCGTCAATGGCAGGCGTTTGGGTTCCGGCGCGGCGATGAGGCGCTGCGGCGTTTCCATGCGCAGCAGCGGGAACAGGCGGTTGCCGGTGATGGGTTTGATCAGGCAGCCGATAGCGCCCTGCTGTTTAAGCTGCTCGGCGTTGATCTGCGATTGGCAGGGGAGCGCCAGAATCACCCGGTCGGCGATCTTCAGCGCCGCCATCAGTTTGCCTTCGTGCTGCGCCAGGTTGTCGCGGAACGGGATCGGCACCCCCACCAGCAAGAAGTCGTAATCTTTTTTCGGCAGTTGAGCCAGCGTAGGCGAATGGGTGATCACCAGCGGGGTGACGCTCAGCATGTTGAGCGTGGCTTCCGCCGCCATCGGGTTGGCTTCGATATACCCCAACGTCTTGCCGCGCAGGTCCGGCAGGCTCGGCGGCAACGACAACATGCCCTCGTGCAGCTCGAGGGTGATGTGGAACCAGAAGGTTGAACCTCGGTTCAGTTGGCTGTGGAAGCAGATATCGCCGCCCATCTCTTTTACCAGCTTCTGGGTGATCACCAGCCCCAGACCGGTGCCGCCGTGGCGGCGCGAAATGCTGGCGTCCGCCTGGCGGAACGCCTGGAACAACTGCGACTGCTGCCGTTCTGATATACCGATGCCGGTGTCATGGATTTGCACTTCAAGTTCGACCTGACGTTCCTGCAAGCCACGCAGCTCTACGCGGATATCGATGTTGCCGGTTTCGGTAAATTTGATCGCGTTGCCCAGCAGGTTGGTAATGATCTGCTGCAACCGCAACGAATCGCCGATTACCTGCTCCGGCACGTCATTATGCACATCCAGCGTCAATTCCAGCCCTTTCTCGTGCGCGCTGGGTGCCAGCAACACAATCACTTCGTCCAACGTTTCACGCAGCGAGAACGGAATGTGCTCCAGCACCAGTTTGCCGGCTTCCAGCTTGGAAAAGTCCAGCACGTCGTTGATGATGGTCAGCAGGTTGTTGGCCGAGCGCTCGATGGTTTGCAGATAGTCGGTCTGGGTGACGCTCATCTCGGTTTTCAGCATCTGGCGGGTAAAGCCGATCACACCGTTGAGCGGGGTGCGCAGCTCGTGCGACATGTTCGCCAGAAACTCGGATTTGATACGCGCCGCTTCCTGAGCGCGTTTTTTCGCCAGATCCAGCTCGACGTTCTGGATCTCCATCTGCTCCAGCGTCTCGCGCAGGTCCGAAGTCGCCTGGTCGATATTCTGCTGCATCTCTTCGTGATAGGCGGTCAGCGACATCGCCATCGAGTTGATGCCGTTCTTCAGCATATGCAGCTCGCCGAGCATAAAGCCTTCAACGCGGCTGTCGAGCTGGCCACGGCGGATGCGGTCAACGGTGTTCACCATATTGCGGATCGGGCCGGTCACGTCGCGCATCAGACGGTATGCAAACAGGATGGCAATGCACATGCACAGCAGCAACAGCAGGGTGGAAACAAACACCTCTTTATACTGTTGCAACCGCACCGATTGAAGATCAAGTTCGATCGCCACATAGCCTAGGTTGTTGTCCTGAGGAACCGGGTCGGTGGCGTTTTGATCCGGGTACTGGCTCTCCGAAAGGATCGGCGTGCGCAGGATCAGTGAGTTGCCGCGCCGCGTCAGCATCAGATCGGTGGGCATTGGCACACCTTTCGGTAACTGCAATTGGGCGAAATTGTGATGATAATTGGAGGTGACAAACAGATTATTCTGCGCATCGAACACCGTAATTGAACGCACAATATCCGAATGACGGCGGTGCAGCAGGCTGACCAACTGCCTGACCGACTCGCGGCTGCGGAATGTCATGCCGTACTCGCTGGCCACCGCCAAGGGTTCGATGATGCTGGCGCCGGCGTCAACCAGCTGTTCTTGCAGCTCATTGTAACGGTGCACCACGAAGAAGGTGCTGAGCAGCAGACCAATCAACAGCGTTGGGGCCAGAATCAGGATCATCATGCGCGCACGCAAGCTGTATTTGGTCATGGGATTCCAATGTGGGAGAATTGCCGAACTCACTCTACTTTAATGAGCCGGCACGCAATCGGCAAATATGGTGCAATTCTACTCTCCCAAACGCTGCGTGACGACCCGGCAAAGTCTGCAAATGTTAACCGCAAGGGTGAGCGACCTCGATCCCTTTGGGCTGGCGTGGTACGCCACAACGGCAAAGACGTGTTTGTGCGGGGAGTCTTGCCGGGCTGGCAGGCGGAAATCCAGCTGACGGAAGAAAAAAGATGAGGATCGCCAGGCGTTACCGGCCTTTGCGCAGCCAAAAAACGTAACCGTTTATTGGGTGCCCGACAGCGACAGGGGCGAAAAACCGTGTGGCGAAACGCCGTATTATCAGGTCGGCGGGCTACGCTTAGACATCAGTCCGCGTGACTTTATTGGGATAAATGACACAGTAAATCAGCAAATGGCAGCGCAGGCCCTTGAATGGCTCGACATTCAGCCCAATGATCGGGTATTGGACCTGTTCTGCGGCATGGGCCAACTTTACCCTGCCGCCGCGGTGTTGGGGATAGAAGGTATTGCCACGCTGGTAGCGAATGGGCAATATAATGCACATAAGAATAAACTGAATAATGCCCCCTTCTTTCCTTCCATGAAAATCTGGAAGAGGACGTTGAGCGGCAACCTTGGGCAGCACAAGGATTTGATAAAGTGATGCTGGACCTTGCCCGTGCGGGTACGGTCGGCGCGATGTCACATAGTGTAAAACTGGCGCCAGAACGGGGGGGATGTTTCTTGTAACCCTACCAGGCTGGCACGCGGCAGCAAAATATTGCTGGACGCCGGTTATCGTCTTGCACGTGTGCGGATGTTGGATAGGTTTCCGCATACGGGGCATCTTGAGTCAATGGCGCTGTTTATTAACGACAACACGCCTGGGGTCGCTGCAAAGTAGGGAGAGGGTATGGTTGCGGTAAGAAGTGCACATCTGAACACGGCTGGTGAATTTGCTCTCGACGAGTGGATTGCCAGCTTGGGGCTACCTAACCCGCAGTCATGTGAGCGATTAGCCGCAACCTGGCGCTACTGTGAGCAACAGACCCAGAACCATCCCGATGCACCGCTGTTGTTGTGGCGCGGGCTGGAAATGGTGGAAATCCTCTCCACGCTGAGCATGGACAACGACAGCATGCGCGCTGCGCTGCTGTTCCCGCTGGTGGACGCCGGCATCGTGCCGGAAGAAACCCTGACCGAAGAATTTGGCAAGGGCATCACCTACCTGGTGCACGGCGTGCGCGATATGGACGCCATCCGCCAACTGAAAGCCACCCAGAACGACTCCATGGCCTCCGAACAGGTCGACAACGTGCGTCGCATGCTGTTGGCTATGGTGGAGGATTTCCGCTGCGTGGTGATCAAGCTGGCGGAGCGTATCGCCCACCTGCGTGAAGTGAAGGATGCGCCGGAAGACGAGCGCGTGCTGGCGGCGAAAGAGTGTTCGAATATCTATGCGCCGCTGGCCAACCGCCTCGGCATCGGGCAACTGAAATGGGAACTGGAAGATTTCTGCTTCCGTTACCTGCACCCGGATGAATACAAGCGCATCGCCAAACTGCTGCACGAACGTCGCATCGATCGCGAACAGTTTATCGATGACTTCGTCGCCTCGCTGCGAAATGCGATGGGCGACGAAGGCATCAAAGCGGATATTTACGGCCGCCCGAAACATATCTACAGCATCTGGCGCAAAATGCAGAAGAAGGCGCTGGCCTTCGACGAGCTGTTTGACGTGCGCGCGGTGCGCGTGGTGGTCGAGCGTTTGCAGGACTGCTATGCGGCGCTGGGGATTGTGCATACCCACTTCCGCCATCTGCCGGATGAGTTCGACGACTATGTCGCCAACCCGAAACCCAACGGCTACCAGTCTATCCACACCGTGGTGTTGGGCCCGCGCGGCAAAACGCTCGAAATCCAGATCCGTACCCGGCAGATGCATGAAGATGCCGAACTGGGCGTGGCCGCGCACTGGAAATACAAAGAAGGCGCGGTAGCGACGGTTCGCTCCGGCTATGAAGAACGCATCGCCTGGCTGCGCAAGCTGATCGCCTGGCAGGAAGAGATGGCGGACTCCGGCGAGATGCTCGACGAGGTTCGCAGCCAGGTGTTCGACGATCGCGTCTACGTGTTTACCCCGAAAGGCGATGTAGTGGATCTGCCGGCCGGCTCCACGCCGCTCGACTTTGCTTATCATATTCACAGCGACGTCGGCCACCGTTGCATCGGCGCCAAGATTGGCGGGCGCATCGTGCCGTTTACCTACCAGTTGCGGATGGGCGATCAGATTGAAATCATCACCCAGAAGCAGCCGAACCCGAGCCGCGACTGGCTGAACCCTAACCTGGGCTATGTCACCACCAGCCGTGGGCGCTCCAAGATCCATAACTGGTTCCGCAAGCAGGATCGCGACAAGAACATCCTCGCCGGCCGCCAGATGCTGGACAGCGAGCTGGAGCACCTTGGCATCAGTCTGAAAGAGGCCGAGAAGCTGCTGATCCCGCGATACAACATGAACTCGCTGGATGAAATACTGGCGGCGATTGGCGGCGGCGATATCCGCCTGAATCAGATGGTGAACTTCCTGCAAGGCAAGTTCAACAAACCGAGCGCCGAGGAGCAGGATCGCGAAGCGTTGCGCCAATTGGTGCAGCATAAAGCGCCGCCGGCGACCCGCAGCAAGGACAACGGCCGGGTAGTGGTGGAAGGGGTAGGCAACCTGATGCACCACATCGCCCGTTGCTGCCAGCCGATCCCGGGCGACGATATTGTCGGCTTTATCACCCAGGGGCGCGGTATCTCCATCCACCGTGCGGACTGCGATCAGTTGGTGGATTTGCAGTCGCACGCGCCGGAACGCATCGTTGACGCCGTGTGGGGCGAAAGCTATTCCAGCGGTTATTCGCTGGTGGTGCGTGTGATGGCCAACGATCGCAGCGGCCTGCTGCGCGACATCACCACCATTTTGGCCAATGAAAAGGTCAACGTGCTGGGCGTGGCCAGCCGGAGCGACACCAAAAAGCAGCTGGCGACCATCGACATGGACATTGAAATCTACAACCAGCAGGTGCTGGGCCGGGTGCTGGCCAAGCTGAATCAGTTGCCGGACGTGATTGACGCCAAGCGCCTGCACGGCAGCTAAATCCCCTGCGTCTTTCGAGCCGTATCGTTGTTGGCTGCAAGCGAACACCGATACGGCCCGAAATCCATTGGCGACTAATCCGGCGGACGCACAAATGCGCTCCCATTCTTTCTCAGAGATCTTTTTATGACCCAATCCACCCCGCTGCAGCGCCTGCTGAACATCATGAAAACGCTGCGCGACCCGCAGAACGGTTGCCCATGGGACCGCAAGCAGACCTTCGCCACCATCGCGCCTTACACGCTGGAAGAAACCTACGAAGTGCTGGACGCCATTGAGCGCCAGGATTACGCCGATCTGCGCGATGAGTTGGGCGATCTGCTGTTCCAGGTGGTGTTTTACGCCCAGATGGGCCAGGAGCAGGGGCTGTTTGACTTCGATGAAGTGTGCAACGCCATCAGCGACAAACTGGAACGCCGCCATCCGCACATCTTCGGCGATGCCGATGCGGCGGATAGCGAAGCGGTAGCGGCCCGCTGGGAGCAGTTGAAGGCCGGCGAACGCGCCGAGAAGGCGCTGCATTCCGCGCTGGACGATATCCCGCAGGCGTTGCCGGCGCTGATGAAGGCGCACAAAATCCAGAAGCGTTGCGCCTCGGTCGGTTTCGACTGGCATACCCTGGGGCCGGTATTGGACAAGGTGTACGAAGAGATCGACGAAGTGATGCATGAAGCCAAGCAAGCGGTGGTTGATGAACAGAAGCTGGAAGAGGAAATCGGCGATCTGCTGTTCGCTACGGTGAATTTATCGCGCCATCTCGGGCACAAGGCGGAAAACGCGCTGCAGGCGGCCAACCGCAAGTTCGAACGTCGTTTCCGGCAGGTGGAAGAGATTGTCAAACAGCGCGGGCTGCAGATGGAAGAGGCTACGCTGGAGCAGATGGAAGAGGCGTGGCAACAGGTTAAACGTCAGGAAAACTAATCCCGTTCGGCGTTGTCCTAAAGTTGTTCGGCCAGGGTCGTAATGTTGATCGGCGACAAGGTTCGCTCAAGCTGAAACGGTTAAGCTCAGAGCCCTGGTTTGCTGAACGACGAGAGAACGGCAAGAAAATGCCAACAAACTGAAATTTAAGGTGTTTTAGTGCCATGAAACGGCGGTAAAAGAAAATTTTCCATGCTAACTCATTGTTTTAAAAAGACAGTAAGCAAGGTGCCCGCGGATTAAACCCTGATGAACTCCCGGTGGTGACAGAGATGATGGACAGTAAAACGATCGTTTGTAGGTCTGGAGAGGTTCGGGTATACTACTTTCCCGTCTTGGTACTTCCATCGTCTTTAAACCTAAACTCTCAGGTTCAGCATGACAACTAATTATATTTTTGTGACCGGCGGGGTCGTATCCTCTCTGGGTAAAGGCATTGCCGCAGCCTCTCTGGCGGCTATTCTCGAAGCCCGTGGCCTCAACGTTACCATCATGAAACTGGACCCGTACATCAACGTGGATCCGGGCACCATGAGCCCGATTCAGCATGGGGAAGTTTTCGTCACCGAAGACGGGGCAGAAACCGATCTGGATTTGGGTCACTACGAGCGCTTCATCCGCACCAAAATGTCGCGCCGCAACAACTTCACCACGGGTCGCATTTATTCCGACGTTCTGCGTAAAGAACGCCGTGGCGACTACCTGGGCGCCACCGTACAGGTTATCCCGCACATCACCAATGCGATCAAAGAACGCATTCTCGAAGGTGGCGAAGGCCACGACGTGGTGTTGGTTGAAGTGGGCGGTACCGTCGGCGATATCGAATCGCTGCCGTTCCTGGAAGCTATCCGCCAGATGGCGGTAGAAGTGGGCCGCGAGCACACTCTGTACATGCATCTGACGCTGGTGCCGTACCTGGCTGCCGCCGGTGAAGTGAAAACCAAACCTACTCAGCATTCCGTTAAAGAGCTGCTTTCCATCGGTATTCAGCCTGATGTGCTGATTTGCCGTTCCGATCGCACAGTTCCTGCTAACGAACGCGCGAAAATCGCACTTTTCTGCAACGTGCCGGAAAAAGCGGTTATCTCCCTGAAAGACGTTGATTCTATTTATAAAATCCCGGGCCTCTTGAAATCTCAGGGCTTGGATGATTATATTTGTAAACGATTCAGCCTCAACGCACCGGAAGCGAACCTGGCCGAATGGGAACAGGTGATCTCTGAAGAAGCCAATCCGGGCGGCGAAGTGACCATCGGCATGGTCGGCAAATATGTCGAACTGCCGGATGCATATAAGTCGGTGATTGAAGCCTTGAAACACGGCGGTCTGAAAAATCGTCTGACCGTGAACATCAAGCTGATCGACTCGCAGGATGTCGAAACCCGCGGTGTGGAAGTGCTGAAAGGTCTGGATGCGATTCTGATCCCAGGCGGCTTTGGCTACCGTGGCGTAGAAGGCAAGGTGATGACCGCGCGTTATGCGCGTGAAAACAACATCCCTTATCTGGGCATCTGCCTGGGTATGCAGGTGGCGCTGATGGAGTTCGCCCGCAACGTAGCGGGTATGGAGAACGCCAACTCAACCGAGTTTGTGCCAGACTGCAAGTACCCGGTGGTGGCGTTGATCACCGAATGGCGTGACGAAGACGGCAACGTCGAAGTGCGCACTGAAGAAAGCGATTTGGGTGGCACGATGCGTGTCGGTGGCCAGCAATGCCACCTGACAGACAATAGCCTGGTGCGCAAGATGTACGGCGAACCGACCATTGTTGAACGTCATCGTCACCGTTATGAAGTCAACAACATGCTGTTGAAGCAGATCGAAGCCGCCGGGCTGCTCGTTGCCGGCCGTTCTGCAGACAACAAGCTGGTTGAGATTATTGAACTGCCGAATCACCCGTGGTTTGTCGCTTGTCAGTTCCACCCGGAATTTACTTCAACGCCGCGTGATGGTCATCCGTTGTTCGCCGGCTTTGTGAAGGCCGCTGGTGAGCACCAGAAGCGCCAGGTGAAATAAAATATTTGGTAAGCGGCGCGCGGTGAGAACCGCGCGTTGTTTGTCTGGAGTTTTAGTTTAACTTGTACTGAGGAAAACCTAATGTCCAAAATCGTTAAAGTCATCGGTCGTGAAATCATCGACTCCCGCGGTAACCCGACTGTTGAAGCCGAAGTGCATCTGGAAGGCGGTTTCGTAGGCCTGGCTGCTGCGCCGTCAGGTGCTTCTACCGGTTCCCGTGAAGCACTGGAACTGCGTGACGGTGACAAGTCTCGTTTCCTGGGTAAAGGCGTACTGAAAGCCGTTGCTGCAGTAAACGGCCCGATTGCTCAGGCAGTACTGGGTAAAGATGCCAAAGACCAGGCTAACATCGACAAGATCATGATCGACCTGGACGGCACTGAAAACAAATCCCAATTCGGTGCAAACGCCATTCTGGCGGTTTCCCTGGCTGCTGCCAAAGCGGCTGCTGCTTCCAAAGGCATGCCGCTGTATGAGCACATCGCTGAACTGAACGGCACCCCAGGCAAATTCTCTATGCCACTGCCTATGATGAACATCATCAACGGCGGCGAGCACGCTGACAACAACGTCGACATTCAGGAATTCATGATTCAGCCGGTTGGCGCGAAGACCCTGAAAGAAGCCGTTCGCATCGGTTCTGAAGTGTTCCATCACCTGGCTAAAGTGCTGAAGGCCAAAGGCCTGAACACCGCTGTAGGCGACGAAGGCGGCTACGCGCCAAACCTGGGTTCCAACGCCGAAGCGCTGGCTGTTATCGCTGAAGCGGTAAAAGCGGCAGGTTACGAGCTGGGTAAAGACGTGACCCTGGCGATGGACTGTGCAGCTTCCGAGTTCTACAAAGACGGTAAATACGTTCTGGCCGGCGAAGGCAACAAAGCCTTCACTTCCGAAGAGTTCACTCACTTCCTGGAAGACCTGACCAAACAGTACCCAATCGTGTCTATCGAAGATGGTCTGGACGAATCTGACTGGGCTGGTTTCGCATACCAGACCAAAGTGCTGGGCGACAAAATCCAGCTGGTGGGCGACGACCTGTTCGTTACCAACACCAAGATCCTGAAAGAAGGCATCGATAAAGGCATCGCTAACTCCATCCTGATCAAATTCAACCAGATCGGTTCTCTGACCGAAACTCTGGCTGCTATCAAGATGGCGAAAGACGCAGGTTACACCGCGGTGATCTCTCACCGTTCAGGTGAAACCGAAGACGCAACCATCGCCGACCTGGCGGTAGGTACTGCGGCTGGCCAGATCAAAACCGGTTCCATGAGCCGTTCTGACCGCGTTGCTAAATACAACCAACTGATCCGTATCGAAGAAGCGCTGGGCGACCGCGCACCGTTCAACGGCCTGAAAGAAGTTAAAGGTCAGTAATAACGGCTTGGTTCGTTGTTGAATAAAAACCCGCTGCGGCGGGTTTTTTTATCGCTATTTTTCAGCATTCATTATTTACGTGAGTAATAGTGTGTTATTTATTGATATTTGATTAATATTTAAATAGTGGTTTTTAACGCTATAATTTAATTATAATAATAAAATTCCCATTTACATATTCAGATTTTAATTGCTTTATATTTTTTAGTTACTAGACTGCCTGCAAGGCAGAGCTATTATCCGTTTTCCTGCCTCCGTGATTTTCCTAACAGAATTGCTGCCCTATGGGCGGCTGGGCGAGGGCTTAATGCGGAACAGGATTGTGATTGTCGGCGGTGGAACCGGTGGGACGATATTGGCCAATTTACTGGCCACTAAATTACACCGGGAGATATTGAATAATAAGGTCGAGTTATTAATGATTTCGGATTCTCCGATTCATTACTATAAACCGGCATTTATGTATGTGGCATTTAACGCCTTTTTTAAACAGGAGTTAATGCGTCCGCAACAAAGTTTGCTGAGCCCGGAAATTAAGTTTGTTGTGGATAAAGCGGAGCGGTTCGATTTATCTCGGCGGGTGATCCATACCCGTAGCGGCAAACAATATGCGTACGATTTTCTGGTGTTTGCTACCGGTTGCGTGCCTTGGCCTGAGCGTATCGAGGGGTTGGCGCAGGCGGGGGATCACTTCTATCAGTATCAGGCGGCCCGGCAGTTGGCACAAAAGTTGGCGACGATCGAAAAAGGCCGCATTTTTATTACCGTCTCCTTCCCTGAAACGCCCAACGTGCCACACCAATGTGGCATCGCGCCGATTGAGACCACGCTGATGCTTGATGATTACCTGCGCCGGCGCGGCGTGCGTAAGGCGATTGAGATTGTTTATACCTATCCCAGCGTTTCACAGTTGCTGCGTAATTGTCTGTTTCTACAGCGCCCTACCGCCGAAGCCTTACCCGCGATTTTCGCGGCGCGAGATATTCGCCATCAACGTGGTTTTACCCTCAACCGGGTGGATACGCAGCGACAGGTGGCTTACTCCGCCGAAGGCGAGGAGCAGCCGTTCGACATACTGATGGCCACACCGCCGATCCGTGCGGTCGAAGCGGTACGCAATACCGGGCTGAGCGATATTAAAAATGGTGAAGGCTGGCTGCCGACCGATCACCAGACATTGCAGGTCTACGGGCAGCAGGGGGTTTATGTCATCGGCGATACGGTGGATCTGCCCGTCAGCAAAGCCGGCGGCTCCTGCCACAATCAGGCGCCGGTGATCGCCGATAACATTGTGGCTGAACTGAGGCTGGGCCAGACCGTAAGCCACTACGACGGCAAGGTGCAGGCAATTGCCCAGATGGGGCTGCACGCCGGTATGCCGTTGGTTTATGACTATCGGCATGATGTGTTGCCGACGCCGCCGACCAAGATGGGCGGCATGCTGCGCAACGTGTTTAACCGCGGCCTCTACTGGGCGACAGTACGCGGGCTGATATAACGAGGGGCACTGATGAACGCATCTGAAAATGAACCCCTGACGGCACTGCTGGAGAAGCTGGCACCGCTGCTGGCCGGTGGGCGGCTCGATAACGTGGTCGATCTGCTGTCGTTGCTGTCAGATGGGGTAGATATCGCGGATAACGCGTTGGTGGAAAAGCTGGCTGGCCTATTTGAAGGCGTAGTAGCCGCAGGATGGGAAGGCGGCATGGCGCTGCGGATGGCGCACACGGAAATGCAGCTGGATCCGCCGCCTGCCAATTTTCGTTCGCTGTATGCCTTATTGCGCCAGCCGGATACCTTGTTGGGCCTGATGTTGGTGCTGCGTACCTTGCAAATCATCGGTGGGCGTATGCGCATGAGCACGCTGCCGCCTGACGCCACTGCGGAATAACGGGAATTGTTTTACTCGATCAGGTAAGGAGTTGTTATGTCTGACATTATCCAACACGCCTTTGCCACACGTGCGATCCACCACGGCTACGATCCTCAGCAATATCTGGGGGCGCTTTGCCCACCGGTCTTTATGAGTTCGACCTTTGCCTTTCCCACGGCAGAATACGGCGGCGCCTGCTTTGCCGGCAGTGAGCCGGGTTATTTTTATTCCCGCATCGCCAACCCGACGCTAAATCTGCTGGAACAGCGGATAGCCAACCTGGAGGGCGGGGAGGCGGCGGTGGCGTTTTCTTCCGGCATGGGGGCGATAACCGCTTGTTGCTGGACGCTGCTGGCGCCGGGAGATGAGCTGATCGTCGATGAAACCATTTATGGCTGCACTTTCAGCTATTTTCATCAGGGGCTGGCGCGGTTTGGCGTCAAGGTTACGCACGTCGATCTGACGCAGCCGGAAAAACTGGCCGCAGCCATGGGGCCACGTACCCGCCTGGTGTACTGCGAAACGCCGGCCAACCCCAATATGCGGTTGATCGATATCGCCGCAGTGGCGGAGATTACCCACCGGCAGCAGGCGCTGCTGCTGGTGGATAACACGTATTGCACACCTTATTTGCAACGGCCGCTGGCGCTTGGTGCGGACATCGTGGTGCATTCCGCCACCAAATATATCGGTGGCCACGGGGATTTGCTGGCCGGGTTGGCGATCACCCGCGAGGCGCTGGCGCAAGATATTCGCCTGGTCGGCCTGAAGGACATGAACGGGGCGGTGCTGTCGGCGCAGGATGCGGCGTTGCTGTTGCGCGGTTTGAAGACCTTGCCGTTGCGCATGGAGCGCCACTGCGGCAACGCTCAACGGCTGGCGGAAATGCTGGCTCAGCATCCTGCGGTAGAGCAGGTGTATTATCCGGGGCTGGAGACTTTCCCGCAGTACCCTTTGGCTCAGCGGCAGATGACGCGTCCTGGCGGCATGATCGCTTTTGAACTCAAGGGCGGTATGGCGGCGGGCATTCGTTTCCTCAATGCCTTACAGTTAATCTTGCGTGCCGTCAGCCTGGGGGATTGTGAAACGCTGGCGCAGCATCCGGCGAGCATGACCCACTCGGCCTACAGCGCGGAAGAGCGTCAGCGCCATCATATTAGCGATGGATTGATTCGCTTGTCGGCGGGTCTGGAGGACATAGAGGATTTGCGCGGCGATATCGAACAGGCGCTGGCGCAGGTGTGATAAAAAACCCGCCTGCGGCGGGTTTGAGCGTTAATACTGAGGCGAGCTTGTGACGGGGGAACCCCCGCCTTTTTTACGCACCCACAACCAGTATGCCAGGGTAAGGAAAGCCACCCACACCAGCCCGACGTACAGGGCGATACGGCTATCCTCGAAGTAACCGAGCAGGCCGATGACGAACAGCATAAATACCGTCGCCAGCGCCGGTGCTATCGGCCACCACGGAACCGGGAAACTCAGTTTGCTGACCTCCTGCGGCGTCAGCGTACGGCGCATGGCTGCCTGCGACAGCAGGATCATCAGCCACACCCAGACGGTCGCGAAGGTGGCGATGGAGGCGATGATCATAAAGACCTGTTTGGGTATCAGGTAGTTAAGCACCACACCCAACAGCAGGGCGACAGACATCACCAGCACCGTCATCCAGGGCACGCCGTTGGCGGTCAGTTTGGAGAAGCTTTTCGGTGCCTGACCATCCTGCGCCATGCCGTACATCATGCGGCCTGCCCCGAAGATGTCGCTGTTGATGGCGGAAATGGCGGCGGTGATCACCACCACGTTCAACACGTTGGCGGCGGAGCTGATGCCCAGATTGCTGAAGATCTCCACAAACGGGCTGCCGTTCTGGCCGATGCTGTTCCACGGATAGATGGCCATCAACACCAGCAGCGTCAGCACATAGAACAGCAGGATACGCACCGGCACCGCATTGATCGCTTTCGGCAGCACCTTCGCCGGGTCTTTCGCCTCGCTGGCGGTGATACCGATGATCTCGATGCCACCGAAGGCGAACATCACTACCGCCAACGAAGCGATCACGCCGCCGATGCCGTTAGGCATAAAGCCGCCGTGCTGCCACAGGTTGCTAAAGCCGGTGGCATGCTGGGCCTGGCCGAAACCAAACAGCATCACCGCCGCGCCGCCGACGATCATCGCCACGATAGCCGCGACCTTGATCAGCGACAGCCAGAACTCCATTTCGCCGAACACTTTCACGCTGCACAGGTTGAGCGCGCCGATAAACATGATGATGCTGAGCACCCACACCCACTGGGCGACGTCCGGGAACCACAGCCCCATATAGATGCCGAAGGCGGTGACGTCCGCCAGAGCGACGATCACCATTTCGAAGGTATAGGTCCAGCCGGTGAGGAACCCGGCCAGCGGGCCAAGATAGTGGCTGGCGTAGTGGCCGAACGAACCGGAAACCGGTTGATGCACCGCCATTTCACCCAGCGCGCGCATGACCATAAACACCGCCGCGCCGCCGACCAGATAAGCCAGCAGCACCGCGGGGCCGGCCAGTTGAATCGCCCCGGCAGAGCCGTAGAACAGGCCGGTACCTATGGCCGAGCCGAGCGCCATAAAGCGGATATGCCGCGCGTTTAATCCGCGTCTGAGTTGTGTTGTTTCGTTACGCATGTTGCTTCCCGTTGAGTTTTTATTGCCGAACAGGCACGCGCTATCCGCACCGGATGGAAAGCACCCGGCGGGACAGAACAAACTGCGTGGTATAACCCTTATTTACTCGAAGTCGCCGCGTTGCTAGCGGCAACGCCAACGACTTTGGGTAGAGGTTTTATTTATGCCTGGCTAGGCAGCAGCGCTGCTGGCATGAGCGATGTCAGATGACCGGCCGCCAACAGCAGGCTGGCGGCTTCAATGTCGGGGGCGAAGAAACGATCCTTGTCGTAGTAGCTGACGTGTTCACGCAGCGTGCGGCGCGCCCGCTCCAGGGCTTCCGACGTTTTCAGGCCCTTGCGCAGATCCAGCCCCTGACAGGCGGCCAGCCACTCGACGGCTAAAATGCCGCGCACGTTATCCGCCATTTCCCACAGGCGGCGGCCTGCGGCCGGTGCCATGGAGACATGGTCTTCCTGGTTGGCGGAAGTCGGGATGCTGTCGACGCTGGCCGGGTGGGCCAGTGCCTTGTTCTCGCTGGTCAGCGCCGCGGCGGTCACCTGGGCGATCATAAAGCCGGAGTTCACCCCGCCGTTGTCCACCAGGAATGGCGGCAACTGCGACATGTGTTTATCCATCATCAGCGAGATACGGCGCTCGGACAGCGAGCCGATTTCGGCAAACGCCAGCGCCAGGTTGTCGGCGGCCATGGCTACCGGTTCTGCATGGAAGTTACCGCCGGACAGCACATCGCCCTGCTCGGCGAACACCAACGGGTTGTCGGACACCGCGTTGGCTTCGATCTCCAGTACTTCGCTGGCCTGGCGGATCTGCGTCAGGCAGGCACCCATGACTTGCGGCTGGCAGCGAAGGGAGTAAGGATCCTGCACTTTCTCGCAGTTGCGGTGCGAATCGGACACTTCGCTGCGTTCGCCGAGCAGGTGGCGGTAGGCGGCGGCGGCGTCGATCTGGCCACGTTGGCCGCGTACCGCATGGATACGCGCATCAAATGGGCTGCGTGAACCCAAAGCGGCTTCCACTGTCAGGCTGCCGGTGACCGTGGCCGCAGCGTACAGATCTTCCGCGTCGAACAGGCCGCGCAGGGCAAAGGCGGCGGAAACCTGGGTGCCGTTCAGCAGCGCCAGGCCTTCTTTGGCGGCCAGCGTCAGCGGCTTCAGGCCCGCTTTGGCCAGGGCTTCGGTGGCCGGTAGCCATTCGCCCTGATAACGGGCCTTGCCTTCACCCAGCAGAACCAGACTCATGTGAGCCAGCGGAGCCAGGTCACCGGAGGCGCCAACGGAGCCTTTCAGTGGAATGTGCGGATAAACTTCTGCATTCACCAGCGCCATCAGCGCCTGGATCACTTCCAGACGGATGCCGGAGAAACCGCGCGACAGGCTGTTGATTTTCAACACCATGATCAGGCGCACCAGGTTGTCGTCGGTTGGGGCGCCCACACCGGCGGCGTGAGACAGCACGATAGAACGCTGCAGGTTTTCCAGATCTTCACGGGCGATGCGGGTGGAGGCCAGCAGGCCAAAACCGGTATTGATGCCATAGGTGGTGCGGTTTTCTTCAACGATGCGTTCTACGCAGGCAACGCTTTGCTGAATGGCGGCATAAGCGCTGTCATCCAGCGTCAGGTTGACCGGGTGCTGATAAACCTCACGCAGTTGCGCCAGAGTCAGTTGGCCAGGGCGAATAGTCAGCGCTTTCATGCTTTGTCTCCTTGAGTGGCGGCGACCATCGGCAGGTTCAGACCTTGCTCGCGGGCGCATTCGATGGCGATGTCGTAACCGGCATCGGCATGACGCATGACGCCGGTGGCTGGATCGTTATGCAAGACGCGGGCGATGCGCTCGGCGGCTTCATCGGTACCGTCGCAAACGATGACCATGCCGGAATGCTGCGAGAAGCCCATGCCGACGCCACCACCGTGGTGCAGCGAAACCCAGGTCGCGCCGCTGGCGGTATTCAGCAGTGCGTTGAGCAGCGGCCAGTCGGATACGGCGTCTGAACCGTCTTTCATCGATTCGGTTTCGCGGTTCGGGCTGGAGACCGAGCCGGAGTCCAGGTGGTCGCGGCCAATCACGATCGGTGCGGACAGCTCGCCGCTGCGTACCATCTCGTTGAACGCCAGACCCAGCTTGGCGCGTTGGCCCAGACCGACCCAGCAGATGCGCGCCGGCAGCCCCTGGAAGCTGATGCGCTCGCGCGCCATATCCAGCCAGTGGTGCAGGTGTTCGTCGTCCGGGATCAGCTCTTTAACTTTAGCGTCGGTTTTGTAGATGTCCTGCGGATCGCCGGACAGTGCAGCCCAGCGGAACGGGCCGACGCCGCGGCAGAACAGCGGGCGAATATAGGCCGGTACGAAGCCCGGGAAGTCGAAGGCGTTGCTGACGCCCATTTCTTTCGCCATTTGGCGGATGTTGTTGCCGTAGTCGAAGGTGGGCACGCCCATCTTCTGGAAGGCCAGCATGGCTTCCACGTGTTCGGCCATTGACTGCTTGGCGGCGATGACCACCTGAGCGGGTTCGGTCTGCGCACGCTGGCGGTATTCTTCCCAGCTCCAGCCCTTCGGCAGGTAGCCGTTCAGCGGGTCATGGGCGCTGGTCTGGTCGGTGACCATGTCAGGACGCACGCCGCGGCGTACCAGTTCCGGCAGGATATCCGCCGCGTTGCCGCACAGGGCGATAGAGATGGCTTTGCCTTCGGCGGTGTATTTCTTGAGGCGCGCCAGCGCGTCGTCCAGATCGGTCGCCTGTTCATCGACGTAGCGGGTTTTCAGCCGGAAATCGATGCGGCTCTGCTGGCATTCGATGTTCAGCGAGCTGGCACCGGCCAACGTGGCGGCCAAGGGTTGTGCGCCACCCATGCCACCCAGACCGGCGGTCAGCACCCAGCGGCCTTTCAGGCTGCCGTCGTAATGCTGACGGCCAGCTTCCACGAAGGTCTCGTAAGTGCCCTGGACGATGCCTTGGCTGCCGATGTAGATCCAACTGCCGGCGGTCATTTGGCCGTACATGGCCAGGCCTTTGGCATCCAGTTCGTTAAAGTGTTCCCAGGTAGCCCAGTGTGGCACCAGGTTGGAGTTGGCGATCAGCACGCGCGGCGCGTTGCTGTGGGTTTTGAATACGCCGACCGGCTTGCCGGATTGCACCAGCAGCGTTTCGTCGTCTTCCAGCGTTTTCAGGGTGGCGACAATTTTGTCGTAGCAGTCCCAGTCACGCGCGGCGCGGCCAATACCGCCGTACACCACCAGTTCGTGTGGGTTTTCCGCTACTTCGGGATCGAGGTTGTTCATCAGCATGCGCAGCGGCGCTTCGGTCAGCCAGCTTTTTGCATTTAATTGTGTGCCGCGTGGTGCGCGTACATCGACATGGCGAACTTTGTTATTTGCAGTCACAGCATTTTCCTCAAACAGTATCGGTGCAGATTCCATGGCGCGGTGGGGTTAATCATCACGCCATAACAATGCGTAGGGTTTATTAACATATACTTGTATGTACAAGCATATGCAACACTGACCAGTGGATGCCGTAAATGGCATAAGAGAAAGTTATTTTTGTTTATTATCAATAATATAATGGTGTTTGTGGGGCTGAGATCATTAGGTTGGGGCAGAAGAATAGTGAGCTATTCAACAAAAATGAATTAAAAATGGGTCATTTTTGAGCGTCAAATCACAATAATTTTACATACCCATTACAAGTTAGCGGTGGCGATAAAAAAATCATATCGCCGACAGCAAAACGCCCGCCGACCCATTTGCCGGGAGCAAGCTGGAACGACGTCCAGTCGGCCCAAAGGGGTGGACACATCCATGTGTCCCATCATGGCGGGGAGTTGCCTTATGCCGTCGGTTGCAGCGCCGCTCTTCGTGTCATTTTGAATACCGTAGCGATGGCGGCGATCAGCGCCGGCACGCACAGGAACATCAGGATGCTTTGCACTTCCCAGTGCATGGCCAGCAGTTGTGCGCCCATCATGGTGCCCGCCACGCCGCCAAAGCGGCCGATGCCCTGCATCCAGGCGATACCGGTGGCGCGGCTGTGGGTGGGGTAAAAGGTGGCGGCCAACGTTTGCAGGCCCGACTGCGCGCCGTTCATGGTGATGCCCATCAGGAAGATAAAGGTGCCCAGCAGCACGATGTGGCTGTCCTCGGTCGCCATCGCCACAATCAACAGGGCGGTGATCACAAAGCCGCTTGATACCACCTTATGGGCGTTCCAGCGGTCCATCAGCCAGCCGGCCACCAGAATGCCGAGGGTGCCGCCGAAGGTGAACAGCGAAGTCAGAATGGCCGACTGTTCAAGCTGATAACCCAACCCCTGCATCAGGATCGGCATCCAGCTAAGCAGCACGTAATAAATCACCAGCCCCATGAAGTAGGTTAGCCACAGCATCAACGTGCCGGCCAGATAAGGACGGGTAAACAGCAGGCCGACGCTGGTTTTTGATTCCGCCAACTTCTCTTCATACAGATAGAAACGCGTGACGTTATCAATATTCTGGCTGACGAAGCGCTGGGCTATGCGTCTGATTTTCATCACGTCCTTGCCGCGGTTCACCATGTATTTCACCGATTCCGGCAGGAACAGGATCAACAATACCGTCAGGATCAACGGGGCAAGCGCCCCCAACAGCAGCACGCTGTGCCAGCCGTAGGCCGGGATCAGCCACGATGAGATAGCGCCGCCACCGGCCGCACCCAGCGGGAACCCGCAGTACATGGTGTTAATCGCCATCGAACGGCAGCGCTGCGGCGCATATTCGGAAATCAGCGTGATGGCGTTCGGCATCGCCGCGCCCAACCCCAGCCCGGTCAGAAAGCGCCACAGAGTCAGGCTGTTGAGCGAACCGGCATAGGCGGTGGCCAGGCTGGACAGGCCGAAGAACAGGCACGAAAACACCAGCACCCGCTTGCGGCCGATGCGATCGGAGATCGGCCCGGCCACCAGCGCACCGAGTGACAACCCCAGCAGTGCGGCGCTCAGTACCGGGCCGAGATCCTGTTTCACAATTCCCCAATCTTTGGCGACCGAAGGGGCGATATAGCCCATTGCCGCAGTGTCAAAGCCATCAATGGCAAGGATCAGAAATCCCAAAATGATCAAAGTCCAATGGAACAGCGAGAATTTGCTGTCGTCGATGGCCTGCTGAATATTCAACTCGGTGGAATGAGCCATGGCACCCTCTAAACGCAGATATGATGTTGGTGGATACACTGCCGGAACTGATGCCCGACTTGTGCTTGCCTGTATATACATCTGCGTCGCAACGGTTCATGTCAAATATATTTGTCCGATTTGTTATCTGGATGTTGTTTTTTCGCCGCAGGATGCATCGCCAAAGCGGCGGTTGACGCAGATAAACGTAATAAATGAAGCAGATAGACGGTGGGATAGGCTGGGCCATGGCCAGAAGATAAAATTTAATACAATTTAGCCGGTTTGGTTGCCGGGCCGTAATCTGAGATAATCGCTTTTTCCCTATCCTGATTGAGAAACCGATGCAGTACCCGATTAATGAAATGTTCCAAACCTTGCAGGGCGAAGGCTTTTTTACCGGCGTTCCGGCCATTTTTATCCGCCTGCAGGGCTGCCCGGTAGGATGCAGCTGGTGCGATACCAAACATACCTGGGAAAAGGAAGCCAATCGGGAAGTGGATATGCAGCGGATCCTGGTAAAAACCGAAGAGAGCGATGCCTGGGGCAGCGCCAGCGCGGAGCAACTGCTGGCCGTCATGCGCCAGCAGGGCTATACCGCACGTCACGTGGTGATCACCGGCGGCGAGCCGTGCATTTACGATCTGACTCCGCTGACCCAATTGCTGGAAGAAAATGGCTATGGTTGCCAGATTGAAACCAGCGGTACCCATGAGATCCAGTGCTCGGCGACAACCTGGGTGACGGTTTCCCCCAAGGTGAATATGCGCGGCGGCATGAAGGTGTTGGATCAGGCCTTGCAACGTGCGGACGAGGTGAAGCATCCGGTTGGACGCGAGCGTGATATTGAAGCGCTGGATGCGCTGCTGGCGACGCTGCACGATGAAAAACCGCGGATTATCGCGTTGCAACCAATCAGTCAAAAGGAAGAGGCGACTCGCCTGTGCATTGAAACCTGCATTGCGCGCAACTGGCGCTTGTCGATGCAGACGCATAAGTATTTGAATATTGCATAAAATTCAGGGCGCTATAAAGCGCCCTTTCTTCAACCTTTATAGACGCATCCCGCGCTGCAGGTTTCTTTCACCATTACCGCACTCAGTTCCGGCAACTGGGGTTTAAGCTGTTGCCAGATCCAGGCGGCAAGCACTTCGCTGGTGGGATTTTCCAATCCTGGAATATCGTTCAGATAATGGTGATCCAGGCGCTCCCAAATCGGGGAGAACACGGCTTTAAGCTCGGCGAAATCCATCACCCATCCGGTGTGTGCATCCACTTCACCGGTCACTTCCAGACGCACCATAAACGAATGCCCATGCAGACGGCCACATTTATGGCCCTCCGGCACATGCGGCAAACGGTGTGCGGCTTCAAACTGAAAATCTTTAAACAGCGTGGTTGCCATTATTACGGCCTCATTGACTCAAAAACCGCCGCATAGTACCGGAAAGCTCGCCTGCTTGCCATTTATACTGCTTTAGTCTGGCCGCGCGCCGTTAAACCGGCGTTAACACTTTTTTTGTTTGGTCCGCGCCGCACCTATCGGATGGGGTAATCAGCGGTAAATGCGATTCATTCAAAAATCGCCAAAAAAACCGTTTTATTTTCAAAAGGATAAAAAACGCTCTTTAGCGTTTTAACCACTATCCCTTACCAGAAAAACCGCTTAGTCATTTTGGTTATTATTTATTGCTATCCCTTATTTAATCGTTGCTATTGTGCTCGGTAACCTTACAAACTCTCCTGATCTTTTCAGGACCCCAGACTGAACGAAAAGACAGCGACTGACATTGGCGAGCGCCTAGCTGGATAGGTGCCATACCCGTTGCCTTTCAAACTGCAGCGTTGTTACCTGCACTCGCTCACCCCAGTGGCTTACCTAAGTAAGCGCCTGGGGTGAGCGAGTTGGCCGCCCGGCTGCAGCTTGAAATTCATAGGCTATAAGTAAGGAAATAAGTACTGCGATGACGACTCAGGCTCCTCCAACATCTTTGCTCCCGCTGACGCCCGAACAGCTGGCGCGCCTGCAAGCGGCGATTGGTGAATATTCACCGACGCAGCTGGCGTGGCTGTCAGGCTATTTCTGGGGAATGGTTAACCAACAACCTGGAGCCGTAGCCATTGCGCCGGCTGCATCCGCTGCCGCCAACATCACGATAATTTCTGCCTCCCAGACCGGCAATGCGCGCCGCCTGGCGGAGCAGCTGCGTGACGATCTGCTGGCCGCCAAGCTGAGCGTCACTCTGGTGAACGCCGGCGACTACAAGTTCAAGCAGATTGCCCAGGAACGTTTGCTGGTGATCGTCGCCTCCACGCAGGGGGAGGGCGAGCCGGCGGAAGAGGCGGTTGCGCTGCATAAATTCCTGTTCTCGAAGAAAGCACCCAAACTCAACGAGACCGCATTTGCGGTATTCGGGCTGGGGGACACTTCCTACGAGAATTTCTGTCAGTCCGGTAAAGATTTCGACGGCAAGCTGGCCGAGTTGGGTGCCGAGCGCCTGGTAGAACGCATTGACGCCGATGTGGAGTATCAGGAGCTGGCCACGGCCTGGCGCAAGCAGGTAGTGGATGTGCTGAAAGCGCGTGCGCCGGCGGAAAACGCCGCACCGGGCGTGCTGGCTAGTGGCGCGGTTGACCTGCTCGACAGCAGCCCGTACAGCAAAGAACAGCCGCTGACTGCACAACTGGCAGTGAAGCAAAAAATTACCGGCCGCGGCTCCGATAAAGACGTGCGCCACATCGAGATCGATCTCGGCGACTCCGGCCTGCGCTACAAACCGGGCGATGCACTGGGCGTATGGTTCGATAACGATCCTGCGTTGGTGGACGAACTGGTTCAGTTGCTGTGGCTGAAGGGTGATGAGCCGGTGGAAGTGGAGGGCAAGACCCTGCCGCTGGCTGAAGCGTTGCGCAGCCACTTCGAGCTGACGCAAAACACCACGCCGATTGTCGATAAATATGCCGCGCTGTCGCGTGACGAGAAATTGATTGGCCTGTTGGCGGATAAAGCCGCGTTGCAGCATTACGCGCACAATACGCCGATCGTCGACATGGTGCGCCAGGCCCCGGCGGATCTCAGCGCCGAGCAGTTGATTGGCCTGCTGCGCCCACTGACGCCGCGTCTGTATTCCATCGCCTCCTCGCAGGCTGAGACCGAAAACGAAGTGCACGTCACCGTTGGCGTCGTACGTTACGATATCGACGGCCGCGCCCGCGCCGGCGGCGCTTCCAGCTTCCTGGCCGATCGCCTGGAAGAAGACGGCGACGTACGGGTTTTCATTGAGCATAACGACAACTTCCGCCTGCCGGCCAACCCGGACACTCCGGTGATCATGATCGGTCCCGGCACCGGCATTGCCCCGTTCCGCGCCTTCATGCAACAGCGTGACGTTGAGGGTGCAAGCGGCAAGAACTGGTTGTTCTTCGGCAATCCGCATTTTACCGAAGATTTCCTGTATCAGGTTGAATGGCAACGCTATGTCAAAGACGGCCTGTTGACCCGCATTGATTTGGCCTGGTCGCGTGACCAGCAACATAAAGTTTACGTGCAAGACAAGCTGCGCGAACAGGGCGCTGAAGTGTGGCGCTGGATTCAGGAAGGCGCGCACATTTACGTCTGTGGCGATGCGAACCGCATGGCGAAAGACGTGGAAAACACATTACTGGAACTGGTGGCCGAGCACGGTGGCATGGATACCGAGCTGGCGGATGAATTTTTAAGTGAGCTGCGCCTTGAGCGCCGTTATCAGCGAGATGTTTACTGATGAGTGATAAACACCCGGGGCCTCTGGTGGTTGAAGGCAAACTGGCCGATGCCGAGCGTTTGAAGAAAGAAAGCAACTTCCTGCGCGGCACTATCGCCGAAGATTTGAAGGACGGCCTGACCGGCGGTTTCAACGGCGATAACTTCTTGCTGATCCGTTTCCACGGCATGTACCAGCAGGACGACCGCGATATCCGCGCCGAGCGCGCCGAGCAGAAGCTGGAGCCGCGTCATGCGATGATGCTGCGCTGCCGTCTGCCGGGGGGCATTATTTCCCCGCAGCAATGGCTGGGCATCGATAAGTTCGCGCAGGAAAGCACGCTGTACGGCAGCATTCGCATCACCAACCGTCAGACTTTCCAGTTCCACGGCATTGTGAAGGGCAACGTCAAGCCGGTGCACCAATTACTGAACCGTCTGGGGTTGGACGCGCTGGCTACCGCCAACGACGTGAACCGCAACGTGCTCTGCACCTCGAACCCGGTGGAGTCCGAGCTGCATCAGGAAGCCTACGAGTGGGCGAAGAAGATCTCCGAGCATCTGCTGCCGCGTACCCGCGCTTATGCGGAAGTGTGGTTGGATCAGGAAAAAGTGGCGACCACCGACGAAGAGCCGATCCTCGGCGCCACCTATCTGCCGCGTAAATTCAAAACTACGGTGGTGATCCCGCCGCAGAATGACGTCGATCTGCACGCCAATGACATGAACTTTGTGGCGATCGCCAAGAACGGCAAACTGGTGGGCTTTAACCTGCTGGTGGGCGGCGGTTTGTCGATTGAACACGGCAACAAAAAGACCTATGCGCGTCAGGCCAGCGAATTCGGTTACATTCCGCTGGAACACACGCTGGCGGTAGCCGAAGCGGTGGTGACCACTCAGCGCGACTGGGGTAATCGTACCGATCGCAAGAACGCCAAAACCAAATACACGCTGGAACGCGTCGGTGTGGATACCTTCCGCGCCGAAGTGGAAAAACGCGCCGGCATTACCTTTGAACCGATCCGCCCGTACGAATTCACCGGGCGCGGCGATCGTATCGGTTGGGTAAAAGGCATTGATAATCAATGGCACCTGACGCTGTTTATTGAAAACGGCCGCCTGCTGGACTATCCGGGCCGCCCTTTGAAAACCGGTATCGCCGAGATCGCCCGCATCCACAAGGGGGATTTCCGCCTGACCGCCAATCAGAACCTGATCGTCGCCGGCGTGCCGGAAAGCGAGAAGGCGAAGATCGAAGCCCTGGCGCGCGATCATGGTCTGATCGACGACGGGATCAGCGAGCAGCGTAAAAACTCGATGGCCTGCGTGTCTTATCCTACCTGCCCGCTGGCGATGGCGGAGGCCGAGCGCTTCCTGCCGGAGTTCGTCACCAAGGTGGAAGGGATCATGCACCAGCACGGCGTGGGTGATGAGCACATCGTGTTGCGTATCACCGGCTGCCCGAACGGCTGCGGCCGTGCGTTGCTGGCGGAACTGGGCCTGGTGGGCAAGGCGGTGGGTCGCTATAACCTGCATTTGGGCGGTAACCGTGAAGGCACGCGCATTCCACGCATGTACCGTGAAAATATTAACGAAGAAGAAATTCTCAAGGAGATCGACCAACTGGTTGGCCGCTGGGCGAAAGAACGCACTGTGGGCGAAGGTTTTGGCGATTTCACCATCCGCGCGGGCATTGTCAGGCCGGTTGTGGATCCGGCGCAGGATTTCTGGGACTGACGCCGTTTGGCCCCTATTTGGAAGGGCCAAGTGAGCGCGGTAGAGTTCAAGAATCAGGAGGCAGGCAATATGGCTGAATTCGATCTGGCGGCGCTGAATGCGTTGCCCAAGTCCGGACAGGCGTTGAAGCTGGGGGCCGTCAACGGTCAACTGGAAACCCTTTCTGCCGAGCAACGCGTGGAATGGGCGTTGGAACATCTGCCCGGCGAGTTTGTGCTTTCTTCAAGCTTTGGCATTCAGGCGGCGGTGTGTCTGCATCTGGTCACCCGGATCAAGCCGGATATCCCGGTGATCCTCACCGACACCGGTTATCTGTTCCCTGAAACCTATCAGTTTATCGATCAACTGGTCGACAAGCTGAAGCTGAATCTGCAGGTGTTCCGTGCCGAGCAGTCGCCTGCCTGGCAGGAGGCGCGCTATGGCAAATTGTGGGAGCAGGGCGTAGAAGGTATCGAGAAATACAACCAGATCAACAAGGTTGAACCGATGAATCGCGCACTGGAGACCCTGGGCGGGCAGACCTGGTTCGCCGGCCTGCGCCGCGAGCAATCCGGCAGCCGCGCCAACTTGCCGGTGCTGGCGGTGCAGCGTGGCGTATTCAAAATTCTGCCGATTATCGATTGGGATAACCGCAAGATTTATCAGTACCTCACCGACCACGGCCTGAGTTACCACCCGTTATGGGAGCAAGGCTATCTGTCGGTTGGGGATACCCATACCACGCAGAAATGGGAGCCGGGCATGAGCGAAGAAGAAACCCGCTTCTTCGGCCTCAAGCGTGAGTGCGGCTTGCACGAAGGCTAAGTTTGCAGTTCATCCGCTCAAGGCCCGGCAATGTTTGTCGGGCCTTGTTATTTTTGCTGGATATTACTTTTTCTGCGCTTTAACCGGATGCGCCTGCGCCAGTTCCTTGATTAGCGGCAGCAGGATCTGCACGCTCTCGCGGCTGCGCTTGTCGATCCTGCCCGGCAGATAACGTTCCAGATACTGCAGGTTGTCGTACTGCGGGCGATGCCAGGTTATGCCTTGCGGGAAATGGGGGCTGACGGCGCGCTGCTGGTAGCCGTCTTTATCACCCAGAGACCAGTTGGTGGCTTCGACCGAAAGCACCGGCATACCTGCGTTATCAAACACCTCTTGATCGGAACAACAACCGGTGCCTTTCGGCCGTTGTTTGCTGCCAGGGTTAATGGCGGCGGCGATGCCGTAACGGTGGGCGATATCCAGGGCGCGATCGCGGCTCCGCTTGGCCATCTTCGGCGGCGTATTGCGACCGGCGTTGAAGTACAGACGATCGCCGGTTACCAGGCTGTCGAGGTTAATCACCAGTACGGTGTTGCGTTTTTCTTCCGCGCTCATGCGTTGCAGGTAGTTCTGTGCGCCCAGCGAACCGATCTCCTCGGCGCTGGTGGCAACAAAGCGCAGGCCGTAAGCGGTGGGGATATTCTTCAGGCGTTCCGCCAACTCCAGCATTACGCCGACGCCTGAGGCGTTGTCATCGACGCCCTGCAGCGTCAAGCCGCCAAGGTTATTGTCCAGATCGGTATCGCTTTGCGGGGTGTAAGTATCAAAATGCGCCACGATCAGGATCTGCTGCGGACTGCTGCCATTTTTGGCGGCGATCACCGAGCTGGCGGTGACGTTATTCCAGTTCTTTTTACCGTCTTTGCTGGTGTAGAGGTAGCGGGTGTTGAAGCTGCGGATATCGCTCTGATAGCCCATCTTGCCGAATTGTTGTTTGAGGTAGTCTGCCGTGAGCAATTCTGCCGGGCTGCCCGCCATGCGGCCGGGGAAATAGGTGGCGATATGGCGAATCTGGTCGGCGGCGAATTTCCCCATGGGGGCTTCTTTCACTGCCGGGAGAGCGGCCGAAACGCTGAAAACGCCGCTGAGCGCTGCTGCCAGCAGGCCGGTCTTCAGGTAAACGCGGGAGAACATACCGAAAAATCCTTCTTTGATATCGGCGATACCGATGATTTTTTGCGGTGTCCAGTATGAGACGACGCGCGGCATTACACAATTTCTTCGGCTCCTAATTTTGGTATCGGCGCGCAAACTTTCCCCCCGCTTATCACCGCCTGAGCCATGCAATGCGGCCTATATTCCATAAAGGAACTATTAATTCCTTTTCGTCATTTCAGAGGCTAAATCTCAGCCCGTATAGTCACAGTATCTTCCCGCATTACGAAAAGGCTGTTGTGGACTATCTACCTATATTTGCCGACCTGAAACAACGCCCGGTGTTGGTCGTTGGCGGCGGCGAAGTGGCTGCGCGCAAAGTTGATCTTCTCCTGCGCGCCGGGGCTGAAATACGGATAGTTGCGCAGTCGCTCTCACCGGAACTTGAACATCAGCGTCAGCAGGGGCATATCCGCTGGCTGGGGCAGGCGTTCGCCGCGCAACAGCTGGATGACGTTTTCCTGGTGATTGCCGCAACCGACGACAGCGTGCTGAATGCCCAGGTGTTTAGCGAGGCGGATAAACGCCGAGTGCTGGCTAATGTGGTCGACGATCAGCCGCGCTGCTCGTTTATCTTCCCGTCGATTATCGATCGCTCACCGTTGGTGGTGGCCGTTTCTTCCAGCGGCCAGGCGCCGGTATTGGCACGCATGCTGCGCGAAAAGCTCGAAGCGCTGCTGCCTGCCAGTCTGGGGCAGATGGCGGAGGTGGCCGGGCGCTGGCGCGGCCAGGTGAAGCAACGGCTGAGTTCGATCGGCGAACGTCGTCGCTTTTGGGAGAAAATCTTCGGCGGCCGCTTCTCCACGCTGGTGGCCAATGGCCAGCAGGCGCAGGCGGAGCAGCAGTTGGAGCAGGATTTGCAGCAGTTTGCGCTGGGGCGCGAAGGCACCCAGGGTGAAATTGCGCTGGTGGGCGCAGGCCCCGGCGACGTGGGGTTGCTGACCCTGCGCGGGCTGCAGGTGATGCAGCAGGCCGATGTGGTGCTGTATGACCATTTGGTTAGCGATGAAATCCTGGATTTGGTGCGTCGTGACGCCGAACGCATCTGCGTGGGCAAACGTGCCGGCGCACACTCGGTGATTCAGGAAGAAACCAACCGTCTGCTGGTGGAACTGGCGCAACAGGGCAAACGCGTGGTGCGGTTGAAGGGGGGCGATCCCTTTATCTTTGGCCGCGGTGGCGAAGAGCTGCAAGTGGCTGCAGCCGCAGGCATTCCATTCCAGGTTGTGCCAGGTGTAACCGCAGCGGCCGGGGCGACGGCTTATGCCGGCATCCCGCTGACGCACCGTGACCACGCGCAGAGCGTGACCTTTATTACCGGCCACTGTCGCCCCGACGGCGACGGGTTGGATTGGGCCGATCTGGCGCGTGCGCGACAGACTCTGGCTATCTACATGGGCACCATGAAGGCGGCGGATATCAGCCAGCGCCTGATTGCCCACGGCCGCGAGGCCAGCACGCCGGTTGCGGTGATCAGCCGCGGCACGCGTGCGGACCAACAGGTGCAGATCGGTACCTTGCAACAACTCGAACAATTGGCTCAACAGGCACCGTTACCGGCGCTGCTGGTGATCGGCGAAGTGGTGGAACTGCATCACCAAATCGCCTGGTTTGGGCATCAACCGCAGACGGAAGGGGTATCACGCCCAGCCGTCGTGAATTTGGCTTAAGGATCTGTTATGGACGAAAAACGACTCACTCATTTGCGGCAATTGGAGGCGGAGAGTATCCATATCATCCGTGAAGTCGCCGCTGAATTCGGCAACCCGGTGATGCTCTATTCCATCGGCAAAGACTCTTCCGTGATGCTGCACCTGGCGCGTAAGGCGTTCTACCCGGGCACGTTGCCTTTCCCGCTGCTGCATGTGGATACCGGCTGGAAATTCCGCGAAATGTACGAATTCCGCGATCGCACCGCGAAAGAATACGGCTTTGAACTGCTGATACACAAAAACCCGGAAGGCGTGGCGATGGGCATTAACCCGTTCGTGCACGGCAGCGCCAAGCACACCGATATCATGAAAACCGAAGGTCTGAAGCAGGCGCTTAACAAGTACGGCTTTGACGCCGCCTTTGGTGGGGCGCGCCGTGACGAAGAAAAATCGCGCGCCAAAGAGCGCATCTATTCCTTCCGCGACCGCTTCCACCGCTGGGATCCGAAAAACCAGCGTCCGGAGCTGTGGCACAACTATAACGGCCAGATCAACAAGGGTGAGAGCATTCGCGTGTTCCCGCTGTCGAACTGGACTGAGCTGGATATCTGGCAATACATCTTCCTGGAAAAAATCGACATCGTGCCGCTGTATTTGGCGGCACCGCGTCCGGTGGTAGAGCGTGACGGCATGTTGCTGATGGTGGACGACGATCGTATCGATCTGCAGCCGGGCGAAGAGATCAGCCAACGCATGGTGCGCTTCCGCACGCTGGGCTGCTGGCCGCTGACCGGCGCGGTGGAATCGGAGGCGGAAACGCTGCCGGAGATCATCGAAGAGATGTTGGTATCTACCACCAGTGAGCGCCAGGGACGGATGATCGACCGCGATCAGTCCGGCTCGATGGAGCTGAAGAAGCGTCAAGGGTATTTCTAAGGAGCCGCCGGATGAAGACTATAGTTTCGCAAAACCAGGCAATTGCCCAGCAAATCGCTGACCAGGGCGGAGTAGAAGCCTATCTGCACGCGCAGCAACATAAAAGCCTGTTACGGTTCCTGACCTGCGGCAGCGTCGACGACGGTAAAAGCACCCTGATCGGCCGCTTGCTGCACGATACCCGCCAGATCTACGAAGATCAGCTGTCAACGCTGCACAGTGACAGCAAGCGCATCGGCACTCAGGGCGAGAAACTCGATCTGGCGCTGCTGGTGGACGGCCTGCAGGCCGAGCGCGAGCAAGGCATCACCATCGACGTGGCTTATCGCTATTTCTCGACCGAAAAACGCAAATTTATCATCGCCGATACCCCGGGACATGAGCAGTACACCCGCAATATGGCGACCGGCGCTTCGACCTGCGATCTGGCGATCCTGCTGATCGACGCCCGCAAAGGGGTGTTGGATCAAACCCGCAGACACAGCTTTATCGCTACGCTGCTGGGGATTCGTCACCTGGTGGTGGCGGTCAACAAAATGGATCTGGTGGACTATAAAGAGTCGGTGTTCGAGCAGTTCAAGCAGGACTATCTGACCTTTGCGCAGCAGTTGCCGAACGATCTGGACATCAAGTTCGTGCCGCTGTCGGCGCTCGACGGCGACAACGTCGCGACCGAAAGCGTGCATATGCCTTGGTACAGCGGCCCTACGCTGCTGCAGGTATTGGAAACCGTGGATGTGATCAGCGAGCGTGAAGCGCAGCCGCTGCGCTTCCCGGTGCAATACGTCAACCGACCGAATCTGGACTTCCGCGGCTACGCGGGCACGCTGTCGGCCGGTGTGGTGCGTGTCGGCCAACGTGTGAAGGTACTGCCTTCCGGCGTGGAATCCACCGTGGCGCGCATCGTCACCTTTGATGGCGACTTGCAGGAAGCAGTGCCGGGCGAAGCCATTACGCTGGTGCTGAAAGATGAAGTGGACATCAGCCGCGGCGATCTGCTGGTCGATGCCGGGGAAACCCTGCAGGCGGCGCAAAGCGCACTGGTCGATGTGGTGTGGATGGCTGAGAAGCCGCTGCTGCCGGGCCAGAGCTATGACATCAAAGTCGCGGGTAAAAAGACCCGAGCGCGTGTGGAAGGCATTCGCCACCAGGTAGAAATCAACTCGCTGGCGCAGCATCAGGCGGATACCCTGCCGTTGAACGGCATCGGTTTGGTGGAACTGACCTTCGACGAGCCGCTGGTGCTGGACAGCTATCAGCGCAACCATGATACCGGCGGGCTGATCTTTATCGATCGTTTGAGCAACGTTACGGTCGGCGCCGGCTTGATCCGCGAAACCTTGCAAGGTGCGCAAGCGCTGGCGGGGGACCATAGCGCGTTCGAACTGGAACTGAACGCCTTGGTACGCAAGCACTTCCCGCATTGGGGTGCGCGCGACCTGCTTGGGGGCAAATAACGTGACCGAGGATCAACAACGGCCCACCGGGCCGGATGATGACAACGTGGTCTGGCATCCGCATGCGGTAACGCGTGCGGATCGCGAAGCCCGCAACGGCCATAAGGGTGTGGTGCTGTGGTTTACCGGGCTGTCCGGCTCGGGAAAATCTACCGTTGCCGGCGCGCTGGAACAGGCTCTGCATGCGCTTGGCGTCAGCACCTATCTGCTGGACGGCGATAACGTGCGTCACGGCTTGTGCCGCGATCTGGGTTTCTCCGATGACGATCGGCGTGAGAATATTCGCCGCGTGGGTGAAGTGGCGAAGCTGATGGTGGATGCCGGGTTGGTGGTGCTGACCGCGTTTATTTCACCGCATCGCGCCGAACGGCAAATGGTGCGTGAACTGCTCGATAGCGATCGTTTTATCGAGGTGTTTGTCGATACCCCGTTGGCGATTTGCGAAGCGCGCGATCCCAAGGGATTGTACAAAAAAGCACGTGCCGGCGAGCTGCGTAATTTCACCGGGATCGACTCGGTTTACGAGGCGCCGCAGCAGCCTGATATTCACCTTGATGGCCAACAATTGGTAACAAATTTGATTGCGCAATTGTTAGACGTGTTGCGTGGCCGGGCTATTATCAAACCCTGAATTCAAAAAAGCGTGTGGCGTTTTTGCGCCATACGCTTTTTACGCTAAGCTCGCCGCAGAGCGCGCCGAATAACCAGGGATTACTATGCAAAATGTCTCGCCTGTCTTGATCGACTCTACGCTTGAAAAAGAGGAACCCTCGTATTCTTTCCTGGGCGGCGTCTGCGGCTTTGTTTTCTACTGGCTGGCGTTCGCGGTGCCGTTTCTGGTTTACGGTTCCAACACCCTGTTCTTTCTGCTCTACACCTGGCCGTTCTTCCTGGCTCTGATGCCGGTTTCGGTGCTGATTGGCATCACGCTCAGCATGTTGCTGCGCGGCAGGCTGCTGCTGACGTTGCTGCTGACCGGTGTGATCGTGCTGTGCCTGTTCTGGCTGGTATTCAGCTTTTTGACCGGTTGGTGAGGGGAAGGGCGCAGTTACCTGCGCCCGAAGCATTGCAAAGCCGTGCCGAAGGTTACAAAACTTTGCTCAGAAAAGCCTGAGTGCGTGGATTGGCCGGCTGGCTGAAAATCTGCTGTGGTATGCCTTCTTCCTGGATGATCCCCTGATCGATAAACAACACCCGATCGGCCACTTCACGGGCAAAGCCCATTTCATGCGTCACCACCACCATCGTCATGCCTTCGTGCGCCAATGATTTCATCACCGCCAGCACTTCGCCGACCAACTCGGGATCGAGCGCGGAGGTCGGTTCGTCGAACAGCATGATTTTCGGTTCCATCGCCAGCGCGCGAGCAATGGCTACCCGCTGTTGTTGACCGCCGGACAGGCTGTTGGGATAGGCGTCAATTTTGTCCAGCAGGCCCACCTTTTGCAGCAGCGCTTCTGCCCGCAGTATGGCCTCTGCGCGCGACAGCTTTTTCACCCCCATCGGCGCCATGATGATGTTTTCCAGCACCGTCATATGCGGGAACAGGTTAAAGCGTTGAAACACCATGCCGACGCTTTCTCGCATTTTATTGAGATCGGTTTTCTGGCTGTGTATGGTAAAACCGTTCACCAGGATCTCACCGCCGGACAGCGTTTCCAGCGCATTGATGCAGCGCAGGAAGGTACTTTTACCGGAGCCGGAGGGACCGATGACGCAGACCACTTCGTTGGCTGCGATTTCGCAGGAAATACCACGCAGCACGTGGCTTTCGCCGAATTGTTTTTGCAGGTTATGTACGCGAATCACTTTTCCCGAACCTCTTTTCCATGTGTTGCACCATCAGCGAAAGCAGGAAGGTGAGGACCCAATAGACCAGCGAAATGGTCAGGTAGGGCTCCCAATAGGTGGCATAGGCGCCGGAAACCGTGCGGGCGGCATAGGCCAGATCGGCAAGCCCAATGGCGGAGGCCAGCGAAGAGTCTTTGACGATGGCAATGGCATTGTTGCCCAGCGGCGGCAGCATGCGGCGAAACGCCTGCGGCAGGATCACTTTGCGCATGGTTTTGCCGTAGCTCATGCCCAGCGAACGTGAAGCTTCCATCTGGCCGCGATCGATAGATTGAATGCCGGCGCGGAAAATTTCCGAGACGTAGGCACCTGCGTTAAGCGTAATCGCCACCACGCAGGAGAGAAATGCGCCGTAATCGGAGCGTAGCGCGCGGGCGAAATCGGTGCTCATCAGACCGCTGGTGACCAGCAGACCGTCACGAGGGTTGATAAACAGCGGCACCAGCGCGAAATGCACCACCATAATCTGGACAAACAGCGGCGTACCGCGGAAGGCGCTGATGTAGATGCGCACCGGCCACTGAACGCCATAATGCAGTATCGGTTTCCAGATGCCGTGTGGTGCCTGTGCCAGGCGGCCGAGCCCGAGGATAAGCCCCCAGGTGGTGCCCAGTATTACGCAGATAATGGTGCATTTGATGGTCATCCAGGCGCCTTCCATAAACAGCGGGGCGTACTCCTGGATTATCTCCCAACGGAAATTCAAGGTCGGTTCCTTCTTAAAAAGTTTTCAGGCTGCTGCGCTGACGAGCGCCGGCCTATTATTCGGCGGGCAGCGTGGGGACATTGCTGTCAAACCAGGTCTGGTAGATTTTGGCGTAGGTGCCGTCGGCGATGATTTTCTTCAGGCCGGCGTTGATTTTGCCGCGCAGTTCGTCATTGCCTTTGGCCACGGCGATACCGAAATACTGACGTTCGAATTTGGCATCGGACACCAGTTTGAACTCTTTTTCCGGATGAGTTTTGATGTAGAACTTGGCCACGCCGACGTCGCCCACGGCCGCGCCGATACCGTCTTCATACAGCTCTTGCAGCATTAACGGGGTATTGTCGAAACGTTTGATGGCGGTGTTGTTTTTGCCTAACACGTCGGACACCACGATGTCGCCGGTGCTGGAGTTGACTACGCCGACCTTCAGCGCTTTCAAGGCGGCGATAGAGTCGACGCTGGAGTCTTTGGGGACCACGATAGCCTGCTCTGCCGGGAAGTAGGGTACAGAGAAATCAACCATTTGTTTGCGTTTGTCGGTAATGGTGATGCCGGAAATAATGATGTCGCGATCGCCGGAGTTCAGCGTTGCGAAAATACCTTCCCACGGCGTATTCACCAGTTTGACCTGAAAGTTCTCGGCCTTGGCCACGGCCTTGATAATATCGATATCAAAGCCTTCCAGCTGTTTGCTGCTGTTTTCGAATTCGAACGGACGGTAGGTGCCGCCAGAGCCGACGACGTAGGTAGGCTCAGCCGCCAGGACTGAGGCCGACAGGGTGGCGGCCAGACAGGCGCCAATCACAACTAAAGATTTAAACATCGCTATCCCCGGTAATTAGAAATGATTCATTGGATTTATTTATGCACTATGAGTGCATAAAAATAATATTTAATGAATAAAAATACAACTCCTACCTAATGATGAAATTTTCAATGGTGTTAAATATGCAGTTTGTGCTTGCCGGTGGCGAATGCTTTGGTGAAATTAGCGTGTAGCCAGTTTTTCTTGCTGCATAACCGGAAAAAACGCTGAAGGGGAAAAATGCGGGGGCGCTGGTTGGTTTTTCTGAGATGAAATGGGCTTTTTTTACCGCTTTCAGCGCGAATTTAGGTTATAAACTCAGTAAATTCTCATCCTTACTCTGAATTTGGCGGTGAATGCCGCTCTCAGTGTGGAGTCCAACGAAAAGTTGTGGGATGATTGGTCGGTTTTTCAGGGGGCGGAGATGGGAAAACTTACGCTGCTATTGCTGGCATTGCTCGGATGGTTACAGTATTCACTGTGGCTGGGTAAAAATGGTGTTCACGATTACGTGCGGGTCAATGAAGATGTTGCGCTCCAACAGGGCAGCAATGCTAAATTGAAAGCGCGTAACGATCAGTTGTTTGCCGAAATCGACGATTTGAACGGTGGTCAGGAAGCGATCGAAGAGCGTGCGCGCAATGAACTGAGCATGATTAAGCCCGGTGAAACCTTCTATCGTCTGGTTCCTGATCAATCAAGACGCAACGCGGCGTCCTCCTCGCAAAATAACGTACAAAAGTAACGAATGAATCACTCTGCAGGCACCTTTCCCTCGGTGATTGCCGTCCTGCCCGCTGCCGGTATCGGCAGCCGCATGCAGGCGGATTGCCCGAAACAGTATTTGACCATCGGTAAGCAAACCATTCTCGAACATGCGATCCATGCCCTGCTGCGTCATCCGCGCATTCCGCAGGTGATTGTGGCGATCGGTCCTGAGGATCGGCAGTTTGGCCAGTTACCTATTGCCCAGGATCCCCGAGTACGGGTGACCATTGGCGGCCGGCAGCGCGCCGATTCGGTAATGGCCGGGTTGCAATTGGCGGGTGAGGCCGATTGGGTGCTGGTGCATGACGCCGCACGCCCCTGCTTGCATGCAGAAGATCTCGATCGTCTGCTGGCGATCACCGAACACAGCAACGTTGGCGGCATTCTGGCGGCAATGGTGCGCGACACCATGAAGCGGGCGGAGCCCGGCCACGCAGCTATCTCTCATACCGTTGAACGTCAGGACCTGTGGCATGCGCTGACGCCGCAACTCTTCCCGCTGCAATTGCTCAAGCTTTGTTTGCAGCGCGCGCTGGACGACGGAGCGACGGTCACCGATGAAGCCTCTGCGCTGGAGCATTGCGGTTATCACCCACTGCTGGTTGCCGGGCGCTCGGACAATATTAAAGTGACGCGGCCGGAGGATTTGGCGCTGGCGGCGTTCTATTTAACCCAGTTAGACGATTAAGGAGCGCATCATGCGTATCGGTCACGGTTTTGACGTACATAAATTTGGTGGCGAAGGGCCGCTGGTGATCGGTGGTGTTCGCATCCCTTATGAAAAAGGGTTGCTGGCCCATTCGGACGGAGACGTGGCCCTGCATGCGGCGACGGATGCCCTGCTGGGAGCGGCGGCGCTTGGGGATATCGGTAAACTGTTTCCGGACACCGATCCGGCCTTCAAAGGCGCCGACAGCCGTGAGCTGCTGCGTGAAGCCTGGAAACGCATCCGCGCCAAAGGTTATCGCCTGGGGAACCTGGATATCACTATTATTGCCCAGGCGCCCAAAATGGCACCGCATATTCCGCAGATGCGCATTTTCCTGGCGGAAGACCTGCAGTGCCATATGGACGACGTTAACGTGAAAGCCACAACCACCGAACAGCTTGGTTTTACCGGGCGTGGCGAGGGCATTGCCTGCGAAGCGGTTGCCTTGTTGATCAAGGAATAACGCATGGATATGGCTAATTTGACCTGGCTGCACGGCCAGCCGCAAAGCACAGGCGTGCTGAAAGCCAGCCCGGAAGATTTCGTGGTGGTGGAAGATCTGGGCTTTGAACCGGACGGAGAAGGCGAACATGTGCTGGTGAACATCCGCAAGAACGGATGTAACACCCAGTTTGTCGCCGATTATCTGGCGCGTTTCGCCGGCATTCACGCCCGTTCTGTCAGCTACGCCGGCCTGAAAGATCGCCATGCGGTGACCGAACAATGGTTCTGCCTGCATCTGCCGGGCAAAGAAACGCCTGATTTCAGCCAGTTCTCGCTGGAGGGCTGCGAAGTGCTGGCCAGTGCCCGCCATCTGCGAAAAATGCGCATCGGTACGCTGAAAGGCAATGCTTTCACTCTGGTGCTGCGTCAGATCTCCGATCGACAGGATGTGGAACAGCGCCTGCAGGCCATTGCGGCGGGTGGCGTGCCGAACTATTTCGGCAGCCAGCGTTTTGGTCGCGGTGGCAATAACCTGGTCATGGCGCGTCGCTGGGCGAATGATGAGATCCGGGTTAAAGAACGCAGCAAGCGCAGTTTTTATCTTTCCGCCAGCCGCAGCGCGCTGTTTAACCTGATCGCCAGCCGGCGCTTGGCCAATCAACAGCACCGCACGGTGCTGGAAGGGGATGCGCTGCAACTTACCGGCCGCGGCAGTTGGTTTGTCGCCAAACCGGACGAACTGGCTGAGTTGCAGCAGCGGCTGGATGCCGGTGAGCTGTTGATTACCGCACCGTTGCCGGGCGACGGCGAACCGGGCACCGCCGGGGAAGCGCTGAACGTTGAACAACAATGTTTGGCGGAACAGCCGGAGCTGATGGCGTTGTTAAAGCGGGAACGCGTTGATCCGGCTCGTCGCGCGTTGTTGCTGCAGCCGCAAAAGATGCAGTGGAATTGGTGGGACGATGCCACCGTTGAATTGCGTTTTTGGCTGCCGGCCGGCAGTTTTGCCACCAGCGTGGTGCGCGAAATCATGCGGCAAGAGAGCAGTGACGCGGACATTAGCGAGTAATAAAGAAAACCTGCAGACGCAGGTTTTTTTTCGTCTGGCGAATGGTGACCGCGAAACTTGGGGGCTTTTGACCTGCCAGTGGCTGGACGGTCAAAATTCGTCTTTCCCTTGGTTACTGGACACGCCGGGGGGAGTAAACATAATATCTGCTGGTTAAGTACCGCCTTTTGGGCGGCTATTGCGGGTATTTAAATGCCAGGCTGCGTGAAACGCTGCGTGGGTGAGAGAGATAAAAGAAGACAACCTCTTATGCGGATATTGCTGAGTAATGACGACGGTGTTACCGCCCCTGGTATCCAGGTGCTGGCGGCGGCGCTACGGGAATTCGCTGAGGTGCAGGTTGTGGCGCCCGATCGTAATCGCAGCGGCTCTTCGAATGCGCTGACGCTGGAATCACCGCTGCGTACCCTGACGTTGCCCAACGGTGACATTGCAGTGCAGCAGGGAACGCCGACCGACTGCGTGTATCTGGGCGTGAATGCCCTGATGCAGCCTGCGCCGGACATCGTGGTTTCCGGCATCAACGCCGGCCCCAATCTTGGCGATGACGTTATTTATTCCGGTACCGTAGCGGCCGCCATGGAGGGGCGCCATTTGGGCTTGCCCGCGTTGGCCGTGTCGTTGAATGGCCATCAGCATTACGCTACTGCAGCTGCGATCACCTGCCGCGTGCTGCGCGCTTTACAGCGTGAACCGTTGCGAACGGGAAAAATTCTGAATATTAACGTACCGGATTTACCGCTGGACCAGATCAAAGGCATTCGCGTGACCCGTTGCGGCAGCCGTCACCCGGCCGACAAAGTGTTCTGCCAGCAAGATCCGCGTGGGCAAAACCTCTATTGGATTGGGCCGCCGGGTGATAAGTTTGATGCCGGGCCAGACACGGATTTCGCCGCGGTGGAGCAAGGGTATGTGGCGATTACGCCATTGCAGGTGGATTTAACCGCCTATGCGGCCCAGGACGTGGTAAAAACGTGGTTAACCAAAGCAGGGGTTGGCGGGGAATGGTGAACAAGCGTATGCAAACATTGCTGACGCAACTGCGTCAACAGGGGATCCAGGAAGAACGGTTGCTGCAAGCGATAGAGGCGGTACCGCGTGAACGCTTTGTTGACGAAGCGCTTGAACACAAAGCCTATGAAAATACTGCGCTGCCTATCGGCTCAGGCCAAACCATTTCCCAACCTTATATGGTTGCGCGAATGACCGAATTGTTGAATCTGACGCCAACGTCGAGAGTCCTGGAGATCGGTACAGGCTCCGGCTATCAAACCGCTATCCTGGCGCATCTGGTGCAACATGTCTGTTCCGTCGAACGTATCAAAGGGCTGCAATGGCAGGCCAAGCGTCGCTTGAAACAGCTCGATCTTCACAACGTGTCCACGCGTCATGGCGACGGCTGGCAGGGGTGGGCATCGCGCGGCCCGTTTGATGCCATTATCGTGACTGCAGCGCCGCCGGAGATCCCACCGGCGCTGATGGAGCAACTCGACGATGGCGGCATTCTGGTATTGCCGGTGGGCGAACAGACCCAAACTCTCAAGCGTATTCAACGTCAGGGTAATGATTTTGTCATCGATACCGTCGAAGCGGTGCGTTTTGTGCCGCTGGTGAAGGGTGAGCTGGCCTAAGGATTGTCTGAATTTTAGGCGTAAAACGAAATCTGTTGCACTTTCATCACGCCTGGTTAAGGTTTTAACGTTTCAATAAAGTTAATTTTCAATACAATTGCCTTTCTGCGTAGTTGTCTTATGGTGCGGCATCGCTAATGTGGTTAGCATTGGCGCGCTGTTTTGAGGCTCCGGCAGGAGATTTCCTGGCATTCAGGGATCGGCCGCGGGCACCTTTCATCGCAGAAACTGAGAGAGTGGTAAAAGCTCAGCTACGATGTAAAGGGTATTTTGGATATATCGCTGATATTGCTGTCATGGGGGAAGCATGAGCACGGGAAGCCCAATGATTACTTTACGCCGGGTTGCGGTGTGTACGATGGTGAGTTTGTGGTTGGCGGGTTGTACGAATGATGCATCGACATCAGCCCCTATCAGTAGTGTGGGCGGTGGCGGAGCCGCTGCATCCGGCAACGCCGGAGCAAACGCCAGCCCTGAAGGGCGTATCGTTTACAACCGCAGTTACAATTCAATCCCCAAAGGGAGCTACAGCGGTAATACCTACACGGTAAAACGAGGCGATACGCTATTTTACATCGCGTGGATCACCGGGAACGATTTCCGTGACCTGGCGCAACGTAATAATATTCCTGAGCCATACAGTTTGAATGTGGGTCAAAGCATTCAGCTTGGTAATGGTTCTGCGAACGGAAACGGTGGCATGCTGGCGGCGACAGACGCAACCCGCGGCGGTGTTCCGAAGCCGCCTTCCACTACGCAGATACAAACTGCAACGGTTGATTCTCCATCAACTAACGCGTATTCTGATAATTCGGGTAAACAGAATGTAGGTAAAATGTTACCTGCAGCGGGTGCAGTAGCGGCAACCACCGCAGCAGCACCTGTTACCGCACCGGTCGTTGCTCCACCAGTGAGCAGCACCGTCAGTAACAGCTCGCCAGTGAGTAGCTGGAGATGGCCAACTGACGGTAAGATTATTGATAGCTTTTCCTCATCAGAAGGTGGGAATAAAGGTGTCGATATCGCCGGCTCCCGTGGGCAGCCTATCTTCGCTACCGCCGATGGTCGCGTAGTGTACGCAGGCAACGCTTTACGGGGTTACGGTAATCTGATCATCATCAAACACAATGATGATTACCTGAGCGCCTACGCTCACAACGACACAATGCTGGTCCGGGAACAACAAGAAGTGAAGGCGGGTCAAAAAATAGCCACCATGGGTAGCACCGGAACCAGTTCAGTACGTTTGCATTTTGAAATTCGTTACAAGGGGAAATCCGTAAACCCGCTGCGTTTTCTTCCGCAGCGATAGATTGGGCAGAATACGCTGATATTCTGCTCGCGGTATCACGGGTAGGAGCAGCATATGAACCAAAATACGCTGAAAGTTAACGAGTTACAGGATGATGCGGATTTCGACGAGAACGCAACGGAAGCGGAGTCATTCGACGAAAAAGCACTGGTCGAAGAAGAGGCCAGTGAGAGTGATTTAGCGGAAGAAGAGTTGCTGTCTCAAGGCGTTACCCAACGCGTATTGGATGCGACGCAGCTCTATCTGGGTGAAATCGGTTATTCTCCGCTGCTTACCGCAGAGGAAGAGGTTTATTTTGCGCGGCGTGCACTGCGCGGTGACGTGCCGTCCCGCCGCCGAATGATCGAAAGCAACCTGCGGCTGGTGGTGAAAATAGCCCGCCGCTACAGTAATCGCGGCCTGGCGCTGCTGGATCTGATTGAAGAGGGCAACCTCGGCCTGATCCGTGCAGTGGAAAAGTTTGACCCGGAACGCGGTTTCCGTTTCTCAACTTACGCAACCTGGTGGATCCGTCAGACGATTGAACGGGCGATAATGAACCAAACCCGAACCATCCGTTTGCCTATCCATATCGTTAAAGAACTGAATGTCTATCTGCGCACGGCGCGCGAGCTTTCTCATAAACTGGATCATGAACCGAGCGCTGAAGAGATTGCCGAGCAACTCGACAAGCCGGTCGATGACGTCAGCCGTATGCTGCGTCTGAACGAACGTATCACTTCCGTCGATACGCCGTTGGGCGGTGATTCAGAGAAAGCGCTGCTGGACATTCTGGCTGACGAGAAAGATAACGGTCCGGAAGACACCACGCAAGACGATGACATGAAACAGAGCATCGTTAAGTGGCTGTTCGAACTGAACGCCAAACAGCGTGAAGTGCTGGCTCGTCGTTTCGGCCTGTTGGGTTACGAAGCGGCGACGCTCGAAGATGTGGGCCGTGAAATTGGCCTGACTCGCGAACGTGTACGTCAGATCCAGGTTGAAGGTTTACGTCGCCTGCGTGAAATTCTGCAGTTGCAGGGCCTGAGCATTGAGGCGCTGTTCCGCGAATAACGTCGGCAGTTGAATCGCATCAAAATAAAAACGGTGAGCATAATGCTCACCGTTTTTTTATGCCCGTAGCGTTGGCGGGTTTACACCATCTTCTTCAGGCGGTAAAGCCACTCCAGCGCCTGGCGCGGCGACAGAGAGTCCGGGTCCAGCGCCTCGAGCGCTTCTACCGCCGGTGAGGTTTCTTCATTCAGCAGCGTCATCTGTGTGGCGTCAACGGTTCCGGAGGCGGTATGGCTGGAGATGGCCTCCAGCTCACGCAGCTTCTGGCGTGCGCGTTTGATCACCTCGCGCGGCACACCGGCCAGCGCCGCAACCGCCAGACCATAGCTTTTACTTGCCGCGCCGTCCTGCACGCTATGCATGAAGGCGATGGTGTCGCCATGTTCCAGCGCATCCAGGTGAACGTTAACCACACCTTCCATTTTCTCCGGCAGGGTCGTCAGTTCGAAGTAATGGGTGGCGAACAGCGTCATGGCCTTAATGCGGCTGGCCAGGTTCTCGGCGCAGGCCCAGGCCAGGGAGAGGCCGTCGTAGGTCGACGTGCCGCGACCGATTTCATCCATCAATACCAGGCTGTGCTCGGTGGCGTTATGCAGAATATTGGCGGTCTCGGTCATCTCCACCATAAAGGTAGAGCGGCCGGAGGCCAGATCGTCCGCGGCGCCAACGCGGGTAAAGATACGATCCACCGGGCCGATAACGGCTTTGGCAGCCGGCACGTAGCTGCCGATGTGCGCCATCAGAACGATCAGCGCCGTTTGACGCATATAGGTACTTTTACCGCCCATGTTGGGGCCGGTAATGATCAGCATTCGACGCTGAGGCGACAGCGACAGCGGGTTGGCGATAAACGGCTCGCTCAGCACCTGCTCCACCACCGGGTGTCGGCCTTCGGTAATGCGTACGCCCGGCTGCTCGCTCATGGTCGGGCAGGTATAGTTCAGCGTTTCCGCACGCTCCGTCAGGTTAGCCAGCACGTCCAGTTCAGCCAGCGCAGCGGCACTTTGCTGCAATTCCCCGAGGTGCGGCAGCAGCAAATCGAACAGTTCGTCATACAGGCCTTTCTCGATCGCCAGCGCTTTGCCTTTGGAGGTCAGGACCTTATCTTCATACTCTTTCAGTTCAGGAATAATATAGCGTTCGGCGTTTTTCAGCGTCTGGCGGCGTACGTAGTGGATAGGTACCAGGTGGCTTTGTCCGCGGCTGACCTGGATGTAATAGCCGTGCACGCCGTTGAACCCCACCTTCAGCGTGTCCAGCCCCAGCTTTTCGCGTTCGCGGATCTCCAGCCGGTCGAGATAGTCGCTGGCGCCGTCGGCCAATGCGCGCCACTCATCCAGCTCGCTGTTGTAACCGGGGGCGATGACGCCGCCGTCGCGCACCAGCACAGGCGGGGCTTCAACCACCGCTCGTTCCAGCAGATCCTGCAGTTCATTAAACTGGCCGACTTGCGACAACAGATGTTGCACATGCGGAGTTTCCACACCCTGGAGCAGAGCGTGAATATCCGGCAATTGCTGGAATGCATGGCGCATGCGTGCCAAATCGCGCGGACGGGCAGTACGCAACGCCAGACGCGCCAGTATGCGTTCCAGATCGCCCACCTGCCGCAGCGAAGGCTGCAGATCGGCATACAGATCCTGCAGCGCGCCAATCGCCTGCTGGCGGTTGTTCAGCACCTTGATGTCGCGGGTCGGCATATGCAGCCAACGCTTGAACATACGGCTGCCCATCGCCGTTACGGAGCGATCGAGAATGGCCGCCAACGTATTGTCGCTGCCGCCAGACAGGCTCTGGGTCAGTTCAAGGTTACGACGCGTTGCGGCATCCATGATGATGCCGTCTTGCTGACGCTCCATGGTGATGCCACGGATATGCGGCAATGCCGTGCGCTGAGTATCTTTGACGTACTGCAACAGACAGCCGGCGGCACGCAATGCCTGATGGGCCTGTTCCACGCCAAAACCTGTGAGATCGCGGGTGCCAAATTGCAGGTTAAGCTGCTGGCGTGCGGTTTCGGGTTCAAACTCCCACAATGGACGACGGCGCAGGCCGTGGCGCTTCTCGATAAGCGCCATGTGTTCAAAGGTTTCCGGATAAAGCAGCTCGGCAGGATTGGTGCGCTGCAACTCGGCCGCCATGGTTTCAATGTCTTCCGGTTCGGCGACGCGAAAACGACCGGAGCTGATGTCCAGCGTGGCGTAGCCAAAGCCTCTTGCGTCCTGCCAGATCGCCGCTAGCAGGTTATCCTGGCGCTCCTGCAGCAGCGCCTCGTCGGTAATGGTGCCGGGCGTGACGATACGCACGACTTTGCGCTCGACCGGGCCTTTGCTGGTCGCCGGATCGCCGATTTGTTCGCAAATGGCGACGGACTCGCCGAGCTGAACCAGCTTGGCAAGGTAGTTTTCGATCGCGTGGTGCGGCACGCCGGCCATTGGGATTGGCTCACCTGCCGAAGCGCCGCGTTTGGTCAGCGAAATATCCAGCAGTTGAGAAGCGCGTTTGGCGTCATCGTAGAACAATTCATAGAAATCGCCCATACGGTAGAACAGCAGAATTTCGGGATGCTGCGCTTTAAGGCGCAGGTACTGCTGCATCATCGGCGTATGCGAATCGAGCTTGTCGGTGCTATTCATAAGATTACTGTTTCCAATCCATTGAATTTAAATTTAATTGTGATCTTCATTGTCATCATTAGGTATCACGCCGTTTCACAAAAAATCACTAAATCTGTGGGTTGCGAGCAAAATAGACGATAGCTCATGTAAATCAATCAGTTGGTCTAAAACGGAGCTTATATGACAGGCAAACAGGCTGGCAAATTTTTGTCGCCCGGGTCATCAAGATGATGAGGCTTGCGTGTTACTTGAAGCGCTACGAATAGAGGACCTTTTTCCACCGCTATACTAGCCCAGTGGGCAATCCGCTGTCACAGGTAAAAATTGGAAGCTTTGCGCAAAGTTGGCTTGCAATGAAAGGATGAAGTTACAGGTCAATCTGCCGGTCGGCACCAAAGTTCCATGATTTTTCCCTTCGCTGTTTTACTTTCCCTTTCCGTTGGCGAATGCCTGTTCGCTACAGATTTTCGCATGCTCCCTGTACCGCGCCATAATCAACTATGAACTATTTTATACTGTTACCTTGAAGGCTATAAGACAAAGCCGCCGATAAGGCATATATATAGCATGTGTATTTACAACTTATTGTTTATAGATAATATTTAATGGTTCCCTTCGTTTTTATTTCGTCATGTGTATTTATTTGTTAAGCCGATCACATAATTTTTTTGCCCGAAATGTGAAGAGGGTCAAGCTGTCAGGTCAAGGAGAGACGGTTATGTAGAGCGGTGAATTACTTATCCGCGCCCGCGGCTCCGTATACTGTTCGCAACCAGGGCAACATTCATGGAGTCTTCACAAGGAAAGTGCGTAGGGCAATCGTCATTGCATCTGGCATACAAATGACATGTGGCTTTTTTGATTATCTCAAGGTGCTTGGTATGGAAAAGAAAAAAATCTATCTGTTTTGTTCTGCCGGTATGTCCACCTCTCTGCTGGTTTCAAAAATGAAAGCGCAAGCGGAGAAGTACGAGGTGCCGGTGATTATTGCCGCTTATCCCGAAGCTCTGGCTGCGGAGAAAGGCGCTGAGGCAGATGTGATCCTGCTGGGGCCACAGATTGCCTACACGCTTGCCGAAGTACAGAAACAGTTGCCGCACAAGCCGGTCGAAGTGATCGACTCCGTTTTGTACGGCAAACTCGATGGCCTTGGGGTACTGAAGGCGGCGGTTGCCACAATAAAAAAAGCTAACCAATAAGGGGCGTTGCCGTGAATACGTTAATTGCCTCGTTGGAAAAGGTCATTCTGCCCTTTGCCGTGAAAATTGGTAAGCAACCCCATGTTAATGCCATCAAAAACGGGTTTATCCGGTTAATGCCGCTGACGCTGACCGGTGCGATGTTCGTTCTGATCAACAACGTGTTTCTCAGCTTCGGTGAGGGATCGTTCTTCTTCTCCCTGGGAGTGCGGCTGGATGCATCCACCATTGAAACGCTGAATGGCCTGAAAAGCATCGGCGGCAGCGTGTATAACGGTACCCTGGGGATCATGTCCCTGATGACGCCCTTTTTTATCAGTATGGCGTTAGCTGAGGAAAGAAAGGTTGATCCGCTGGCAGCCGCGTTGTTGGCCGTTGCGGCCTTCATGACCGTAACGCCGTTCAGCGTGGGTGAAGCCTACGCCGTGGGGGCGAACTGGCTGGGGGGCGCCAACATCATTTCCGGTATGGTGATCGGCCTGGTGGTGGCGGAGATGTTTGCCTTTGTGGTGCGCCGCAATTGGGTGATCAGCCTGCCGGACAGTGTACCTTCCTCGGTATCGCGCTCTTTCTCCGCGTTGATCCCCGGCTTTATTATCCTGTCGATTATGGGCGTGCTGGCTTATTGCCTGACGCTGTGGGGCACCAACTTCCACCAAATCATTATGGACAGCATCTCGGCTCCGCTGGCGAAAATGGGCAGTGTGGTGGGGTGGGTGTATGTGATGTTCTCCTCGCTGCTGTGGTTCTTCGGGGTACATGGCTCGATGGCGCTGGCGGCGTTGGACAGTGGCATCATGACGCCATTCGCGCTGGAGAACGTGGAGCTTTACAACAAGTACGGTTCCGTCGAGGCGGCGGTTGCTGCGGGCAAAGAGTTCCACATGTGGGCGAAGCCGTTCGTCGACTCTTACATTTACCTTGGCGGGACCGGCTCGACGCTGGGGCTGATTATCGCCATCTTTATCGCCTCACGCCGCGAAGACTATCGTCAGGTTGCCAAGCTGGCTACCCCGTCGGGCATCTTCCAGATCAATGAACCTATCCTGTTTGGCCTGCCGGTGATTATGAACCCGGTGATGTTTATTCCGTTCATCCTGGTTCAACCGGTATTGACGATTATCACCACGGTGGCCTATTACACCGGGATGATCCCGCCCATCACCAACATTGCGCCCTGGACCATGCCGGTCGGGCTGGGGGCGTTCTTCAACACCAACGGCAGCATCGTCGCCATGTTGCTGAGTTTCTTCAACCTGGGCGTTGCGACCTTGATTTACCTGCCGTTCGTAATGATTTCCAACAAGGCGCAAAGCCAGATCGATCAGGCGACCGAGAGCGAAGAAGATATCGCCAAGGCGCTGAAATTCTAACTGTCGGAATGGGGCAGCGTCTGCTGCCCCGGTTTTAGGGGCGTTTGAATGAAATATCACTTTGCTGACGATTTCTGGTGGGGAAGCGCCACGTCTGCGCCGCAGTCGGAAGGGGCCTCTGCGCGGGATGGCAAGAGCCGGAACATCTTCGATTACTGGCATGAAATCGCCCCCGAACGTTTTCATCATCAGGTGGGTCCCTCCGAGGCGTCCACGTTTTATGACAATTTTCGCGACGATATCCTGCTGTTAAAAACGCTTGGGCATAACACCTTCAGAACGTCCATCTCCTGGTCCCGGCTGATCCCGGAGGGCGATGGCGAAGTGAATCCTAAAGCGGTCGCCTTCTACAATGCGCTGATTGATAGCCTGTTAGCGCAGGGCATCACGCCATTTATCAATCTCTACCATTTCGATATGCCGCTGTGCATGCAGCAGAAAGGCGGCTGGGAAAGCCGGGCTGTGGTCGAAGCCTATGCTCGCTATGCCAAGACTTGCTTCACCCTGTTCGGCGACAGAGTCACCCACTGGTTCACGTTCAATGAGCCGATTGTGCCGGTTGAGGCGGGCTATCTGAACGACCTGCATTATCCGTGCGTGGTCGATTTCAAAAGGGCCGTCGTGGTGGCTTACCACAGCGTTCTGGCGCACGCCAAAGCGGTGAGTCATTTCAGAGCGCTGGGTAACGAGGGCACGATAGGCATTATTTTGAACCTGAGCCCGACCTATCCCCGCTCGACCCGCCAGGAAGATCTCTTGGCGGCCAACTATGCGGATCTGCTGCTGAACAAGAGCTTCCTCGATCCAGTAACAAAAGGGCGTTATCCGCAAGAATTGGTGGATTTGCTGAAAGCCAACGGGCTGCAACCACAGACCGAGCCTGAGGATGCACAGCTGATTGCCGACGGGGTTGTCGATATCCTGGGCGTCAACTATTACCAGCCTCGCAGGGTTAAAGCGAAAGAAGGTTTTCGGACCACCGATAGGGTGACGATGCCGGAAGATCTGTTCAGCTACTATGAGATGCCGGGCCGGAAGATTAACCCGCACCGGGGCTGGGAGATCTACGAAAAAGGGCTGTATGACATTCTGATGGACCTGAAAGAAAACTACGGCAATATTCCCTGCTATATTTCAGAAAATGGCATGGGCGTAGAGGGGGAGGAAGCCTTTATCGGCGCTTCCGGCCGGGTGGAGGATGACTATCGCATTGACTTTATACGCGATCATCTCAAATGGTTGCACCAGGCGCTGGCAGAAGGGTCTCAGTGCAAAGGGTATCACTTATGGACCTTTATTGACTGTTGGTCCTGGCTCAATGCCTATAAGAATCGCTACGGATTAGTCAGGCTGGATAGGGAAAACCAACGGCGCACGCTTAAAAAGAGCGGCTACTGGTTTGCCGAAACGGCCAGACAAAACGGTTTCGACTAATGGGAGCGTATGCGGTGACTGATAATCAGGTTTCGCTGAATGCGAACGACGTTAAGCTGATTCGGGAGCAGGATTTTTTTAACTGCAAAGACTTTCATCTGTTTATCTATAACAAGGTGGAAAGCGCGACCGGGCTGCATCAGCATGACTACTATGAGTTTACCATTGTCCTGAGTGGTAAATGCTATCAGGAGATCAACGGCAAGCGGGTGCTGCTGGAGCGGGGAGACTTTGTTTTTATCCCTATCGGCTCACGTCACCAAAGCTTTTACGAGTTTGGCGCCGCGAAAATTTTCAACGTGGCGGTCGGCAAGGTCTTCTTTGAGGAGCATTACCTGCAGTTTTTACCGCGCTGTTTTGTCGCCTCGCAGGCTTACAGCCTCAAGAACGAGTTTTTGGCCTATATCGAGTCGGTGGTCGGCTCTCCGCAGTTTCGCGAAGATGACTTTGCCGAGTTCCTGGAAACGCTGACTTTTTATATCGTCAGCCGCATCCGGCATTACAAGGAAGAGTGCGGCGAAGGCGATGACATTCCCCAATGGCTGAAGAACACGCTGGCGGGCATGCATGATAAAGCGATGTTTGGCGAAAAGGCGCTGCTGAATATGGTTGAGCTGTCGGGGAAAACGCAGGAATACCTGACCCGGGCGATGCGGCGTTACTACCATAAAACGCCGATGCAGGTGATTAATGAAATCCGCATCAATTTCGCCAAAACGCAGTTGGAGGTGACGAACTATTCCGTGTCGGATATTGCCTTTGATTCAGGTTACGGTGACGTGAGCCTGTTTATTAAAAACTTTAAAAGACTCACCGAAGTCACCCCGGGTAATTACCGAAAAAAGTTCTACGGCCCTATTTAGGGCCGCTCCCGATAAGCATTAACGCCGATATTCCGAATACCTTTCAGGCCACTCATAGCCTGATGAAATAAGTTTCTTTGTAGACGAGAAGGGGACCTGCCGTACCTGACGGACGGCTTTCCCTTGCCAAAAATTTGTTAAATGGATGCCAAATGGAAAAGTTACTGATAGTGAACGCCGACGATTTTGGCCTGAGCAAGGGCCAGAACTACGGCATTATCGAGGCGTTTCACTACGGGGTGGTCTCTTCAACTACCGCCATGGTGAATGGCGAGGATGTGCACCACGCGGCGCAGTTAAACAGGATTTTTCCTGGGCTGCAGGTGGGGCTGCACTTTGTGTTGACTCATGGGCACCCCTTGACCGCCATGCCGTCATTGGTCAATGAGTGGGGGGAATTGGGTAAGTGGCTGTGGGAAAGGGCCGAGTCTGCGATGTTGGATTTGGACGAAATCTACAATGAGCTGGTGGGGCAGTACGACAAGTTTACGGCCGTTTTCGGTAAAGCGCCGACTCATATCGACAGCCACCATCATGCACACATGCTGCCGCAGATCTATCCGTTGGTGGAAGCCTTCGCTCAGTCCAAATCCATTCCGCTGCGCATTGACCGCCAGGCAGTGGAGCGACAAGGCATTCCGTTGCGTTGTGATCGCAGCACCGAGTGGTTTGATTCGGGTTTTTATGGCGAGGCTATATCCGAAGCCCTGTTTTTGCAGGTGCTTGACCGGGCCGACGAACGCGGCGTCGGCTCAGTAGAGTTGATGTGCCACCCGGCATTCCTGGATAAGACCCTATTGGAGAGCAAATACTGCTATCCGCGGCTGGCGGAGGTGGAGGTATTGACCGCGCCAGGCATTAAAAACGCGATTGCGGAGCGCGGTTACCGCCTGGGATCCTTCCTGGATCTGTGATACGCGGATACCGGCTCCAGGCAGGGGCCGATGATTAAAGCATCGAGTGGGCCTTTTTCAACCCCGTATCTTCATCGGGGTCTGCGCCCTGCGGGATGGGCTCCTCCGCTGCCGGCGTTTCGCTGTGTTGATCATCTACCGGATCCGGTGCGGCCTCCGGAGGCGGCATGGTATCGTGGATGATCTGCTCATCGAAGGTTGGGTTCAGTGCCGGGGAAAGCGGTGAACTGGTCAGGCTGTCCGGCAGGGGAATATGCGGTAACGGCGCATCCTGCACAAACTGCGATTCGTCTTCTTTTACCGTACGGCTAAAGGCCACCAACAACACGCCGCAAAGCGAGAAGAACGCATACAGAATGTTGCCGCCCAGAGGCTGAATCAGCGCACCGACCGCCAGTGGCCCGATGCTGGCGCCGACGCCGAATGCCATCAGCAAACAGGCTGCCAACGATACGCGTCGCTCAGGTTCGATCAGATCGTTCGCCAATGCCACGACCAGTGGATACAGCGTGAATTGCAGCATGCTGACGATAAACCCCACCACCAGCAGCACCGGAAAATCAATGTGTGGTACCAGAGCCAGCGGCAGCGCCGCCACGATCAGTAAAATGGCATTGATGCGCATCAACAGCGTACGGTTATAGTGATCTGACAACCAACTGAGCGGGAACTGCGCCACCAGCCCGGCAAAGATGGAGATCGCCATAAACAGGCCGGTTTGTTGGGTAGTTAGCGCCTGCATGCTGGCGTAGACCGGCGCCAGCCCATAGAAAGAGCCGACGACCATGCCGATCACCAGCGTGGTCGCCAGTACCTTGGGAATGGCGCCGATAAAATAGCGCAGTTCCATTGGCGCCGGTGACATATGACGCGCATTGGTGCGGGTGGTGAGGGCGATTGGCACCAGACAGAGTGCAAAACACAGTGCGATCACCAACAACGTGGTGATGCCGAGATTGGTCTGCAGCATCAGAACCACCTGGCCCAGCGACATGCCCAGGTAGGTGGCCGCCATGTAGAAACCGAAAACCCTACCGCGCTGATTGGATTCCGATTGGTCGTTCAGCCAACTCTCCAGCACCATAAACTGGCACATCATGCACAGGCCGATAATCAGGCGCAGCACCACCCAGGCCGGAATGTATTCCGTCAGGCCGTGCCCCAGCACTGCGGCGGTAATGATGCCGGCGCAGGAGACGTAAGCGCGGATATGGCCGACGCGGGCAATCAGGAAATGACCGACTTTACCGCCGATCACCAGGCCGATGTAGTTGGCGGCGATAATCGCGCCGATCAGCGCGCCGGTGACGTGGATTGAGGTTAAGCGCAGGGAGATGTAAGTGGTGAGCAACCCTGAACCCAGCAACATCAGCAGGGTGGTGGTATACAACGGAAAGAAGACGCCTAACGTTTTTTTCACTCTATCATCCTAATCTTTTGTCCTGGTTTGCCTGGGGCCAGCCATGCAGGCAGCATAGACAGACAGCCCTGTGAGATCCCTCATCTGGAAACGCCTCTCGTAACCCGCGCGTTGCATTTGATACTAGCAGTTTGACCCGCGGCTTAACACTGCCTCTCCTGCGAGGCACTGCGCATTTATGTCAACGCGCCGTCGGCCAGGCATTGATAAGTGCTACTATCGGGCGCATATACCTGATTCGCTATGGAGGGGTTATGAGTGAAAATCAACTGCGGGAACTCAGCATTGCCGTAGGGGAAAAACTGAAGGCCAAAGGTCTGTGGATCACCTGTGCGGAATCCTGCACCGGCGGCGGCATCGCCAAAGCCATTACTGACATTGCCGGCAGCTCCGCCTACTTCGATCGTGGGTTTGTCACCTACAGCAATGCGGCGAAACACGAGTTGTTGGGCGTGGCGGAAGCGACTCTTGCCGCCCACGGTGCCGTGAGCGAGGAAGTGGTTCGCGAGATGGCGCAGGGGGCATTACATGCGGCGCAGGCCAGCCTGGCGCTGTCGGTCAGCGGCATTGCCGGCCCGGACGGCGGCAGTGCGGAAAAACCGGTGGGTACCGTATGGTTTGGTTTCGCCGAATGCTCTGGGCAGGTGCTGGCGCACAAGATGCAATTTGCCGGCGATCGTGATGCAGTGCGGCTTCAGGCGACGATCTTCGCGCTGCAAACCGCACTTGACGAATTTTTGTAAAATTAGGCTTGATACTGTATGACCATACAGTATAATTAGCGACATTTCCTGCACAACATACATTCCGTGGCAGTGTGGGGTAACACCGGCATTGCGAAACGAAGGAGCAAAAATGGCTATTGATGAGAACAAGCAAAAGGCGTTAGCTGCGGCACTGGGCCAGATTGAGAAACAGTTCGGCAAAGGCTCCATCATGCGTCTGGGTGAAGACCGTTCTATGGATGTAGAAACGATCTCTACCGGCTCACTGTCACTCGATATCGCACTGGGTGCGGGCGGCCTGCCAATGGGCCGTATCGTTGAAATTTATGGCCCGGAATCCTCCGGTAAAACCACTCTGACGCTGCAGGTTATCGCTGCCGCACAGCGCGAAGGCAAAACTTGCGCATTTATCGATGCCGAGCACGCGCTGGACCCGATTTATGCCAAAAAACTGGGCGTCGATATCGACAACCTGCTGTGTTCCCAGCCGGACACCGGTGAGCAGGCTCTGGAAATTTGTGATGCCTTGACCCGTTCTGGTGCGGTTGACGTGATCATCGTTGACTCCGTAGCGGCGTTGACGCCAAAAGCGGAAATTGAAGGTGAAATCGGTGACTCACACATGGGCCTTGCGGCACGTATGATGAGCCAGGCGATGCGTAAGCTGGCCGGTAACCTGAAAAACGCCAACACGCTGCTGATCTTCATCAACCAGATCCGTATGAAAATCGGTGTCATGTTCGGTAACCCGGAAACCACCACCGGCGGTAACGCACTGAAATTCTATGCCTCCGTTCGTCTGGATATCCGCCGTATCGGTGCGGTTAAAGAAGGCGATGAAGTGGTGGGCAGTGAAACCCGCGTCAAAGTGGTGAAAAACAAAATCGCTGCGCCATTCAAGCAGGCTGAGTTCCAAATTCTGTACGGTGAAGGTATCAACAGCCGTGGTGAACTGGTCGATCTGGGCGTTAAGCACAAGATGATCGAGAAAGCCGGTGCCTGGTACAGTTACAACGGCGATAAAATCGGTCAGGGCAAGGCGAATGCCTGCAACTTCCTGAAAGAAAACCCGGCTGTTGCCGCTGAGTTGGACAAAAAACTGCGCGATCTGCTGCTGCACAGCAACGGTGAACTGGTTACTGCTCCCAATGAAAGCTTCGATGATGGCGAAGCTGAAACCAGCGAAGAGTTTTAATCGCTGTTGAGGTTGGTGCGTGCCGTTTAGGCCGCACCAGCGTCGATTAAATCAGGCTTGAATAATGAATGATTTGCTGAGCCGCGCAATGCGCCTGCTGTCGCAACGCGATCATAGTGAAGCTGAACTGCGCCGCAAACTTGCGGCGCAGCCATTTATGGCGAAAGCCAGATTTGGCTCCAAGACCCCCAGCCCCTCTGCGCCTCCTCCTGAAGAACCCGTAGATCCCGCCGTTATCGAACAGGTTATTGCCTATTGTTACCAGCACAACTGGCTGGACGATCAACGCTTTGCCCGCAGTTATATCGGCAGTCGCAGCCGTAAAGGCTACGGCGCGCAGCGCATTCGCTCGGAACTGATGCAAAAGGGCGTGGATAAAGAGCTGACTCAGACGGCGCTGGCAGACTGTGATATCGACTGGTGTGAACAAGCCAAACTGGTGGCGCAGCGTAAATTTGGCGACGAGCTGCCAACGGACTGGAAAGAGAAAGCCAAGGTGCAGCGTTATCTGCTCTATCGGGGCTTCTTTCAGGAAGAAATTCAGTCAATTTACCGTGATTTTGCGCAATGAGCGCACACGGGGTTTTACTTCCCTCTGAAGAAAATTTATCTTATCCCCACTTTTTGTTCGTGAGCTAGATGCCATCGTCAGGATGTCGCGCTCTTGCTCACGTGTCGTTATTCTAGCCTTTCCGGGAAAATTATGAGCAAGAGCACCGCTGAGATCCGTCAAGCGTTTCTCGATTTCTTTCATAGTAAAGGCCACCAGGTTGTAGCAAGCAGCTCCCTGGTACCTAACAATGATCCGACATTGTTGTTTACCAATGCCGGCATGAACCAATTTAAAGATGTTTTCCTGGGGCTGGACAAGCGTGCCTATTCCCGCGCCACTACCTCACAGCGTTGCGTGCGTGCGGGCGGTAAGCATAACGATCTGGAGAACGTCGGTTATACCGCGCGTCACCATACGTTCTTTGAAATGCTGGGCAACTTCAGCTTCGGCGACTATTTCAAACACGATGCCATCAGTTACGCATGGGAACTGTTGACCGGCGAAAACTGGTTTAACCTGCCGAAAGAAAGGCTGTGGGTGACCGTCTATGAAACCGATGACGAAGCCTTCGACATCTGGCAGAAGCAGATTGGCGTACCGGCGGAACGCATTATCCGTATCGGCGACAACAAGGGTGCGGCCTTCGCGTCCGACAACTTCTGGCAAATGGGCGATACCGGCCCATGCGGCCCGTGCACCGAGATCTTCTACGATCACGGCGATCACATCTGGGGTGGCCCGCCAGGCAGCGCGGAAGAGGATGGCGATCGTTACATCGAGATCTGGAACATCGTTTTCATGCAGTTCAACCGCCAATCTGACGGCACTATGTTGCCTCTGCCAAAGCCTTCGGTAGATACCGGTATGGGCCTGGAACGCATTGCCGCGGTGCTGCAGCATGTGAACTCCAACTATGAAATCGATCTGTTCAGCAAGCTGATTACCGCTGTGGCGAAAGTGACCGGCGCGGTTGATTTGGATAACAAATCCCTGCGTGTTATCGCCGACCATATCCGTTCCTGCGCCTTCCTGGTGTCAGACGGCGTAATGCCGTCAAGCGAAGGCCGCGGCTACGTGCTGCGCCGCATCATCCGTCGCGCTATCCGCCATGGCAACATGCTGGGCGCGAAAGAGAGCTTCTTCTATAAACTGGTTGCGCCGCTGATCGAAGTCATGGGCCCGGCAGCCGACGAATTGAAGCGTCAGCAATCGCTGGTTGAGAAAGTGTTGAAAACCGAAGAAGACCAGTTTGCCCGTACGTTGGAGCGTGGTCTGGCGTTGTTGGATGAAGAGCTGGCCAATCTGCAGGGCGACACCCTGGATGGAGAAGCCGCCTTCCGCCTGTATGACACTTACGGTTTCCCGGTCGATTTAACCGCAGACGTGTGCCGTGAGCGCGGTTTGAAAGTGGATGAAGCCGGCTTCGAACAAGCTATGGAAGCGCAGCGCCGCCGTGCGCGCGAGTCCAGCGGCTTTGGTGCCGACTACAACAGCATGATCCGCGTTGATGGCGCCAGCCAGTTCAGCGGGTATGACCACGAAGAACAGCAGGCTACAGTGACGGCGTTGTTCCGCGACGGCCAGCCGGTGGATGAGATCCACGTGGGTGAAGAAGCTGTGGTGGTACTGGATGAAACGCCATTCTACGGTGAGTCCGGTGGTCAGGTTGGTGACAAAGGCGTGCTGAAAGCCGCCGGCGCGGACTTTGTGGTTAGCGATACGCAGAAATACGGCCAGGCTATCGGGCATCAGGGCAAGTTGTCCCATGGCGTGCTGAAGGTGAAGGATCGCGTCGATGCGCAGATTGATATCGCCCGCCGTAACCGTATTCGTTTGAACCACTCAGCTACCCACCTGCTGCATGCCGCACTGCGTCAGACGCTGGGCGAGCACGTGGCGCAGAAAGGCTCGCTGGTTAACGATAAATATCTGCGTTTCGATTTCTCGCATTTTGAAGCGATGAAACCGGAACAAATCCGCGTTGTGGAAGATTTGGTTAACCAGCAGGTGCGTCGTAACCTGCCGGTGCAAACCGAAGTGATGGCGCTGGACGATGCCAAAGAGAAGGGCGCGATGGCGCTGTTTGGCGAGAAGTACGACGACAGCGTACGTGTACTGACCATGGGTGATTTCTCTACCGAACTGTGTGGCGGTACTCACGCCAGCCGTACCGGTGATATCGGCCTGTTCCGCATTCTGACCGAATCAGGTACCGCAGCGGGTATTCGCCGTATTGAAGCCGTAACCGGCGAGGGCGCGATTGCGACCCTTCATCAGCAAAACGATCTGTTACAGGACGTTGCGCAACTGGTGAAAGGTGACAATAGCAACCTGACGGACAAGGTGCGTGCGGTGCTGGATCGTACTCGCGCACTGGAGAAAGAGCTGCAGCAGTTGAAAGATCAGCAGGCTGCGCAGGAAAGCGCTTCGTTGTCCAGCCAGGCGAAAAAGGTCAATGGCGTGCAGCTGTTGGTCAGCCAGCTTGATAACGTTGAGGCGAAAATGCTGCGGACCATGGTTGACGATCTTAAAAATCAGCTGGGTTCCGCAATTATCGTGCTGGCCACTACGGCTGACGATAAGGTTAGCCTGATTGCCGGCGTGACCAAAGATTTGACCGACCGGGTGAAAGCCGGCGAGTTGATCGGCCACGTAGCGCAGCAGGTTGGCGGCAAAGGGGGTGGGCGCCCCGACATGGCGCAGGCCGGGGGTACTGATGTCAGTGCCCTGCCTGCGGCCTTAAACAGCGTAGAGGCCTGGGTGGCTTCGAAACTGTGAATATAAATAAATAGCACTTATAAACGCCATAACTCATTGCTGATTATGGCGTTTTTAGCCTGTGCTAACACAATTTAGTTACAATTCCGGGAACAAAGTTTTTCAGGTCGGCTAAACTTATTATTATCTGAGGTGAGACCAAGCCTGCTTACACTTATTGTGGGTTAGATGGCTTACGTTTTCGCAGCATATGATGGATAATGACGGGGAAACTGAGAGACCCGACTCTTTTAATCTTTCAAGGAGCAAAGAATGTTAATTCTGACTCGTCGAGTTGGTGAAACCCTCATGATTGGCGATGAGGTCACTGTCACAGTGTTAGGGGTCAAGGGCAACCAGGTTCGTATTGGTGTGAATGCCCCTAAAGAGGTGTCAGTGCACCGCGAAGAAATCTATCAGCGCATTCAGGCAGAGAAGTCTCAACAGACGACCTTCTGATTTCGAAGCAGCGTCTCGTTGCTTGGCGAGACGCTACTGTGCTTTTTTGTGCCCATCATTATCCTTTCCCGCTTTCATCTTCTCATTTCCCGATTGCAGCCATTCGCTTTGTTTGCGGTTTCACCCTGTCTGCCTGTTGATAAAACACTCTTTTTGCCTTGAAATCGCCCATGTTGAGTGTGAATTGCGCAAACGCACGTGAGTTGGGAAAAATTGTTTGACTTAAAAGTCGGAGAAAGTAATATGTGCGCCACGCAGTGCCGATGAGCTTCTCTAAAGCAAGTTAGGCACAATTCGAAAGAAGCGTATGGTGAGGTGGCCGAGAGGCTGAAGGCGCTCCCCTGCTAAGGGAGTATGCGGTCAAAAGCTGCATCCGGGGTTCGAATCCCCGCCTCACCGCCATTTGCATCCATAGCTCAGCTGGATAGAGTACTCGGCTACGAACCGAGCGGTCGGAGGTTCGAATCCTCCTGGATGCACCATATTTTGCAGTATGGTGGGGTAGTAAAACGTACCATACGGTATCAAAAAAGAATTCCTGTGCATCCATAGCTCAGCTGGATAGAGTACTCGGCTACGAACCGAGCGGTCGGAGGTTCGAATCCTCCTGGATGCACCATTCTTTCTGTCAAACTTGTTCTTCAAGCAGACAAAACAAAAACAGTAATGCATCCATAGCTCAGCTGGATAGAGTACTCGGCTACGAACCGAGCGGTCGGAGGTTCGAATCCTCCTGGATGCACCATCTAAGAAAAACCCGCTTCGGCGGGTTTTTCGCTTTTCCGGCTTCGGCAAAATACTTTCCGCACTTCTCTTCTCACCGGACTTTTCCCAGAGCACATTCCGCCATTACGCGATCAGCGACAACCTTCCGGCTTTACGCTAAAGTAGTTTTCTTTCCTCAACGATCATGGAGTAACGATGTACGACCGCTATCAGGGTCTGATCTTCGACATGGACGGCACTATTCTTGATACCGAGCCGACGCACCGCAAAGCGTGGCACGAGGTGCTGGCCCGTTACGGTATGACGTTTGATGAAGCGGCCATGGTGGCGTTGAACGGCTCTCCGAGCTGGCGTATTGCCCAGTCGATTATTACCCGCCATCAGGCCGATCTCGATCCCCATCAACTGGCTGCGGAGAAAACCCGCGCGGTGGAAACGATGCTGTTGGATACCGTGCGGCCCCTGCCGCTGATTGAGGTGGTCAAAGCCTATCAAGGTCGCCGCCCGATGGCTGTAGGTACTGGCAGTGAACATCGCATGGCGGAGTCTTTGTTGCGCCATTTGGGTCTGTTCCACTGTTTTGATGCGATCGTGGGTGCCGATGACGTACTGCGGCACAAGCCTGAACCCGATACTTTCCTGCGTTGTGCCGAGCTGATTGGCGTGTCGCCGGAAAAATGCGTGGTATTTGAAGACGCAGATTTCGGTATTCAGGCGGCGAAAAGCGCCAATATGGCTGTCGTAGATGTCCGCACGCTTTGAGTAGTACGCTGGCGGTCATGTCGCTATTCGGCAGCAGCTTCCTCAGTGCGACGCTGTTGCCGGGAAATTCAGAGATTGTTTTGGTCGCCTTGCTGACTAACAGCCGCGTCTCACCGGAGTTACTGGTGTTGGCCGCGACGTTGGGGAATACGCTCGGCGGGGTGACCAATGTCATTATCGGGCGCTTGTTACCGGCGTTGAAACCGCAGCGGGGGCTGGAGACAGCGCTCGGGTGGATGCAACGCTTCGGCCCGGCTGCGCTGTTGCTCAGCTGGGTGCCGGTAGTGGGCGATTTGTTGTGCGTGTTGGCAGGTTGGCTGCGCATGCCCTGGGGCCCTGTAGCGCTGTTTCTGTGTATCGGAAAGGCGCTGCGTTACATCATTTTGACTATGATAACGTTACAGGGAATGACCTGGTGGCATTAACGAAGTGAATATAACTCAATATTCACTCGGGTGCAGATTCAGTATGCTTACGAGTTATTGTTTTTAGAAGCGGGAGGTCAATTTGATCCCGGACGTATCACAGGCGCTTTCTTGGTTGGAAGCCCATCCCCATGCATTAAAAGGTATTCGTCGCGGCATCGAGCGTGAAACGCTGCGTGTCACCGCGGACGGAAAACTGGCGACAACCGGACATCCGGAGAAGTTGGGGGCGGCATTAACGCACCACTGGATTACCACAGACTTTGCCGAGGCGCTGTTAGAGTTTATTACGCCGGTTGACGATAACCTCGATCACCTGCTGACGTTCCTGCGTGATATCCACCGTCACGTGGCGCGTAATCTGGGTGATGAACGCATGTGGCCGCTCAGCATGCCGTGCTTTATTGAAGCCGAGCAGGACATTGAGCTGGCGCAGTTCGGTTCGTCGAATATTGGCCGCATGAAAACGCTGTACCGTGAAGGATTGAAAAATCGCTACGGTGCACTGATGCAGACCATTTCCGGCGTGCATTACAATTTCTCGCTGCCGTTGGAGTTCTGGCAGGCATGGGCCGGCGTTAAAGATGCAGAAAGCGGCAAAGAGCAGATTTCTGCGGGCTATTTCCGCTTGATCCGCAATTACTACCGTTTTGGCTGGGTGATCCCGTATTTGTTCGGCGCGTCACCGGCGATCTGTTCCTCGTTCCTGAAAGGGCGTGAAACCGCATTGCCGTTCGAGCGTACCGAGCAGGGTATGTGCTATCTGCCGTATGCCACTTCGCTGCGGTTGAGTGACCTGGGCTACACCAATAAATCTCAGAGCAATCTGGGCATTACCTTCAACGATCTGCAGAGTTATGTCGCCGGTCTGAAGCGGGCGATTGTCACGCCTTCCGAAGAGTTCGCCGAATTGGGTGTAAAGGACGGCGATCGTTACCTGCAATTGAACAGTAACGTGCTGCAGATTGAAAATGAACTGTATGCGCCGATCCGGCCGAAGCGTGTGACCAAAAGCGGTGAGACGCCGTCAGATGCGCTGCTGCGCGGCGGTATCGAATACATCGAAGTTCGTTCGCTCGACATCAACCCGTTCTCGCCAATCGGCGTGGATGCGGTGCAGGCGCGTTTCCTGGACCTCTTCCTGGTGTGGTGTGTGCTGGCCGATGCGCCAGAGATGGACAGTGATGAACTGCTTTGCACGCGCAAGAACTGGAATCGTGTGATCCTCGAAGGACGCAAGCCTGGCCAGACCATCGGCATGGGCTGTGATGACAGCCGTAAGCCTTTGGAGAAAGTCGGTAAGGCGTTGTTTGACGATCTGCGACGCGTAGCGGAGGTGCTGGATAGCGAAGCCGGCGATCGGCAGTACCAGCAAGTTTGCGATGAGCTGGTTGCGGCGTTTGACGATCCGGAGCTGACGTTTTCTGCTCGTATCCTGAAAGCGATGAAGGAAGAGGGAACCGGCCAAGTGGGTCTGCAATTGGCTGAAAAGTACCGTCAGATGCTGATGGAAGAGCCGTTGGAAATTCTGACCGAAGCCGATCTGGCGAAGGAACAGGAAGCCTCATGGCAGCGTCAACGCAACATAGAAGCCGGCGATACGCTAAGCTTTGAAGAGTTCCTGAAGCAACACGGCGGGGGCTGAAAAAGAAAAAGGCCACATCAATGTGGCCAAATATGCATCTCTGATGACAGGGATGATGATAACAAATGCGCGTCTTTCACATACTCAGACTCGCTGGGTTGGAAAAGGTTTCCTGGTTAGTTAAAAAAGTTTCGAAATAAATACTCTTTTACGAGGAGGTAACGAAATGCCACTGCTGGATAGCTTCACCGTAGACCATACCCGCATGGCAGCCCCGGCTGTCCGCGTTGCGAAAACCATGAAAACTCCTCATGGCGATACCATCACCGTGTTCGATCTGCGCTTCTGTCGGCCGAACCTGGAAGTGATGCCAGAACGCGGCATTCATACGCTGGAACACCTGTTTGCCGGCTTTATGCGTGATCATCTGAATGGCCAGGGCGTTGAGATTATCGATATCTCCCCGATGGGATGCCGCACCGGTTTCTACATGAGCCTGATCGGCGTGCCGGAAGAGCAGCGCGTTGCCGATGCGTGGAAAGCGGCGATGTCCGACGTGCTGAAAGTGACTGACCAGCGCAAAATTCCTGAGCTGAATGAGTTCCAGTGCGGGACTTATCACATGCACTCTTTGGAAGAAGCGCAGGAAATCGCCAAGCACATTCTCGATCACGACGTGGTAGTGAACCACAACGAAGAACTGGCGCTGCCGAAAGAAAAGCTGCAGGAACTGCATATCTAGTTCACAGACACAGGCTCTAGCGATAAAAAAAGACGCGAGGTTCGCGTCTTTTCTCTTTCTGGCGGGCAGTCAGCGCTGTTGAACGCTGGATTGCAGCGACTTTATCGGTGTGACCCGCACCTGTTTTATCATATTGTCTTGCACGTCGAGGATATCGACGTCGTAGTGACTTACGCGCACACGGGTACCGATCTCGGGGATCTCTTCCAACTCTTCCAGCAGCATGCCGTTAATGGTGCGAGCCTCGGTGGCCGGCAGCGTCCAGTTGAACGCCTTGTTTAACTCGCGCACGTTGGCAGTACCGTCTATCAGTACGGAGCCGTCGCTCTGCGGATTAACTTCCTCCGCCAACGTGGGTGACATGGAGGTCGTGAAATCGCCTACGATCTCCTCCAGAATATCTTCCACCGTTACCAGCCCCTGAATATCACCGTACTCGTCAACCACGATGCCGACTTTCTCTTTATTCCTCTGGAATTTCACCAGTTGAACATTGAGCGGTGTACCTTCAGGCACATAGTAAATTTCGTCAGCGGCGCGCAGCAAATTCTCTTTGTTAAACTCTTTCTTCTCGGTCATCAGCCTGTAAGCTTCACGTACCCGCAGCATACCGATGGCGTCATCCAGCGAGCTGCGATACAGCACGATGCGGCCGTGCGGCGAGTGGGTAAGCTGGCGCATGATCGACTTCCAGTCGTCGTTGACGTCGATACCGACGATTTCGTTGCGCGGTACCATGATGTCATCGACTGTCACCTTTTCCAGGTCCAGTACCGAGATCAGCATGTCTTGATTGCGACGGGAAATCTGCGAGTGGGATTCATTGACGATGGTGCGCAGCTCGTCCTTGCTCACCGCATCGCTGACGCGCACGTTGGTGCGAATGCCGAACACTCGCAATATCAGCGTGGTGATGCCATTGAGCAGCCACACTAGCGGGAACATCACCTTCTGCAGAGGCGCCAGTAAAAAGCTGCTGGGGAAGGCGATGCGTTCCGGGTACAGCGCCGCGAAGGTTTTTGGCAGCACTTCGGCGAACAACAGCACGGCGAACGTCAATACGCCGGTAGCGATGGCTACGCCGAGGTCGCCGTACAGGCGCATGCCGACGATGGTCCCCAGTGCCGACGCGAGAATGTTCACCAGATTATTGCCGATCAACACCAGGCCAATCAGGCGATCCGGTTTTTGCAGCAATTTCTCGACCCGGCGGGCAGAGCGGCTACCCTGCTTGGCGAGATGACGGAGACGATAGCGGTTGAGCGTCATCATGCCGGTTTCGGATGCTGAGAAGTAAGCGGAGACCACAATCATGATCACCAGAATAATGATCAGGGTCCCTGTCGAAACGTGCTCCAACGCGGTATTCCTTATATAAGGGAAAAGAGGGCCTGAGGCGGCTTAGCGCACCATGACTTGTTGAATCAGACGGCTGCCGAAATAGGCCAGCGTCAGCAAGAAAGCGCCGGCAAAGCTGAACCAAACGACGCGGCGTCCGCGCCAACCTTCATGATAATGGCCCCACAGCAGAACGATGTACACAAACCAGGCCATAATGGACAGCACGGCTTTATGAACGTTCTCTTTACTGAACAGGTTATCCATATACAGCAGACCGGTGCACAGTGTGAGCGTGAGCAGCACTACGCCGATCTGGGTGATGTGGAACATTTTGCGTTCGATACTCATCAGCGGCGGCATGTCGGCACTGAAGGACAGCTTTTTGTTTTTTAGCAGGTAGTCCAACCAGGCAAGCTGCAGCGCATACAGTGCGGCAATAATCAGCGTAGCGTAAGAGAACAGCGCCAGACCTATATGCACCATCAGCTCCGGGCTGGCTTCCAGATGGGTGATGAATTCGCCCGGCATAAAACTGGCGAAGGCCAGATTGATCATCGCGAAGCTATAAACGATGGGCAGCAAGAACCAGCCGCGATTGCGCGAAGCGACAAAGGTCATGATCGAACAAATGATCAGACTGACGATGGAACCGATGTTCAGCAGGCTGAGATTTTGCCCGGCGCTGACGTCAAAGATACGTTGCTGCAGTGCGATGGCATGGCAAATTAGCGCCACCACCGCCGAGACGATAGCAAGCCGACGGTATGCGCTGTTCTTCCGCAACAAGCTGGGAATAATCAGTCCAAGGCTGAGCAGGTAGGCCATCAAAGCCACAATGGAGAAAACTGGCATAGCGTTTAATTTTGCTTCGGCATGGTTAATTGGATTGCCAGTATAGCGTTGAGCGCGTTCCACTCCAACCGATCTCCAACGCTGAGGCAGAGATCCTGTACGCTTCGTGTTATCATCGCCGCAATTGTGTCGCCAAAGCGGCCTGTCATTACACGTTGAGCATGAGACGATGTTTGAAAATTTAACCGATCGATTGTCGCGCACACTGCGCAATATCAGCGGCCGTGGGCGGCTGACCGAAGAGAATATCAAGGAAACCCTGCGTGAAGTACGCATGGCGTTGCTGGAAGCGGACGTTGCGCTGCCGGTAGTGCGCGACTTTATCAACCGCGTCAAAGAGAGTGCGGTGGGGCATGAAGTCAACAAGAGCCTGACGCCGGGGCAAGAATTCGTCAAGATCGTCAAGAGCGAGCTGATTGCCGCGATGGGCGAAGTGAATACCGAGCTGAATCTGGCGGCGCAGCCACCGGCTGTGGTGCTGATGGCGGGCCTGCAAGGTGCCGGTAAAACCACCAGCGTCGCCAAGCTCGGCAAATTCCTGAAAGAAAAACAGAAGAAAAAAGTGTTGGTGGTTTCCGCGGACGTTTACCGTCCGGCGGCGATCAGGCAGTTGGAAACGTTGGCGGAAGGCGTCGGCATCGATTTCTTCCCGTCGGATGTCAAAGAAAAGCCGATCGACATCGTTAACCGTGCATTGCAGCAGGCCAAGCTGAAATTCTACGACGTGCTGATCGTCGATACCGCCGGCCGTTTGCACGTAGACGAAGCGATGATGGACGAGATCAAACAGGTGCATGCGGCGATCAAGCCGGTGGAAACCCTGTTTGTGGTCGATGCCATGACCGGTCAGGATGCCGCCAATACGGCCAAGGCCTTTAACGAGGCGCTGCCGCTGACCGGCGTAGTGCTGACCAAGGTCGACGGCGACGCGCGTGGCGGTGCCGCGCTGTCTATCCGTCACATCACCGGCAAGCCCATCAAGTTCCTCGGTGTGGGCGAGAAGACCGATGCGCTGGAGCCATTCCATCCAGACCGCGTAGCGTCACGTATTCTCGGCATGGGCGATGTGTTGTCGCTGATCGAAGATATCGAAAGCAAGGTTGACCGCGAGCAAGCGGAAAAACTGGCTAACAAACTGAAGAAGGGCGACGGTTTCGATCTGACCGACTTCCTGGAGCAGTTGAAGCAGATGCGTAACATGGGCGGCATGGCGAACATGCTGAGCAAATTGCCCGGTGCCGGCCAATTGCCGGACAATGTGAAATCGCAGATGGACGATAAAGTGCTGGTGCGCATGGAGGCGATCATCAACTCGATGACGCTGAAAGAGCGCGCCAAACCGGAAATCATCAAGGGTTCGCGCAAACGTCGTATCGCGATGGGCTCCGGCATGCAGGTGCAAGATGTTAACCGCTTGTTAAAGCAGTTCGACGAAATGCAGCGCATGATGAAGAAGATGAAGAAAGGCGGGATGGCGAAGATGATGCGCGGCATGAAAGGTATGATGCCGCCGGGCTTCCCAGGCCGCTGACAGGCGCTTGCCCTCTGGGGTGAGCGTGTTTAAGCATTTGCCGTTCGCGGCAAAAACCGCCCGAAATAGTGCTGGCCGAAAAAAGTAGTTGACGGTGATCTACGCTTTAGATTGCTTTTTGCGCCAAAATGAGTAAAATTTTCGGGCTTTTTATATTGCAACCGGGCCCCGTTCCCTCAATGGGGCCCGGCTGTTTTATTAACTAAAGAGGATGTTATGGTAACAATTCGTTTGGCACGTGGCGGCGCTAAAAAGCGTCCGTTCTATCAAGTAGTAGTGACCGACAGCCGCAATGCTCGTGATGGTCGCTTCATCGAGCGCGTAGGCTTCTTCAACCCGATCGCATCTGGTCAGGCTGAAGCACTGCGTCTGGACCTGGACCGCATCGAACATTGGGTCGGCCTGGGTGCAACCGTTTCTGATCGCGTTCACGCGCTGATCAAAGACGCTAAGAAAGCAGCTTAATCTGTCGCGGTGGTGGCAATGAGCAAGCAACTCAAACCGGTAGCACCGATCGCGCCGATTGTACTCGGTAAAATGGGGTCTACTTACGGCATCCGTGGTTGGCTCAGAGTATTTTCATCCACCGAGAATGCCGAAAGCATTTTTGACTATCAGCCCTGGTTTATCCAGCAGGCGGGTCAATGGCAGCTTGTCGAGTTGGAAGACTGGAAGCGCCACAGTCAGGACCTGATCATCAAAGTCAAAGGCGTTGACGATCGGGATGCTGCGAATCTACTGACCAATCGCGAGATTGTCGTGGATTCGGAACAACTTCCCGAGCTGGAAGGTGATGATTACTACTGGAAAGACCTTATGGGCTGCCAGGTAGTCACTACCACCGGCTACGAACTGGGTAAAGTCGTCGATATGATGGAAACCGGTTCGAATGATGTGATGGTTGTGAAAGCTAACCTGAAGGATGCGTTCGGCATGAAGGAGCGGTTGGTCCCGTTTCTTCATGGGCAGGTTATCAAGAAAGTCGATCTCACTGCTCGCGTGATTGAGGCAGATTGGGATCCTGGTTTTTGACCTCCGAATTAAACGGTCGAAACAAGTGGAATAACGGTATGGGGATTGGCTTGTGTTCATTGGTATTGTAAGCCTGTTTCCTGAGATGTTCCGCGCGATCACCGATTACGGGGTGACTAGCCGGGCAGTAAAAAATGGCCTGCTGAGCGTGCAGTGTTGGAGTCCGCGTGACTTCACCTACGACCGGCATCGTACCGTGGACGATCGCCCTTATGGCGGCGGCCCGGGAATGCTGATGATGGTGCAACCCTTGCGGGAAGCTATTCATGCAGCAAAAGCAGCGGCAGGCGAGGGAGCAAAGGTGATTTATCTGTCACCTCAGGGGCGCAAGCTGGATCAAACCGGCGTGTGCGAACTGGCGGCCAACTCGAAGATGATTCTGGTTTGTGGCCGTTATGAAGGGATAGACGAGCGCGTAATCCAAACCGAAATTGATGAAGAATGGTCAATCGGCGATTACGTTCTCAGCGGCGGGGAACTGCCGGCAATGACCCTGATCGATTCCGTCGCCCGTTTTATACCGGGTGTTCTGGGCCATCAGGCTTCAGCTGAAGAGGATTCTTTTGCCGATGGATTGCTGGACTGCCCGCACTATACCCGTCCTGAGGTGTTGGAAGGGATGGAGGTTCCGCCGGTTTTACTGTCGGGCAACCATGCCGAGATACGTCGCTGGCGCTTAAAGCAGTCGCTGGGCCGTACCTGGCTTAGAAGACCTGAACTTCTGGAAAGCCTAGCTCTGACTGACGAGCAAGCGGTGTTGCTGGCTGAGTTCCAACGGGAACATCAGGCCAAGCAGCAGGACTATGAAGGGAACGTCTGAGCATCTGGCTCGACGGGACCGATATATCAGTTTACCTAGGGTAAGAGACATATTATGAGCAACATTATTAAGCAAATTGAACAAGAGCAGATGAAGCAAGACGTACCTGCATTCCGTCCGGGTGATTCCGTGGAAGTGAAGGTATGGGTCGTTGAAGGTAGCAAAAAACGTCTGCAGGCATTCGAGGGCGTGGTTATCGCTATCCGTAACCGCGGTCTGCACTCTGCATTCACTGTTCGTAAGATTTCCAACGGCGAAGGTGTTGAGCGTGTATTCCAGACTCACTCCCCAGTAATCGACAGCATTACTGTTAAGCGTCGTGGTGCCGTTCGTAAAGCCAAACTGTACTATCTGCGTGAGCGTACTGGTAAGTCTGCTCGTATCAAAGAGCGTCTGAACCGCGTAGGCTAATGCTGCATCCGAAAGTTAATAGCTATGAAGGGGTTGGCAATATGCCAACCCCTTTTTTATGCTTATTATTTTTGAATTGCATATGCAAGATTTTATTTCGCAAAGACGATATTCAGGTTGTATTTGGAAGGCATAAAAAAGCCTGCTGTCGCAGGCTATGCATTAGAGTGCGGCAGCGCGTTGTTTGCCTTTCTCCGGGTGCGGCTGGGCCGGGATGATATCACCGGGCTTTACGATCACCCGCGCGACGGACTCGTGCGTGGCGAAGGTGCAGCTGCAGTTAATGTTCTGGCATTGATGATAGCGCTCTTTGGTCGACTCGCTCAGGTAGCGGCTGGAGCGAGTGTGGGCCACGTTACCGCATAGTGGACAGTGCATCATAGTTGAATCCCCCTTTCGACTGCATCAAGTTATGTGACTTATAATAGCCTAATAGCTTGCAAAAGCAAGATTAAAGTTCAAAATAAAACTAGACCTCGGTAATGGCGAATTCAGCCCGTTGAGTCAGCACATCGAGATCGATTTTTGTGACATAGCCACTGGCGTTCAATGTGTGAACCACCGTATTGATTATCCAGTTTTGCCGATCGATGGCTTCCTTGAATCCGCGTACCTTAATGGGCGTCTCGGGATAAAGCTCGGGCCGGCCCAACGCCAGGTTGATAGAAAACTGCACGCTTCCCTGCTGGATGCGTTCCCATTTCGCTCTGGCTGCCCGCATAGCGCTTTCCTTGTTGGCATAAATCGTTGGCAAAGTGAAAACGTTATTACTGTCTCCCTCGAGATAGTTGGGGTTTTCTGCCTCGTCAGAGGCGGCATGTTGGCGTTGCACCGCTAGCTGCTGCGGTTTGGCGTTCTTCGTATCCTGCCACTTGGCGCGAACGCCGGTGTAATTCCCACGATCGGCCAGGTTAAAGTAGTGCTGGTCGCCGTCATTACGGGCCAGGATAAACGGAGCAATGGATTTGCCTGATGCAGTTTGCCCTAAGCCAGGAATGAGAAACAGCAGTCGCTCGTTTTTGATGGCCGCCACCGCACCATTCATCGTGGCCAGTCGGGTCAGGAACGCGGCATCCGTTTCTTGAGTCTGGTCGATGTGGGATATCTTTATCTCGGCGAGTCCAGCCGCCAGTGTATTGCCCAGACGGTTACGGTTTGCTATCTCATTGACGATTTCACCCAGGGTCTTGTCATGATAAGAATGATCGCGAGCGATGTTCATCGAGCCTCTAAAGTCGACGCTGCGGGCGCGAAGGGTGAGTTTATCTGGTGCCCCCTGATGCTCGACTTCATCAATAGTAAACTTGCCTTTATCGACTAATCCCTGACCTTTCCAGCCCAGCTTCAGGGTAATGACCTGATTACGTGTCGGCATCACCACTTGGCCATCGGCATCGTCAAGTTCAAGCACCAACTGATCTGCGGCAAAACCACGGTGATCGGTCAAGGTCAGGGATAACAATCGATGACGAAAGGTTTCCGTCACGTTCTGTTGCTGCAGAAATAGCGCATAATCCGGGGCGACCTGCGCCCCGATAGGCAATGGAGTTTGAGTAATCAAGACAGCAGCCCTCCAATGTGTTGTATGGTTTTCCCTGCCAGATCCACGGCCTGCTGGCGTAGATCGCCAAACATACTGACCAGTGATTCATCAATGCGCATCAAATTGATAGTGAACTCAATCTGCCTGGCGCTGCCGTCAGAGAAAAGCTGGGTTTTGGTTTCAGAGATGCTCTCAATGACATACATGCCATAAATGATGCCGCTGCCTTCAATTAGCGGCCAGGCGCGTCCCTGGGAGGCCATTAGCTGCAACGCCATCAACGACAGCGTTCCACCGGTGACCTCCGGCATCAGCACTCCTGTCAGTGTGATTTTCTCGCTGTCGGCGCCCAAAAACTGCGCGGACGGGCGTTGGCCGATGCGTGCGTTGGTTGGCCAACGGAAACCGCTGCTGCGCTGCATGCTCTGATAGGGCACGGTTTTCAGCATAAAAACAAACATGCCGAGGGTAAGCATCATGGTATTTTCTCCTCAATTAACTCATTCGGCTGCGCGCGTCGGCTGCCTGACGTCGCGTCAGCAATTCAAATTGCCGTGCGACTTCGCGGCCGATATCTTGCTCACTCTGACCTGCACCGGCGGTGACATTAATCGTGACAGACGGGATTTGGATCTGGGGCGCGGGTGCAACAGATGCAGGTGATGCCGCCATCACGGGGGCGCTGAGCGACAGCAAAGCCGCCGACATGGCTGCCGTATGGCGGCGGCCTGTTACTTGTACCGGACCGCTGACGAGCTCCGGGCCGTTTTCACCGACGATGCCAAATTGTCCGGCAGGAATATTTCCCCCGTTATCGAACATGCCGGCGAACCAGGAGTTGCCACCTTCACCTTCACCTTCACCTTCGGTATGACGAGCCCCGGTGTCTTTATCATCAAATGACATCCAGTCGGGGAGCAAGTCAGTCAGCGACATGAATTTTTTTATCCAGCTATCAATGGTGTCGTTAATATATTTGCTCATTGCTTTGCATCCGGCTGAGATACTCTCCCACAGGTTGCTAAAGAACGGCGCCAGCTTGTCCCAGTTTTCGATCACCGCAAAAGCTGCGATCGCGATTAAGCCGATAATGGCCAGCAATGGGTTGGCCATTGCCATGCGCCCCAGCCAAATCATGGTTTGCCCAGCTTTGAAGATTGCGCCGTTAATGATGGTGAACCCTTGGAGTACCTCGGTGGCGATCAGGCTGACGCCGCTAAGCCCACCAAGCAGTAACGTGAGCCCACCGGCGACTTGTAGCAGGGTACTGGCCAGTGCGGGGTTATTGGTCACCCAGGAATTCAGTTGCACTAACCATTGCGTCGCCGTTTGGGTCAGTTCCCGCAGTGCAGCGCTTTGACCGGCAAACAAATTGATCCGCAGGCTGTCCCAGGAGGCAAATAGCTTTTGGATATCCCCATCCAAATTGTCACCCCTGACGGTGACGATAGCCTGAGCGGCACCGTCTACTTTCCCCAGGCTACGCCCCTGAGGCGCCAATTGCGCGGCGGTTTGCTCCAGCCCCATGCCGTTCTTTAGGGCTGCCGGAGCGGCGGCCTGCATTTTTTTATCGAGATCGGAAAGGCTCAACTGATAACTGCTGCTGGCCTTGGCCATCACATCGGCGATGTTTTCCGCCTGATCGGCAGGCAGTTGAAAAGCCTGCTGGATGCCCGACAGCGCTTTTACTGCTTCATCAATGCTGCTACCACTAGCCTTGGCCAGGTTCAGCGCGGCGGGAACGGCAGCCAGAACGTCTTGTGGGTTATAGCCGGCGCTCGCCAGAGCGGATTGAGCCTGAGTGACATCCTGTGCGGATTGCCCCTTGGCCGCTCTGCTGGTCGCCTGCTGACGCAGGGCGATCAGCCGTTGATCGCCGCTATCTAATCCCAGCTGCGCTTGTACTCCGGACATTTGTTGTTCAAACTTTATCCCCGGTACCAGTAATTTTTTACCGGTGTGGAAGGCTTTGTTGGCCAGGCCAAAGCCTTGTGAACTGACGTCGCGAATTTTTCCAATTCCATTCTGACGGGTTTGAAAATCATCAAGTACCTCAGTGCGTCTTTGTTGACGCAGTTTTTGGCCGGTACCGCGATGATGGTTAATATAACTTTGAGTCACGTCCAGTTTTTTTTGGGCTTGTTGTTGGGCTCCGACTAAATCCGCAGTATCTATTCCTTTTGCCTGTAGTTGTCGTTCAAGCCGGTTTTGTTGGAATGACGCGATGGCGCCACGGGCCTTTTGCACAACGTAATTCAGATTAACTTGTTGTGTTGTTTCGATATCCTCGGGCGAAGATAGAAATTTGGGCAAAGTGTTACGGGTTTTTTTAATCTCCTCGAATTTCTGGAATATATCTGACTGTGCTTCTTTTATTTTCAGTAACTGGGTTAACTGAGAATAATTCTTCTGCTCTAACCTCAGCTTTTTGCTGAGGTTTCGGACTGCGGCGTCCTCTTTTGCCAACGCCTCTTTGCTGTCGGTATTACTCATCTGTATTTACTCCGCTGCGTTGCAGCGCCCTGTGGCGCCAGCCTATTAGCTCTGTCAGCGTCATGCAGCTCATCTCCGATGGCGGCCAATGAAAAATCACTGCGATGTCCGCCATCAGATCGTCCACGGTCAAAACGGGGTCGATGTTTACTCGGCCGACTTCGGCGACAAAAAACCGATCACCTGGCCGGCCAGCGCAATCAGGTCCGGCAGTTCCAGGCGCACGCACTCTTCCTTGGTCAGATTCGGATAGGTGACGCGCGGCAGGATGGTGATCAGGGCGTCAACGTCGGCGTTGGCCAGGGCCGCCAAACCGATGCCGCGCAGGCTGCCGGCATTGGGTTTGGTGACTTGCACTTCGCGGATTTCGCTATCGCCACGCTTGATCGGGGTTTCCAGTACAACGGTATTTTCTGGGGATGCATTCAGTTCCATGGGATTTCCAATTATCAGTCAGGTAAAGAAGGCCAGCGCACGGCTGGCCATTAAAGTCATGAATTACAGGCCAATGGCACGACGGTGAGCCGCCAGAAGATCCACGCCGTCGACTTTCTCGATCATGTTGACGGTATCGATCTCGATCAGCTCTTTGCCGTCGATGCTCAGCTTGAAGTAGGTACAGTCGGTAGAAACCTTGGTTTCGGTGTCTTCGCCTTGCTTGAAGTCGCCGCTGTCGATTTCCTTGTGACGGCCGCGCATCACCACTTCGAGTGCCGAAACTTCGCCGGTGTCATCACGCTGGAAAGAGCCGGTAAAGCGCAGCGGCACTGCATCTACGCGGCCCCACTGTTTCAGCACCAGCTCATCGATGCCGCCCATGGTCCACTCAACAACCAGCGCATCGTCGTCCAGACCGAAGTCCACGGACGCCGCACCGCTCATGCCGCCGCCGCGGAATTTTTCCAGCTTGCGGGTCAGTTTCGGCAGGGTCATGGCGGATACCACGCCCATGTAGTTGAAGCCGTCGTTAAACAGGTTCAGGTATTTCAATTTTTTTGGCAGTGCCATGATTCAGGTCTCCTTAGCTGTTCACGGACGCGGCGAAGTTCGCCAGGTAACGGTCGGTAATGCGCTGGCGCAGGGTCAAATCTTCCAGCGGTGGAACCGGGGTATAGTCGTAATCGATAAACAGTTTGCCGGCCTTCAGGGTGTCCTTATCGTTGGCGTTTTCGTCATACCAGCAGTCGCCATCGATGATCAGCCCTGCGGATTTCAGCTCGCGGAACTTGGCCTTGATACCGTCGATCATGTCGCGGATCAGCGTTGGCGTAACCGGGCGGTCAACCGCCCACAGGTGCGCTTCAGCCATGGTGTCAGCCAATACCTGCGCGGTGCGGGTGTAGTTTTCGAACTGGAATAACGGATCGTCGGAGCAGGTGCGTGAGCCCCAGAACTTGAAACCCTCTTTGCGGATCAAGGTGGTGATGCAGCCCTGGTTCAGCAAATCGGCGTCGGTACCCACGGTTTGCAGATCCCAGAACACGCTGGACGAAATTCCGCTCACGCCGTTCACACCGACGTTGGACAGGGTTTTGTGCCAGCCGGTTTCCTGGTCGATTTTGGCTCGCAGGCCAAGCGCGCGGGCTGTAGCGAAGGCGATGTCGCTGCTGTTGGTGGTGGTGTTCCAGTTGACAAAATCCGGCCAGATCAACATCAATTCACGCTGGCTGAAGCCTGCGCGGTACTTGATGGCGTCGGAAACGGTTTTGCAGCCGTAGGCGCTGATATAACCGAAGGCGCGGAGTTGTTGGCAGATACCGGCCAATGCGGTAGCCACTTCCAGGTTGTCGTGGCCTGGTACACCCAGGATACGCGGCTTCACGCCCAGTTCAGCCTGTGCAGCCAGCAAGGCTTTCATGCCGGTATACTTACCGTTCTCATCGGCACCGCCAATGATATTGGAGGTGGTTTCGGCTTCGTCTTTGCCTTCCGCCACGCGCACTACGACGGTAACCGGTTTGGCCTGCTCGGCAATCGCCAGCAGCGAGCGTGACAGAGTGCCTTTCTTCCCGGCCTTGCCGCTGGCGGCCAGAACGTCAGTGATCAGCACCGGGGTGTTGAGGGGAAACAAGGTTGCATCGGCATCTTCTGCGGTACAAACCATGCCGACAATTGCCGTCGAGACGGTGGAAATTACGCGGGTGCCTTCGTTGATTTCGAGGACACGTACGCCGTGGTGATAATCACCCATAGTATTACTCCGTTTGTGGTTGGTAGTAACAGGATGCCCGTCACGGTGCGGCGGCGCACGTCATTGGGTATGTATGGGATCTGGTACAACAGCAGGAAAAATAAAGATAAAAAAAACGCCCCGAGCGGGGCGTTGAGTGGGTTACTGCGGCGGCTGCGGCCAGTCGATATCGGGGGCGGTGCCGGGATCCAGCCGGCTAAGCAGCACTCGATAGAGCATCCAGGTTTTCAACCGTTCTTGCTCGTCAGGAGTGGCAATATTGAGATCAACCGCATCCTTAAGAGGGGCTATTTCTTTTGCTGCCTGATTTAGCAAAATATCCTTATCTCTCTGAGCCTGGGTTTTTAATTGTTCGACAGTATAAGTACGCGGTACTATTTTTGCCCCATTAACTTGCCAGTCTAGGCCCTGGATTGGGAGTGGAAATAGATCCGGAATATCATCGACGGAAACCTCAGCGACATAGGCGTTAACTGGCCATAAACTCGATGCGTCATAACTGGCGCTATATATGATCCCGTTTGTATCAAAAACTACCTTCAGTGTTTTTTCATTAAAGCGACGCTGTACGTCATACCATTCATTCCCATCGTTGTCTTTAATGAATAATATGTTTGAATTTTCCGCCAGAGCTGCCTCTGGTGTGTCTTTCTCAGGTTTATAAGTAGAGAATGGGCCGAAATTTTTCATACGTAAGCCACCGTGTACCAGTTATTGTTAATGTATTTTTGCAACATTCGATAATACATATACCCAACGTCATTTCCTTCATTGCCATTACCGCCGGTAATTACCGCTCCTGAGGGAGCCTCAGTCATGTTGCCATCAGTAATAATCGTTCCTCGACTGGCCAGACGGATGTCACGGACATAGTTTCGATCCAGATAATTGTTTAAATAACCTCCCCAAACGCTGCCATTAAGATTACCGTCTGTTTGTAAAACAGCGCCTGAAGCGAAGATTGCACCATTAGCGTGAAATTCACCATTGTTGCGGAAAGTGAACCAACCATCAGCACCACCATTAGCAACGTGAATGCCGAATTCGTGATAATTGCCGAATTTTTCATAATGGTAAATATCGGTGAAAAGGTTTCCCATACCTTGAAGCCGAAGGCCATTTGTTTGCCGATTACCGTCAGCGAGAGTTATATTTCCAGATTTGGTAATAAAATCGCCACCATAGAAACTAGAGGTGCCGTCAATGTTAACTTTTCCACCGAACCAAATATCACCCGTTGCACTCAGTTTTCCATTTACATAATATTCCGAACCATGGAATGACAATACCCCTTTATTATCGTTAATTAATCTGGTGTCAAAGTCTCCATTGTTATTATTATAGTGAAAATCTATGTACGGAGTAGAACCGTAAAGTTCTACACTAGCCTTGGCCGTAAGTCCTCCAGTAATAGTGGTTGATCCATTCACCGACAACGAGGAAGTGGTCAGCCCCGATTTGGTTTCGATGGTGCCATTAACCGTTAGACCGCCGCTAATGGTATCGCCGGTTTTTTTTACGGCGGCATCATTTACAGATTTTAGCGCTTTTGGCGTGGCGGCGAGGGTCTCGCTACTACTGTTACTGTCGTTGCTCAACTGGACGAGACCCTTGGCTTGCAAGGTGGCATCTGGGTGATTTCGTGATTTCTCGTGATTTGATAGTTTTTCCAAAACTACTAAATGTAAATCATCAACATAATCTCTGGTAGCAACGATGATACTTGGATCCGTTATCAAGTTAATTTTTTCTATGCTACTAACGGCTAGAATCATCCGAATATTTTGTCGTCGGCCTGATCCTTCAACCATTTTGGGTTTGTAAGTTTCAGGACAATTACCGATAGCTATTAAATCACCTTCATCATCGTAAAGCCCCAGTTCGCGGATCCACCAGCCTCCGATGCTTTCAGAAATAAGCAATTCAGCAGATAACTGGTTTTCTTCCCCGGCAATGATTGTCAACGAGTTTAGACTAGCTCTATAGTTCTCATTGATTAGAGACGTTGCAGACGGGCTTGGTGCAGGCAGGAAACCACCGCCATCACCGACTGCCATCTGAGTAATTTTTATTTTTTTAGTACCTTCAACAGTTGAGGCTAGTTTACTAGCCCCTTTGTTAGTTAGCAGGCAGAAGTATTTTGTACCCATAATAATTCTCGCTATTATTTATTTTCTTTAATGATTTCAGCCAACTATGATGCCTTTATCTTTCATCACAGAATTAGTCTTTTGGATGAGATCCATTTGTTCAGCTTCAGTGAAGGAGCGGTTATACATAGCAAAAACACCGATGTGCCCTTTAATGCCGATATTGTGCGGTGCCATATAGCCACCACCGAGAATGATAGGGACGCGAGCAGGAATACGGATAGTGTTTTCATATCCTTGTTCATATTTTTGTCCTGTCATTCTCAGTAAACGCATGCCTGAATTAGTAACGGTGAAACTAAAGGTAGTCCATCCTCCTACGCCTTGGCCGCAACTCATGATAACTACCCGTGGGTTAGCACCAACAGAGGCTGTGAGTCCACCTGTATTGGTAATGGCTACACGAGTTCCAGATAATGGGCTCCCCGTTTCTGCGATTGAGCTATAAATTTGTGATGTTTGTGTTGGGTTTTCAGGTACATATATAGATGTCACCATGGTGAACTCTTCTGGCTCTATAAGACCAGTATAAGCGTTATGCTGTTCTATTCCGTCGCAATTCAAACCCTTATCATCAATGTTTAAATTATTAAGAATGAGATGGTTTCTGTTTTGACCGCGATCGTACACTCCTCTCATTTCATAGATTGCCATATTACCAGCCAAGGAAAGTAACGACCCTGTTGCTGATTTTTCAAGATATGGATTGTTGAAGTCTTTAGCGATTGTAATACGTAATCCTGGAATCATTGTTTAACCCTCATATGAAAATGTACACAGTAGTTATGGCGTGAATAGTTTTTTCCATCAAGACCTGAAAGGTCTGTTTCTGTTGTGTCAGAGTCCCTTAAAGTTGTTCTTACGCCGGTGGTTGGACCGGAAAACCAACTTTTGTAACGATTTTCGGTAATTTCTCCTCTATTGTCAGGGGTGTAACCAGCTGCAACAAATACACTCCCAATCAAATTGCGATTTGTAGTTATTTTTAATTTATGACCACCAATTATTTCGGTGGAGACGATAGGGATACGCCCTGTATCATCGTGAACCTCGAAACCATTAGCTCCGTCAGGTAATTGTTTAACGATGGTGTTATCGAAAACCATTGGCGGCACGGGAACGTTAAACTCAACCATAATGACGCGTTCTGAAAGCATGAGTGCAACTTTAGGTTCTAATGGTCTGAATGGTCTTCCTGTTAACATTTCATGTCTGATAGCTTTTTCTACCTGCAATCCAATTTGGCGATATCCATGGTTTGTTTTATGGACATTATCTGAACCTGCAAACATATAATTAGGTCCAAAACAGCGGAAATATTCATCTTCGTGAGAAATTTCCAAATGTGCTAAAGGAATTTCTACACTTGAATGTTCGGCAGAACCGACATAAAAACCATGGGAAGCCATTTGGTAGGTAAACATCAATAGCGGTTTATCACCACGAATTGTGGCCAGATCCATTTCGAGATCTTTTCGAAGTTGTGATAGCAGTTTTTTATACTCCGCGCCGGACATACCATCTCCGGCATCTGCTTCACCCTGTAACCAAATAATATAGTCAGGAGAGTATTCCTTTCCATCTTTTTTATGTAATTCCTGGCACCAGATAATTTGGTTAATAACATCATTATAGGCGGGTTTTCCCTTTCCAAGATTGCGAATGCGCTCGCCACTGACGCCGGCAGCATTTAAGATTAGTTCCCTCCCTGCCATACCATATGAATGTTGTTCGATATGCGATACAAAACCATGGGCAAATCCTGATGCTAGTGTCTCAACTCTATTTTCTTTTAATGGAATTAAATTAGTTGGTTTTTTACCCAGGCTAATAACACCGGTATCATACATTAATGTAGAACTTACGGGTGTCGATAAAATAGGTGTACCTTGCGCACCTACTGATAGCGATTGTCCGTAAACAATAATGTGGAGTCTTTCCGGGAAATCGTAGTTTTCATCTTTTTTGATGTTAAATTTAGCAGTCTCTGGGTTGATGATATTACCTAGGTTGTCAATTCCTGATGAAATTGAATTATTTTCATCAACGATCTCAATAAGGTTTTCAATATTTGCTCTTTCCAGCTTTAAACCGAGTATTTCTACGGACCCATCTTTTCCAACAGCAAATGCGTTCCTTCCAGACTCATCATCAATTGCGAAAAGGTAATCACTATCCTCAGGGAATTGCAGTACTTTGATACCTAAAAGTTCAGAGAATCCTGCAGGGGAGATTAACTCCCCTTTGTCATTAATTCCTAAAGAAATTTTTCCTGAAGATGACGATATTTCGAGAGGGAGCTTTGCTGCTCCAGGATAAATTCCATTGTCTGGCAGGATTTTTGCTGTTCCAAGGGACATTTCCTTATGAACATCATCTTTAGTTGCTAATACCTTTTGAGATATGGTCAGGTTTACTTTTTCAATATTACTGACTGTTAATGTCAATTCAATAATCTGATCGGTTCCTGCACCTTCTGCCAATATTGGTTTATAAGATTCGGGGCAACTAGCAATGGCGATAAGAATGTTGCTCTCATCATAAATCCCGATTTCACGTATCCACCATCCACCCACATCAGTGGGAATGATAGCTTTAATAACAAGTTGATGTGTGTTGTCATTATTAATAGATACGTCACTTAAATCTGTGCGATATACTTCGTTAATCAATGCCGTTTGTTCTGGCGTGGGGTTTGATAAAACACCCGCACTATCGCCAAATGCCATCTTTGATAGAGATAGTTTCTCATTGTTGGCAGTGACAGCAGCGAGTCTCGTTAATCCTTGATTGGTTAATATCACCGAGTATTTGTTCATGATGTTACTCTCTTTCTTTCAATAATAGTAATTGCGCCTGTTGGATAAGTGTTTCCACTGACTAAAATAGGATCGCTATTGTAAGGTAATACGGTTACCTGCTCGCCATCGTAACTTCGAGCTCCTACATAAATAGGGCCGGAAACGGTTCGTTGAAATGTAAGGCCTAAAAGTTTTCGACTGACAGGCTTTGTTTCATTTATAAGTAATTCAATTTCATCTAAATTTTCAGAAGTCAGTTCTAGATCATATGTCTCAATTGCCAGTTGGAATGAGCCTGGTATTGTTAATAATTGCCACCATTCCTTGATGGAAAGTGTATATCCCAAGTTCTCCACCACGCGGCGAATAGCGCCGATGGTGCCTTTATGGCGGTGTACGAAGAAAGCGGAGGAGACGACGTTGCGCTTGGCTTCTTCCGTCCAGTCTTCATCCCAATGATCCACCGAAAACGCCCAAGCCAAATAGGGCAACAGGTTGAGCGGACAGGTGGCCGGATCCCACAACTCGCGCAGTGGTACCGGCATTGTGGCCAACTCGGCGCAGGCGGCCGCTGCGGCGACTTCCAGCGCTGATGAGCCAACCGGCAAAAGACGGTTATTCATCTGAACCCCCTACGGTCAGTTGATAGTCGGAGCAATATGACGCCTGGGTTTTATCCAAGACGATGTCGGCGGGAGGGCTTTTCAGCTCCACCCGCTGAACCCCTTCGGCGTGCAATGCCGCATAAATTGCCGACAGACGGATATCGCGTCCCAGGCGGTGTTGGGCACTGATGTAGTTTTTTAGCTTGGCTTCGGCGGCACGCCGGATCGGTTCTGCTTCCGGACCGGGGTAGAGGTATAACGTGGCCTCGATACTGTAATTGACGATGGTGGCGGAGCGAACGCTGACGCGGTCCGCCACGGGGCGCACATCTTCGTCATTCAAGGCTTTATCGACGATGGCTATCAGCTCGGCGCTGGCGGTGCCATTCCCTTCGCGCGACAGTACTGAGATCAGCACGTTAGCCGGACTGGGGCTGGTAGCGGATACGTCGGCCACCCGGCCATCGGCTGAGCGGCCGTGGTACTCGTAGGAGCCGCTGGAGCCGGCGACGCTCAGTCCTTCAAACGCCTGCTGGATGCGCACGCGGAAATCGCTATCGGACTCCATAATCGCAGGGGTCGGCGGGATGACCGTATCGTCAGGCTGCTGCACCACCAGGCGTTGAACCTGGAAGTTGGCACCAAGCTGATCGAGGTCACTGCCGCCGGCGTAGCCGAGCATCACCGACTGTGCGGCTTCGTTGACACGTTGGCGCAGGATCAGCTCGCGATAGGCGTTTTCCTGCAGCAGTTTGACGATTGGCTCCGATTCCAGCGTCAGCGTGCGCGCAATCGCTTCACGCTGCTCTTCCGGGTAGAGGGAAATCAGCGTGGCCTTGCGCTCGGCCAGCAGCGATTCGTAGTCGAGAGAGTCCACCACCGTCGGGGCGGGTAATAAGCTCAGGTCAATGGTTGCCATGGTATCAGCTCACTGAAACAGAAAGAGAAAAGGTATCCGGCGTATCCGTGCGATTGCCGGTGATGTCGACCACCATTTTTCCGTCAATGGTGGTGTTAAAGGTGATGCCGCTCAGTTGAAGGCGTGGTTCCCATTGCAGCAGTGCGCTGTAACAGGCGGCCATAATCTGCAGCCGCAGCACGTCGTTTTGCGGTTGATCCAGCAGTTCGGACAGCAGAGAACCGTAGCTGCGGCGCATGGTGCGTGAGCCAATCGGGGTGATCAGAATGTCGCTCACCGACTGGCGAATATGTTCAAGGTCGGTGACCGTGCGGCCCGAGCCTCGATTCATGCCGAGATATTTCGCGTTGTTCATGCTGGTTTGTCCGTTTGGCCTCCGCCGTTCTGCACACCGCCGTGGGTGTGGGTATGGACTACAATGCCGTTGGAGCTGATGCTGCCGCCGGAGTGGTTGAGATCGCCGGTCATCGAGCCGCCTTGACGGATGGCGATGGTTCCGGTGGTTAATAACTGGGTGCATTCCACCTCGGGAGCATCCAGCGTAATTTTGCTCGTTGCGCGGCAGGTGATGGCTGGCGCGGTGACGTTCACCTGCTCGGCGGCATCAATAGTGGCGCTTTTGATGCCGATAGCCTTCAGTGATCCCTCAGCCGGTTCGTACTCGATCACCGCGCCGTCGGGAAAGGTGATGTGCGCCGCTTGCGCCGAAGCCGAGGGGGCCGGATTGGCAGCGGAAAAAATGCCGGGCAGCACGAAAGCGGTATCGAGTTCGCCGCCCAGTGACAGCACCAGCACCTGTTCGCCAATGCTGGGCGCCCACCAGGTACGGGCACCGCCGGCGCGGCCGGACAGCCAATTAAGCCAGTCAGTGAGGTTGCCACCGGTGGCGACGCGGCAGCGCCCGCGGTCGAGATCGACCTCGCTGACGGTACCGATGCGTATCAGGTTGCGCACCAGGCGCTGAATATCGAAGTTGTCTGTGTTCATCTCTCAAGAATGCCGTTGGGTGAAGAGGGCGACAACGCCGCGGCGTTTAGCTGACGCCAGCACAACCGAAGCCGCTCCTCTGGTAAATTTATGGCTGCTGAAAGTGGCTGATCAGCTCACCGTGCAGATAAACCTGGGTGAATCGCATGACGTTCTCCGGCTCAGGCGGTTCCGCCAGCGGCGTGATGTGCAGCGCACCGTCGCGTTGTTCAACCAGGATGCGTTCGGTCAGCTGTAGCTGTAGATCGAGCTGACCGGCGGAGGCGACGTCGTGCTGGAATGCAAAGCCGTTTTTACGTTTTTCGGGATTGGCGAGGAGGTCCGGTTGGTGGCTGCGCAGCCAGGCCAGCACGGTGACCATCACCAGATCGTTATTGGCTGTCGGTTCGTTCAACGACAGGTTGAGCTGGTATTGGTATTCGAACGACAGCGAAGCGCCCAGCGTAGAAACCACGCGGCCGTTATCGAGGCTGAGGCGTAGCCTGTCGGGGTACGCCTGCAGAGCAGGTAGAGCGTTGACCAGCGCTGTGCGCAACTGCTCGGGTTTTAACATGATATGTCTCCTGGCAGGCGGGGCCTGCTTGGGGGGATGAATAGAAGAAAGCAACGCCAGAAGCCGCCGTCATGAACGGCTTCCTTGCAGGCATAACGCTCGTTCGGCGTTGCGGCGGCGTTCCAGCCCTTTGCTTTTGACGCCGTTGACATAAACCCAGCGCGGCAATTGATCGCAGGCTGCCTGCCATTGCCGGCGTTTAATAAAGGTGGCCAGGGTGGAATTACAGGCGGCATTGACGCCGACGTTAAAGGCGAAGGCGCTGACTGCGTCATAAACCTGCTGCGGCATCGCTACATTGATGCAGCGAGCTATGCCGCGTTCGACGTTGCGGACATCGTCGAGCAGATTGGCGGCCGCCTGACGTTCGCTGATGACGGCACCCGGTTTCACGCCGGCGGTATGGCCGATGCCGCTGGTCCAGACGCCTGCGCTGCACTGATAAGGGGCGAGCTGACAGCCTTCAAAATCGGCGATCAGGTGTAATCCCTGTTCGGAGGTTTGCAGGGTATCGAATTGCGGCAGTAAGGCGGCGATCGCCAAAATAACGGCCACGCTGCAGCGTTTAGCGAGTGAGTTCATCGTAGACTCCGGGTTTCAGGCCGTTTTTTTTTAATGACTCCAACAGCTGATAGCTTTTACGCCGGTAGTACCAATTCACCGCGAAGGTGCCGACACCGACCGCTGCGCCGACCAGAATGGCGATATCCTGTGCAGAATGTCGTCCGAGCCAGGCCAGGCAGGCTGCCACTATGTAGGCGAAGGTTGATGTGAATTTTTCCATCGCTTAGTCCCAGAGTTTGACGGTTTCGCGTTGCGCCGCCGCCGGCAGGTCCGGTAGCTCGATCGGGTGACCGTGCGGCAGCAGCGGGCCAACGTTGGCCAAGCCGATATTGGCGAGATAGACCTGCTCTACCAGACGTTGTGTACGGCCGTAATAGCGCCAGCAAATCGCGTCAATGGTGTCGCCCTGTTGTGCATAAATTTTCATCATTACCATCCTGCGATGTGAGTGGGTGAGAGGGGGCTGGCCCCCGAATGCTCATCAGTTTCCCGCGCGCGGTAAGAGCCGGCAATGCAATGGCGTTGTGGATGAGGTGGCACAACTAAAGCGAAAAATGCGCGCGACAGAAACGAAAACACCCGCCGGTTGCGGGTGTTGGAAAAAGGGGGGTTTAGGCGTATTCAGGCGTTGGCCTAGCGGGGGTCCTGCCTGTCGGCCGGATAAAATATTTCTTGATAATCGTTGTCTGGCAGTACTTGGCCGGCGAGATCCGAGATCAGTGACATGGCGATCAGTAACTCGGTGGAGCTGCATTGTGCAGCTTGTGAAACATCGGCGATGAACTGGATTCGGGACAGTGTTACTTGTTGTTTATCCATGACATTCACTGTTTTTACCCTCTAGTAAGTATACTGTTTATTTATACAGTATTAAGCAAAACGCTAAAGGCGTCAATGGTCAGACTTATCATTTGTGCAGTAAAAATATGCCCAGTCATTGATTAGCAGAAATTGTACGAGAGGGGCCTTGAAGGCAATGCTCGCCTTCTGAGCAGGACTTGCCGTTGCTGAATGCGTGTCCATAACTGGCGTGCGAAACGAGTCCCCCATCGCGCCAGTGGGTTCAGCCGCCGCCGGTGGCGTTCGGTGAACTGCGCCCGCAAATATAGGGTGGCGCGGGGTGATCCCGTACCGGCGCGAGGAGGGAGAGCATGGCTTTTAGCGCCGAATAAAGTGACGTTGTTGGGCCTCTGCGATTTCCTGACAGGTCACGCAGCGGCTTACGCCGGGAATGGCGATGCGCCGTGCCGTCGGGATCGCGGCTTCGCATTCGATGCAAAACAGTGCCGAGGTCTGTGTTATTGCCGGTCTGGCGTGCGCGATTTGCTTCTCGAGCATCAGCGCTTGGCGCTCCTGCGCCATATCAATGGTGTCAGCCAAGGTATGTTCTCCTGACAAGGGGCGAATTTGGGCCGAGAGGCATCCGGCGGATTGCACGCCTCGAATGACCAACGGTTATTTTTTCTGCGTTAGCTGGCAGTCTTCTTCGCTGATATAGCGCGGCAGCGACTTGCCCAGCGCAATAAATTCATTGAGCGCAGCAACAATTTTCTGTCGCTGGGAATAGCTCATTTCGTGGAACAACGGCAGCAACGAGTGGCTTTCGGTCAAGCCGGCGTGAAAACACAACGTGTGGCGCAAATGCAGCGGTGCCGTGTTGTAGATCTCCTCAGCCTGGTTGGTCTGTCGGGCAAACAGCGTACGGCGGATTTCTGCAATGCGCCGCAGGCCGATAGCCCGTTGCTCTTCAGTGGCCAGCAGCATGACAACCTCCTTGGCATGCGAATTGACGTTTTACTTGCAAAAGCAAGGTCCGATTCTCACCGGGCACCTGCAATACAGAGTATCGAACCCGATACCTACAGACTTGCTATTGGCATGATGCGGTGTTTGCATTTTCGTCAATCATGTCGCATCATCTTAACTAAAGTGACATGAAAATCGTTTTTCAAACGATCTGATGCTACTTTAGATCGCAAAATGCGACTTGTAAATGCAAATTTTGATTTTAATCGGTGATGATATGCGTGAAGAGACTGTGAGTGATAATGCCTCTGTGGGCGCAGTGATTGAAAGGATCCTTTCATCTTATGGCGTTAGTACGCAAAAGGAGCTGAGCGAAATCCTCGGGATAGCCCCAAATAACATCAGCAGCTGGCAACAGCGCGGCAGCGTGCCCGGCTATGTGATCATCAGCTGTGCATTGGCCACCGGTGCAGACTTGGCTTGGTTAATGAACGGCGAACTTGCAAAAACAAAAAATACCCATAAGCCAGTGCAGCCTGCGCAAGGTAAAGCGCTTTATGATCGGGTGCTTGCTTCGGGTGGGAAGAGCGTGCTTCGTCGTATTCTCGATGCCTATGGCTTCAGTCTGCAAAAAGAACTGGGGGATCTGCTGGGGATTTCTTCGGGCACGATGAGCACCTGGGTGCGCCGTAACTATTTCCCTGGGGATATCGTGGTGACCTGCGCTCTGGATACCGGCGTGTCTTTGTTGTGGCTGGCGACCGGCCAGGGAGAGATGTGGGCCGACAAAGGGGCTGAAGCCGCGCCTGCAAAAGGGCGAACCTTGCCTAAATATCGATTGATCGCCGGGCAGTTGAAAGACGCGGGCGAATGGGTGGCGGACAGTTCGTTGATCCCGGCCAGTGTAGTGCAACCGGCCTATATCGACGGCGGGCGGTTATCCTGGCTGGTGGATTTGTCGGTGACGCACATTGCCAATGGCCGTTGGCTGATCGATATCGACGGCAACCTGGACGTCTATGATATCGCACGTCTGCCGGGCAATCAGGTGCAGGTGAGTGGAGGTCATACGGATTTTCAATGTTCTCCCGATGCACTGAAAGCGCTGGGCATAGTCTGGCTGACGCTGAGCCCGCAAGCATAAAAAAAGCCCATCAATGATGGGCTTGGTCGAGTGAGGCTTGGAAGGATTACAGACCGTAAACCAGCGAGACCGAGGTCGTGGTGTCGGTATTTTTTGGCGCAGACGCCGGTGGTTTACTGTTGTAAGTCACGGTGTAAGCCAGGCGCAGCGAGAACTTGTCGTTGATCGCAACGCTCAATGCGGTTTCGGAGTTCAGCGTGGTTTCTTCGTTGGCCAGTGCCGAAACGCCTTCGGAGAACTTGGTGGTGTCGGTCAACTGGTATGAATAGTTGGCTGCGCCGTAAGCCAGCGCTTTCGTTGAACGGCCGCCGCCATGATATTCATCGTGGCGCACACCCGGACCAAATTCTACCCGTAAATCGCTGAGTGGCCCGTTGAGCACTTGACGGCCGTAGCCACCCGTTGCGGTGGAGCGAGAGTCGTAACCGTTGAAACGATCGCTCAGCCAGCTTGCCTGACCGAACAGATAGTTGCGATCGGACAGGTTATAACGGGTACGGCCGCCGGCCTGATACTTTTCCGATGAGCGCACGTTGGAAGACGTGGTGTTGTTGGCCGCTCCCCACAGGCTGTAGGCAGCATCGCTGTTAAACCAGGTCATGCTGGTATTGGCCAACAGGGTCGAACTTTGCGAGTTGCCTGACTGGGAGTTGTATCCGGCCTGGACATTACCTTCAAACGGTTTTTTAGCGGTGGCCGGATCGTCCATCGCGGTGAAAAGCGTATTGTCGGCAAAGGCTGAAACGCTGGTGAAGGCAGTCAAGCAGCTGATGACTAGCGGAATAGCGCGACGAGCGCGTAAAGAGAGCATTTTGGATCCAGTTGTTAAGAGTGATTATAGGTGATAACGGTCACATTATAACGATTCGGCATTGCGACAAAAATAGCCGTGATTAGCTTAAGTTTTAAATTTTTCATCCTCACTTATTCACTTTTCTTCTACTTAATTAACCCCTCCCGTTGGCATATCATGCTAAGTGTCCTTAAGGTCTGATGGGTTTTTAGACGAGATTGTCGCCAGTGGGCAACAAAACCGGCTGTCATAGCCCCGTTGAAGCTCTGTTCCTGCCCGTCATGCGCTGTAATGTTTTGTGTACAATAATGTTTACGGTTGTCGCCTGAGGTGTTCAAAACAATAGGCCGTAAATCAGAACCGGAAAAATTGGTTGAGTTTATTTTTATTTATTTAAAATCAATGTAATGAGTGTATTTTTTTACTGGCGACATCCTGGGTTTTTGATGGTGCCTTGTGGTGGTAATTTTTTATTTACGGATTTCGGATTGAAAACTTTACAGTTCGTGGTAGGGTAAGGCTCTGAAACGCTCAACGTTCTCATCACGCTTACGCATAACGGCAAAACGACAGGAATAGCATCATGCAAAAAGACGCGCTCAATAACGTACATATCAGTGCAGAACAAATTCTGATCACTCCGGAAGAACTGAAGAACCAGTTCCCGCTTAGCGCCAGCGATGAAAATGAAATCGCCACTGCGCGCAAAACCATCGCCGATATTCTGCAGGGGCGCGATCACCGTCTGCTGGTGGTGTGCGGGCCTTGCTCTATCCACGATCCGGATGCGGCACTGGATTACGCCCGTCATTTGAAAACCCTGTCGGCTGAATTGAGCGATCAGCTGTATATCGTTATGCGTGTCTATTTTGAGAAACCGCGGACTACGGTCGGCTGGAAAGGCCTGATTAACGATCCGTACATGGATGGTTCGTTTGACGTTGAGGCAGGTTTGCACATCGCGCGTCGCCTGCTGCTTGACCTGGTCGGGATGGGGTTGCCGTTGGCGACCGAGGCCTTGGATCCGAACAGCCCGCAATACCTGGGCGATTTGTTCAGTTGGTCAGCGATTGGTGCCCGTACTACAGAATCACAAACTCACCGTGAGATGGCTTCAGGGTTGTCAATGCCGGTAGGTTTCAAAAACGGTACCGATGGCAGTCTGGGTACGGCAATTAACGCCATGCGCGCAGCGGCAATGCCGCACCGGTTTGTCGGTATTAATCAGGCGGGTCAGGTGTGCCTGTTGCAAACTCAGGGTAATCCGGATGGCCACGTGATCCTGCGCGGCGGCAAAACGCCAAACTACAGCGCCGAGCACGTTGCGGCTTGCGAAAAACAGATGCAGGATGCGGGACTCCACCCATCCTTGATGATAGATTGCAGCCATGGCAACTCGAATAAAGACTATCGCCGTCAGCCGGCGGTTGCCGAGTCCGTGGTTGAGCAGATCAAAGCGGGTAACCGTTCGATTACCGGCATTATGCTGGAAAGTCACCTGCACGAAGGCAGCCAGTCTTCCGAGCAGCCACGTGCAGATATGCGCTACGGTGTTTCTGTTACTGACGCTTGCATTAACTGGGAGAGTACAGAGACGCTGCTGCGCCATATGCACCAGGAACTCGGCGCTGCGCTGACGGCACGCACTGGAGAGTAGTAAGTTATGGTGGCTGAACTGACCGCGTTGCGCGATCAAATCGACGAAGTGGATAAAGCGCTGCTGGAGCTGCTGGCGAAACGCCTGCAACTGGTGGCGGAAGTGGGCGAAGTTAAAAGCCACCACGGTTTACCGGTGTACGTTCCCGAGCGTGAGGCGGCGATGCTGGCCTCGCGCCGTAAAGAAGCGGAAAACCTTGGCGTGCCGCCGGATCTGATCGAAGACGTACTGCGCCGCGTGATGCGCGAGTCTTACGTCAGCGAGAATGACAAAGGCTTTAAAACCCTGTGTCCGCAGCTGCGCCCGATTGTGATTATCGGCGGTAACGGTCAAATGGGGCGGTTGTTCAACCGTCTGCTGACGCTGTCCGGCTACCAGGTCAAGGTGTTGGATCAGGAAGATTGGCCGCAGGCCGACGCATTGTTGGCGGATGCCGGCATGGTGATCGTCAGCGTGCCTATTCACGTGACCGAACAGGTGATTGGGCGGCTGCCGCCGTTGCCGGCGGATTGTATTCTTGTCGATCTGGCTTCGGTAAAAAATCGTCCGCTGAATGCCATGCTTGCGGCACATGGTGGCCCGGTGGTGGGACTGCACCCGATGTTCGGGCCGGATGTAGGCAGCGTGGCCAAGCAGGTCGTGGTGTATTGCGATGGACGCCAACCGGAAGCCTATCAGTGGTTGCTGGAGCAGTTGCAGGTGTGGGGCGCTCGTTTACACCGCATCAGCGCAGTTGAGCACGATCAGAATATGGCGTTTATCCAGGCGCTACGCCATTTCGCGACTTTTGCCTATGGGCTGCATTTGGCGGAAGAGAACGTTCAATTGGAACAACTGCTGGCGCTTTCTTCGCCAATCTACCGGCTGGAACTGGCGATGGTCGGGCGACTGTTTGCTCAGGATCCGCAGTTGTATGCGGATATCATCATGTCGTCGGAAGAGAACATTGCGCTGATTAAACGCTACTACCAGCGTTTTGGCGAGGCGATAAAGCTACTGGAACACGGGGATAAACAGGCGTTTATCCAGAGCTTCCAGAAGGTGGAAGACTGGTTTGGCGATTACGCCCAACGCTTCCTGGTGGAAAGCCGTTCGCTGCTGCGGCAGGCGAACGACAGTCGGCAATAAGTTATCAGGGTTCGGCTAGCCGAACCCTTTTTTATTTCATTCAGGACGGATTGACCGGTACCACGCTGTCGCTGGGATAGCAGCCGAGTACTTTCAGCGAACGGGTAATCGGCGTCAGATCTTTCAAGGCTTTTTGCATCGCTTCAGAACGCAGGTTCGCCTGCACATCGATATAAAACATCTCTTCCCATGGATTGCCGTTAATTGGACGGGACTCCAGTTTGGTCATGATGATGCCGTTGTCACGTAACACCAGCAGCGCTTCAACCAGCGCGCCTGACTGCTGGCCGGTGGCCATAATCAGCGTGGTTTTGGCCGGTACTTGTTCCGACACCTCGATAGCCTTGCGCGCCAACACGATGAAGCGGGTAATGTTCTGCTGCTGGTTCGCCAGGTTGTGTTCCAGTACCTGCAGACCATACAGCGCGCCGCCAGCCTCGCTGCCCAATGCCGCAGCTTTCGGTGAGTTTAGCTTGGCGACTTTTTCCATTGCCGCCGCGGTGCTTTCGCAGTACTCGATTTTCCAGTGCGGGTAGCGGTTAATGAACTGGCTGCACTGTTGGAACGGCTGCGGGTGGCTGTACACGGTTTCGATCTGGTTCAGGTCGGTGTCGCCAGCTACCAGGACACAGTGATCGATAGGATTGGTCAGTTCGCCGACGATCGACAAGCTGGTGTGTTGCAGCAGATCGTAGACGTCGTTGATCGAGCCGGAACTGGTATTTTCAATCGGCAGGATGGCGTAATCCGCCTGACCGGTTTCGACCTGGGTGAAAATGTCCTGGAATTTATGGCAACCACACTCAATCAGTTGGTCGAAGTGGCGGGCGGCGTATTGGCGCGCGGCCAGGTGCGAATAAGATCCTTTCGGCCCGAGGAAGGCAATGCGGGCCGAATGTTGGCTGATTTGATTAAGCTGATGCTGCAACAGCGCTTGCTGGGTCAATACCGAGTCTTCGATAATCAGCTGGAACAGGCGGGTTACGTAAAAACCGTCGAGATCGTAGGGTTTGGCGGCGGCGATTAACGCATCCAGCAGATCTCGCTCGCGTTCTTTATCGCGGATGGGACGATGGGAATGCAATTTGGTTTTCCCGACCTCCACCGCCAGCTCACGGCGCTCCGCCAGCAGGGCCAGCAGTTTGAGATCCAATGCGCTGATGCGTTCGCGCAGCACGAGTAATGGGTTGTCAGTCATAATCAGCTTCTGCCTTGTATTTTTATACGTCGTAAATAGCCATAAAAAAAGCCCCCTGTTTCAGGAGGCTTTGCTGTTCGTCTTCGCATTCTTTATCACACGACGAAACGCCTCCCAATCAGGGGAAGGTAAAAAAGAATGCGAAGAAAAACGGTTTGCGGGCCATGCGTTATCCAAAATAGGCGTGAGACAGGTTTTAAAGTAACCGCAGGCTTTTATCTCTGTCAATAAAAACCCCAGACAAAAAACGCGCCCTCAGGCGCGTTTGAAGTGAAATAGCCGCTAAACGGTTATTCCTGTTCCGGCTCAACTTCCGGAACGATGTCTTTCACACTGGCGGCGGCGCGGCGTGCTTCGCCTTTGTGCTGCACCTTATTCAACTGACGCTCCAGCTTGGCGATCAGATCGTTAACGGCGGTATACATGTCTTCATGTTTTGCGCTGGCGACCAGCGGGCCGTTAGGGGTGGTAATGGTGGCGTCTGCTACAAACCCTTTAGGTTCTTTGGATAAAACAATATGCGGGTTAATCAGCTGGGCCTGCCATTTTTCCAGTTTGGTGAGACGGTCTTCGACGTGACTGCGGATTGCGGGAGTGATATCCATTTGTTTGCTGGTAATGTTCAATGTCATATAACTTACCTCTTCTGTCTTTCCGTCTTGGATGAGCCCAGCATACCGCGCTTTTTGCTTAAATGCGTGATGAAAATCACGTTTTTTTGTCACTTTTTGCAAAGTTAGTTCAATCTGTGATTCAGCATTTGAATCGGTCATCTAACGCTTGAGTCTTGCGGGCAGAACGCGCATTATTGAACGGATAAGCGGTTGTGCAATCTTGCTAATGCCGTGTTTTTGCTTGTGTATTTTTCAAATCATGACCAAATCCGCAGCAAATAAAAACGGCAGCCGAAGCTGCCGTTTTGCTTTTCTGCCATCGCTAATCCGCTTATGACGGATTGGCGGCAATCACTTTGGCCACTTTGTCGGCCTGGCCGCTCAATTGCAGCTGTTTGTAAGCGTTTTCCATCAGGGGTAAGGCGTCGCGCGTGGCCTGGGTATCCGGATATTCACGCAACATCTGATCGGCACGATTAACGACCGCGACGTAAGCACCGCGTTTAGTGTAGTATTCCACCACCGAAAGCTCATATTTGGCCAGGCGGTCTTTCAGATACACCAGACGCTTGTTGGCATCGGTTACATACTGGCTGGTCGGGTATTGCTGAATCAGCTGGCTGAAATCGCGAAAAGCAGCGCGAGCATGCTGTGGATCGCGGTCTGAACGATCGACCCCGAAGAAGCCTTGCAACGCACTGTCATCCAGCGCCATATCGGTCAGACCACGCATGTACATCACGTAGTCGATGTTCGGGTGCGTTGGGTTCAAACGCATGAAACGATCGATAGACGCCTGAGCCAGCGGTAAATCGGCAGATTTATAATAGGCATAAATCAGGTCCAACTGAACCTGCTGGGAGTACGGCCCGAAAGGATAGCGGTTATCTAACGCTTCGAGTTGCGTAATCGCGCCCTTAAAGTTACCGTCCTGCAGTTTTTGCTGGGCAGTAGCATAGATTTCCGAAGGTGGGTTGTCGGGAACCGCATCCTTGGATGTGGAGCAACCTGCCAGCGCCAGGCTCAACGTGGCTGCCGCCACCAGATATTTCATACGCGTCATGACGTTTTGATTATCCTCAGGGTGTTATTCCGGGAGACTGTCCGTTAAGCTCCCGACAAAGACCAGGTACAATAGCACATTATATTAAACGGCATCGCCGTGAAAACCCAACGTTAACGAAGAAGCTGCATATGGCACAACAAGTACAACTCACCGCAACGGTGGCCGAATCTCAACTCGGACAACGTTTAGATCAGGCTTTGGCCGAATTGTTCCCTGATTATTCGCGATCTCGCATAAAAGAATGGATCCTGGATGATCGGGTACAGGTTAATGGCAAAACGACGAACAAACCGAAAGAGAAAGTGCTGGGGGGAGAGACGGTCGCCATCGATGCCCAGATAGAAGAAGAGGCCCGTTGGGAACCGCAGGATATCGCACTGAATATCGTCTATGAAGACAGTGATATTTTAGTGATCAATAAGCCTCGCGATCTGGTTGTGCACCCTGGCGCCGGTAACCCGGACGGCACTGTGCTCAATGCGTTGCTGCATTACTACCCGGAAATTGCTGACGTGCCGCGTGCCGGCATCGTGCACCGTCTGGACAAAGACACTACAGGCTTGATGGTGGTGGCGAAAACCGTTCCTGCGCAAACCCGCCTGGTCGAGGCATTGCAGGCACGTGAAATCACCCGTGAATACGAAGCGGTCGCTATTGGTACCATGACCGCCGGTGGTACCGTTGAAGAGCCGATCTCACGCCACTCCACCAAGCGCACGCATATGGCGGTGCACCCGATGGGCAAACCGGCGGTGACGCATTACCGCATTATGGAGCACTTCCGTGCGCATACCCGTTTGCGTCTGCGTCTGGAAACCGGTCGTACCCACCAGATCCGCGTGCATATGTCGCACATCAATCATCCGCTGGTAGGCGATCAGCTTTACGGTGGCCGCCCACGTCCGCCGAAAGGCGCTTCGGAGGCATTTATTGCTACGCTGCGCGGTTTCGATCGCCAGGCGCTGCACGCCACCATGCTGCGTTTGTATCATCCAATCAGCGGTATCCAGATGGAGTGGCATGCGCCGTTGCCGCAGGATATGGTCGATCTGATTAACGCGCTGAAGGTCGATACCGAAGAATTCAAAGATCAGATGAATTGGTAATGGATTCCTTTATCCTGCCTGATTGGCCGTTGCCTGCAGGGGTAAAAGCCTGCAGCACCACTCGTGGTGGCGGTATTAGTCTTCCGCCATATGATTCGCTCAACCTCGGCACCCATGTCGGGGATGCGGCGTCTGCGGTGAAGCGTAACCGTGACCGGCTGGCGGCGGGCGTGAGCCTGCCGCAGATGCCGCTTTGGCTGGAGCAGGTTCACGGTACCCGCGTAGTGCGGCTGGATGGGCAAACCCCAACCGATCTGTGTGCGGATGCGGTTTACAGCAATGTGCCGGGGCAGGTGTGCGCAGTGATGACGGCGGACTGCCTGCCGGTGTTGTTCTGCTCACATGCCGGTGATGAAATCGCCGCTGCCCACGCCGGTTGGCGCGGGCTTTGCAATGGCATGCTGGAACAGACTCTGGCGGCATTTACCGCTGAGCCGGGCCATATCAGCGCCTGGCTTGGTCCGGCAATCGGTCCGCAGCAGTTCGAAGTGGGGCCAGAGGTCCGCGCCGCATTTATTGCGGTGGATAGCGTCGCAGCTGCCGCTTTCACTCCGCACGGCGATAAGTTTCTGGCAGATATCTATCTGCTGGCTCGTCAGCGCCTGCAGCGCGCCGGCGTAGAACTGATCTACGGCGGTGATCGCTGTACGGTTAGCGAAATCAGTCATTTTTTCTCCTATCGACGCGATGGAATAACCGGACGTATGGCAAGTTTAATCTGGCTGATATAACCTATTGAATTAGGACGGTCCGCTGACGCATAACGTTGTACTGATAATATAGTGTCGAAATAACCTTGAAAATTTGAGGGATGACCTCATTTAATCTCCAGTAGCAATTTTGACCTACATTGGAGGTGTTATGCGTCTGGATCGTCTTACCAACAAATTCCAGCTTGCCCTCGCCGATGCCCAATCCTTAGCCCTTGGGCACGACAACCAGTTTATGGAACCGTTACATCTGATGAGCGCACTGCTCACTCAGGAAGGGGGCACGGTTCGTCCATTATTAACTTCAGCCGGTATCGATAGCGGGCGCGTGCGCACCGAAATCGAACAGGCATTGTCTCGTCTGCCTCAGGTTGAAGGCACCGGTGGCGACGTTCAACCGTCCCATGAGTTGGTGCGCGTTCTGAACCTGTGCGACAAGCTGGCGCAAAAGCGGGCGGACAAATTCATTTCTTCCGAACTGTTCGTCCTGGCGGTGCTTGAAGATCGCGGAACTTTGACCGATCTGCTGAAAGCCGCCGGAGCAACAGCCGATAAAATCAGTAAGGCCATTGAGCAAATGCGGGGTGGTGACAGCGTGGAAGATCAGGGTGCTGAAGATCAGCGTCAGGCGTTGAAGAAATACACTATCGATCTGACCGAGCGCGCCGAACAGGGCAAGCTTGACCCGGTTATCGGCCGTGACGAAGAGATCCGCCGTACCATTCAGGTGTTGCAACGTCGTACCAAGAATAACCCAGTGCTGATCGGTGAGCCTGGCGTGGGTAAAACTGCGATTGTCGAAGGTCTGGCGCAGCGCATCATTAATGGTGAAGTGCCGGAAGGCCTGAAGCACAAACGCGTGTTGTCCCTCGACATGGGGGCGTTGATCGCCGGGGCTAAATACCGCGGTGAATTTGAAGAGCGACTGAAAGGCGTACTGAGCGATCTGTCAAAACAGGAAGGCAGCGTCATTCTGTTTATCGATGAATTGCACACTATGGTCGGCGCGGGCAAGGCCGATGGCGCAATGGATGCCGGCAACATGCTTAAACCTGCGTTGGCGCGCGGGGAACTTCACTGCGTTGGCGCGACCACGTTGAACGAATACCGTCAGTATATAGAGAAGGATGCGGCGCTTGAACGTCGTTTCCAGAAAGTCTATGTGGCTGAGCCGAGCGTCGAAGATACCATTGCTATTCTGCGTGGTTTGAAGGAGCGTTATGAGCTGCACCACCATGTGCAGATCACCGACCCGGCGATAGTTGCTGCGGCCACGCTGTCGCACCGCTATATCTCCGATCGTCAGTTGCCGGATAAGGCTATCGATCTGATCGATGAGGCTGCGTCAAGTATCCGTATGCAGATGGACTCCAAACCGGAATCGCTCGACAGGTTGGAACGCCGCATTATTCAGCTCAAACTGGAACAGCAGGCGCTGAACAAAGAGTCGGACGACGCCAGTAAGAAACGCCTGGAAATGCTCAGCAGCGAGCTGGAGCAGAAAGAGCGCGAATATTCAGAATTGGAAGAAGAGTGGAAAGCCGAGAAAGCTTCGCTCTCCGGCACCCAGAATATAAAGGCGGAACTGGAGCAGGCCAAGATCACTTTGGAACAGGCGCGTCGCGTCGGCGATCTGGGGCGCATGTCCGAACTGCAGTATGGCAAGATCCCTGAGTTGGAAAAACAGCTCGCCGCCGCTACGCAGGCCGAAGGCAAAACCATGAAGCTGCTGCGCAACCGGGTGACTGACGCGGAAATCGCTGAAGTGCTGGCGCGCGCCACCGGTATTCCGGTAGCCAGAATGTTGGAGGGCGAGCGTGACAAACTGCTGCGTCTGGAGCAGGAGCTGCATTCCCGGGTGATTGGCCAGGATGAGGCGGTCACTGCGGTATCCAATGCAATCCGCCGCAGCCGTGCGGGATTGTCCGACCCTAACCGGCCGATAGGCTCGTTCCTGTTCCTTGGCCCTACCGGGGTGGGTAAAACCGAGCTGTGCAAAGCGCTGGCGTCGTTCCTGTTCGACAGTGACGATGCGATGGTGCGTATCGATATGTCCGAGTTTATGGAGAAACATTCGGTATCGCGGCTGGTGGGCGCACCTCCGGGCTACGTTGGTTATGAAGAGGGCGGTTATCTGACCGAGGCCGTGCGCCGTCGACCTTATTCGGTGATCCTGCTGGATGAAGTGGAGAAAGCGCACCCGGATGTGTTCAACATCCTGCTGCAGGTATTGGATGACGGGCGTCTGACCGATGGTCAGGGCCGTACCGTTGATTTCCGCAATACCGTGGTGATCATGACCTCTAACCTTGGGTCTGATCTGATACAGGAACACTTTGGTCAGATGAACTATGCGCAGATGAAAGAATCGGTTATGGAAATGGTTACTCATCATTTCCGTCCGGAATTCATCAACCGTATAGATGAGGTGGTAGTGTTCCATCCGCTTGGCCAGAAGCATATTGCCGAGATTGCCAAGATTCAGCTGGCGCGTCTGTACAAACGTCTTGAGGAGCGTGGTTACGAAGTCACCATGACCGAACCGGCATTGGCACTGTTGGGCCAAACCGGCTACGACCCTGTTTATGGCGCGCGTCCGTTGAAACGCGCTATCCAGCAGGAAATCGAGAACCCGTTGGCGCAGCAAATTCTTTCCGGCAAGCTGATCCCAGGCAAACTGGTTACGCTGGATGTGGAAAACGAGCATATCGTGGCCAGGCAATAACGGCTATTTAGCGTAATAACAGAATGGGGAGCGGGATACCGCTCCCTTTTTGTTATCTACTTTTTGCCGGGCTGGTGAGATTTACATCCTCCATAGCCCTAAAATCCCACTTTTTAGGCTAATAAATATCCTAAAAAGCCATTATTGGTTAATGTTTGAGCGCTTGAAAGGTTTTTTGCATTTAGGGGTTGCGGCCTTCTGAGAACTCCCTATAATGCGCCTCCACTGACCGGGAACAACGACTCCTCTAACGAGAACCAGTCGCCAGGTCGGTAAGAGAAAAGCGAAATAAACGCTTGACTCTTCGGGTGAAAAGCGTAATA
>NZ_JBQZFU010000004.1:0-324659 GCF_052692135.1 Serratia sp. TSA_7
TTTTCCTCTGTGCGTGAGTAAAATGTGTCAACGCTATTCAGGACGGGTCAACAGAAAGAAAAAAGGCGCAATCTTGCGATTACGCCTCTAGTTACGTGAACACCTTAATTACTCGCCGCGAATGCGTTGCGCCAACCCTTTGAGGAAATAACGCAGCATCTGATCGCCGCACGGGCGGAAGTTTTTGGTGCCTTCTTTACGGAACAGCGCGCTCAGCTCCGGCTTGGAGATGCGGAACTCCACGGCGGTGAAGATCTGGTGCATGTCGGTGTCTTTCAGTTCGAACGCCACGCGCAGCTTTTTCAACACCAGATTGTTGGTGATCGGCAACTCCACTTCCGGTGCCGGGAACTTGTCGTCCTTGCCGCGCTTGAGGAACACCAGGCCGTTCAGGAAGTGCGCCATCACTTCGTCCGGGCAGTTTTCGAAACCCGGCTCGCCTTCTTTGATGACGTAAGCGCGCATCGCAGAGACCTCAACGTCGAAATTATCCAGCTTGATAATCTCGGTCATTTTGGCGTCGTTAAGACTCAGCATGTAGCGCACGCTGCGCAGCACATCGTTGTTGATCATGGAGTTAAATTGCCTTTAGCTTGTAAACCGGGGAGGTGCGCATTTGATATATACCCTATGATTTTCAAGTTGCAGCTAGGCGCCCAGCTCGCTCATCCCAGACGCTTACTCAGGTAAGTCACTGGGGTGAGCGAGTGCAGGTAACAACGCTGCGGCTTGAAAGACGACGGGTATGGCCGCACACCTTGAATATGTGCGGCAGTATAGGGATCGCCAAGGGGTTTCTCAATCGATTTGGCTTTTTTGCTGATACAGCGGGATGTCTTCGCCAATAATGTATTTGTTGCGCAGGAGCGACGACACCTTATCCATCGCCATCACTACCACCACCAGGATCAGGGTGATGAACATCACCACGTCCCAGTTCCACAACCGCATGTTCTCCGCATACACCAGGCCGATACCGCCGGCGCCGACGAAGCCCAGCACCGCCGCAGAGCGGGTGTTGGATTCAATCTGGTACAGGCTTAGCGCCAGGAAGGTGGGAAACGACTGGGTGAAAATACCGTAACGGTGCTTCTGCAAACCGTTGGCCCCCACCGCCGTCAAGCCGCGGCTGGGGGATTTATCCACCGCTTCGTGCCCTTCGGCATACAGCTTGCCGAGCAGCCCAACGTCCTGCATCACAATCGCCAGTACCCCGGCCAACGGCCCCATGCCGACGGCGCGCACGAAGATCAGCCCCCAGATCGCCATATCGATGCCGCGTAAGATATCCAGCAACCGCCGCACCGCCACCGAGATCGGCCGCAGCAGCGGCGTCGACATCACGTTGCGCGCGGCAAAGAACGACAGCGGCAAGGCGATAAGCGAAGCGGTGATGGTGCCGGCAAACACGATGCCGATGGTGATGAAGATCTGCTGGAAGTAATACATAAACGGCCAGTTGACGAAATCGTGCCAGACGAACATGCGCACAAAGTAACGGCCCAGTTGATGGCAGCCGTTAACGAACTGCGGCCAGGAGATGCCGAAGAACTGGAAGAAGAACAGATAATACAGCGCGATCGCCACGGCGATAATACCGAGGGTACGCAGATAGCGGCGCTGCTGCGAGAATATTTCCGGGTGCTGCTGTTTGAGCGTTTGCAGCTCTTGTGCCGAGAGCGTTGGTGCGGTGATCATTTTTTCCCCTCCACGACCCGTTTGCGCAGTTCGCCGGAGGTGTAATCCAGCAGCGAGACCACCAGGATAATCAGCAACAGCGTCATGCTGACCTGATCGTAGCGATCGAGCTTGATATTGGTCATCAGCTCCTGGCCGATGCCGCCCGCCCCCACCAGCCCCAGAATGGTCGACTGGCGAAAGTTGATTTCCAGCCGCATAAAGCTGTACGACAAAAACACCGGCTTCACCTGGGGCCACAGGCCGAAACGCATGCGTTGCAACGGCGTCGCGCCGCAGGCCGTCAGCCCGCGCACCGGCTTGTTGGACGCGGTTTCGATCGACTCATAAAACAGTTTTGTCAGGCTGCCGATGGTGTGCAGCGCCAGCGCCAAAAAGCCGGGGATGGCGCCAATGCCGAATGCCATCACGAACATCACCGCCCACGCCAGCTCGGGCATGGTGCGCAAAAATGCCACCAACGTGCGGATCGCCAGGCGCAGCGACGCCGGGCTGTGGGTGTTGTTAGCCGCCAGAAACGCCAGCCCCCCCGCCACCAGCACCGAAAGAAGGGTCGCCGCCAGCGCCAGTTGCAGCGTTTCCCAGATCAGCGGCAGCTGAATGTTGAGCCGATAACCCCAGTAGGCCAATGAGCCTTCGGTATGGCCATCGGCGAACAGCAGCTTCCAGTGCAGCGTCGGGACGGTTTCCGCCAGGTAATCGAAGAAGTGGGGAATGGACACCCACACGGTATGCAGGTTGAACTCGGCGATGTTGCCGGCGCCCAGGTAGAGCGCCACCAGACCGAGCGACCAGAACAGCGTCTCGCGCTTTTGCTTGCTGCGGATCTGTTGGTAGTAGTGCGCAAAATCTGTATTCAAAATAGGTTTCCGACGTGTGGAAATCAGCGGGGCTCAGCCTGGCCAAGCCCCGGCAGCATTAACGGTCGCCTTTGGTCAGCTCACGCTTCATATCGATGATGTTCTGGTATTCCGCCAGAGTGGTGTCGCCGATGTGCTGTTTGCCGCCCATTGCCTTGATAAAGCACTGGTGATCGTCCTTATCCAGCTTTTTGATGGCGGTCACAACTTTGGCTTTGAAATCGCCCGGCAGCGAGTTGCTCACCAGGATTGGGCCATTCGGGATCAGCGGCGACTGCCAGATAATGCGGATCTGTTTCATCAGGTCCGGGTGATCCATGCGGATCATGCGGGTGAACGCACCGCTGGTGTAGCCGGTGTTGTAGTCGCCGATCATCGAAGCCCAGGTCACCGCGCCTTCGAACTGGCCGTTCAGCACGCCGAGAATGTCCTGCTCATGGCCGCCGGAGAAGGTGACGCTGGAGAAGGCGTTGTTGTATTTGTTGTCCACCGTGCCGCCGAACAGTTTTTTGAACGCCTGGTTCGGGATCAGGAAGCCGGAGGTGGAATCAGGATCGGCGAAACCGATAGCTTTGCCCTTAAGATCTTCCAGCTTTTTATACGGGCTACCGGCTTTGACCACCACCACAGAGTGGTAGCCGCGGGATTGGTCAACGTCATCGACTGCGATACCGACGATGTCCACCGCTTTCGGATCCTTGATGTACACCGAGGCGAACGACGATGGCGACATGCTCAGCACCAGATCGATCTTGCCGCCCAGCAGGCCCTGGATCACCCCCGAATAGTCGGAAGAGTTGCGCATCTTGGTGTCCACGTTCAGCTCTTTGTCCAGGAACTGCTTCACGCACTGGTTATCGCCGATCTGCTGGGTGGCGTTTTGGCCACCGAGAATGCCCAGGTTCAGTTCTTTAGGTGCGTCTGCTGCGGCAGCATTAAATACCATCATCGCGCCGGCCATCAGGGTGGTCAGACTCAATACTTTTTTCATTACGGGTGCCTTGTGTGTGTAAAGGTAAAAGTGAATCAATGGATTTGATTGGCTTCTTCGCCATACAGCTGGTGCAGTATCCGTTCGTTCAGTTGCGACGGGTGCCCGTCAAACACGATTTTGCCCTGGGCGATGCCGATGACCCGGGTGCAATATTCTTTCACCAGTTCAACCGAGTGCAGGTTCACCATCACCGCGATGTCGTTTTCGCTGACTTTTTGCAGCGCATCCATAATGCGGCGGGTGTTTTTCGGATCGAGGGACGCTACCGGCTCGTCGGCCAGCAGAATTTTAGGGTTTTGCATCAGCGCACGGCAGATAGCCACCCGCTGCATTTGGCCACCCGACAGGTTTTCGGCGCGCTGCAGGGCGTGCGGCAGCATATTGAGCCATTGCAGCAGCTCGATGGCGCGCCCGCGATCGGCGTCGTCAAACAGTTTGAAGAAGGATTTCAGGGTAGAGGTGTGGCTCAGGCGGCCCAACAGTACGTTGGTCATCACGTCCAGCCGCGGCACCAGGCAGAAGTCCTGGAAGATCATGCCGCAGCGGGAACGCCACTGGCGCATCTGACGGGCGGAAAGTTGGGCGATATCCTGCGCCACGCCGTCATCTTCAAAATGCAGCATCTCGCCGCAGCTCGAAGGAATAGTGCCGTTCAGGGTATGCAGCAAGGTGGATTTGCCTGCGCCCGAGCGCCCAATCACCGCCACGAACTCGCCTGCATGCAGATCGAAGTTGATGTCGTCCAGCACGCGCTGCTGGGATTTATAGGCTTTGCCCAAGCCTTTCACCGACAGCACCTTACGTGAGGAGATCGGTTGCTGCCCTGGAAAATCGGTTGGTGCAAGTTTTAACAGTGCCTGAGCCATATGATTTCTCTGGTTTCAGTGGCTAATCATTATGGGCACCTATTAACGAATAAATTTATGACAGCGGGATGATGGTTTTATGGCTGGGAAGTGACGTATGCCGCCCGCTCGCTATAAAGCATTGAGGGGCGACGTCGGGATTAATTGAAATGGATTACGCCTTTGATCAGCTGCTTATTATTAATCACCTGCTGTTCGTAATGTTCCGCCAGGGTGTCGAAATCAAAATGGTGGGAGAGCATCATCTGCGCGGTAATTTTCCCTGCCGCCATCAAACGCCCCACCTTGGCGAAATCCTCATGGGTCGCATTGCGGCTGCCCATCAGAGTGGTTTCTTTTTTATGGAACTCCGGATCGGAGAACTGAATATCGCCCTTGAACAGCCCGACGAAAACGATGCTGCCACCGTGACGGATCAGGTTCAGGCTATTATTCATCGCGTGCGGGTTGCCGGTGGCGTCAATCACCTTGGCCGCCAGCATGCCGCTGAACCGATCGCGCAGCGCCGCGTCAAATTGCTCATCCGCCGGGTTGAGCGTCGGCAGCCCCAAGGCTTTTTCAACATGCGCCCGCCGCTCGGCGCTGGTATCGGCGACCACCACCTGCGCGCCGTCGGCGCAGGCTATCGCCGCCACGCCCAGCCCGATCGGCCCGGCCCCCACCACCAGCAGGTGATCGTCCGGTGCTATTGCCGCCCGGCGCACCGCGTGGGCGCTGATGGCGAAGGGTTCAATCAGCGCCGCCGTTTCCGGCGGCAGGTCGTCCACCGCCAGCAGATTGCCGGCCGGCACGCTCAGGAACTCGCAGAAACCGCCATCCTGATGAACGCCAATCACCGAAATATTCTCGCAGCAGTTGGTTTTGCCGCTCTGGCAGGCCCCGCAGCGCCGGCAAGAAATATACGGCATTACCGTCACGCGCTGGCCCACCCGCCAGCCGCTGACATTATTGCCGATGCTGACAATCTCGCCGCATATTTCATGGCCCAATACGCGGGGATAACTAAAGAAAGGCTGATGACCGGACCAGGCGTGAATATCCGTTCCGCAAATGCCGACGGTCATTATTTTGATCACCGCCTCCTGGTCTGCGGGCAAAGGCACCGGGCGCTGTTGATAAACCAATTTCGTCGGCTGCTCACACACTAATGTTTTCATTGTCGTCATCATCTTTCCTCCAGTCAGGTGAGAAGGTTATTCAATAAAAACGCGGCGACCGGTTATGCCAGTGGACAGAACTGTGAGGCAGCACTAAATAAACCGATTTAAATTGGTTTTAAATGCATAAAAAACACCAGAGACAGCACATGAGCAGAACCCAGGCCCTGCGGCACAACGTGGTTAACCAGATGATCGACGGCATTAACGGCCGCCATCTTCGCTCGCCACTGCCTTCACAGGCGGCATTGGCCGAAATGTATAACATCAGCCGCACCACGGTACGCCACACGCTGGCCCACCTCGACCGGCGCGGGGTGTTGGAAAAGGTCGGCGATGACTATGTGATTGTACGGCCACCGCAGGCAGAGGACGGCTTCGAGTGCGTGAACCCTTCGCTGGAAGACCAGGACAAGCAGTTCAAGAAAAGCTTCTATCAGATGATTAACCAAAAGCAGCTGCGCGCCGGCGACAGTTTCAGCGAGCTGCAACTGTCGCGCATCGCCAACGTCAGCCCGCTGGTGGTGCGGGAATTCCTGTTGCACTTTAGCCGTTATAACCTGATCGAAACTGTCAAGCGCGGCCAGTGGCGCATGAAAAAGTTTGATCAAAACTATGCCGAGCAGCTGTTTGAACTGCGCCAGATGCTGGAAACTCACGCCCTGTCGCGCTTTATCAATTTGCCCGCCGACGACGAACGCTGGTTGCAGGCCAGGGAGCTGTTGAGCCGCCACCGCCAGCTGCGGGAAAGCATCAGCGACAGCTACCGCCTGTTCTCCCAGTTGGATCGCGACTTCCACGGGCTTATCCTCTCCGCCGCCAACAACCCGTTTTTCAATCAGTCGCTGGAGATCATTTCGGTGATTTTCCACTTCCACTACCAGTGGGATGAAACCGACCTGAAACAGCGCAATATCATTGCCATCGAAGAACATATGATCATCCTCAGCGCGTTGATCTGCCGCAATGACCAGGAAGCGATCAACGCGCTGCATCGCCACTTGGACACGGCCAAGCAATCGATGATCCGCTCCATCAATCAGGACGTCGCCTGATCGCTTTTTATCGATAAAAAACACCGAATGCGGCATTTAAAACCGATAAAGAGCAGCAAAATAGTAACTGCCGCACGGAACCGCGACAAAAACGCATCGCTAAAATATCCCTCCATCTAGGCTTACTGCCGACCGCCTGCTAATGCACCACCCAGGGGAATACCCGGAATAATAAATATTATTAATGCGAAATTCTGGAGGCAAAGATGGAAAGAACCACCACCGTTGACAGCGGAAAAGAACAGATTGACCCTTATTCAGATCACATCATTCCGATGCCGCCAAACGGCCTGCTGGTACGTTCGGCGAGAATTAAAAAAATCCAGACCACCGCCATGCTGTTGCTGTTTTTCGCCGCCATCATCAACTTCCTTGACCGCAGTTCGCTGTCGGTCGCGAATTCCACCATCCGGGAGGAAATGGGCCTGAGCGGTACCGAAATCGGCCTGCTGCTTTCGGCGTTTTCATTGGCTTACGGCATCGCCCAACTGCCCTGCGGCTTGCTGCTGGATCGTAAAGGCCCGCGCATTATGCTGGGGGTGGGAATGTTCGTCTGGTCGGTGTTCCAGACGCTGTCCGGCATGATCCACAATTTCACCCAGTTTATCTGGGTGCGCATCGGGTTGGGGATCGGCGAAGCGCCGATGAACCCGTGCGGCGTGAAGGTGATCAACGACTGGTTTAACATCAAACATCGCGGTATGCCGATGGGGGTTTTCAACTCGGCGTCCACCATTGGCATGGCGATCAGCCCGCCGATCCTCACCGCCATGATGCTGGCCTTCGGCTGGCGCGGGATGTTCATCACCATCGGCGTGCTGGGGATCGCGCTGTCGATCGGGTGGTATATGCTGTATCGCAACCGCCAGGACATCGACCTGAGCGCCCAGGAACAGGCCTATCTGAATGCCGGCAGCGTCAGCGCGCGGCGCGAACCGATGAACTTCCGCGAGTGGCGCTCGTTATTCAAAAATCGCACCATGTGGGGCATGATGATCGGCTTTAGCGGCATCAACTACACCGCGTGGCTGTATCTGGCCTGGCTGCCGGGCTACCTGCAAACCACCTACCATCTGGATCTGAAAAGCACCGGGTTGATGAGCGCCATTCCGTTCCTGTTCGGCGCTGCCGGCATGCTGTCGAACGGCTTTGTCACCGACTTCCTGGTTCGCCGTGGCATGGTGCCGCTGAAAAGCCGCAAAATCTGCATCGTGGCCGGCATGTTGCTGTCCGCGTCTTTCACCGCCATTGTGCCGCAGGCCACCACCACCTACAGCGCCGTTGTGCTGCTCGGCATGGCGCTGTTTTGCATCCACTTTGCCGGCACCTCCTGCTGGGGCTTGATCCACGTGGCGGTAACCTCGCGCATGACCGCCTCGGTCGGTAGCATTCAGAACTTCGCCAGCTTTATTTTTGCCTCGTTCGCCCCGGTGATCACCGGCTTTATCCTGGATACCACCCACTCCTTTAAACTGGCGCTTATTCTTTGCGCCTGCTTCACCGTCATCGGCGCGCTATCCTATCTCTTCGTGGTGAAACACCCGATTGTCGACAGCGCGGCCTGACCTGCGTCCTTGCAATGCCGCCGGTGCTGGCGGCATTGCAAGGCGCCTTCTGACAGGCTTTTTCTCCCGTCTAAAGTGTTTTGAGGTAGTCCTCAAATAGCTTCCCGCTCTCAGGCCTGAAATGTTGGCCTGTTCCCACCGCCAAAGTGATGTTATCTACCCGCAGATTACGAAAATCGGAGCGCTTTTCGCACCAGACCGTCAATAACCACACAGAGTCGAATACCGTCAAACCCAGCGGGCGGACTATCCGATCGCTCTCTCTTCCTTGCAGATCGACATAATTGATGTTCAGTTGAAGCTTCTTACGAATCGCCTGGCGGAGAAACGCGAGGTGTTTCATCGCTTTCTCACTTTCCTCCGTAGGCCGAGAGACGGCTCTGAGAGGGAGTCGTTTATAAATGTCTATTTTTTTGACATCGATGACTGAACCGATCTTTGCTGAAACCCGGGTTGCCGCTGCGGAAAGTACATCATCGCCCCGCGCCCCTATCAGCCGCATTCCGAGCATAATCGCGTCCAATTCGTCGGGGTCAAAATTAAGCGGCGGGAGGAAATACTCTTTTTCAAGCAAATAACCCAAACCCGATTCGCCACGCACGGGAGCCCCGATCGCCTGCAGCGTTGCCATGTCCCTGTAGATGGTTCTTACAGACACATCTAAAGCCTGAGCCAATACTTCAGCCGATACCGGGTGTACGCGACAGCGAAGATGCTCAAGTAAAGTGAAGAGCCGAATAGTTTTCATCACAAGAGCTTACATCACCCTGACAAAAACTGTCAGGGGGGGTGTCATAGGATCAAGACTTCATATCATCCTGATAACGGAGTTAATAATGACGACCCCTTGTTACGAAATAGTCACCTATAAGGTGAAAAACCCACAAGCTGCGGATTCGGCCAGAGCGCTTGCGCAGAGCCTGCTGAAACATTTTCCTGGATTTGTCGACTGGATTGCATTTTCAGGGAGGGATATGGCTGACGAACGCGTTGACCTCGTTGTCTGGAACAGCGCTGAAGAAGCCCTGGCGGCAGCAAAAGCCGTTGGCAATCAACCTGAATTCTCCAGTTTCAGATCTTCTGTCAGCAGTTTGCACAGCATGGGGCACTATGCCGGACAGAGGGAGCAAACGCCGTCGTTGAAAACAGGTCATGGCATCGAAATAGGGAGATTTCGCTTGAAACCGGGTATTCGCGAGAGCGACATGCGTAACGTTTATAATCGAATGGTAGAAAATCACCTTGCGCTACAGCCTGGATGGAAGAGCCAGCATCTGGTCAGTCTGGGCGATGGGGTATTTGTCGATCTCGCCTTTGCCGACGACCGGCAGCATGCAGAAGCGATTTGCGCATCCTGGCAGGGGCAGGCTGTCTGTGACGCCTTTTTGGACATGATTGAACCAGAGAGCATGGAGTTTGGTTCGTTATGCTAACCCCTGAAGAGGGGCAAACCGGTCTATCAAGATAAAGTAACGGACCTCTTGCCGCCGCATACCTAAACATATGCGGCGGCAAGAGGCGGACAATCCTGGCCGGCAGCCATGAGAGCTTGAGTGAAATGCCATAAGCATTGGCAATCGCCCCTCTCTCACCACCGTACATATTTATGATTTCCCGGCAATCGTGCCCACAACCTCACGCCGATAGGCCGCCGCCTGTTCCGCGGCGATACGGCAAAACGCGTCGGTCAATGGCGAGGGCGTTTGCCATGCCAGCGCCAGCGTATAAGGCACCGGGCTGCCCACGCCGCTCAATTCGCGAAACACCACGCCGGGGGACTTGAGCACGGCAAACAGCGCAGGCATCAGCGCAATCCCTACGCCACCGGCCACCAACCCACCGATAGTCTGCATCTGCCGCGCCTCTTGCACGATACGCGGGCTGAATCCCGCCACCGCACAGGCTTGCAGGATTGCCGCGTGCATGCCCGGCCCGTAATGCGCCGGAAACAGCAACCACGGCTCATCGGCCAGATCGCGCAGCGTCACTTGCCGTTGTGCCGCCAACGGGTGGTGATCCGGCAGCGCCAGTACCATACGATCAGACAAGAAAGGCTGGATCTGCAGGCCCTCCTGCGGTGCCACCGGCAACACCACCATGCCGATATCGGCGCGATCGTCGCGCAGGGCGATCAGTTGCTCGGCGGTCGTCGCTTCCTGCAGGTGAAACTCCGCCAGAGGATGTTCGAGGCGAAACTGCCGCAGGATCCCCGGCAACAGGGCGTTCACCGTGCTGTCGACAAAGGTCAGCCGCAGCGATTCAGTCAGGCCACGCGCCGCCCGCCGGGTATTGCCCAGAGTGCGTTCGAACTGCGCCAGGGTACGCCGCGCCTCGATCAAAAACACCTGCCCCGCTTCGGTAATGCGCGTGATGCGGTTGCCGCGCTCCAGCAACGGCACGCCCAGCTCCTGCTCAATTTTTCTGATGGCTGCGGTCAGCGGCGGCTGCGCCATATGCAGGCGCTCGGCGGCGCGGTGAAAGCTCATCTCTTCGGCCACGGCAATAAACTGCCTAAGTTGGCGTAGCTCAATCACGCGATACCTTTTTCGTATTTTGAAAGCATAAATAGAGTATTGGATGTATCAATGCCAAAAGCCAATACTTTTCCTGACCGCCGGGCCACGTCATTCCGGGGTGGGCGGCGGTGAATGAGGATCGGTTATGACGCAACGTACAGCAATTATCACCGGCGGCTCCAGCGGCATTGGGCTGGCTATCGCCCAGCAGTTGGCACAACAGGATTACCGCATCGCCATCGTGGCGCGTGACCCCCAGCGTCTGCAGCAGGCCGCCCGGCAAATTGGCCCCGGCACCCGGCACTATGCGGCGGACTTGAGCCGCCGCGGTGAGGTGGAAGAGGTGGTCGCACGGCTGGCGGAAGATCTCGGTACGGTGGATGTGCTGGTCAACAACGCTGGTTTTACCCGAGTGATTGCGGCCGACACGCCGCTGGCACAGGCCGAGCGCGAATGGGATGCGGTGATCGAGGGTAACCTGAAAAGTACCTTTTTGTTCACCCTGGCGATGCTGCCGCACCTGCGCAAACCGGGCGGACGCATCATTAACCTGAGTTCGATTGCCGCCCAATGCGGCAGCGGCAGCCCCGGTGCGCTGGGCTATTCCGCCGCCAAAGCCGGCGTGCAGGGTTTTACCCTCAATCTGGCGCGCGAGCTGGGCCCGCAGGGGATTACCGTTAATGCCATTGCGCCGGGTTTTATCGCGGATACACGCTTCTTCGGTGCCGGGCTGCCGCAGGAACGCATTGATGCCATTGCGGCAGAAACGCCGCTGGCGCGCACTGGCCGGGTAGAAGATATTGCCGCCGCCGCCTTGTGGCTCGCCTCGGAACAGGCTTCATTTATCACCGGCACCATCACCTCGATTAACGGCGGCGCGCGGGTCGGCTGAAAAATCCTGGTGCGGCGGTATATAAAGCGGGAGTGAAAGAAAATGCACGGCCCGGAACGCAGATTCCGGGCCTGTTTTTATCTGGCGATCAGAAGAGGATTTCCGCCGCCGGCAGCGCGTCGATAAGTACGCCAAAGCTCTCGATATTCGATAACGTGGCGTTGTGATGGGCACGAATTTGCAGGCCCGTCGCATGCGGTTTGTCGTGGCTGGTGTGGGCATCCGCCGCCAGCGTGACCGGGTAGCCAAGCCCGGCGGCGCGGCGGGTGGTGGTGTCCACGCAGAACTCGGTGGAATAGCCGCAAATCACCAGGTGAGTTACGCCGTTGGCGATCAACAGCGGCCCCAACCCGGTGCGCAGGAACGAATCCGGCGTGGTTTTTTCCACCCGATGATCGCCGGCTTTCACCTGCAATGCGGGGTCAATCTGCCAGGCATCGCTGCCGTGCGCCAGCTCTTCGTCAGCCGTGCGATGCTGGATAAAAATCACCGGCACGCCGGCCAGGCGGGCGCGATCGCTCAGTGCGTTAATCCGGCCAAGCGTCGCTTCGGCATCCGCCGGCGGTGGCGTAAACAACCCTTTCTGCACATCGATAATCAACAACGCTGACTTCATGATGGATCCCCTGAGAAAAATTCCCTCTCAACATACCGGTTGGCGTGGGCGGAAGATATGATCAACGCCCTGCTCGCGCAGCTTGTTCACCAGATCGTGGCCGCCGTTCGGCGTGGCATGCGCCAGCAGACGCTCGGCTTCAAATACCGGGCTGGCCCAGAAAATGTTCACCGGATCGCCATACTGTTCCGGCAGCCTCAGATGGTCATTGTAGGGATAAAACGCCGAGGACAGTACGTAGCCTTCATAACCCAGCGGCGCCACCTCCGACTCCAGCGTATGCCCTTCGCCAAACCAGGTGATTTTCGCCCAAGGGACGTGCGCGAACCCGGCCAGCGCGCTGGCCATCTGCACCGCGTTCTCTTCGGTCATGTACTGGCCGTCGATGGCGATGCCCATTTCCATGCGGCGATAACGGCTGGCATCGTCGTTAAACAGAATGTCTACCCAGGGCATCGGCCGAATGCTGACGCCCATGGTGAGAAAATAATAAATACCGTCGCGTTCGTGCTGGGTAATCGCCATCGGCGGCCATTTGCCTTGATCGATGGCGTAGTATTTTACCGAAGGGCCAAAATGCTGCTCATAACGCGCCTGATAATCGCTCTGCATTTTGGGCCACGGGTTGCCCTCCTCGCGCTGCCAACTGCGCCAGAACTGGCGGGTGTTTTCCGCCAGCGCATACTGGGTGTTGGTGGAGGCCGAACCGAGCGGATAAACCAGCGGGCTCTCTTTGATGCAACTGGCGGAATAGCACACCGAATGGTCGATATACAGGCTCCAGCCGGGGATCACTGCCAGCAGTTGGCCGTAATACCACAGCGCCGCGCCGTCGTCGCTTTCGCTCCAGACCACCGTCAGCCCTTCCGGGTTCAGCGGCGCTTCCCCTTCCAGATTGCGGCAAAACTCGGCCGCCAGCATGGGCGGTTGGCCCCGTTCAAGCGCGGCGCGATCTTCCTGCAAGGGTGCAGCCGCCAGATTACGCAGCCAGCAGGCGCGCACCTGAAAACGCTCGCCGTTTTCTTCCGCAGGGTAAATGTAAAAATAGGCTGCCCGGTGATCTTGCTGAACCACCGCCACCAGCGTCTGATTCTCATTACTGACTTCAGCAAGTACGTATGACTCGTTCATATCACCTCAACAATGGGGTCACGGCGCAGAATAATGCTGCGCACTAATAAATTGGAATTCGGCTTTTCCCAAGTGTAAAGCGCATCCATGGCCGGATCACCCGTAAAAGTCTCAAAAATGACCATAAACGGGGATAAAACATTGGGTTATTGGTAATAACTATAGTGCTTATGGCGACGGGGCTTACGCCGGTTTGTTAATTCGCCGTACGGCGCGCTGATAGGACCCGTTGCGCATCGAGGCGCGCAGCACCTTACCGACACCGCCTACGCCCACTCTCACCAGGCGCCGCCGCAGCGTGCCGGGATAAAAATCAAACTGCCGCTGCGCCCAGTCGGGCAGCAGGTCGATGCCCGCCTGCATCACCAGCCAACCCAAGGGCCGTGCCAATGCGCTCGGCGCCGGGGCGGCCAGCAGAATGCGCGCCACTTCGCGCGTGCGTTCATCGCACACCAGTTGCGGCCGCATCCGTTGCAGATAGTCGGCCACCGCCGCGCGGGAAATGGGAATATCGCGCGCGCCCAGAGCGGCGGCAACGCGCGCCGTCTCCTGGTAATAGCGATCTTGCAATTCGTGAGAAAGATGCGGGTTGCGGTAACGCAGGTGGCTCGCCAGGAAGCAGCTGCTTTCCACCACGTGTACCCAGGTAAGCAAATCGGGGTCGCTGGCGGCATAGGGCCTGCCGTCATTGCTGACGCCGGTCACTTGCAGATGAATGGCCCGCACCTTGGCGATCAGCCGTTCGGCTTCTGCGGTGGGGCCAAAGGTGGTGACGGAGACAAACTGGCTGGTGCGGCGCAGGCGGCCAAGCATGTCTTCGCGAAAATTGGAGTGATCCCACACCCCGGCCAACGCCAGCGGGTGCAGCATTTGCAGCAGCAAGGCGCTGACGCCGCCGCACAGCATTGAGGTGAAATCGCAGTGTACCGGCCAAATGACCGACTGCGGGCCAAACAGGCCGGGGTCACCCGCCGGGTTTTCGAAATCTATGCCGCCGAGCGCCAGCCCGGTCAGGCCGATCACCTGTTTTTCTATCGCTGCGCGTAGTGCTTCCATCCTGCCTGGCCCCTTTATTATCCGGTGGCCAGTGTATCACGCGGCGGTTTTAGTCCTGCTCGTTGAGCAAAACAATCTTGCCGGCAAAGCTGCGATCCTCCAGCCGGCGGTGGGCAGCCGCGCCTTCGCTCAGCGGGAAAGTCTCGATATGCGGCAGCGTAAATTCGCCGTTCTGCCAACTGGCGAACAACCGTTCTGCCCGCTCGCGGCGCGCGACGCCGCTATTGAGGTAGGTCCAGAGATCGCCGCCCACCACGCCTTTGGAATCCATCATCAGGTGATAAGCCGAGATCGCCGGTGCCTCGCCCCCCGCCATACCGAAAGTCACCACCCGGCCGCCGGGGCGCAGCGCGTCAATGCTTTGCTGTAGCGTGATGCCGACCGAATCAAAACCGTACTCGACACCGCCGTCGGTCAACGCGGCGATTTGCGCCACCCAGTCCTGCTGGTAGGTAAAGGCCGCCGTCGCGCCATTCTTCAGTGCAATCTGCTGTTTGTGCGCCGAAGACACCAGCGCATAAACCTGCGCGCCGCGCGCCACCAGCATCCGGGTCAATATTTGCCCGACGCCGCCGGCCGCCGCATGCACCAACGCGCGATCGCCCGCACGCACCTGCACGCTGTCGTTAATCAGGTACTGCGCCGTCAGCCCCTGCAACAAAATCGAGGCGGCCTCAACGTCGCTCAACGCCTGCGGCAACCGCAACGCATGATCCACCGGCACGTTGATGCGCGTGGCATGGCAGAAAGGCACGTCGGCAAAGCCAACCCGCTCTCCCACCTGCCAACCGTCAACGCCCTCTCCCACGGCGATAATGGTGCCGACGCCTTCGTAACCGCCGATATGCGGCGGCTTGCCGTGCAGCACATAATTGCCCTTGCGGCGGTAGATATCGGCGAAGTTAAGCCCGGCGGCCCCCATCCGTACCTGCACCGCGCCTGCCGGTACCGGTGGCGTCGGCAGCTCAAGGTATTCGAGCACATCTGGCCCGCCAAATCGTTCAAAGGTTAATGCCTGCATGGTGTTACTCCGGGAATTTTTCGCCAATAACGCACTGGCGGTCGTTACCCTCCAGTATCCCAGAGCGCTATACTGCCGAAAAGTGGCCCACAGGGCATTCAGAAAACACCCGAGGTTTATAATGGATCGTTTAACCAGCATGGCGGTGTTTGTGCGGGTGGTGGAAAAAGGCAGCTTTGTCGCCGCCGCCGACGAGATGGCGATTTCCCCCACGATGGTCGGCAAGCATATTCGCTATCTGGAACAGCGGCTGAACGCGCCGTTGCTGAACCGCACCACTCGCAGGCAAGGGTTGACCGAGGCCGGTCGGGTCTTCTATGAACGCTGCCGCCGCCTGCTGGCCGATGCCGACGCCGCCGAAGCCAGCGCAAGGGCGCTGTTAAGCTCGCCCAGCGGGCTGTTGCGCATCAGCGCGCCGGTCACCTTCGGTAACCGCGTTTTGACGCCGATCCTCACCGAGTTCCTGCAACAACACCCGGACGTAGAAGCGGAGGTAGTGCTGTCGGACCGCAAGGTGGATTTGATTGAGGAAAGATACGAAGCCGCGTTTCGCATCGGGCCGGTCGCGGATGACGGCCTGGTGGCACGCGCCCTGCCCGATTACCGCATGACGCTGGCGGCCTCTCCCGGTTATCTGGCGCAGCATGGCGTCCCAAGACGGCCGGAGCAGCTCAGCGAACACTGTTGCTTTGGCTTTAGTCAGTGGGACGGCAATCATTTTTGGCGGCTGCAAGGCGCGCAGGGGGAAATCAGCGTGCCGGTCAGGCCAAGGCTGCGCATGGACTCCGGCGAAGGGGTACGCCGTGCGGCGCTGGCCGGTTTCGGCATTGCGCTGCATGCCGCCATGTTGCTGGATGAAGATATCGCCGCCGGCCGACTGGTGCGCGTGCTGCCGGACTATTCGCCGCTGCCGCGGCCGATGCATCTGGTCTATCTGCCCGAACGGCGGCAATCGCCCAAGCTGGAAGCCTTTATCGCCCTGACCGTCGCCAGACTGTGGGGGCGCGCATAAATGCGCAATGCGGCGGTTGAAACGGACACCGCACTGAATTACATTTTCTGTCCGACTCACTGCAGAGGCGTTTTTGCAGGGCGTTAACCCACGTTAATTCGGCATTAACCCCACAAACCTCTATCTAATTTTTGTTTTTCTTCAACTTAGATAGCAGAGACTTCGATGATTATCATTAGAGCACGCGCGGCGGAAGACAACGCGCAACTGGCAGATATTTGGCAGCGTTCGGTGCGCGCCACCCACCACTTTCTGACCGAAGATAACATTACCCAACTGTTCCCGCTGGTGCTGAACGATTACCTGCCGACGGTCAACGTTTGGGTGGCGGAAGATCGCCCCGGTCACCCTTGCGGCTTTATCGGGCTGAGCGGCAACAAGGTGGAAATGCTGTTTATCGACGCGGAACAGCGCGGCAAAGGGGTCGGCAGAGCGCTGCTGGCGCATGCCGAAACGCTGCACGATGAGCTGTTGCTGGACGTCAATGAGCAAAACCCGCAGGCCAGCGGATTTTACCGCCATTACGGTTTTGAGATCACCGGCCGTTCGGCGCTCGACGGCCAGGGCAATCCCTTCCCGCTGCTTCATATGAAGCTCGACAAGCGTTAAATAAAACAAATCGGCCAAGGTTTACCTTGGTCGATTTTTTGTCATCACTTCCTCTCATGATTTGATATACCAAATCAGAATAACTAATAGATTTTACATTCTTCCTGTCACTATAAACCCCCGGTAGGATTGGCCCCGTATTCACCAGAAACAGAGGTTCCGCCTGCCTTTTACCCCCAGAATCCGCCCCCTTTCCGGCGTGACTCGCTCCGGGCGGAATGCTGTGATGTTTTGATAAGGATTGGCTGTTCTATGATCGTTCTTTCGAACGTTTGCAAAACTTTTGACAGCGCGCAGGGCCGCGTTGTCGCGGTTGATGACGTCAACCTGGCCGTGGAGGCCGGGCAAATCTACGGCATCATCGGTTACAGCGGTGCGGGCAAAAGTACCCTGATCCGCCTGCTTAACGGGTTGGAAACCCCCACCAGCGGCAGTATTGAAGTCGATGGTTTCGATATCGCCCGCGCCAAAGGCAACCAACTGCGCCAGGCGCGGTTGAAAATCAGCATGGTGTTTCAACACTTCAATCTGTTGTGGTCACGCACCGTCAGCCAAAATATCGCCTTCTCCATGCAAATCGCCGGGGTGCCCAAAGCGCAAATCAAGCAGCGGGTGGCGGAACTGGTCGCGCTGGTTGGCCTGCAGGGCCGCGAGGATGCCTACCCTTCGCAGCTCAGCGGCGGGCAGAAACAGCGCGTCGGCATTGCCCGCGCGTTGGCCAATAACCCTGGCGTGCTGTTGTGCGATGAAGCCACCTCGGCGCTCGATCCCCAGACCACCGATTCGATTCTCGATCTGCTGCTGGATATCAACCGTAAGCTGAACCTGACCATTGTGCTGATCACCCATGAAATGCACGTGGTCCGCAAAATCTGCCACCGCGTGGCGGTGATGGAAAACGGCCGCATCGTCGAGGAAGGCCCGGTGATCGATGTCTTTACCCAGCCGCAGCAGCCGATTACCCGGCAGTTCGTTAAACAGGTTTCGCAGTATCAGGAAACCGAAGAGAACTTCAATCCATTGCTGGCTCAACATCTGCCCGGGGCCATTTTCAAGCTGACCTTTGTCGGCATGCAAACCCATCAGGCGGTGATTTCCGATGTGATCCAGCGCTACCGGGTGACCATCAACATCCTGCACGGCAAAATCAGCCACACCCTGAACGGGTCGTTCGGCGAGCTGTATATCCATGCGGAAGGCAACGACCTGCAAATCGACAACATGCTGAAATTATTGAAAGAACGAGATATCGCCGTTGAGGTCATCAAACATGATTGAGTCACTGTTCCCTCACCTGCGTATTGATCAGTTGCTGAACGCCACCTGGGAAACCCTGTATATGACCGGCATCGCCGGGCTGGCAACGCTGGTGCTCGGCATGTTGTTGGGAGTGATCCTGTTTCTGACCTCCCGGGGCCAGCTGTTGCAGAACCGCACGGTCTATTCGCTGATTTCGGTGCTGGTCAACGTGTTCCGCTCCATCCCCTTCATCATTCTGATTGTGCTGCTGATCCCGTTCACCAAGGCGCTGATCGGCACTATTTTGGGGGCCGACGCCGCCCTGCCGGCACTGATTGTCGGCGCTGCGCCTTTTTATGCCCGGTTGGTGGAGATTGGCCTGCGCGAGGTGGACAAAGGCGTGATTGAAGCGGCGCGCTCCATGGGCGCCAAAACCGGCACCATCATCTTCCGCGTGCTGCTGCCGGAGTCTTCTCCGGCGCTGGTTTCCGGCATTACCGTCACCCTGATCGCACTGGTGAGCTACACCGCGATGGCCGGGGTGATAGGTGCCGGCGGGCTGGGTAACCTGGCCTATCTGGAAGGGTTTCAACGCAACCACGGTGACGTGACGCTGGTAGCGACGCTGACGATTTTATTGATCGTTTTCGTTATCCAGTTCATTGGCGACACCATTACAACAACGCTCGATAAACGATAAATAACTCAGGAATAATGATGATGAAAAAGCAAATAATGATGCTGGCCTTCGCCTCTCTGACCGCGTTGGCGTCCTTTGGTGCGGCGGCGGAAACCAAGCTGGTGGTCGGCGCGTCCAACGTCCCCCATGCCGAGATCCTCGAGCAGGCCAAACCGATTCTGGCAAAGGAAGGCATCGATCTGGTGATCAAGCCTTTCCAGGATTACATTCTGCCGAACACGGCGCTGGCCAGCCACGATATTGACGCCAACTATTTCCAGCACGTGCCCTACCTGAATTCGGTATTGAAGGATCATGCCGGCGATAAGACCTATGACTTCGTCAGCGCCGGCGCCATCCATATCGAACCGATCGGTATTTATTCCAAGAAGTATAAAAGCCTGAAAGACCTGCCGGACAACGGCAAAATCATCATGCGTGACGCGGTGGCGGAAGAAGGCCGCATTCTGTCCATCTTTGAGAAAGAAGGCGTGATTAAGCTGAAGCCGGGCGTGAGCAAGGTGGATGCGCGCATCACCGACGTGGTGGAAAACCCGAAACACCTGAAATTCCTGGCTAACGTTGAAGGCGCGCTGCTGCCGCAGATGTACAACAATGACGAGGGCGACGCGGTAGTGATTAACGCCAACTACGCCATTGACGCCGGGTTGAACCCGACGAAGGATCCGATCGCTATCGAAAGCGGTGAAAATAACCCGTATGCCAACATCATCACCGTGCATAAGGCCGACGTGAACAAGCCGGAGATTGTGGCGCTGGTAAAAGTGCTGCACTCCAAGGCAATTCAGGACTTTATCCGCGAAAAATACAAAGGCGCGGTGATCCCGGTTAACCAGTAATTCAGATCAAGGCCGCAGCGATGCGGCCTTATCCTGACGCCTTCCCTAGACCTTATTCCCCACCTGGCTGAGACGCGGCCAAACCAGCATCAGCGCATCAAGCAGACGGAACAAATCCTCGCGGCTTGCTCCTTCACGCGCCTGCACCGACATGCCTTCAATGGTGCAAATAATGTACTTCGCCAGTAACCCGGTGTCGGTTTTTGCCAGCAACTCGCCCTGCTGCACTTTACGGTCGAAGCAGGCCTTCAGGCTGGTTTCCTGCGAATGGTGTTTTTTACGCAGCATCATGGCGACTTCGTCAGAAGAAGATGACAGCGCGGCGGACGCACACACCATAAAGCAACCGGACGGCGTGTCCGGATCGGTAAACACCTGCGCTGAAGAGCGGACGTAAGCTTCTACGATTTCCGCAATCGGCAGGTCCTGCTCCAACAGTTGGTTGGTGCAGGTGGTGTATTTTTGCAGGTAACGTTCCACCGCAGCGCGGAACAGCCCTTCCTTGTTGCCGAACTCGGCATACAGCGTTGGCGCCTTGGCACCGGTCACCTCAACCAGATCGGCCAGCGATGTTGACTCATAACCGTGCCGCCAGAACAGATCGAGTGCGCTTTCCAACGCACGGTCGCGATCAAACTGCTTCGGTCTGCCACGCGTTTTTTTGGCGCAGACTTCTTCATTGATACTCATAGACCCTCTCTTATCCCGCCCCGCAGCAGGGCTTCACAATTAAATTAACGATCATTATAAAAAAATATTGCGCTCCCGTCGAGAAGGGATTAACATTTAGTTATCGATCGTTAAGTAATCTTGACGACAGACATTGAAAACCCAATTCATGCTTCTCGGATAGGAACTAATATTATGAAAAACTTAAAAATTACTCTTGCCGCTCTCGCTCTGGCTTCTGCTTCCTTCGGGAGCTTCGCTGCCGATCTGGTTAACAGCCAACCGACAGATCAGCAAAAATCCGGTGTGATCACCGTCAGCGGCGCTTCCGATATTACCTCACTGGAAGCCAGTTTGGCGGAAAAAGCGGATGCAGCCGGTGCGAAATCATTCCGTATCATTGGCGCCGGTGGCGATAACCAATTGCACGGCACCGCAGTAATCTATCAATAACAATAAGTTAATCGTTATTCGCAGGGCCGCTGGCCGCCGTTTCCTCTCTCGCGGACGACGATGAAAAAACAAATTAATTAATGAACGTTAAAAAATACTTGCAATACGCCGAACAGGCGTCTAACATTAAATTATCGATCGTTAATTAATTTAACGACCTTACTAAACAAATATCGTACAGAATAGAGATAGGAAATAAGACCATGAAAAACCTGAAAATGACCCTCGCCGCTATCGCACTGGCTTCTGTTTCTTTCGGTAGCTTCGCCGCCGAACTGGTTAATACTCAACCGGCAGACCTGCAAAAAACCGGCGTGATCACCGTCAGCGGCGCTTCCGACCTGACCAGCCTGGAAAACAAACTGGCTGCCAAAGCGGATGAAGCCGGCGCAAAATCCTTCCAGATCATCTCAACCGCCGGCGACAACAAGCTGCACGGTACTGCGATCATCTACAATTAATTGCTGAATCAGCAGTTGAGCAAAGAGGCGGCTTATGCCGCCTTTTGTTTTTATTCCCCCGCCAAAAATCTGTTGTAAGCTGTGGTTTCCCCTTACCGCTAACCTGACAAATGCCATGACTCCTCTGCTTTTTCATAAATATCACGGGCTGGGTAATGATTACCTGGTGTGCCACCATTCGGTCGCTGCGCGGCTGAGCAACGAGCAAATCCGCATACTGTGTCATCCCCATTACGGCATAGGTTCAGACGGCTTGCTGATCGACAGCGGTGACAATATCAATCCCACGCTGCGCATCATTAACCCCGACGGTTCGGAGGCCGAGAAAAGCGGTAACGGCCTGCGCATTTATGCCCGTTACCTGTTTGATATCGGCCGCGTCGGCCACCTGCCGTTTCTGGTACACACCGCCGGTGGCGACGTGCAGTGCCAGGTCGATGAAGATAAACACCGGGTCCGCGTGGATATGGGACGTGCCAATTTCAATCCGGCAGCGCTGCCGGCGCTTATCGACTTACCCGAGGCGCTCAACTATCCGCTGGCGCTGGCGGAGGAAACGCTCAGCGTATCGCTGGTATCGATGGGTAACCCGCACTGCGTGGTGCCGGTGACTCGGCTTGATCTGGCGCAGGTCCACCGGTTGGGGCCACAGATAGAAAATCACCCGCTGTTTCCCAAACGAACCAACGTGCAACTGGTGGAAGTGATAGATCGCCAGACGCTGCGCATCGGCATTTGGGAACGTGGCGCCGGTTTTACCCTGGCCTCCGGCAGCAGCAGCTGCGCGGCCGCCAGCGTCATGCGCAAGTTGAATCGGGTCGATGACAACGTCAGCGTTCAGATGCCGGGCGGCCAGTTGCAGATTAGCTTCAGCGGGGATTTTCACGTCCGCATGCGCGGACCGGTGCATAAAATCGCCAGCCTGACGCTGGACGAAGACTGCTTTATTGGCGGTGAAGAAGCCCTGCGTCAGGGTGGAAAACACTGATATTCAAATATGATGGCAAAATGAGTTAATCGGACAATGTGCGCAGCCGGCATCTACGCATCAAATGCCGCCGCGCACAGAGTTAAAACCTTATTAATAAAAAATCATAAAAATAAAAAACCAACAATTTAAAATCATACAAATAATCATTCGGCATAAAAGCACCTCAAAAAATCCGAAAAACGCAAAATGATCTATATCCACGATCAATCCTTTGTATTTAAATGATTTACTCTCCATCAAATACGCCACATTACGACGCTAACAGGTTGTGTTTTGCCGCTTATCCATGGCAGGATTACGCCGTTCAAGGGCTGCAGCCTGTTTTCGCGCCTTTTTGAACGGTTGGCGCAGGGTGCATCAACCTGCCGCCGTTTTATGATCATGGAGAGATTATTTTCAATGAAAACGACCTTCACTCTTTGTTCCGCAGCGCTTGCCGCCAGTTTGCTGGCAGGATGTGCAACGGAGTCCTCCCGTTCTTTGGAAGTGCCAAAAGTGGCTTCCTACAACACCACCTATCAAGGCCAGCGCAGCCCCATCGCCGTCGGCAAATTTGATAACCGCTCCAGCTACATGAACGGCATTTTCTCTGACGGTGTCGATCGCTTGGGCAACCAGTCCAAAACCATCCTGATCACCCATCTGCAGCAAACTGGCCGCTTCAACGTGCTGGACCGCGTCAATATGGATGAGCTGAAAACCGAAGCCGGCATTAAGGGCAAAGCGCAAACGCTCAAAGGCGCCAACTACGTGATTACCGGTGATGTGACTGAATTTGGCCGCAAGGAAGTCGGCGATCACCAACTGTGGGGTATTCTGGGTCGAGGTAAGTCGCAGGTGGCTTACGCCAAGGTGAACCTGAATGTGGTTAACGTCCAAACCTCGGAAGTGGTGTATTCCAGCCAGGGCGCAGGCGAATACGAGTTGTCCAACCGTGAAATCATCGGCTTTGGCGGCACCGCCAGCTACGATTCTACCCTGAACGGCAAAGTGTTGGATCTCGCGGTACGCGAGGCGGTAAACAATCTGGTTGCCGGGATCGAAAGTGGCGCATGGCGCCCTGCTAACTAACGGAATAGAAGCAGCATTATGATAACTAAAAAAATGGGCGGGGTGCTGTTCGCGGCCACCCTGCTGGCCGGCTGTGCCGCGCCAAAAACGATCTACAATTGGGATGGGTATCAAACTTCTCTTTATCAATATTATCAGCAAGATGGGGAAAGCCCTGAGCAGCAGATCGCCACGCTGAAAACCCTCATCGAAAAATCCCGCGCCAAGGATAAAGCCGTACCGCCGGGCCTGCATGCGCAACTCGGTCTGCTCTACAGCAAAACCGGCAATACCGGCCAGGCATTGGCTGAGTTCAACACGGAAAAATCGCTGTTCCCTGAGTCAGCGCCGTTTATGAATTTCTTGCTGAGCAAAGATAAGGGGAGTTTTAAATGAAGCGTGCATTAGGCTTATTCAGCGTGATTGCCACGCTGCTGCTAACCGGCTGCGCCAAACAGGCGCCTTACGATTACGCCGCATTCCATGAAAGCAAACCCAAATCGATCCTGGTGCTGCCGCCGGTTAACCATTCGCCGGATGTCAAAGCCGGCCATAGCGTGCTTTCCACCACCACGCTGCCTTTGGCCGAAGCAGGCTACTATGTGTTCCCGGTCGCGGTGGTTGAAGAAACCTTCCAGCAAAATGGCCTGACTAACGCCAACGATATCCGCGCGGTCAGTATCCAAAAACTGCATAGCATTTTTGGCGCCGACGCGGTGCTTTATCTTGATGTCACGCAATATGGAACCAGCTATATGGTGCTCAACAGCGAGACGCGCGTGACCGTCAATGCGAAACTGGTTGATCTGCGCAGCGGCAAGCAACTGTGGGTCGGCGTCGCCAGCGCATCCAGCAATGAAAACAACAACTCCAACGGCGGTTTGCTGGGTATGGTCATTAGCGCTGCCGTGGCGCAAATCGTCGATACCATCAGCGACAAAGGCTTCGATATCGGCGCCATCGCCAATACCCGCCTGCTGTCGGCCACCGGCAGCAACGGCGCCATTCTCTATGGCCCACGCTCACCGCATTACGCCGCCCAACGTTAACCCGCACTCCAGGCGGCCGCTCGCGGCTGCCTGCATTGAATTTTCCCTTTTGCCAAAAATAGCCCATGCTAAAAGAGGATATGGCGGGAACAAGGCCAATCCCTCACCTCTTTCTGGCTAACCGGGATGCTGGTTCATGACGAAAAAAACCACGCTGCTGCAATTTTTTCATTGGTATTACCCCGATGGGGGTAAGCTATGGCAGGAAGCCGCGGAACGCGCACCGCACATTGCCGGACTGGGCATCACCGATCTGTGGCTGCCTCCCGCCTATAAGGGCGCTTCCGGCGGTTATTCAGTGGGTTACGACAGTTATGATCTGTTCGATCTGGGCGAGTTCGATCAAAAAGGCAGCCGCGCCACCAAATACGGCGATAAAGAGGCACTGACCCATGCCGCCGCCACGCTGCGCGACAACGGCGTGCGGGTGATTTACGACGTGGTGTTCAACCATAAGCTCGGCGCCGACGAGAAAGAACAGGTCCACGTGTACCGAGCGGACGTCAACAACCGCAACAATATCAACGATCAGGGCTTCGACGCGCTGGCTTATACGCGTTTTACTTTCCCCGGCCGCCAGGGTACCCACTCCCAATTTATTTGGGATTATAAATGTTTTGGCGGGGTCGATTACATTGAACAGCCGGATGAAAAAGGCGTGTTCAAAATCGACAATGACTACGGCGACGACGGCTGGAACGATCAGGTCGGCGGCGAGAAAGGCAATTACGATTATCTGATGGGCGCCGACGTGGAGTTTCGCAACACGGCGGTGGCGGAAGAGCTGAAGTTCTGGGCGCGCTGGCTGATGGAAACCCTGCCGTGCGACGGATTCCGGCTGGATGCCGCCAAACACATTCCGGCCTGGTTCTTTAAGGAATGGGCGGACCATGTGCGCGACGCCGCACAGCGCGACCTGTTTATCGTCGCGGAATACTGGTCACACGATCTGGCGGCGTTACGGCAGTATATTGACCTGGTGGACGGCAAAGTGATGCTGTTCGACGTGGCGTTGCACCTGAAGTTTCATCAGGCCTCGAAGCAGGGCGACGGATTCGACATGGCGCAGATTTTTACCGACACCCTGACCGCCGCCGATCCGGCACACTCGGTCACGCTGGTCGCCAACCACGACACTCAGCCGCTGCAGTCGCTGGAAGCCCCGGTCGAGCCTTGGTTTAAACCGCTGGCCTACGCCCTGATCCTGCTGCGCGAACAGGGTGTGCCCTGCGTGTTTTATCCTGACCTGTACGGTGCCAGTTATAAAGACAAAGGCGGCGACGGCAATGAATACCAGATTGATATGCCGGTGATCCCCGAGCTGGAAAAATTGATCCAGGCGCGTCAACGCTTTGCCAACGGCGTGCAAACCGATTATTTTAACGATAGAAACTGTGTGGCCTTCAGCCGCAGCGGCACCGCTGATACCCCCGGCTGCGTAGTGGTGCTCACCAATGGCGCCGAAAACGGCAAAGCGGTTTCTCTGGGCGCGGAATTGGCGCATAAAACCTGGCGCGACCTGCTCGGAAACCGTCAGGATGAAGTCACCACCGACGATCAGGGGAACGCCACTTTCCCGGTAAACGGTGGCAGCGTCAGCGTCTGGGTGCTGGCCGAAAACCTGTAGCAAAACCGCCGTCGCGGCGATGAGTCACCCCGGCGGCAAAACTAATTTTTGCCTTTCAGGTCTAAATTGCGGTATCACCTAAGCAAACCATTCACACAGGAGCCTAAATAGGGTACAAGGCTGCATGAAAATTCCAAAACGACTCCAGCCATTGGTAGATGATGGTTTAATCGACGACGTCATCCGCCGTTTAAAGAGTGGCAAAGAAGCCGACGTCTTTATCGTGCGTTGCGGCGAAGAGATCCGCTGCGCCAAAGTCTACAAAGAAGCAGACAAACGTAACTTCAAGCAGGCCGTCAATTATCAGGAAGGCCGTAAAGTGCGTAACAGCCGCGATGCCCGCGCCATGAGCAAAGGTTCCAAATTCGGCCGCCAGCAACAGGAAGAAGCCTGGCAGAATACCGAGGTCGATGCGCTGTACCTGCTCGCCAAAGCGGGCGTGCGCGTGCCTCAGCCGGATATTTGCCTGGATGGCGTGCTGTTGATGGAGCTGATTACCGACGAAGAAGGCCTGGTTGCGCCGCGCCTGAGCGATGTGAGCCTGACGCAGGAACAAGCGTTGGCCGATCACGCGGTGATGATGAACTACGCGGTGCGTATGCTGTGCGCCGGGCTGGTGCATGGCGATCTGTCGGAGTTCAACGTGCTGATGGACAAAAATGGGCCGGTGATTATCGATCTGCCGCAGGTGGTGGACGCCGCCGCCAATAATCACGCAAAAAGCATGTTCGAGCGCGATATCAACAATATGTCGAATTTTTACGGTCAATACGCGCCGGAACTGCTCAACAGTAAATATGCCAAAGAGATCTGGGCGCTGTATCAGGAAGGCAATCTGACGCCGGAAAGCGTGCTGACCGGGAAGTTCGTGGAAAGCAGCAAGCGCGCCGATGTCGGTTCAGTACTGGAAGAAATCCAGGCAGCCAGCGAAGAACACCAGCGCCAGCTGATGGCCCGCAACGAAGAAGATTAATCTGCGCCCCGGTCATTCTGCCGGGGCCTTATTCTATTTTGAAAACGTCGGGGTACCTTTCGGTCGCCGCTTCATGATAAATATCCCCCAGATAGCCGGCAATATCGGCCTCGGTCAACGCCTCCGGCAGCACGATATCGTAACTGCGCACATATTTGCGCTCCGGCAGCGTCACGCGGAACAGTAGCCACTCTTCCCCCACCCTTTTAACGCCCATCAGGCGGCCGAACACATTAAAAATCATCATCCGCATTCCCTCCTTCACGCGTTTTACGCTATAACAAGCTAGCCTCCTCGCACCCAAAAGGAAAAACAATGACCGCTAATGCACCGCAGTTCTGGCGCGACCCGCAGTTGCCCTTTGTGGAGGCCCGCGCCATCGCGGATGGTCGCAAGGTCTGTTATGCCTTGCACAGCCATGAAATCTTTTCCATCGGCACCATCACCGACGGCACCAGCATTTATATTAACGGTAGCAGGCAGTGGCAGGTCAGCGCCGGCGACGTGGTGATAATCAACCCGCAGCAGGCCCACGCCTGCAACCCGATCGACGGCCAGCGTTGGTCATACATCATGTTTTATATCGATACCGCCTGGCTGGGCGAATTGCAACGGGAGATAGCCGGCGGCGACGGCGATTTTATCCCATTCAAAGAAGTGCTCAGCCGCGATCCGCAGCTGTTCAGCGGTCTGAACCGGCTGTATGGACTCTTCACTGACCCGCAATGCGGCAATCTGGAAAAACACATTGCCCTGGTGGAGTATTTTACCGATCTGCAAATCCGGTTGGGCGAAGCGCAACCCTCCGCCATTGTCGCCCACCCCAGACTGGAAGCCGCGGCCGCCTTTATCAGCCAACATTGCACCCAACCGCTGACGCTGGAGGCGATCTGCCAGGCGGCGGCGCTGTCGCCCTCCTACCTGATCCGCGCCTTCAAGCAGCATTACGGCATGACGCCGCACGCCTATCTGGTGAATCGCCGTATCCAGTTCGGCCACAGGTTGCTAAAACGCGGCTACCCTATCGCCGCAGTCGCCAGCGAAAGTGGCTTTGCCGATCAAGCGCACTTCCAGCGCACGTTCAAACAGTTGCTGGCCGCTACCCCCGGCCAGTATCAAAACCCGCGTTAAGCACCGTCGACCAACAGATAACAGGCGCTGGCCGCCAACAGCAGCGCCATCAGCCGATTAAAACGCTGCACGTTGCGGGCTCGCTGCAACAAACCGGTCAACATCGCGCCGGCGTAGGCCCAACAGGCCACCGAGGCGTAACAGATAACGCCATAAATCACCGCGAACTGCCACAGCAGCAGCCGGTCACCGTCGGCGACAAACGCCCCCAGGCTGGCCACCGACGCCAGCCAGGCTTTGGGATTCAACCACTGCATTAGCGCGCCGTACCAGAATGACGGCGCCTGACGTTGCTGGTCGTTGCCCAGCCGCCCGTCATCAAAGGCCAGTTGATAAGCCATAAACAGCAAGAATGCGACGCCCCCCCACTGGATGATCTTCGTCAGCACCGGCCACAGGGTCAGCAGTTGGTGCAATCCCAGACCAATCAGGATCAGCAGCAGGGTAAACCCCAGCGTGGCGCCAAGCACATGGCGCAAGGTCGCGTTAAAACCGAATTGCGCCCCGGCGCTCAGGGCAAGGATATTGACCGGGCCGGGGGTGATGGAAGCGGCCAACGCAAAAGCGGCCATGGAAAGATAAATATTCATTGCAAGCACCTGAGAAAAAGTTCACAGATGCCAGATTGCCGCCCAGGGGCGGCAAAGTATTGAACAAAATTACCCTGATGCCGCTCACTGAGCCGGCATCAGGCCGATAAAGGTGGTTTTCTTGCGCGGGCCGGTCATCAGCGCCTCCAGTTTCTCCACGCATTGCAGATAGTGCGGGGTCTTTTTATGGGCGGCAACCGCCTGCTCATCCTTATAGGCTTCATAGATATAAAACCGCGTCGGGATGTTTTCATCCTGCAGCACGTCAAAGCGCAGGTTACCCGGCTCTTCGATCGCCCCCAGATGGTTGGCGCGGAAAACTTCAATAAACTCGTCGATTTTGTCCTGCTTAACGTTAATTTCGACCAAAGTGACGTGCATGGCGGCTCCTTGTTTAACCTTGAAATCACTGTTCTTTCAAACCATAGGTTTATTCCCTCTGATTTACCCTGCGCGGCGGCAATTTTGCAGTACAGCTCACAAATCCCACCGCCCCCACGCGTTGCTCACGCGAAGGCGCGAACCCGGCATCTATAGTTAAGATCCCAACCCCAGAGAGTGTGAACTATGGATAACTATTTGATGGCGCTGGATGCAGGCACCGGCAGCGTTCGCGCGGTAATCTTCGATCTGGCGGGCAATCAGATCGCGCAGGGCCAGGCTGAGTGGCGGCATCTGGCGGTGTCTGGGGTGCCCGGCTCAATGGAGTTCGATTTAACCCACAACTGGCAATTGACCTGCCAGTGCATCCGGCAGGCGTTGCAAAACGCAGGCCTGACTGGCCAGGCTATCCGCTCTGTAGCCTGCTGCTCAATGCGCGAAGGCATAGTGCTGTACGATCGCAACGGCGTACCGATTTGGGCCTGCGCCAATGTGGATGCGCGTGCCAGCCATGAAGTCAGCGAGCTCAAAGAGCTGCATAACAATAATTTCGAAAGCGAAGTGTACCAATATTCCGGCCAAACGCTGGCGTTGAGCGCCATGCCGCGCCTGCTGTGGCTGGCCCACCACCGGCCGGACATCTATCGGCAGGCGGCGACGCTGACCATGATCAGCGACTGGCTGGCGAATATGCTGAGCGGCGAACTGGCGGTGGATCCTTCCAATGCAGGCACCACCGGCATGCTGGATTTGGTCAGCCGCGACTGGCGACCGGCGCTGCTCGATATGGCCGGGCTACGCGCCGATATTCTGTCGCCGGTGAAAGAGACCGGCAGCCTGCTGGGGCAGGTTACCGCAGCGGCGGCAGAGCAAAGCGGCCTGCTGCGTGGCACGCCGGTGGTGATGGGCGGCGGCGACGTTCAACTGGGCAGCCTGGGGCTGGGGGTGGTGCATGCCGGGCAAACGGCGGTATTGGGCGGTACCTTCTGGCAGCAAATCGTCAACCTGCCGGAACCGGCCACCGATCCGGACATGAACATCCGCATTAACCCGCACGTGATCCCCGGCATGGCACAGGCGGAATCCATCAGCTTCTTCACTGGGTTGACCATGCGCTGGTTCCGCGACGCCTTCTGCGCCGAGGAAAAACTGATGGCGGAACGGCTGGGCGTAGATGCTTACAGCCTGTTGGAAGAAATGGCGGCGCGGGTGCCGCCGGGTGCCTACGGGGTGATGCCGATATTTTCCGACGCCATGCACTTCAAAACCTGGTATCACGCCGCGCCGTCGTTTATCAATATGTCGCTCGACCCGGAACGCTGCAATAAGCAAACCCTGTTCCGCGCGCTGGAAGAGAACGCCGCCATTGTCTCCGCCTGCAATCTGGAGCAGATCGCCAGCTTCTCGGGCGTGCAGGCGCACTCGCTGGTGTTCGCCGGCGGCGGTTCTAAGGGCAAATTGTGGAGCCAGATCCTGAGCGATGTCACCGGCCTGACCGTTCGCGTGCCGGTGGTGAAAGAAGCCACCGCGCTGGGCTGCGCGATTGCCGCCGGCGTCGGCGCCGGGTTGTATGAGTCGCTGGCGGCCACCGGTGAAAAACTGGTGCGCTGGGAGCGTGAATATCAGCCGGATAGCGCCAATCATGAACTCTATCGACAGCAAAAACACACCTGGCAGCAGATCTACGCCGATCAGCTCACGCTGGTGGATCACGGCCTGACCACCTCAATGTGGAAAGCGCCGGGGTTGTGATGCCCCTGGGCGCAGTCTGCTGCGCCCGCCGCATATGCTTATGCTCATTGAGCCTTTAACCTGCCGTTCTGCCGCAACCCGCCGTTTTGCTTGCCCTACATGATTATTCCCCCTCAGAAACAGTGTAACTACGGTAAACGGATTTATCCGCCGCCAATGCCTGCGTAAATTGTGATCTCTGTCACTCCGCACCTTACCGTGCGGTGTACGCACTCACCTGAGACGAGCGGTACTATGCTGAATAATAAAGATAAACCTGCATCATCACCCTGGCTGGCGATCTTCTCGCTGACGGTCGCCTGCTTTGTGATGGTCACTACCGAGTTTCTGCCGATCGGCCTGTTGACCAATATCGCGCCGTCGCTGGACGTCAGCACCGGCAAGGCGGGCCTGATGGTTACCGTGCCCGGCATCGTGGCGGCGATAGCCGCGCCCGCGCTGAGCCTGGCAGCCGGCCGGCTCGATCGTCGTCTGCTGATGCTGGCGTTGAGTCTGTTGCTGGTGGTGTCCAATCTGGTTTCGGCGCTGGCGGTTAACTTCCCGATGATGCTGCTCGGTCGCGTGCTGCTGGGAGTCTGCGTCGGCGGTTTCTGGGCCTTCGCCGCCAACTACGGCCGCCATCTGGTGCCGGAAGCCAGCCAGGGCCGCGCCACCGCGCTGATCCTGAGCGGTATTTCGGTCGGTGCGGTATGTGGCGTGCCCGCGGGCGCGCTGATTGGCGACCTGTTCGGCTGGCGCGCCGCTTTCTTTGGCAGCGCGGTGCTGGCGGTGGGTGTGCTGTTGGCGCAGCTGCGCTTGCTGACGTCGGTGCCGCCCACCCGGCCGGTCACACCGCGCGATCTGCTGCTGCCGCTGCGTTTGCCGATGGCGCGTACCGGGTTGATTGCCATCGTTTTGCTGTTTATCGGCCATTTTGCCGCCTACACCTACCTGAAACCGCTGCTGCAACAGGTGTTTGTCCTTAGTCCGTCGGCGATTTCATTGCAACTTCTGGCCTACGGCGCCATCGGCCTGCTCGGCACCTTCCTCGGCGAACGCCTGGCGGAGCGCAGCCTGCGCGCCACCTTTATCCTGATCGCCGTCATGCTGGCCGCCATCCTGATCGTTTCGCCATTCCTTAGCGGCATTGCCGGCGCCACGCTGATGGTGATGGTTTGGGGGTTGGCGTTCGGCGCCGTGCCGGTTTGCGCCACCAACTGGATGTTTGCCGCAGTGCCACAGGCGCCGGAGGCCGGCCAGGCGTTGCTGGTCTGCGTGATCCAGATTGCGCTGGCCTCCGGCGCGCTGCTGGGCGGGGAAGTGGTCGACTGGCAGGGCGTCAGCAGCGCCATGCTGTTCGGCGGCGCCCTCACCCTTTCCGCCGCGCTGGTGTTCGGCTTGACCTTGCGTTCCGGCATGATTGGCGCTAAACAGTCATAATCATTGTCTATCCACAGAAACACCCCGGTCCTCCGACCGGGGTTTTGCACTGAGAGCGTTATGGATCATCATTTACTCGCCATCCGGGTGTTTAACCGCGTGGTGGAAACCGGCGGATTCACCCGAGCGGCAGACTCGCTGCGGATGCCCAAGGCCACCGTCACCAAGCTGATCCAGAACCTGGAAGATCACCTGCAGACCAAGCTGTTCCAGCGCACCACCCGCAGCGTGTCTGTTACCCCTGAGGGTGAGTGTTACTACCAGCGCACGGTTAAGTGGCTGGCGGAACTGGAGCAGATGGAAGGCTGCATGACCGAATCCCAGAGCGCGCCGCAGGGCGTGCTGCGCATTGATGCCGGTGGCTCGACCGCACGCCAACTGCTGGTGCCGGCGCTGCCGGACTTTATCGAGCGTTATCCGCAGATTCAGATTGATTTGGGCGTCGGCGACCGCTTGATCGATCTGATCAACGACAGCGCAGACTGCGTGATCCGCAGCGGCCCGCTGGCCGATTCCAGCCTGATTGCTCGCCGCCTGTTCGAGCTGGAATGGGTGACCTGCGCCACGCCAGCCTATCTGGCGCGTTACGGCACGCCGAAACACCCCTGCGATCTGGAGCTGGGTTACCCGTTGGCGCACTATCGCCATGCGCTGAACGATCGCATCCAGCCGCTGCACTTCGTTGATCGGGGCAAAGAGATCGACATCCAGCACCGCTATCACGTCAGCGTCAACGAAAGCAACGCGCTGCTGGCGGCGGCTCTGGCCGGCCTGGGCATCATCCAGACCTTCCGCTTTATGGCGCAACCGCATCTGGACAACGGCGAACTGGTCAGCCTGCTGCACGACTGGCAACCGCCATCGGAGCAAATGTACGTGGTGTATCCCTCTAACCGCCATCTTAGCGCCAAGCTGCGGGTGTTCATCGACTGGGCGGTGGAGGCCTTTAAATAGCCGACAACTGCGGCTATAGTTGTGCATTCTCTGGGCAATAAGAACTTGAATCATGCGTATCGAACGACTTTCCGCACACCGCCAGCACATTGGCGAACTGGCTACCCTGCTGCATCAGGAGTGGCGTGATTTCTCGCCGTGGAGCAGCCACGAGAAAATCAGCCAACGCTTTGAACAACGCTGTGAACCGCAGCATTCCGGCATGACGTTGCTGGCGCTGTCACCGCAACAACACATCCTCGGCACGGCCAGCCTGGTCATTTACGATCTGGCGGATAAGCCGGAGCGCAAATTCTGGCTGGGCGAAGTTTTCACCCATCCGCAACATCGCGGTCTGGGCATCGCACGCCGCCTGATCGACCAGTGCATTACCCACTGCAAACAGAAAAACATCACCGAACTGTATCTCTACACGCCGGACCAACAGCCGCTGTATCAAAAGCTGGGCTGGCAGCCGGTGGAGCAACGCCAGGTTTCAGGCGAAGAAGTGACGGTGATGTGTCGCACGCTGTAACCCGGCGCTTTGTGATAGTATTGAGCGTAATATCGTTATCATTCTACAGGCACTGACCATGGCATATATTCCCAAAAACTACGCAAGGCTGGAGACCGGCTACCGCGAAAAAGCGCTGAAAATTTTCCCGTGGGTCTGTGGGCGCTGCTCACGCGAATTCGTTTACTCCAACCTGCGCGAGTTGACGGTTCACCATATCGATCACGACCACAGCAACAACCCGGAAGATGGCAGCAACTGGGAAATGTTGTGCCTGTACTGCCACGACCACGAACACTCCAAGTACACCGAAGCAGACCAATATGGCTCAACGGTGATCGCCGGTGAAGACGCGCAAAAAGACGTCGGCGTAGCGACCCATAATCCGTTCGCCAACCTGAAATCGATGTTGAAAAAGTAATGCCGCCGCTGCGGATGCGCACTGTCGCATCCGCAAAAAAGCCATTAAGCTAGCAACTTATTAAGCTAATAAAAAAAACGAAAAACCGTCCCTTTCTCCATTTCCCAGAGCATTCCTACTTACCCACTTGATAAGTTACCAGCAAAATAAGCTGCAAAGTTAACAGCATACTGGCTTGGCAAGCGGCCACCGTTGGTGCATATTGTCCACAAGTTGTTCTTGTTAACCTGTTTAATTATCAACCTAATAAGCGCACTAACTTAATAAGCAACTAGCTTAATAAGTTAGCAGCTTGATAACTTGAGAGATGGCAGCATGATTGTTTTGATTGGCTCGCAAAAAGGTGGCGTAGGAAAATCGACCAAGGCGGTCAATATCGCCGGATATCTGATCCTCAAACAGGGGAAAACCGCCATCATCGTCGATGCTGACGATCAGAAATCAATCATGACCTGGTATAACGATCGCCAGAATGTGGAGGGCCTGCCGCATATCCCGGTGGTCGCCGCCTCGGGTAAAATCAAAGAGACCCTGCTGGAATTGGATCGTCATTACGATTACGTGATTGTCGATACCGCCGGCCGCGACAGCGCCGAACTGCGCTCCGGCCTGCTGGCGGCCGATCTGTTCCTCTCTCCGCTGCGCCCGTCGCAAATGGATCTCGACACTATAGGTTATCTGTCGGAAATGTTTTCTACCGCGCAGGAATATAACGAGAAGGTGAAAGGCTACATCGTGCTGAACATGTGCCCGACCAATATCTTTATTAACGAAGCCAACGAAGCGGCGCAGGTGCTGAGCGAATACCCGGAATTTACGCTGGTCAGCAACCGCCTGTGCGATCGCAAGATTTATCGCGATGCCTGGGGTGAGGCGATCACCGTGCACGAGGCGCACAACGCCAAGGCGCAGGCGGAAATCGAAAACCTGGTGAAAGAGGTGATCCTGTGAAAAAGCGCACCCCTACCCACCGCATGTCGGAAGACGAGTTTATCAATAGCGCCACCTCCCACACCCTGATTGCCCCCGTTGCCGAAGCCAAACCCCAGGGCCGTAAACGCACCTACAAGGCGATTTCGGTCAGTCTGACCGACAACCACGTCGACGCCATCGATGAAATCATTGTGCAGGCGGCACGTAATGGCGTGGTACGCATTACCCGTTCCGACATCATCAAGCTGGCCATTGACGGGCTGGCCGAAAAGAGCGAAGAACATCTCCTGCAGTTGCTGAAAAAGCTGTAATTAACCTCATAGCCTGCCAGCTTAATAAGTTGGCAGGCTAACAATGGGCGTTACAACCCATTACCGGCAACCGCGCACTGATGCAAGCTCCTGCTGCGCCTCAACTTTGTCGCACGGAAAGAAACCCCTGCTCCCGCAGTATCGCCTGCCCCTGCTCCGCCAGAATAAACTCGGCCAAGGGTTGCGCCTGCGGGGCCAACAGGCACAGGCCGTAATCGGCTTCAATCATCAGAGGCGGCGGCAATTGCCGCACCGCTAACTCGGGATAGCGCGTCAATGCGGTGCCATAGCTGGCGTAACCGAGAAAGATATCCGCCTGCCCGCTGTTAATCAGATACTCCGCCGCTAACCGATCCTGTGGAACAGGCGCCGAATCTGCACCGCCCACCAGCGCCAACGCTCTGCTTCGCAGTGCTTCTCCTTGTCCCGGCATTGCCCCTTCAAGGCGATCAAACAGCTGCTGCGCATAGTCGCCGGAAGGATCGGCCCCCGGCGTCGAAGTGGCGACTCGCCAACGCGAGTCCAGCAGTACCTCGAGTAACGACGGTTCTGTCAGCCCGGCTACGTTGCGCACCGTGGCACACAGCCGATTACCGGCGAAAGACTCCACCCGTTGCGCCAGCCGCAAGTCCACCAGGCGCTGCGGATGCGCCAGATTGGCGGAGGCAAAAATATGCGGCGATTCTCCCTTCTCGATACGCTGGCGTAGCAGCCCCGCCGGGCCGAATACCGCTTCCACCCCGCAATCGCTCTGCGCCTGAAACGCCGTCAGCAAAGGGCCAAATGCCCCCTTCAGACTGCCGGCGGCAAACAGCAAAATATTATTCATTTCGATGTTCCCTTTGGCTGCGAAAGAGCGGTACCAGCGTTTCAAACCGTCGACCGTTGACCTGCAACGCCACCCGCTCAATGGCTACATCAAACAGGGGTGACAGGCTCTCCGCCGTCAATACCCCGGCACAGGTGCCGATTCGCTGCTGCCCCGCAATCCCCAACAGCAAGGCGCGATCGGCCACCGCATGGGCATGGTTGGGTTGATGGGTAGAAAACATCACCGCCATCTGTCTCTCACGCGCCAGGCGCGAGATCAGGCTCAGCACCCGATCCTGATGGTGGAGATCTAACGCGGACGTCGGTTCATCCAGCATCAGCACCTCACAGCACATCGCCAATGCGCGGGCAATCAGCACCAATTGCCGCTGGCCACCGGACAAGCTGCCGAATTCACGATCGGCAAAACTCAGCATATCCAGCGACTGCAATGCCTCTTTTGCCAGCCGGCGATCCTGCGCCGAAGGTGAGCGAAACAGGCCCACGTAGCGTGCTCTCCCCATCAACACGATATCCAGTACCCGGTAAGCAAAGGGAGCCGTGAAATGCTGCGGCACAAAACCGATGCCGCCACGGCATTCAACGGTGCCCTGCTGCAACGGCAAGCTACCGAGCAGCAGTTGCATCAAGGTACTTTTTCCGCATCCGTTAGGGCCCAATACCGCCAGCACTTCGCCGCGCTGCAACCGTAAATTCAGTTGGTCAAACAAAGGCGCTTGGCCGGGCCAGCCAAAGCTCAGGTCATTAACCCTCAGTAAGGACTCAGCCATGCCAGCCCCTCAATTGCGCGCGACGCAACATCAAAGCAAACAGCGGCGCGCCAATCAGCGCGGTCAGTATGCCCAAAGGAATTTCGCTGCTGCTCAGGGTGCGTGCCAGATCGTCGATCAACACCATATACAGAGCGCCCAGGCACATTGAGGCAGGCAGTAAGCGACGATGATCCGGGCCGACCAGCAGCCGGGCAACATGCGGGATCACCAATCCCACCCAGCCGATGCTGCCGCTGACGGCGACCTGCGCGGCGACAATCGCGGCGCATAAGGTCAGAATCAGCCAGCGGGTGCGCTCGACGTTGATGCCCAGCGCGGCGGCGTCTTCATCTCCCAGCGATAACAGATTGATACGCCAGCGCAATGCCAACAACAGACCACCGGCCAGCAGCAACGGCAGGAACAACATCCGCAGTTTCTGAGCGTCGGCGGTGGCGAAGCTGCCCAGCAGCCAGAACACGATGCTCGGCAGTTTCTCTTCGGTATCGGCCAGATATTGCAGCAGGCTGACGCAGGCGGAGAAAAAACCGCTGAGGATCACCCCGGCCAGCACCAGGGACAAAATATTACGCCGGGCGATGGCGCTGGTAATGGCGAAAATCAGCAGCAACGCCGCCATGCCGAACACAAAGGCGGATAACAGCAGCGCCGCCAGCGGCAGGCTGAGCAAAATAGCCAAGGTGCCGCCAAATGCCGCACCGGAAGAGACGCCAATGATATGCGGGTCCACCAGCGGGTTGCGGAATACCCCCTGCAACGCGGCGCCGCACAGGGCTAACGACGCCCCGGCGCCCATCGCCAGCAGCACTCTGGGCAAGCGCACCCCAAGAATGACCTGCCGCTGCACCGCATCCGTTCCCACGTGCGGACCGGTGAATGGCTCAAACAGGATCATCAGGCTGTGAGCCGCCGGCACCTGATAGCGGCCGATGCCCAGCGACAGCAGTGCGCAAAGCAGTGTCAGCAAGATCAGCCAGCCCAGCTTCATTGCCCACTCTGGCAGCAGCTGCTGCGGTAATACTGTCGGTAGTAGGCATCTACCCGCTGTTGCAGATTAACGTCGCTGAAACGCTGCGGATAAAGCTTTTTCGCCATCCATAATTCGCCCAACGCCAGGGCTTCCGGCATCGGATACCCCCAAGCTTTGGCATATTCAGGCATCAGGTAGACACGCTGATGCTTCACCGCGTCGATAGCCTGCCACTGCGGCGAGCGGAGGATCTGTTGCACCACCTCAGGGTAACGTTCCTGAACGAAAATCACCGCAGGGTTCCACCTCAGCACATCCTCGATCGACACCTGTTTGAACCCCTGAATATCCTTCGCCGCGACGTTCAGTGCGCCGGCATGCTGCATCATCAGCCCGGTATATTTCCCCGAACCGTAGGTGGTCAAGTCCGGGTTGGCCATATAAACCCGCACCCGTTGGTCTTCCAGCAGATCGCGCAACCGGTCGGCCACCAGCGCCCGCTGCTGAAACACGTCCTGAATCAGCGCCTCGGCCTGCGGCTGGCGGCCCATCACCGTGCCAATCAGGCGAATGCCGTCCTGCAGGCCAAGGGTATAAGCCTGGTCCTCATCATTCAGCACCGGGTTCATTTTGCCTTCCTGGCTGGCCGCTTCACGGCGCAGAGATACCGCCACTACCGGAATGCCGACCCGTTCGATTTGCGCGATCATCTCCGGTGGGGCGTAATTGGCGACAAACACCACCTGCGGATGCAGGCCGAGCAGGCTTTCAATATTTACCGAGGTGAGATCGCCCGGCATCGGCATTTTCACCAAGGTGGGCGCCAGCCGCTGATAGTTGGGCCCCAGCTGTTTTTTCCAACTGCCGAGTACCCCCACCACCTGCGGCATGGCGTCGAGCTGTACCAGCAGATTCAGCGTTTGGTGTTGCAGCACCACCGCACGGGTGATGGTATCGGGCAAAGTCACCTTTCTGTTGAGCTGGTCGGTAACCTGGCGATCCGCCTGCGCGAGGGACGAGAACAGGATGAAAACAAGCAGCACGCGCGGGAAACGTTTGAACATGAGGGGTTCCGGTTAACTATCGTTATATACAAAATAATATAGCGATAGTTGTAACGAAACAATCGGCGGGTTCAAACACAGCGCGTCATCCTGTCCCGCCACTGAAGTGGAATATTTCTGCCCCTGGCCCGCCAGGGACCTCACTCACGGCTTTCCACGCACAGTCATCTGGATGAAACAATATGACGTTAGGCAAAGCAAACTGTCCGTTGCCGATGAAAAGTCGGCAACTTAGTTAGTGATTAACTTAGTAAGCTGATAAGCGAAGCGCGGCTCTGCGCAGAGCCGACGCGTTTTATCGGCTAGCGGTTAACCGAGCGAGCCATGCGGGTATAGGTGTGGCGCACGCCGCGAATCGCCACGCTGTAGGCGAAGATGTTTTCCGGCAGCGCCAGCCCCAGATAACCGGTATCGCCAATGTGGTGCAGATCGGCCCCGGCCATTTTGCTCATCAGGGCAATCTGGCGGAGGGTTTGTACGTCGGCGCCTTCCTGGGACGTCCCGATAGCCGTCATGGCCAACGCGCCCTGTTGTTGGGTAAACGCAATCAACGCCGCCACCTTTTCCTGCGACATGCCGGGAATGGTGCCCGGCGCCGGCAGCAGGACGATGTCCGCGCCGTTTTCGACAAACAGAGCGATGTCCCGCTCATTGATCAACTGGCTACCGCTTTCACGCACAATGCCGGCGCCGTGCATTTTACCGGTCACCAGCACCAGCTTGTCCCCCACGTCATCGCGAATCTGCTTCAACGCCGCGGCGATAGCCTGGTTGCTGACGCCATTATTGGGATTGCCGGTCAACACCACCATGCGGGCGCCGAGCTCATAAAGCTTGCGCGCGTTCTCTGCGGTCGCGGCGCGGCCCGCCGTCATCTGCCAAAGCTCATTGTGCGTAGAGGTGAAAGCAGGATCCACCGCTTCCAGATTGACCCCGATAACCCGCCCGGTCAGCCGCTGCAACTCGCGCAATACCTCTTGCGGCGGCACTCCGTCGGGCAAGCCTTCGATGCGCGGCCGGTTGACGTCAAACAGGTTCAGCAACAGCATATCGGCGCCCTGGCTGGCCGCCAGCTCCGCATTGGTGACGTTATTGAGCAGCGGCTGCGTCACGGCAATGCTTTCACTGACCAGGATCCGCCCTTCACTGGCGCGAATGGCGTAAAGCAAATTGTCTTTGGTGATGTTGGCAAGATCGGTGGCGGTACAGTCGAGGTATCTTTTCATCGTGCAAGCTTCCGGTTATGATCACTAAACCAATTATGTACCACTTAGTTTTCATCGGCACAAGTGGTATACTTAATGGTCATTTCGTGGGGAAGATTCGTATGGATGAAAAACTGGCCTTGCTTCAACCGGACTCGGCAGACAGCACGCCGATTTATCTGCAACTGGCAAAAAAAATAAGGGCCGCCGTGGAGTCCGGGCAGTGGCGTTCCGGCGATGCGTTGCCTTCGGAAAGAGCGCTGATGGAAGCTTTCGGCATTGCGCGGGGGACGGCTCGCCGTGCGTTTCAACACCTCGAACAGGATGGCACCATCAACCGCAATCGGGGTTCAGGCACCTTTATCGCGCCGCGCTTCGCACCCGCGTTGCCACTGCTGGAAAGTTTTACCGAGATGGTGGAGCCGCAAGGTTTCAGGGCGCAAAGCGAACTGATTGGCTTTCTGCGGCGCGGACCAACGGCAGAAGAAATGCAGGCGTTACAGTTGAGCGATGAGCAGGATGTGGTCGAACTGGTGCGCTTGCGTAAAGCCGGCGAGATCGCCATTGCCTTACAGTATTCGGTGCTTCCCGCCGCCATTTTGCCGGCGAGCGGCCTGCCTGAAGAGTCGTTGTACCACTATCTGCACTCCATCGGTCAACCCATTGTGCGTGCGACTCAGCGTTTTCGCGGCGAGATAGCCGATAAATCCGTCGCCCGCTATCTGGCGATGGAGGTGGGGGAACCGCTGCTGCTGGTGACCCGCACCGGGTTCACCCGCGAGGAAAGGCCCATCGAGTACACCCGCAGTTGGTGTTTGAATGAGTACTATGATTTTGCGCTGGAATTGAAACATTGAAAAACCCTCTCTTACCACAGCAAGAGAGGGCGATACGATTTACTGCAGCGTAAAGCTTTGCGCCTGTACGTTGTCGGAATCCAGGCCGACAAACACGTTGAACTTGCCCGGTTCCGCGCCCCATTTCAGGTTGGCGTTGTAAAACTTGAGATCCTCTTCGGTGATCGGCAGCTCCACTTGTTGTGATTGACCGGCTCGCAGCATCACCTTTTTGAAGTTGCGCAGTTCTTTCACCGGGCGGCTGACCGACGCCGTCACGTCCTGCACATACAGCTGCACCACGGTGGCGCCGTCATATTTGCCGGTATTCTTCAGCGTGACGCTGGCGGTCAGTTTGCCGTTGCGCGCCATCGTCGGGCTGGAAAGTTTGAGATCCGACAGGCTGAAGGTGGTGTAACTCAGGCCGTAACCAAAGGGATACAGCGGGCCGTTAGGCGAGTCGAAGTAACGTGACGTGTACTTGCCCGGGTTTTCCTTGCCGAACGGCCGGCCGGTATTCAGATGGTTGTAGTACATCGGGATCTGGCCGACAGAACGCGGGAAGGTCATCGGCAGCTTGCCCGACGGGTTGTAGTCGCCGAACAGCACGTCTGCCACCGCATTGCCGCCCTCGGTGCCGCTGTACCAGGTTTCCAGCATCGCATCCGCCTGCTGGCTTTCCCAGCTCAGCGCCAACGGCCGGCCATTCATCAGCACCAGCACCAGCGGTTTGCCGGTCGCCTTCAGCGCGGCGATCAGATCCCGCTGGCTTTGCGGAATGGTGATATCGGCACGGCTGGAAGCTTCGTGCGCCATGCCCTGCGCCTCACCCACGACCGCTACCACGACATCGGCCTGTCTGGCCGCCTGTACCGCTTCATCAATCATCTGCTGCGGCGGGCGGGTATCAAACACCACCGCCGGCTCATACTCGTTCAGATAGTCGATAATGCTTTTGTCCTGGGTAATGTTGGCGCCCTTGGCGTAGAGGATCTTCGCCTTGTCGCCCACCGCATGCTCCAGCCCCTGGCGCAGGGTCACCGACTGCTTGACCACGCCGGCCGCCGACCAACTGCCCATCACGTCACGCTGGCTGTCGGCCATCGGCCCAACCAGCGCAATGGTGCCTTGCTTGCTCAACGGCAGCGTCTGCTTGTCATTCTTCAGCAGCACCAGCGTTTTGCGCGCCACTACGCGCGCTTCGGCGCGGTGCAGACGGCTTTCGGCATTGGTGTCCTGCGGATCGGAACCTACCGGGCCAAGGTGGTTATACGGATCTTTGAACAGGCCCATATCATATTTGGTGTTCAACACATCGCGGCAGGCGCGATCGATATCGCTTTCCGAAACCAGCCCGTCCTTCACCAGCCCCGGCAGGTATTGGTCGTAGTATTCGTCGCTCATGCTCATGTCGACACCGGAAGTGATCGCCAGCCGCACCGCATCGCGCGCATCTTCGGCCACACCGTGCTTGATCAGCTCTTTAATCGCGCCGTGATCGCTGATGGTAATGCCGCCAAAGCCCCACTGGCTGCGCAACAGATCTTTCAGCAGCCACGGGTTGGCGGTGGCCGGGATACCGTTGATCGCGTTGAGCGATACCATCACCCCACCGCTGCCGGCGTCTACCGCTGCCTTATACGGCGGCAAATAGTCCTGATACATTTTCAGCGGGCTCATATCGACGGTGTTGTAATCGCGACCGCCTTCGGTGGCACCATACAACGCGAAGTGTTTAACGCTGGCCATCACTGAACCGGGCTGAGACGGATCGCCGTTCTGGTAAGCATCGACCATCACTTTGGCAATTTTGGACACCAGCCAGGTGTCTTCGCCGAAGCCTTCCGATACCCGACCCCAGCGCGGATCGCGGGTGATGTCGACCATCGGCGAGAAGGTCATGTTCAGGCCGTCATCGCTGGCTTCCTGCGCCGATACCCGGCCGCTGAGCGCGATGGCTTCGAGATCAAAACTGGCCGCCAGCCCCAGGCTGATCGGGAAGACGGTGCGTTGACCGTGTACCACGTCGTAGGCGAAGAACAACGGGATTTTCAGGCGGCTGAGCTGCATGGCCTGATCTTGCATCGCGCGGATATCCGGCCGGGTGACGGTGTTGAAGATAGCGCCAATCTGGCCCTTGCTGATGCCGTCGCGGATCGCTTCTTTCGGGTTGTCCGGCCCGACGCTGATTAAGCGCAACTGGCCGATTTTTTCTTCCAGCGTCATCTGTTTCATCAGGTTGGAAACGAAAGCATCACGCTGCTGGGCATTAACTCCTTGCGCCGCCCCGCTCTCCTGCGCAAAAACCGGGCTGATCGCCAGGCCGGACAGCAAACTCACCACACAAAGCCATTTCATATTGTTTTGTCTCAGGCATGTTCCCGCCGCAGCCTGCGACGGAGAGGATTAATCAAAGTGGAAAAACAGTGTGACATACTCTTTTTCACCGCAGAAATAATTTGTAATGTTAAAGGTTACAAGCTGTTAGCGGAGGCGGATAAGCCGTTCTTCAGCCGTGCGCGGCTTTGCTCCGCCTCTTCGCCCAGAAAATTGACCAGCGTGGCTAATGTCGCGGGCATCAGCGCCCGTTCAGGATAGACCAAATAGTAGGCCGCGCCGCTGACCACGCTGAGCGGGAACGGCGTAACGACGCGCTGCGCCTGGATATCCTCCTCCAGCAGGCACAGATCGCCGATGGCGATGCCAAAACCTTGCAGTGCGGCGCTCATCGCCAAATCCAGAGTATCAAAATGCTGCGCCTTGCCGGAAGGCAGCGTCTCCAGCCCTGCCGCCTTCAACCACAGCAGCCAGTCGCGGCGATCGCGCGTGGGGTGCAGCAGGGTTTTCTCCGCTAGATCGGCCGGGGTTGGCGGGCGGGCCAAATCGGGAAGATAAGACGGCGTGCAGACCGGCGTGAGGATTTCATCGAACAGGTGATGCACCGCCAGCTTTTTACCCTGCGGCTGGCCGAACACCACCGCAGCATCGAAGTGCTCTGCGCTGAAATCCAACCCGTGCGATACCGAGGCGGTCAGTTCGATATGCATTTCCGGGCGTTCGTTTTGCAACCGGATAATGCGCGGCAACACCCAGCGCATGGCGCAGGTCGGGCACTTGATGCGTAACGTGCCCGGCTGCGCCCCAATCCGCGCCAGCGCCTCGCCCAGTTGCCCCAGCGCCTGCTGCACCGGCGCCAACAACATGGCGCCCTGCGGGGTCAACGCCAGCCCGCGCGCCCGGCGGCTGAACAGCGGATAGCCCAAATGCTGCTCCAGCCCGAGGATCTGACGGCTGACCGCGCCTTGCGTCAGGTGCAGAGTCTGGGCGGCATGAGTGAAATTAAGGCGCTGAGCCACCACCACAAAAGTTTTCAAAACGTCGAGCGACGGCAGAGATGTCTGCATAGCGGGTTCCTTAATCTCGCCAATTAATAATCACGGGCATATCCCCTAAATAATTGGAGTTGCATCCAGGCGGCAAGCGAGGGAATCCCGATGAGCTTACTCAGGTAAGTGATTCGGGTGAGTGAACGCAGCCAACACAGATGCAGCTTCAAGTATGACAGGGATAGCCATGACTTTAACTCATGGCTAGTATGACAAACATTCCCTTGTCCGCCTACCGTCACTGATGCTTAATCAAGCAATACTTCCCTCTCTCCAGGAGCCAATCATGCAGAGCGCCTGCTCACAACGCTCGAAGTTGCCGGATGTCGGCACCACTATTTTCACCGTAATCGGCCAGCTCAGCGCTGAACATCAGGCACTGAATCTGTCGCAGGGCGCACCGAACTTCGCCTGTCAGCCGCAACTGGTCGACGCGGTGGCGCAAGCCATGCGCGCAGGTCATAACCAGTACGCGCCGATGAGTGGCGTGGCCGCATTACGCGCTGCGCTGGCAGATAAAGTTGAACGATTGTATGGCACGCGTTATGACGCCGACGAAGAAATCACGGTCATCGCCAGTGCCAGCGAAGGATTGTATTCCGCTATCAGCGCGCTGGTGCACCCGGGCGACGAGGTGATTTATTTCGAACCGGCGTTCGACAGCTACGCGCCGATTGTCCGCCTGCAAGGTGCCACGCCGGTAGCCATCAAGCTGTCGCTGCAGGACTTGCACATTGACTGGGACGAGGTCGCCGCCGCCATCACCGGCAAAACGCGGATGATCATCGTCAACAGCCCGCACAACCCGACCGGCAGCGTGTTCGGCGAGCATGACATTGAGCGCCTGACCGCCCTGACGCGCAATACCGATATCGTTATCCTGTCCGACGAGGTTTACGAGCACGTGGTATTCGACGGCGATATTCACCACAGCATGGCGCGCCACCCGCAATTGGCCGAACGCAGCGTGATTGTGTCGTCGTTTGGCAAAACCTATCACGTCACCGGCTGGCGCGTCGGTTACTGCATGGCGCCGGCGGCGCTGATGGATGAGATCCGCAAGGTGCACCAATTCATGGTGTTCTCCGCCGATACGCCGATGCAATATGCCTTCGCCGAAGCGCTGGGCAATCCGCAAAGCTATCTGGGGCTGGCGGATTTCTATCAGCAGAAACGCGATTTGCTGGCCGGCGCTTTGCAAGATTCGCGCTTTGAATTATTACCCAGCCGTGGCAGTTTCTTTATGCTGGCCCGCTTTAGCGGTTTCAGCAGCGAAAGCGACAACGATTTTGCGGTGCGTTTAATCCGTGAAGCGAAAGTCGCGACTATCCCGCTGTCGGCGTTTTACAGCGACGGCACCAACACCGGCATCATCCGGCTGAGTTTTTCAAAAGATAACGAAACCCTGCTGGAAGGCGCACGCCGTCTGTGTCAGGTGTAATGCATTCACTTTTGGTTTGACCATGGGAAAAAGGCACTGACTATGAAATCACTGAAAACGCTGATCGCTGTGGGCTGCCTGCTGGCCGCCGGTTCCTCTCTGGCGGCGGAAAACACGCTGCGCTTCGGCCTGGAAGCGCTGTATCCGCCGTTCGAATCCAAATCCGCCGACGGCAAGCTGGAAGGCTTCGATATCGATCTGGGCAACGCGGTCTGCGCCGCCGCCCAGTTGAAATGCAGTTGGGTCGAGACTTCGTTCGACAGCCTGATCCCGGCGTTGAAAGCACGCAAGTTTGACGCCATCAACTCGGCGATGAACGTCACCGACCAGCGCCGCCAGGCGATTGACTTCACCGACTCTATCTATCAGGTGCCCAACCGCCTGATCGCCAAAGCCGACAGCGGCCTGCTGCCGGACGCCAAGTCGCTGGCGGGCAAACACGTCGGCGTACTGCAGGGGTCGATTCAGGAAACCTACGCCAAGGCCCACTGGGCGCCGCAGGGCGTAGACGTCGTCTCCTATCAGGATCAGAACCAGGCGTACCTTGACCTGACCGCCGGCCGCCTCGACGCCACGCTGGTGATGGCGCCGTCAGGGCAAAGCGGCTTCCTGGCGCATCCGGACGGCAAAGGCTTCGCTTTCGTCGGCGATGCGGTCAGCGATGACAAGATCCTCGGCGAAGGCATCGCCTTCGGCCTGCGCAAAGGGGATGACGCGTTGAAGAAAAAGCTGAACGACGCGATCGTAAAAGTGAAGCAGCAAGGTACCGTGACCGCACTGGCGAAGAAGTATTTTGGCGATATCGACGTGACGGTGAAATAAGCTGCCCGCCCCCGGCCATTGACAATAATGACCGGATGCCGGGGATTGCACTGCCGGCTATAAAATGGCTCCTTCGCAAGCGGGAGCCATTTTTAGTTTGCAAAGCCGATGCTTTCAGCCTACCACGCGGCTTGCTCATTCAAGTCCATGGAACTGATTTATTATTAGCTACGCTGAAGCTGACTTGGAATTTTTATTGCAGACGATAAGTGCCAATGAAGTTATCGCTCCAAGATACCCCCCGCCCAAGTAACAGAGTTATTTATAAGAAGGAATTTCAAGAACGTCTATATATTTTTAATCCGCGAAATATTTCACCCTTCTTTCATTGAAGGACTTAAATTAATCATCTGTAAAATTAATAATTGACAATCAAGTGATTATTTTAGGAAGTGCTAATAATTGATTGTCACGAGAGTATAAAGACTTTGATACTTACAGATGACGTAGAACTGCATCAGCATCATGCCCAGACCGGGCGATTAACGACAGCAAGTAACCTGGTGGAGGCGTTCAAACACGGGAATGAATGGCACAGGTTCAGGGGACTGCGTTATCGTTCGCTACAGTAATGCCTGTGGTATCGAAGCAGTAATGGGTTAAATGATGAAAAAGCACATTGAAATATAGGGGGAAATCCAGATACTCAGTAACAGGTTATTTAATACGGAACTATAAGTCTTACCTGTAATAGAACATCTCCTCTCTGGTTTTAATTGTTTTATTTGGAATGGTTATTTATATTTATTTTTGTGACTATTATCGCATTTCAATTAAATTCACCATTGCCTGCATCTTGTACGCGAGTAGTATTGGATCTGAACGATTGCAATCATGCATAATATTATAAGTTCAAGGAGAACATCCATGAAAGAAATTTTAAGCAGTCAATATGATAGAATATCTGGCGGATGGCAGGACAGAGATGGCAGTGGGAAAAGGTCATCAGATAACGGAGGCTTTGGCTCTTCAAATAGAGGCGGCAATAACGGCGCCCATCGAGGAAGTCAGTCATTTTTATCACAAAATAGTCCGTATGGCAGTGGTGCTGGCGCAAATGGGATCTGGGGGAATGCCAATTCTATGGCTTCTGGAAATGGCTATGGTGGAAATGGTACTGGGCCGAGAGAATCTGGTACCAAACGTTAATTAACTGATAAAATCACAGATGTAAAACCCTGTGATTTTATGGGAAATACCATGCGTAAATATGTTGTCTTTATAAAAAGTGATGATTCAAAGGTAATCCAAAAAGAATCAGTAACACATTCACTCATTAAGGATATGAAAAAAAAAGGTTTCAGGAAGCACCATGTCGAAGTAGATGCTGAAAATGAAAGAGAAGCCATTGATAAATTAAATAAAAATAGCGAAGATTATTTAAATTCATTACGTGAATTCTCTGGGGATATATTTATCTGTTCAGTCTGCGTTATTATTGTATTTTTATTCTGTATTTTTAGGCAATAACCAGTGATTGATACTCGACAAATGACATTAATCTACAATATTTTCATTTCAAATGATTTTGCAATGTTTATCATATTGTTTTGATAAAATATCAAAACATCATACTTTAAATTTATATTGATAAAATAATTTATTATCAATACAACCAATTAAAAAATTAAATTTAAACCACACAACTCTCAATTAACAGGCGGATATTTAAATGAAGTACAAATTATCGGAAATAAACACATCCCGGGATAATAAAATACCGGTTCCAGATATCATTCACTTTGTATTGGTTGGTGATACAAATCAGGCCAACATCGAATATGTAGATATATGGAAAAGAACAAACAAAGACAAGAAAATATATTTCTGGTGTGACAAAAACTCTTCGCAAAGCAATTCACTTCACGACTCCATACGAGACTATGTCCTTTGCAATGAATTTGAAAATAAAAAAACGCTGAAATACGCATAAAAACCATGCTTTTAACTACATATTTCCAAAATTAAAATTAGGTTTTTTTTTGATGAATTAGTTGTGGGGTTTTTATCTGAAAACAATATCCCTTATCATGGGTTAACTACATCAACTTTGCCCCCACGACTTAAAGACAAAGGTATTACAATCAGGGATATTACAGATATTTTTAGTTTCAAGTTCGCTAATTTTATGAAGTATTATTATTACGAGATTATTTTAAGAGGTAATCTTGCCAGTGCCTGTGACATAGTCAGACTCCTGATTATCTATCAGCATGGCGGGGTTTATATGGACATGGACACGCTTCCATATACTGACAATATCTTCAAGAGATTAAATCGATTTATAGAAAAAGAAAAAATTGTGGAGGATGAATTTCTGCTTTTGTTTAAAACAAAGTGTATTTTAAAGAAACTTTCTCTCTTTAATAATTCAGATAACAAATATTACAATCATCATAATTATGAAATCGGAATAGATAAGAGTAAATATAAAAAAATACAGGAACTTGCAGAATTAGATATTGCAGATTTCTCCTTGATGGACGTATTCCCTCTTGGGAAAATGTATGTACATAAAAATCTATTATCCCTCGGATCTCTTAGAAGATTAAAAGGCATTTATTTTAATAACTTTATTGTTTCTCACTCCGATTCAAAAGCCATAAGGATAATTCTTCGCACCATGAAGAAAAGATATAAATTTTTAGAACAAAACAACTGCATCTTTGATTATTACAAAGATAATAAAAAAACCGGCTATCTGACCAGAATTCTAACATGGCGGACTGAGCTAATGACAAAAGACTATTGCGTGACTTCTGTTTTATCAGGACCTGGTTTAATCATTGAAGTTTTATTAGGATTGGCTTATGAACTCCTTGAGTTTGACCATTCAACTGAACCATCCTCTGTTGCAGAGCTCATGCAAAATGATCAGTATGGGATAGCATTATTTCAACATAATTTAGACACTCCGGACGGCGTTTATTCCTCATGGCGAAAATAGCGTTAATAATAAATTCAAGAGAGATTATTTGAGCAAGTATAGGCAGGGAATTTTCGTCTGCACAATAGAGCGTATTCTTCTCACCTCAGTTAATTAATCATTCAGGGGAGCTGATAGTGTTTCATCAGGAAGCGATCGATAACCATAAAATTAAATGGCACGGCCGAGCGCTCCTCCTCTCCGGAATTCCCTTTTGGATTTTGGCGGGATTATGTCTCTTTTTTATTACACCCTTCCCGACCTTTGTCATTTCCGCCACCCTACACTAGCGGGCTGGAACTCCCTAGAACCAGCCCTATCTTCTGCCTAATGCAGTAACCTTACCCGATATTACCGATCGAACACCGAGCTGTTCAGCGCGCGATCTTGCTGATGGCGCTCCAGCGCCAGCTCGATCAACCGGGTAATCAGCTCGCTGTAGCTAACGCCGCTGGCGGCCCACAGTTTGGGGTACATGCTGATATTGGTAAAACCCGGCAGCGTGTTGATTTCGTTAATCACCACGTTGTTGTCCGGCGTCAGGAACACGTCAACGCGCGCCAGGCCAAAGCATTCCAGCGCCCGGAACGCTTTTAGCGCCACGTCGCGGATCTTGTCGCTGACTTCCGGCGCGATCTCCGCCGGCACCACTACCTTCGCGCCCTGCTCATTGATGTATTTGGTGTCGTAGGAGTAGAAAGCATCGCTCAGCACGATTTCACCGCACAGGCTGGCCTGCGGCTCGTCATTGCCCAACACCGCGCACTCAATCTCACGGCCGACAATCGCCGACTCCACCAGCACCTTGTGATCGAAGCTGAACGCCAGCGCCAGCGCGGCGTCAAAGCCGGCCCGATCCTGCACCTTGCTGACGCCCACCGAAGAGCCCTGGTTAGCCGGTTTGATAAACAACGGCAGGCCCAGACGCTCGCTAAGCTGATCGAAACCGTATTTGCCGCGGTTGGTGCGCGTCAGGGTGACAAAGGGGGCCACCGCCAGCCCGGCATCGCGCAGCAGGCGTTTGGTGACGTCTTTGTCCATGCTCACCGCCGAGCCCAACACACCGGCGCCGACGAACGGCATATTGGCCATCCGCAACAACCCTTGCAGTGAACCGTCTTCGCCCAGCGTGCCATGCACGATCGGGAATACCACGTCGAGCTGGCCCAGTGCGCCGGCGCTGCTCGCCTCAATCAGCTGTTGTTTCTCCTGACCGGGGATCAGCGCCACATTTTTATTTGAGCGGTTCAGCGCGATCAGCGCCGGGTTTTCCGCATTCAGCAGGTAATTGGAGGCATCGTTAACGTGCCATTGCCCCTGCTTGTCGATCCCCAGCAACGTGACGTCAAACTTCTCTTTGTCGATAGCGTCCACAATGTTTTTTGCCGACTGCAACGACACTTCATGCTCAGCCGATTTACCGCCAAAGATCACCCCAACCCGTAATTTAGTCACGCCCTGAATCCTTCTGAAAAATCATGCAAAAAAAGTCGTTTATCACAATAAACGCATTGTCCGACGGCGGCAATCGTTGTCGCCAGGAAACTTCTTATGCCACGGAATGTACAATCCCCACCATCCAAACCATATACACTTCGTATATTATTCCTTTAAGGAGCAGCCTATGGGCATTGTGAAAATTTCAGACGCGCTGCATGACGATCTGCGCCTCGCCAGCCTGACGATGACGCGTTCGATCAACGCGCAGGCGGAATACTGGATCAAGATCGGCATGCTGGCGGAGTTCCATCCAGAACTGACCTACCCTCAACTGGTAAAAAAAATGATGAAAGATAATGCGCTGACGCTGAAGGAGATTGTCGGGTGAAACAGATTGTGATCAAAACGCCGGAAGAAATCGCCAAAATGCGTCACTCTGGCGCACTGCTGGCCAAGGTGTTTGCTATGCTCGATGGGGTGATTGGCGAAGGCATGTCGACCATGGAAATTAACGACCGCGCCGAAGCCTTTATCGTCGATGAGCTGAAATCGCGCCCGGCCAGTAAAGGCCAGTACGATTTCCCTTACGTGCTCAATACCTCAATCGACGACGTGATCTGCCACGGCATTCCTTCGGCCAGCAAAATCCTGCGTTCCGGCATGATCGTTAACGTCGACATTACGCTGGAAAACGGCGGTTACATTGCCGACTCCAGCAAAATGTACTGCATCGGCCAGACAACGCCATTGGCCAAACGGCTGGTGAACAACGTATATGAGTCCTTGTGGCAAGGCATCCGCGCGGTGAAGCCGGGTGCGACGCTGGGGGATATCGGCCATGCCATTCAACAGCATGCGGAACAGGCCGGTTACAGCATAGTGCGTGAATACTGCGGCCACGGCATCGGCCGCGACATGCACGAGGAACCGGCGGTGATGCACTTCGGCCTGCCGGGCACCGGCATGGCGTTGCAAGAAGGCATGGTATTTACCATCGAACCCATGATTAACCAGGGCGACCACCGCATTAAACAGAAGAAAGACGGCTGGACGGTGGTGACCCGCGACAAAAAGCTGTCCGCTCAATGGGAGCACACCGTGGCGGTCACCGCCGACGGCGTGGAAATTCTGACGCTGCGTGACGAAGAGCGCCAGGCCGGGTACGCGGAACGTTATTAAGCTACCAGGCCAGTAAGTTACCAAGGTATTAAGCCAGCAGGCTACTCAATTAATTTACCCTCTGGATTTCAAACGGCTGTAACGGTAAGAACCACAGGCCATGTAGGAGCGCTGCATGCGGCGCCCACGTGAATCGGGACAACTCTCTTCGTCCCCGGGGAACCGTGCCGCCGTTTGAAAGACGATCGGTATGACAGGGAGATCGGCATGACGCAGTCAGGTAATCAGGCATTTCTCGCTCAGCTCAAAGACATCGTCGGCGGCCCGCAGCTGTTGACCGGCGAACGCAGCACAGAACGTTATCGCAAAGGGTTCCGCTCCGGCGAAGGCAAAGCGCTGGCGGTGGTGTTCCCTACCCGCCTGTTGCAGCTGTGGCGGATATTGGAGGCCTGCGTGGCCGCCGACAAAATCGTCATTATGCAGGCGGCGAACACCGGGCTGACCGAAGGTTCGACGCCCAGCGGCAACGATTATGACCGCGATATCGTCATCGTCAGCACCCTGCGGATCGATCACGTGCAGGTACTGGACAACGGCAAACAAGTGGTTGGCTTCCCCGGCAGCACCCTCAATCAGCTGGAAAAATTGCTGAAACCCTACGGCCGCGAACCGCATTCGGTGATCGGATCTTCCTGCATCGGCGCTTCGGTGATTGGCGGCGTGTGCAATAACTCCGGCGGTTCGCTGGTGAAACGCGGCCCGGCCTATACCGAAATGGCGCTGTACGCCCAGTTGGGTGAAGACGGCCAACTGCGGCTGGTGAACCATTTGGGGATTAAACTCGGCGACACGCCGGAAGAGATCCTCACCCGGCTGGAGAAAGGCGACTACCGGCCGGAGGACGTCGAGCACGGCGAACTGCGCGCCTCCGACAACGAATACGCCAGCCGGGTGCGCGACGTCGATGCCGATACCCCGTCCCGCTTCAATGCGGATAAACGCCGCCTGTACGAAGCCTCCGGCTGCGCCGGCAAGCTGGCGGTGTTTGCGGTGCGCCTGGATACCTTTGAGAAAGAAGACAAAGAGCAGGTCTTTTATATCGGCACCAACGACACCGCCGTGTTGACCGAGCTGCGTCGCCATATGCTCGGCAAATTCGACAATCTGCCGGTGGCCGGCGAATACATGCACCGCGATATTTTCGATATCGCCGAAGTGTACGGCAAAGACACTTTTATGATGATCGACAAGCTCGGCACCGATCAAATGCCGCGTTTCTTCACTCTGAAAGGCCGCGTGGATGCCAGCTTCAACAAACTGCCGCTGCTGCCGCACAACCTGACCGACCGGCTGATGCAGGGCCTGAGCCACCTGGCCCCCAGCCATTTGCCGAAGCGGATGAAAGAATACCGCGAACGCTTTGAACATCATCTGCTGCTGAAAATGGCCGGCCCCGGCGTCGACGAAGCGCAACGGTATCTGAGCCAATACTTTGCCCAGGCCAACGGCGCGTTTTTCGCCTGCACCGCAGACGAAGGCAAAAAGGCCTTCCTGCACCGTTTCGCCGCCGCCGGCGCTGCGGTGCGCTACCATGCGGTACATGCCGACAAGGTAGAGGATATTCTGGCGCTGGATATTGCGCTGCGCCGCAACGATACCGAGTGGTTTGAAACCCTGCCGCCGGAAATCGACAGCCAACTGGTGCACAAACTCTATTACGGCCACTTTATGTGCCACGTATTCCACCAGGATTACGTGGTGAAAAAAGGCGTCGACAGCCACGCGCTGAAAGAGCAAATGCTGGCGATCCTCGACCGACGCGGCGCGGAGTACCCGGCCGAGCATAACGTCGGCCATCTGTACCACGCCAAGCCCGATCTGCAGGCCTTCTACCAATCCGCCGATCCGACCAACAGCTTTAACCCCGGTCTCGGCAAGACCAGCAAGCTGAAAAACTGGGCCGGCAATACCCGGTAACATTTCCGCTTTCGGCCCGCGCCCCCGGCATACGGGGGCAAAGCCGAAGATCCCTCTGCGCCTTCGGCCCCTCTCTCCCCTCTCGTCTAGACTTAAAGACCGGTGCAGCCGCTTTTGCTGCGCCGTTCAAGGCGTATGTCATGCGTCACCATCCGCGACGAGAGGAACTCTTCATGCCATACCAAACGGTAAACCCTTTTAACAACCAACTTATCAAAGAGTACACACCGCATACCGACCAGCAGGTCGAACAAGCGCTGGCAAAAGCTGACGCGCTGTATCACTCCGGCTGGGCCAAGGGCGATATCGACCAGCGGCTACCGGTACTGCACAAGCTGGCGGACCTGATGGAGAGCCGGGTTGAGGAACTGGCGAAAATCGCCAGCCAGGAGATGGGCAAGCTGATCGCGCAAAGCCGCGGCGAAGTGAAGCTCTGTGCCCAGATCGCCCGCTACTATGCCGACAACGCCAAAAAATTTCTCGCGCCGGTGCGCTATGAGTCCAGCCTCGGCGAAGCCTGGGTAGAGCATCATCCGATCGGCGTGCTGATGGCGGTGGAACCGTGGAACTTCCCGTTCTACCAGTTGATACGCGTGCTGGCGCCCAATCTGGCCGCCGGCAATCCGGTGCTGGTGAAGCATGCCGGCATCGTGCCGCACTGCGCACAGGCCTTTGAACAATTGGTCGCTGAGGCCGGTGCGCCGCAAGGCGCCTACACCAACCTGTTTATTTCGCAACAGCAGGTGGCGAACATCATCGCCGACGACCGGGTGCAGGGCGTGGCGCTGACCGGCTCGGAAAAGGCCGGTAGCATAGTCGCCTCTCAGGCCGCGAAGGCACTGAAAAAATCTACGCTGGAGCTGGGCGGTAACGACGTATTCGTGGTGCTGGACGACAGCGATATCGCCAGAGCCGCCAAGATCGGCGCGCAGGCGCGGCTGAGCAATGCCGGCCAGGTGTGCACCGCAGCCAAACGTTTTATCGTGCAAGAGAAAGTGGCGGCGCCCTTCCTGCAAGCCTTTACCGAGCATTTCCGCGCGGTGAAAATCGGCGATCCGCTGGATGAAACCACCACGCTGGGGCCGCTGTCTTCCCGCGAAGCGCTGGAGGGGCTGGCCAAACAGGTCGACGCCGCGGTGCAAAACGGTGCCAAACTGCATTACGGCGGCAAGCCGATACCGCATGACGGCAATTTCTTCGAGCCGACGATCCTGACCCACATCAGCCGTGACAACCCGGCGTATTTCGAAGAGTTCTTCGGCCCGGTGGCGCAGATCTATGTGGTGAAGGATGACGACGAGATCGTCAAACTGGCCAATGACTCTCACTATGGCCTCGGTGGCGCTATTTTCAGCACGGATATCGAACGCGCCAAAAAGCTGGCCTCGCGCATCGAGACCGGCATGGTGTATATCAACTCGTTGACCGACACCGCACCCGAGCTGCCTTTTGGCGGCGTGAAGCGCTCCGGCTTCGGCCGTGAACTGTCGGATCTGGGGATCAAAGAGTTTGTGAACCAGAAACTGGTGGTGGTCAGCAAAAGCTAAACCGCCCCCTCGGCGGGAGGCGTTAATTTTATGTTGCGCCTCCCGCCGAACTTCACTATCTTTGATGCCGTAATCACTCCCTGCTTTCAGGAATATCAATGGCTCAGTTTGCGCACATCACAGACCCAACGAACACGCCGCTTCCGGCCGTCGTTCAACTGTGCGCATCTTCCGCCCCTCCAGCCGTTTTCTCTGTCGTCACTGCGGTTGCCGCTTACCCGCCACGCTCTGTGGTTGTGCGCTAAGCCAAACCGAATTTTACCTCCAGCTTTCTTTATTTGCGCTCAGGCGTAGACCGCCGCGCGTGCTGGAACTTGCCATTTTCACGACAGGTGAAACCGAATGCGATTTATCACTCAATGGGCCAATGCCGGCCTGGCTACGTTGTTCGTCCTGCTTTGGAGCAGCGGCGCAATTTTCTCCCGCTTGGGGCTGGAGCATGCCTCTGCCTTCGCCTTCCTTTTCTTCCGCTGCGCCATCGCTCTGGCGCTGCTGCTGGCAATCGGCCTGTGGCAACGGCAATGCCTGCCCGCCCGCGGCACCCGGTGGCGCGTGGCATTGATCGGGCTGCTGATGATCGGCAGTTACCAGATTAGCTATCTGCTGGCGTTGGAACAGGGTATCACGCCCGGCGTGCTGGCGACGCTGCTCGGCGTACAGCCGATACTGACCCAGTTCATTACCGAACGCCGCTGTACCGGGTTGCGCGGCCTCGGCCTGTTGCTGGCGATGGCCGGGCTGACGCTGGTGGTGTATCAAAGCCTGGCGATCGCCCACTTCTCCCTGCCCGGCATGCTGTGCGCTTTTATCGCGCTGGCCTGCATGACCGCCGGCACGCTGTTGCAAAAAGGCATGAGTCAGCCGCCGCTGGCGGTGTTGCCGTTGCAGTACGCCGTCGGGTTGCTGATGTGTGCACTGGTGTTACCCTTCGAGCCGCTGCGGGTCGAGTGGAGCATGGCGCTTGTCGTGCCGTTGCTGTGGATGGCGGTGGTGATTTCAGTGCTGGCCACCTTCTTGCTGTACCGGTTGATCCAACGCGGCAATCTGGTGCAGGTCACCAGCCTGTTTTACCTGATCCCGGCGGTCACGGCCCTGTTGGACTACCTGCTGCTCGGCCATGCGCTGGCGGCAATGAGCATGCTGGGCATGGCGGCCATCGTACTTGGCGTAATGCTGGTGTTCCGTAAGCCGTAAAAAGCAAAAGCCCCTCATGCCAAGTGGCATGAGGGGCAATATCAAAACATCGTTTTCAGAATAACCAGGAACCATACCCCCACAGCAGCACCGTTACCCCGAGCAGAAACTCGAGCAGCAAGATGCCGATGGCAAAGGTAGAACTGGAGAAGATAAAGCCTTCTTTACTGTCGATATTCAGAAAATGGGGAATACCCAGATTCAGCAGATAGCCCGAATAGCATAGGCCAATCACGCCGACAAACAGACAGAGCCACACGACGGGATAGAGCGCGACTATACCGCTCAGAAACATCGGGGTTGCGACATAGCCGGCAAACACCATACAACGGTGCAAACTCGGGCGTGCTTCATAACGCCGCGCCATCCAGTGGATCACTTTCCCCATGATCGCCACACCCGCCAGCATCAACAGGTAAAACGCCACTGCGGTATAAAATGCGGTAAACATATCGAGCCGGATCGCATGGCCTTCGCCGGAGAGCCAGCCCAACTGGGTGGTGCCGATAAAGGCGCAGACCACAGGGATCGCCGCCAGCAGCAGCACGTGATGGGTGTAAAGGTGCGAGACGCTTTCGTTCTCGCTTTTAATGTGTTCGAACTCGGTGCTTGGATGCGCCAGAAGTCCCCAAACATGATTAACCATGAGACACCTCCTCCATCGCCGTAGGTCGCGATCGGCGAACGAATTTACCCCTCCGACGGATTGTTGACCGTGCGAGGATTGCGGCCACAGGGCTCTCTCCCCTGTACTTATTATAGTCTTTCGCTGAAAAAACGTTCGGAAAACGCAGACGCAGCGGCAGTTTGTTTTATAATCCCCCGATTGAGCAAAGCCGTGAGGACTGCCATGTCATCTGCCATCACTCTTCGCCAGGTCGGCATTGTCGAGGTCGACGCCGGGCAAAATGTCACAGTGGTACAACCCAGCAACCTGTACGGTTGCCGACTCGGCGACGACGTGTTTGTCGGGCCCTTTGTCGAGATCCAAAAAAACGTCAGTATCGGCGCTCGCAGCAAAATCCAGTCGCACAGTTTTATCTGCGAATATGTCACGCTCGGCGAAGACTGTTTTGTCGGCCATAACGTGACCTTCGCCAACGATCTGTTTAAAGAGGGCGCCCCGAACGCCGATGCCGCCAGTTGGGGCCGTACGCAGATTGGCGATCGGGTTGCCATCGGCTCCGGCGCCACCGTACTGGCGGTGAACATCTGCAGCGGCGCGGTGATCGGCGCCGGAGCCGTGGTCACCAAAGACATCACCCGTAAAGGGATCTACGCAGGCAACCCGGCACGCCTGCTGAGAGAGCTGGACCCATGAGCCAGGCTATCCATATCGCCCCCGTCGCCCAGTTGCCCGACGGCTATCTGGAAAGCTGCGATTTCAGCTTCCCGGTCGCCCACTATGCCCAACCGATTTTCGATACCCCGGTCGACAGTTGGCCACTGCGGCCGGTCACGCCGTTTCGCAAGAACTATCCGCTGGCCCCCTTCCTCAATGAAGAGAGCGAAACCTTTCTGGCACGTCATCGGGGGGAAGCCGTCGGCCACGTCACGCTGAGCAAAAACTGGAACGGCTATGCGCTGATTGAAGAGATTGTCGTCAGCGCCCACGTGCGCCGCCTGGGCGTCGCCACCGCCCTGCTGGATGCCGCACGCCACTGGGCGCAGCGGCAGGAAACCCCGGGGTTGATGCTGGAAACGCAAAACAATAATCTGGTCGCCTGCCGCTGTTATCAGCGCTTCGGTTTTATTCTCGGCGGTATCGATCACCTGTTGTATCGTGCTCAGCCGGATATTGCCGACCATGAAATCGCGTTATTTTGGTATCTGCCGTTTAATAACGAGATCGGTTACTGATTATTGGCCAGCGTTTAGGCTATGTTTATTTATTAACCACCCGCCTCATGGTGAGAACTGTTATCATTTATATGGTCACGGACTGAAACCATTGGAGGGTGAAATGTACAAGGTTGTTCCATTGATGTTAGTTATAGCGATGAGCGGATGCGCAGATAAAAGTCCTCAGCGGCCAATTGATGAACCCGGTGCCGCAGCCACGCCCCCTGAGGTAGAGGTAGCGCCCATAAACCTGGACAGCGAGACGTTAAGCAAGCTCAACGACATTCTCGCCAAACAGGCTACCTGGCCGGCCGGGCAAGACAACGGCCAGACTATCAATCTGATCTCTCAGCAATTTCTGGGTACGCCTTACGTTGCCAACATGCTGATAGGCTCTCAGGACACGCCGGAAAAGCTGGTGATCGACTTCCGCGGCCTGGATTGCTTTACCTATATCGACTACGTCGATGCCCTGAGCAAATCGCACAATCAGGCTGAATTCGTTCAACGCCTGATCCAGACCCGCTACGCCCATAGCGAAATCAGCTTCCCGCAGCGCAAACATTTCTTCACCGACTGGGCGCAGGTCGCCAAAACAAACGTGACCGACATTACCGCTCAACTCAGCCCGCACGCGGTGACGCAGGTGAAAAATCTGAACCAAAAGGCCGACGGCGGCAGCTATCTGCCCGGCCTGAAAAATGTGCGGCGCAGCATCACTTATCTGCCCAGCGATTTTATTGACGATAAGGTGCTGGCCCAGTTGCGCACCGGCGATTACATCGGTATCTACACCCATCTTGCCGGGCTGGACGTCACTCACACCGGCATCTTTATCATGACCGAAAACGGCCCGATGTTGCGCAATGCCTCTTCTCGCAAGGAAAACATGAAGGTAGTGGACTCGCCCTTTATGGACTATGTGATCAACACGCCCGGCATCGTCGTGCTGCGCGCAAAATAACCGCCCCTCCGGCCCCGATGGCTTTCAGGGTGCAATCTGAAAGCCCTAGTCTCTATAAAACTTCCTGTTATTACCTATAACCCTTTGTGCTGAGCAAGCGTTTGACTTCCCTGCGGCTTCAGGCTTAGCTAACAGCACAAAACCAACTGATTTTACTGTTTTTTTCAGGGAGAACACGATGTTAAAGACCTGGCGTTTTACCGCCGTGATGGCGGCGTTTGCCGCCACGCTGGCACTGCAGGGTTGCGATAAGCCGGTAGACCAGAACCTTATCAAGGTCGGGGTTATCAACGGCGCGGAGCAGGACGTGGCGGAAGTCGCCAAACAGGTAGCGAAAGAGAAATACGGCCTGGAGGTTGAACTGGTCGGTTTCAGCGGCTCTCTGCTGCCGAACGACGCCACCGATAAAGGTGAGCTGGATGCCAACGTATTCCAGCACCGGCCGTTCCTCGAACAGCAAAATAAAGATCACGGCTACAAACTGGTGGCGGTGGGCAATACCTTCGTGTTCCCGATGGCCGGCTATTCGAAAAAAATCAAATCGCTGAAAGAGCTGCAGGACGGTGCCGTTATCGCTATTCCGTTGGATCCGACCAACCTCGGCCGCGCGTTGCTGCTGCTGGAGAAAACCGGCCTGATTACCCTGAAACCGGGCAAAGGGCTACTGCCAACCTCGCTGGATATCAGCGCCAACCCGCATAACTACAAGATTATGGAGCTGGAGGGCGCTCAATTGCCGCAAGTGCTGGATGACCCTAAAGTCACGGTAGCTATCATCAGCACCACCTACATCAACCAGACCGGGCTGACGCCAACCAAAGACGGCATCTTTATCGAAGACAAAGATTCGCCGTACACCAACATCATCGTGACGCGTGAAGACAATAAAGACGCGCTGAACGTGCAAAACTTCATCAAGGCCTACGAGTCGGATGAAGTGGCCAAAGCCGCCGAGAAAATTTTTAACGGCGGTGCGGTAAAAGGCTGGTAAGCAGGCGGTTCCCTTCCTTGCGGGTGCCATTTTCGGCGCCCGCCACTTTCCTGAAAATATCCCCTTCCGCGCTATTGACCCTCACGTCGCGTCAGGCTTTAGTATCCCTGCACGCACTGGGGAGGAGCACGTCATGTTATTAAAAGTGGGCGAACTGGCCCGCCGTTCCGGCATCACCGTCAGGACACTGCATTATTACGACAGCATTGGTTTGCTGATCCCTTCTGCGCGTTCCGACACCGGCTACCGTTTATACAACCGGGCTGACATCACCCGCTTGCACCATATTCAGGCGTTGCGCCGAATGGGGGTCCAGCTTGCGGAGGTCGGGGCACTTCTGACACGTTCCGGGGTAACGTTAACCACGGTGATTGAACAGCAGATAACCATGCTGGATCGGCAGTTGGCGCAGACCGTAGCGCTACGCGATCGTTTGCAGCATATGCATGCCCAGCTCACCGCCGGGGACGAACCGGAACTGAACGACTGGCTGACTACGTTGGAGTTAATGACCATGTACGACAAATATTTTACCGCCGACGAACTGGCGCAACTGCCCTTCTATCAGGCCGATCAGGCGCGCAATCAGGAATGGGCCGAGCTGGTGAGCAGCATACGCCAGTTGATCGACGGTGGCGTCGAAGCGCAAGCGCCGCAGGCGCAGGCCCTGGCGCGGCGTTGGATGCAGATGCTGGAACGCGATACCGCGCTTAATCCGGCGTTTCTTACCCGGCTTAACGCCATGCACGCCGACGAACCCTCAATGCGTGAACAGACCGGCATCACCCCGGCTGTGACCGATTATGTCACCCGGGCCTTTGCCGAAACCAAGCTGTCGATCTACCAAAAATACCTGTCGGCGGAAGAATACGCCTACGTGCGCCAACACTACTTTACCCGCCTGCACGAATGGCCGGCGCTGATCGCCCAGTTCCATCAGGCGCTAAGAGACGGCGTGCCGCCGGAGTCCGTCCAGGCGCAGCAACTGGCGGCCCAATGGCTGGCGCTGTTCCAGTCTTACGCCGGCACCGACCCGGCCACCCAGATGAAAATTCGCCAGGCGATGGAACAAGAGCCGACGCTGACCGAAGGTACCTGGTTGACCCCGGCGCTGCTGAGCTATCTGCAACAGGCAGTGGCGCAGCTGATGCGGGGCTAGGCAAGGTTATCCACCAGCCGGGTGATCCCCACAACGCCCGCGTAACACTCCAGTAAAAACGCCGTCACGGCGGCGATGCCCGGTGCATGGCGAATGTCGTCATGCACCGTTAGCCAGACTTCACGCCGCAGCCCAAGCGGCGGCGCCAGGCGTTCAAGCCCCAGTTCCTGCGCGACAAAATGCGGCAGCAGCGCAATGCCCGCGCCGGCCGCAGCGGCGGCAGCCTGAATCATCAGGTCGTTGCTGCGCATCACCAGCGGCCGGGGCCCGGCCTGCTCCAGCAACCATTTTTGCTGCGCCGAAGCGGCCCGTTCATCGTGATAGCCGATAAACCCCCGCTCCGCCTCCGGCGTGTCTCGCAGATAACCGGCGTTGGCGTACAGCCCGAACTCGACGGTGCCGATTTTTCTCGCCACCAGATCGCTTTCAGTGACGCGGCTGAGCCTGATGGCAATATCCGCCTCGCCACGCAGCAGCGATACGTTGGCGGTATCGGCCAGCAAAACCAGTCGCAAATCCGGATAACGGCGCTGCAACTCGGCAATACGCGGGGCAATCAGCTTCAACCCCATCACCGGCGGCACGCTCAACGTAACCTCGCCCGCGATGCCCTGTCGCCCGCTGAGGGCGGCGCGGCTGACGGCGAAAGCGTTGAGCGTCATGCTGTCCCCTTGCGCCGCGATGCGTTGCCCGTCGGCGGTGAGCAGGTAGCTGCGCGGGCGGCGATCCACCAGTTTTAACGCCAGCGATGCTTCCAGGCTGGCAATGCGGCGGGCAACGGTGGCGTGATCGACCTGCAAACTGCGGGCGGCGCCTGACAGCGACTTCTCGCGCGCAAACACCATGAAGTAGTGCAAATCTTCCCAATTGAACATGGGTATTTTCTCACATCACAAATGAATATATAGGGGATTTTACCGCAACAATCCGTGGCGCAAACTGTTTTGGTTTATTCCGCACCACAGGAAATCACCATGAAAACTTCGCTGCCGCTGGCCTATCTGGGGGTGATTATCGCCACCTTTTTCTGGGGCACCAACTTCAATGCCGGTGCCTATATCATCGCCCATCAGCCGCCGATCACCGCGTCGATTGAGCGTTTCAGCCTGGCGACGCTGGCGCTGTTGCTGCTCTTCGGTCCACGCGGGCAGTTACGCTTCAGTACGCTGAAGAGCAACTGGCCGGCCTACCTTGGGCTGGGCGTGCTCGGCTTTACGTTGTTTAACCTGTGCACCTTTTTCGGCCTGCAATCCACCACGCCGATCAACGGTGCGCTGATCCTCGCCACCACGCCGCTGTGGACAATGCTGTTCGGGGTATTTTGGGAGCATGAAAAACTGAGTGGGTCACGCGCCGCCGGCCTGCTGGCGGGTTTTATCGGCGTAACGCTGGTGATCGCCAAAGGCAGCCTGCAAACGCTGTTGCGGTTGGAAATCAACCCCGGTGACGGCATTATCCTGCTCGGCAGCCTGGCTTGGGCGCTGAATATGGTCGGTACCCGGCGGCTGGTGCATAACGCCACCGCCATCGAAACCACCAGCTATTCGATGCTGTTCGGCACGCTGGCGCTGCTGCCGCTAGGGTTTATCTTCGAAAACCCGCTGCAAAGTCTGGCTTCCGCCAGCTTCAGCGTGCATGCGGCGGTGGTTTATCTGGCGCTGTGCGGCTCGCTACTGGCCTATCTGCTGTGGTTCAACGGGCTGGAAAAAATCGGCTCGATGCGCACCGCCATTTTCTTCAATCTGGCTCCGGTGTTTACCATGCTGGTGGCCACCCTCACCGGTACCGCACCCAACGTTTGGCAATTAGTCGGGGCGGTCTGGGTTATCCTCGGCGTGCTGCTGGCCTCCGGCGCAGTAAAACGCCTGCTGCCGCGGCACCGGGCCAGCAGACAACTATAGTTTTTTTTATCACCGGCATAAAAAAGCCCAATTTACCTTGCCGTCGGACGGGGAGCATAATGCGTTTATCTTCTGATTTTTCAAGGTAAACAAAGAACTCTTATGCCCCTTTCCGCCCCGTTGATCATCACCGACGCCACGCCGGATGACCTGGCCGCCGTACAACAGATCTACGCCTACCACGTGCTTTACGGCGCGGCATCCTTTGAAGAAACGCCGCCCACGTGTGAAGAAATGCAGCAGCGGTGCAGCAAGGTACAGGAAGCCGGGCTGCCCTGGCTGGTCGCCAAACGGGAGGATCGCGTGGTGGGCTACTGTTACGCCACGCCCTATCGGCCACGCCCGGCCTACCGCTTTACCGTAGAAGACTCGGTGTATATCGCCGAAGGTCTTCAGGGTCATGGCATCGGCAAAGCGTTGCTGGCCGAGCTGATCGCCCGTTGCGAACGCGGCCCCTGGCGGCAGATGCTGGCGATCGTCGGCAATGCCGAAGACAATCAAGGCTCGCTGGCCCTGCATCGGACATTGGGCTTTACCAGCGTGGGTACGCTGAAGGCGGTAGGATTCAAACTGGGTGAATGGCGCGACACGCATATCATGCAACGCGCGCTAAGTGGCGGCGACGGCAGCCGGCCGTAACGGCAGCTACGGGGTGCGCAACACGCACCCCGCGATTATCAGGCGGTAAAGCGCGCGCGGATAGCCCCCAGAGCCGAAACCACCAGCAGCACCACGCCGCCGGCAACCAGGCCGAACACCACGTTGAGCAAAGCGGGGATCGCCCCCTGCAGAATATGGCCGAAGGTCGGTACGACGGTAGCGTACGACGCCCAGTCTTCGAACAAACGATGCACCGGAGGCAGACCGTGGGTCAGAATGCCGCCGCCGACCATAAACATGGCGACAGTACCGACGATCGACAGGGTTTTCATCAGGTAAGGTGCGGCACTGACAATGCCATTGCCGATCGAGCGCGCCAGCGCGCTGGTTTTGCGGCTCAGGTACAATCCCAAATCGTCGAGCTTGACGATGCCGGCCACGATACCGTAAACGCCGATCGTCATCACAATCGCGATGCCGCTCAACACAATCACTTGCTGGCTAAAGCTCGCACCGGCCACGGTGCCCAGAGTGATGGCGATAATCTCGGCGGACAGCACGAAATCGGTGCGAATCGCCCCTTTCACCTTGCGCTGTTCATAGGCCGCCACGTCTTCATTGGCGTCCAGTTCTTCTTTTTTCTCCTCCCCTTGCTTGCCGTGAGTCAGGCTGTGGAACACTTTTTCAAAGCCTTCGTAACACAGGTAAGCGCCGCCCACCATCAGCAGCGGCGTGATCGCCCAGGGGGCGAATGCGCTGATCAGCAACGCCAGCGGCACCAGAATCAGTTTGTTGATAAACGAACCTTTGGCCACGCCCCACACCACCGGCAGTTCGCGATCGGCCTTTACCCCGCTAACCTGTTGCGCATTCAACGCCAGATCGTCACCCAGCACCCCGGCGGTCTTCTTCGCCGCCATTTTTGTCATCAGCGAGACGTCGTCCAGCAGCGAAGCGATGTCGTCGAGTAAAGTCAGTAAGCTACTTCCGGCCAAAATGGTCATCCTTATCAAATTTCATTAAACCCTTGCCCGTTTAGCATAGCGGTAAACGCCCCTGAATGGGTATAAGAGGATGGCGCAGTTAGCCCGCCGGCACGTTCAACTGCCAGGAGAGGCCAAAGCGATCGTTCAGCCAGCCGAAACGCGCGCTGAAGCCGTAATCATCCAGCGGCATCAGCACTTCACCGCCTTCCGACAAACGGGCGAATACCCGTTCCAATTCGGCTTCGGTCGCCAAATTAACGTGGAGAGACACCGCCGGGGTAAAGCTGAAATCATGGCTGACCGGGCTGTCGCTAAACACCAGATGCTGTCGGTCAAAATCTATCGAAGCCTGTTTGATTCGCCGCTGCCCGTCGGGCGTCTCGTCGTAATGCAGCAACTGCTGAACCTTAAAACTGCCGAACAGCCCGCTGTAAAGATCGATAGCCTGCCGGGCGTTGCCCTGAAACATGATAAAGGTTGCAACCTGGCTCATAGGAATCCTCTCTCGCATACGATAGGGTATTTAGTGATCATAGCGGATGAAGCAACCGCCGCCGCCAAAAAGGAGGAAAGATGGCAATCACCTATCGCCTGGCACAGACAACGGATCTGGCCGGCCTTCAGGCGCTGTATCAGGAATTGCGCCCACAGGATCCCCCGCTGCGCCCGGATGCCGCCCTGCGCACCTTACAACGTTTGCTGGACAACCCGGCAATTCGCCTGGTGGTTACCGCCGACGGTGAACAGCCGGTCGCGACCTGCATGCTGGCGATGGTGCCGGGGTTGGTTCATCAGGCTCAGCCGTTCGGTATCATTGAACACGTGGTCACGGCACCGCCGTACCGCGGGCAAGGCATTGCCCTGGCGATGCTGGAATACACCTTGCAACTGGCGTGGCGTAAAGGGTGCTACAAAGTGATGCTGCTTTCCGGCCAACAGCGCACCGGGGCGCACCAGTTGTATCTGCGCGCCGGATTCGACGGCGATCGGGAAAGGGGTTTTGTCATCAGGCGCCCTGAGGGCCGATAGCGGCCTGCGGTGGAAACCGCAGGCCAGACCGGGATTATTCGGTTTCGTTCTTCGCCAGACGGGCGTCTTTTTGGCGGCGATAGTCGCGGGCAGCGGCCGGGATCGGCGTTACCTTGCCGGTTTCGATCCAGGTGCGCAGGCGGTTGGCGTCAGCAAAATGCGTGTACTTGCCGAACGCGTCCAGCACCACCAGCGATACCGAGCGGCTGCCGATCATGGTGCGCATCGCCAGGCAATGCCCCGCTTCGTTAGTGAAGCCGGTTTTGGTCAGTTGGATGTTCCATTTCGGGTTGTACACCAAATGGTTGGTGTTGCGGAACGGCAGCGTGTAGTTAGGATCCTTGAAGCTCGCCATGCGCTCGGTGGTGGTGCTGAGCTGGCCAATCAGCGGATATTGCTTGGTGGCGATCAGCAGCTTGGTCAGGTCACGCGCGGTCGAAACGTTATGAATCGACAACCCGGTCGGCTCCACATAATGGGTATTGGTCATGCCCAGCGCTTTCGCCTTGGCGTTCATCGCCTTGATAAAGGCACCGTAACCGCCCGGATAGTGATGCGCCAGGCTGGCGGCGGCGCGGTTTTCCGACGACATCAGCGCCAGCAGCAGCATGTCTTTGCGGGTGATTTCGCTGTTCAGACGTACGCGGGAATAAACGCCTTTCATTTCTGGCGTCTGGTGAATGTCCACCGACAGCATTTCATCCAGCGGCAGATGGGCATCCAGCGTCACCATGGCGGTCATCAGCTTGGTGATGGAGGCGATCGGCACCACTTCATCCGGATTGCGCGCATACATCACTTTGTGGGTCTGCATATCCACCACCATCGCACTGCCGGAAGCCAGTTCAGGCTGGGCGGCATGGGCGGCGGCGTTATTTTCGCTGGCCAGCGCGCGCGGCGCGATGCCTGCTCCCGCCTGCAAAGCGAGCAGGGTTAGTACCAAAACACGTATTTTCACATGCATTACTCTGTCACTGGAGAAGATGAAGGTCTGATTTGGCAGAATTATATGTGAGGGATCTCAAGTTGGCACTGGGATTATGCGCCCCCATTTGTGACAAATTCTGTCGGACAGAATATTGCGCAAACCGCGAGCGCTCTGGGGTGAGCGCCCGCAAGAGAAAAGTTACAGTGCCGGTTGCCACGCCGCCTGCGGCAACAGATACAAACCGGGAGCCTGACGGGCGCCGTCGCCGACGATATGGCCAATGCCCGCCGCCATCACCGCCAGCGTCACATCGAAGGCGTTCAGGCTGTCGCCGTAGCCCGCCGTCAGGTTGAACATCGACCCGTTGGCCAGTAAATAGACCTTTTTCTCGCCCAGTTGGTAGGCGTTCACAAACGGCATAGGCTCGCTGTGCGACAGGGTCTTCAGGAAGCCGACGTCAATTTCGGCCGCCACGTGGCCGACGTTGAGAATAAACACCCCGTCCTTCACCTGTTGCAGATGCTGCGCCGACAGCACGTTTTTCGCCCCGGTCGCCGTGGCGATCACGTCCGCCTGGGTAACCGCCGTGGCCAGATCGACCACCGCCCAGCCGTCGTAACGCGCCTGCAATGCCCGCGCCGGATCGATTTCCGCCACGACAACCTGCCCGCCGTAGGCTTTCGCCGCCGCCGCAACGCCCTGCCCAACCAGGCCATAACCAATCACCAGCACGCATTTTTCATGCAGCGTCAGATGCGTGGTCTGGAAGAAGGTGTGCCAGGCGGTGAGACCGACCATATGGCGGTTATGCAGCCCTTCTTTCACCGGCAGATCGTCCCAATTGAAGATCGGGTAGCGCGGCGCCATGCCGTTCAGCCGGCTGATGCCGGAGCCGGTCGCTTCCAGGCCGGCGATAATCTGCGGGCCTGCGGCCGACTGGTGCAGGCGGGTCGTCAGATCCGCGCCCATTTCACACAGGTGGGTCGGTTCCCAGGCCAACGCGCGATCGAAGGATGCCGACCAGTCCGCATCGCTCATGTCACGCCAGGCGTGAGCCTGCGCGCCACGCCGCTCCAGCCAGGCGACCACGTCATCCTGCACCGTGGTCGGGTTGCAGGTGGTCAGGTAAACCGCCGCGCCCTTGCCCAGCAGGCCCGCCACCAGCGGTGCCATTTTCAGATCCAGGTGCATGTTGCACGCCAACCGCACGCCGTTCAAATCCGGCAACGCCGCAACCGCCGCGCGGGTGCGCGGCATATGGCGCATCGCCCAATCCAGTTCGCTTTCAAAATCCTGATACATCTGTTGCTCCTTTTACTGCGCCACGCCACTAGGGCATAGCTTAATGAATTAACCGGCGCGGCTCAGGCGCCGCATCGCCTGCGGCGACAAACCGAAGACGCGAATGAATGCCCGCCGCATACGCTCCGGATCGCTAAAACCGACGGCACGGGCGATAGCCTCCAGCGCTTCGCCGCTCTCTTCAATCCGCACCCGCGCCGCTTCCACCCGCAGTTGCTCAATCACCTTGGCCGGCGTCTGACCGGTTTCCGCGCGAAACAATCTGCCGAACTGGCGTTCGCTCAGGCAAGCGGCATCGGCCAGATCCGTCACCCTGAGCGGCTGATGCAGATGCTCACGGGCGTAAGAAAGTGCGCTGCGGATCCGGTCTGAAGAAGGATTTAGCGCCAGCAGCAGCGAATACTGCGACTGCCCGCCAGGACGGCGGTGATACACCACCAGTTGCCGCGCCACGTTGGCCGCCGCCTCTGCGCCGAGGTCCTCTTCAATCATCGCCAGCGCCAGATCGATGCCGGCGCTGATGCCGGCCGAGGTCCAGAAGGCACCGTCGCGAATAAAAATGCGGTTGCTGTCGACGCGAATACGCGGATAGCGCTGCTGCAACCGTGCGGCGTGGAACCAATGGGTGGTGGCGCGCTTGCCTTCCAACAGCCCGGCGGCCGCCAGAATAAATGCCCCGGTACACACGCTGGCCATGCGCCGTACCTGCCGGCTCTGCTGCTGCAACATCGCGATCAACGCCGGGGACTCCGCCGCCGCCACGTTGCCGCGGCCACCGGCAATCAGCAGCGTATCAAAACGACTCTCCTCCAATGGCTGGGTCATCACCGCCACGCCGGACGAACCAATCACCATCCCGCCCGCCTGCGACACCGGCAAACAACGGTATGCCGGGGCATCGGCGAACCGATCGGCCTGCTCGAAAGCCGCCAGCGGCCCCGCAAAATCCAGCAGGTTAAAATCGGGAAAGATCACAAAACCGATGTTTTTCATTATGGCGTTTTTTGAGGGTTATATGGCATACCAGCCAAAAATAGGGCAGCTATTATTACCCAGACCAAAGGACAAAACTGAGGGGAATATCATGTCTGTACCATTAGTCATAGTTTTTCCGATCTATCAGGGCGTTACCCAGTTGGATTTCACCGGCCCGCTGCAATTTCTGCGGCGTATGCCCGATGCCGAAATTATCGTCGCCTCGATCGGCGGTGCGGACGTCAGTTCCGAGGGGTTGCACTTCTCGCGGCTGCACAGGCTGGAGGACGTCACGCACTGCGATGTCCTGTGCGTGCCGGGCGGCAGTGGCTGCACCCAGGCGCTGCTGGATGAAAACTTCATACGGCAGATCCGCCGGTTGGGAACCGACGCACGCTATCTGACCTCGGTGTGCACCGGTTCGCTGATCCTGGCCGCCGCCGGGCTGTTGCATGGCAAGCGCGCTGCCTGCCATTGGTCGATGCGTGAAAGCCTGACGCTGTTCGGCGCTGTCCCCAGCCGTGCGCGGGTGGAACGCGACGGCAACGTGATCACCGGTGGCGGCGTGACTGCAGGCATCGACTTCGCCCTGACACTGATAGCCGAGCTGCACGGCGAAGACACCGCGCAGATGATCCAGCTGTATCTGGAGTATGCCCCGGCACCGCCGTTCCTGGGGGGAACGCCAGAGCTGGCGCCTGCGGGGATCCTGGCGCGAGTAGAGGAAAAAATGGCGGACAGCCTGCAACAACGCCGGGCGCTGGTCGCGCAGATAGCCGCCCGCCGCTGACGAGCCGGGCGTATACTTAACCTTATGTGTTAAAGACATAGGGGATCACAATGGCGGATTTAGCCCACTACATTACGGATTACGGCTACTGGGCGCTGTTTATCGGCTGCCTGGCCGAGGGGGAAACCATCACGTTGCTGGGCGGCATTGCCGCGCATCAGGGGTTGCTGCATCTGCCCTGGGTAATTGCGGTGGTGGCGCTGGGCGGCACGCTGGGGGATCAATTGCTGTTCTTTCTGGGCCGCCGCTTCGGCGGGAAAGTGATTTCACGGATGAAAAGCCAGGAAAAGCGCATCGAGCGCGCCAACAAGCTGATTGCCCGCCACCCGATGCTGTTCGTGATCGGCGTGCGCTTTATGTACGGTTTTCGCATTATCGGCCCGGTGCTGATCGGCGCCAGCAAGTTGCCGCCCTCACGCTTTGTGCCGCTGAACATTCTGGGTGCCATTCTGTGGGCGACGATTTTCGTGCTGCTGGGTTATTTCGGCGGTGAAGCCATCGCCCGCTTTATCTCCGGCTTCGACAAAAGGCTGACCAGCCTGCTGTTCTGCGCGCTGGTGATCGCCGCCATCCTGCTGTTGCGCTTCTGGTGGCGGCGTCGCCACGCCGATTAAGGTTATTTATTGAGCATCAGTTTCAGGCCGAGCAAGGCCAGCACGCCGCCGCCCAAGCGATCGAACCAGGCTTTAAAACGCAGGTAAGTGCGGCGCGGGCGCGGCGATGACAGCACAAACGCCACAAAGGCGTACCACAGGACGTCGACCGTCAAGGCAATCACCGGCAACACCACGTACATCAGCGGCGAAATTTTATGGCTGAGCAGCGCGGCGAACACGCTACCGAACACGATAGCGGTGTTCGGGTTGCCGAGTTGGGTCAGCAACCCCGTGGTAAACGCCTTGCGAACCCCCAGATACCGCTCGCCGACCGCCTCCACGTTCAGCGGCCGACTGGCCCCGCGCAGCATTTTAAACGCCAAATAGACAAGATACGCGCCGCCCAGCACTTTCAGCGTGGTGTACAACCACGGCAGCGCCAGCAGCAGCGACTGCAGTCCCAGCAGTGCGATCAAGGCAAAGATAAAACAACCGACGCCCATGCCTAACGCCACCGCCATGCCATCGCGGCGCGAAGAGGCCACTGCGGTGCGCGCCACCAAAATAAAACTTTGCCCCGGGCTCATCGCCCCGAGCGTTATCGCCCCGGTAATGCTCAATACCGATAATGCCGTTTCACTCATCATGCTCGCGGTACTCCCTTAACTGTCCCCTGTTCAAAGTAGCGCAGCGACGAAAATAAAAGCAATGAATACGGAGATCATTCAACCTGAGTCGCATCGCGCATCAGCGCTACCAGCTCGCGCGCGGCCTTGTCCAGCGGCGCATTCTTCAGCCAAACCAGGTGTATCGGCAACCGCAGTTCGTTTTTGGTGTTTTTGAATTTCAGCCGGATTAACCTTCCCTGAGCCAACAGCGGCGCAGTCAGCGACAGCGGGAAATTGCCCCAGCCCAATCCGGCCTCAACCATGTTCAGCGCCATCGGCAGGCTGTCGGTGCGCCAGTAAGATTCCGCCACCCGCGGCCGCAGATCGACGATGGGCAGATCGCGGCTGGCCACCATAATCTGCCGCACGTTGACCAGATCCTCGAGAAACAGCTCGTCTGCCGCCCCTTTTAGCGCCGGGTGGCATGGCGAGAGCGTGGCGACCAGCGATTCCGTCCCCACGAAATGGAACTGCTCCTGGCTGTTGACGTTAAGCCCGCCAAACGCCAGGCAAACGCCAACCCTGCCCTGATGCAGCATATGCAGCACGTCATCTTGCGGGGCGGTCAGCACTTCGATGTTCAGCAACGGATAACGCTCCGCCAGCGTTTTGATCGCCGCCAGCAGGCCGCTGCCGTTGATGTCCGAAGCGACGCCTATCGACAGCGTACTCTCAAGCCCTTGCGACAATTCGATGGCGTGGTTTTGCAATTGTTTAAGTTGGTCGGCAATCAGCCTCGCATGCGGCGCCAGCGCCAGTGCCAACGGGGTCGGCACCGGTTCGCGGTGCGACCGGTCAAACAGCGGGAAGCCCAGTTCCGCCTCCATGTTGGCGATCCCCATACTGACCGCCGAAGGCACGCGCCGCAGCGAACGGGCGGCGGCGGAGAACGAACCCCGATCCAATACCGCCAGAAACAGCTCAATGTTATCGCTGGAAAAGTTCATTGCGTTACCTGTCAGTAAAACTGACAGCTCCTGACTTTTTCTATCAATGTGATTGACGTTATCTTAGCCGCCACGACCAGATAAACCATCAAAAATAACGCAGGAGAACATGATGCAAGGCGTTAAACGCAAACTGGTGTATGTCACCGCTTACGAAATTATCGGCATGGCGATCTCCGCTTTGGGGCTGGCGCTGCTTTCCGGCAGCGCGCCCAGCAGCACCGGGCCGCTGGCGGTGATCATCACCACCATCGCCGTAAGCTGGAATTTCATCTACAACTCGCTGTTTGAGCGGTGGGAAAGCCGCCAGACGTCACGCACCCGCACGCTAAAGCGCCGTATTGCACACGCCGTGGGGTTTCAACTGACGCTGGTGGTGTACCTGATCCCGCTGATCGCCTGGTGGATGGGGATTTCACTGCTGGAAGCGCTGCTGCTGGATATGGCGCTGATCGTCATTATCCCGTGCTACACCTTCGTGTTTAACTGGGCGTTCGACCTGCTTTTCGGTCTGCCTGCTTCGGCTCTGCCGGCCGGAGAATCTGCCTAAAAAATCGCCGTTAATCCCCTTGCCTGCGGGCTATAATCGCCGCAGGCCAAAAAAATCTTATTTCTCCCCTTTTTTCACGCCTCGAAAAATAAGCAAAACCCCCTGCAATTTGCACGGTAATTAATATTTTGTGATTTTCGTCACTTTTTATTCCTCGATATTTCCGTGTTGATAAAATCACACATCTTATTGAATAATATATTATTTTGTATATGGAATAAAAAATAAACACAATTGATCACGATTTATACGCAGGATTTTTTGCCACATTTACGGAGAAAAGGTAGCATGCCTCGCCGTTATTTAATGATGGCTGTACACACAATAAACAACAGAATGATGCCATGACCTCATTCTCATAACGATTGGCAATAGCAATCGTTTGCTCTCGTCCGAGAGCTGGGTAACCCTATAGACAGGTAAAACAGGACGGATGATGCAATCACATAAAAAAACCGATCATGACAAACACGCCGCCAGAAGACGTTGGTTAGACTCACATGAATCCGGTTATCACAAAAGCATGGGCAACCGCCAGATACAGATGATCGCCATCGGCGGTTCCATTGGCACCGGCTTGTTCCTCGGCACCGGCGGCCGGCTGGAAATGGCCGGCCCGGCACTGGCTTTGGTCTATCTGGTGTGCGGGATTTTCTCTTTCTTCATTCTCCGCGCACTGGGCGAGTTGGTGCTGCACCGCCCTTCCAGCGGCAGCTTCGTTTCTTATGCCCGCGAGTTTCTCGGCGAAAAAGCCTCTTATGTCGCCGGCTGGATGTATTTCCTCAACTGGGCGATGACCGGTATCGTCGACATCACTGCGGTCGCGCTGTACATGCACTACTGGGGCACTTTCGCCGACGTGCCGCAATGGCTGTTCGCGCTCTGCGCCCTTGGGGTGGTCGCCACCATGAACATGATCGGCGTGAAGTGGTTCGCCGAAATGGAGTTTTGGTTCGCGCTGATTAAAGTGGCCGCCATTGCCATTTTCCTGGTGGTCGGCGTGGTGTTCCTGGGTACGGGCACTCCGGTGGCGGGTAACACTACCGGCCTGCACCTGATCACCGAAAACGGCGGCATGTTCCCGCACGGCTTGCTGCCCGCGCTGGTGCTGGTGCAAGGGGTGATCTTCGCCTTCGCCGGCATTGAGCTGATCGGCACCGCCGCCGGCGAATGCAAAGATCCGGCAAAAATGCTGCCGAAGGCGATCAACAGCGTGATCTGGCGTATCGGCCTGTTCTACGTCGGCTCCGTGGTGCTGCTGGTGCTGCTGCTGCCGTGGAATGCCTATCAGGCCGGTCAAAGCCCGTTCGTCACCTTCTTCAGTAAACTGGGCGTGCCCTATATCGGCACCATCATGAACATCGTGGTGCTGACCGCCGCGCTTTCGAGCCTGAACTCCGGCCTGTACTCCACCGGCCGTATTCTGCGTTCGCTGTCGATGGGCGGCTCCGCGCCGAAATTCATGTCCAAGATGAGCAGCCAGCAAGTGCCTTACGCCGGTATTCTGGTGACCTGCGGCATCTATGTGCTCGGCGTAGTGCTGAACTATCTGGTGCCTTCGCAGGTGTTTGAGATCGTGCTGAACATCGCCTCGCTGGGCATTATCAGCTCCTGGGCATTTATCATCGTCTGCCAAATGCGCCTGCGCAAGGCCGTGCGGGAAGGCCGCGCCAAACCGGTCACCTTCAAAATGCCCGGTGCGCCGGTCACTTCCTGGTTGACGTTGGCGTTCCTGCTGGCGGTCGTGGTGATGATGGCGTTCGATTACCCGAACGGCACCTGGACCATCGCCACCATTCCGGTGCTGGTCGTGCTGCTGGTGCTGGGCTGGTTCGGCCTGCGCAAGCGCGCGCAGGAAGTGAAGCTGGAACAACAGGCTCACGAAGAAGCTCACCACTGAGTCTCTCAACTGCCCCCACCGGGGCAGTCTGACTACTGACAAAGCCCGTTATTAGGGAGAGCGTGCCGAAGGGGTCGTAGCGGCTTGCCCGCCGGAGCGCCCCTCGGTGCGCTAGGCCCGGGTATCTCGGATTCAAAGACAACTTTGTCATCAAACTCACTGCCCCCGCCGGGGCAGTTTTTTTATCCGTTACAGCCGGCCGTAAAAAGTCATGCGCGCGCTCTCCGACAGCGCGATATCCGGCTGGGCGTTATAGGCCAGCACCACCAGCATGCGGGTGGTATCGCCTTCGGTCGGCGTAACCCGGTGCATGGCATTGCGCCCGCGAAACAGCACCAAATCCCCCTCCTCCATCGCCAACGTCTTCACCGCACGCTCGCCGTCCAGCACCTGGGTTACCCCCGCGTAATTCATCTCGCCGCGATCGGCATCGCGCAGGTTTTCCACATACTCAAAGCGGCCGCCGGCCTGCGGTTTTTGGATCAGGAGCGTGATGGCGAATGAAGAGTTATCAAAATGCCAGCCCAGTTCCTGCCCGCGATGCGCGTAGTGCAGATTGATCGACGACAGCCGATCGGCGTAGGGATAGAGCTGCTGCTCTTCCAGTACCGCACAGAGGAAGTCGCGGAAAGGCTGGGCATCGTACAGCGTGCGCAGCGGCGACTGCGCCGGGATATCCTCGTCGGTAATACAGCCCTTGGACGATACCACCTGCCGGTTGCGCGCATGGTCGGCAGGCAGGCTTTCGTCCTGCGGTTTGAGGTATACGTTATGCTTGCTGGCGGCATAAAACGCCGCGTGGCTGTGTTCCGCTCCTTCGAGACGAACGGTCGCCAGCGCGGCGGCGGTCAGAAAGCCCCGCAGCACCAGCGCACCCGCCGTGTCCAGCGTCGCTTTGCAGCGGGCCTGAAAGGCGGCGTCGCCGATCGGGTTGGCGGATAAATCAACGATATGAGCGAGTTGCTGCATGAGAAGCTCCTGAAGGCTTAGCGGCCGGATACCCCACTGTAGCGAATGTCGCATTGCCGTAATAACAAAAATGCGTTAAGGATGAGGTAACCCATTCTTAACGATAGCCGCCATGAACGCACCTTCCCGCAGCCGCCTGCCCAAACTGAGCGCCATTTTGGCGTTTGAAACCGCCGCCCGTACCGGCAGCCTGGCCAGGGCGGCAGACAGCCTGGCGCTGACCGCCGCCGCCGTCAGCCAGCAAATCCGCCAGCTTGAACAGCATCTGGGCATTCAGCTGTTTACCCGCGCCAAAAGCGGCGTAACGCTGACCGAACAGGGCGCGGATTATCTGGCCTATGTGCAGGAAGCGTTCGAGACGCTGCGCGTGGCGCAGCAACATGTCGATCGCCAACGGGGCCAGGAAACCCTGACGATCTTTGCGCTACCGGCGCTGGCGTCAAAATGGCTGAACCCGGCGATTGGCGACTGGCTGGCCCGCCAGCCGCAGCTGGATATCCGCCTGCACGCCACCCATGCCGCGGTGGATTTCGCCGCCTCGGCAGCGGACTTTGCATTGTGCTTTGGCGATCAAGACTATCCGCTGCTGGAAAAAGTGCGGTTGTTTCAGGATGGCGTGCAGCCGGTGTGCAGCCCGCAACGGCAGGCCGCAGGCGACTGGGCCCGGCAGCCGCTGATTCATGTCGATTGGGGCAAAGAGAGCCAGTTCCTGCCGGGTTGGCATGAGTGGTTCACCGCCGCCGGGCTACCGCCGCCGCAGCGACGGGGCCTGACCTATAACCTGACCTCGCTGGCGATTGATGCGGCGGTGGCAGGCCACGGCATTTTGCTCGGCCAACAAAGCTTGATCCAGCGCGAACTGGCTAACGGCACGCTGGTGCCGCTGGCAGAAACGGTGCTGCCTCTCAGCAAGCCTTACTACGTGGTCTATCCACAGCGCACGCTGGACAAGCCCAAAGCGGCGGAGTTTTTGGCCTGGCTGCAAAACCTCGCACCGCCGAATGCCGGCGGACTATCGTTTTAACCGCCGCAGCGGCTACCGGATCTGGACATCATCTCGCCCAGCAGCAGGTTGGTCGCACGCGGCAGAAAAACCTCATTACCGGCGCCGGGGGTCAGCGTCAGTTCGCCAATGTAGAGCCGCTCGGGGGTGAGATAAAAATCGACGCGGCAATAGTCGAGATCCGCCGACACGGCTTTGGCTACCTGGATCATCTCACCCCAGAATGCAGGTTTCGCCCGCAACGTATTGATCTGCGGGATATCATTCTGAATAAAAAAGCAGGGATGAGCGTGCTCGTCCAAAAATTCCAGCGAAGTGGGCTCAGGCCCGCCGCGCAGCAATTCAACAAAAAGATAAGATTGATTGCCGTTAAAAACATGCACCTTGTAGTCAATCAACTCCCCGCTGCACTCGATATCCAGCAATTTCTCGACGATAACTTTTTGCGGAATAGCGGCGTAATGTTTTTCACGAAATCTTTTCCAGTAGGTTATTTCAGACCATCCACTAAGAATATTCACAATATCCAGATAGCTAATCTGACTTTTATCTTTGACTATTTTCACCTGCTGGGAGGCATTATTGGTTTTGATGACAAACGATTGTGGCAGGGAAAGGTAGTCCCGTTCGGTAAAGTCATCGGTAGTCATAATGATTGGCGTTAGGTAATTTTCCGATACCCGCTGTGAAATATACTCCCGAACAGCCACCTTATCCGCCAACAGGCTGAAATTACGCTGCGGATAACGCATACGTTGATAAATTTTCTCGGAAAATGTCTTGGGATTTTTGAAGTTCACCCAAGAGCCATGAGCAAGATAATGGCTAATTTGATAATAAATAGCATCGGGCGCGGCCCGATAGAGCCGTTTTGCGAGTTTTCTCATTTTTCTGTTTCTTCCATGAAGATAGCATACGGAGAAATGCTTTTGACATTCCGATTATTGCCGCACAATTATAAAACCTTGCGCCCCCACCGTTACAAGGGCTACGGGAATAATCGGATGATTCTTATTACAGAATGCGACAGGGAAAAGCGCTGATGCAATTGAAATTCATAGATATCAACATAGTGAAAAATGCATTCTGGATGATATCTGAAAAAATGGTCTCTATTCTGGGCGTCATTTTTATCACCGCCTATATGGCGAAATATATTGGCCCGGAAAGTTTCGGCAAGATCACCTTCGCTACCGCCATTTTCGCCATTACCCAGACGCTGGCGCTGCTGGGCTCCGACACCGTGCTGTTCAAACGCATTAGCCGCAACCCGCGCTCCGGCACCGCATTGATGTTTTCCACCAACCGGCTGCGCCAGGGCTGCTTTGTGCTATTTTCCGCAGCCATCCTGCTTTACACTGGGCTACGGGACGATTTCATTACCTTCTACTTTTGCGCCGCCACCTTTATCGCCGGCTTTTTCTCGCTCAGGGACGTGTTCACCATTTACCACGACGCCCGGCTGGAGTCGCGCTTCAACACGCTGGCTAACGTTGCCGGCTTGGGCAGCGCCCTGCTGGCGCGTTACCTGATCGTTTATTTTGATCTGCACCTGTATTTCCTGGCGATCCCCATTGTGATGGTTTATCTGATCCCTTATCTGATCCGCCACCACCTTTATCATCGCCGCCACCCGCGCTTTACCGCCCCCGCCCGCGTTCGGCGCAAGTATGTGCGCTATCTGCTCGCCAGCGGGCTGCCGCTGGCGGTCTCCAACGTTTCCATCGCCATTTACACCCGGCTGGCGCAGCTGTTCCTGATGTGGTTCGTCTCCGCCGAGGCACTGGGCATTTATTCCGTCGCCATCACGCTGGCCACCGCCTGGATGTTCGTCACCAACGCAGTGATCTCCTCATTTTTTGCCAAGATATTCGCTTACCGCCGTGACGACGCGGTGCGCGCCGCCGCCAAACTTAATGGGCTGGTGTTGGCGATCGCCGCCGCAATCGTGGCAGGCATCGTTTTGCTCGGCAAACCGGTGATCGTGCTGCTGTACGGGGAGCAATATCTGGCGGCCTATCCGGCCATGGGCGTGCTGGCGGTAGCGACGCTGCTCTCGGCACTCGGCACCCTGGCCTATAAATACATTGTGATGTTCTCGGGCTACGGCTTCCTGTCGAAGAAGATGTTCCTGGTGTTTATCATCAATATCCCGCTTTCTTATTGCCTGATCCGCCAGTACGGCATCATGGGCGCCGCCTACAGCACCCTGCTGACCGAACTGCTGTCGCTGACCCTGCTCAACTACGTCTTCCGCCGCGGCGTGGTCTTGCAAATGCATCTGCGCTCACTAAATCCACTCACTTATCTTCGCCGTGCACCGCAGGCCGGCTAACCCTCACCGCCCGTAACAGATTGCCGTTAGCCCGCTGGCAGCGGGCACAACGCTCATGGCTTAACCTGCCTTACCCCTCCTGCTAAGTTTCTCCCACAGGCCGGGAGATTTAAAAGTGCTTCGTCCTCGGCCTGCACACTTTTATTTTCAATACACCACTGTGCTACTGCAATTGTGACCTTGCAGTAACCTGCATCATCGAAAGAGTGAGGATTACACCATGATTACATTAAATGATTACGCCAACCTGCGTGCCTATACCGGCAGTGAGTCAACCGTAATGATTGAAGATCGCTATCACCACGGCGTATTCCTCCGTGACAGCGCAGACACCACCAGCCTGGACAACGGCGCGACTATTCTGATCGATACGCAAAACCGCCGCTGGAAACGCATTATCAATGACGGTGATTACTGCATTGACTGGTGGTATCAGGCTGGCGATGAGCTGGATTATTCCCTGACTATTAACCGTGCCAGCAATTTTTTACAGGTTAAAGGTGATGAGTGGTGGCAAGCGCCGATCCCCACCACGCCTGCCGGCATTACCCTGGTCGGCCCTGGCGGCGTGCGCCCATGTAAAACCACCGCAAAATTAAAATTATGGAAAAACTCCGTTGATTTTAAAGGCACCATTTTGGATTTTTCCGGCGCAACCAATATTGAATGCGTGCGGGTGCTGTATAGCCAGGGTGCACCGGCGATCTATAACCTGCGCATCGTCGGCACGCCAGGAGCAACAGCCAATCTGCGCGGCCTGTGCGTTTACAGCGATGCGGTAAATATGGATGGCATTCCAGCCAGCCAGTTGCTGGTGCAAAACGTCTGGCTGACCAACCTCTACAAAGGCATCGTTTTTGGCAACAACGCCTATATCCAGAGCTGGCACAGCATTATGGTTCGCGGCTGTTGGTGGCCGATTTGGTCCGAAAGCGCATCAAATGCCGGTGAAAAAATTGTGTTCTACAAATGCCTGTTCGGCGACAGCAACAACTATTATCAGGGCGTTCATTCGTTGGCCTTCCGCGATTGCTCGTTTGACTACAGCGGTTTTAAAAATGTCGCCGATCAACAAGCGAATACTGACTATGGGTTATTCGACCTCAAAGCCGGCACGCTGGATTTTAAAAACTGTCACTTCGAATGGGGCAATAAAAACTCCCGCAACTCCCGGCCGGTATTTACCAGTGACAACAGCGGCACGGTAAAAATCAAGGACAGCCAGTGGCACAGCGTGCAAACCAACGTTACCGATCCCGACAGCACGGTTCCCTACCAATACGTTGAGTATTTTTACTTCGACAAATCCAGCGATTTGAGCGGTAAATGCTACATAGACGGTTTCGATCTGGTGAACTCTGACATCAAGAAGGGGTGGTCAAACAACCATATTGAAATGAAGAAGATCGTCGCTCCCGGCTATATCAACATGTGGCGTCAACTCTATCTCGGCGATGGCGTTAATCACCTGCCAGAGCCGACATGGAAGGAAAGCGGCGCGCTGCAGTTGAACAATGTTTACGCCGCCAGCGGCACCCGCATCTCGCAAACCGAAACCTCCGATTTGACGGTGACGCTGCAAAACGGCGTGCTTACCGCCACCACCAAAACGGCAGCGGCGGACAAGAAAATCGAAGTTTATTTCCCGATTGAAAAAAACGATCTGGTGTTGTGGCGCGCCACGTTGGAGAACCTGCAGGGCCTGAGCAGCATGGATGTCGCCGTTAACACCTATCAGGGTAAATACGAACTTAAGGGTAACGCCGGGACCACCACCGTGCTGGAAAAAACCTGCCAGTGGGGACGAAGCGGCACCGTAACGCCGACGTCACCGGCCACCATGACTTCGGATCGTATCACCGCGCTGGATTCTGCGGAGTATCTGCCGCTGCCGGAAGGCTATGTCAATTACGCTCGAATTGTCATCGTCCTGAAAAACTTCGGCGGTAGCGCCAGCAACCCGGCTTCGGTGGACATCGCCAAACTGCTGTGTCAGAAGATTGATATTGTTTCCCGCAACCCACGTAAATCCTGGTAACGCTCAAGAGTCGCCTCATTAGAGGCGGCTCGTTCCCTCAGATTTAATAAGCTTCATTTTCATAATGCCGCAGCGGCAACCGACGGCCACACAGGTCTAACGGTAACCTCGATTAGCATCGCCGTCGCCATTCCATTGCTGAACGTTACCTCGATCGTGGTTTTGATGCGCCCGGCCGGGTATTGGCCACTATAGTGTTATTCAATACTCTGCCTTGCACAGCTTCCGCCTACATCATGGCCAAACTGCTGGGAGCGATCACCGACGGTCCGCCGGCATCATTACCATTCAAACGCCGTTGGCCGCACTGACGATCCCTTTTATCCTGTTACTGACGCAGTTTTCAGCGTCGCCAGCCTGAAATGCTCCTCGTATTGCTGCCACAGCGCGTTGAACCAACTGTCGTCGCCGCTGCGCCGGTTAATCAGTGCGACGGCGGCGTCACATTGGCTGCGGGCGATAGCCAACAGCCCGGCGTCGCCTTGCTGCAGCACGCACAGCAAGCGCGACATCTCCACCAGGTATTGGCGTGCAAAGCTCGGCTCGTAGTCGGTGATGTTTTTGCTGTTGTCGATCAGATCGCACAGCTTGATGGTTTGCGCTTCCGGGCAGGCCAAGGCACTGTGCTGCAGGTTGGCATTCTTGCGGTGCAACCGCTCACCGCCGTAACTGCGAGTTTGCACGTCGGTCAGCATCTCCACGTACCTTTCGACCTTGGGGCCGAACTCGCGGCGGATATCCGCCAGGGTCACCGGGGTGTCTTCCACCGTATCATGCAGCCAGGCGGCGGCGATCATTTCCGGCGTAGGATCCGCCTGCTGCAACAGCGCCACCACAGCGGTGGGATGAACGATATAAGGCTCGCCGGTAAACTTGCGCTTCTGCTTGCAGCTCTCGTGTGCCGCCGTGGCGAACCGCCTGGCTTTTTGCGTTAAATCCATGCTGACTCCTTATCTGAATATCCCCATTTTAACGGCGATCGTCCGGGGTAAGAGAGTCTGTTTGGTTATGAGTTATACCGGTTTCAAATGCAGCACTACAGCGCCCGCCAATACCGTTAATACGCCGAGCCACTGCAAGCCGGAAAGCCGCTCGCGCAACAAAAGCGCGCCCAACAGCGCGGCGATGCCGCCGGACAACGTGCTGAGCACGGTGACGACAGCCACCGAGCCCGCCCCGGCCCCCACGGCAAAGGCGGTAAAACCGCCCAAACTCAGCAGGCTGGCGGCCAGCAACAGCCCGCTTTGCCGCCAGGTAGGCCGTGCAACCAGCGCTCGTCGGTCTGTGTTGAGGATCAACACCGCCGCCAACCCGACCGTGTAGCCGAGCCACAGGCTGACGCGTGGCCCCAGCACCGGCAGCGTGTATTTTCCCTGCAACCAAAAACCGGTGCCGTAACAGAGCGCAGCCATCAACGAGAAAGCGACGGAGGGCCATGCCGAACCGGATTTTTCAGGCTGGCGGCCCGGCTCCAGCGCGCTGAGTATCACCCCAAGCAGACATACCGCCAGCCCGGCCAGCGTCAGTGCGCCAAGCCGTTCGCCACCGAGCCAGGATAACAGCGTGGTCACCGCGCCGTAGCTGGTGACCAAGGGTGCCACCAGCGCCGCCTTGCCGATGGCAAAAGCCTGGGACAGCGCCAGCGTTGCGCCCACCGTCAGGCCGGCGGCCAGCAGCGCCAATCCCCAAACCCTGCCCGACGCTGCAAAGGCGGGAATGGCGGTGGTCAGCAATAACGCGGTCAGAATGACAAAACCGATCGCCTGGGAGAAGAACACCGCCCTGCGCACCCCCACCGCCCGCGCGTTGATGCCGATCAAAAAATCCGTGCTGCCCCAGCACAGCGCGGCGGCTAACCCCATGAATATATCCACCCAATTCTCCCGTCCGATTCGTTGACAAAAAGTAAGAGAAAAATCGCTTGTGGAACATCGATAGATTGGCAATATGGTTGAATGAAACTCAAGCTGAACGCTCAACCACGCCTGCCGTCGCTGAAAGCCTTGCATACCTTCGAGGTGGCGGCGCGCTGCGCCAGTTTTACCGAGGCGGCGGAGCAGTTGAACGTCACGCTGGGGGCGGTCAGCCGCCAGATACGCCAGTTGGAGAATGAACTGGGCGTTGAACTGTTTCACCGCAAGGGCAATGCGGTAGCGCTCAACGACACCGGCAAACGGCTGGCTACCGACGTCACCCGTGCGCTGACGCTGCTGCAAAAAGCCAGCGATCGCGCCCGGCCGGCGCAGCAGCAAACGCTGAAACTGACCTGCACGCTGGGCATTGCCAGCCACTGGCTGGCAGCGCGTTTACCGGCGCTGCGCCACGCCGATCCTGATGTCTCGCTGGTGCTGGACGCCAACGAAAGCCTGCGCGATTTAGCCAGCGGCGAAGCGGACATCGCCATCCGTTACAGCCCCACCGCCAACCCGCCGCCGCATTCCCGCGAACTGTTGGCCGATGCCTTTGCGCCACTGGCGAGCCCCGCCTTTCTTGCCGCGCACCCTGCGTTCAGCCTCGCCGATCTCCCGCAGGCGCCCTTGATTCACTCGCCGTGGAAAGATGCCCAAGGGCTGGGCGCCGCCGGCTGGCAAGACTGGTTCGCCGCCTTTGGCGCAGGCGCGGCGGCACCGCGCGGCATCCTCACCGTTAACAGCGTCGGCCATGCGTTGCAGGAAGCGATGGAAGGCAACGGTATCGTGCTCGGCAGCCTGGCGGTGGCGCAGGATGCATTAGCCGCAGGCAAGCTGGTGCCGGTGTTTGGTGAGCACGGGCAACTGCCCTGCGCCTATCAATATCGCCTGTGCTGGGCGGACAGCGCGTTCGTTAACACCACCACCCGCCGCTGGGTGAATCTGCTGCTGCAAGCGGCAGGCAAACCCCCGGCGTTTTGACGCAGCACGTATTGCGCCCACAGCAGTGAAAAATCCAACTATTTTATAATCAATTTTTTTGCTGCGAGACAAACCGTGGACAGACAACGCTACCTGCAACATATTGGATTCGCAGGCATCCCCCAGGCTGATCTCCTGACGCTGCAACAGTTACACCGCTGCCATATGCTGAGCGTGCCCTTTGAAAACCTGAGCATTATTTATCGCCAGGGCATTCATCTGGAAGAACCGGCGCTGTTCAATAAAATTGTCGAGCGCAACCGCGGCGGCTTTTGCTATGAGCTGAACCGGCTGTTTGCCGCGCTGTTGAAGGACATCGGCTTTAACGTGCAGTTTATTTCCGGCGAGATCCGCGCCCGCGACGGCAGCTTCGGCGCGCCCTTCGACCATATGGCGCTGAAGGTGGAGCTGGATCAGCCGTATCTGGTGGACGTGGGGTTTGGCGACTCGTTCCTGACGCCGCTGAAGATCACCACCACCGAGCAGCAACCGCAGACCAGCGGCACCTTCCATTTGGAACAGGAAGGCGAGACCTATTATCTGGAACGCAGAAACGGCGATAACCGCTCGCACGCCAAAACTCTGTACCGCTTTACCTTGCAAGCCCGTGAGCCGAGTGAGTTCGACGGCATGTGCCACTACCACAGCACCTCGCCGCAGTCGCATTTTACCCAGCGGCTGGTGTGCTCGCGGCCAACCGAAAATGGCCGGGTGACCCTCAGCGAGAACAAACTGATCATCACCGAAGATCACCAGCGCCATGAATCGACGCTGCATTCCGAAGACGAACGGCGTGCAACGCTGATGCGCTATTTTGGGATTGATTTGGAAAATTGAGAATATAACCGTGGCGGATGATGCTCTTCATCCGCTAAACAGCTGCGCCTAATGGTGCTACAGGTGAAGAGCATGCAGAGCGCCGACACGCCGTGAATCCGTCCATGGAGGCTCGTATCGCGCGTCCATGCGCTCAACGGTCGACTAACCTGCATGCTCCCCACCCATCTCAAGCTCAGGTTATGCACCTGGCTTCCCGTTCTGTTCGGCTAATAAAATGCGCGCAAATACGCTTTCCATTTCACTCACTTTTTTTATAAATTCCTCCGGTGAATACACCACCCCGGCGTGTACAATATAGTGCAGCGCCATTTCGCGAGATTTTTGCATCACCCATTGATTTCTTAACATACTAATATCCTTCTATAATAAAAAATAAAACGCCATTCAAGCAGCAGGCATTCGCTATAGGGTTAATTAAATAACTTCGACAGTTTGACCAATGAATAGGGGGTATTATCTAAACCCAATTTCCTCAGCGCGTTGATTTTTTGGCTGCTGATGGTTTTGATACTTTTCCTTGTGCCACATGCAATCTTGGTAGGGCTCATGCCTAATATGATAAGTTTCAGCACATTATATTCGATAAAAGACAGCACCTCTCTATCCCCTTGAATGCCAGAAAAACCCCCTCCCCCTATGATTTCACGTTCAAACACCTCAACGCCTGCATCCTCCTCGATAAACCTAAGCGTTTTCATGGATAAATACTCCATGATGGCGATAACCCGCTTTTGCGCAATGAAGATGATATCCCGATGTCCGTAAAAATGCGCATTCCTTAACAAGGGTAAAATGGTTGGGTAGTCGTCATCGGTAACATGAATTAATACTATCGCCTGATCAACATTACCCTCACTTAAATCATCCGGTCCAATAAACGCCATTTCATAGCCTGTTTTATTTTCAAACACGGCCTTTAATGCCAGTTTCGTGAACTGGCATTGACTCATCAATAATATTTTTTTCATATCCATAAACACGCCAGAGAGTAAAAAAGATATCTGGGATAGACAGTGATTTATGCCTATAGTCGTCAGAAAATTGAGCGCACAAACCGCCTGTCATGGGGATACAATAACGCCGCCTCGCGCCGCAGTTCATCGGCCCGAACATATTGTTGCTGTTGATACAAGATAACCAACAGGTTGGCGTAAACGTTTTTATCAATGCGGTGATTCAGATAACGCTGCGCCCATTGGGCATAGGTTTCCAGCCGCTGCTCGTCACGCGTTCGGTTAAAGGCAAGCAACCCCGCCAACTGGCGATCAAACTGCAGGCGATCCTCATGCATCCAACTGGCCCAGCCCGGCAAGGCGTCCAGCTGCCGCATATCCTGCAACCCGCCGCGCTCCGCTTGGGTCAATACCCACCCGCTGTAAAACCCGGTCGCCATGACGAACAATGCCGCCAGTGACAGGGCCAGCATCGGCAGTCGCCAGCGTTTTAGCCCACAGCCGGCGCCAAGGCGCGGGCCGACCAGCCGATCGAGCATTGCCAGCAAAAGCAGGAACACCAGCCAGTGCAATGCCGACAGGTAAAACGGGTATTCGGTTTGGCTGTGCAGCGCAATCGGCAGCAGCGCTACACACAATGCCAGTGCCTCGCCCGCCGATGCTTTACCGCAGGCAAAGGTCCGCTTGTCATGCCAGCGGGCGCGGGCCACCAGCTTGAAACCCGCCCACACCAGCAGCAGCATACCCAGTAGCGCGACCACGCCCCCTTCCACCCACCACAGCAGCAATTCGTTATGTGGATGACGAGCAATTTCCGTCACCGCCGTGGGCGGCATTTGGTTAATGCGAAAATGCTGAAAACTGTACTCAAAACCGCCGTAACCCCAGCCAAGCAGCGGTTTTTCGGCGATCATCGCCAGCGTATCGCGCAGCATGGTGTAGCGCGCATGGTTGGAGCCGGCATGGCTGGCGTAGCGCAACACACCGCCCAACTCACTCCCCCACCACAGCACCAGCACGCCCACCAGGGTGCCCCCGGCAATCAGCAGTGAGGCAATGGCGACAGCCTGCGAATAACGGCGGCAAAAACACAGAACAAACAGCCCCAACACCAGGGCCCCCGCCAGCCAGCCGGTGCGGGATTGCACCCACACCAACACCATCGGCAGCAATACCAGCACCACGGCCAGGGCACGGCGACGCCAGCATTCTGCACGCGGATTCAGTAGCCGGAACCCCGGCAGCACAAATGAAGCCAGCGCCAGCGCCAAACCGGTGGCGATAAAACTCGCCAGCACGTTCGGTTGCTGGAAAATACCGAAAGCACGCAGGCTACCGGATGGGATCCAGAATTGTGCAACCGCTGGCGCAAACAGCTGCAACAGCACGATCAACGCCTGCCCCCCCGCCGCCGATAAAATCAAATACAGCACCGCATGGCGCTGGCGTGCGGTCATGCACACCTGCAGCCAGGTGAAATAGAAGGCCGCGCCGGCAAATAAGCCGGCCAGCCGCCAAACGGCGGCACTTAGCCATTCGGGCCGGGTAAAAAATACCGGCAGCACCAGCAGTAAACAGGCGGCGATTATTGCGCGACAGGTCGGTGTTATCACAACGCGGCGCAGCGGTGTTGCCCGCCAGCAAACACCCATTAATAGAGCCGCTCCGCCGTAGACCAGCAGATTAAACGGCAGCGCCAATCCAACCCCGCCGGGGTTGGGTATATATATCGCCAGCGGAATAAAAAGCAAAAATACAAATAAGAAAAAAATACGATCGAATATCATAAAAAACCTGGCAACATTAGAAAAATGGCGTTAAAAATAACGCCATTCACATTATGAAAATATCGGCTAAGCGTAAAACTTAACGATAATTGGCGTACAGCACGATGCTTTTAGCCGCCACGCCCATCTTTAATACCTCCTTCGCGCTAAGTTCGGTTTGATACGTGACAGTCTGCTGATTGCCGCTTTGCACGTTATCCCAAAACTTGACCGGCGTTTCGAAGGCGATTTTCCTTTCCTGGTCCTTAATACTGAAATAAGTGCCGTTACCCAGATCCAGAGCGGTATTACTCTCCACTAACCCGCCGCCGGGCGAAGAGAAGATCAGCGCAACGCCTAATTTACTGCCGGCATGGCAAGCCTGGTTCTTAACCGCCGTCACACTCAGGGGTTTGGCGGCGATCAATCCCGGAGCCGTAACCGATGAGATAACGCCAAAATCAATTTCAGTGGGCGCACTGATCGTAACCGAACAGGTCGAGACCTTGATGCCTGCCATACCTTGCAAGATATAGCGATAGTTTTTCCCCGGCGTACCGTTAATGCCCCCTACGCCATCCAGCTGGAACACCGCCACCCTATCATTGCCCCCTTCTTTTATTTCTCCGGTTTTCTCCAGATAAATTTGGTATTTGACCTGCCCCTTTTCCGGTTTGTTTTTCAAGCGCCACATGTCGGTTTGCACCTTGCTGCCGGCCTTAACGATACCGAGATCCGCATCGTTATAAATCAACCCCATACCAATGCCGGGGCGCACCACATCACCCACCGGGTTGCCATAGAAATAAACCCACTCTCCCTTGGTGCTGCCTTGAGCCCAACACACTACGCTGCGCGTCATAATTTTTGACGTCCATAGACGGCTACCTAACGGCAGATCTGCAGCCACGGTCAAAGCACCGATATTTTCGCTTTCTTCGGTGATGCCATTCTCACTATCAAGATGACATTCCAGCGCCAGTACACCCCGGCCGCAGGCCAATAAAACGCAGCACACCCCAAAATGAGCAATAACCTTCTTCCCTATTTTCATCACGCTATCTCCATGGTTTTATTCACATCGGCGCTTAAGCGACCGAACGTCCAAAAACCTGCGGCCCGAAATCACGAACCGCCGTTAACATGTGTTGCAGCTCGATGTGGAATTTCCGCTGACACAATGCTTACGTTAAGGCTAAATCTCAGGCCCTGGATAAAAATAAAGAAATAATGAAATCGTGCCTGTTATTGTTTTAACAATGTTTCTAACAACACGCCCTGCCAAGAGGTTATCCACAGATGAATTTGTTATAAATAAGCTGGCTAAAGGCATAACTTGTAAGTAGCCGGAAACCAATAGTACTGCGGTCAGCTATTTTTCAGACTCAAATTACGCATAAGGCGTTGATTGCAGGTATTTCCCGTTTTTACGCTTAGCCCCGATAGAGCCGGAACTCCATTTAGCGAATATCGCTCGCGTCAGGTTGCTGGAAATGCCAAATACGCGCAGGCGACCGGATGGGATCCAGTAATATGCAATCGCTGGGGCAAACAGCGGCAACAATATGAGTATCCCTCGACCAACACCGCCCAGACCCGCCGGTAGCCGTAGGTCGGAACTTCACCGGTAACAGCATGGATACGGTTCAGCACTTCCGTATCGTCGGGCTGACGTTTGCGTCGGCGATCCTGCCAGTCAGCCGGGCGGTGGGTTATCGCATGAAGCTGCGCACGTGAGACCCGCAAACAGCGACTGACGAAGCTTATTCGCCATCCTCTGGTAACAATGGTACGTGCGCTATCCACTTGTTTTGCCGGCCGATACAACGGCCTCCGCAGTAACTCAACTTCCATCGTTTTCTTACCCAACATACGCTGAACCTCTTTGATCTGCTTCATGGCTGCGGCCAGTTCCGACGCGGGAACAACCGGTTCCCGGAAGTGACGGCAGTAAGGCTGCCGTCCTGATATTGCTTACGCCAGAGGAACAACTGACTTGCAGCAACACCGTGTCGACGGGCAACCATCGACACAGTCATACCTGGTTCGAAGCTCTGCTGAACGTTAGCCATTTTTGCCTGCGGGGTACGTCGTCTGCGGCGCTCAGGGCCTAAAACGTCGATCATCCTCAACTCCATGATTAGTCTAAAACTAATATTAAGACTATCACTTATTAAGCGAGTCAAAGTGTCTGGAGATTCAAGAGGCCAGTCAACGGGCGAGGGCAGTTCATCATTCATATAGACCAATGGGCCGTTGTGAGCAAATAAACACGTCTCATGTACCGTCTGGTAACGCCGAGAGGGTCGAATTCCATCACCCGCCCGCGGTACATCTGTTAGATAAATTCCAGTAAGTACACGAAGGAAGCCTGGTAACGCCCTGGTGCAGGTTTTTTAGCGTCGACAGTCACCGTTACGTCGATGGGCATAATATCGCCGGCAGCTACAGTAAATGAGCGCGAAGGAACCTTTGTCGACACCGTCAGCCCCTTTACGGGAGTTACAATTTGTGACCCCACGACGCTGACCCGCGCGGTCGTACGCCCCGCCCCATTGCATACGATTTTGGCATTTGTGTCCGCGTCCCGCCGTCCGGTTTCCATTTCGATGCTGAGTTCCGGAATCGCCTCTATCGCACATGTCAACGGAGATGGTATCGGTTCCGATCCCCCCCCCGTTACATACACCCAGTGTTTCGCATCGCAAGTCTCTAGAACGCCAGAGATCGACCAGTAGCTTTGCGGGTCTACCGGGTTTGTATAGTCGGGTTCCGAGTCCATGGCACGCATGAGCTCGAGCGTGGCATTTGTGACGTCGGCGGGTTCCCTCGTGGGTGTGCAGACACTGGTATGGACGGCGTTCGATGAGTATGCCACGTTCTCGGAGTTAACCTGCCAGCCAATGTAACTGTCGGGGCGGTACATGCACGTGCTGCCCAAGTCACCACAGCCGTACCACATGAGGCCCGCTACCGACACGACCCGTTTGGCCGACCAGTTGGTCTTCCCCTGCAAGTTAACGATCCGAGGTTTAGCAGCCACTTCCACGTGGACGCCCGCGACGGCCGGGAGAGAGGGCGTAGACCAGACTAGGACGAGAATCAACACACGAAGGTGTGTGCGGAAAGCGAGGAAATACGCCTTTTCGGATGTGTATGACATTTGATGGTAGTCCATATTGATGCACCTGTATGCAGGCGAAATAGGTATATTCGGGCACTTTCCCTCAGCATCTTATGCTGAGTTCAACATAACGTCCGCCCATTTTCTCCACCGTGCCTCGTACGTTCGCACCCGCGATTCAGTCTCTGTCGGTGACAGCCCCTGTCGGCGAGCCTGCTCGTAAAGCCGCGCGCGTCGTGCACGGTGGTTTTCCAGCGCTCTGGGCGCTATGGTGGCCCCCGTGGGGGTAAACCATACCCCCAGCCAGTCAAAGCCATGTTCAATCCTGCCCAGTTGGGTTTTGTCCGGGTGGGTTTCAAACCCGCCCAGGTCAAAAAATTCATGCAGCCGCTTAACGCTGCGCCGCAGTTGCCAGCGGGTGCGGGTAAACAATAAAAAGTCATCCATATAGCGCGCATACCACACGCCCTCCTGCGCATTAAAATAATTATCTACGTGGTGCAACAAGCTGCCGCCAATCAGCGGGCTCAGCGCACAGCCCCGGCAGATGCCGTTGGGCGGGGTATAAAACTCACCGCCGTCTTCTACGCTGTAATGCACATATTGCTGAATCACATCAAACAACACCGGGTCGGCCACATGCCATTTCAGTTGACCGATCACCTGCTGTTTACGGATGTGCCGGTAGTAACCGCGAATGTCCGTTCGGTAGACAAAGGCGTATTCTCCGCTAGCTAGGTCTGCCTGCACTTCCGCTACCGAAACCACGCTACCGCCATGCCCGCGCAAGTGCATGCAACGAGCAGGTTTTGGCAGCAGCGGCTCCGCCAGCAGCGCAGCCCACTTCAATATCAGCGCATCCTGCGCACACCACTGCACCCAACTGCGGCTACCACGCCGCAATACCTGCATCGGTGCCAGGCGGTAATCCCCATTTTGCAGCTGTTGATAGAGGCGTTCACTCTGCTGCACCCAGTGAAAGCGCAAATGCCAAATGTCGGCATTGGGTGGCGCATGGCGGCGACGTTGGCACAGCCAGCGCCAGGCGGCTTGCCATGCCGCTGCACTGTTATTCATATTCCAGGCTAAAGGTCGCCACCGCGCTGAACGGCCCGCGTTCGATGGTTTTATGCTTCAACGCGTCCGGCTCACCCTGTACATAGGCGTGCGCCGTCAGAATGTTGGCCCCGCTCACCAATGCCTGCGCCTTGCCTGGCTGGTTAATCGGCAACGGCTCACCCTGCGGGGTTTCCATGCCGATGGCGATGCCGCTGGCCTGGCTGGCACCGTTCAGTGCCAGCAGCCCCGGCAACGCGGTACTTTCATTGCCGCTGAACGTCACCTTGACCGTTTTGCCCAGGCTCAGATCGCACTGCGCCAGATGCAGCTCAAACGGCTGACCGTGGGTGCGGGTGTTCATATACAGGTACTTGTCGATCACCGTGTCAAAATCCAGCACCACCGTTTCATCGCCCGGTGGGATCACGCAGGGTTCGGCCACCAGCGCGCCATGCAGGCGCATATTCTCCGCCGCACCGGCCGGTACACTACACAGCAGCAACGCCGCCGTTGCGCACCAGGCCACCTTGTTAACCATGGCTATTCTCCGCCTCATTGGTACACCGCCAGCAGGGTTGCCGTGGCTTCAAACGCCCCTTCTTTCAGCGCTGCGCCCGGCCGTTTGACCGGCACCGCCGCAAGCGTTGGCGGCGCGTTCAACTTGATCGGGATCGGTTGATTCAACGTAAACCGCTTGCCGTTTTGCAGCAGGCGGATAGCCAGATCGTCCACGTTGCTCTCGATCGCGGCCTCGTCGTAATCCGCCGGGGTGCCGACCACTTCCAGCGTCATGCTCCATGCCCCGGCACCGGGGCCGCAGGTGACCCGGTAGTTCACCGGTTGCAGGTAGTTAACGCCATCCACTTTGGTGACCCCAACCCGGTTGCCGAAATCGACATCTACCTCGCCACCGTCGTTGATGGTGCACGGCGGCGGTTCGATCAGGGTGCCGGAAAAACGCATGTTGTCCGCCGCCGCTGCCGGGCCGCCGAGGGCCATTAACAGAAAAATGCTGCCGTATCGCGCCATTGCCTCAGCCCCTTTCACTGGTATTCCACCTTCATGGTCGCCCCGGCGGAGAAGGCCCCGCCGCTCAACGTCGCCCCGGCCTGCTTGACCGGCACCGCCTCAAACGTTGGCATATTGGGGTAGGTAAAATTCACCCAGGTGTTGATCGGCTGCCGATTGCCGTTGCGCAACAGCGCCACCCCCAAATCATCCTTGTTGGTTTTCAGCACGTCAGTATCAAAGCCGGCGCCGGTACCCTGGATTTGCAGTTTCATCGCATTGTTCGGCGCGTTTTTACACTCCACCGAGTACACCACCGGCTGTTTCTTGTAACTGCCGTCGATGCGGGTGGTCATGACGTCGTTACCGAAATTCACTTCGATCAGGTTATTGTCGTTAATCACACAGGGCGGTGGCGCGACGATGGTCACTGTCACTTTGATCGTAGTGACCGCCTGCACCTGCTGGCCGTACAACAACACCAACGCCGCCAGCCCACAGCCGGGCAAACACTGTCTAAATTTTGCCTTCATGCCCATTCCCTTAGTCATAGCTGAGCTGGAAATCCACCACCGCCGCGTAGGCGCCTGGCAATAACCGCGCACGGGTGCGCTCCGGCGTGATGCGGTAATTCAGCGCGTTTTGCCCCACCGCCAGCGCCAGTGGCGCCCCGCGACTGCCAAGGCGGATATCCCTGCCGCGCTCATCACTAATGCGCAACGCCAGCCCGGAAGCGCCGTGCACCTTCACCAGTTCCGGGTTGTCAGCATCCGCCGGGGCGATAAAACTCACCGACACCGCCGGCTGATGGGCGCTCCACAGCAGATTGCCGGTGCGTTGATCCCGGTTGACGGCCGGGCCGCGCAGGCAGTCGCGTAGGTGCAATTGCAGGTTCACTGGCGCACCGCGATCGCCCACCTTCGCCAGCTGTGCAGTAGCCGTATTGCCCAGTTGCACCGCCTGGTACGCGGAGGCCATCTCCAGCCGGCAGGCGCTTTCGGTCAGTTCGCCGCGCACATGCAGCACGCCATGGGCCCCTTCCACCTGCCAGCTATTCGCCGCTATGGCTGACGGCATCAGCCACAGCATCACGCACAGGCACGCCGGTACCATCATCACCACTGCGGTAATCACCAGGGCATACAACCATTCATGGCGGTGGTAACCGCCGCCGTTCCATCGCCGGGATGTTCTTCGCATCGCTTATCCACCTGTTGTGTCAGTGAGCCTTATTTGCTGCCCGCTACCGCCTGGCAGCTCGCGCCGTTACAGTTAAAACTCAGTTGCGGGCGGCCGCCGTAGTCGTTGACGTAAGTCAGCACCGGCGCGTTACCCAACGCAGAGGCCGCAACCTTCAGCGGCGCACTGCCCTTGGGCGCTACCATCAGCGGTTCGAAGCCCGGTGCGCTGGCACCGTCTTTTTTGCTGCTGGCGTCAACCAGCGTCACGTAATAGGGCGTCGGGTTATTCACCTGGTAGCTGTCGCCCTGTTTAGTCAGCGTCAGTTTTTCCTGCCACGGCGCGCTGGCTTCCGGGTTGGCTACCGCAATCGCCTTCGGCCGGTAGAACAGCTTGATGCGGGTTTGCAGCGCCAGTTGCAGCGTGTTGGGTTTGTCGCTCTTCGGCGGGATCTCGCGCAGGTTGAAGTAGAACAGCGTTTCGCGGTCCTGCGGCAGCGTATTGGCGGCCGGCAACCCCTGCACTTTCACCTGGCTCTTGGCACCCGGTTCCAGGCGTTGCACCGGCGGCAATACCGCCAATGGGCTGGTGATTTTTTTGCCGTTGGCGTCTTCGATCCAGCCCTGTGCCAGGTAAGGCAGCTGCTTGTTCTCGTTGCTGATGCTCATGCTCACCGACTTGTCGCCGCCGCTGAAGATTACCCGGGTTCGGTCCAGCGCGATGGCGGCGCTCGCCTGTTGGGCGCACAGCAGGCCCGCCAGGCCGCCGGCAATTAATGTCACTAGATTATTGGTTTTCATTGCTCTCTACTCTTTAACAGTGTTTAACGCCTTGCCGTTGGCCACCGGGCCACAAGGCAGTAACAGATTGGTCAATTGGCTCGGCGACAGCGTCTGCGGCAGGGTAAAGCCGCACTGCTCCGCGCCGCCCCAGCTCACGTTCATCGCCTCCCCGGCGTTGATGCCGCTCAGGTACACTTCGCCGTTGTCATTGATAATGCCCACCTCCTGCCGCTTGCCGTTGCGCACCGTGGCGCCAAACGGCGGGGCAGAACCGTCCGCCAGCCGCACAACCGCCATCGCCTTCTCGCCGGCAATCACCTCAAAGTGCCGGTAGCCGATAGCGCCTTCGGTCAGGGTGGCCTGCGCCACGCTCTGGCTGACTTCGGCGTTTTCCGGCAACGTGTTCAGATCGATACTGAACTGGTTGCGGTAGTAACTGCCGACGTCCACCACCACCGCTTTGCCGAACGCATTTGTCAGCGTCGGTGAGCTGTAACCGCGGATCGGGATCCCCGGCACGCCGTCGGTATCCAGCAACATACGGGTACCCCCGCTCATGCTGCTGCGGTGCAACGCCGCCCCTTTCAGGGTGGCGGTCGCGCCGCCCTGCATCGACAGCCCCAGCGAGCTGTACTGCCCGGCCTGGTAGCTGGCGCTGGCGTTCACCTGGCTGAGATCGCCGCTGTGGCTGTAGTAGCCGCTGGCGGTCGCGCCGCTGCGTGCAGTACCGGCGCTCACCTGATAGGTGTCGCGCTCATTGAGCCGGTCGTAATACCCCACCTGATGGGTGTTATCGTTGCGGTTGTAACTGCCGCTGTAACTCAGCGAGCCATTGCTGCCCCACGGCAGCGACAGCGACAGGTACATGCCATCGTCGTTGGTGCCGTTATATTTGTTGCGATAGCCGGTCAGCGACAGGCTGATATTCCGGAAACGCCCCAGATCGAAATAGCGCGACAGCGTCAGGTTGTAACGGTCATTCGCCGGCCGGTCCCAGTAGGTCTGGTGGTTGTAGTTGAGATAGGCACTCAACCCCAGGTCACGGAACTGCTGGTTAAAGGTGATGGTGTACATCTCCTTGCTGCTGTTGGTTCGCGTACCGTCGCGGCGTGCATCCAGGTATTCGCCCATCGACATATAGTTGCGCTCCGAGAAGCGGTAGCCGGCAAAGGTCACCTGGCTGTCATAGTCGTCAAAGCGCTTGGAATAGCTCAGGCGGTATGAACCGCCGCTTAGGGTGCCCTGTTGCGGCAAATTGGCGCGTGACTGGGTGGCGTCGAAAGACAGTGCGCCGAACATCATCAGGTCACGCCCCACCCCCAGCGCCAGCGCGTTGTAATCGCCGCCCGCCACGCCGCCGCCGTACAGCGACCAGCCGTTGCTCACGCCCCAGGAGAACTCGCCGGTACCGAACATCGGCCCGTCGCTATGGTGCTCCCAGTCCGCCGGCCGGCCGGCCGCCAGCTTGTAACGCACCGAGCCGGGCCGGGTCAGGTACGGGATGCTGGCGGTGTCCATCTGGAACTCCTGCACGCTGCCGTCCTGCTCTTCCACCCGCACGTCCAACTGGCCACTGACCGCATCGTTGATGTCCTGAATGCGGAACGGCCCCGCCGCCACCTGGGTTTCATACAGCACGCGCCCTTGCTGGCGAATAATCACCTTGGCGTTGCTGCGCGCTACGCCGGTCACCTCAGGCGCATAGCCACGCAGGTTGGGTGGCAGCATGTTGTCGTCGGTCACCAGGCTGGCACCGGCAAAACGCACGCTGTCGAAGATGTCGGAGTTTAAATAGTCCTCGCCCATCGTCAGCCTGGCGCCCAGCTTTGGCAGTGCGCGGTAGGCGTAGTAACGGCTCCAGTCCCAACTGGTGCGAGTCGGCTCGCCCGAGCCGCCCTGGTGATCCAGCCGCGATTGCCAGTCTGCCCGCAGGCGCCAGGCCCCCAGGTTGCCGCCCAGCGTGCCGTTGCCACTGAGGTTATAGCTCTGTGTGCCCTGCTTTTGCTGGCGCTGGCTTTGCGCATTCAGGTTGTAATCGAACAGCACCCCCGGGATCCCCTCGTCCCAGCGTGAAGGTGGGTCCCAGTTTTCTGCGGTGTATTCCAGGTACGCCTGCGGAATATTCAGGTACAGTGCCGCCGCGCCTAAATCGCCACGCACTTCCATCCCCTCCAGGCTGCGGGGATCCAGACACTGGTTTTGGTGCCACCAGGTCAATTTAAGTAATGCAGACTCTTTTAACCCCAGTTGTTCAACCAACTGCGGCGTAATACAGGCTTCACTGCCTTTGGCATCGTCATCCGGCGGGTAAAACGCCACCGGCTGATCGGTTAATGTCTGTTTATTAATATGCACGGAAAACAGATAATCGCCGGGCATAATAAAATTGCCGCGAGAAAACTGCTCCAGGTCAATATTGGCGCGATCCGTCACATCCAGTACGTCGGTATTGAATTCAATATCAGCAGCTGCGACATTGGCAGCATTCCCCGCCAGAATAAAGGCGATCAACAGCCCCAAAATTCGCGGTCGTATTTTCCCTATACAGCCATATGACGGAGTAGTTGACATCCGCAGACCCTTATCAATAATTATTTAATTCGCAGTTACAGCCTTCAGGCAGGTTTAGTAGTAATCCATTTTAAAGCGCACGGTGGAGTAATAACTCCCGGCCTTCATTACCTGATTATTGCCAATCAACCGCAGGCCATAATTAAATTCCATGGTGCCGGGTTGAATTTCATTTTTTGCCATGGGCATACCGGGTGCGGCGACATTTCCACGCTTATCGGATATTTGCAGGGCAATGCCCTTCGCGTTACCGTCAATACCAAATAACCCGGCATCTTCTCTGCCGTCAAAGGTCACGGCAAAATATCGCCAGTCATCCAGTGCAGGGTTGAATTTCTCTAACGTGCAATTCACCAGCTTAATAGTAAACTCATGCAACTCGCCCTGGCCGTCACGAATAATCTGGCTGACGGGCAGCGTCGCCAGGGTTATGGTTTGGTCAAGGCTTTCGGTATCAATGGCGCAGGCGGAGGCGATAATCCTGCCATTCATGGTCACTTCGCCACGCCCCTGATTGGCCGATTGCGCCAAAGAGGAACACAGCAACAGATTAACTAACACCGCACTGTGCAATATCCTTTTGCCATGCTGTGAATGCATACCTTCTCCCCACATAACGAGTTAATAAGCAGCATGCGGGTTGCCCCGCATGCAATTAACTGTGCGAATTAATCGCCGTGGGCTTATTGGTACGCCAGGGTAAAGTCAGCAACAGAGTTGAATTCGCCCGGGGTGATGGCAGCAGAAGCACCGTCGCCCTGCAGGTGTGCGCTGAAGCGCAGAGTCGCCTGGCCGTCTTCAATTTTTTGCGCCTTGCTGGCTTTGGTCAATGGCAGCAGTTTACCGTCGAGGTCGTTGATAGCGATGCTGGCACCGCGTGCAGTACCTTTCATTGCCAACAGGCCAGGAGCCGCTTCAGACTCGGTACCGCTAAAGGTGGTGGTCACGTCTTTAGCAGTTTGCACATCACAACCTACTAGCTTGATCAGGATGTCCTGCGGTGTAGACTTGCCACCGTTTTTCAGCTGTGCAGAGGCGATATCACCCAACTTCACGGTCTGATCCAGGCTACCTGGTTCGATAGAGCACGGTGCATCAATGATAGAACCTTTAAAGGTTACGGTGCCGGAACCCTGGTTAGCGGCGTTAGCCATAGAGATAGTACCCAGAGTCATTACGGCTGCCAGCATGATTTTGTTCAGTTTCATTGTGTTAATTCCATATATACAATTAGTTTAATAAAGAAAGAGTCCTTGTGCTTACGCAGCCACCCTTTATTTGTTCACGTTCGCCAACACAGAGAATCTTGCTACCCCCCCTGTTTTGGCGATGTGAAAATGATACCCCCGCCAAAAGCAAAACAGCAAAATAAACTAAATAAGTTAAAATTTACAACATTAAAATCTGAAAAAATGATATTAATTATATTTTTATACTAAAAATTATCAAAATAATGGCAGCAACAAGATTATTACACCAGAATAAAAACAATAAATTATCGTCAATGGAAAAATCTTATGGCGGCAATAAGATTTTTCTTGAAAACCAAGTCATCTGGGTTAGGATATCGGCTAACAACAACACCTGCCAATCCACATAAAACTTATAAATATGAAATACATAATAAACAAAATCGTTGTTTTCAACTCTGAAGAATTGACATTGTTTCTGTACGAGAATAACCAGGTTGTCACCAGGCTGACTAAACCGGCAAGCCGGTTATTGTTGGAGTTAATACAGAACAACAAGAAAAACATTACCCGGGATGATCTTCTTGAAAGGGTATGGACCACTTATGGTTTCACCGCCTCTAATGCCGGCTTAAATAATTACATTAGTGAGCTGCGTAAGGCATTCGCACTTTTGGGGTTAGCGAACGAAATTATCGTGACCATTCCTAAACTGGGGTTTCGCTTTGAAGGCTATATTGATCTCATCAATCCTTACGCAGAGGAAGCAGATATAACTTCGTCCGCAGAAGAAACAGAGGAAAAGAATAGGGTTGACGAGAGTGAAAACGGTGAGGAGACAGTTAACCGCCCGATAAAATACTCTTCAAAAGCCAAAATAAAGTGGTTAATTACTGCTCTTGGATTGGCCGGTGTTTTTATATTAACAGTCACCACTCTTATTAAGTGGGAGGACAGTGACGACTCCCATCCGCATCAAAAAATATTCAAATTTAATAGCTGCGATGTCTATGGCGTGGGAAAAATAGATAGCAAAGATGACTTGAGAATGAATATTGAGGGCATTCTGAATCGAGAAGGTATTGATTGCCTACATAGCTCAGGTGATGTTTTTTACATCGAGGACAGGCTTAATAAAAAAGACGTACGGGCTAGTTTAATTTCCTTTTGTAATAAAAATAAAAACAATCATTACGACGCCTGTTTCAATATAAAAAACCAGAGAAACACTACAAAATGACGAAGTTACTAATGGTACTTAATGGGTTTCTTTTTTTGCTGTTTTTTTCATTCAGCATGCATGCAGAAGAACCCTTCAAATGCACATCTCAGTATAAAACCTTGGTAGAAAAGGATAATGACTACACACTGTTTGATGGTCGTCTCACCCTATTTCTGAAAGATGAACATGAGGGTTTTTTCAGCCTGTCCGGAAAGGTTTCAACCAAAGAAAAAAATTACCTGTTGGTCAGGAAAAGCTATTTTACCCTCGCCCAGCATGAGGTTAATCAGGTCAAGCAGGCGACGATCACCAAGGTGATAAAGCACCCTAGCGACACCACACCAGACCCTCTTTGGCTGGCCGATATTTTACCAGAGCTACCAGGGATAGATTTTCATATAGAAATATGGCGCCTAAAGGATAACCTTATGATGGTGAAGTCCATCAACACCGGGTATCTCATTTGTGCCAAGAACTGATAATTTATCTCAAAGAGAAAAATTAGCGCGGGTTATCACCAGGGTAACCCGCCGCTTTTCTCACTTCAGCGGCAAATTACCCGCGCAATGTCCTTCGAGTTGGTCAGTGCACGCACTTCGCCGAACAGGTCGGTGGCCTCGGCATACTCTTTGCGTAAATACCCCAGCCACTGCTTGATGCGCGCCACGTGATACAGGCCGGTGTCGCCCTGCTTTTCCAGCTGCACGTATTTTTGCAGCAGTTGTACCACCTGCGGCCAGGGCATGCGCGGTTCGTTGTATTTCACCACCCGGCTCAGGTTCGGCACGTTTAATGCGCCGCGCCCCAGCATCACCGCGTCGCAGCCGGTGGTTTGCAGGCAGTCTTGCGCGCTTTGGTAATCCCAGATTTCGCCGTTGGCGATCACCGGAATGGTCAGCCGCTTGCGGATCTCGCCAATCGCCGCCCAGTTAATGCGCTCGGCCTTGTAGCCATCCTCTTTGGTACGGCCATGCACCGCCAGCTCGGTGGCGCCCGCCTGTTGCACCGCGTCGGCGATTTCAAAACTGCGGCTGTCGCTGTCCCAACCCAGGCGTACCTTTACCGTTACCGGCAGATGATCCGGCACCGCCGCACGCATCGCTTTCGCGCCCTGGTAAATCAGCTCCGGGTCTTTCAGCAAGGTCGCCCCGCCGCCGCTGCCGTTAACCAGCTTGGACGGGCAACCGCAGTTGAGATCGACGCCGTAAGAGCCCAGCTCGACCGCACGGGCGGCATTTTCCCCCAGCCACTGCGGGTGCTGGCCCAGCAGTTGGATGCGCACCAGCGTGCCGGACGGCGTGCGGCTGGCGTGGTGCAGTTCGGGGCACAGGCGGTAGAAAGATTTGGCCGGCAGCAGTTGGTCAACCACGCGCAGGAATTCGGTGATGCACAGGTCGTAGTCGTTCACTTCGGTGAGCAGCTCGCGCACCAAAGAATCGAGAACGCCCTCCATCGGAGCCAATAATACGCGCATGATTACCCCTGCTTAAAAAGACGCGCAATGATACGGGGGAATACCGGTATCAGACAAGCGCACGGGGGAATAAACCCTGCATATTTGAAGCTGCATCTTTGTTGGCTTCCTGCACTTACCCCGGTCACGTACTACCTGTACGCTCCCAGGGATGCGCTTAGTTGCCGCCGCGATGCAACTCCAATTATTTTGGGATTCAAACCGCCCTAGCCCAATCTACGCAGGGGCTGCCCGGCGAGAAACGCCTCGATGTCCTCAATCGCCTCGCGGAAGTAGATACGGTAGTTGTCATCGGCCACGTAGCCCAGGTGCGGCGTCGCCAGCACGTTGGGCAGGCGGCGGAAGATATCGTCCATCGGCAAAGGTTCAACCTCGAACACGTCCAGCCCGGCGCCGGCGATCCGTTGTTGTTGCAGAGCTTCTATTAATGCCGCCTGATCGACAATCGCCGCGCGCGAAGTGTTGATCAGATAGGCGGAAGGTTTCATCGCGGCCAGTTCATCGCGCCCCACCAGCCCACGGCTGCGTTCGCTCAACACCAAATGGACGGAGACAAAATCGCTCTGCTCGAACAGCGCCAGTTTCGACTCGGCCAGCGCAACGCCCTGTTGCCCGGCTCTTTCCGCCGTCAGGTTCTGGCTCCAGGCCAGCACCCGCATGCCGAACGCCTGCGCCACCTTGGCCATCTGGCTGCCAATCTTGCCCAGCCCCAGCAGGCCCAGCGTTTTGCCTTGCAGGGTGACGCCAATCGCCTGTTGCCAGGGGCCGTTATTGCGCAGCCCGGCATTTTCCGCCACCGTGTGCTTTGCCAGCCCCAGCAGCAGCGCCCAGGTCAGCTCCATCGGCGCGGCCGAGCCGCTGGCGGTGCCGCAAACCACAATGCCGCGCTGTTCGGCGGCGGCCAGATCGATAGAGGCATTGCGCATACCGGAGGTGATCAGCAGTTTTAACTTCGGCAAACGGGCCAGCAGCGTGGCGGTGATCGGCGTGCGCTCGCGCATGATCACCAGCATGTCGCAGTCTTGCAGGTGCACCGCCAGCTCCGCCTCGTCGGTAAAATGCTGGCTCATGGCGAACACCTCAACCCGTTCGGCTATCGCCGACCAGTCCGCCATGGTGAGTGCCACCTGCTGATAATCATCAAGAATTGCGCACTTCAGTTTCATCATCGGCTCCAGAGAAATTGAGTTACCCCGTCGATCCTAGTACGAAAATTCACTTCCGCCAGACATAAAAAAAGCCACCTAAAAAGGTGGCCTGATAGCGTCTTGCTGCAGCGCGATATTATTCGCCCGGTTTGCGGCTGCGCGGACGGCGTGCCGGCGCGCCTGAACGCGGTTTGCCGTCACCCTGAGGGCGGGCACTGCCGCCGCCACGGTTTTCACGTTGGCCGCTATGGCCGCCGCCGTTACCGCTACGCTGGCCGCCACCGGAGCGTTGACCGCCGCCGTTGCCGCGCCCGCCACCCTGACGGCCGTTGATGATCGGCTCCGCCTTGATGCTTGGGTCCGGCTCGTAGCCTGGCAGGGCAATACGCGGGATTTCACGCTTCAGCAGGCGCTCGATGTCGCGCAGCAGTTTGTGTTCATCCACGCAGACCAGCGAGATCGCCTCACCGGTGCGCTCTGCACGGCCGGTACGGCCGATGCGGTGCACGTAATCTTCCGGCACGTTAGGCAGCTCGTAGTTCACCACGTGCGGCAGTTGGTCGATGTCCAGACCGCGCGCCGCGATGTCGGTTGCCACCAGCACGCGAATTTTGCCGTCTTTAAAATCGGCCAATGCACGGGTACGCGCGCCCTGGCTTTTATTGCCGTGGATCGCTGCGGCAGTGATGCCGTCTTTGTTCAGCTGCTCGGCCAGGTGGTTGGCGCCGTGCTTGGTGCGGTTGAACACCAATACTTGTTTCCAGTCGCCTTCGCCGATCATCTGCGACAGCAGTTCCCGCTTACGCTTCTTGTCGACGAAGTGCACGCTTTGTTCGATCTGCTCGGACGCGGTGTTGCGGCGCGCCACTTCCACCGATGCCGGGTTGTGCAGCAGCTTGTTCGCCAACGCTTTGATGTCGTCGGAGAAGGTGGCCGAGAACAGCAGGTTCTGACGCTTGGCAGGCAGCTTGGCCAGCACGCGGCGGATATCATGGATAAAGCCCATATCCAGCATGCGGTCAGCTTCGTCCAGCACCAGAATTTCAATTTTGGACAGATCAACCGCGTTCTGGTGTTCCAGATCCAGCAGGCGACCCGGTGTTGCCACCAGAATGTCGACGCCGCCGCGCAGTTTCATCATCTGCGGGTTGATGCTCACGCCGCCAAACACCACCAGCGAACGCAGGCGCAGGTGTTTGCTGTAAGCTTCGACGTTTTCGCCGATCTGCGCCGCCAGTTCACGGGTTGGCGTCAGGATCAGCGCACGTACCGGGCGACGGCCTTTGATCGGATGATCATGCTTACTCAGCAGCTGCAATAGCGGCAGGGTAAAGCCAGCGGTTTTACCGGTACCGGTCTGTGCGCTGGCCATCAGGTCACGACCTTCCAACACCACAGGGATAGCCTGGCGCTGAATTGGCGTAGGTTCGCGATAGCCCTGTTCTTCAACAGCGCGCAGAATTTCAGCACTTAAGCCGAGAGTTTCAAATGACATAGTAGAGAAAAGCTCCAGATCCCCCCTAACCTAAACAATGTTCGGTGCAGTTTCCTGGGAGGATGATCAGACGGGGCATTAAGCATGACCACGAGGGATTTGGCACAAACTGCAGTGCACCAGCGCGGGAGTGTAGCAGAAGTCGCACAAGAAAACGCAATTTTACTGACCGAAAGCACAATATGCCGGAAATTCAGCATATCCCGAGAATAACCTGAATTTAAAAAGGGTTTCTGATTGCATTTCACCCAATCTGGCATAAAGTTAATCATATGATTGATTAACTTTTGCGAGCACTGTCTATGCCAGGTAATCAAACTGCCGGCCGGGCGCGCGGCGAACAGGCGCGCCAGCAGCTGATCGCCGCCGCCATCGAGATGTTCGGCGAATACGGCATTCAGGGCGCGACCACCCGCGATATCGCCCAACGCGCCGGGCAGAACATCGCCGCCATTACCTATTACTTCAATTCCAAAGAAGGCCTCTATCTGGCCGTTGCGCAGTGGATTGCCGATTTTATCCAGCAGGCGTTCCGCCCGCTGGCCGAGGAAATTGACCGCTTCTGGCAACGACCTGCCGCCGAGCGCCGGCCGGAACAGTATCTCGCTTACCTGAAAAGCGGGCTGCTGGCGTTCAGCGAACTGATGACCCAACCGCATACGCTGAACCTGAGCAAAATCATGTCGCGCGAACAGCTCTCGCCTACCGATGCTTATCCGCTGATCCACCAGCAGGTGATAGCGCCGCTGCATAGCAAACTGTGCCGCCTGTTGGCGGCCTATACCGGCATCGACGAGCGCTCGACCAAAGTCGTGCTGCACACCCACGCGCTGCTCGGCGAGGTGCTGTCGTTTCGCATCGCGCGGGAAACCGTGCGTCGGCAGGCAGGCTGGCAGCAGATAGGTGCGCCCGAAGCGGCGCAGATCGGCGAGGTGCTGGCGGAACACATAGATCTTCTGGTTAATGGGCTGCGCCAGCGTTATGGCGCTTAAATTCAGGCAGGGAGTGTTATGAACAAAAAACGCAGTGCCCTCATTGTGGCGGCTATCGTGCTGATCGCCGCCGCCGGTTACGGCTTTTGGTATTACCAACAGCAGCAAGACCAGCCGCTGACGCTGTACGGCAACGTCGATATCCGCACGGTGAATCTCGGCTTCCGCGTCGACGGACGGCTGGCGTCGCTGACCGTAGACGAGGGCGACCCGCTCCAACCGGGGCAACTGCTCGGCAAGCTGGACGACGCGCCGTACATTAATGCACTGCAACAGGCGCAGGCCAACGTCGCCAGCGCCAAGGCCAAGCTGGCGCTGCTGATGGCCGGTTACCGCGCCGAAGAGATTGCCCAGGTGCGTTCGGAAGTGGCGCAACGCCTTTCCGCCTTTAGCTATGCCGACAGCTTCCTCAAACGCCAGCAAGGATTATGGGCGAAAAACGCCACCTCCGCCGACGCGCTGGAAGATGCCCGCACCTCGCGCAATCAGGCGCAGGCCAACCTGCAGGCCTCGAAAGACAAGCTGTCGCAATACCTCAGCGGCAACCGCCCGCAGGAGATAGAAGAAGCCAAAGCCAATCTGGCGCAAAATGAAGCCGCGCTGGCGCAGGCGCAGTTGAATTTGCACGATACCACTCTGGTTTCCCCTTCGGCCGGCACGGTGCTGACGCGCGCGGTCGAGCCGGGCACCATGCTCAGCGCCGGCGGCACGGTATTCACGCTTTCGCTGACCCGCCCGGTGTGGGTGCGCGCCTATGTGAACGAATCCAGCCTGGGTAAAGCGGTGCCGGGCGCCGAACTGGAGATTTATACCGATGGCCGGCCGAACAGGCCTTATCACGGCAAAATCGGCTTTGTGTCGCCGACCGCCGAATTTACGCCGAAAAGCGTCGAAACTCCGGACCTGCGCACCGATTTGGTGTACCGCCTGCGGGTGATCGTCACCGACGCCGATGACGAATTGCGCCAGGGCATGCCGGTCACCGTTCGTTTTGCCAAACCTTGAGGGGGCGGTAATGGAACAGGTCATTGAACTGGAGGCGTTGGAAAAACGTTTCCCGTCGTTGGCAAAACCCGCGGTCGCCAGCCTGACCACCCGCCTGACCAGTGGCGCGGTCACAGGGCTGGTTGGCCCGGACGGCGCCGGCAAAACCACGCTGCTGCGCATGCTGGCCGGGTTGCTGAAACCCAGCAGCGGTACGCTGCGCGTCGCCGGGTTGGATCCGATCGCACAAGATCGTCAACTGCACGCCATCCTCGGCTACATGCCGCAGAAGTTCGGCCTGTATGAAGATCTGACGGTCATGGAAAACCTGACGCTGTACGCCGATCTGCGCGGCGTCACCGGCGATCTGCGTAAACAAACCTTCGAGCGGTTGCTGACCTTCACCGATCTCACTCGCTTTACCACCCGCCTTGCGGGCAAGCTTTCCGGCGGCATGAAACAAAAACTCGGGCTGGCCTGCACGCTGGTGGGCCAACCGCAGGTGCTGCTGCTGGATGAGCCTGGGGTCGGGGTCGATCCGATCTCGCGCCGCGAGCTGTGGCGCATGGTGCATGAGCTGGCCAACGACGGCATGCTGATCCTGTGGAGCACCTCCTATCTTGACGAGGCCGAGCAGTGCCGCGAAGTGCTGCTGCTCAATGAAGGTGAATTGCTGTTCAGCGGCGCGCCTAAAGATCTGACTCAGCGCATGGCCGGGCGCACGGTATTGATTGCGCCCCCCGCCGGCAGCCACCGCGCCCTGCTGCAACGGGCTATCTGCCTGCCTTCGGTCACCGACGGGGTGATCCAGGGCAAATACCTGCGGCTGATCCTCAAGCAGGGCGAAGATCACCGCCAGATACTGCAAGCGCTGGATCTGCCGGATGCGGAAATGACGGAAGCGGATCCGCGCTTCGAGGATGCGTTTATCGATCTGCTCGGCGGCGGGCCAAACAGTAAATCGGCGCTGGCGGAGATCATGCCCACCGTCGAGGGCGAAAGCACGCAAACGGTGATTGAAGCTCAGGGGCTGACCAAGAAATTCGGCGATTTCGCCGCCACCGACCATGTGGACTTCAAGGTGCAACGCGGCGAGATTTTCGGCCTGCTCGGCCCGAACGGCGCCGGCAAATCCACCACCTTCAAAATGATGTGCGGGCTGCTGGTGCCGACTGAAGGCAAGGCGCTGGTGCTGGATATGGATCTGAAAACCAGCTCCGGCAAGGCGCGTCAGCGTCTGGGCTATATGGCGCAGAAATTCTCGCTGTACGGCAACCTGACGGTGGCGCAGAACCTGAAATTTTTCTCCGGTGTTTACGGCCTGAGCGGCAAAGCGCAGCGCGACAAAATCAACGAGATGTCGACCGCCTTCAACTTTGGGCCGATCCTCGGCCAAACGCCGGATTCGCTGCCGCTCGGCTTCAAGCAACGGCTGGCCCTGGCCTGCGCGCTGATGCACGAACCGGACATTCTGTTTCTCGACGAACCGACCTCGGGCGTAGACCCCCTGACCCGCCGCGAGTTCTGGTTGCACATCAACGGCATGGTGGATAAAGGCGTGACGGTGATGGTCACGACCCACTTTATGGACGAGGCGGAATACTGCGATCGCATCGGGCTGGTGTATCGCGGCAAGATCATCGCCGCCGGCACGCCGGACGATCTCAAACAGCAGGTAGCCTGCGACGACAACCCCAACCCTTCAATGGAGCAGGCGTTTATCGATCTGGTGCAGGGTTACGATCGGGAGGAGCAGCCGTGAGCGAAAACATAGCCGTGACCGAGAAAACAACCTCCGCCGACGCCAGCGGTTTCTCCTGGCGACGGCTGCGTGCACTGTGTCTGAAAGAGACGCGGCAGATCCTGCGCGATCCCAGCAGCGGGCTGATCGCCTTTGTGATCCCATTGATGCTGCTGTTTATCTTCGGCTACGGCATCAACCTGGATTCCAGCAAGCTGCGGCTGGGCATTTTGATGGAGCAACAAAGCGAAGACGCCCGCGATCTGGCCCACGCTTTCGCCGGCTCGCCCTACATTGAACCGACCATCAGCGATAATCGCCAACAGCTGATCCAACTGATGCAGGCCGGGCGCATCCGTGGGCTGGTGGTGATCCCCAACGACTTTGACAAACAGCTGGCGCGGCCGCACGACAGCGCGCCAATCCAGGTAATCACCGACGGCAGCGAGCCGAACACCGCCAACTTTGTCCAGGGCTATACCCAGGGCGTGTGGCAAATCTGGCAGCAGCAGCGCGCCACCGATCGCGGGCGCGAGGACAAGCCGCTGATTGACGTGCAGATGCGTTACTGGTTTAACCCGGCGGCCATCAGCCGGCACTACATCATTCCCGGTGCCATCACCATTATCATGACGGTAATTGGCGCGATCCTCACTTCGCTGGTGATCGCCCGCGAATGGGAACGCGGCACCATGGAGGCGCTGCTCTCCACCCAGGTGACGCGCAGCGAACTGTTGCTCTCCAAACTGGTGCCCTACTACTTCCTCGGCATGATCGCCATGGTGCTGTGCATGGTGGTGTCGGTATTCGTACTCGGCGTGCCCTACCGCGGTTCGCTGCTGATTTTGTTCGTGATCAGCAGCCTGTTCCTCGCCAGTACGCTCGGCATGGGGCTACTGATTTCCACCCTCACCCGCAATCAGTTCAACGCGGCGATGGTGGCGCTGAACGCCGCCTTTCTGCCTTCGATCATGCTGTCCGGCTTTATCTTCCAGATCGACAGCATGCCGGCGATCGTGCGCGCCGTGACCTATATCATCCCGGCACGCTACTTCGTCAGCACGTTGCAGACGCTGTTTCTGGCGGGCAACGTCGGCACGGTGCTGATGATTAACCTGCTGTTCCTGATCGCCTCAGCGGTGGTGTTTATCGGCCTGACGGCCTGGAAAACCCAGCGGCGGCTGGATTAAGGAGAAAGACAATGTTTTACCGTCTCTGGACGTTAATCATTAAGGAAATGCAATCGCTGCTGCGCGATCCGCAGACCCGCGCCATCCTGATTTTGCCAGTTATTCTGCAGGTGCTGCTGTTCCCGTTCGCCGCCACGCTGGAGGTGACCAACGCCACCATCGCGGTGTACAGCGAAGACAGCGGCCATGCTTCGGTAGAGCTGACCCAGCGCTTCGCCAAGGCGAAAGCCTTTTCGCACGTATTGCTGCTGCGCAACCCGCAAGAGATACAAACCACCCTCGACAACCAGCGGGCGCTGCTGCTGATCCGCTTCCCGGCGCAGTTCTCGCGCGATATCGCCAGCGGTACTACCGCCCCGCTGCAATTGCTGCTCGACGGGCGCAATTCCAACAGCGCGCAGATTGCCGCCAACTATGTGCAACAGATTGTGCAGGATTACCAAAACGAGCTGATCGGCAACCGCGCCAAACCCAACAACAGCGAGCTGGTGGTGCGTAACTGGTATAACCCGAATCTGGATTACAAATGGTTCGTGGTGCCTTCGCTGATCGCCATGATCACCACCATCGGCGTGCTGATTGTCACCTCGCTGTCGGTGGCGCGCGAGCGTGAACAGGGCACGCTGGAGCAGTTGCTGGTATCGCCGCTGACCACCTGGCAGATTTTTATCGGCAAGGCGGTGCCGGCGCTGATTGTCGCCACCTTCCAGGCCAGTATCGTGCTGCTGATTGGCATCTTTATGTACCAGATCCCGTTCGCCGGCTCGCTACTGCTGTTCTACGGCACCATGCTGGTTTACGGGCTGTCGTTGGTGGGGTTCGGTCTGCTGATTTCTTCGCTGTGCGCCACGCAGCAGCAGGCGTTTATCGGCGTGTTCGTGTTTATGATGCCGGCGATCCTGCTTTCCGGTTATGTCTCGCCGGTGGAGAACATGCCGGTGTGGCTGCAGGATCTCACCTGGGTTAACCCGATTCGCCACTTTACCGATATCACCAAACAGATCTATTTGAAGGACGCCAGCTTCGGCATTATCTGGCACAGCCTGTGGCCGCTGCTGGTGATCACCGCCACCACCGGCAGCGCCGCCTACGCCATGTTCCGCCGCAAAATGGCATAAAAAATGTCGAGTTTGATGACAAAGTTGTCTTTAAACCCGAGATACCCGGGCCTAGCGCACCGAGGGGCGCTCCGGCGGGCAAGCCGCTACGACCCCTTCGCCACGCTCTCCCTAATAACGGGCTTTGTCAGTAGTCTGGGGCTTAACATGTTAAGCCCCTACGGAAGACGCTGATTTTAGCGGCGGCGAGACCAAGCAATGGTGCGACGCCCGCAGCGCAGAAAGCGCAGTTGACATAGGTCAATGAGCATTTCGAGCAGCGTACGGTGCAGTAGTGCGCTGTGTCGCAGCCCCGATAAAACGGATTTAGCGGCGGTTGCCGAAAATGCGCAGTAACATCAGGAACAGGTTGATGAAATCAAGATACAGCGTCAGCGCGCCGACGATGGCGTATTTGCGGAAGCTGTCTTTGTCATCGGCGTTCAGCTGTTCGCCCATAGCTTTCAGTTTCTGGGTGTCGTACGCCGTCAGGCCAACGAACACCAGCACCCCGATATAGGTAATCGCCCACATCAAGGCGGTGCTTTTCAGCCAGATATTCACCAGCGAAGCCAGCACGATACCGATCAGCGCCATAAACAACATGCTGCCGAAACCGCTCAAGTCACGCTTGGTGGTGTAGCCGTACAGGCTCATGGCCCCGAACATGCCGGCGGTCACCACAAAGGTGCTGGCGATCGAGCTGTAGGTATAAGCGATGAAAATGCTGGAAAGCGTCAGCCCGGTCAGCGCCGAATAAAGCATAAACAGTGACGTAGCCACAGTGCCACTCAGGCGGTTGACCATGCCGGAAATCACGAACACCAACGCCAGCTGCGCGATAATCAGGCCGAAGAAGGTGATCTGGCTGGAGAAAATAAAGTTGAGGATCGCGGGCGTGTTGGCCGCGTACCAGGAAACGAATGCCGTCAACAGCAGGCCACAGGTCATCCAGCCATAAACCTGCGCCATATAAGCCTGAATGCCGCTGTTGGCACGTTCAACGATTGAACCATTAGAGCGTGGATATCGGTCCATGACGGTTACCTTTTGCATGTGGAACAAGATGTTAAAGCCCCATCTGATGGGACTCAGCCTGTAATAAGCGTACCACAGAAACGGCAACGCGGAAGCGGCAAAGGTATTGATATATTTCTGCGGTTTACCCTTTATTTATTCGCATTATGCCAACGTTCCGCCGCCTGACGATCGCTGTCGCGCGCGTCGACCCAGCGCTCGCCCTGCCCGGTCGCTTCGCGCTTCCAGAACGGCGCACGGGTTTTCAGGTAGTCCATGATGAATTCGGTGGCGGCAAACGCCATGCTGCGGTGCGCGCTGGTCACGCCGACGAACACAATCTCCTCGCCGGGAAACAGCTCGCCCACGCGGTGGATCACCGTCGCCCGCTGCAACGGCCAGCGGTTGCGCGCTTCCTCCACGATCTCCGCCAGCGCTTTTTCGGTCATGCCGGGGTAGTGCTCCAGCGTCAACGCGCTGACGTCATCGCCCAGATTATGGTTGCGCACCTTGCCGGTGAAGGTCACGACGGCGCCGTCGTCATCGCACTGCGCCAGCCACTGATACTCATCGCCGACGCTGAATGGCGCTGCACCGACGCGGATACGGGTGTTTTCCACTGTTAACCTCCGGTTACCGGCGGAAAGAAAGCGACTTCATCGCCGGCGCGCAGCGGGTGCTCGGCCGCCACCAGCGACTGATTGACCGCCGTCAGCAGCTTGCCAGATTCCAGCGCCAGCGCCCAGCGTTCGCCGCGTGCGCACAGCGCCCTGCGCAGCGCCTCTACCGTGGGATAGTCGGCCGGCATCGACAAGTCGCCGGTGCCTACCAGTTCGCGCACTTGGGCAAAAAACAGAATGTTAATCATAGCTCCACCTTAAAATCACCGGACTTGCCGCCGCTTTTCGCCAGCAGCCGTACCGGGCCGATCACCATGTCTTTTTGCACCGCTTTGCACATGTCGTAAATGGTCAACGCGGCGACCGAGGCGGCGGTCAGCGCTTCCATTTCGACGCCGGTCTTGCCGGTCAGCCGGCAGCAGGTTTCAATGCGCACCCGGCTGTGTTCCGGTTGCGCCTCCAACTGCACTTCAACCTTGCTCAGCATCAGCGGATGGCACAGCGGGATCAGCTCCCAGGTGCGTTTCGCCGCCTGAATGCCGGCGATGCGCGCCGTGGCGAAGACGTCGCCCTTGTGGTGGCTGCCGCCGAGGATCATCGCCAGCGTGGCGGGCAGCATCTCGACAAAGGCCTCGGCGCGGGCTTCGCGCACCGTCTCCGCCTTGGCGGAAACGTCGACCATATGGGCTTCGCCCGCGGCGTTAATATGGGTTAACTGCGTCATGGATCTTATCTCTTCAAATGGGGCTGGAAGTTGCACGGGCGGTGGCGCGCGTCCAACTGCTCTTCAATAATGCGCTCCCAGGCGGTGCGGCAGGCGCGGGTCGAACCCGGCATGGCGAAAATCACCGTCCGGTTGGCGATGCCGGCCAACGCGCGCGACTGGATAGTGGCGGTGCCGATTTCTTCGTAGGACACCATGCGGAACAGTTCGCCGAATCCTTCGACCTCGCGGTCGAACAGCGGCAGCAGCGCTTCCGGGGTGTAGTCGCGGGCGGTAAAACCGGTGCCGCCGGTGATCAACACCGCCTGCACGCCTTCATCGGCAATCCACGCGGAAACCCGCGCGCGGATCAGGTATTTATCGTCTTTGACGATGGCGCGATCCACCACCTGATGGCCCGCCTCCTGCGCCGCTTCCTGCAGATAATGGCCGGAGGTGTCTTCCGCTTCGCCCCGGCTGTCCGAGACGGTCAGAATGGCGATATGCGCCGGAATGAATTCACTGCTGGCATGACTCATTGTTAACGATGCTCCTCTTCGTTGGATGCCCAATAGATTTCAAGTTACAGCCAACAACGCTGCGGCTTGAGATATGCAGAGCATTATCCGCCGATAAACGACAGGTTCTGGGTAATGCCGGTGTTGTTCTGATGCAAGAAATGGGTCTGTTTTTTGCTCAGCAACCCGCCCTGGATACGTTGCTTCAATGCCTCGAGCTGGCCGTCGTCCGCCAGCAGATCGCGCAGCGTAATACCTTGCTCGCCGAACAGGCACAGATGCAGGTTGCCGATGGCGGAGACCCGCAGCCGGTTGCAGCTGGCGCAGAAATCTTTCTCGTACGGCATGATCAACCCCACTTCCCCCTGATAATCCGGGTGGCTGAATACCTGCGCCGGGCCGTCGCTGCGGCCGCGCGGTTGCCGTTGCCAGCCCTGCTGCTCCAGTTGCAAACGAATCACTTCGCCGGACACGTGATGCCGGCGAAACAGCTCGCCCCCCTCGCCGGTTTCCATCAGTTCGATAAAACGCAGTTGGATCGGGCGGTCCTTGATCCAGTGCAGAAATGCGCCCAGTTGCTGATGATTGACGTCACGCATCAGTACCGCATTGACCTTGACCTTGCTGAACCCGGCGGCAAACGCGGCATCGATGCCGTCCATCACCTGGCGGAACTTGTCCTGACCGGTAATGGCATGAAACTGGCGGGCATCCAGGCTGTCGACGCTGACGTTAATCGCCGTCAGGCCGGCGTCGCGCCACTGGGCGACGTCGCGCGCCAGGCGGTAACCGTTGGTGGTAACCGCCAGCGTTCGGATGGCCGGGTTTTCACGTACAGCGGCAATGATCTCGGTAAAATCGCGGCGCAGCGAAGGTTCACCGCCGGTAAGACGGACCTTTTCGGTGCCCAGTTCGGCAAAGGCGCGGCTGACGCGACGGATCTCATCCAGCGACAGGAAGGTTTTCGGGCTGCCGCTAGGTCGGTAACCGTCAGGCAAGCAGTAGGTGCAACGAAAGTTGCACACGTCGGTGATCGAAAGACGCAAGTAATAGAACTTGCGCTCATAAGCATCAATGAGTTGCGGCACCATAACACCTTTCCAAAGTCGGGAGATGCGAGCGTTTCCACTCTGCACCCTGGTGGCTGACTTCGCCACGGCCCAAGCGCCATATTGTTCGCAGGAACAACGTAGGCCCAGAGGCTAGGAGTTTTGGTCTCAGTTCCCGCTGTTTGGATAGCCGGAACGAAACCGTGGTTTTCACCAGAATACTAGCGCTAAATAAACGCGATAGCCAACTCGCAATTTCGCTATATAATTGTGTATACAGCGATTTTACGTGGCTGCAAATCTGGTTAACCATGATAAACGCCCCTTGCGCAGGCGAATTGACCAGAATCACGCAAATGACACTCTTTTTCGCGTTTTTACGCCAAATCCGCTACTTTATGCGGGCAGTTTCAGCCCCTTTGTAAGGAAATTTATGCGTAATCGTACCCTGGCCGATCTCGATCGGGTGGTGGCATTAGGTGGTGGCCACGGTCTTGGCCGCGTGATGTCTTCCCTGTCGTCTTTAGGCTCCCGTTTAACCGGCATTGTCACCACTACCGATAATGGCGGTTCCACCGGTCGCATCCGCCGCTCGGAAGGCGGCATTGCCTGGGGCGATACCCGCAACTGTCTCAATCAACTGATCACCGAACCGAGCGTCGCCTCCGCGATGTTCGAATACCGCTTCAGCGGCAACGGCGAGCTGTCGGGGCATAATCTCGGCAACCTGATGTTGAAAGCCTTGGATCACCTCAGCGTGCGTCCTCTGGAGGCGATCAATCTGGTACGCAGCCTGCTGAAAGTGGACGCGGCGCTGATCCCGATGTCTGAACAGCCGGTGGATCTGATGGCGCACGACCATGAAGGCCACCAGGTTTACGGTGAAGTGAACATCGACCAGCTTACCCATATGCCGCAGGAGCTGATGTTGTCGCCGCACGTCCACGCCACGCGTGAAGCGCTGGATGCCATCGCGCAGGCCGACGTGATCCTGATTGGGCCGGGCAGTTTTCTCACCAGCCTGATGCCGTTGTTACTGTTGGACGACCTCACCCAGGCTCTGCGTCGCAGCAGCGCCAATATGATCTACATCGGCAATCTGGGGCGCGAACTGAGCGTCGCGGCGGCGGCATTGTCGCTGAAAGACAAGCTGGAGCTGATGGAAGAGCGGATTGGCCGCAAGATGATTGATGCACTGATTGTCGGCCCGGCAGCGGATACCGGGGCGGTGCAGGATCGGGTAGTGATTCAGCAACCGTTGGAAGCCGCCGATATTCCTTACCGCCACGATCGCCAACTGCTGCGCCAGGCGCTGGATCAGGCGTTGATAGAATTGGGTACTCGCGCCTGATTTAGCCGCAGTCGGTTAATCCCGCCCACGCAGCCACGGGTTGTCGCTGGCCGCGCTGTTGACCATATCGATATAAAGATCCTCCACCTGCTTGCGCGCCCACGGCGTGCGGCGCAAAAACTTCAGGCTGGACTTGATGCTGGGATCGCTGCTGAAACAGTTGATGCGAATGCGTTCGGCCAGCCCTGACCAGCCATAGCTCTCTACCAGCTTAGTTAAAAGTTGTTCCAGAGTGACGCCGTGCAACGGGTCTTTGGACGGGCGTTCGGTCATGGTCTTTGGCTCGCGTTAGTCAATTGGCCGCACACCATAATCAGCTTTGGCGCAGGCGACAAGAAATTTATCCCCTTCGTCTTTCAAACCGCAGCGTTCACATCACCGTAGGGGGCGAAGAAATTCGCCCCGATTGATGCGGGCACCGAATACGGCGCCCCAACGGCTCACGAGATGGCGATAAACTGCTCGCGCAACTGGTGGATTTCGTCACGCAAACCGGCGGCCAGCTCGAACTCCAGGTTCTGCGCGTGGGTATACATCTGCGCTTCCAGCTCGCGGATTTTCTGATCCAGCGCTTTTGGCGTCAGGTGCTGATACTGAGCGGCGCTTTCCGCGGCCTTGCCCTTCCCTCGGCCCTTGCTGCGGTTGCCCGGCTGGCCCAACTGCAGGATATCGGACACTTTCTTGTTCAGGCCTTTAGGCACGATGCCGTTTTCTTCGTTGAACGCCTGCTGCTTGACGCGGCGGCGTTCGGTCTCGCCAATCGCCCTGGCCATCGAGTCGGTAATTCTGTCGCCGTAGAGGATTGCCTTGCCGTTGAGATTACGCGCCGCACGACCTATGGTCTGGATCAGGGAGCGTTCGGAACGCAGGAAACCTTCCTTGTCTGCGTCCAGAATCGCCACCAGCGACACCTCAGGCATGTCCAGCCCTTCACGCAACAGGTTAATGCCCACCAGCACGTCAAACTCGCCCAGACGCAGGTCACGAATGATTTCGACGCGTTCCACGGTATCGATGTCCGAGTGCAGATAGCGCACGCGCTCGCCGTGCTCTTCCAGGTATTCGGTCAGATCTTCCGCCATGCGCTTGGTCAGGGTGGTAACCAACACGCGCTCCTTGACCGCCACCCGCTTGCGGATCTCGGAAAGCAGGTCGTCCACCTGGGTGGTGACTGGCCGCACTTCCACTATCGGATCCAGCAGCCCGGTAGGCCGCACGACCTGATCGATAATGTCGTCGCCGGACTTCTCCAGCTCATATTTGCCCGGCGTGGCGGACACGTAAATAGTCTGCGGCGCCAGCGCTTCGAATTCTTCAAAGCGCATCGGGCGGTTATCCAGCGCCGACGGCAGGCGGAAGCCGTATTCCACCAGCGTTTCCTTGCGCGAGCGATCGCCTTTGTACATACCGCCGATTTGCGGAATGGTGACGTGCGATTCATCGACCACCAGCAGGCCATCCGCCGGCAAGTAGTCAAACAGCGTCGGTGGCGGCTCGCCCTCGCTGCGCCCGGACAAATAGCGCGAATAGTTTTCAATGCCGGAGCAGTAGCCCAGCTCGTTCATCATCTCCAGATCAAACTGGGTGCGCTGCGTCAGGCGCTGTTCTTCCAACAGCTTGTTGTTGGCCAGCAGCACTTTGCGCCGCTCGGCCAGATCCACCTTGATCTCTTCCATCGCCTGCAGGATCCGCTCGCGCGGCGTCACGTAGTGCGACTTCGGGTAAATGGTGAAGCGCTGTACCACCTGCTCGATCTGGCCGGTCAGCGGATCGAACAGCGAAAGCCGCTCGACTTCTTCATCAAACAGCTCGATGCGCAACGCCAGCTCGTCCGACTCCGCCGGGAAGATGTCGATCACCTCGCCGCGCACGCGGAAGGTGGCGCGCTGGAAAGCCTGATCGTTGCGGGAATATTGCAGCTCCGTCAAACGCCGCAGGATCGAACGTTGATCGATGATCATGCCCTTGGTCAGGTGCAGCATCATCTTCAGATACAGCTCCGGATCGCCCAGACCGTAGATTGCCGACACCGATGCCACCACCACCACGTCGCGGCGTTCCAGCAGCGCTTTGGTGGCTGAAAGGCGCATTTGTTCGATGTGCTCGTTCACCGCGGAGTCTTTTTCAATAAAGGTGTCGGAGCTGGGAACATAGGCTTCCGGCTGGTAGTAGTCGTAATACGAGACAAAATACTCAACCGCATTCTCGGGGAAGAACTCTTTCATCTCGCCATACAGCTGCGCCGCCAGCGTCTTGTTTGGCGCCAGTACCATGGTCGGCCGGTTTAGATCGGCGATGACGTTGGCGATGGTAAATGTCTTGCCCGAACCGGTAACGCCCAACAGCGTTTGATGCGCCAGGCCGTCTTCCAGGCCCTCTTCCAGCTTGCGAATGGCTTCCGGCTGATCGCCGGCCGGTTTGAAATCGGAATGCAGTTTGAAAATTTTACTCATTGACTCGGCTACCCTGTGGAGATGCGCGCGCTCAGGCGGCCATGGAGCGGATGCTCGACGAATGGCCCCTAATTATGGAAAGCCCCGGCGATTTTCGCCAGTGCCTATGATACTGGATATAAAACCAGCTTCAAGCGATTCGTTGCTCAAGATGGCGTAGCCCGCCATTGACCCCGGTGGCGACGCGCAATGGCAAAGCGCCGCCTGATGCGCGCCGGCGGGGCGCGGATGCACCGACAGGGTTACAGTCGCGTGACATTTTTATTGTCAATAACTGATTTATCCCCAAAATCCGTCAAAAATTAACTTATTGATAGCACTGCGGCCAAAAATCATACATAGCCACATCATCAATACATTGGTGGCTTGATTTTAGTTAATTTATTGATATTAAACATATTTAATAAAAAGATGAGAATGCGGCCAACGCGAACAGAACCCGCGCCCGCTCTCGCTTTAAACCGCTTTTCTAAATCTAATGCACAAGGTTATCCACAGGAATAGTGGATAACTCCCACCGCCCCGCCCATGACGGGAGTTGCAGAAAGAACGCTTTTTACCGTTTCTCCTCGCCGAAACGGCTTTTTTAGTTATTTTTTCACAAAAAATTCGCTTTGTTTATGCCGATTAATGCTAAACAGCCCCATTGCCAAAAACACATTTATCCCATTTTTGCGCTCATGTGCTGCATCTTGCCGCAACCGGCGAAATAGTTTGCACCATCACTTTTCCTCACAGCACTGCAACAGTGCAAAAATCGTCCGCGTTAACTTTCCACCGCATTTTTGGCCGGGCCGCTGGGCCAGTCTACACCCGACAAACGGTTAACAAGACAATAACATTCCCCCTTTTTTCCCCGATTGTAAAAGTTGGCCTGAGAGTTGCAATATTGTTTAACGGCAAAAGTGAGACCAGGTGAAATATCGGCGTCGGTACGGCAGGATTAACTGCTCTACGTTCAGCGCTAGCCTGGGGCTAAATAACTGGCAATGACACGACAAAGGCGAAAACACGCTGATAAAACGCCATTAACAACCATTTTTGGCTGTAAATCGTTTATTTTTCCTTAACCGTAACTACCTCGTTAAAGGTAGGCATGCAGCATTTTATTCTGGACATTAAGACACTCGGGAAAGAAACCGCCAAGGCGGTTTAAGCAGTAAGGAGTGGATAACGCAGGGAAGTAGACGTTTGATGGCCGTTCCTGCACTGATGCCGGCCGGTGAAATCGGTGTGGTTTTTAGCAGGAACGCGTTACGCCCGTGCCCATTTGGGCACACATCCACGAGTGGAATACGGGTCTTTGAGGAGAGTGCCGGATGTTGAGTTTAAGGTCAGTGAACCAGTTCTACGGGCAAAATCATACCCTGTGGGATATTAACCTGGAGTTACCGCGCGGCCAGTGCACGGTGCTTATCGGCCGTAACGGCGTGGGCAAAACGACGTTGGTCAACTGCATTATGGGGCATTTGCCGGTCGTCAGCGGCAGCATGACCTGGCAGTTGGCGGACGAACCCCCGCAAAATCTGCTGCAGCAGCCGATGGAAAACCGGGCGGCGCTGGGCATCAGTTACGTGCCGCAAGGGCGACAAATCTTCTCGCAGCTCAGCGTGGAGGAGAACCTGCAGGTGGCGCTGATGGCCGGCCGGGACAAAACCCGGCGCATTCCGCCGCTCATTTACAGCCTGTTCCCCAACCTGCGGGAAATGCGCAGCCGCCGGGCCGGCGATTTGTGCGATGGCGAGCAACAGCAACTGGCGATTGGCCGTGCGCTGGTGCTGGAGCCGGAGCTGCTGATCCTCGACGAACCGACCAGCGGAGTACAGCCTTCGATCGCCGCCGATATCGGCAATGCGATCCGCAAACTGAACCGCGAACTGGGCATGACAATCCTTCTGGTGGAACACAAATTGCCGTTTGTGCGCCGCGTAGCGGATCGCTTTTGCCTGATGGATCAGGGCCGCAGTGTGGCGAACGGCACGCTGGAACAGTTGGACGAGGACTTGATCAATGCCTATCTGGCAGTGTAGAAAATGGAGGTGGGGGAATGTCATCTCCCCCTGCCCCATTTACAGCAGACTCAAATCCAGATACGCCCCCAGCGCCTGCCGCTCAGGTTGCGGCAGATGCGGGATCTCCCCCAGCCATGGCGCAGACAGCATACGGCGCAGCGTAGCCAAATATTCCTGATGACGGCGGCCCGGTGCGGTGACGTCGTTGGCAATCCACCCGGCAAGCTGCAACCCCGCCTGCTGGATCGCCTGTGCGGTCAGCACGGCATGGTTAATGCAACCCAGTTTTATCCCTACCACCAGGATCACCGGCAGTTGCTCCTGCTGTACCCAGTCGGCGAAGGTATGCTGCTCGGACAGCGGCGTAAACCAACCGCCAGCCCCTTCGACCAACAGCCAATCGGCCCTTTGCTCCAGGTGACGCAGGCCGGCGGAAAGCCGGGCCAGCTCGATTGGCCGCCCTTCGTCGGCGCTGACAATGTGCGGCGACGTCGGCTCGGCGAACACATAAGGATTCACCTCCGCGTAGCTCAGCGCCACGGCGCTGTTGGCCTGCAATGCCAGCGCGTCGCCATTGCGCAGCCCCTCGGCCGTCATGTCGCTGCCGGAGGCAACCGGCTTGTAACCGGCCGTGCGATACCCCGCCAAATTGGCCGCCTGCAACAAGGCGCTGCTGGCCACGGTTTTGCCCACCTCGGTATCGGTGCCGGTGACGAACCAACGCTTAATCACGATAAATCACTCCATAAACCAGATGATAGCTGAGCGGGAATTGCCCGCCCCGGCGTGGATAGGCGGCCTGTAAAGCGGCAAGCCGCCGACGGGACAGCAAACCGGCTTCGCGTCCCTGATGCAAATGGGTGGCACCGATCCCCTTGAGCGATCGCATCAGCGCCATCACGTCCGGGTAGTTCAAGGTTTGTCGCTCCGTCTCCAGAAGGTGGCGATAGCCGGCACAGGCCGCGTCGATCTGCGCCAACGGCAGAAAGTCGTTCACGTGACGCTCGCCGTCTACCTGCTGCCAGGCGTCGCCCAATTCCGCCAGCGAGCCTTCCGCCAGCGTGGAAAACAAAATCAGGCCCCCCGGCCGGGTGACGCGGTACAGCTCCGCCAACGCGCGCGGCAAATCGCTGCACCATTGCACCACCAGGCTGCTGAAACAGATATCCACCGCGGCCGCAGGCAGCGGCACATTTTCGATATCCCCCAGCAGATAATGGTCCGCAGCCTGCTGCTGGCGGGCGAATGCCAACATGCCCGGCGCCAGATCGAGCGCGGTAACCTGCTTCCCCAATTCGCGCCAGCGGCGGCTGAAGTGCCCGGTGCCGCAGCCTGCGTCGAGCAACCGTTCGCCCCGATGCTCCGCCCCCATCCCCAGCAAGCGCTCACCAACATCACGTTGCAGTACCGCCGCCGAATCATAACTGCCCGCCGCACGACTGAAGGCCGAAGCGACCGCCTGCTTGTTGACCGGCTCAAAGGCTGACGTCATGCAATACCTCCAGCAGGCGATCGATATCCTGCGGTTGATGCGCCGCCGTCAGGGTAATGCGCAGGCGCGCGCCGCCCGGCGGCACCGTTGGCGGGCGAATGGCGCTCACCCACAACCCCTGGCCACGCAGCTGCTGTGCCAGATCGAGCGCGCGCTGGTTGTCGCCCACCAGCAACGGCTGAATGGCGGTCACCGACGCCGTCAGGGCTAACGGCAACTGGGCCGCACCTTGCCGGAAGCGCTGAATATTGTCCTGCAGCCGGGCGCGCAATTCGTCCCCCTGCTGGATGCGCTGCAACGCCGTCTGCAAGGCGCAAGCCTGCGCCGGCGGCATGGCGGTGCTGTAAATCAAATGGCGGGCAAACTGCAGCAGATATTCCGCCGTAGCCTCGTCGCACAGTACCGCCGCGCCGCTGACGCCAAAGGCTTTGCCAAAGGTGACCACCAGCAGTTCGGGCCGCACGCCCTGCTGCCAGCAACTGCCGCGCCCCTGTTCGCCGTGAACGCCGATGCCGTGCGCATCATCGACCATCAGCCAGGCCCCCGCCGCTTGGGTCAGGCGATGCAGCTCCGCCAGGGGGGCACTGTCGCCGTCCATGCTGAACACCCCTTCGGTCACCGCCAGCATCTGGCCACCACAGGATTTTGCCAGCAGGCCGGCCAGCGCCTGCGGCTGATTGTGGCGAAAACGCCGCAGCTGTGCAGGTGAATGGGCGGCCGCCTCCAGCAGCGACGCGTGGCTGAGCCTGTCCGCCAAGATGCGATCGTCCGCCTGCATCAGCGCCGCCAGCAATGCCTGATTGGCGGCATAGCCGGAGATAAACAGCAGCGCACGCGGGTAACCGAGCCACTCCGCCAGTTGCTGTTCCAGCGCCTGATGCGCCGCACAGAACCCGGTGACGTGCCCGGAGCCGCCGCTGCCGACGCCATACTGCCGAGCGCCCTGCTGCCAGGCGGCGATCACCTGCGGATCCTGGCTCAGGCCAAGATAGTCGTTGCCGGAAAAGTTCAGGTAGCGCTCGCCGCCCAACTGAATATGGCGGCCATTGCCGCCCTGATTCACCTGGCGATGACGGTAAGCGGCATTCTGCCGCCGCTCCTCCAGCGCCTGTTCAATACGTTGTTGCCAGCTCATTACAGCGCCGCGTTGTAAAACTCAGCGGTATCGGCATGCAGCAGTTGCTCCGCCAGTACCTGTTGCTGCTGGTTGTCGCCGTGCTCGGTTTCGGTCTGCTGCGGGTTGAGGCCCAGCTTGCGGAACAGTTGCAGATCTTTGTCTTCTTCCGGGTTTGGCGTGGTCAACAGTTTGCAGCCATAGAAGATGGAGTTGGCGCCGGCCATAAAGCACATCGCCTGAGTTTGCTCATTCATTTGTTCGCGACCGGCGGAAAGGCGGACGTAAGAGGCCGGCATCATGATGCGCGCCACCGCGATGGTGCGGATGAAATCGAACGGATCGACGTCATCGTTATCCGCCAACGGCGTGCCTTTTACCTTCACCAGCATGTTGATCGGCACACTCTCCGGCGGTGTCGGCAGGTTAGCCAGTTGCACCAGCAGCCCGGCGCGGTCACGCACCGTCTCACCCAGCCCGACGATGCCGCCGGAACAGACTTTAATGCCCGCCCCGCGCACCTTGTCCAGCGTGTCCAGGCGTTCCTGATAGCTGCGGGTGGTGATGATGTTGCCGTAAAACTCCGGCGAGGTGTCCAGGTTGTGGTTGTAATAATCCAGCCCGGCGTCCGCCAGCCGTTCTGCCTGGGTGTGGTCAAGCGTGCCCAGCGTCATGCAGGTTTCCATGCCCATCGCCTTCACCCCCTGCACCATCTGTTGCAGATAGGGCATATCGCGCTCGTGCGGGTTCTTCCACGCCGCCCCCATGCAGAAGCGGGTCGATCCATTCGCTTTGGCCTTGCGCGCCGATTCCAGTACCTGTTCCACCTGCATCAGCCGCTCCGTCTCAAGACCGGTTTTGTAGCGCGAACTTTGCGGGCAGTATTTGCAGTCTTCCGGACAGGCGCCGGTTTTGATTGATAACAGCGTGCTCACCTGCACCTGGCGCGGGTCAAAATGCCGGCGGTGAACGGTCTGGGCTTCAAACAACAGCTCAAGTAACGGTTTATCAAACAAGGTCTGGGCGAGACCTACTGTCCAGTGAATGCGATCGGCCATCACGGCGTCTCCAAAAATGAAAAAAGTGTCGTCAGTGTAGATATTGTGGATATACTGTCAACCATTACGAATATGATTTGGTTTACAAGTATGTCTATCAGCGCCTCCGACCTTGAATTCGACCAGCGCCATATCTGGCACCCGTACACCTCCATGAGCCATCCGTTGCCCTGCTATCCGGTAGAGGCCGCCAGCGGCGTCGAGCTGCAATTGGCCGACGGCCGGCGCCTGGTAGACGGCATGTCGTCCTGGTGGGCTGCGATCCACGGCTATAACCATCCGCAGTTGAACCTGGCCGCCACCCGGCAACTGGAAAAAATGTCGCACGTGATGTTCGGCGGCATCACCCATCCTGCCGCTATCGCGCTGTGCCGCAGGCTGGTGGAGATGACGCCGGAAGCGCTGCAATGCGTTTTTCTGGCGGATTCCGGCTCGGTGGCCGTCGAAGTGGCGCTGAAGATGGCGCTGCAATACTGGCAGGCCCGTGGGGAACGGCGGCAACGTATTCTGACCCTGCGTCACGGCTATCACGGCGATACCTTCGGTGCGATGTCGGTGTGCGATCCGGACAACTCGATGCACAGTCTGTATCAGGGCTATCTCGCGCCGCACCTGTTCGCCACCGCGCCGCAGTGCCGTTTTGATGAACCCTGGAATGAAAACGACATTGCGCCGTTCGCCACGCTGCTGGAACAGCACGCCGGGGAGATCGCCGCAGTGATTCTGGAGCCGGTGGTGCAAGGCGCAGGAGGGATGCGCATTTACCACCCCACCTACCTCAAGCGGGTGCGCGAGCTGTGCGACCAGCATCGGATACTGCTGATTGCCGATGAAATCGCCACCGGATTTGGCCGCACCGGCAAGCTGTTCGCCTGTGAGCACGCGGAGGTGGTACCGGATATTCTCTGCCTGGGCAAGGCGCTGACCGGCGGTTATATGACGCTATCGGCCACTCTGACCACCCGCCACGTAGCGGAAACCATCAGCAATGGCGCGGCGGGCTGCTTTATGCACGGGCCGACCTTTATGGGCAACCCGCTGGCCTGCGCGGTGGCCGAAGCCAGCCTGTCGCTGTTGGCGGAAAACCATTGGCAGCAGCAGGTCGCCGCCATCGAAACGCAGCTAAAACAGCAGCTATTGCCGCTCCTGTCGCGGCCAAAAGTGGCGGATGTGCGAGTGCTGGGGGCGATTGGCGTGGTGGAAATGCGCGAACCGGTGCACGTGGCACAGTTGCAGCGCGGTTTTGTCGAGCGCGGAGTGTGGATCCGGCCATTCGGCAAGCTGATTTACCTGATGCCGCCTTACATCATTCAGCCTGATCAGCTCAGCCGGTTGACCGCCGCCGTGGCCGCAGCGGCGAGCTAACGGCTTACCAATGCTGGTCCAGATAGCGGGCCAGCAACACCAGACACAGCACCCACAATAAAATGATCATCACCGCCGCCATGCGGCCGGTGGGATTATCGATACGCCGTTGCGCCTTCTCCCGCAGTTCCGCCATCAGCGGCTGGGGGATCAGGCGTACCGCCAGCATGATGCCCAACGGCACGATGATCACGTCGTCCAGATAGCCCAGCACCGGGATAAAGTCCGGGATCAAATCGATAGGCGACACCGCATAACCCGCCACCAGCAGGGCGATCAATTTGGCATACCAGGGGGTGCGCCGATCGCGGGCCGCCAGCCACAGCGCATAAATGTCGCGCTTGATGCCCTTGGCCCAGCGGCGCAGCCAACCAAACCACGGCGTGCGTTTTTTGAATGAAATCATGATTACTTTTATCGATCTGTGAATTATTGATGTCACGTATGTAGCTTCAGCGTTAACGAGGATAACTCATAGATGAGGCGGCTGGCGAGATGCAATGACGCTTGTGTTATCGCGCCAAAAAGATCTAGCTTAGGCATTCAGCTTTTATCGACCCATGGAGTCATTATGAGCTTTCGTTTGTACAGCAACGATCTGCAAGACGGCGCGAAAATGCCGGAGCGCCAGGTGTTTAACGGCATGGGCTATCAGGGCGATAACCTGTCGCCGCATCTGGCCTGGGATGGCGTGCCGGAAGGCACCAAGAGCTTCGTGATGTCGGTGTACGATCCCGATGCCCCGACCGGCTCAGGCTGGTGGCACTGGGTGGTGGCCAATATCCCGGCGCAGACGCGTGAACTGCCGCAGGGCGCAGGCTCCGGCAAAGGCGGTCTGCCGGCCGGCGCTATCCAGACCCGCACCGATTTTGGTTCAGCCGGCTACGGCGGCGCAGCCCCTCCGCAGGGTGAAAGCCATCGCTATCACTTCACGATTCATGCATTGGACGTTGAGAGCATTGAGGTGGATGAAGGTTCCAGCGGCGCGCTGGTCGGCTTTAACGTGCACTTCCACAGCCTTGGCAGCGCCACTCTGACGGTGAAGTACAGCTGATTCTTTGGCAAATAAAAGGCTCTTTCGAGCCTACTTTCCAATAATTCATACCCTATGGATTTCAAGTTGCAGCTAGGCGCCCAGCTCGCTCATCCCCAGGCGCTTACTTCAGCAAGTGACTAGGGTGACAAATCTGCCGGGAGCAGATTTGAACGCTGCTTGCAGCGGCCCCGAAGGGGCGTGGCCCATGGACGGGCCACGTAACTAAATGCAGCCAACACAGAGGCAACTTCAAGTATGACGGGTATCTAACACGCTCACCCACATCGGGCCCTTGCCCACCGGATAACGCGCCAGCGTGGTCAATTTGCCGTTGGTCTGATCGATTTCATAGACGCCGATATGATCGGATTTCTGACCTGCGGCAATCACGAAGCGGCCGCTGTGGTCTATGTTGAAACCGCGTGGTTGCTCTTCGATCGGATGATGGCCGACCGGCGACAGGGTGCTGCCGTCTTCGGACACTCTGAAAATCGTCAGGATGCTGGCTGTGCGGTCGCTGGTGTACAGGAAGCGGCCATTCGGCGTGATGTGGATATCCGCCGCCCAGCGGGTGCCGTCGAAATCGTCCGGCATGATATTCACCGTCTGCGTCAGGGTGTATTTGCTGCCGTTTTCAGTGATGACGAACACGTCTACCGTGCCGTCCAGCTCGTTCACGCAGTAGGCATAGTTGTCATTGTGGTGGAACGCCATATGACGCGGGCCGGCGCCGGTTGCGGTAGCTACCGCGTCCTGCGCGTGCGGCGTCAGTTTGCCTTCCTGACTCAGGTTGAACAGGCGGATGCGATCTTCTTTCAGGCAAGGCACCAGCAGCAACTGATTGGTCGGATCGATATTGGCCGAGTGCGGCGCGGTCAAACCGTCGATCTGCTGAAGGGGTGCCCCTACCACGCCGTCATGGCCGATCGGGCTGACGCTGGCGCAGTTGCCGCTGTAGGACGCGGAGAACAGATAGCGGCCCTGCAAATCGGTGGAAATATGCGTCGGGCTGCCCGGCAGCGGCGCCATGCCGGCCTGTTGCAGTTTACCGTCCGTCTCAATGCGGTAGCTGAGGATACCGAAGGCCGGGCGCACGCCAACGTACAGGTGCGTTTTATCCGGGTGGATCGCCATCGGCTGTACCTGGCCCGGTACGTCGAGGGTCTGCAGCAGCTCCAGTGCGCCGGTGTCATTTAACTGCCACACGTGGATTTGCTGGCTTTCCGGGCTGGCGACATAAACGATTTGCTTCATGTGTTCTCCTTGAAGAGAGTAAAAGAGAAACCGGTTTCAGGTTTATCGGTTTCCCCTAGCTTACCTCACATCGGTGACATAACAACCCCGGGTTGCAGATGAAATCTGTGCAGTTTTATCCATCGCTTATCCGGTGTACCATCGGGTTAGTTTTGTTGCTAACGATAATGAGATCCCTATGAGCTACCGCGTCATTGCCCTCGATCTGGACGGCACCCTGCTGGACAACCAAAAACGCATTTTGCCGCAGTCGCTGGCGGCCCTGGCTGAAGCACGCGCCGCCGGTATCAAAGTGGTGGTGGCCACCGGTCGCCATCATGTGGCGATCCACCCGTTCTATCAGGCGCTGGAAATAGACACACCGGCGATCTGCTGCAACGGCACCTATCTGTATGACTTCCAGCAGAAAAAGGTGTTGGCTGCCGATCCGCTGCAAAAAGAGCAGGCCAGGTTGGTGCTGCAAATGCTGAAACAAAGCGGCATTCACGGCCTGATGTATGTGGACGACGCCATGCTGTATCAGGATACCAGCGGCCACATCACCCGTTCGCTGGCCTGGGCGGAAACCCTACCCCCGGCGCAACGCCCGACGTTGCTTCACGTCAACAGTCTGGTTCAGGCGGTGGATGAGGTGCAGTCGATCTGGAAGTTCGCGACCTCGCACGACGATATTCCCGCGCTGCGCAGCTTCGCCGAAACGGTGGAAAAAGAGCTGGGGCTGGCGTGCGAATGGTCATGGCACGATCAGGTAGATATCGCCAAGGGCGGCAACAGCAAGGGCAAACGCCTGCAACAGTGGGTCGAGTCTCAGGGGCTGAGCATGGATCAGGTGGTGGCCTTCGGGGATAACTACAACGATCTCAGCATGCTGGAAGCGGCCGGTCTGGGCGTAGCCATGGGCAACGCCGATGACGCTATCAAACAGCGCGCCGATCTGGTGATCGCCGATCATCTGCAACCCGGCATCGCCGACGTGATCCGCACGCGAGTGCTGGGCCAGTAACGCCTTCGCCCTCCCCTGCGGGAGGGCCGTATTCAGCGCGCCTCGCGGCTGATCGACACGCTTTTCACCTGCGCATACAGCCACTGGCCCGGCCGGATCGCCAGCTCGTCACGCGCCCACGGCGTAATGCGCGCCCACAGAACGCTTTCCCCCACCGCCAGCTTCACTTCCACTTGCCCGTCGGCCTCCAGACACTCGGTCACCCTGGCCGGCAAAACGTTGCGAATGCTGCTGTTAACCGGCGGCTGCAAGATCAGCGAAACGTCGGCGGCATTGATGCGGATACGCAGTTGCGCCCCCAATGGGGCATCGACACCGCTGACCCACAGGCGTTGATCGCCCAGCGCCAGGGCGGTCATGGCATAGCGGGAGTGATGTTCGATCACGCTGACGCGCAACACGCTGCTTTGATCTTCCCGCTGTAACCAGGGCCGCAGCGCACTGCTGGCCCAAACCTCTTCCAGCCCGCCGAATGCCCGCACCTGGCCGTTATCCAGCACCATCACCTGTTCCGCCAGACGCAGGATTTCGTCCATGCTGTGGCTGACGTAGAGGATCGGGATATTGACGTCCTGCGCCAGCCGCTCCAGGTACGGCAACAGTTCGCGCTTGCGCGGCAGATCCAGCGACGCCAGCGGTTCGTCCATCAACAGCAGCTCCGGGGCGGTCAGCAAGGCGCGACCAATCGCCACCCGTTGTTTTTCACCGCCGGACAAGGTCAGCGGCAGGCGGTTGAGCAAGGGGCCGATGCCCAACAGCTCAACGATGCCGTCGAACTGCGAGCGCATGCCGGCCGCCATGCCGTATTGCAGGTTGCCGCGCACCCGGTAATGCGGGAACAGACGCGCGTCCTGAAACACGTAGCCGATGCGGCGTTTTTCCGGCGGCAGGCACAAGCCGCTGGCGGTATCCGCCAGCGTGCGACCATTGAGCGCTATGCGCCCCTGTTGCAAACGCGTCAGGCCGCCAATGGCGTTGATTAAGGAGGTTTTACCGGCACCGGACAGGCCAAAAATGGCGGTAATGCCCTGGGCGGGCAGATCCGCGCGCACGTTGAGGTTGAGATCGCCGAGGCGTTGGGAAAAATCCAGCTCCAGCATTTAGATACCCATCCGTTTGCGGCCCCAGCGGGCCAGCCACTCGGAAACCATCAGTGAAACCAGCGACAACGCTATGGCAATGACGCACAGACGCGCGGCGGCGGCTTCCGCCCCCGGCGTTTCAATCAGGGTATACATCGCCAGCGGAATGGTGCGCGTTTCGCCGGGAATATTGGATACAAAGGTAATGGTGGCGCCGAACTCCCCCAGCGAGCGGGCGAACCCCAGCACCACACCGACGATGACCCCAGGCAGCGACAGCGGCAGCGTAATGGTGAAAAACACCCGCCACGGGTTGGCACCCAGAGTGCGGGCAGCCTGTTCGAGGCGGGTATCCACCGCCTCCAGCGCCAGCCGGATGGCACGCACCATCAGCGGAAACGCCACCACGGCGGACGCCAACGCCGCACCGCGCCAGCTAAAGCTGAAACTGAAACCGAACCAGTCATACAGCCATTCGCCAATCACCCCGCGCCGCCCCATGGCGATCAGCAGTATATAGCCGACCACCACCGGCGGCAGCACCAGCGGCAGGTGGATAATACTGTCCAACAGCGATTTGCCGGGGAAACGGCAACGCACCAGGATCCAGGCCATCAGAATGCCGAAAGGCAAGCTGCAAACTACCGCCACGGCGGACACTTTCAGGCTCAGTTCAACGGCCTGCCACTCGTACTCACTCAGAATCATTTACGCGGGGAGAATCCATAATGGTGAAAAATAGCCGCCGCTTCCGGGCTTTTCAGATAGTTATAAAAAGCGCTGACGGCCGGTGTTTGATGGCCTTTAACCAACGCCATCGGGTATTCAACCGGTTTGTGGCTGTCTTCCGGGAAGACGCCCACCACGCTGACTTTATCACTGGCTACCGCATCTGAGCCATAAACAATGCCCAACGGCGCTTCGCCGCGCTCTACCAGCGCCATTGCGCTGCGTACGTTGTTGGCCCGTGCCAGTTTTGGCTCCAGCGCGGTCCAAACGCCGAGATTCTGCAAGGCTTCTTTGGCGTAGATCCCCGCCGGTACGTGGTCCGGATCGCCCACCGCCAGGCGGCCGCCGTTCAACAGTTTCGCCCAGTCGGTCTGTTTGTTAAGCGTAATGTTATCCTGTTTGCCGTCTTTGGCGGCGATCAGCACCAGTTCGTTGCCCAACAGCGTATACCGCGTCTCCTTGACCATCTGCTGTTTGTCGATGGCGTAGTCCATCCACTGCTGATCGGCGGAGATAAACAGATCGGCCGGCGCGCCCTGCTCAATCTGGCGTGCCAGCGTTGAAGAAGAGGCAAATGAAGAAACCACCTGCACATCCTTGCCTTTCTGATACTGGGTCGCGATATCCTGCAGCGCATTCGTCAGCGATGCCGCCGCAAAAACAGTAATTTTCTCTGCCGCAGACGCCTGCATGACCATACCGGATGCCAATACAATACCGCCGACCCATTTAGTCCATTGCTGTTTCATGGTGTTCTCCGCAAGTTAATGTGCAATATCACTCTTCGTTATATAAAAAATAATATAACGTTGTGCGGAAGCTTGTCATGCGGTTTATCGGCAGGGGAAGACATAACTTGAGACACCCGCCGAACGGCGCCGGCGGGCGTTGAGATGGGGATGGCTGACGATCAGTGCTGAGTGCGGTTTTCTTTCGAGCGGCCCACTTTGGAGAAAATGTTGAACACTTCCGCCAAACCGTAGATCAGGCCGAGAATGATCGCCATAACCACCGGCACCATTACCACAGCGAACAGCAAACTTTTCAATAATTCCAACATGGTAGCCTCACTTAACTGCCCATTGAGCGGCAATGAACACCGCTACGTAGCGCCATTTTAAACCAAAATAGCGGCTAAAACGGAGTTATTTTAAACATCAGGTGAAATTTGTAACCGGCCAAACGTGCCATTTTGGCGCTTTGCCGGTAAATCGGCGACAATAAGGCTTTTGCAGCCGACAGGACGCGTTATGCAGGCCGAAATCCTCCTTACCCTAAAACTCCAGCAAAAACTGTTCGCCGATCCACGCCGCATCGCGCTGCTCAAGCAGGTCCGGCATACCGGCTCCATCAGCCAGGGCGCGAAACTGGCGGGTATCAGCTATAAAAGCGCCTGGGACGCCATTAACGAAATGAACCAGCTGGCGGAGCAAACGGTGGTCGAACGCGCCACCGGCGGCAAAGGCGGCGGCGGCGCTCAGGTCACCCATTACGGTGAGCGGCTGATCCAATTATACGATCTGCTGGGCCAAATCCAGCAAAAAGCCTTCGACGTATTGCAGCAAGACAACCTGCCGCTCGACAGCCTGCTGGCGGCAATTTCCCGCTTTTCGCTGCAAACCAGCGCGCGTAATCAGTTCTTCGGCACCGTCATCGAACGCGACCACCGGCAGGTTCAGCAGCATCTGGAGATTTTACTGAGCGATGGAACAACCCGTCTCAGCGCAGCTCTCACCCAACAAAGCGCCGACCGGCTGCAGCTCGCCCCCGGCAAGGAAGTATTGGCGCTGATTAAAGCGCCATGGGTGAAGCTGAATACCGATCCGGCCCTCGTCGGGGCAGCGGACAATGCGCTGGCGGGCGTGGTGGCCAGCATCCAGCCGGGCGCCGATCACAGCGAAGTGCTGGTGACGTTGGCGGGCGGCGAAACCCTGTGCGCCACGGTAGCCAATCAGGAACTGCAACAGCTTAAATTGCAACCCGGCAGCGCGGTGCACGCCCTGTTCAACGCCGACCGGGTGATTGTCGCCACGTTGTGCTAAACGCAACGTAACGTTGCGTTTTTGCCGATTGACTTCACCCGCCAATACGCCTATTTCTAAATCAAACAATTGCACAATAAGGAATAGGTAATGTCATCGTTGCACATTTCGCAAGGTTCATTTCGCTTAAGCGATACCCGAACCCTGACGCTGGATGCGCTGGAGATTCGGTCTGGCGACAGTTGGGCCTTTGTCGGCGCCAACGGCAGCGGAAAATCCGCCCTGGCGCGCGCGTTGGCCGATGAGCTGGTGCTGCTGAGCGGCGAACGCCGCAGCGATTTCAGCCGCCAGGTGCGCATCTCCTTCGAACAGTTGCAAAAACTGGTCAGCGACGAATGGCAACGCAACAATACCGACCTGCTCAGCCCCGGCGAAGAAGACACCGGCCGCACCGCGGCGGAAATCATTCAAGAAGAAGTGAAAGATCCGGAACGCTGCGCGCAACTGGCCGCACAGTTTGGCATCACTGCGCTGCTGACGCGCCGTTTCAAGTACCTTTCCACGGGCGAAACGCGCAAAACCCTGCTGTGCCGGGCGTTAATGCCGCAGCCCGACTTGCTGATCCTGGATGAACCCTTCGACGGGCTCGACGTGAATTCCCGCGCCCAATTGGCCGCGCTGCTGAACGATCTCTCCGGGCACGGCTATACCCTGGTACTGGTGCTCAACCGTTTTGACGAGGTGCCGGACTTTATCCGGCAGGTGGGGGTGCTGGCAGATTGCACTCTCGCAAGCCAGGGCACGCGCCAACAGGTGATGGCGGACGCGCTGGTGGCGCAATTGGCGCACAGCGAGAATCTGGATGGCCTGGCGCTGCCGGAAACCGAGGATCCGGCCCAAAAATCCCCCTTGCCGACGGATCAACCGTTAATCGTGCTGCATGACGGGGTGGTCAGTTACAACGATCGCCCCATCCTTAATCATCTCGACTGGCAGGTTAACCCCGGTGAGCACTGGCAGATCGTCGGTCCTAACGGTGCAGGTAAATCCACCCTGCTCAGCCTGATCACCGGCGATCATCCACAAGGTTACAGCAACGATCTTACCCTGTTCGGCCGCCGCCGCGGCAGCGGAGAAACCATCTGGGATATCAAACGCCACATCGGCTACGTCAGCAGCAGCCTGCATCTGGACTACCGTGTCAGCTCAAGCGTACGCAACGTGATCCTGTCCGGATTTTTCGACTCCATCGGCATCTATCAGGCCGTGTCTGACCGGCAGCAGCAATTGGCCGACCAATGGCTGGCGCTGTTGGGGTTGGGCGGCTCCCGCGGCGATACGCCGTTTCACAGCCTGTCCTGGGGCCAGCAGCGGCTGGCGTTGATCGCCCGTGCGCTGGTCAAGCATCCGGCGTTGCTGATCCTCGACGAACCTTTGCAGGGGCTGGATCCGCTCAATCGCCAACTGGTGCGCCGCTTTGTCGACGTGCTGATCGGCCAGGGTGCCACCCAACTGCTGTTTGTTTCCCACCATGCGGAAGACGCGCCACAGTGCATTACCCACCGCCTGAGCTTCTTGCCCGACGGTGACGGTTACCGCTATCAGCAGGAGCAGCTTGCCTGACATTCTGGATAATCCTGCGGAGGGGTGGCCCTGCCACTCATCCGATGACATATCCGGCAACACTTCCTGCGTAACACATCTCAGTGGGCCTTTTATCATAAAGGGATGAAGGATTCATTTTTGGAGAGGCTATGTCCGCCGCACTGATTATTATCGATCTGATCGAGGATCTGATTGGCCCCAAGGGGCGCGCGAATCACTGTCATGAACAGGTGGTGGCGCATAACCTGATTGCCAACACCAATGTCGCTGCGGCCTATGCGCGGGTACGCAAAATTCCGGTGATTTGGGTGCGCGTGGGTTTTGCCGACGATTATCACGATATCCCGCCCCATTCTCCGCTGTTCAACCACCTTAAGCAGATCGGCGCTCTGCGTTTGAGCAGCCCCGGTTGCCAATGGGACAAGGCTTTACAGGTGTTGCCGGTGGATTTTCAGTTCGAAAAGAACGCCGTTTCCGCTTTTGCCGGTAACAATTTGTTAGCCTGGTTGCAGCAGCATCGTTGCCATCACCTGTTGCTGGGAGGCGTTAGCACCCCGCTGGCGATTGAAAGCACCGCACGGCAGGCTCACGACGCAGGTTTTCAGGTTACCGTATTGCAGGATTTGTGCGCGGCGCCGAGCGAGGAGATACACCAGCAAAGCCTGGATATTTTGCAAAACCTGGCGGAAATCACCCGTTCGCAGGCCTGGATGAAAGGGTAAATCAGACAGTTGCCGAATAAGCTCACTTCAGATCACTGTCCGGACCTTTGCTGTAACCTCTCTATGTTACTATTCGTCATAGCGCTCAACTTCGCCATACTCACACGCCGCACAGGCATTGAGCGCCGTGTGCATATTTTAAAGGGATAGAGTTATGTGGGGCGTACTTTCGATTTCGTTATTCTTTTTGCCATTTAACCGGCTGATTGCCTGGTTGGTTCTGGCCGCATCGGCGGGCATGGGGATGTACCACGGGGTGTTGACCCCGCTGAGTCTGGGCTGTGTGTTGGTCATTGTCGCTTTGGCGGGCCTGCGGCACCATTTCCGCGCCCAACGTAATCTGGCGGGGCTGCTGGAAGTGTTGGTGGTGGCAAGCTGCGTGGCGCTATTCCTGCACCTGGTGCCGGGGTTCCATAACCAGTTGATGATCGACGGTGAAAAACCCGGCCCGCTCAGCGCGCCGTTCACCATGTATTACAATTTCGACAAAGCGCTGGTGCCATTCCTGCTGTTCGCCTGCCTGCCGACGTTGTTTGCCGCTGAAACCGGTAAAAGCGCCGGTAAAACCGGTTGGATCGCGCTGATACTGGCAGTGCCTGCCTTACTGCTGGTGGCCGTAGCCCTCGGTGGCCTAAAGATTGAGCCGCACGCACCGGACTGGATCCTGGCGTTTGTGATGGCCAATCTGTTCTTTGTCTGTATGGCGGAAGAAGCACTGTTTCGCGGTTATCTGCAGCAACGCCTCAGCCAGTGGCTGGGCGCCTGGCCCGCATTGATTATCGCAGCACTGGTGTTTGGTGCCGCGCACCTGGCCGGCGGCATGCTGATGGTGGCATTCGCCACGCTCGCCGGGTTGATTTACGGCCTGGCGTGGATGTGGAGCGGCCGCCTGTGGGTGCCGATCCTGTTCCATTTTGGGCTTAATCTGACGCACCTGCTGTTATTCACTTATCCAGTGTATCAACATCCCTGACCTTCTCAGCCGGCAGGAGTCCTTCTGCCGGCGTTATGGATGAAAACGCTATCATCCAACTTATTGCCCCTACTTTCTCTGTCCTAAACCCTCTGCCGTACTGCCTGTGTTCCTTATTGCTGCCTCAAGTGTAAACGATTCCATTTTTCGCTCTGGATCACCTTTTTACTCCGTCGGGCATGCTATCTTTTTGCGCATCGTTATCCATTTTAATCTGTAAAGGGTGCGCCTGGAGTTGATGAAAGCGATTACACTCGCCGCGCCGGACAAGAAAAAGGAACCGCAATGACGGATTTTAATCCCATCGATCATCCCCATCGCCGCTATAACCCGCTGACCGGTCAATGGGTATTGGTATCGCCGCACCGCGCCAAGCGCCCATGGCAGGGCCAACAGGAGTCCGCGCAGCAGGAAACGCTGCCGCAGCACGATCCGGACTGCTTCCTCTGCCCAGGCAATACCCGCGTTACCGGCGATAAAAACCCGGATTATCAAGACACCTATGTGTTCACCAATGACTTCGCCGCGCTGATGACGGATACGCCGCAGGCACCGGAAAGCCAGGATCCGCTCATGCGCTGCCAGAGCGCGCGCGGCACCAGCCGGGTCATCTGCTTCTCCCCCGATCACAGCAAAACCCTGCCGGAACTGACGCTTGCGGCTCTGGAGCGGGTGATTGCCACCTGGCAAGAACAAACTGCCGATCTCGGCCGCAGCTATCCGTGGGTCCAGGTATTCGAAAACAAAGGGGCGGCCATGGGCTGCTCAAACCCGCACCCGCATGGCCAGGTATGGGCCAACAGCTTCCTGCCGAACGAAGTCGAGCATGAAGACCGCCTGCAGCGCGAGTATTTCCAACAGCACCAATCCCCTCTGTTACTGGATTACGTGCAGCGTGAACGGGCTGACGGCAGCCGTACGATCGTCGAAACCGAACACTGGCTGGCCGTGGTGCCCTACTGGGCCGCCTGGCCGTTTGAAGCGCTGCTGCTACCGAAGGCCGCAGTGCAACGCATTACCGATCTGAGCGCCGCGCAGAGCAGTGACCTGGCCGTAGCGCTGAAAAAGCTGACCAGCCGTTACGACAATCTGTTCCAGTGCTCTTTCCCCTATTCCATGGGCTGGCACGGCGCACCTTTCAATGACGCGGATAACCGCCACTGGCAGCTGCACGCCCATTTCTATCCGCCACTGCTGCGCTCCGCCACGGTGCGTAAATTTATGGTGGGTTACGAGATGCTGGCGGAAACCCAGCGCGATCTGACTGCAGAACAGGCCGCAGAGCGTCTGCGCGCCGTTGACGACATTCATTACCGTGAAGCCGGAGCCAAACAATGAGTTTGAAAAATCATACCCACACCATTTTCACCCAACGCTTTGGCTACGCGCCCGCGCTGACCATTCAAGCGCCAGGACGAGTGAATTTGATCGGCGAACATACCGACTATAACGACGGTTTCGTATTGCCGTGCGCCATTGATTACCAAACGGTGATCGCCGGAGCCAGACGTGACGATCGCCAGATCCGGGTGATCGCGGCCGATTACGACGGGCAGTTGGATCAATTCTCGCTCGACGATCCGATCGTCAGTCACCCGGACCAGCTTTGGTCCGATTACGTGCGCGGCGTGATCAAACACCTGCAACTGCGCAACGCCAATTTTGGCGGCGCGGATCTGGTGATATCCGGCAACGTGCCGCAAGGCGCCGGCCTCAGCTCTTCCGCCTCACTGGAAGTGGCCGTTGGCCAGGTGATGCAGGCGCTGTATGAACTGCCGCTGGATGGCGTAGCCTTGGCTTTGAATGGCCAGGAGGCGGAGAATCAGTTTGTCGGCTGCAATTGCGGGATCATGGATCAGCTGATTTCCGCCCTCGGTGAACAGGATCATGCCTTGCTGATCGATTGCCGTTCACTGGAGACCCGTGCGGTGTCGGTCCCGGAAAATATTGCCGTGGTGATCATCAACTCCAACGTGAAGCGCGGGCTGGTGGACAGCGAATACAACACCCGTCGCGAACAATGCGAAGCCGCTGCGCGCTTCTTCGGCGTCAAGGCACTGCGCGACGTCAGCCCGGAGCTGTTCTTCCCGATCCAGCATGAATTGGATCCGATCGTCGCCAAGCGAGCGCGCCACGTAATCACCGAAAACGATCGCACCCTGGCCGCCGCAGATGCGTTGGCGGCAGGCGATATGAAACTGATGGGCAGGCTGATGGCGGAATCTCACGCTTCAATGCGGGATGACTTTGCCATTACCGTGCCGCCGATCGACCAGTTGGTGGAGATAGTCAAAAACGTTATCGGCGATCGCGGCGGCGTGCGCATGACCGGCGGCGGTTTTGGCGGCTGCATAGTGGCGCTGATGCCGCAAGAATTGGTGGAGCCGGTGCGCGAGACGGTAGCGCGCGAATATCCGTTGCAAACCAACGGACTGCGGGAAACTTTTTACGTTTGCAAGGCATCAGCGGGGGCCGGAATATGCTGACAGACAGCCTGCAATTGGCCCCTGATGGCCAACCCTACCAGCTAACCCGGCTGCAGAACGCCGGCGGGATGACGGTCACGCTGATGGATTGGGGCGCGACCTGGCTTTCCGCCGTGCTGCCGCTGAAATCGGGCAAAATGCGTGAACTGCTGCTGGGCTGCCGGACACCGGCGGATTACCAGCGGCAAGCGGCCTATCTTGGCGCCACCGTCGGACGCTATGCCAACCGTATCGCCTACGCCAGTCTGCTGGTCGGCAACAAGCCGCATCCGCTGCTCGCCAATCAAGGGGAACACCAACTGCACGGCGGGCCGGAAGGGTTCAATGCCAGGCGCTGGCGGATTGTTCAACAAGATACGCAGCAGGTGAGTTACGCGCTGCATTCACCCGACGGCGACCAGGGATTTCCCGGCAATCTTGAGGTTCAGGTCAATTACCGGCTCACTGCCGATAACCGGCTGGAAATCAGTTACCAGGCCCGGACCGATCGCGCCTGCCCGGTCAATCTGACCAACCACGCCTATTTCAATCTGGACGGCGCCGGCACCGACGCCCGCCGGCAACGGCTGCAGCTGTTTGCCGACCGTTATCTGCCGGTCGACAGCGAGGGCATACCCAACGCCGAACTCACGCCGGTGGACGGCAGCGGCATGGATTTTCGCCACCCGAAAACGCTGCTGCAGGATTTCCTGCGCGACCGCGATCAGCAGCGGGTAAAAGGCTACGATCATGCCTATCTGCTGCACCGTACCTGCGGCGCATTGGACTGCCCGGCGGCACACCTGTGGTCGGCGGACGGTCAGGTGCAGATGAGCGTCTTCACCAGCGCGCCGGCGCTGCAACTGTACAGCGGCAATTACCTGGACGGCACACCGGCACGTGATGGCGGCAGCTACGCCAGTTACGCCGGCATAGCGCTGGAAAGCGAGTTTTTGCCGGACAGCCCGCACCACCCGGAATGGCCGCAGCCGGACTGTTGGCTCAAGCCGGGGCAGCAATATCAAAGTGCCACCCATTATCAGTTTTATCCTATCTGACCCACCACGCCCCTTGCCATGCGGCCGGGGGCCGTTTGTTATAAATGCTTACCTTTTTACACGCCGGCCCCACCGGCACCTGCCTTTCCTTATTCCAAAGCGCACACTAGAATCAGGCTACGGTGATAAGCACAACACCTTGTGCCGCGTCACAATTTTCGGCCATCTCTGGCCGGTCAATAGCTGAAGGAACACCTATGCGTCTGATTACTGCACTCCCATTACTGGCGGGTTTACTGCTGAGCACCAACCTGATGGCTGCCGATACCGCAACCGCAGCAAAAACGCCTTCGCCGGCGCAGGCTGCACAGCAGAAGCGCATGACTGATTGTAATCAACAAGCCTCCACCAAAACGCTGAAAGGCGCGGACCGCACTACCTTCATGAGCACCTGCCTGAAGGCAGAAGGTTCCACTGCAGCGAAAACCCTGACGCCGCAACAGCAGAAGATGAAAACCTGCAACGCCGATGCCAAAACCAAAAGCCTGAAAGGCGACGAGCGTAAAACCTTTATGAGCAACTGTCTGAAAAAATCAGCCTGATTGCCCTTCGCCAGCGGCACGGCCGGATCTCATTCCGCCGTGCCGGTTTCCCCCGTGACGCCCGCCTGATCGATTCAGCTTTTCCTCAGAACAGCACTTACTTTGCGGCAAGAAATTGGCTATGGTTAGACACTATCGATTGCCGAGCCACCGGCCGCGGCAATATAATGATTTTCGTTATCATTGAAATGTCAGATTATTAAGGAGTTAAGCTATGGCTGTAACTAAGCTGGTTCTGGTGCGTCACGGCGAAAGCCAGTGGAACAACGAAAACCGCTTTACCGGTTGGTATGATGTTGATTTGTCCGACAAAGGTCGCACCGAAGCGAAAGCAGCAGGCAAGCTGTTGAAAGATGAAGGTTTCTCTTTTGACTTTGCTTACACCTCCGTCCTGAAGCGCGCGATCCATACCCTGTGGAACATCCTGGACGAACTGGATCAGGCTTGGCTGCCAACTGAAAAATCCTGGAAGCTGAACGAACGCCACTACGGTGCGCTTCAGGGTCTGAACAAGGCTGAAACCGCTGAGAAATACGGTGACGAGCAGGTTAAGCAATGGCGTCGCGGCTTCGCCGTTACCCCACCAGAGCTGACCAAAGATGATGAGCGTTACCCGGGCCACGACCCACGTTATTCGGCGCTGACCGAAAAAGAGCTGCCGCTGACCGAGAGCCTGGCGCTGACCATCGATCGCGTGATCCCTTACTGGGACGAAGAAATTCTGCCACGCATCAAAAGCGGCGAGCGCGTTATCGTTGCCGCGCACGGCAACTCGCTGCGTGCGCTGGTAAAATACCTGGATAACCTGAGCGAAGATGAGATCCTCGAACTGAACATCCCAACCGGCGTGCCGTTGGTGTATGAATTCGACGAAAACTTCAAGCCAATCAAACGTTACTACCTGGGCAATGCCGACGAGATCGCTGCTAAAGCGGCCGCCGTGGCAAACCAGGGTAAAGCGAAGTAATTTTCGCCCGTTGATCTAAAAAGCCCCCGGTTTTGGCCGGGGGCTTTTTTTATTAAGAAACTACCCATTCTATCCCCTATGGCTTTCAAGTTGCAGCTAGGCGACCAGCTCGCTCATCCCCAGGCGCTTACATGAGTAAGTAACTGGGGTGAGCGACAAATCTGTCGGGAACAGATTTGAACGCTGCTTGCAACGGCCCTAAAAGGGCAAGGACCATGGATGGGCCTTGTAAGCAGGTAACAACGCTGCGGCTTGAAAGACGACGGGGATATTAGGCGCGACGCGCCTTAACCGCCGCCGCCAACTCGCGCAGCACGGTTTCCGTGTCTTCCCAGCCGATGCAAGCGTCTGTCACGCTCTTGCCATAGACCAGCGGCTCGCCGCTTTCCAGATTCTGGTTGCCTTCCACCAGATGGCTTTCGATCATCACGCCGATAATCGCTTTTTCACCGCCGGCGACCTGTTTGCACACGTCTGCATTCACTTCCAGCTGCTTTTTGAACTGCTTGCTGCTGTTGGCGTGGCTGAAGTCGATCATCACCTGCGCCGGCAGACCCGCTTTGACCAGGCCGTCTTTGACTTCCTTGACGTGCGCCGCGCTGTAGTTCGGCTCTTTGCCACCACGCAGGATAATGTGGCAATCGCCGTTACCGCTGGTGTTAACGATCGCCGAGTGGCCCCACTTGGTCACCGACAGGAAACAGTGCGGCGCGCTGGCCGCGTTGATGGCGTCAATCGCCACTTTGATGGTGCCGTCGGTGCCGTTCTTGAAGCCAACCGGGCAAGACAGGCCGGAAGACAGCTCGCGGTGCACCTGGGATTCCGTGGTACGTGCCCCGATCGCGCCCCAGCTCATCAGATCAGCCAGGTACTGCGGGGTGATCATGTCGAGGAATTCCCCCGCGGCCGGCAAGCCGCTATCGTTGATATCCAACAGCAACTTACGGGCCAGGCGCAGACCGTCGTTGATCTGGAAGCTGTTATCCATTTGCGGATCGTTGATCAGCCCTTTCCAGCCCACGGTAGTACGCGGTTTTTCAAAGTAAACGCGCATCACCACTTCCAGCTCGCCACTCAGTTCCTGACGCAGCGTCAGCAAGCGCTCGGCATACTCTTTTGCCGCTTTGGTGTCGTGGATCGAGCATGGGCCGATGACCACCAGCAGGCGATCGTCGTTACCGCGAAGGATCTTGTGAATTGCACTGCGCGCCAGGGACACCGTCTCAGCTGCACGTTCAGTGGCCGGAAACTTCTCTAACAGGGCCACCGGTGGCAGGAGTTCCTTAATTTCTTTAATGCGTAAATCGTCATTTTGGTAATTCATAACTTTTCCATTCGGTATCGAGGGGCGGTATTTCACAGAGCGTGGATCCAACCAATTTAGCCTGTGAGGGTAGCGCTGTAAATCACCTTTGCCGCCTCCCGGCGGAACGGCCAAATTATCAGTAGATTGTGCTGTTTCATCGGGAGAGCGCAGTGGCTCCTTTTTCGCTATGCTAGCGATCAGGATACCGTTACTTGAGCCAAACCATGCCTTCTCTGTTATTAGTTGATGACCACCCAGTGGTTCATGTCGCACTGGAAGCGGCGCTAATGAAGTCTTCCCGTTCTTATAGCCTGCAGGCGGTTCAGGATGATGTTCAGGCGTTGGCCCAATTGGCCGCAGCCGATTTTTCGCTGGTCATTCTGGATATCGGCCTGCCGCAGGTAGACGGCTTGCAACTGCTGAAAAAAATCCGCCGCCACTACCCGCAGCAACCGATCCTGATCTACACCGCGCAGGAAGAAGAGATCTACGCGCGTATGGCCTGGGCAGCCGGCGCCAACGGGTTTGTGCATAAAGGCAGCCGGCTTGAACAATTGGTGCAGGCAATTGAAACCGTGCTGGCCGGGGAGCCGAGTTTTCCCGCCGCTGCGATGGCGGAAGAAACGCAACCGGCAGAGGGAGTGCTGCTGACGCCCAAAGAGCTGCAGATCCTCGGCCTGCTCAGCAAGGGGCTGTCCAATCTGCAAATTGCCGAGATGCTGAACATCAGCAACAAAACCGTCAGCACCCACAAGAAGAATATTCTGCGCAAAACCGGCGCCAGCAATCTGTTGGAACTGGTGGCAGTATTTAGAGAACTGGCGCCATGATGCGCGGCGTTCTGCTGCTGTTGGCGATGTTGCTCAACCTCGGCAACGTCGCGTACGCGGCGCAACCGGTGTCTTATCAGTTGGTCAGTAACCTGAATATTCCGGCGGACATGCTGATCGCCAGCGAGAAAAATCCCTGGCGCGACGCGACGCTGCGCGTGGGCATCATCAGCGAGAATGCCAGTCCCTATAACATTATCGTGGATGAGGATCTGTACGGGTTGAACGCCGACTACCTCGGTTATGTTCAGCAGGTCACCGGCATCCGCTTTCAGATTTACGGTTTCGCCGATCTGGCGCAGCTCGAACAGGCGCTGCACAGCGGCGCTATCGATCTGCTGTACGGCATTCCGCAGAACGAAGCGCTGGAGGATCTGAAAATCTCCGAGCCTTATTACGTCAGTAACCTGCGCGTGCTGCGCGACCGGAGCAATGACCGCCGGGTGATGCTTAACTCCGCCGATGCGCGGGTGGCAATCAGTACCCTGACCGATATGCAGGCCGGCAACGCGCTGAAGGCGGTGTCTTCCCACGTTCAGCGTTATGACAACAACCTGCAGGCGGTGTATGCCTTGCTGAACGGCAGCAGCGATTACTTTATTGCCGACGAAGCCAGCGCCAGCTTTATTATTGACCAGTTGCAACTCGGCCAGCTTTATCAGATCGAAAGCACGGTCAATCTCGGTAACCTGTCTTTCGTCTTCGCCGCCGACAATCCGGCACTGATCGACACCCTCAACGTCGCTATCGCCGATGCGCCGATGGAGTTGATGAACGCCATTCAAAGCCGCTGGAGCAAAAAGATCCCCAGCTATCTCGATACCGGCAACGCCGATCTGACGCAGATGGAAAAAAGCTGGGTAGAAAAGCACCGCACCGTTTATTACGCCGCCATAGAGAATAACTTCCCGTTCGCCTATCGCGGTTCCGACGGCCAACCGCGCGGCTACGCGATCGACATACTCAAGATCATTGCGCAAAACACCGGGCTGCGTTTTGCTCCGCTATGGGCGCGCAACGCCGAACAGGCAGACCAACTGGTGCTATCCGGCCAGGCCAGTTTCCGCACCGCTCTGCCGCTGGCGCGCGGCGTTAAGGCGCGTTACAGCGCCAGCATGCCGATTCATCGTTCGCTGTGGGGGGTTTACGTCGGTCAGTACGCCAACGGGATTTCTACCTGGAGCGATCTGGCCGGCAAACGCATCGGCGTTTTGCAAGGCGATCTGGCGCAGGGGCTGGTGCCGCAGAACGAAGAGCTCATTCATTTTGCCGACAGCAAGGCGATGTATGACGCTCTGGCCAACGGCCAATTGGATGCGCTGGTGGATAACGTGATCTCGGCGAACTTTATCGCTCTGTCACGTTATGCCGGGGCAATAAAACTGGCGTTCGCCGCCAATAATATCGCCTACCCGGTGGCGTTCGGCGTGCGTCAGGATCAGCCGCTGTTACTGGCTATCCTCGATAAAAACCTGATGCAGATCCCCTCGGAAACGCTGCAATCGCTGCGCGATGAGTGGATTGTCGATCGCAGCAACCTGATTGATGCGGTGAACGACAACCGCATGCAACCGCAAACTACCTGGCTGCTGGCGCTACTGGCGGCAGCGATCCTGCTGTTGCTGGCGCTGACCCTGCGCCGCTTTGTTTTGCAGCGGCGGGAAAAACGTGAGCGTGAAGTGATCGAACAGGCACGCCGCCATGCCGAAGCCGAGAACCGGATGAAAAGCAAGTTTCTGGCCACCATCAGCCATGAACTGCGTACGCCGATGCACGCCATCCTCGGCCTGCTGGAACTGGAACTGAAACGCCAGCCGATACCGGAGGGGCTGCCGGTCATTTACAGCTCGGCGTCATCCTTGCTCAATCTGCTCAATGACTTACAAGATTACGCCCGGCTGGAAACCGGATCGCTGACGCTGGTGCCAAAAGCCATGGCGCTGCAACCCTGGATAGCTCACATCAGCGCGCTTTATCAGCCGCTGATCGGCGAACGCCCGGTAACCTTGAGCGTTACCGCCAGCCACCAGCTTCCCGCCGCCGTTGTTATTGATGGTGAGCGTTTACTTCAGGTGGCTAACAACCTGATAAATAATGCCATTAAATTCACTCCCCGCGGCAGCATTCAGGTCAATATCGGCTGGCGCGAACAGGATCAACAACAGGGCGAACTGCTGCTGACGGTGACCGATAGCGGCTGTGGCATCGCCGCCGATGAGATAGGTAAGCTGTTCCAACCCTTCTACCGCGCACGCGGTGCACAACGCTTCTCGGTTCAGGGAACCGGGCTGGGGCTGTCTATCTGCAAGGAAATTATCGAGCAAATGGGCGGCCAGATTGAGCTGCATTCACAGCCTGGCATAGGTACGCAAGTCAAGGTGTCAGTACCGGTAACCCAAGCCGCCCCAGATGCCGCCCCCCTACGCCAGAACGACCAACCGCTCAGCCTGCCGCCTCCCACGCTGCGCGTGGCGCTGATTGACGATCATCCCACCAACCTGCTGCTGATGGAGCGGCAACTGCGTCACTTCGGCCTGCAACCCGCGCTGTTCGAGCACGGTTACGCATTGCTGAAAGCGCACCGCAGGCAGCCATTCGACCTGGTGTTTATCGATTACAACATGCCGCGCCCGGACGGCCTGACATTGGCGAGACTAATACGACGCGATGAACAGCGAGATCAGCGGCCGGCCTGCCAGATTATTCTCTGTTCGGCAGACGTGCAGGAATTTACCCGCATTCCACAGGGACAGGTGGCTATCGATCGCTTTTTGACCAAGCCGATTTCACTGGCCGCCATTGCTCAGACGTTACCGCAGCAACCGCAGGCGCTGGAAGGACAGTTAGCCCTTACTGACCTGCAACGGATGCTGGCCGATATGGCCGGTAACGATCGGCAGATGGCGCAACGCCTGGCGACCACGCTGCTCTCCACGCTGCGACAAGACCGGCAACGGCTTGACAAAGCGGCGGAGGGCGAAGACTGGCCTAGCCTTGGGCAGGCCGCACACCGCATCAAGGGCAGCCTGCTGATGTTGCAACAGCCTGAGGCCGCAAGCCTGTGCCAATTGCTGGTGGAAAGCGGCCGTGATGGGAGGTTGGCTCAGGCCGCCTATACTGAATTGAGTGCGTTAGTAGAACAGATACTGATAGAACTGGACGGTCTGGTCAGCACTGACGCGCTGAACTTCGCTCTACATAAGGATAAATAATGACGGACTCCCCACAGGTACACCTGCCAAAAGACAGTAATAGTAAACGCCTACTGACCGCTTTTTTAGTCACTGCGGTATTTATGATCGCCGAAGTGGCCGGCGGGTTGATTTCCGGTTCGCTGGCGCTGCTGGCCGACGCCGGCCATATGCTCACCGACGCTGCAGCGCTGCTGGTGGCGCTGATGGCCGTACACTTTTCGCAGCGGAAACCCAACGCGCGCCATACCTTCGGCTATTTGCGCCTGACCACGCTGGCCGCGTTCCTCAATGCCGCCGCCCTGTTGGTGATCGTGGTATTCATCCTGTGGGAGGCGATACGGCGTTTCTTCGAACCACAGCCGGTGATGGGTACGCCGATGCTGATCATCGCCATAGCGGGGCTTCTGGCTAACCTGTTCGCCTTCTGGCTACTGCACCGCGGTACGGAAGAGAAGAATATCAACGTGCGGGCCGCTGCGTTGCACGTGTTGGGGGATTTGCTGGGCTCGGTGGGGGCGATCGTGGCCGCCATTGTGATCCTGAGCACCGGCTGGACGCCGATTGACCCGATATTGTCGGTGCTGGTGTCCTGTCTGGTGCTACGCAGCGCCTGGCGGCTGCTGAAAGAGAGCTTCCACGAGTTGCTGGAAGGCACGCCGCAAGAAGTGGATATCAACAAACTGCAAAAAGACCTGTGCCTGAATATTCCCGAGGTACGCAATATTCATCACGTTCACGTCTGGCAGATTGGCGAACAGAAACTGATGACGCTGCATGCGCAAGTGATACCGCCAAACGACCACGATGGCCTGCTGCGCCGCATTCAGGCTTATCTGCTGGAACACTACCGTATCGGCCATGTCACCATTCAAATGGAGTATCAGCACTGTGATACACCGGACTGCGGTATTAACCGGGCACCCGAGCCGAGTGACCACTCACATTCCGGCTCGCATTCACATCTGGGTCATCACCACTAAAATCAAGAGGGCGCCAGTTTGGCGCCCTCTGCGTTTGTTATTGCGGGGAAGATAACGGCCGGGAATGGTTGCGACCTGCACTTTTGATCCACAACCAGGAACCGTTCAGCGCAATCAGCGTCAGGATCACGTATTCCAGCGCCATGGCGTACACGCCCTGGTAGGTGAAAATCGCCACGCTGATCACGTCGATCACCACCCACAGCAGCCAGTTTTCCACGTATTTGCGCGTCATCAGGATCATCGCCACGATCGACAACACCATCATCGCCGAATCCCAGAACGGGAAAGCATCCGGCTGCAGCTGCGGCATTTGCACGCTGAAGCCCATTCCCTGCATGACCGTCACAGCAAGCTGCGTCAGCCAGGCAAAGACGCTGTCGATATTGAAGGTCATCAGGGCAATGCCGATAACGCACACCGCCGCCCAGGCCAGCGCTTTCGGCAACGGCAGCCAGCGGATTTTCAGCTCGGCCTGATTGTCCTGGGTTTGGCGGCTCCAGGCATACCAGCCGTAAATATTGGCGACAAAAAAGAACAGTTGCAGCAACAGGCTGGCGTAAAGCTGGATCTGAAAGAAAATCACCGCAAACAGCGTGACGTTGATCAGGCCAAACAGATAGTTGATGATTTTCTCTTTGCTGGCGTACCAGATGCACAGCAGGCCGAACAAGGTACCTATGGCTTCAATCCATGACAGATCGTAACCGCCCGCCCCCAGAGGAATATGCACCAATATATTGCTGGTACTGAAAAAGCTCATCTGTTCTTCCTTATCAAATGGTTAACTTAAGCGTTTCCTTTGACCTGCATTTTCAACTGCGCGGCAAAGTCCAGCATCCGGTTAAGCGGGATCAGCGCCTTTTCGCGCAACGCGGCATCCACGTGGATTTCATGCAGGGCGCCGCCCTGCTCTAACCCGTCGGCAATCGCCTTAAGACCGTTCATCGCCATCCACGGACAGTGCGCGCAGCTGCGGCAGGTGGCACCTTCACCGGCGGTTGGCGCCTCGAACAGTTCTTTGTCCGGACAGGCCTGCTGCATCTTGTAAAAAATGCCGCGATCGGTGGCAACAATCAGCTGCGGGTTGGGCAGCGTTCTGGCCGCCTGAATCAGTTGGCTGGTTGAGCCGACCGCATCGGCCAGATCGACCACCGCCTGTGGAGACTCTGGATGCACCAGTATTGCCGCTTGCGGGTACAGGGCCTTCATGCGCATCAGCGCCTGGGTTTTAAACTCGTCATGGACGATACAGGCCCCTTGCCAGCACAGCACATCGGCGCCCGTCTGCTTTTGCACATAGTTGCCCAGATGGCGGTCCGGCGCCCAGATGATTTTTTCGCCCAGGCTGTCGAGGTGTTCTATCAACTCTACGGCGATGCTGGATGTTACCACCCAATCCGCACGCGCTTTTACCGCCGCCGAGGTATTAGCGTAGACCACCACGGTGCGATCCGGGTGGCTGTCGCAAAATGCATGAAACTCGTCTTCCGGGCAGCCGAGATCCAGCGAACACTCGGCGTTCAGCGTCGGCATAAGCACCTGCTTTTCCGGGCTGAGGATCTTGGCGGTTTCCCCCATAAAGCGCACGCCGGCGACCAACAGAGTCGAGGCCGGGTGGTTGCTGCCAAAACGCGCCATCTCCAGCGAATCCGCCACGCAGCCGCCGGTTTCTTCCGCCAGCGCCTGAATTTCCGGATCGGTGTAGTAATGAGCCACCATCACCGCATTGCGCTGCTTGAGCAGGGTTTTAATCTTCTCGCGATAAAACGCCTTTTCCGCTACGTCCAGCGGCACCGGTTTGGGCGGGAACGGGTACACCGCCGCATTGACATCAAACATTTCACTCATCGCTGCAATCGTCTCTGTGCTAGGCTGGGTGTCTGCTGCCCGGGTATGCCCCTTCGCAACCACCACTCGTTTTATATACTAAACAAAATACCTAAAAACACGCCAAAAGTCCGCTGATATTTTCATTTTTGCGATGATAAAGTTTAATGGATTGAATTCCGACAAAAGAAAGACGATTGCAGTAGGTGCAGTTTGTCAGGAGTTGAAAGTTGCGTGTTTATAGAAACGATGCGCAGGCTGAAAAGCATGGCGGGTCGTGCGGGATTGATTCGGCCTTTGGCCTCGCCCTTCGGGCCAGCGCAAGCGCTGTCCAAAATTGACTGGGCAATTTTGTCGAACCTGAACGCAGGTTACTCACCCACACGATCCGTGCGTTATGCAATGCCAGGGTTTGGGGAAAGTGCTGAGGTATCGGAAAGAATGGTGGGTCGTGCGGGATTGATTCGGCCTCTGGCCTCGCCCTTCGGGCCAGCGCAAGCGCTGTCCAAAATTGACGGAGCAATTTTGTCGAACCTGAACGCAGCTTCTCACCCACACGATCCGTGCGTTATGCAATGCCAGGGTTTGGGGAAAGTGCTGAGGTATCGGAAAGAATGGTGGGTCGTGCGGGATTCGAACCTGCGACCAATTGATTAAAAGTCAACTGCTCTACCAACTGAGCTAACGACCCACTGATGTGGTTTACTGCTGAAACGCGTAAGCAGGAGAGAGACTCGCTGCAATAAAAATGGTGGGTCGTGCGGGATTCGAACCTGCGACCAATTGATTAAAAGTCAACTGCTCTACCAACTGAGCTAACGACCCACTGACGTGGTTTACTGCTGAACTACGAATACAAAACCGAGGATTTGCATTGCGGAAAAACAACTCTGAAATGGTGGAACGTGCGGGATTATTCGGCTTTCAGCCTCACCCTTCGGGCCATCACTGCGTGATGTTGTCTCGCTTAGCGAGACTCGAACCTTTACGGTTCTCACCCTTACGATTCCACATCGTAATCACATCTAAAAATGGTGGGTCGTGCGGGATTCGAACCTGCGACCAATTGATTAAAAGTCAACTGCTCTACCAACTGAGCTAACGACCCACAGCAGTGGTGGGTGATGACGGGCTCGAACCGCCGACCCCCTCCGTGTAAAGGAGATGCTCTACCAACTGAGCTAATCACCCACTAGTGTGGTTACTGCTACTACTTCAGGAATTGGTGGGTCGTGCGGGATTCGAACCTGCGACCAATTGATTAAAAGTCAACTGCTCTACCAACTGAGCTAACGACCCAATTTCCTAGCTGCTTTAACATCTTGCAAGTTGTCTTGGCAACGGCGGCATATATTACTAATTTATCTTGGCAGCGCAACTTAAATTTTAAAACAAGTGGTTCAACTGCTTGTTCTTCACACGAATGAGCCCAGAAAGCGGTCAGATAGACTAATTTCTGGGCTCATTTTTTTGCTGACTAACCGGCAACGCGACTTTTCGCCTGTTTGGCCGCAGCACTGGTTGGGTATTGTTTAATCACCTGCTGGAACACGGCTTTGGCTTTATCGGCCTGCCCTTTTTCCTGCATGATGATACCTACCTTGTACATTGCGTCCGGCGCCTTAGGTGACTTTGCGTAATTCTTCACCACGACGGCAAAATAGTAGGCCGCATCGTCTTTCTTACCCTTGTTGTAGAACAACTGCCCCAGCCAATAATTGGCGTTGGGCTGGTAAGTAGACTTTGGGTACTGTTTTACGAAGGTCTGAAAAGCGGAGATCGCCTGATCATACTGTTTTTTTTCCAGCGCCAATGAAACAGCGGCGTTGTAGTCGCTGTTTTCATCGCCCGTACTGGCCGGCGCAGCTGCTGAGGCGCCCGCAGACGCGCTGTCAGCGCCGTCGGTGGAAGCAGCCGCAGCTGCCCCACCTGCGGCACCCGCAGCGGCTGCGGAGCTCTGAGCGCCGCCCTGGCTGATGCTATCCATCTGTTGATAGATCTGCTTTTGGCGTTCAACAACCTGATTCAGTTGATATTGGCTTTCCTGGATTTGCCCGCGGAGAGAGTCAATATCGCGCTGGTTGTCAGAGAGTTGTTGCTGGAGTTGGTTTAAAAGCTGGCCCTGAGCATTGGAGATACGCTCAAGTGAAGTGACACGGTCTTCGACCGAGCCGGAGCCGACATTACTGATTGGCGCTTGGGCAGTAGCGGCCCATGGGACCGCTACGCCAACCAGTAACGACAGACTCAACAAGTGACGTCTGAAGTTACTGTTCATGCGATTCTCTTAGTAAACCAGAACGGCACGACGGTTTTTAGCATAAGCCGCTTCGTCGTGGCCCAGTACTGCTGGTTTTTCTTTACCGTAAGAAACGATAGAGATCTGGTCAGCTGAAACGCCTTTGCCTTGCAGGTACATTTTAACTGCGTTAGCACGACGCTCACCCAGAGCGATGTTGTATTCCGGCGTGCCACGTTCGTCCGCGTGGCCTTCAACGGTCACTTTGTAAGACGGGTTGTTACGCAGGAATGCAGAGTGTGCGTCCAGCATCTCGGCGAACTCGGAGCTCACGTCATACTTGTCCAGGCCGAAGTAAACAATGTTGTTCTTCTGCAGTTCTTGCATCTGCAGACGAGCTTGTTCTTCAGAAGACAGGTTGCTGCTGCCGTTTTCTGTACCAGTGCCAGCGCCAGCGCCCAGACCAGATTGGTCGTTGTTTGCGCTTTTGTTAGAACTACAAGCCGCTACAGCCAGAACTGGCAGTGCCAGCAGAAGCCCTTTCAGCACTTTGTTCAGTTGCATTTCTTTGATCCTTTTATAGTTTGCCATACATATTTACACATGCATCACAGATACGGCGACCAGGCAGGGAATTTGACCTGTCCATCGGTTGCCGGAAGACGCGCTTTAAAACGCCCATCAGTCGATACCAGTTGCAGCACGGAGCCCATACCTTGCGTGGAGCTATAGATCACCATGGTGCCATTTGGCGCAATACTAGGCGTTTCGTCCAGGAACGTGCCGGTTAAAACTTGAACGGCTCCCGATCCAAGATCTTGTTTGGCGATATGCTGAGCACCGCTATTGGAGCTCACCATCACCAGGAATTTACCATCAGAGCTGACTTCAGAATCCTGATTCTGAGAGCCTTCCCATGTCAGACGCTGTGACGCACCGCCACTGGCACTGACTTTATAAATCTGCGGTCGGCCGCCCTGATCGGAGGTATATGCCAGAGACTGGCCATCCGGGAACCAGGTCGGTTCGGTATTGTTGCTGCGCCCGTCGGTGATTTGCGTGATCTGGCCGGAGCCGAGATTCATCACGTACAGGTTCAGGCTGCCGCTTTTAGACAGCGCAAAGGCCAGACGGCTGCCGTCCGGTGAGAACGCCGGTGCACCGTTGTGGCGCGGGAACGAAGCGATCTGACGGATAGCGCCATTAGCCAGGGTCTGTACGACCAGCGCAGAACGGCCGCTTTCAAAGGTCACGTACGCCAGTTTGCTGCCATCCGGCGACCAGGCCGGGGACATCAGCGGCTCCGGTGAACGGTGTACCACAAACTGGTTGTAACCGTCGTAATCCGCTACGCGCAGCTCGTACGGGAATTTCCCGCCGTTGGTCTGCACTACGTAGGCGATACGGGTACGGAACGCGCCCTTGATACCGGTCAGCTTCTCGAACACTTCGTCACTGGCGGTGTGCGCAGAATAACGTAACCATTGTTTGGTCACTTTATACTGGTTTTGCGCCAATACGGTGCCCGGTGAACCTGAAGTGTCCACCAGCTGATAGGAGATCAGGTAGCCGCCGTCTGCACCAGGTTGCACCTGGCCGACCACGACCGCGTCAATGCCCAATGCAGTCCAGGCCGCCGGCGTCACTTCAGACGCGGAGGTCGGTTGCTGCGGCATGCGCGCCACGTCAATCGGGTTGAATTTGCCGCTATTGCGCAAATCCGCGCCGACAATTTTGCCAATGTCTTCCGGAGGCGTGCCTGGGCCAGCCCATTTAAAAGGTACCACGCCAATCGGACGAGCGGAGTCGACCCCTTGGGTGATTTCGATGCGAACTTCCGCATGAAGAACGGACGCCCACAGTATTAAAAAACCTAACGCTACTCGAAATGCCTGCTTCATCTCATCTCCCTTATCCAGGCGGGATGCCTGCGATAAATTAGCAGAATTTTAACAAACCAACGCAAACAAAACTACATAATCCCTGTTGGTTACCTTAGTACATCCCTGCGGTATTACTCAGCTCAAACAACCATTACTGTGGTTTAAACGTAAGGGGAGCATTCTTAAACATCTCATACACTGCCTGAGAAGCCATTACCGAGGATTAAAATCAATCGGTGCATTTTTAAATGCCTCGTAAACCTCTTTACTTGGTGGCTTAGGCATTTTCGCCTGCCGAGCTGCCGCTGCAGCTGCTTGGCAAAGTGCAGGATCACCGCCCTCAACTTTCACACCAATCACGAAACCATCAGGAGCCATATTGATTCTCAATGTACAAGTACGTCCCTTGTATGAGTCCCAATCATAGAACTTATTCTGCACCGCATTTTTTATCTGGTTACCGTAGCTGGCCAAATCAGCCCCACTGGCCCCTGCCGTCTTGGCATTGCCCTGACCGGCAGGTTTACCGTCGCCCTTCGACTTAGCGCCGCCAGACTTGGCGCCGCCGCCTTTCGGAGCGTTCTTACCATCCGCCAGGTCGCCAAACAGATTGTTCACGTCGGAAGACTGTTCAGCTGCTTCGGCAGCCGCCTTCTTCTTGGCATCCGCTGCGGCTTTCTTGGCTGCGGCCTTCTCGGCAGCAGCCGCTTTTTTCTCAGCCTCTGCGGCCGCTTTCTTCTCGGCGTCAGCAGCAGCCTTTTTCTCGGCTTTCTCGGCTTCTGCTGCAGCTTTCTTCTCAGCTTCCGCTGCGGCTTTCTTCTCGGCGTCGGCAGCCGCTTTTTTCTCTGCGGCTTCAGTCGCTTTTTGCTCGGCGGCAGCCGCTTTCTTCGCTTCTTCCGCCTGTTTCTTGGCGGCAGCGGCGGCGGCGGCTTCTTTCTTGGCTTCAGCTTCCGCTTTCTTCTGCGCGTCGGCTTGCGCCTTGGCAACTTTATCCGCTTCGGCCTTGGCCTTGGCGGCGGCCGCTTCCGCTACTTTCTGTTGTTCTTTGGCTTTCTCCGCAGCCTTCTCGGCCACTTTTTGCTGTTCAGCGGCCTGCTTTTGTTGCTCGGCGGCCTGTTTCTGCTGTTCTGCCGCTTGCTTTTGCTGCTCTGCGGCCTGCTTTTGCTGTTCAGCCTGTTCTTTCGCGTCCTGCGCCGCTTTTTCCTGCGCGGTCAAACGCTCTTTCTCCAGCTCTTTCAGGCGCTGTTGTTCCGCCGCCTGCTTCTGCTGAAGTTCTTCGGCCTGTTGCTCCGCTTTTTTCTGGCGCTGCTTTTCAGCACGCTGCGCGTCGTTACTCTGCTGTTGCTGGCGGTTGTACTGCTCCACCACTGCCCCAGGATCGACCATCACTGCGCCGACAACCGAACCCTCGCCGCCACCGCCGGCGCTGTCCATGTTGACGTTTTCTTGCAGCGATCCCCAAATCAGCAGGGCAATCAATATGAAGTGCAGAACGACCGAAACAATAACGGCGCGGTTCAGCTTATCGTTTTGCTCAGTTGCCTTTACCAAAATAGATTCCCAAAAACTGGTGTTGCTTATACGGGGTTCCTGCGCCTGAGCACAGGAACCGGGTTGCCTCTAACCTTAGGGTCAGATTGGCTGGGTCATCAGCCCCACGGAAGCGACGCCCGCCTGATGGAGAATATTCAATGCCTTGATAATCTCATCGTAGGGTACTTCCTTCGCCCCGCCGATCAAAAAGACCGTCTTCGGGTTAGCCGCTAAACGCGACTTGGCTTCGGCTGCAACCTGCTCCGGCGGCAACAACTCCATGCGGTTGTGATCCACCACCAGCGTATATTGACCGACACCGGAAACCTCGAGGATCACCGGCGGGTTATCGTCACTGGACACCGCCTTGGAATCGGTGGCATCAGGCAGATCAACCTCAACGCTCTGGGTGATGATCGGCGCGGTTGCCATAAAGATCAGCAACAGCACCAGCAACACGTCGAGCAACGGAACTATGTTAATTTCGGACTTCAGCTCGCGCCGATTGCGTCCACGAACTCTCGCCATGCTACCTCCTACTTATTTGCTGTCGCTGGAGAAGGCCTGACGATGCAGAATAGCGGTGAACTCTTCCATAAAGTTGTCGTAATTCTGCTCAAGCTTGTTGACGCGCTGGTTGAGGCGGTTATAGGCCATAACGGCCGGGATAGCGGCGAACAAACCGATGGCGGTTGCGATCAGTGCTTCGGCGATACCCGGTGCTACCATTTGCAGCGTGGCCTGTTTCACCGCACCCAGTGCGATAAAGGCGTGCATAATCCCCCACACGGTGCCGAACAAACCGATATACGGACTGATCGACCCCACGGTGCCGAGGAAAGGAATGTGGTTTTCCAGCGTCTCCAGCTCGCGGTTCATCGAGATGCGCATAGCGCGTGACGCGCCTTCGATCACCGATTCCGGCGCATGGTTGTTAGCGCGGTGCAAGCGAGCGAATTCTTTGAAACCAGAATGGAAAATTTGTTCGGAGCCGGTCAGGCTATCGCGACGTGCCTGGCTTTCCTGATACAGACGGGAAAGTTCAATACCGGACCAGAATTTGTCTTCAAAGGCCTCGGCGTCACGCGTGGCCGCATTAAGGATGCGGGTGCGCTGAATGATGATCGCCCAGGAGGCCACCGAGAAGCATATCAAAATCAACATGATAAGCTTAACCAGCAGGCTTGCCTTCAAGAATAAATCTAGGATGTTCATCTCATTCACTGCTTAAACTCCGCGACAATAGACTTAGGAAGCGCTATCGGCTTCATTTGGTGTGGATCAATGCATGCAATCAACACATCGGCCTGACTCAAAAGAGTTCCGTCAGAATTGACAATACGTTGAGCAAACGTGAGAGAAGCCCCGCGCATTGAGGTGATTTCACTCTGCACTTCCAGCTGTTCGTCGAGACGAGCCGGAGCCAGATAATCCACCGTCATGCGCCGGACTACGAAAGCGATATGTTCACTGAGCAGCTGCTGTTGATGAAAGTTGTGGTGACGCAGCATCTCGGTGCGCGCTCTTTCAAAAAAGGCGACATAGCGGGCGTGATAGACCACACCACTGGCATCGGTATCCTCGTAGTAAACGCGAACCGGCCATCGAAACAACGTATTACTCACTCTACTTCCCAGCAATGCAATTTAACGGTGCTACTATACGCAAGACGGATCGGGTTGGGAATGGGTTACAAGAAGGGAACGAAAATAATTATGGGCCGGAATGGCCCATAACACGGGGATATAACGGAGATTATAAAGAAACGTAAAATAATCCTGCGGCCAGGATCACAATTGCCGGAAGTGGCGCAAAAAAAGCACGCCATAACGAACGTTGCGGTCGGAACCCGACGCCGTGAATCACGCCCGTGCACACCGCCCAAATAAGCAGCAGACCTTCCCAAATCTCCAGCGAGCTGGTCTTCGCCGCAAAGCGGGTCGGATCCCAGAAAATACAGCCCGCCAAAATCAACGCCAGCACCAATGAAAGGGCCCGAACCGGGCCCTTGTCAGTCATGGCGTACAGCTTGTCAGCCAATGACGAACTCATCACTTGCCGTCTTGCTGCGCTTTTGAATCTTCGTGATGCTCAAGCGCCAGCGCCGTGATGATGCCGAAGGCGCAGGCAAGAAGCGTTCCGAGAATCCAGGCAAAATACCACATGGTTTAGCTCCTTATCCTTAATACAGCGAATGCTTGTTGTTCTCGATGAAATTCTTGTCGAGACGGCCAAACATTTTGTAGTACGACCAACTGGTGTACGCCAGAACGATAGGCACGAAGATCGCCGCAACAACGGTCATCACTTCCAGCGTAAACAGGCTGGACGTCGCGTCCCACATGGTCAGACTAACGTTAGGCACGGTGCTTGACGGCATCACGAACGGGAACATGGTTACCCCGGCGGTCAGGATCACACAGGCAATGGTCAGTGACGACGACACGAAGGCCAACGCGTCTTTCTGCAAGCGCGAGAACAGAGCGGTGAACAACGGCAGCACCACGCCCAATGCAGGTAGCGCCCACAGAGCCGGATACTTGTTGAAGTTAATCAACCAGGCACCCGCCTGATGCGCCACTTCTTTACGCATCGGGTTAGACTCCGCCATAGTATTCAGCGCCGAGGTAATCACATACCCATCGATGCCTTTCACCAGCCATACGCCGCCCAGCAGGAAGCATACCGCCATCACCAGCGTGGAGATCTGCGCCGCAGCGCGTGCGCGCAGGTGGATCTCGCCGGAGGTACGCATCTGCAGATAAGTTGCCCCTTGCGTCACCAGCATGGTCAGGCTGACCACACCCGCCAACAGGCCGAACGGGTTCAGCAGTTGGAAGAAGTTGCCGGTGTAGAACAGACGCATGTATTCGTCCATGTGGAACGGCACGCCCTGCAACAGGTTGCCGAACGCCACGCCGAACACCACGGCCGGCACGAAGCTGCCGATGAAAATGCCCCAGTCCCACATGTTGCGCCAGCGGCTGTTTTCCAGCTTCGAACGGTAGTCAAAACCGACCGGGCGGAAGAACAAGGCTGACAGCACCAGGATCATCGCGACGTAGAAACCGGAGAACGCCGCCGCGTAGACCATCGGCCAGGCGGCGAACAGCGCGCCACCAGCGGTGATCAACCACACCTGGTTACCGTCCCAGTGCGGAGCGATAGAGTTGATCATCACCCGACGCTCAGTATCGGTTCTGCCGATAATGCGCAGCAGGATGCCGACGCCCATGTCGAAACCGTCGGTGACGGCGAAACCGATCAGCAGTACGCCAATCAGAGCCCACCAGATAAATCGCAGTACTTCATAGTCAAACATACGTGGACTCCTGTTTAGCGCGCTTCCTGCACGGCGGCAGTCGGTTGTTCAAAGTGGTAGCGGCCAGTTTTCAGGCTGCTTGGACCCAGACGCGCAAATTTGAACATCAGGTACATCTCAGCCACCAGGAACAGGGTGTACAAGCCGCAAATCAGCCCCATCGAGAACAGAATGTCGCCCGCAGTCAGTGAAGAGTTGGCGACAGCCGTCGGCAGCACCTCACCGATCGCCCAGGGTTGACGACCGTATTCGGCCACAAACCAGCCGGCTTCGATCGCAATCCAGGGCAGCGGCAAGCCATACAGCGCCGCGCGATGCAGCCATTTTCTCTGACCGATGCGCCCGCGAATCACGCTCCAGAACGACAGGCCGATAATGAACAGCATCAGCACGCCACAAGCCACCATGATGCGGAAGGCGAAGTACAGCGGTGCCACGCGTGGGATGGAGTCTTTGGTCGCTTGCTGGATCTGCGCTTCCGTCGCGTCGGTGACGTTCGGGGTATAACGCTTCAGCAACAGACCGTAGCCCAGATCCTGCTTGGCTTTATTGAACTCGGCGCGCACGGCCGGATCGGTATTGCCGCCACGCAGCTCTTCGAGCAATTGGTAGGCTTTCATCCCGTTGCGGATACGCACTTCATGCTGCGCCATCAGATCTTTCAGGCCGGTGACCTGGGTGTCCGTTGAGCGAGTCGCAATCAGCCCGAGCGCGTAAGGGATTTGAATCGCGTAGGAGTTTTCCATTTTATCCTGATTCGGGATCCCGAACAGGGTAAAGGCGGCCGGAGCCGGTTGGGTTTCCCACTCGGCTTCGATAGCGGCCAGCTTGGTTTTCTGCACGTCGCCCATTTCGTAACCGGATTCATCACCCAGCACGATAACGGACAATACGGCAGCCATACCGAAACTGGCGGCAATGGCGAAGGAGCGCTTGGCAAAGGCAACATCGCGGCCTTTCAACAGGTAGTAAGAGCTGATGCCCAGAACGAACATCGCGCCACAGGTGTAGCCGGCAGCCACGGTGTGCACAAACTTCACCTGCGCAACCGGGTTGAGCACCAATTCGGAGAAGCTGAGCATCTCCATGCGCATGGTTTCGAAGTTGAAGTCAGAGGCGATCGGGTTCTGCATCCAGCCGTTGGCAACCAGGATCCACAGTGCGGAGAAGTTCGAGCCCAGCGCCACCAGCCAGGTTACCGCCATGTGCTGCACTTTGCTCAGACGATCCCAGCCGAAGAAGAACAGCCCGACCAACGTCGATTCAAGGAAGAACGCCATCAGACCTTCGATGGCCAGCGGGGCCCCGAAAATATCACCGACGTAATGGGAGAAATATGACCAGTTGGTCCCGAACTGGAACTCCATGGTCAAACCGGTGGCCACACCCAGAGCAAAGTTAATCGCAAATAACTTGCCCCAGAATTTGGTCATATCTTTATAGATTTGTTTGCCAGACAGCACATATACCGTTTCCATAATTGCCAGCAAAAACGCCATGCCTAGCGTTAATGGGACAAATAAGAAATGGTACATCGCCGTTAAAGCAAACTGTAAGCGCGACAGTTCGACAATATCAAACATCTTGACTCCTTGCTCCTCGCAGGAAGACTCCGACATGCGGTTATCGGTAATACATCTTTCGAAGACACCGGTAACGCCCCGCAGTGAATGCCCTTAAACACAACAAATTTGATCCAGCTTCTCCGCTTTCAACCGCACACTCACCGCAAGGCCACACGGGCCAACGTCAAGCACACCACTGAAAACCGACAACGGGTAACAAATGCAACAAGATCAACCATCCATAATCACAACATGGATGATACTCGCCCAATCCCACACAATAAATAGGTTTTTGCGTGATGTGGGTTAGACTTTTGGTTACAGGTCAAATCTTGGCCAAAAGAGGTACTCTGGGCTAATTTGATCTGAAACAATTTAAGCCTATCTTAGTATTATTTCCATATTCATCAGCACATTTCTCATAATTTTCTTAGGGTCATGTTGCGTAATGGTTTAATTGTTTTTTAATGATATTTTTGTGTTAAATAAATGTAATTTAAAAGCGGTGCCATTGTATTATTACGCGCTTATTATGCGACATAATTAACTTTTTATTTCCAATAATCGAACACAGTGATTTCAGTCACAAAAGCAAAAAACTCTCTCCAATATTAGTCTATTTTTAGCTATTTGATCGTAAAGGTTGCATTTTTGTAGCAAAATAGAATCTTGTATAAAAAATCTTTGGCCTACAATAACTTATGAAAAAAATTCTTTTTGCCTCTGTTCTTGGACTCTCTGGGAGCGCCATCGCCGCGGAAACGGTGAATATTACGTTGCTGGGCACCTCTGACCTGCACGGCACCTTCGTGCCCTGGGACTACGCCAGCGATACCGAAAACCTGGCAGGCAGTCTGAGCCAGATCGCCACTCAGATTAAAAAACTGCGTGCCGAACAACCCAACCTGATCCTGGTTGACGCCGGCGACACCATTCAGGGCAATTTTGTCGAAACCTTCAAACATGAGGCCATCAGCCCGATGATGCTGGGCTTCAACGCGCTCAAGTACGACGTCTGGGTGATGGGCAACCACGAGTTCGATTTCGGCCTGCCGGTGCTGGCGACGCCACTCAAGCAGTTTGAAGGCACCGCGCTGGCGGGCAATATTTTCTGGGATAACGGCAAGCCGTTCCTGCCGGCATACAAAATTATCGAACGCCAGGGCGTTAAAATCGGCATTATCGGCATGGATACGCCAATGACCGCCGAGTTTGCCAAAGGCACCGATCGCACCAAAGGGCTGAACTTTACCGACCCTGTGCAAGCGGTGAAGAACGTAATCAACGAGATTGACGGCCAGGTCGACGCCATCGTTCTGGTGGCGCATATGGGTATCGATAACGAAAACCAGCGGCCAGGCACCGGCGTGGCCGACATTGCCAACGCCAACCCGCAACTGGCCGCGATCGTTGCCGGACATATGCATGTAAAAATCGACAAGGCAGTGGTCAACGGCGTCATTATTACCGAGCCGGATAAATATGGCCGCGCGCTATCGCGCATCGATCTGCAGTTTGAACGGCGCGACGGCAAGTTCGCCCTGATCAATAAAGACAGTTTTACCTACCCGATTAAGGGCATCACACCCGACAGCGGCATGCTGGCCCTCTACCAGCCGTATCACGATATTCTGCGCGCCAATGCCAATCGGGTGGTAGCGACGCTGACCGGCAGCGATCTGGTGCCGGCCGACGAGATCAAGGGTATTCCGCAAGTGCATATTCAGGATACCGGCATCAGCGCCCTGTTCCAGCAAGCCGCCCGTTATTACGCGCCGCAGGCGCAGGTGATCGCCCTGCAAATCGATAATGACTCCGCCAAACTCGATGTCGGTGAAATCAAGGCCAAGGATATCGCGTTTAACTATCAATACGCCGGCGGTGAAATCACCGTTTATCAGCTTAACGGCAAAGCGTTAAAACAGTATATGGAATGGTCTGCCGGTTACTTTAACCAGCTTAAGCCGGGTGATGTTACCTACAGCTTTAACCCGGCGCGTCGCGCCTCCAAATACTCCACCAACGACTTTTTCGACGGCATCACCTACAGCATCGATCTGCGCCAACCCGCCGGTTCGCGCATTACCGATTTACGCCTGGCTGATGGCACCCCGGTTACCGACGAGATGCCGATTCGCCTGGGCATGAATAGTTATCGCATGGGGCATCTGACGCAAAAAGGCGGTGCGCTGGAGGGGCAATCCTTCCCGGTGCTGTCCGACAGTAAGGCGCAATACGGCGAGGAGGAAGGCACCATCCGCAATCTCACCCTGCGTTATCTGACGGAAGTGAAAAAAGGACAATATCAGGGGCTGCCGCAGCAGCGCTGGAAACTGGTGGGCATGGAAGGCTATGAACCCCAGCGGGCGATCGTCAAAAGTCTGTTAAATCAAGGCATCATCCGCGTCCCCACCACCGATGACGGCCGTTATACCAACGTGGCATCAATCAACGTTAAGGATGCATTATTCAGTGACGCCGCCGGCTATAACGCCGCCCTCTCCTCGCTCGAAAAGCAACGGGGAAACAGCAACGACGCAATGCAAAAACAACGTCTGCAGGATCGCATCACGCTGATCAAGGCGCTCAACAGCTTCTGACCCTTTTCCATAAAAAAGGCCACCCAAAAGGGTGGCCACAATCATGTCGAGACAGTCTTGCCGTATCAGCGATTCAATACCGCTTTTACCGCTTCACCGATGTCAGCCAAGCTGCGTACGGTTTTAACTCCGGCCGCTTCCAGCGCTGCGAATTTTTCGTCCGCAGTGCCTTTGCCGCCGGCGATGATGGCGCCTGCGTGGCCCATACGTTTGCCTTTCGGCGCAGTAACGCCGGCAATGTAGCCAACAACCGGCTTGGTGACGTGTTCTTTGATGTAAGCTGCCGCTTCTTCTTCCGCGCTACCGCCGATCTCGCCGATCATCACAATCGCTTCAGTCTGCGGATCTTCCTGGAACATTTTCAGGATATCGATGAAGTTGGAGCCTGGGATCGGGTCGCCGCCGATGCCCACACAGGTAGACTGGCCCAGACCGGTATCGGTGGTTTGCTTAACCGCTTCATAGGTCAGGGTGCCAGAGCGGGAAACGATGCCCACTTTGCCCGGCAGGTGGATGTGGCCTGGCATGATGCCGATTTTGCACTCGCCCGGAGTGATAACGCCTGGGCAGTTCGGGCCAATCATGCGCACGCCGGCTTCATCCAGCTTCACTTTCACGGTCAGCATATCCAGCGTAGGGATGCCTTCGGTGATGGTGATGATCAGTTTGATGCCTGCATCAATAGCTTCCAGAATGGAATCTTTGCAGAACGGCGCCGGTACGTAGATCACGGACGCAGTAGCGCCGGTCGCTTCGACCGCTTCACGCACGGTGTTGAACACCGGCAGACCCAGGTGTTGAGTGCCGCCTTTGCCCGGCGTAACGCCACCGACCATTTTAGTGCCGTAAGCGATAGCCTGCTCGGAGTGGAAGGTCCCCTGGCTACCGGTGAAGCCCTGGCAAATTACTTTGGTGTTCTTATCGATTAAAATGGACATTATTTACCCTCCACTGCCGCAACAACTTGCTGAGCCGCATCAGTCAGGCTGGTCGCAGCAATGATATTCAGACCGCTGTCCGCCAGTTTTTTGGCGCCCAGTTCGGCATTGTTCCCTTCCAGACGCACGACCACAGGGACGTTAACGCCCACTTCGGCGACTGCGCCAATGATGCCGTCGGCGATCAGATCGCAGCGCACGATACCACCGAAAATGTTAACCAGAACCGCTTTCACCTTGTCGTCAGACAGGATGATTTTGAACGCTTCGGTCACGCGCTCTTTGGTCGCGCCGCCGCCTACGTCGAGGAAGTTGGCCGGTTCGCCGCCGTGCAGTTTAACGATGTCCATGGTGCCCATCGCCAGACCCGCGCCATTAACCATGCAACCGATGTTGCCGTCGAGAGCAACGTAGTTCAGCTCCCACTGTGCAGCACGGGATTCACGCTCGTCTTCCTGAGAAGGGTCACGCATTTCACGCAGTTCAGACTGGCGGAACAGTGCGTTGCCGTCGGCGCCCAGTTTGCCGTCCAGGCAGATCAGATCGCCCTGCTTGGTGACTACCAGCGGGTTGATCTCAACCATCGCCAGGTCGCGCTCCAGGAACAGCGTCGCCAAGCCCATGAAGATCTTGGCGAACTGGCCGACTTGCTTGCCGGTCAGGCCCAGTTTGAAGGCCAGCTCACGGCCCTGGTAAGGCTGTGGGCCTGCCAGTGGGTCGATGGTCATTTTGTGGATCAGTTCCGGGGTTTCTTCCGCAACTTTTTCAATCTCAACGCCACCTTCGGTGGATGCCATAAACACCACACGACGGCTTGCACGGTCAACTACCGCGCCCAGATACAGTTCTTTATCGATGTCGGTCGCCGCTTCTACCAGGATCTGGTGAACCGGTTGGCCCAGCGCGTCAGTCTGGTAGGTCACCAGACGTTTGCCCAGCCAGGCTTCAGCGAAAGCACGAATGTCTTCTTTGCTGTTAACCACTTTAACGCCGCCAGCTTTACCGCGACCGCCAGCATGAACCTGACATTTTACCACCCACGGGCCGGAGCCGATTTTGGATGCGGCTTCTTCTGCTTCACGCGGTGTGGTACAGGCGTAACCGGTTGGTGCCGGCATGCCATACCGAGCAAACAGCTGTTTTGCCTGATATTCGTGTAAATTCATGATGTTCTATCCATTCAGTTCTGAAGGTTTTAGCCGAGCCATTTTGGCGGAAAACCGCATGACTTTTGTCGGCCACATAGCACAGAGTGTGGGCGCGGCGTACCGCGCCCATCAGGGTTATACGTCCAGCAGCAGACGAGCCGGATCTTCCAGCATTTCTTTCACCGTCACCAGGTAACCAACGGACTCTTTGCCGTCGATCAGGCGGTGATCGTAAGAAAGTGCCAGATACATCATTGGCTGGATCACAACCTGGCCATTCACCGCCATTGGGCGATCTTTAATGGCGTGCATGCCCAGGATGGCGCTCTGCGGTGGGTTGATGATCGGGGTCGACATCAGTGAACCGAATACGCCGCCGTTGGTAATGGTGAAGTTACCGCCGGTCAGTTCTTCCACGGTCAATTTGCCGTCACGGCCTTTGACCGCCAGCTCTTTGATTTTCTTCTCGATGTCCGCCATGCTCATGCTGTCTACATCGCGCAGTACCGGGGTCACCAGGCCGCGTGGGGTAGATACCGCAATGCTGATATCGAAATAGTTGTGGTAGACCACATCAGTACCGTCAATGGAAGCGTTCACTTCCGGGAAGCGTTTCAGCGCTTCAACCACCGCCTTGATGTAGAAGGACATGAAGCCCAGACGTACACCGTGGCGTTTTTCGAAAGCTTCACCGTACTGCTTGCGCAGATCCATGATCGGCTGCATGTTGATTTCATTGAAGGTAGTCAGCATCGCAGTGCTGTTCTTCGCTTCCAACAGACGCTCGGCCACGCGCTTGCGCAGACGGGTCATCGGCACGCGTTTTTCGCTGCGGTTGCTCAGGGCAGGCTGCGGTGCGGCTTCAACTGCGGCTGCGGCCGGCTTGTCGGCTTTCTTGCCGTTAGCCAGATGCGCTTCCACGTCTTCGCGAGTGATGCGACCACCCACGCCGCTGCCTTTGATGGCTGCAGCGTCGAGATCGTGTTCAGCAATCAGACGGCGGATCGCCGGGCTGAGTGCATCGTTGCTCTCTTCTTCCAGGCTGGCGGTTGCGCGCTGGGCCGGAGTGGCTTCTTTAGCCTGGCTCTTCTCTTCGGTCGGCTTGCCAGAGCTGTTGCCCGGGCGAATACGGCCGAGGATCTGGCGAGAAAGCACGGTTGCGCCCTCTTCTTCCACGATCGCATCAAGAATACCTGCTTCGCTGGCCGGCACTTCCAACACAACTTTGTCAGTTTCGATTTCAACCAGAACTTCGTCACGCTGGACGCTGTCGCCTGGTTTCTTGTGCCAGGTGGCTACGGTCGCATCGGCAACCGATTCAGGAAGGTCAGGAACCAGAATATCTACGCTACTCATTTAGCTTTCCCTTAATCTTTATTCAATATTCAGCGCGTCATTAACCAGAGCCTGTTGCTGCTTCTGGTGTACGGACATATAACCGACCGCCGGAGAGGCGGAGGCTGGACGTCCGGCGTAACGTAAAGAAGCCCCGAACGGCACGACTTCACGGAAATTGTGTTGGCTGCAGTACCAGGCGCCCTGGTTCAGCGGCTCTTCCTGGCACCAGACGAAATCATGCACGTGAGCATACTTCTCCAGCACGGCCTGAACGGCCTGGTGCGGGAACGGATACAACTGCTCGATACGTACGATGGCCACGTCTTTCTGGTCGTTCTTGCGGCGCTGTTCCAGCAGATCGTAATAGACCTTACCGGAGCACATCACCACGCGTTTGACCTCTTTCGGATCCAGCTCGTCAATCTCGCCGATAGCCGGCAGGAAGGTGCCGTTAGCCAGTTCTTCCAGAGAAGAAATCGCCAGCGGGTGACGCAGCAGGGATTTCGGTGACATCACCACCAACGGACGGCGCATACCGCGCAGCGCCTGACGACGCAGCATATGGTAAACCTGCGCCGGGGTGGACGGGATGCACACCTGCATATTTTGTTCCGCACACAGCTGCAGGTAACGTTCCAGACGCGCGGAGGAGTGCTCCGGACCCTGGCCTTCGTAACCGTGCGGCAGCAGCATCACCAGGCCACACATACGGCCCCATTTCTGCTCGCCGGAACTGATGAACTGGTCGATCACCACCTGAGCGCCGTTGGCGAAGTCACCGAACTGCGCTTCCCAGATGGTCAGGGTGCGCGGTTCCGCAGTGGCGTAGCCGTATTCGAACGCCAGCACCGCTTCTTCGGACAGCACGGAATCCCAGACTTTAAACTCGCCCTGCCCACTGTGCACATTCGCCAGCGGAACGTAGACCGAACCGTTTTTCTGGTTATGCACCACAGCATGACGGTGGAAGAAGGTCCCGCGCCCGGCATCTTCACCGGAAATGCGAATCGGAATGCCTTCATCGACCATAGTGGCGTAGGCCAGCGTTTCAGCCGCACCCCAGTCGAACGCTTTGTTGCCTGCGGCCATCTCTGCACGGTCGCCGTAGATTTTCGCTACGCGCGACTGCATTTCGATCGCTTCCGGTACGGTGCTGATGCGACGAGCCAGTTCCTGCAAGCGCTTCATCTCAACCTTGCTTGGGTACTCTTCGTCCCACTCGTGGTTCAGGTACGGCGACCAGGTAAAGGAATGCAGATTCATCGGACGCCATTCTTCAACCACGCAATCGCCACGATCGAGCGCATCGCGATACAGGTTGACCATTTCCGTGGCATCTTCCAGGCTCGCGACTTTCTGTTCGGTAAGAACGTCAGCATAAAGCTTGCGCGGCGTCGGGTGTTTTTTGATCTTCTGGTACATCACCGGCTGGGTTGCACTTGGCTCGTCGGCCTCGTTATGCCCATGACGACGGTAGCAGACAAGATCGATCATCACATCGCGTTTGAAGGTGTTACGGAAATCCAACGCCAGACGGGTAACGAACGCCACAGCTTCCGGATCGTCGGCATTGACGTGGAAGATCGGCGACTGCACCATTTTGGCGATATCGGTACAGTATTGGGTCGAGCGCGCATCCAGCGGGTTGGAGGTGGTGAAACCAACCTGGTTGTTGATGACGATACGCACCGTGCCGCCCACTTCGTAACCGCGAGCCTGCGACATGTTCAGGGTTTCCTGAACCACGCCCTGGCCGGTAATGGCGGCATCACCGTGGATGGTGATTGGCAGCACCATGTTGCTGCGCGCTTCGTCCAGACGATCGCGGCGGGCACGTACGGAACCCATCACCACCGGGCTGACGATCTCCAGGTGCGACGGGTTGAACGCCAGCGCCAGGTGAACCATGCCGCCTTCGGTTTCGACGTCGGAGGAGAAGCCCTGGTGATATTTTACGTCACCGGTACCGAGGTGTTCTTTGTGCTTGCCGGCAAACTCGTCGAACAGGTCGGCGGGCTTTTTACCCAGCACGTTGATCAACACGTTCAGACGGCCGCGGTGAGCCATACCCAGCACCACTTCGCGCGTGCCGTTCTTGCCGGCGTGGCGAACCATCTCTTTCAGCATGGGCACCAGCGCATCGCCGCCTTCCAGAGAGAAGCGTTTCGCTCCCGGGAATTTAGCGCCGAGATAGCGTTCCAGACCTTCCGCTGCGGTCAGCTCGTTCAGGAAACGGCGTTTCTCTTCGTTAGTAAAGCTGGCGCGTCCCGCTACCGATTCGATGCGCTGTTGGATCCAGCGTTTCTCTTCGGTATTGGTGATATGCATGTATTCCGCACCGATCGAACCGCAGTAAGTCTGCTTCAGCGCAGCATACAGGTCGCCCAACTTCATGGTTTCTTTGCCGATGGCGAAAGAACCCACGTTAAAGGTTTCCTGGAAGTCGGCGTCGGTCAGATTGTGGTAAGCGGGATCGAGGTCAGCAACGGTCTCTTGCTGCCACAGGCCGAGCGGATCGAGATTGGCATGCTGATGCCCGCGGAAACGGAAGGCGTTGATCAGCTGCAGTACCTTGACCTGTTTGGCGTCGGTGTCTGGATCGTTGATGGTGGTATTGTAACGCGCAGAGTCTTTCGCCAGGCGGCGGAAGTAGTCACGCGTTTGAGAGTGAAGCTGATCGGGTTTAACACCCGCGGTTGGTAGCTGTTGAAAAATGGAACGCCAGCTATCTTCAACGGAGCCCGGATCGGTTAAGAAGTCTTCATAGAGCTGTTCTATGTAAGACTGGTTCGCGCCCGCCAGATAGGAGGAATCCAGCCAGGCCTTCATTGCGCCGTTCTGCATCATGATCCCTTAAGCTTTGAAGCTTTAGTTTTCGCCGTGGTTAACATAATTACCGTGATGGATACGGTTTGCCGTAGAAACGGTTCACTCGACATATCTTATGACCCCAATAAGGCCTGATACGTTTTGTTATGGACCTTGCGGTCCCTTACAAGGAACCTCTAAAAACCGGCGGACGAACCAGGCTGCATAGCGCCGCAGCCGCGGGTCAGTTTTTAGAGGCTCCCTCCTTTGCGATGTGCGCCGGAACCAGCCCGGCGCAGCATCTCATTGCGCTTATGCGCCGCGTTGCAGCAGCATGGACTTGATATGACCGATCGCACGCGTCGGGTTCAAGCCTTTAGGGCATACACTGACACAATTCATAATGCTATGGCAGCGGAAAACACTGAAAGCGTCGTCCAGATCGTCTAAACGTTCTTGTGTTTCCGTGTCACGGCTGTCGATCAGGAAGCGGTACGCCGCCAACAGGCCAGCAGGCCCTACGAACTTGTCAGGATTCCACCAGAACGATGGGCAAGACGTCGAGCAACAGGCGCACAGGATGCATTCATACAGACCATCCAGTTTAGCCCGTTGTTCCGGCGATTGCAGGTGTTCGCGCGCCGGAGGATTCTTGCCGTCGTTCAGCAGGTAAGGCTTGATCTTTTCATACTGGGTATAGAACTGGCCCATATCAACCACCAGATCCCGCACCACCGGCAAACCCGGCAGAGGACGGATCACAATCTTGTTGTTGCCTTTGCGCAACGCCGAGATGGGGGTGATGCATGCCAGGCCGTTCTTGCCGTTCATGTTCAGGCCATCGGAACCGCACACGCCTTCACGGCACGAACGGCGGAACGACAGGGTCGGATCTTTCTCTTTCAACTGGATTAACGCATCCAGCAGCATCATGTCCCGGCCGTCTTCCGCTTCCAGGGTGTAATCCTGCATATGCGGAGCGTCATCAACATCCGGGTTATAGCGATATATTGAGAATTCGAGTTTCATCAATCGATCTCCGCGATCAGTAGGAACGCACTTTCGGTGGGAATGCCGGGCGCAGCTTCGGTTGCATGTTCACTTCACGACGCGTCATGCTTTCCGATTGCGGCTGATACAGCGAATGACACAGCCAGTTGGCATCATCGCGTTCCGGGAAATCGAAGCGGCTGTGCGCCCCACGGCTCTCGGTACGGAAGTTGGCCGACACGGCGGTGGAAAACGCAGTCTCCATCAGGTTATCCAACTCCAGGCATTCGATGCGCTGGGTGTTGAATTCGCTGGAGGTATCGTCCAGGCGTGCGTTCTTCAGGCGTTCACGGATCTCTTTCAACTCTTCCAGCCCTTTCGCCATGGCATCACCTTCACGGAATACCGAGAAGTTGTGCTGCATACAGGCTTGCAGCGCCTTGCGAATTTCGACCGGATCCTCACCCGAACGGGTGTTGTTCCAGCGGTTCAGGCGCTCCAGCGACGCATCCACATCCGATTCGCTGGCGTCACGGCTCTCGCCCTGCTCCGCCAGAGATTCCTGTAAATGCATACCGGCAGCACGACCGAATACCACCAGATCCAGCAGCGAGTTGCCGCCCAGGCGGTTGGCGCCGTGTACCGATACGCAGGCGATTTCGCCCACGGCAAACAGACCCGGGATCACCACATCTTCGCCTTTCTCGTTCACGGTCAGTGCCTGGCCGGTCACCTTGGTCGGTATGCCGCCCATCATGTAGTGACAGGTCGGGATCACCGGGATCGGCTCTTTTACCGGATCGACGTGTGCGAAAGTGCGCGACAATTCCAGAATGCCCGGCAGACGGGATTCCAGCACCTCTTTACCCAGGTGATCCAGCTTCAGCTTGACGTGTGGCCCCCACGGACCGTCGCAGCCGCGGCCTTCGCGGATTTCAATCATGATCGAACGGGCAACGACATCACGGCCCGCCAGGTCTTTGGCGTTCGGCGCATAGCGCTCCATGAAACGCTCGCCGTGTTTGTTCAGCAGGTAACCGCCTTCACCACGGCAACCTTCGGTCACCAATACCCCAGCACCGGCGATGCCGGTCGGGTGGAACTGCCACATTTCCATGTCCTGCACCGGCACGCCGGCGCGCAGCGCCATGCCGACACCGTCACCGGTGTTGATATGCGCGTTGGTGGTGGACTGGTAAATACGGCCTGCACCGCCGGTCGCCAGTACGGTAGCTTTGGCTTTGAAGTACACCACTTCACCGGTTTCGATACAGATAGCCGTGGTGCCCACCACCGCGCCATCCTGGTTTTTCACCAGATCCAGCGCATACCACTCGGAGAAAATGGTGGTATGGTTTTTCAGGTTCTGTTGATACAGGGTGTGCAACAGGGCGTGACCGGTACGGTCCGCCGCCGCCGCGGTGCGTGCCGCCTGCTCGCCACCAAAGTTCAGTGACTGGCCGCCGAACGGACGCTGATAGATGCGGCCTTCATCGGTACGGGAGAACGGCAGCCCCATGTGTTCCAGCTCCAGAACCGCTTCCGGGCCGGTTTTACACATATATTCGATGGCGTCCTGGTCACCGATGTAATCGGAACCTTTCACCGTGTCATACATATGCCATTCCCAGTTATCTGCGTGGTTATTGCCCAGGGCTACGGTAATGCCGCCCTGCGCAGACACGGTATGGGAACGGGTCGGGAATACTTTGGATATCAGGGCGCACGTGGAGCCCGCTTGAGAAATCTGCAGTGCCGCGCGCATACCTGCGCCACCAGCACCGATAACTACAGCATCAAACTCTCTGACCGGCAGTTTCATTTACACACCCCACACTACGATTGTTCCGTACAGCAAATAGACCAGCAACACGACAACGATTGCCAGTTGCAACACCAGACGCACTGCCAGCGGTTTGACGTAGTCCGTCAACACCTGCCACAAACCGACCCAGGCGTGAACCAGAATCGACAGCAGCGTCAGCAGCGTGAACACTTTCGTAATAGAGGTGGCGAAGAAGCCGCGCCAGATTTCATAGGTGAGATCCGGAGCCGTGACGAAGAAGCCCAGGATATACAGCACGTACAGGGTGATGACGATAGCGGAAGCACGCAGTAACAACCAGTCGTGTACGCCGTTGCGCCCTAATGCAGAAACATTGTTTACCATACGAGGACTCCAGCCAGAACTGACAGCACGACGGTCAGACCGATCGCCACCTGGGCGGAACGGGTACCGGCGGCTAAACTCTCTTCGATATAGCCAAAATCCATTAACAAGTGACGGATGCCACCGCAAATGTGATAGGCCAGCGCCGTGAGGATGCCCCAGAATATGAATTTGACAACGAAGCTATTCATGATGGCAGCAGCCTGCATGAAACCCTCTTGGGAAGAGAGAGACAGGCCCAGCAGCCAGAGGAGGATACCCACGGCAACGAAGGTAATTACGCCAGAGACTCGGTGTAAGATGGACGCTATCGCAGTTACAGGAAACTGAATCGTTTGCAGATCCAGGTTGACAGGTCTTTGTTTTTTCACGTTTTTGCCCACACAGCTCTTATTATTTTCCTTCCTCCGGACCTGGGCGGGGATCAGACAGCGTTAAGAGCCAAAACCCTTACACGTCACACGCTTAAACCTCAACATCCTCTGAGCTTAAACGGTGCGCATTTATAACGCTGGGTGCTCCTACTTCAGGGTAATCCGGAGACCTGGCGGCAGTATAGGAGGATCACATTCTGATTACAATTCCCATACAATCTGTTTGGTAACATTTCCCCCGAACAGTGATTTACATCACGGATTTCACAATTGGCACAAAATTAATTATCTGATTTGACAAGAGATCAACATTTCCATTACATATAGGGGCACAAACGGTCCTATGATGCGCTATAGGTCAGCGGATACACTTCCCCCAGTGTTCAAGATATGCAACAGTGTATTTGGCAGAACCTATCCCAATAGCCGTTTTTGCCGGTCATGTTTGCAACAAATCACCGCAGGTAAAAGCAAATAAGGCAGATAAAACAGCTTATTGGGATAGGTTCATAAAACCCCCGAACACGTCGTAGGTACGATTAACAGAATATAACGAATTCCGATGAATCGTTAACAACTGGTCACCCGCCTCGTTCGCCTGGTTAGCACTCTGTACCCTACCCGCGCAATTGCGCAGTCGCTCACAGAGTTAGCGTCCGCTCCATTTTTTGCGGGCAACCTGCGGAGAATTAAGGTATTTCAGTTGTTAGAGGTTTTTAAAATAAGGCGCTAAGGAGACAGTAAATGACTGATAAGAAAGCGACGCTAACCATTAACGATGGTGAAGCTCCGATCGAACTGGGCGTATTATCCCCGACACTGGGCCCCGATGTCCTCGATGTCCGCGCTCTGGGCTCCAAAGGTTATTTCACATTTGATCCCGGCTTTACTTCTACCGCTTCCTGCGAATCCAAAATCACCTTTATCGACGGTGACAAAGGCGTGCTGCTGCACCGCGGTTTCCCGATCGAACAGCTGGCGAAAGAGTCTTCCTACCTGGAAGTGTGTTACATACTGCTGTACGGCGAGACCCCGACCGCAGAAGAATTCGAGACCTTCAAAACCACCGTAACCCGTCATACCATGATCCACGACCAGATTACCCATCTGTTCCGTGGCTTCCGTCGTGACTCGCACCCTATGGCGGTGCTGTGCGGCGTGACCGGGGCGCTGGCGGCGTTCTACCACGATGCGCTGGATGTGAACAACGAGCGCCATCGCGAGATCACCGCGTTCCGCCTGCTGTCCAAAATGCCTACCGTGGCGGCGATGTGTTACAAATATTCCCTGGGCCAGCCGTTCGTTTATCCACGTAACGATCTGTCCTACGCCGGCAACTTCCTGCACATGATGTTCGCTACCCCGTGTGAAGAATACGTGGTGAATCCGGTGCTGGAACGCGCAATGGATCGCATCCTGATCCTGCACGCCGACCACGAGCAAAACGCGTCCACTTCTACCGTACGTACCGCAGGTTCTTCGGGCGCTAACCCGTTTGCCTGTATTGCAGCCGGTATCGCCTCCCTGTGGGGGCCGGCGCACGGCGGTGCCAACGAAGCCGCACTGAAGATGCTCGAAGAGATCAAAACCGTTGAGCACATCCCAGAGTTCATCAAGCGCGCGAAAGACAAGAACGATTCGTTCCGTCTGATGGGCTTCGGCCACCGCGTGTACAAGAACTACGATCCGCGCGCCACCGTGATGCGCGAAACCTGTCACGAAGTGCTGAAAGAACTGAACAAGAAGGACGACAACCTGTTGGAAGTGGCGATGGAGCTGGAACACATCGCGCTGAACGACCCGTACTTCATCGAGAAGAAACTGTACCCGAACGTCGATTTCTACTCAGGCATCATCCTGAAAGCGATGGGTATCCCTTCTTCCATGTTCACCGTTATTTTTGCCATCGCCCGTACCATCGGCTGGATTGCACACTGGAACGAAATGCATGACGAAGGCATCAAAATTGCCCGTCCGCGTCAGCTGTATACCGGCTATGCCGAACGTGATTTCAAATCCCAGCTGAAAAACAAATAACGCCGCTTTACCCTACATAAAGCAGCACAGCGCCGCCCGATTGGGCGGCGTTTTTTTTTGCTACTTTTGGCAACCGGGGCACCAATAAAACGGCCGTGACGACAGTTGGGTTCTGACAATCATCGCGCCGCAGCGCTCGCAAGGCTCACCGCTGCGGTGGAAAACCTTAAAGCTGAACAGTGCGCCATGATGGCGATTCTCATCCACCTGCCCGCGCGTCTGGTAAGACAGGCGAGGCACCGCCAGCAGAGCCTGCGCCAGCCGCTGCAGCGTTTCCGGCATCAGGTCCTGTGGCCGGTGCTGTGGCGCCAGTTCCGCCTGCCAGAGAATTTCGGCGCGCAGGTAGTTGCCCAACCCGGCAAGAAACCCCTGGTCGAGCAGCATGCCCCCCAATTGTCGGCGGCGAAACGCCGGCGACAGCAGCCGTTGTGCCACCATTGTCACCGTCAGCGACATATCCAGCACATCGGGACCAATGCGTTGCAAAAACGGATGTTGTTCAATCTCTTCGCGCGGGCCCAGGGTGATCTCCGAGGCGCTGTACAATAAAATCGCCTGCTGCGCCGTTTCCAGCCGCACGCGCAAATCACGCTTGGTATCCGGCGATTCTCCCGCTTTTGCCACTTTCCACACGCCATACAGCTGGTTGTGGCTGTACATCGTCAGCCCGTTAGAAAAGTGGGTCAGCAGCGCCTTGCCGCGTGGCTCGATAGCAATGATACGTTCACCGATTAACCGATCGCGGTAATGTTTAAGCTGGGGAAAAGCGAAGCCCACTTCCGTCAGCGGCTGGTCGATCACCGCCGCAGCCAGCGCATCCGCCGCCCGGCGAATTTCCGGTCCTTCCGGCATATTGCAACTCCTGAATTAGCCGGGCCTCCGCAGCGAGAAGCCCATAGAAAACACGATTAATGCGTCGCGCCGCCAACCACTTTCAGATCGTGCTCCACCTGCAACGCGATGGAGATAGCCAACTCCAGAGCGAACAGCACCGTCTGCGACGCCATGCTGGGTGCGCCAGGGTGGGCGGCAGCCTGCTCCGGCAGATAAGGGATATGAATAAACCCGCCCTTAATCTCTTGCTGGCCGTTTAACCAGTGCAACAGGCCGTACATCACGTGGTTGCAGACATAGGTCCCGGCGGTTTGCGATACCGAAGCGGGTATGCCGGCTTCACGCATCGAGTTGACCATCGCCTTTATCGGCAAGGTGCTGAAATAGGCCGCCGGCCCGGCTTCAAGGATCGGTTCGTCGATCGGCTGCCGGCCCTGATTATCAGGAATGCGCGCATCATCGACGTTGATCGCTACCCGCTCTATAGTGATATCGGTGCGTCCTCCGGCCTGGCCGATGGCCAGTACCATCACCGGCTTTACCTCATCAATCGCCGCGTTCAGCACCTCAAGCGCTACGCCAAACACGCAGGGCAGCTGGCGCGCAATGATGCGCGTGCCAACAAATTCCCTGTCGTTCAGTTGCTTTACCACTTCCCACGAAGGATTAACGCGTTCTCCGCCAAAGGGCTCAAAGCCCGTAATCAATACCTTTTGCATGGGTTCTCCTACAAAAACATCAGGAAATAAAGCAGGAACACGTTCACCAACAGCAACAGCGCCCCGGTCGGCACCTGCGCCTTGATCACCGCATTCTTGTCCGGCAATTCCAGCAACGCCGCCGGCACAATAGTAAAGTTAGCAGCCATTGGCGTCATCAGCGTGCCGCACAGCCCGATACGCCTGGTTGTGACTCGAAACACATTGGGAAAGGTTGTGTATTTGGATAATTTTTACCCGGCGCTGACGCTAATGCCCTCTACGGCGAAACGTTCGCGCAGCGTGCGGGCGAAACTCAACGCATGTTCACCGTCGCCATGCAGACAGACGGTTTCCGCCTGCACCGCCGCCCAGGTGCCGTCCTGCGTGCGCACCCGATGATGGCGCACCATTTCCAGCGTTTGCGCCAGCGCCAGTTCGTCGCTGGTGATCAGCGCGCCCGGCTGACCGCGCGGCACCAGCGTGCCGTCGGCCTGATAACCGCGATCGGCGAACACTTCCTGCCGCGTCGCCAACCCCAGTTTCTCTCCGGCGCGGATAAGCTCGCTGCCCGCCAACCCCACCAGCCGCAGAGCAGGATCGACCGCCTTCACCGCCCGGGCGATGGCCTCCGCCAAAGCCGGTTCAACCGCAGCCTGGTTGTACAACATGCCGTGCGGCTTCACATGCACCATCACCCCGCCTTCGGCACGGGCCATCGCCGCCACCGCGCCCAGTTGATACACCACCTGCGCATACACCGTTTCAGGCGGCAGTTGCATGCGGGTACGGCCAAAGTTCTCGCGATCGGGGAAACTGGGGTGCGCGCCTATAGCCACGCCATATTGCAGCGCCCAACGGACCGACTGACGCAGGGTTTGTGCATCGCCTGCGTGAAAACCGCAGGCAATATTGGCCGAACTGACCAGTTGCAACAGCGCCTCGTCGTTGGCACAGCCTTCGCCGAGATCGGCGTTCAGATCAACGCGCATCTAACCCCCAGGCAATTTGTTGGATAAAGCGATCCTGCTCGGCCTTGGCGCGTTGCGCCTCCGCCAGGGTACAGGGAACAAAGTGGATAGCCTCGCCCAGACGGATCTGCGACAAATGGTAGAGATCGGCCTCGATCACGCAGGCAATGCGCGGGTAACCGCCGGTAGTTTGCGCGTCGGCCATCAGCACGATCGGCTGGCCGTTATGCGGCACCTGCACCACGCCCGGCAGCAGGCCGTGCGACAGCATTTCGCGGTCGGTGGTGCGGCCCAGCGCATTGCTGCCGTGCAGGCGATATCCCATGCGGTTACTCTGCGGGCTGAGCTGCCAGGAGGTACGCCAAAAAGCCTCCTGTGCCTCGGGACTGAACTCGGCATACTCCGGTCCCGGCAAGGCGCGGATGCGATTATTGAACAACAGTTGCTTAACGCCACAGCTGTTTTGCGGCACGGAAACCGGCTTGCCCAACGGCAGGCTGTCGCCGTCTTTCAGGTTGCGCCCTTCCAGCCCGCCAAAGGCAGCTTTGATATCGGTACTGCGCGAGCCAAGCATTTCGGGCACGGTGATGCCGCCGGAAATTGCCAAATAGCTGCGCATGCCGCGTTTAGGCATGTTCATGACCAGCCGCTGGCCCGCTTTAACCGGGTAACGCCAGCCGGTCCACAGCGGTTTTTCGTCCAGTTTTGCATCGCAACCGGCCCCGGTCAGAGCGATCCACCCTGACTGGGTGAATTCGGCGCTGAATTGGCCAAGGGTGATTTCCAGCCCGGCATCACCTGGTGAATTCCCCACCAGCAGGTTGGCGATTTTCAACGCCGGCAGGTCAAGCGCACCGCCCTGGCTAACGCCCAGATGGCGGAAACCGTGACGGCCCGCATCCTGTACCGTGGTGTAAATGCCCGCACGCAGGATCTTCAACATACGCCCTCCTTCTGCGGCATGAAGCGCACGTTATCGCCGGGGCGCAGCAGCGTCGGCGGCATGTCATAAGGATTGAATAACGACAGCGGCGTGCGGCCAATCAACTGCCAGCCCCCCGGCGTGACCAGCGGATAAATGCCGGTCTGGCTGCCGCCGATACCGACGGAGCCAGCTGCCACCGCCAGACGCGGTTCGGCGCGACGCGGCGTCGCCAATTTTTCCGGCATGCCGCCCATGTAAGAAAAGCCCGGCTGAAAGCCAAGGAAATAAACCACATAGGCCGCCGAAGAATGGCATTCCACCACCTGCTGCGGCGTCATGCCGGTGTGGTGCGCCACCGCGTCCAGATCAGGCCCATATTCGCCGCCGTAGATCACCGGAATCTCCACCTGGCGCGATGGCGGCATCAGGCTTTCCTCGCTGTCCCAGCCCTGCTGCAGCTGCGCCAACATCGCTTCGGCGTCGGCCTGTGGCGTCTTGAGCAACAGCGTAAGATTGTTCATTCCCGGCACCACTTCAAGCACATCGGGATGATGATTAAATATTTCGGCCAGCGCCCAGATCCGCTGCTGGCTCGGCAGCGTCATCGGCGGCGACAGTTCAAGCACTACGGCTCTTTCACCCAACAGGTAATAACGCGCTCGTTGTCGTTGCACCTGATTCTCCTTAATTACCGCGATGAAAAACACACCAGTTATGCGTGACGCAGCCCCGGCTGTCAATAGAACGCAACCATTGAAAAAATAAGGAATTAAGGCGCAAAAAGGATCCAGCCGGCGCGCAGGGCGGGCCAGATCCCGAGGAAAAATCAGGCGGGGTTCGGGATATCGATAAAGGTCACGTTAAAACCATGATGCTGCGCCAGCCATTCCCCCAGCGCCTTCACACCGCCGCGCTCGGTGGCGTGGTGACCGGCAGCGAAGAAGTGAACGCCCATTTCCCGTGCGGTGTGGATGGTTTGTTCCGATACCTCACCGCTGATAAAGGCGTCCACACCGAAACGCGCCGCGCTATCGATGAAACCCTGGCCGCCGCCGGTACACCAGGCCACGCGACGAATGTGCGCCGGCGCGTTATCGCCACAGTGCAGCACTGCACGGCCCAGTCGGCTCTCAATGCGCTGCTGCAACTCAGCGCCGGTCAGCGGTTGTTCAAACTCGCCGTGCGGCACCAGCGGTTCCACTTCACCAATCACGCGAATGCCAAGCAGATGCGCCAGTTGCGCGTTGTTGCCCAGCACCGGGTGGGCATCCAGCGGCAGATGATAACCGTACAGGTTGATGTCATTGGTCAGCAGCGTTTTCAGCCGATTGCGTTTCATGCCGCGCACCGCCGGCGCTTCGTTTTTCCAGAAATACCCGTGATGCACCAGGATGGCGTCCGCCTGCTGCTCCACCGCCGCATCCAGCAGCGCCTGACAGGCGGTCACGCCGGTGACGATGCGTTTTACGTGCGACCGCCCTTCTACCTGCAGGCCATTCGGCGCATAGTCCTGAAACGCGGCGCTGTTCAGTTCGCTGTTGATCAGATTTTCCAGATCGAGGTTACGCATAATCTTCTCTCTTCAATTCAAAATGTTTGCCGGTCGCCCTGTGCCATCAGGATAAACTTCACGCCCAGATCGTTGCCCTGATCCAGCTGCTGTTTAATGGTAGCGCGCACGTCTTCGCCCTGCTTCAGGCTGGGTTTGATGTGGCTGATCACTACCGGAAAATCCTTCAGCGAGCCTTCGCCGCCGCTGTACTGAGCCAGACTTTTCAGCTCTTTCAACAGCCACGCCGGCGTCAGGTGGCCGTACAGGTTTTTATCTTCAACGCCATTGGGGTAAGAGGTTTCAATAATCATCCCCTTCAGCTTTTTCTGTTCAATTAACGGCCCCAGCGCGCGCCAGGCGGTATCCAGATGGCGCGACTGCTCGAGCGCATCCGGCCCGGTGTCGCCGAAATAGGCGAAGGATCCGCTGCGATCGGACACCAGCAGCATCGAGGAGGAATAACGATCGTGGCTGAGCGGATACATCACGCCGCTCAGGCCGGTGACGCCCAGGGTAAAGCGCTGCTGCGGCCGCACCGTTTGCAACCGATAGGTGCCCAGCCGCGATCCGTTACCGGCGTCGGTGAAGTTTGGCCAAGCCTTCCAGTTAAAGTAATGATTGCGCAAGGTCAGGATGGTATCGGCCTGGGCATAAATATTTTTCTTGCCGTCCTCCGGCGAACCGATAATCAGCCCGGCCACATGGTCCAGATGGCCGTGGCTGATAAAGTAAGCGCCGATCAGTTGCCGGAACACGTAACCCTGAGGGGTATAAGGCGCCGCCAGTTCGGGGGTCACCTGCGGAAAACTGCCTTTTTCCAGCCCTTTGGCAATGCCCGGCAACAGTGAACCGGCATCGAGCGCCAGGTACTGCGGCTGGTTGTCGCTGCGGATCAGATAGGATGTCAGATTGCCGTCGCTGACGCCGCCGTCAACGCCAAGTGCTACCACGTCAAAGCCGGCCAGCGCCAGGGCTGAATAGCCGCTCAAGCACAGGGCCAGCACCTTGTTCATCATTCTTTCGCTCCTTGCTGTTGCCTTAATATTCCCCCCGCTTGGCGGCTTCAAAGGCCGCCAGCGTCTCCAGCCGGGCCTGCTTGTGATCGACAATCGGCACAGGATAATCCAGCGTGCGTTGCTGTTTTTCCGCCCAGAGATGGGGCTGATGAAGAGCATTGTCCGGTACATCCGCCAGCTCGGGCAACCATTTACGGATAAAAGTGCCTTGCGGATCAAAACGTTCGCCCTGGGTGGTCGGGTTAAAGATACGGAAATACGGCGCGGCGTCGGTGCCGGTTGAGGCCGCCCACTGCCAGCCGCCGTTATTCGCCGCCAGATCGCCGTCCAACAGCTGCGACATGAAATAGCGTTCGCCGGCGCGCCAGTCGATCAGCAGATCTTTCACCAAAAAACTGGCGCTGATCATGCGTAACCTGTTGTGCATCCAGCCGGTTTTATTCAGCTGGCGCATGGCGGCATCGACGATCGGGTAGCCGGTCGCACCTTTCTGCCAGGCCAGCAACAATGCGTCGTCATTCCTCCAGCGTACCCTATCCGTCCACTCGATAAAGGGACGGTGCCTGCATAACGCAGGATAGGCCACCATCAGATGCCGATAAAATTCGCGCCAGATCAATTCGTTCAGCCAGCCAAAAGCGCCGCTGTCGCTGTTTTCCAGCACCTGCGGGCATTCGGCGCGCAGGCGGTTAAAGCATTGGCGCGGCGACAGTACGCCAATCGCCAGATACGGCGACAGGCTGCTGGTACCGGCAATAGCGGGAAAGTCGCGTTGTTGCAGATAATCCTGCACTTGCTCGCGGCAGAAAGCGCGCAGCCGCTGCAGCGCCGCGTCTTCCCCGGCGGGAAAATCTGCACCCGCCTCAACCTGCGGATAATCGAACGCCGCCGGCGCAACTGACACCGGCAACGCGCCGCCTTCACGACGTTTGGGCGCCGGCAAGGAACGGACGTCGGATTCGGTCAGCCGTTGGATAAAAGCCTTACGGAACGGCGTGTAAATTTTGTACATCTCTCCGCCGCCGGTTTGTACGCTGCCCGGCGGTAACAGCAGGCTGTCATCGAAGCTTTGGCAAATCACCTGCCCGGATAAACGCCGTTGCGCTTGTTGATCACGCTTTAGCTCATTGATCTCGTACTGGCGGTTATAAAACAGCGCATTCACCCGCTCTTGCGCGCAGTACGCCACCAGCCAGTCAACAGCGGCGGAAAAATCATCGCACTGATGGCAAACCAGCGGGATACCGCGATCCGCCAGCGCCTGCTGAACCTGCAGCAGGTTGGCGTGAATAAATGCCGCCTGACACGGCGCCATCTCATGCTGCCGCCACTGTCCAGGGGTAGCGATGAACACCGCCAGCACGCGGGCGGCGGGATCGCAACAGGCGGCGTGCAGCGCTTTGTTGTCGGTTATACGCAGATCGTTACGTAGCCAGACCAGATGCGTGGCCATAAAACTCCTCGTCGGTTAGTGGCCGTAACGCAAACGCAACGCTTCGGGATAGGGTTCGAAATAACGTTGATCGGCCAGATAGCGATCCGGGTATTCGGCCATGTAATGTTTGAGCAGGGTGATCGGCGCCAACAGCGGCTGCATTCCCTGGCGATAACGATCGATCAGTTGCGCCAACTCCTGCCGCTGAGCCGAACTGAGCTGGCGGCGGAAATACCCCTGCACGTGCATCAACACATTGGTGTGATTGCGGCGCGTAGCCTTGTGCGCCAACAGCCTCATCAGGCGGCTGCGGTATTCAATGGCGAATGCCTCCAGCGACGCCCACTTTTCGATACCGGCGACAAAACGGCCCAGTTCGCGGTATTCCGGCTGCGAATGCGCCAGCAGCGAAAGCTTATAACGGCTGTGGAAAGCGATCAGCCCGCCACGGGTCAACCCCTTGCGCCACAACATATTCAGTTCATACAGCGCGTAAACCCGCTCGACAAAGTTTTCCCGCAGGGTGGCATCATTCAGCCGCCCGTCTTCTTCTACCGGCAGCCAGGGCATCTGGCGCAGCAGTTCGGCCGTGAATAGCCCGACGCCGTTTTTGCGCGACTCTTTTCCGTTTTCGCTGTAAACCCGCACTCGCTCCATACCGCAGCTCGGCGATTTGGCGCAGACGATATAGCCGCACAGATGTCCCAATTCCGCGACGCGTTGCTCGGAGAACCGCTGCATTTTGTCGGTCACGTCGACGCTGTCGTCGTTGCTGAAGCGCATCGCCGGCGACGGATGTTGTTGTTTGCTCAACCGCAGTGCCGGGCGTGGGGTGGGCAAACCGATCGCCATTTCCGGGCACACCGATTCAAAGCGTACATAGGGCGCCAGTTGCTCCACCGCAAAGGCCAGGCGTTTATGGCCGCCATCAAAACGCACCGCGTCGCCCAACAGGCAGGCGCTGATCCCGACCGGAATTTTGTCACTCATGATTTGCTCCCACAATCCTGGACGATGCTAAAAGTGTAGAGGAATTCACGCGGGGAAACGACAGTTAGCTGCGTAATGAGCAGGCTGCGCCCATAAAAAAACCCCCGCCGCGAGGCGAGGGTTTCAGGGGACGCTGGCTGCGATCAGTAGAAATCGCAGGACGCCAGTTCCGCCTGTTGCAGCCAGACCGGCTTATCGCTGGTTTTAGACCAGACGCGGTGCAGATAGCTGTAAAAACGTGCCCGGTCGCTGCGGAACAGCATAACCGGTAAAGCCAAAGTCCCTGCCAGGATCACTGCGCTGCGGCGCAGGAGAATCCGATGCAATGAATAAGCGTGATAAGTAGACATGCGAACCTCCTCAAAAAACGCCCGGCCGTTGATTTTCTGAAAACAGCGCTGGCGTAGACAATGTAAATGCGACAATTTGGTAACTGAACAAAATTTTAGCGCAACTGATGAAAGTTTACTACTCATCCGACCACTAAATTGTACAAAAAATCGCAAATAAATGCGCCATCCCGTAATTTTGTTACAACAAGGTTAATGGATAACTAACCATTGGTTATATTATGGTTATTTACAGCCTGTTTACGCGTACCGCTTCCCCAGGCAGCGCAGAACACAGGCTGAAACGCGCCACCCGCTCACAAAGCCGCCGTTAAAAAGCCATTTTTCGCTGTAATTTCAGCCATTTTTATACTTTTTTTACACTGCCCAGCGCTATTTTTTCATCTTCTTTTTACCGCCCTCCCTACACTCGCAGTATCAAAAACTACACCTCTGGAGGTGTCCTGTGAGTATCAGCGTTATTGGTGGTGCGCTGTTGGTTCTGCTGCTGTTGGGCTATCTGGTTTATGCCCTGTTCAATGCGGAGGATTTCTGATGGCAGCTTCAGCCTTTTTACTGATTGCCAGCTTCCTGCTGGTGCTTGTGCTGCTGGCCCGGCCTTTAGGCAGCTTTTTGGCACGCCTGATCGAAGGCGAACCGCTGCCCGCCCTGCGCCAGGTGGAAGCCACCGTCTGGCGCTGCTGTGGCAATGACACAGCCGAGATGAACTGGTGGCAATACGCGCTGGCGATCCTGTGGTTCAACCTGCTTGGCCTGGTACTGCTGTTCGCACTGCTGATGGGCCAGGGCTCGCTGCCGCTTAACCCGCAGGGTTTCCCTGGGTTGTCGTGGGATCTGGCGTTCAATACCGCCGTCAGCTTTGTCACCAATACCAACTGGCAGGCTTACAGTGGCGAAAGCACCCTCAGTTACCTCAGCCAGATGGCCGGGCTGGCCGTGCAGAACTTCTTGTCCGCCGCCACCGGCATCGCAGTGGCCTTTGCGCTGATCCGTGCCTTCACCCGCCGTTCCAGCGCCACCATAGGTAACGCCTGGATCGACATTTTCCGCGTGACGCTGTACGTACTGCTGCCGATTTCGCTGCTGATCGCGCTGTTCTTCGTCAGCCAGGGCACGCTGCAAAACTTCCTGCCTTATCTGCACACCACTACGCTGGAAGGCGCGCAGCAGACGCTGCCGATGGGGCCGGTAGCCTCGCAGGAAGCGATCAAGATGCTCGGCACCAACGGCGGCGGCTTCTTTGGCGCCAACTCGGCGCATCCGTTCGAGAACCCGACCGTTCTGACCAACTTTGTACAGATGCTGGCGATCTTCCTGATCCCGTGCGCGCTGTGCTTTGCCTTCGGACAGGTTGCCGGTGAGAACCGTCAGGGACACGCGCTGATCTGGGCGATGGCGCTGATCTTCGTGGTGGCGGTGGTCGTGGTGATGTTCGCCGAATTGGCCGGTAACCCGCATCTGAGCGCACTGGGTGCCGACAGCAACATCAATATGGAAGGTAAGGAGTCTCGCTTTGGCATTCTCGCCACCAGCCTGTTCTCGGTGGTGACCACCGCAGCTTCCTGCGGCGCGGTCAACGCAATGCACGACTCCTTCACCGCGTTGGGCGGCATGGTGCCGATGTGGCTGATGCAGATTGGCGAGGTGGTATTCGGCGGCGTGGGCTCCGGCCTGTACGGCATGCTGCTGTTCGTGCTGCTGACGGTGTTTATCGCCGGGCTGATGATCGGCCGCACGCCGGAGTACCTGGGCAAAAAGATCGACGTCTATGACATGAAAATGACTGCGTTGGCGATTCTGGTCACGCCGACCCTGGTGTTGCTGGGCACGGCGCTGGCCATCGCCACCGACGCAGGCCGTGCCGGCATCCTTAACCCAGGCGCGCATGGCTTCAGCGAAGTGCTGTATGCCCTGTCTTCCGCCGCCAACAACAACGGCAGCGCCTTTGCCGGCTTGAGCGTCAACACGCCGTTCTACAACCTGCTGCTGGCATGCGCCATGTTCGTCGGCCGCTTCGGGGTCATCCTGCCGGTGCTGGCCATTGCCGGTTCGCTGTGCGCGAAAAAACGTCAGCCTGCGGGCAACGGCACCCTGCCGACCTACGGACCGCTGTTTATCGGCTTGCTGATCGGCACCGTGCTGCTGGTGGGCGCATTAACCTTCGTACCGGCGTTGGCGCTGGGACCGGTGGCCGAGCACCTGCAGCTCTGGTTGGCAAACTAACAGACGTCATAGAGAGAGAATAAAGAAATGACTCGCAAACAACGCGCACTGTTTGAACCGGCATTGGTCCGTACCGCGCTGATCGATGCGGTGAAAAAATTGGATCCGCGCACCCAATGGCGTAACCCGGTGATGTTCGTGGTGTATATCGGCAGCATTTTGACTACCGTCATCTGGCTGGCGATCCTGGCCAAACAGACCGACGGCAGCGCCGCCTTTACCGGCAGTATCGCCCTGTGGCTGTGGTTCACCGTGCTGTTCGCCAACTTTGCCGAAGCCTTGGCCGAGGGGCGCAGCAAAGCGCAGGCAGAAAGCCTGAGGGGCACCAAGAAAACCAGTTGGGCGAAGAAATTGGCCGCACCGCGCCGTGACGGCGCCACCGAGAAAGTGTCCGCCGAAAGCCTGCGCAAGGGTGACGTGGTGCTGGTAGAAGCCGGCGATACCATCCCTTGTGACGGTGAGGTGCTGGAAGGCGGCGCTTCGGTAGATGAAAGCGCCATTACCGGTGAGTCTGCACCGGTGATCCGCGAATCCGGCGGCGACTTCTCGTCGGTGACCGGCGGCACCCGCGTGCTGTCCGACTGGCTGGTGGTGCAGTGCAGCGTCAACCCGGGTGAAACCTTCCTCGATCGGATGATCGCGATGGTGGAAGGCGCCAAGCGGCGTAAAACCCCGAACGAGGTGGCACTGACCATTCTGCTGGTGGCGCTGACCATCGTGTTCGTGCTGGCGACCGCTACGCTGTTTCCGTTCTCGCAATACAGCGTAGATGCCGCCAAAGGCGGGTCAGTCGTCAGCATCACCGTGCTGGTAGCGCTGCTGGTCTGTCTGATCCCAACGACTATCGGTGGCCTGCTGTCTGCCATCGGCGTGGCGGGGATGAGCCGGATGCTGGGCGCAAACGTGATCGCCACCAGCGGCCGTGCGGTGGAAGCGGCCGGCGACGTTGACGTGCTGCTGCTGGACAAAACCGGCACCATCACGCTGGGCAACCGTCAGGCCTCCGAGTTTCTGCCTGCACCTGGCGTGAAGGAACAGGATCTGGCCGATGCGGCGCAGTTGTCTTCACTGGCCGATGAAACGCCGGAAGGCCGCAGCATTGTGGTGCTGGCCAAACAGCGCTTTAACCTGCGCGAGCGCGACCTTCAGGCACTGAACGCCACTTTCGTGCCCTTCTCCGCCCAGACGCGCATGAGCGGCGTCAACGTGCAGGACCGCATGATCCGTAAAGGGGCGGTGGATGCCATTCGCCGCCATGTGGAATCCAATCAGGGCCACTTCCCGCAGGCGGTGGACGAACTGGTGGCTAGCGTAGCGCGTACCGGCGGTACGCCGCTGGTGGTGGCCGAAGGGCCGCGGGTGCTGGGCGTGGTGGCACTGAAGGATATCGTCAAGGGCGGCATTAAAGAGCGCTTCGCCGAGCTGCGTAAAATGGGCATCAAAACGGTGATGATCACCGGCGATAACCCCTTGACCGCTGCGGCGATCGCCGCCGAAGCCGGCGTGGATGACTTCCTGTCGGAAGCCACGCCGGAAGCCAAACTGGCGCTGATCCGCCAGTACCAGGCGGAAGGCCGGCTGGTGGCGATGACCGGCGACGGCACCAACGATGCCCCGGCGCTGGCGCAGGCCGACGTGGCGGTGGCGATGAACTCGGGCACCCAGGCCGCCAAAGAGGCGGGCAACATGGTCGATCTGGACTCCAACCCGACCAAACTGATTGAAGTGGTGCATATCGGTAAACAGATGCTGATGACGCGCGGTTCGCTGACCACCTTCAGTATCGCCAACGACGTGGCGAAGTATTTCGCCATTATCCCGGCGGCGTTCGCGGCAACCTACCCGCAGTTGAACGCGCTGAATGTGATGCACCTGCACTCCCCCGCTTCCGCCATTATGTCGGCGGTCATTTTCAACGCTCTGGTGATCGTGTTCCTGATCCCGCTGGCGCTGAAAGGGGTGAGCTATAAGCCAATGAGCGCCGCAGCGCTGCTGCGCCGCAACCTGTGGATGTACGGTGTGGGTGGCTTACTGGTGCCCTTTGTCGGCATCAAGCTGATCGATCTGGTCCTGGTCGCCTTGCATATCGCCGGTTAAGAATTAAGAGGAAATGAACATGTCATATTTACGTCCTTCGCTGGTGATGCTGATTCTGCTGACGTTGATTACCGGCATTGCCTACCCGCTGTTGACCACCGGGCTGTCGCAGTTGCTGTTTTCCGGCGCGGCCAACGGCTCGCTGTTGTATCAGGGCGACAAGGTGGTGGGGTCGGCACTGATCGGCCAAAACTTTACCAAACCGGAGTATTTCTGGGGTCGCCCTTCAGCCACCGGTGATTCAGCCTATAATGCCATGGCGTCCGCCGGCAGCAATCTGGCCGCCACCAACCCGGCGCTGGATAAAGCCATCGCCGAACGTGCGGCGCAGTTGCGTCAGGCCAATCCGGCGGCGAAAGGCCCGATCCCGGTCGATCTGCTGACCGCCTCCGGCAGCGGGCTGGATCCACAGATTTCCATCGCTGCGGCACAATATCAACTGGCCAGGGTTGCCGCAGCGCGCCAGCTGCCGCAGGAGCAGATCGCCAAGCTGATTGACGAAAGCACCGATCAGGCAACCCCCAACTTTATGGGCGAATCGGTGGTTAACGTGCTGAAACTGAACCTGGCGCTCGACGCATTGCGGTAATACGCCGCATTCAGCATAGTGAGAGGGTTCGGCTTGCCGAACCCATTTTTGCTTTGTTACGCAAGGAATTGTAATGGTCGAAGAAGAACAGCAGCGCCCCGATCCCGACAGCCTGCTCGCGGTAGCCAATGAAAAACCGCGCGGCCGGCTGAAGGTGTTCTTCGGCGCCTGTGCCGGGGTGGGTAAAACTTACGCCATGCTGCAAGAAGCGCAGCGCCTGCGCGGCCAGGGGCTGGACGTGCTGGTTGGCGTAGTCGAAACCCACGGGCGCAGCGAAACCGCCGCGCTGCTGACCGGGCTGGACATGCTGGCGAAAAAGCGTATCCAGTATCGCGGCAGGCTGGTGCAGGAGTTTGATCTCGATGCCGCGCTGGCGCGCCATCCTGCGCTGGTGCTGATGGACGAACTGGCGCACAGCAACGCCCAGGGTTCGCGTCACCCGAAACGCTGGCAGGATGTAGAAGAGTTGCTGGACGCCGGTATCGACGTGCTCACCACCGTGAACGTGCAGCATCTGGAGAGCCTGAACGACGTGGTCGGCGGCGTAACCGGGGTGCGGGTACGCGAGACCGTGCCCGATCACGTATTCGACGAAGCGACCGAAGTGGTGCTGGTCGATCTGCCGCCGGACGATCTGCGCCAGCGGCTAAATGAAGGCAAGGTGTATATCCCCGGCCAGGCCGAACGCGCCATCGAGCACTTCTTCCGCAAGGGCAACCTGATCGCCCTGCGCGAGCTGGCGCTACGCCGCACCGCCGATCGGGTCGATGACCAAATGCGCGCCTTTCGCGATACCCAGGGGCGAGAAAAAGTGTGGCACACCCGCGACAGCATTTTGCTATGCGTCGGCCACAACAGCGGCAACGAAAAGCTGGTGCGCATCGCCGCCCGGCTGGCGGCGCGTCTGGGCTGCCACTGGCATGCGGTGTATGTGGAAACGCCGAAGCTGCACCGGCTGCCGGAAAACCAACGCCGGGCGATCCTGCGGGCATTGCGGCTGGCACAGGAACTGGGTGCCGAAACCGCCACCCTGTCCGATCCTTCCGAAGAACGTGCGGTGCTGCGCTACGCCCGCGAGCATAACCTGGGCAAAATCATTATCGGCCGGCGTGGCGAGCAGCGTTGGAAACTGCGCGGCAGCTTTGCCGATCGTCTTGGCCGCCTGGGGCCGGATCTCGATTTGGTGATCGTCGCGCTGGAGAACGACAGCTTCGCACAGCCCGGTAAAGAGCATGACAACCGTAATTTCACCGAGAAGTGGCGCATGCAATTGCGCGGCTGCGCCGTCGCCGTAGCCTTGTGCGCCCTGATTACCCTGCTCTCCCAGTGGCTGCTGCCGGGCTTTGACCAGGCTAACCTGGTGATGGTGTATCTGCTCGGCGTGGCGATCGTCGCGTTGTTCTTCGGCCGCTGGCCGTCTGTGCTGGCCGCGGTGATCAACGTCGCCAGCTTTGACCTGTTTTTCGTTCAACCCCAATGGTCGTTTGCCGTCAGCGATATGCAGTATCTGCTGACCTTCGGCGTTATGTTGATCGTCGGCATTACCATCGGCAACCTGACCGCCGGGGTGCGCTATCAGGCTCGCGTCGCCCGCTACCGCGAACAGCGAGCCCGCCACCTGTATGAGATTTCACGCGGTCTGAGCCAGGCGCTGACCCCCGAAGATATCGCCAAAACCAGCCGCCATTTCCTCTCCAGCAGCTTCCAGGCCAAAACCGTGCTGCTGCTGCCACAAGAGGACGGCAAGCTGCAACAGATGGTCGGCGAGTCCGGAGGCTTGTTGTCGGTGGATGAAGCCATTGCCCGCTGGAGCTTTGACAAGGGGATGCCGGCCGGCGCCGGCACCGACACCCTGCCCGGTGTGCCTTATCAACTGCTGCCGTTAACCGCCTCGAAGCAGACCTTCGGCCTGTTGGCTATCGAACCCGGCAACCTGCGCCAGTTGATGGTGCCGGAGCAGCAGCGGCTGCTGCAGACCTTTGCGGTGCTGATCGCCAGCGCGCTGGAGCGGCTGCACCTGGCGCGCAGCGCCGAGGAGGCCAAGCTGGACGCCGAGCGTGAACAGCTGCGCAACTCTCTGTTGGCGGCGCTGTCCCACGATTTGCGCACCCCGCTGACGGTACTGTTCGGCCAGGCGGAGATTTTGACGCTCGATCTGGCGGCCGAAGGCTCCAGTCACGCGCCGCAGGCCAGCCAGATCCGCCAGCAGGTGCTGAGCACCACCCGGCTGGTGAATAACCTGCTGGATATGGCGCGCATTCAGTCCGGCGGCTTTAACCTGCGGAAAGAGTGGCAATCGCTGGAGGAGATCGTCGGTGCATCGCTGCACATGCTGGAGCCGCTGCTGACCCAACACCAGATCAAGGTCGAGCTGCCGCCTGAGCTGGTGCTGGTCAATTGCGACGGCAGCCTGCTGGAACGCGTCTTCACTAACCTGTTGGAAAACGCCAATAAATACGCCGGCATCGATGCTATTATCGGCATTCGCGCCCATACTCTGCCGGAGTGGCTGGAAGTCGAAGTCTGGGACAATGGCCCCGGCATTCCCGAAGGGAAAAAACAGCTGATTTTCGATAAATTCGCTCGCGGCAATAAAGAGTCGGCAATCCCCGGCGTGGGGTTGGGGTTAGCGATTTGCCGTGCCATTATTGAAGTGCACGGCGGCCGCATCTGGGCGGAAAACGGCGCAAACGGCGGCGCCAGTTTCCGTTTTGTTCTTCCGCTGGAGAAACCGCCCGAAATTGACGGCGAATCCTTTGATCTGTAATCACCCTCTGGGAGCACTGTGAGCAGCACGCCAACCAACATTCTGATTGTCGAAGATGAAAAAGAGATCCGGCGTTTCGTGCGCATCGCATTGGAAAGCGAAGGTCTGCGGGTGTTTGAAAGCGAGACGCTACAGCGTGGGCTGATTGAAGCCGGCACGCGTAAACCGGATCTGATTATTCTCGATTTAGGGTTGCCGGACGGCGACGGGTTGAGCTATATCCGCGATCTGCGGCAGTGGAGCGCCATTCCGGTGATCGTTCTCTCGGCGCGCAATGCCGAAGAGGACAAAATCGCCGCACTGGACGCCGGGGCGGACGACTATCTCAGCAAGCCCTTTGGCATCGGCGAATTGCTGGCGCGGGTGCGGGTTGCCTTGCGCCGCCACTCCGGCAGCCAACAAGAAAGCCCGCTGGTCAGTTTTTCCGAAATCACCGTCGATCTGATCAACCGCCGGGTGCTGCGCAATGGCGAAGATCTGCACCTGACGCCAATAGAGTTTCGCCTGCTGGCCGAATTGCTGGCCAACTCCGGCAAAGTGATCACCCAACGTCAGTTGCTGAGCCACGTCTGGGGGCCGAACTACGTCGAACACAGCCACTATCTGCGCATTTATATGGGGCACCTGCGGCAAAAGCTGGAAGCCGACCCGGCCCGGCCGAAACACCTGCTGACCGAGACCGGCGTCGGGTACCGGTTTATGCCTTGAGGTTGACGGGAGCCGCATGCGGCTCCCCTACTGTTGTGGGCCCTTCTTCAACCCCATCATGAACTCCTTGAACGCCTCGCGCAGCGGTGCGAACACCGGATGCTTGCGGTTCTCGATCATCACCTCCGAAAACAGCTTCAGGCCGACGGCGAAGGCCGCACTTTTATCTTCGCCAAAATTCAGATCTTCACGCGATTTGATTCGCTCGACGATGCCGAGAATATCGTCGTGATTTTCCACTTCAAAGCTCAACGGCGCTTTATCGACCGGATCGCCTTTGCGATCGTTAAGGGCTTCAACGGTGATACGGAAACGGTGGCCTGGCATCAGTCGTTCTCCTGCGTTGTCGTGTTAATGTTCATTTCACTTTCGATCGCCGTTACTGCAGTGAGCAACGCCTGATTGATACGTTCAACCTGCTGCGGCGAGAGATCGGCGCGCATTACGTTGCCGCGCAGCAAACTGCGCAGGCGGTTCATGGCTTCTGAGATACCTTCCGCCAGGTTGCCGTGATGATGATGACTGCGGCCGGCCCCGGCCAAACGGGCAAGGATCAGATCGACGGCGGCCTGGTGTTTTTGCAGTTCGCTCTGGCCCAACGCGGTGATTTGGTAGCTTTTGCGGCCGTTACCGGTGGTTATCGGCTCGAGGAAATCCTGCTCTTCCAACAGCGTCAGGGTCGGATAAATAACGCCTGGACTTGGCACGTACAAACCGGAGGAAGCCTCGTCGATCGCCTTGATCAGCTCATAGCCGTGGCTCGGCTTGCGCGCCACCAGCGCCAGCAACACCAACCGCAAATCGCCATGTTCAAACATGCGGTGACGCCCACCACGGCCGCCGCGCCCACCACGTCCGTGTTCTTCGCCGTGCTCGCCGCCAAAATGGTGGCGCCCGCCGCGACGACGATGTTCGTGCCCTTCTTCGCCGTCATGGTGGCAACCATGACGGCGGTGTAAACCTAATCGATGGAACATAGGGTTTTACCTCTCAATGAATAGTCAGTTGACGAGGTGATTTAGATATATCTAATTCACTTCGATATAGCTAATCTAGATCGATATATCGAAATGTGCAACGGGTCTTTGTAAATAGATATATCTAAATTGCAGGCATAAAAAAAGCGCTGTAAAAACAGCGCTTTTCATCAGGCAGAAAAGAGATTATTTGGCGGAAGCCAGCACTTCGCTGACGATCTCTACCGCTTCATGCTCGATCTTTTCGCGGTGCTCGGCACCCAGGAAGCTTTCGCAATAGATTTTGTAGGCTTCTTCGGTACCTGAAGGACGTGCGGCAAACCAGCCGTTGTCGGTCATCACTTTCAGGCCGCCGATGGAGGCGCCGTTGCCCGGAGCCGCCGTCAGACGAGCGGTGATCGGGTCACCCGCTAACGTGTTGGCCTTGACCATTTCCGGCGACAGCTTGGCCAATGCGGCTTTTTGCGCATGGGTAGCCGGTGCCTGAATGCGGTTATAGCTCGGTGCGCCGAAACGCTTGGCCAGATCCTCGTAATGATTCTGCGGATTTTCGCCAGTCACTGCGGTGATTTCCGCCGCCAGCAGGCACATGATGATGCCGTCTTTGTCGGTCGACCACGGGGTGCCATTGAAACGCAGGAACGAAGCCCCGGCGCTCTCTTCGCCGCCAAAACCGAAGCTGCCGTCGAACAGACCGTCGACAAACCATTTGAAACCGACCGGCACTTCCACCAGTTTGCGGCCCAGATCGGCCACTACGCGGTCAATCATCGCGCTGGAAACCAGCGTTTTACCCACGGCTACATCTGCGCCCCACTGCGGGCGATGCTGGAACAGGTAGTTGATGGCAACGGCCAGATAGTGGTTCGGGTTCATCAGGCCTTTAGGCGTGACGATGCCGTGGCGATCGTAGTCCGGGTCATTGGCGAACGCCAGATCGAACTTGTCGCGCAACGCCAGCAGGCCGGCCATTGCAGATTCCGACGAGCAGTCCATGCGGATAATGCCGTCGTGGTCCAGGTGCATAAAGCGGAAGGTCTGATCGATAGAGTCGTTGACCAGCGTCAGATCCAGCTTGTAGTGCTCGGCAATGCGCTGCCAGTAGGCAATGCCGGAGCCGCCCAGCGGATCAACCCCCAATTTCAGGCCGGCACGCTGAATGGCGGGCATGTCAACCACGTCCACCAACCCTTCCACATAAGGTTGTACCAAATCCTGCGCGTGCAGATGACCGCTGTTCCAGGCTTTGTCCAGCGACTGGCGCTGAACGCCTTTCAGCTGTTGCGCCAGCAGCTCGTTGGCGCGTTTTTCAATCACCGAGGTCAGGTTGGTGTCGGCCGGGCCGCCGTTGGTCGGGTTATACTTGATGCCGCCGTCTTCAGGCGGGTTGTGCGAAGGGGTAATGACGATGCCGTCGGCCTGCGCCCCGCCGTTGCGGTTGTGGCACAAAATGGCATGAGATACCGCAGGGGTTGGCGTAAAGCCGTTATTTTCCTGCACGATCACATCTACGCCGTTGGCGGTCAGGACTTCCAGCACAGAAATGAAAGCCGGCTCCGACAGCGCATGGGTGTCTTTACCGACGTAACAGGGGCCGGTAACCCCTTGCTGACGACGCACTTCGGCAATCGCCTGGGCGATAGCGAGGATATGGGCTTCATTGAAGCTGTGGCGCAGGGCGCTGCCGCGATGCCCTGAAGTACCGAACTTCACCGCGTGTGCGGCGTTGCCCGCTTCCGGCTGCAGTACATAGTACTGCGACGTCAGCTGGGCTACGTTGATCAAATCGCTTTGCTGAGCCGGCTGCCCGGCACGTGAGTTATTCGCCATCGACATATCTCCCTATTCTCTGTCCGGCAACCGGGCAATATGTCGCTCACGGCCACCATGACGGGCTGTTCGCTAAATTAGATAGTGCCGCAAACTTTATCTGTCAGTTCCGCAGGGAACTGCATAGCCTGCATGATGTGTTCAACCATGCTGCGTTTACGACCGGTGTTGGTATTGGTGATCACCCAGTAAGGCGTACCCGGAACGTGCTTTGGCTTGGTATGCGTTCCGTTCGCCAGCAGGGTTTGTTGATCGCCGGCAAAATAGGTGCGGGTACGACCATGCAATGCATCGGTAGCTGCGGCAAAGCCCGCCGCATCGAGGGTATACAGGGTCGAAAGAACCAGCATGAAACGATTCACGGCTCTGCTCTGCTCGGCATATTCGTCCGACAGCAGCAGCTCGCGTACCGCGCGCACACGATCGCGAGGACGCTGCGCGGCGACGACTTTTTCCTGCTCGGCGCTCTGAGCACTGGCGGCAGGCACGGCGCGCAATGGCTGGCCTGCGGTAAACTTCAACATACGGCGCAAAATATCGGACGCGCTCTCACCAATATGTTGCGTGTGGCTGGCAATATAACGGTAAAGCTCTTCGTCGACTTCAATAGTTTTCATCTTTATCCAGTACTGTTTTTTTCTACTTAGAACCTGAAGCCAGATCCTGCATTCAAGCCATGGGATTATAAGGTTAAAAGCGCAAGGGCGAACACAACTATGTGCCTGCGGGCGGAAAAAGCAGACTAATACCTATAGCCGGCGCTGCCAAGCCCGAAACAAGAAAAATCCGAGTTATTATACCCTATGGATTTCAAGTTTCCGCCAACAAGGCTGAAGCTTGAAAGGCGACGGGTATATTCGTCGTGTGTTTTAATCATGATACCCTAATCTGAATCTCTCTCAGTATGAACTTCGCCATGAAATTACATTATCAACTGCTGGCCACCGACTCCGCCGCCCTGCCGGTCGTGCTGATCCACGGGCTGTTCGGCAATCTGGACAACCTGGGCGTGCTGGCGCGCGATCTGAATCAACAGCACAGCGTGATTAAAGTCGATCTGCGTAACCACGGCCTTTCGCCGCGTTCTGCGGTAATGACCTATCCGGAAATGGCGCAGGACCTGCTGGCGCTGCTCGATGAGTTGCAGGTGGAGAAGGCGATTGTGATCGGCCACTCTATGGGCGGCAAAGCGGCAATGGCGCTGACGGCGATCGCCCCCGAACGGGTTGAAAAGCTCATTGTTATCGACGTGGCGCCGGTGGATTACCGCACTCGTCGCCACGACGAGATTTTCGCCGCCTTAAAAGCGGTGAGTGCGGCCGGCATCACCCAACGCCAGCAGGCCGCGGAGTTGATGCGCAGCTACCTGCAGGAAGAAGGCGTGATCCAGTTCCTGCTGAAGTCCTTTCATCAGGGCGAGTGGCGCTTTAACCTGCCGGTACTGATCGACCAATACGAAAACGTCACCGGCTGGCAAGACGTCCCCGCATGGCCGCACCCGACGTTGTTTATCCGCGGCGGCCTGTCGCCCTATGTGCAGGACAGCTACCGTCAAGATATCGCGCGTCAGTTCCCGCAGGCGCGAGCGCACGTGGTTGCCGGCACAGGCCACTGGGTTCACGCGGAAAAACCGGAGGCGGTACTGCGCGCCATCCACCGTTTTCTCGACGAAGCCTGAATAAAAACCGCCCTCTGGCGAAAAAACGCGCTAAAGATAACGGCTTAGCGCGTTTTCGGCTCAGTTAAACATTGTCGTTGCTCTATCTGCTGGGGTAATATGGCGCGCTATAATTTTGCCGCCCTGCTCAGCGTGTTCAGTAACGCCAGGCTGGGGGTAAATTTGGGTTAGGGTTTATTGGCCCGAAGTGTGTTAACCGAACCGTCCGGAAGCGTATACGCTTTTTGATGCAAACTCCCTTGCAGTACCGCTACCTATGGCAAAAGAACAAACGGATCGCACGACGCTGGATCTGTTCGCAGATGAACGCCGTCCGGGGCGCCCGAAAACCAACCCGCTATCCCGAGATGAACAGCTTAGAATCAATAAGCGTAATCAGCTTCGACGCGATAAAGTCCGTGGCTTACGGCGTGTGGAACTGAAAATCAACGCGGATGCGGTGGACGCCCTGAACAAACTGGCGGAACAGCGCAATATCAGCCGCAGCGAGCTTATTGAGCAAATGCTGCTGGCACAACTGGCGGATGAACAGCCGGAACATTGATCTTTGCAGCCGCACATGCGGCGCGGTGTTATGGATGACACCGATCAACACCGTTTTATTCCTCCCGGCATCGCATAAACGCGATAAAACCCCGGGGTAAATCTCTGGCATGATACGCACTTACCGGTAAGAGGCAGATTCTTGCCATGTCATCATTTTAATCGGTGTTATCGCGTTCAACGCTAACATCGTGCAATGCAATTAATTGAATTTAAAGGTTATACGCGATATGGCTAATGTAGGCATTTTCTTTGGCAGCGACACTGGCAATACCGAAAACATTGCCAAGATGATCCAGAAAATTCTTCAGCAGCAGTTTGGCAAAGAGGTGTCGGAAATCCGCGACATCGCCAAAAGCAGCAAAGAGGATCTGGAAGCTTTCGACATTCTGCTGTTGGGTATTCCTACCTGGTACTACGGCGAAGCCCAGTGCGATTGGGATGACTTCTTCCCGACGCTGGAAGAAATCGATTTCAACGGCAAGCTGGTTGCGCTGTTCGGCTGTGGCGATCAGGAAGACTATGCGGAATATTTCTGTGATGCGATGGGCACCATCCGCGACATCATCGAGCCACGCGGCGCCGCGATTGTAGGCCACTGGCCGACCAAGGGTTACCACTTCGAAGCATCGAAAGGGTTGGCGGATGACAATTTCTTCATCGGCCTGGCGATTGACGAAGATCGTCAACCGGAATTGACCAACGAACGCGTCGCAGCCTGGGTGAAGCAGATCAGCGAAGAACTGAGCCTAGCCGATATCGTCGGCTAACCCTCAAAGGTTGAACAAAAGCCCTGCAAAGTGCATAGTGTTGCCAGCAGGGCCGTTCATCGGCAGCACGGATTTCTGCAATAGAAGCTACATGTTTGTAACTTCCCACATCGTCAAGGTAGACTGAGATATCGGTTTATCCCATCCATCAAGACGTTGCGTGTGTAACATGCAATTGTGCCATGATATCTTTGTTAACAACCGGCGGTTTCCATTTAGGGCAACCGGTTCTATAATGACACGCAATTAACTCTTTGTGCCGACCGATGCCACAGGCAAGAATGCCTCAACTTGATTAGCATAGTAACAGGACTGAATCCGCATGACTGACAACAACACCGCATTGAAGAAGGCCGGCCTAAAAGTCACGCTTCCGCGACTCAAAATCCTGGAAGTACTGCAAAATCCGGAATGCCATCACGTCAGTGCGGAAGATTTGTACAAAAAACTGATCGACATGGGCGAAGAAATTGGCCTGGCGACGGTTTACCGCGTACTGAACCAGTTTGATGATGCCGGGATTGTGACCCGTCACAACTTCGAAGGCGGCAAATCCGTGTTCGAATTGACCCAACAGCATCACCACGATCACCTGATTTGCCTGGACTGTGGCAAAGTGATCGAATTCAGCGATGAGTCTATCGAAGTGCGTCAGCGTGATATCGCCAAGCAGCACGGCATCAAGCTCACCAACCATAGCCTCTACCTGTATGGTCACTGTGAAATCGGTGATTGCCGTGAAGACGACACCTTGCACGACAAAAAATAATGCCCTAAACCGGCATTGAGAACCGCCTTAACGGCGGTTTTTTTATGCCTCCAGATGAGGGCAAAAAAATCCCCGGACAGGCCCGGGGAAAATCACATCAGAAAGACAACAATTGCAGCGGCACTTCTCCACGGTACTTCTCTCACTTCCCACTGACGCTCACGTCACCGTCAACTCACCCGCCGACACGCGGATGGGCAAACTCGTCACAATGCATATTCAAGAGACAGCAGCCGATCGAAGAAAATCGGCCAGGCATAGTCGAAAACGCCACGAACGCGAAACCCTTTGTTCAGGTAGATTTGGCAGGCATCGCTGCTTTGCCATACGCACAGCACGATATGTTTCGCCCGGCGCTGCTGCGCCTGCTGCTTAATCAGGGCAAACAGGGGGGTAAAATAGCCCTGTCCGCGGAATCGGCTCTCGATGGCCAGGCTGCAGACAAAGTAATCGTCCGCACCGCACTGGCTGTGCACAAAATCGTCGTAGGCCTCATCAAGCGGCTTTATTTCATCGCGATATAGATAGCTCGCCTCAACGCCATACAACTCGTCGAGACTCGCCGCCGTGAAAAATCCGATAAACGCCCCGCACCGATCGTAAGCCAGGGTAATCAGGTCCAGATAGGGGTCGATATTTTGCGCCTGCTGCAGCGATACCAGATCCATCCCGGCCGGGTTGCCGGCAGAGCAGTATTCCAGGTAGCTGGTGGCAAAAAGCAGCTTCGCCATGCGGATCCTGTCCGCTTCGCCAGCTTGCCGCCCCGGCAGAAAATGCAGCCCGCCCTGCGCTAGCGGCAATGCCGCATCGCCCGCTCCGACGGTTAACCGCCAGTAATTGCCCTCGTCGATCTGCCGCCGGTTATCGGCTATCAAATACTCGCCAAAAAGCTGGTTCACCCGATCCAGCGCGCGGTCATGGGACAGCACCGAATAGTAATGGTAGTGATCGATATCGGACCTTATCTGCGCCGGATAGGCCATGCGCGGCACTTCATCGACGGTAAATATTTCCGCGTGGCGCGCCAGATCCGTCGGTTGCTCAAGCTGCCAATCCACCTGCTCCAGCCGGCTTATACACTGTCGATAGCTGCGCAGTTCCTCCTCCCCGAGCGGCAACGTCTCATTGGTGAGCACATCCTCCAACAGGCGCATGCCGCGGATACCACAGGTCACCGCCTGCGGAACAGCGTCATAATGAACCCCATGATCCTTGCAAAAACTATCGTGGCTAAGGACAGTCCTGCCGATGTGGCGGCACCACAACAGATAAAACGCGTCGAACAGCCTTCTTTCATAAAGGGGGCTTTTATCCGGCACGCCACCGCTTTGCGCCGCATAGATCTGATCCAGACCCGCCAATATTTTGCACAGCGACCTATCGCCGCTGCGGCCAATGATCATCCCGGTTTCATCCAGAAACAAATTCAACCCGCTGACGTGGCTGACCTCGCTATTGGGCAGAAACTGAAAGTAATCAGGCACTTCGGGTTTCAGCAGGAAAAACGTCGCCGAACGGTGCGGTAGAGTGTCGATATCCATATACATTCCGCCCATTTCAATCAGGATCAAAAAGCGAAAGTAGTCAGAAAGCGTGGCGTAATAGCGCTTATCATGGAGCGCGTGGATAAAATCCAGGTTGCCGCCGACCCTTTTTTGCGCCAGTTCGCTCAGCGAATGCACCTGCAACCGGTGGTTGCCGGCATCGAACTCCCCCAACAGACCGCCTTTCACTTCCGAAGCTGGGGAAAAGTACGCCTCATTTTTGAGTTGCCGCGCATCCCATACCCACAACATCCCGACCCATTCGTCGGCGGTTGTGTTGCGAACAGCCTGCTGCGCATCTCCCCATTGGGAAATAACCTCTCTGGCATCGTCGGGAATCGCACCGCCCAACCAAATGCGGTGCAGCAATTTTTCCTGCGCGGCCAGCGGACGAGTAGGAACGCAGAACAACGAGGAGCACTGCGCGGCATCGAATAAACGCCCTTGCTCAACCAGCCACGCCCGCAGCTGGCTGACCCCACGCCGGTACTGTTCCAGCAACGCCGGGGAACGCTGGCGCTGAGATTTCACGAACACTAACTTCAGGTTATTGATCCAGGCCTCATAGTCGGCACGAAACAGCTCATGCTGCATCAATCCCAAATGCTCGTCATCAAGCTTCATCGTCAGCCTCCCACCAGCGGTGTGCAATGGCCGTATCCCTGTGGATTCTTGCTCTGCCAATGCCAGGCGTCGCGAACCATTTTTTCCAGGCTTCTTTTGGCTTTCCAGCCTAATTTTTCCGCCGCCAGCGTCGGATCAGACCAACACTCGGCAATATCTCCTGCACGGCGCGGGTTAATTTGATAGGCGATTTTAAATCCGCAGGCGCGTTCAAATGCCTGGATAATCTCCAGCACCGAATAGCCTTTGCCGGTGCCCAGGTTATACACGTTAAAACCCGGTCGCAGATTATCCAGCGCTTTCAAATGCCCTTCGGCCAGATCCATCACGTGAATATAATCACGTACCCCGGTGCCATCGCTGGTGGGATAGTCGTTGCCATACACCGGCAACACCGCAAGTTTGCCAATAGCCACCTGTGCCAGATAAGCCAGAAGATTATTGGGAATGCCTGCGGGATCTTCACCGATCAAACCAGACTCGTGCGCCCCGGCCGGGTTAAAATAACGTAGCGCAGTGATCGCCATCTGCGGTGCGGTTCTGGCAAACTCCGCCAAAATCTGTTCCACAATAAACTTGGAGGTGCCATAAGGATTCGTCGTCTGCCCGACGCGGCAACTCTCCGTGAGCGGGGTATATTCCGCCGGCCCGTAAACGGTGGCGGAAGAGCTGAAAATAAATTTCCGAACACCGGCATGGCGCATTCTGTCCAACACGATCAGCGAGCCGGAAATGTTATTTTGATAATATTTCAGCGGTTCCTCTGTAGATTCTCGAACCGATTTCAACCCGGCGAGATGAATGACCGCCTGAATATCATGCTGGCGAAAGAGGTGATCCAGTAAATGATGCTCTTGAATATCCCCTTGATAGAAAATCACTTTTTTACCGGTCAGCCTCTCTACCCGAAACAGCGACTCCGGCGAACTGTTGGACAAATTGTCCAACACGACAACCTCCTCTCCCCTTTCCAGCAATGCCAATACCGTATGCGAACCGATATAACCGGCACCGCCCGTCACTAATATAGCCATCATGTATCCTTGTTTGTGTTTAAAAATAAACGACTCACTCAGAAACTACTAAACTTCCCGGACTTTCCCCCCCACGGGCAAAGCAATTAAAAGCAGTACTACGGCTAACAAATAAACGGAGAAGTGCGGCCCATATTCGGTCAGAAAACCTTGTAATATTCCGGCCAGGATCACGCCGGTTGAAATACTGTTGGTAAACAACGTGGTGGCCATTCCCGCCCGATCCGGCATCAGATCTTGAAAATACAGCATGCCGACGGTGGCGATAATGCCGATAAATATCGCGTTAAACACCTGTAAAGCTAGCAATCCGCCGGCCGAGGTAAACCACAACATGCCGGCGTAAAACACAATGCCGGCCACCATGGCCCCCGCCATCATCGGGCGTTTGCCTATTGTGTTCACATAACGTCCGGCCAGAATCATGATCGGGATCTCGACTGCGGCGGCAAGCCCCATGATCAAACCGGTCAGGCTATGCGGCAAGCCCAGCCCGGCGGTGATATACAGCGGCACGTCGATCAAATACATGGCGCTGCAGGTCCACATCAATACCGAGGCGCAAAACAGCAGGCCAACGTCTTTATCGAAGGCCCCTTTTTGCCGCAACGGCGGATCAATATCAACGTTGCCCTCTTCGGCTCGCACCACCCCGGGCAATATCCACCAGGCCAGCAGCGTGACCAACAAGAATAGGCCGGCGGCAAAAATAAACATGGCCGTGAAGCCGTAATTCATCACCAGCATAAAAGCCAATGGCGGACCAAAGACCCAGGCAAGCGAAAGCTGGGCGCGCATCATTGCGCTGAACATCGCCACGTTATGCGACGTTTTCTCTCCATATTCACGCGCCAGGGCAAATAATTGCGGTATCGCCGTATTGGCGATAGCGGTTAACAACACGCCTGCCGTAATTAACGTCAAATAATTGCGGTTAAACGCAAACAGCAGGCAGTTGCCCGCAGCCAATAAATAACAGATTAAAATCAGATTGCGCCGATCACGCCGGCGATCTGATTTTTTTGCCAGCAAGAAACTGACCACGATGCCCGTGCCGGCGTTAACCGCGTAAAAAAGCCCGACCCATAACGACGTGACCTGCACTTCAGTAGTAAGAAACAGGCTCAGCGTCGGTATTTGCAGTGCGCCGGCAATACCGGAGCAAAAAGCGACGATCAGAAACGTCAGCCGTATCGAATTCATGATTGATTACCGCCGAACGTTACCGTTGAAAAAAATGGCCCGCCTGCAATCAGACGGGCCACGGTTAAGGTTTACACTTTCTCTGCACGGCTATAACGCTTGCCATCCGGGCTTACCGCCCGAATCTGCACGTCGCCGGCTACCGCAGGTTTGGCTTTGCCGTCATAACGCTGCCAATGTTTGCCGCCATCGATGGAATACTCAATGCCCAGGCCCGGCAGCGAGATATTGGCTTCCAGCTTGCCGCCCACCACGCGGGCGCCCGGAACCGGCAAGCGATAGCTCACCCCGCCCTTGTCCAGTTTCGCCAACTCGCGCTGCCCCAGGATATTGGCAAAACGCAGCCAGTCCCGATCCAATTGCTTGCCGTCGACAAAATGGGTTTCCCCGCCTTTATACTCACGTCCCGCCCGGTAATCCTGTTCCCAACCGGCGCGGTGCCATGCGCGTTCGGCCACCGACAGTGAGCGAGGGAAAATCATGTATTCCATTTGCGGATCGGTGCGTTGGGTTTCACTCCACATCTGCGCGGAGATGCCGTAAGCGCCCGGCCACGGCTTGTCGCTCTTGGCGGTAAAGTGATTGCCGTCGCGGTCAACCGAGGTTTCGGCGTTCTGCGGCAGGTTGTTCGGCGCGAAGCTGAACATTTTCCGTTCGTCGCTGAAGCGAGTCCCCCAGTAGTAGCCGCGTTCGTCCGGGTTCACCTCATACGGGAAGTCCATGTAGACGTAATCCGGGTTGGAAAGGATAACTTCGTAACCTTTGTTCGCCCAATCGTTCGCGCTATCGAAACCGCCCCAATACAGGGTATCCCAGAAGTTCACCCCAACGCGTTGGGTAGCGAATGCCTTGGCGTCTTTCGCATCTTTAAGGCCATCCTGCCAGGCCTGCATTCTGTCAATGCCGTGCGCCTTCACCTGTTGGCTGACTTCCAGCCCGAAGTAGCTTGGCAGGTGCTCCATATCGGCCACGTTGCCTTCTTTAATCATCGCTTGGCACACCTGAGATCTCGCCCAAGGTTTGTCTTCCTTGCTCTGATCGATAATGCCTTTGCCCGCCTCCGGCTTGGTCAGATTGGTATAGCCCGCGCCCAAGCGAATGTTTTTCGCCTCATCGCCGCCAAAGTGCCAGGTGCGCAGCGGCTGCCCGGCCTCTTTGTGCATCTGGGCAATCTCGCCGATTACCTTGTCGACAAAGCGCTTGGATGAATCCAGGCACGGATTCAGGTAGCTCTGACGGTTAAAATACTGTACCGAGGTGGTATTTGAGGTATCGGTCGGGTCCACCAAACGGAACTCGTCGGCCTCTTTCTCTTTCCCGGCGGCATGCAGCTTTTTGTAGCGCGCCTCCATCGAAACCACCGCCGCACGGGCATGCGCCGGCATATCGATTTCCGGGATCACCTCAATCTGGCGCGCCTGGGCGTATTTGATAATGTCGATGTAATCCTGACGCGAGAAGAACCCGCCATACACGTCGGGCCCCTGGCCGTATTGCGGCAGCAGGCAGGTGGTTTCGCTCAGGTCGTGACAACGTTGTCCCCCTACTTCGATCAACTCCGGCAGGCCCGGGATCTCAATGCGCCAGCCTTCGTCATCGCTCAGGTGGAAGTGGAATTTATTGAGTTTGTAAGCCGCCATCTGATCGAGCAAACGCAGCACCGCATCCTTCTGGTGGAAGTTGCGCGCTACGTCGAGGAAAATGCCGCGATACTGGAAGCGTGGCGCATCTTTAGCGTCCAGCGTGGCAATATTGGCGCTGCCGTCTGTCGGGACAAGCGACAAAATAGACTGCAGGCCATAGAACACCCCGGCCTGATCGAAGCCGATGACCCGCGCTTCCTTGTTGCCAATCTTCAGCTCATAAGCGCCCGGCACCGCCAGCTCACCTTTAAATTTACCCGGCTGGATATCGGTTTTGATTGGATAACCGCCCGCATTGTTGGTCACCCCCAGCAGCGCAAAGCGTTCAGCCGCCGCCTCGGCAGCAGGCTTGCTCAATGCGCTCAGTTCAAGCGCCACGCCTTTGCTCAGATCCACATCCTGCGGGTGCACTTTCACTTCCAGCGGCGTCGGTACGATTTGGCCACGCAGCGACGCTGCCGGTAAGGTTTTCAGTTCGGCGTTTTTAGTGAAACGGGAGGCCGGCGTCATCAGGATATTGTTGTCATCCTTGGTGCGCTTCCACTGGTCGCCAGTAAAAGGCGCAACGAACTGATTCAGATCTTCGGTATCGGTATTAACCAGAACTTTTGGCTTGGCATCGCCGGAGGTCGCGTACCAGCGCGGCACGAAGTCGGTTTTAAACAGCTGCCAGTATTCCGCAATAATCGGAATTTCCACCGTTTTACCGGCCGGAAAGCCGGTAAATTTATCGGTCGGCTCCAGTTTGTACAGATCACCGGTCAAATGAGAGACCCTAAACTGGTCGTTATCCACTCTCATGGTCTGGCGGGCACTGTGAAAATAAATCGCCCAGTCTTGGCCTTTAATGTCCTGATTATCGTTGGTCAGGCTGATCACGACTTTATTGCAGGCCGCCCAGTCGGCACCCAGCTTGCCACAGTCCAGGCCGTTGTCGGCCGCGCGGTTGTCCACCATCTTTAAATTCAGTTTTAACTGGCTCAGTTGATCCACCAGCTGTTGATCGGCCATTGCGTTCCCCACGCCGCCAAACAATCCAACGGTCGCCGTCAGGGCAGCAAGCGCGTTCAATTTAAATTTGTTCATCGTTAACATCATCCTTAATTAATTGTTATTTTCGCGGATCTCTTTCCAAATCTTGCCGCATTTGGCGTCGTAGGCCTGGCCGTTACCGCTGTGGGCTGCCTGAATGCAGCTTTGATAATCCATCACGCGTACCGTTTCCTGCGCGGCAAACTGTTGGTGCTGCTTTTCTTGCCGCAGCACGTTCAGCACCGCCTGGCACGACTGCAGTTTTTCCGGCGAACCTTCCGCAGTGTTAATGCAGGCGCTGTACGCCTGTTTCAATTTGGTATCTTCCGGCGGTGCGGCGGGCTGCACACAGGCATTCAGCGTGACCACGGCGGCCAACGCCAGCATCATTTTTTTCATCGTTATATTCCCTTTTAAGCGTCCCCGGCGTCACCGCCGGGAAGGCATCAGAAGATGGTGAATGGCGCGATAACCATGAATTTGACGTCTTTCTCATCCTGGAAGATGTTGCCGTAACCGCCGCTCCAGCTTGGGATATTGGTGTGATTGTCGTACTGGGTGTAATGCAGTTTCAGCAAGGTGCCTTTGGCGCGGCCTTCCTGAACGGTGTACATGGCGTCCAGACTCCAGGCGCTCTCTTTCAGGCGCTGGCTCTGATCGTAGATCGGGTTGGTGCTTGGTTTGGCATCCCAGGCATACACGTAAGAACCGCCCACCGCCATGCCCGGAAGATTCCAGTTGCTCAGGTCGTACATCACGCCGGCATAAACGGCTTTCTCGCCGTTGGCGTTGAAGTCGGAGCGGTTATCCCACCACACGTCGAGGCGGCCGTTGGAGGAGGCGTAGGTTGGCGTCATACGCTGCAGGAAGAAGCCCTGATTGCCTTCGGCTTTCACCATGGTGCCTTCCAGCCGCCAGTTGAACTGACCGGTGGTGTAACCGAAGGTCAACGCCTGCAGCCAGGCCAGGCCGTCGTAAATGCTGTTAGCATCGTTTTTGTCGCTGATGCGGTCTTCCGCGCCGTAGAACTGGTAGCTGGTGGTTAACGGGTTGCCCAACAGATCGAACTTATAAGACGCCTTGGTGAAGTATTGGTTTACATAGCCCTGGGCCTGACCGAACGCCGCTTCCAGCACCAAATCATTTTTGAAGTCGTACTTGGCGCCTAATGAGTGCAGGTAAGACACGCCGGTTTTTTTATCGTTTTGGCGGAAGTCGTCCATCTCGATATGCCATGGCGCCTTGTACTTGTTGGTCCACATGTAGGAGAAGCTCAACGCGCCGGCATCGCCGTAGTCAAACTTGGCGCCGGCCTCGGCCCCCTGATAGGTGCCAGGCATAAAACTCCAGTGCGGCGCCAGCAGCGTCTGACCGCTTGGCTGGATATAACCGGCACGCGCCCAAAGCGGGCCGTATTTGAACTTACCGGCCGCTTTATACAGACTGATGCCGCCTTTGTCGCCGCTGTAGTCTTCATCATAGGTACGGTTTTTCGAGGAGAATGCGATTTCGTTCGGGTGGCCACTGGCACTGGACTCGGCCAGCTCAATGGCGGTGAACGCGCCCACGTCCAGACCGAACATATCCCAGGCATAGCCCGAAGCGAAATCCAGGCTCAGGTTGGCCGTCGAGTGCGACAGGTTGGTGGTGTATTTATTGTAATCGTCACTGGTCGGATTGAGATCTTTACGGTCGCGCTCACGTTGCCAGTAATAAATACCGCCGGTCAGCGTGGAATCATCGACAAACCCTGCGGCTTTCGCCTCAGGGGCCATGGCAAACCCTGTTCCCAACAGCGCACCCGCTATAGCGAGCGCCAGCGTTTTACGCTGAGCACCGTGCGTACCCATAATGAAATTCCTCTTTGACTTAACTTTAAAAGTTGCAGCCGCCCGTGTTCACCACTGCCCTGCACGACTGCCAATAAAAAACCCAATCGGGTAAAAAAATATTGCGGCGGGGTGAAATCCCCACAGCACTTATTGCTACAGACAGACTATTTTTCGCGACGCGAATTATCAAATGAAAAATGAGAGAGATTTGTCAAAGTATGACAAAGAGCACATATCGATGAGATATCGTTACGCCGCTATGCAATGAGGGTGTCGAATAAAAAATTCAATAAAATCAGAATAAATATTGATACAAGGTCAATCAGAGACGATTAATGGTTTCAGCTCAATGAAAATCGTCAGCCAGAAAGGAAATCATGAGAGCGCTCTCCAAATGACATTAATTCGCATCACGAATATATAAGATAATATTAACTGAAGGATGCTTTATATCAAGGAATTGATGATTAACCGCTGTGATGACAGTTTTAAATCAGATTGATGAAATGAGGCATGATCGGAGGGGAAAAGAGGCGAACACCATAAAAAAAGCGCAACCGAAGTTGCGCTTTCATCCATCAGCGGTGTATCACGCTCAGGCGTCGATTTTCGCCCAGGTGTCACGCAGGCCAACGGTGCGGTTAAATACCAGATGCTCAGCCGAAGAGTCGCGGCTGTCGGCGCAGAAATAGCCTTCACGTTCGAACTGGTGGGCTTTTTCCGGCTGTGCGGCTGCCAGGCTTGGTTCCACGAAGCCATGCTTGACGACCAGCGACTCCGGGTTGATGGTGGCGAGGAAGTCCTCTGCCGCCGCCGGGTTCGGCACGTTGAACAGGCGATCGTACAGGCGGATTTCCGCCGGCAGCGCATGCGCAGCGGAGACCCAGTGGATCACGCCTTTCACCTTACGGCCATCGGCAGGATCCTTGCTCAGCGTGTCCGCATCGTAGCTGCAGAAGATGGTGGTGATCTCACCCTCGGCATCCTTCTCAACGCGTTCAGCCTTGATCACATACGCATTGCGCAGACGCACTTCTTTGCCCAGCACCAGGCGCTTGTATTGCTTGTTGGCTTCTTCGCGGAAGTCGGCGCGATCGATATAAATCTCACTGCTGAACGGCACTTCGCGGCTGCCCATTTCCGGCTTGTTCGGGTGGTTAGGCATGGTGACCATTTCCACACCTTCCGCCCGGTTCTCGATGATCACTTTCACCGGATCCAGCACGGCCATCGCACGCGGCGCGTTCTCGTTCAGATCCTCACGAATGCATGCTTCCAGCGCCACCATTTCGACGTTGTTATCCTGCTTGGTCACGCCGATGCGCTGGCAGAACTCACGGATCGACGCTGCGGTATAACCACGGCGGCGCAGACCGGAAACGGTCGGCATACGCGGGTCATCCCAGCCTTCAACGATGTTCTCGGTCACCAACTGGTTCAGCTTGCGCTTCGACATGATGGCGTACTCAAGATTGAGGCGCGAGAACTCGTACTGACGCGGATGGCAAGGGATGGTGATGTTATCCAGCACCCAGTCATACAGACGGCGGTTGTCCTGGAACTCCAGCGTACACAGCGAATGGGTGATCCCTTCCAGCGCATCGGAAATGCAGTGGGTGAAATCGTACATCGGGTAGATGCACCACTTGTTGCCGGTCTGATGGTGTTCCGCAAATTTAATGCGGTACAGCACCGGATCGCGCATCACGATGAACGGTGAAGCCATGTCAATTTTGGCTCGCAGGCAGGCAGCGCCTTCGGCAAACTCGCCCTTGCGCATTTTCTCAAACAGCGCCAGGTTCTCTTCCACGCTGCGGCCGCGATACGGGCTGTCTTTGCCAGGCGCCGTCAGGCTGCCGCGATATTCGCGGATCTGCTCAGGCGACAGTTCGTCGACATAGGCCAGACCTTTGTTGATCAGCTCAACCGCATAGTGGTGCAATTGATCGAAGTAATCCGAGGAGTAACGGACGTTGCCGCTCCACTCAAAGCCCAGCCACTCTACGTCGTGCTTGATTGACTCAACGAATTCGATGTCTTCTTTTACCGGGTTGGTGTCATCGAAACGCAGGTTGCACTGCCCCTGATAATCCTGGGCGATGCCGAAGTTCAGGCAGATGGATTTGGCATGGCCGATATGCAGATAGCCATTTGGCTCCGGCGGGAAACGGGTATGTACCGACGCGTGTTTCCCTGACGCCAGATCTTCATCGACGATCTGACGGATAAAATTGGTTGGGCGGGCTTCAGCCTCACTCATTTGACTATTCCTCAATGCAAAGCGCTACACATAACCGCCTATGATCCAACAAGCCACGCCCGGAAACAACCGTTTGTTTCACGAAAAATGCGCCGCGCTGCACCGCAATAGACCACAGCACCACAACGGGGCAAATTGCGCCCATAAAAAAGCGGGAAGAGATCGCTCTCTTCCCGCCAAAGGTAGGGTGTGTTCCGTCATGACTCGTTAAACACCCTGGGTACTACTCAGGTAAAACAGTTTACTTCTGGATGTCGAACAGCTTGGTCTGGCCGGCCACCACGGAACCGGTCGCCAGCGCCGCCAGACCGGCGTAGTCGTCAGAGTTGCTGACCACCACCGGGCTTATCATCGAACGGGCATTGGCGTTCAGGAAGTCCAGATCCAGCTCAAGGATCGGCTGGCCGGCTTTCACCTCAGCGCCCTCTTCTACCAGACGTTTGAACCCCTGACCGTTCAGCGCCACGGTGTCGATACCCATGTGCACCACGATCTCCGCGCCCTTGTCGGTTTCCAGACAGAAAGCGTGGTTGGTGTTGAAGATTTTCACGATAGTGCCGTCCGCCGGCGCCACCACGGTTTTGTCGGTCGGGCGGATAGCCACGCCGTCACCCACCGCTTTGCTGGCAAAGGCTTCATCAGGAACCTGATCCAACAACACCACTTCACCGGTTACCGGTGCCACCAGCGTCTCAAAAGCCACCTTAGGCGCATTAGGCACTGCTTGCGGCTTGGCTTCGGCAACAGGCGCGGCCGCCGGCGCTACAGTGGCAGCTATCGGACCTGCGGCGACCACGTTGCGCATGGCGCTGGCAATCAGCTCCGCACGGGTGCCGACAATCACTTGCACGCTTTGTTTGTTGAGGCGGATCACGCCGGAAGCGCCCAGACGTTTCGCCACCGCGTCGTTCACCAGCGCAGAGTCTTTCACGTTCAGACGCAGACGGGTGATACAAGCGTCGATGCCGGTCAGGTTGTCAGAACCGCCGATGGCGCCCACGTAACGGCGTGCCAGGGTAGTGGTTTCGTTTTCGTCTTTACCGCCGTCGGTACCAACGTTGACGTCATAACCGTCGGTTTCGTCACCGGCAACCGCCAGTTCGCGCCCTGGGGTCATCAGGTTGAACTTGTTGATGGTGAAGCGGAACACCACGTAGTAAATGGCGAAGAACACCAGGCCCTGCGGGATCAGCATGTACCAGTGGGTCGCCAATGGGTTACGTGACGACAGCACCATATCCACCAGACCGGCGCTGAAGCCGAAACCGGCAATCCAGTGCATGCTGGCGGCGATGTATACCGAAATACCGGTCAGTATCGCGTGGATCACATACAACACTGGAGCCACGAACATGAAGGAGAATTCCAGCGGTTCGGTGATCCCGGTAAAGAAGGCGGCAAAGGCGCCCGCCATCATGATACCCAGCACTTTGGCTTTGTTTTCCGGACGCGCGCAGTGGTAGATCGCCAGCGCCGCACCCGGCAGACCGAACATCATGATGGGGAAGAAGCCCGCCTGGTAACGGCCGGTGATGCCGACAACCGCTTTACCGGATTCGATAGACTGCTGGCCGCCGAGGAAGTTAGGGATATCGTTAATGCCGGCCACGTCGAACCAGAATACCGAGTTCAGCGCATGGTGCAGACCGACCGGGATCAGCAGACGGTTGAAGAATGCATAGATACCTGCGCCGGCAGAGCCCAGCTTCTGAATGTGTTCACCGAAGTTAACCAGGCCACCGAAGATCATCGGCCAGATATACATCAGGATGAAGGCCACCAGGATCATCAGGAAGGAGATCAGGATAGGCACCAGACGGCGGCCGCTGAAGAACGACAACGCCTTCGGCAACTCAACGCTGCTAAAGCGGTTGTAGACTTCGGCGGAGATGATACCCACCAGAATACCGACGAACTGGTTCTCAATCTTGCCAAACGCGGCAGGCACCTGGTCGAGAGGGATCTTCTGAATCATCGACACGGCGGCCGGTGAACACAGGGTGGTTAATACCAGGAAGCCGACAAAGCCGGTCAGCGCAGCGGCGCCGTCCTTGTCTTTGGACATGCCGTAAGCCACACCGACGGCGAACAGCACCGACATGTGTTCGATAATGGCAGAGCCGGATTTAATAAAGAAAGCAGCGAGAGCGTTGGAGGCGCCCCAACCAGTAGGGTCAATCCAATACCCGACGCCCATCAAGATCGCGGCGGCGGGCAGCGTGGCAACCGGCACCATCAAGGCGCGGCCCACTTTTTGCAAATAACTAAGAATGTTCACCTTTTCCCCCTATGTTGTCCGCGGACGGACCCTATTAGTAGTTTATTTAACTCTCTCACTACCTTTTAGAAATAACGCATGGCACGTATCACTCATGCGGAGTGTAAAAAAATTATTTCGTATCGCAAATTAAAAGCTCCTTTTTTGTGATTTATATCACCAAAAAGTAGTCTTAAGCTGCCACATTGCTAGCCATCACACAAAACTTATTTTATCATTCGAAAAATCATCGGGACTGACGCTTCACGTGAGAATCATAAAGTTGGATTACGCTTAGACTCTTATACAGGCCCGTACAGTATAGCTTTAGTTTACTTACCCAAAGAGGTGTTAGATGAGACTTATCCCACTGAAAGATACTGCACAAGTCGGCAAATGGGCCGCCCGCCATATCGTCCAGCGCATCAACGCATTCAAACCCACTGCGGAGCGTCCGTTTGTGCTCGGCCTGCCAACCGGCGGTACTCCGCTCGAAGCCTACAAACATCTGATTGCGATGCACAAAGCAGGTGAAGTAAGCTTTAAGCATGTTGTGACTTTCAACATGGATGAATACGTTGGCCTGCCGCAGGAGCACCCGGAAAGCTATCATACCTTCATGTACCGTAATTTCTTTGATCACGTTGATATTCCAAGTGAAAACATCAACCTGCTGAATGGCAATGCGCCGGACGTTGACGCCGAATGCCGTAAGTACGAAGAAAAAATCAAATCTTACGGTAAAATCCATCTGTTCATGGGCGGCGTCGGCGTTGACGGTCATATCGCGTTTAACGAGCCGGCTTCATCATTGGCGTCGCGTACCCGCATCAAAACGCTGACTGAAGATACCCGCATCGCCAACTCTCGCTTCTTCGGCGGGGATGTCAGCCTGGTGCCGAAATACGCGCTGACCGTAGGTGTAGGTACGCTGCTCGACGCAGAAGAAGTGATGATCCTGGTGACCGGCCATGCCAAGGCACAGGCGTTGGAAGCCGCAGTGGAAGGCAATATCAACCATATGTGGACCATCAGTTGCCTGCAGCTGCACGCCAAGGCGGTTGTGGTGTGCGATGAGCCTTCCACCATGGAACTGAAAGTCAAAACCGTTAAATACTTCCGCGAATTAGAAGCGGAAAGCGTTAAGAGTCTTTAATTTTTGCAGGGGGCTACGATGTTCGCTTTAACCCAATGCCGGATTTTCACCGGCCACGACGTGCTTGACGACCATGCGGTAATCATCGCTGATGGACTGATTGAACGAGTCTGTCCGCTGGCTGAACTGCCGGCCGGCATGGAAACGCGCGATCTGGGTGGCGCTATCCTGGCCCCCGGTTTGATCGACGTGCAGCTTAACGGCTGTGGCGGCGTACAATTTAACGATTCGCTGGAGGCCATTTCGGAAGAAACGCTGGAGATCATGCAGCGCGCCAACGAAAAATCCGGTTGCACCAGCTATCTGCCGACGCTGATCACCAGCAGCGACGAGTTTATGAAGCACAGCATCGATGTGATGCGCACTTATCTGAAAAAACACCCGAATCAGGCGCTTGGCCTGCATCTGGAAGGGCCGTATCTTAGCCCGCTGAAAAAAGGCACCCACAACCCGGCGTTTATCCGCAAACCGACCAGCGAGATGATCGACTATCTGTGCGCCAACGCCGATGTGATCACCAAAGTCACGCTGGCGCCGGAGATGGTGGAGCCGCACTTTATCAAACAGCTGACCGCGGCGGGCATCGTGGTCTCCGCCGGCCACTCGAACGCCACCTACGATCAGGCCCGCACCGGCTTTGCCGCCGGCGTCACCTTCGCGACCCATCTGTATAACGCCATGCCGTATATCACCGGGCGCGAACCTGGGTTGATGGGGGCGATTTTCGATACGCCTGAAGTGTATACCGGCATCATTGCCGACGGCCATCACGTGGCCTGGGCGAGTATCCGTAACGCCAAGCGCATGAAAGGTGATAAATTGGTGCTGGTCACCGATGCCACCGCCCCGGCGGGCGCAGAGATTGACCAATTTATTTTTGCCGGTAAAACAATATACTATCGCGACGGGCTGTGCGTGGATGAGAACGGCACCCTGAGCGGCTCTGCGCTGACCATGATCGACGCGGTGAAAAATAGCGTAGAGCACGTCGGCATTGCGCTGGACGAAGCGCTGCGGATGGCGACCTTGTATCCGGCGCGCGCCATCGGCGTAGACCACCTGTTAGGCACAATCGAAGCCGGCAAGGTGGCAAACCTGACCGCATTTACCCGTGATTTTAATATCACCAAAACGCTCGTTAACGGTAACGAGGTTTAACTTAATGAACAGCGAGTAAAATTATTGATGAGTACTGGCGGACAGGCACAAATAGGGAACGTTGACTTAGTCAAGCAACTCAACGGCGCAGCAGTGTACCGCCTGATCGACCAGCAGGGTCCGATCTCGCGCATTCAGATAGCCGAACTCAGCCAGCTAGCGCCCGCCAGTGTCACAAAAATTACTCGCCAGCTGTTGGAGCGCGGGCTGATCAAAGAAGTCGATCAGCAAGCCTCCACCGGCGGCCGTCGCGCCATTTCCATTGTCTCCGAAACCCGGCACTTCCACACCGTGGCGGTGCGTCTTGGGCGTCACGACGCCACCATCACCCTGTACGACATGAGCGGAAAATCGCTCGGTGAAGAACACTACCCGCTGCCGGAACGTACGCAAGAGACGCTGGAAAATGCGCTGTTCAACGCCATTGCGCAGTTTATCGAAAGCTACCAGCGCAAGCTGCGCGAACTGATCGCCATCGCGGTGATCCTGCCGGGTCTGGTTGATCCGGCGCTGGGCGTGGTGCGCTACATGCCGCACATCAGCGTCAACCACTGGCCGTTGGTAGATAACCTGCAGCAACGTTTCAACGTCACCAGCTTTGTCGGCCACGATATCCGCAGCCTGGCGCTGGCGGAGCATTACTTTGGCGCCACCCGTGACTGCGAAGACTCTATTCTGGTCCGTCTGCACCGGGGTACCGGTGCCGGCATTATCGTCAATGGCCAGATTTTCCTGGGCAATAACGGCAACGTCGGCGAAATCGGCCACATTCAGATCGATCCCTTGGGCGAACGCTGCCACTGCGGCAACTTCGGCTGCCTGGAAACCGTGGCCGCCAACGCCGCGATTGAACACCGCGTGCGCCATTTGCTGACTCAGGGTTATCCAAGCAAGCTGACGCTCGACGATTGCAGCATCGCCGCCATCTGCAAAGCCGCCAACCGTGGCGATCTGCTGGCCAGCGAAGTGATCGAGCACGTTGGCCGTTACCTCGGCAAAGCGGTGGCTATCGCCATTAACCTGTTTAATCCGCAAAAAGTGGTGATCGCCGGGGAAATTACCGAAGCCGAAAAAGTGTTGCTGCCGGCGATCCAAAGCTGCATCAATACTCAGGTACTGAAGGACTTCCGCAGAAATCTGCCGGTGGTCACTTCCGAACTCAATCATCGCTCGGCGATCGGCGCTTTCGCCCTGGCCAAGCGGGCAATGCTCAACGGCGTGCTATTGCAGCGATTGCTGGAAAGTTGAGCCGCCGCTTCAGGCAGGTGTGCATCTTCGCGTTTTTGCCTGCCGTAAATCATGAGAAACAGCAACGATGACAATCAAGAACGTTATATGTGATATCGACGGCGTGCTGCTGCATGACAACACGCCGGTTCCCGGCGCCGATCTTTTCCTGGCGCGCATTCAGGAACAGGGCATGCCGCTGGTGGTGCTGACCAACTACCCGTCGCAGACCGCGCAGGATCTGGCGAACCGCTTTGCCGCCGCCGGGCTGGAAGTGCCTGAGAGCGCGTTTTATACCTCCGCGATGGCCACCGCCGATTTTCTGCGCCGCCAGGAAGGCAAAAAAGCCTACGTGGTCGGTGAAGGCGCGTTGATTCACGAACTGTATAAGGCCGGTTTTACCATTACCGACATCAACCCGGACTTCGTGATTGTCGGCGAAACCCGTTCCTACAACTGGGATATGATGCACAAGGCCGCCTACTTCGTGAACAACGGCGCGCGCTTTATCGCCACCAACCCGGATAGCCATGGTCATGGCTTCACGCCGGCCTGCGGTGCGCTGTGCGCGCCTATCGAAAAGATCACCGGTCGCAAGCCGTTTTACGTCGGCAAACCGAGCCCGTGGATCATTCGCGCTGCGCTGAACAAGATGCAGGCACACTCGGAAGAAACGGTGATCGTGGGCGACAACCTGCGCACCGATATTCTGGCGGGCTTCCAGGCGGGTCTGGAAACCGTGCTGGTGCTGTCCGGCGTCTCGACGCTTAACGATGTCGAAACCATGCCGTTCCGTCCGAGCTATATTTTCCCCTCCGTAGCCGACATCACTATTTTTTAATTCCTGCGGCGGCCTCAATGGCCGCCTCTGCCCCATTATCTCAATAATAAAACCTTCGCCAGCGTGAATTTAATTTATTCATGGGCGCAAAAGGTTTCAGCCTGCCCTCGTTAAAAATCCGCACTATGTATTTACACCCCGCCAATCACTGAATTGCCGGCGAGTGAAAATACCCTTATTCAAAAAGATAACGAGGCCACAATGAGCACGAATAATATTATCAACGTACAAGCCGCAGACGCTGCTGCCGCGATGCCAGACCTGACCGGTAAAAAAATCCTGATGGGTTTTTGGCATAACTGGCTCGCCGGCGCCAGCGATGGTTACAAGCAAGGCAAATTCGTCAATATGGATCTGACCGATATTCCGCCTGAATATAATGTGGTGGCGGTCGCCTTTATGAAAGGCGAAGGCATTCCTACCTTCAAACCTTACAACCTGTCCGACGCCGAGTTCCGCCGCCAGGTTGGCGTGCTGAACAGTCAGGGCCGGGCGGTGCTGATCTCACTGGGCGGCGCAGACGCGCACATCGAGTTGAAAACCGGCGATGAAGATAAGCTGAAAGATGAAATTATTCGTCTGGTAGAAACCTATGGCTTTGATGGCCTGGATATTGATCTGGAACAAGCGGCGATTGGCGCAGCCAATAATAAAACCGTATTGCCCGCCGCGCTGAAAAAAGTTAAGGATTATTATGCCGCACAAGGCAAAAAATTCATTATCAGCATGGCGCCTGAATTCCCTTATTTGCGTACCAACGGCAGCTATCTGGATTATATTACCGCACTCGAAGGCTATTATGACTTTATCGCGCCGCAGTTCTATAACCAGGGTGGAGATGGCATTTGGGTTGACGAACTCAATGCCTGGATCACCCAGGTCGACGATGCCAAAAAAGAAGAGTTTCTTTATTACCTGACCGAAAGCCTGGTTACCGGCACCCGCGGTTACACCAAGATCCCGGCGGCCAAGTTTGTGATCGGCCTGCCAAGCAACGTGGACGCAGCAGGAAGCGGCTATGTGATCAATCCGCAGGCAGTGTTCAACGCTTTCAAACGTCTGGATGCCAAAGGGCTGTCGATCAAGGGGCTGATGACCTGGTCGATCAACTGGGACAACGGCAAAAGCAGCGCCGGCGTTGCCTATAACTGGGAGTTCAAAACGCGCTATGCGCCGTTGATCCAGGGTGGCGTCACCCCGCCGCAGCCGGGAAAGCCTGATGCGCCCACGGCGCTGACAGCCTCAGAACTGGCGGCTACCTCGCTGACACTGAACTGGCGCGCCGCAACCGGCCCCGCGCCGATCGCCAGTTACAGAGTTTACCGCAACGGCAACGCCATCGGCCAGACCGGCGGCCTTTCGCTGCAGGACAGCGGTCTGACCCCATCCACTCAATACAGCTATTTTGTCACCGCAACCGACAACCAGGGAAATACCTCGCTGCCAAGCAGCGCGCTGGCGGTGAAAACCGCAGACGGCGGTACTCCGCCTGAACCGGGCGTGACCGAGTGGCAGAGCAATCACACCTACAAGGCGGGCGATGTCGTGACCTATAAAGGCAAAAAATACACCTGCCTCCAGGCACACACCTCGAATCCCGGTTGGACGCCGGATGCAGCCTTCACCCTGTGGCAGTTGACCGCCTGATAGTCGGCAACGAGTCGCCGGTAAAATTGGCCGGCGACTCACTCATCCACCTAAAAATTGAATATCCTCTAATTAAAAACGATAAAAACTGAATATCCGCTAAAAATCGACACCCCCCAAACAACTATTTTTCTGCGTAACGCTAAAACACTTGCATCCCCTGCCGGTTTTGACGCATTTTCATAAACACAACGCAGCAAAACCGCGTCATCGCTGATGAACCGGCCGCGCCGCCCATAACAGCAAATCAACATCACAGTCTAAAAAAGTCGTTAGGAGAGTCGTTATATGTGTTCTATTTTCGGTGTGCTCGATCTGAAGTCCGATCCCGTTGAACTGCGTAAGAAAGCGCTGGAGCTGTCTCGTCTGATGCGCCACCGCGGCCCGGACTGGTCCGGCGTTTACGCCAGCGATAAAGCCATTCTGGTGCATGAGCGCCTGTCGATTGTCGACGTCAACAATGGCGCCCAACCGCTGTACAACGCTGCGCACACCCACGTTTTGGCCGTAAACGGTGAGATCTATAACCATCAGGCACTGCGTCAAGAACTGGGCGAACGCTACGAGTTCCAGACCGCATCCGACTGTGAAGTGATCCTGGCGCTGTATCAGGAGAAAGGCATCGACTTCCTCGACGACTTGCAGGGCATGTTCGCCTTCGCCCTTTATGATTCAGAGAAAGACGCTTACCTGATTGGCCGCGATCACCTGGGCATTATCCCGCTCTACATGGGCCATGACGAATTCGGCAACCTGTATGTCGCCTCCGAAATGAAAGCGCTGGTGCCGGTCTGTCGCACTATCAAAGAATTCCCGGCAGGCAGCTATCTGTGGAGCCTGGACGGCGAGATCCACGAATATTACCAGCGCGACTGGTTCGATTACGACAATGTCAAAGACAATGTGACCGATGCCAACGCACTGCGCAACGCGCTGGAAGATTCGGTGAAAAGCCACCTGATGTCCGACGTGCCGTACGGCGTACTGCTGTCTGGCGGCCTGGATTCTTCCGTAATCTCCGCCATTACCAAAAAATACGCCGCACGCCGTGTGGAAGATCAAGAGCGCAGCGAAGCCTGGTGGCCACAGCTGCACTCTTTTGCCGTCGGCCTGGAAGGTTCACCGGATCTGCGCGCCGCTCAGGAAGTGGCCAACCATTTGGGCACCGTGCACCATGAAATTCATTTCACCGTGCAGGAAGGCCTGGACGCCATCCGCGACGTGATTTATCACATCGAAACCTACGACGTCACGACCATTCGCGCCTCCACGCCAATGTACCTGATGTCGCGTAAAATCAAAGCGATGGGCATCAAGATGGTGCTGTCCGGCGAGGGTGCGGACGAAGTGTTCGGCGGTTATCTGTACTTCCATAAGGCACCGGATGCGCGTGAGTTCCACGACGAGACCGTGCGTAAACTGCTGGCGCTGCATATGTTTGACTGCGCACGCGCCAACAAGGCGATGTCCGCCTGGGGCGTGGAAGCCCGCGTCCCCTTCCTGGATAAAAAATTCCTCGACGTGGCGATGCGCATCAACCCGAAAGATAAAATGTGCGGCAACGGCAAAATGGAAAAACACATCCTGCGCGAGTGTTTTGAATCTTATCTGCCGGCCAGCGTGGCCTGGCGCCAGAAAGAGCAGTTCTCCGACGGCGTGGGCTACAGCTGGATCGACACGCTGAAAGAAGTCGCTGCGAAGCAAATCAGCGATCAACAGCTCGAAACCGCACGTTTCCGTTTCCCGTACAACACGCCGAGCTCAAAAGAAGGCTACCTGTATCGCGAAATCTTCGAAGAGCTGTTCCCACTGCCAAGCGCGGCCGAATGCGTACCTGGCGGCCCGTCAGTGGCTTGTTCTTCAGCGAAAGCCATCGAATGGGATGAATCCTTCAAAAAGATGGACGATCCTTCTGGCCGTGCCGTTGGCGTCCACCAATCCGCCTACAAGTAATCACGCGGGTTTTATATCCAGGGCGGGCCTCATGGCCCGCTTTTTTATTGATGTTTTCAACCATTAATCACCTAAATTGATGCTTTTATCACCATACTGTTCACAACCCAGACAAACAACACATCCAGCCGCTTTTTCGGGAAAAAACTTGTTGACGCAAAACGGCCATATACGCATAATGCGCCCCGCAACGCCGATGAAGGTTGCGCGAAAAAAGATGGCTACGTAGCTCAGCTGGTTAGAGCACATCACTCATAATGATGGGGTCACAGGTTCAAATCCCGTCGTAGCCACCATCTTTTTGCGGGAGTGGCGAAATTGGTAGACGCACTAGATTTAGGTTCTAGCGCCGCAAGGTGTGCGAGTTCAAGTCTCGCCTCCCGCACCATTTCTTTTCATCGTCGAGCAGGCAGCAGGTGGGGTATCGCCAAGCGGTAAGGCACCGGTTTTTGATACCGGCATTCCCTGGTTCGAATCCAGGTACCCCAGCCATCTTTTTTAGGATGGGGATGCTGCAAAAAAGGTTTACGTGTTGATGGGGTATCGCCAAGCGGTAAGGCACTGGTTTTTGATACCAGCATTCCCTGGTTCGAATCCAGGTACCCCAGCCATACCAACACTGTTGACTTTTAAGGTAAAATATCGAAAAATGGCTACGTAGCTCAGCTGGTTAGAGCACATCACTCATAATGATGGGGTCACAGGTTCAAATCCCGTCGTAGCCACCATATTTTACTGTTATACCATTGGGGTGTCGCCAAGCGGTAAGGCTCTGGTTTCTGATACCAGCATACCCAGGTTCGAATCCTGGCACCCCAGCCACATTTAGAAAAGCCCGCTTCGGCGGGCTTTTTGCTATTCTGAGTTCGTGAAGTCTCGTTATAAAGCGGGCGCAACCTGCTGCGCCCGTACCAGGAAAACACCACCTCGACTACAGCCCCAGTGCGTATTTCAGCGCATGCTCCTTCAGCTTGCCTGCCCGCTGGGCCGCCATCAGCGCAATATTGCGCGCTACGTTCAGCGGCGCCAAATTATTGCTGAACGCGGTATAAAACAGATCCATGCCACTTTGCATCAACAAGTTGTCGGTGCGACGACGGCGCTGGTAGCGCATCAGCACCGCTTCACTGCTCCAGTCCTCGCCCTGCTCCCGGGCGTCACTCAGTACCGCCAGCAACGCTTCCACATCGCGATAGCCCAGGTTCACCCCCTGCCCCGCTAACGGGTTGATGGTGTGAGCTGCATCACCGAGCAACGCCAGCCCCGGCAGGACATAACGTTGTGCGTGGCGGCGCGCCAGCGGGAAAGCCCCGGCGGCATGCACTTTTACCGCTCCCAGGCGCACCGGAAATGCTTCAGCAATTTCCCTCTCAAGCTGCGCCGGCGGCATCGCTTGCAGCTGGCGGATGCGTTGCGGGCTGTCATACCACACCAGTGAAGCCCATTGGTCATACAGGGGCAGGAAAGCGCGCGGCCCGGAAGGGAAAAACTGCTGCCAGGTCACATCCTGTTGCGGCGCGCCGGTATCGACGGTGATCAACATGCAGGACTGGCGATATTGCCAACCGCTGGTGCCGATGGCCGCCAGATTACGTACCTGCGAATTCGCACCGTCTGCCCCCACCACCAGCCGCGCCTGCAGCTTCTCAGAAGAGTCCAGCTCCAATTGCCAGCGGTCACCTTCCCGTTGCAGCGAACGCAGCCTGGCGGGGCAACAGAGCGTCAAATTGTCGCACTGCTCCATTTGCTGCCACAGCGCCAATTGCAAAATCCGATTCTCCACCATAAAGCCCAGCTCAGGCAGCCCCAGCGAAGCCGCGTCAAACGCTACGCGTGAAGACGCCCATTCCCAGGTTTCCAACCGGCGATACGGCGCCACGCGCATGCCCGCTACCGCTTTCCAGACGTCAAGCTGCTTGAGCAACCCGACCGAAGTGCAGCCGATGGCTGAAATACGCAGATCCGGCGGGCTTTGGGCATCGAACGCCTGCGGCGGCTGATGTTCCAGCAATGCCACCGACCAACCGGCCTGCGCCAACCCCAGCGCCGCCGCCGCGCCGACCATCCCGCCGCCTACCACTACGGCGTCATACCTTTTTTGAGATGTGTTCATTTTGGCCATGTTTTCTTAGTGAATTATCGCCATCCCAACGGGCACGGCGTTTGGCATCAGTGTACCGGATTTTTAATTGCGCATCAGGTCGCATACCGTTTTCCCCGCGCTGGTCACAACGGCGCCAAATGATTACAATACGCCCCCTGCATGTCGCGTATCGCAACTTTCGCTCCGCACTGAGTAATGGCAAGTCAATGACCAAAAAACTGCATATCAAAACCTGGGGCTGCCAGATGAATGAATATGATTCATCAAAAATGGCGGACTTACTGGGAAGCACACACGGGTTCGAATGGACCGACAACGCTGAAGAAGCGGATGTACTGCTGCTGAATACCTGCTCAATCCGTGAGAAAGCGCAGGAAAAAGTTTTCGCCATGTTAGGGCGCTGGAAACTGCTGAAAGAAAAGAACCCGGCGTTGATCATCGGCGTTGGCGGCTGCGTGGCCTCTCAGGAAGGCGAACACATTCGCAGCCGCGCACCTTGCGTCGACGTTGTGTTTGGCCCGCAGACCTTGCACCGCCTGCCGGAAATGATCAACCACGTGCGCGGCACCCGCAGCCCAATCGTCGACATCAGCTTCCCGGAGATCGAGAAGTTCGACCGCCTGCCGGAACCGCGCGCCGAAGGCCCAACCGCCTTTGTCTCCATAATGGAAGGCTGCAACAAATACTGTACTTTCTGCGTGGTGCCTTATACCCGCGGCGAAGAAGTGAGTCGCCCAAGCGATGACGTGCTTTTCGAGATCGCCCAACTGGCGGCGCAAGGCGTGCGTGAAGTGAACCTGCTCGGCCAGAACGTCAACGCCTACCGCGGCGCCACCTACGACGGCGGCATCTGTTCGTTTGCCGAACTGCTGCGTTTGGTGGCAGCGATTGACGGCATCGACCGCATCCGTTTCACCACCAGCCATCCGATTGAATTCACCGACGACATCATCGCGGTGTATCAAGACACGCCTGAACTGGTCAGTTTCCTGCATCTCCCGGTACAGAGCGGCTCCGATCGCATTCTGACCATGATGAAACGCGCGCACACCGCATTGGAATACAAAGCGATCATTCGCAAGCTGCGCAAGGCGCGGCCGAACATACAGCTCAGCTCCGACTTTATCATCGGCTTCCCGGGGGAAACCCAGGCCGACTTCGAACAGACCATGAACCTGGTCGCCGAGATTAACTTCGACGCCAGCTTCAGTTTTATCTATTCGTCACGCCCGGGCACCCCGGCGGCCGATATGGTGGACGACGTCAGCGAAGACGAAAAGAAACAGCGCCTGTACATCCTGCAGGATCGCATCAACCAGCAGGTGTTGCAGTTCAGCCGCCGCATGCTCGGTACCGTGCAGCGTATTCTGGTTGAGGGCACCTCGCGCAAGAGCCTGATGGAGCTGGCCGGTCGCACCGAATGCAACCGTATGGTGAACTTTGAAGGCACACCGGATATGATCGGCCAATTCGTTGATGTGGAAATCACCGAGGTAATGACCAACACACTGCGTGGCGCAGTGGTGCGTACCGAGCAGCAGATGGATCTGCGCGTACATGAATCCCCGCAATCGGTGATCGCCCGTACCCGCAAAGAAAATGCGCTGGGTGTCGGCACTTACCAGCCCTGACGCCGTTTCCGCATTGCCGTAAGCCGTGGCGCCCGTCGCCACGTTAACGTTATCCTTATTATTTCTCCGCCGGGCGCTTGCGTCCGGTGATGTTCTTTTTTGTTTTTTATTATAAAGAGGCGACATAGCATGCAACTCCCACACTGCCCGAAGTGCAACTCCGAATACACCTATCAGGACAATGCGATGTTTATCTGCCCTGAATGCGCCCATGAGTGGAGCGACAGCGCGCCTGCGGCGGACAGCGATACCTTGATTGTCAAAGACGCCAACGGCAACCTGCTGGCCGACGGCGATGCCGTGACCGTAGTGAAAGATCTGAAGGTCAAAGGCAGTTCCTCGATGCTGAAGATTGGCACCAAGGTGAAAAACATTCGTCTGGTGGAAGGCGACCACAACATTGACTGTAAAATCGATGGTTTTGGCCCGATGAAGCTGAAATCCGAATTCGTGAAAAAGAACTGATCCCCGCACAATTACGCGGCTGTTTTTGCCGCGTTTTTTCCTCTCCCGGCCCTTGAATTACGCCGCCGGCGCACAGATAGATCACGGGTAAACTTGCGCCGGTGCGGCGCACCATGAATAATTCAAGGTAGAAACGTCAGGGTTTGCCCTGAATGCGCGTACCGAAAATCAACCAGGCCCGATGTGAGCCTTGAGGAATAGTTTGAACGTCGCAACACAAGAAATTTTGTTAGAGCCGGCAGACAATAAGCGATTGCTCAGCCTGTGCGGCCCATTTGATGACAATATCAAACAGATCGAACGCCGGTTGGGGATCGAGATCAACCGCCGTGACAACCGTTTTAAGCTGGTTGGCAAAAACCCGTGCGTGGTTGCCGCCGCCGATATCTTGCGCCACCTGTACGTGGACACCGCGCCCATTCGCGGCGTGATCCCGGATATCGACCCGGAACAGATCCATCTGGCGATCAAAGAAAGCCGGGTGCTTGAGCAGGTAGCCGACAGCGTGCCGGATTACGGCAAAGCGGTGACCATCAAAACCAAGCGCGGCATGGTGAAACCACGCACGCCCAATCAGGCGCAGTACATCGCCAATATTCTCGATCACGACATCACCTTCGGCATTGGACCGGCGGGTACCGGGAAAACCTATCTGGCCGTCGCCGCTGCGGTAGATGCCCTGGAGCGCCAGGAGATTCGCCGCATTCTGCTGACGCGCCCGGCGGTTGAAGCCGGTGAAAAACTGGGCTTCCTGCCGGGGGATCTGAGCCAGAAGGTCGATCCTTACCTGCGCCCGCTGTACGACGCCCTGTTCGAAATGCTGGGCTTCGAGCGCGTGGAGAAGCTGATCGAACGCAACGTGATTGAGGTCGCGCCGCTGGCCTATATGCGCGGCCGCACCCTGAACGACGCATTTATCATTCTCGATGAGAGCCAGAACACCACCATCGAACAGATGAAGATGTTCCTGACGCGCATCGGCTTCAACTCGAAGGCGGTGATCACCGGCGACGTTACGCAGATTGACCTGCCGCGCAACCAGAAATCCGGCCTTCGCCATGCGATAGAAGTCCTGTCGGATGTCGAAGAACTGAGCTTCAACTTCTTCCACAGCGAAGACGTGGTGCGCCACCCGGTGGTAGCCCGCGTGGTTATCGCCTATGAAGCCTGGGAAGCCGCCGAACAAAAACGCAAAGACGCGATTGCCGAACAACGTAAGCACGAGGCCATCATCGCCTCCGGGCAGGAGACACTATGAGCCAGGTGATTTTGGATCTGCAGATTGCCTGTGCAGACAGCAACGGCCTGCCGGACGAAGCCACCTTCCAGCGCTGGCTGGAAGGCGTGCTGCCGCAGTTTCAGGAAGAAGCCGAGGTCACCATTCGCCTGGTGGACGAAGCCGAAAGCAACGAACTGAACCTGACCTACCGCGGGAAGGACAAACCGACCAACGTGCTGTCCTTCCCGTTCGAAGCCCCACCGGGCATCGAGCTGCCGCTGCTCGGCGATCTGATCATCTGCCGTCAGGTCGTTGAACAAGAAGCGGTTGAGCAAGACAAGGCGCTGGAGGCCCACTGGGCGCATATGGTTGTCCATGGCAGCCTTCATCTGCTAGGGTATGACCACATCGAAGACGATGAAGCCGAAGAAATGGAGTCTTTGGAAACCGAAATCATGCACGGCCTGGGCTATCCGGACCCGTACCTGGCGGAAAAAGACCCCCTCTGACGTCAGCTGATTCCCCGCAGCCCCTGTAAGGGGCTGTCGCTGACGCCCCTAACTCTTACATGAGTGATATTAACTAAAACGCCATGAGCGACGACCATTCACAAAGCAATGACAGCCCCAGTCCCAAGAAGGGGTTCTTTACTCTCATCCTTAACCAGCTGTTCCACGGCGAACCGAAAAACCGTGGCGATCTGGTAGAGCTGATCCGTGATTCCGAGCAAAACGACCTGATCGATCCCGACACCCGAGACATGCTGGAAGGCGTGATGGATATCGCCGAGCAGCGCGTGCGCGACATCATGATCCCGCGTTCCCAAATGGTCACGCTCAAGCGTAACCAGACGCTGGAAGAGTGCCTGGACGTGATTATCGAATCCGCCCACTCGCGCTTCCCGGTGATCAGCGAAGATAAAGATCACATCGAAGGCATTCTGATGGCCAAGGATCTGCTGCCGTTTATGCGTGCAGAGTCTGAGCCGTTCAGCATAGATAAGGTGCTGCGCGCCGCGGTGGTGGTGCCCGAAAGCAAGCGTGTTGATCGGATGCTGAAGGAGTTCCGCTCCCAGCGCTATCACATGGCGATTGTCATTGACGAATTCGGCGGCGTTTCCGGCCTGGTCACCATCGAAGACATTCTGGAACTGATTGTCGGCGAAATCGAAGACGAATATGACGACGAGGAAGATCTGGATATCCGCCAGCTTAGCCGCCATATGTATACCGTGCGGGCATTGGCGCCGATTGAAGACTTCAACGAGGCCTTTAATACGCACTTCAGCGACGACGAGGTCGACACCATCGGCGGCCTGGTGATGCAGGCCTTCGGGCACCTGCCGGCGCGCGGGGAAACCATTGAAATCGAAGGTTACCTGTTTAAGGTTGCGATGGCCGACAGTCGACGTATCATCCAGGTTCATGTAAAAATTCCGGACGATTCTCCGCAACCGAAACTGGAAGACTAAATCAAACATGGCTAAAGCCTCTTTCCTTGAACGCCAGCGGGTTCGTGCCCTGCTGGCGCTGTTGTCTGGTGCCGGCGGCGCGCTGGCGTTTTCTCCTTACGATATTTGGCCTGCGGCCATTGTTTCCCTGTTCGGCCTGCTGGCCGTTACCCTCAACCGCACCACCAGACAATCCGCCCTGCTCGGCTTCTGCTGGGGGTTCGGCCTGTTTGGCGCCGGCGTCAACTGGGTTTACGTCAGCATTGCCGACTTCGGCGGCATGCCGTTTGCCGTCAATATTTTCCTGGTCGCCCTGCTGGCCGCCTACCTGGCGTTGTATACCGGGCTGTTCGCCGGCTTGCTGTCGCGCCTGTGGCCAACCACCAGTTGGTACCGCCTGGCGATTGCCGCGCCGGTGCTGTGGCAAGTGACTGAGTTTCTGCGCGGCTGGGTGCTGACCGGTTTCCCCTGGTTGCAGTTCGGCTACAGTCAACTCAACGGCCCGCTGAAAGGCGTCGCACCGCTGCTGGGGGTTGATGCCATCACCTTCATCCTGATGGCGATCGCCGGATTGCTGGTGTATGCCATCAATCAACGCCGCGTTGCCGCAGCGGCCGTCGCCGTCGCGTTGCTGCTGCTGCCCTGGCCGCTGCGTCAGTTGCAGTGGTTCACCCCGCAACCGGAGAAAGCGGTGAATGTCGCCATGGTGCAAGGCAACATCGCCCAATCGATGAAGTGGGATCCGAAAGCGCTGGTCAGCACGCTGCAAACCTATCTGGATGAAACCCGCCCTTACATGGGCAAGGCGCCGATCATCATCTGGCCGGAATCCGCCATCCCGGATTACGAAGCCAGCCAGAACGGTTTCCTGACCATGATGGACGACCTGATGCGCGCCAAAAACAGCAGCCTGATCACCGGGATTGTCGACGTGCGCGCCACCCCGCAGGGCCAGCAAATCTATAACAGCGCCATTGTATTGGGTGAACAGACGCCGTACGTCTACCCGGCCAAAGACCGTTATAACAAGCATCATCTGGTGCCGTTCGGTGAGTTTGTGCCGCTGGAGACGCTGCTGCGGCCACTGGCGCCGTTCTTCGATCTGCCGATGTCGTCCTTCAGCCGCGGCGATTACGTCCAACCACAACTGAGCGTGAAGGGCTATAACCTGACGGCAGCGATCTGTTATGAGATTGTTCTCGGCCAACAGGTGCGCGATAACTTCCGCCCGGACACCAATTTCCTGCTGACCATCTCCAATGACGCCTGGTTCGGCCATTCCATCGGCCCGTGGCAGCACTTCCAGATGGCGCGCATGCGTGCGCTGGAACTGGGGCGCCCACTGTTGCGCAGCACCAACAATGGCGTAACCGCCGCCGTTGACGCCAACGGCGAGGTGATTGCCGAGATCCCGCAGTTCACCCGCAGCGTGCTCGAGGTGAAAGTCACCCCGACCACCGGCATTACGCCATACGCCCGTTTTGGCGCCACACCGCTGTGGATCATCACCCTGCTGCTTGGCGGCATGGCGTTGATGCTCGGCCTGCGTCGCAGGTAATCTCAACCGGTGCGCAGTTCACTGAACTGCGCACCGCGTCCCTGTCCCCATCTCAAATACCCATCAAATCAACGCTTCTGGCACACTCCTTGCTTTAATTACTTTGTGATTTAAGACCGATTTACTTTTACTGACGTTTTGTCGCACTTATGCACAACTTGAGAGCATCACAGGCACCGGAAGGGTGCATCAGGGTTTTGTTGCATTAATTTGGTGCGCGTGGCGTCTCAAAAAATGAAACATTTTAGTTTCATTGTGTTCACAATCGGCTATTTTCTAACGGTTATCTGTGCCAAGACTATCTTTATATCTTGAGTAAGAGATCCCCCGTTTTAAACCTGACACTCTTGAGTCAGAACCACGACAACAGCAAAGGAGCTGGACCATGCAAATGCGTAAATTGGCGTTATCGTTACTGCTGATCGGTATGGCGGGTAACGTAGCCCATGCGGAAGAACTGACCGGTACGCTGAAGAAAATCAAAGACAACGGCGTGATCGTTGTCGGCCACCGCGAATCGTCAGTGCCGTTCTCCTACTACGACAACCAGCAGAAAGTTGTGGGCTACTCCCAGGACTACTCCAACCAAATCGTTGATGCTGTTAAGAAAAAACTGAACATGCCCGATCTGCAGGTAAAAATGCTGCCGATCACCTCGCAGAACCGTATCCCACTGCTGCAGAACGGCACCTTCGATTTTGAATGCGGTTCAACCACTAACAACGTTGAGCGTCAAAAACAGGCGGCCTTCTCCGACACCATCTTCGTGGTCGGTACCCGCTTGCTGGTGAAAAAAGGCTCTGACGTCAAAGACTTCAAAGACCTGGCCGGCAAACCTGTAGTGGTCACCTCCGGCACAACGTCAGAAGTGCTGCTGAACAAACTCAACGACAGCGGCAAGATGAACATGCGCATCATCAGCGCCAAAGACCACGGTGACTCGTTCCGTACCCTGGAAAGCGGCCGCGCCGTAGCCTTTATGATGGATGACGCGCTGCTGGCGGGCGAACGAGCCAAAGCGAAGAAGCCGGATCAATGGGAAATTCTCGGCACGCCGCAGTCGAAAGAAGCTTACGGCTGTATGCTGCGTAAAGACGACGCCGAGTTCAAAAAACTGGTCGATGACACCATCGCTCAGGCCCAAACCTCCGGTGAAGCGGCAAAATGGTTTGATAAATGGTTCAACCAGCCAATTCCACCAAAGAACCTCAACATGAACTTCGCCCTGTCAGACGACATGAAGCAACTGTTCAAAGAGCCTAACGATAAAGCACTGAACTAATAGAAAGAGAGCTGGTGCGGCCGCCAGGCCAAACCAGCCCTGTTGATGGCTGGGACAGACAGGAATGAGGGGGGCCGTTCCCCTCCCTCATTTTCCCCCGAACTCACAACCGATATCCGCGCACATAAGCCAGCCTGACTGGCCGCGATGCAATCGGCGCTGAATAGTCATCAATCTTTAGGCGCTCTGCGCCCGCTTAACGGAGTTTGTTATGTCAATAGATTGGAACTGGGGTATCTTCCTGCAGCAGGCCCCGTTTGGGAATACCACCTACCTCGGCTGGATTTGGTCCGGCTTCCAGGTCACGGTAGCCCTCTCCGTCTGTGCATGGATTATCGCTTTCTTTGTCGGTTCGCTGTTCGGTATTTTACGTACCGTGCCAAACCGTTTTCTTTCCGCTCTCGGCACCTGCTACGTCGAACTGTTCCGTAACGTGCCGCTGATTGTGCAATTCTTTACCTGGTATCTGGTGATGCCGGAGTTGCTGCCTGCCAATCTGGGCATGTGGTTCAAAACCGAACTCGATCCCAACGTCCAGTTCTTTATCTCCTCCATGCTGTGCCTCGGGCTGTTTACCGCCGCCCGCGTGTGCGAGCAGGTACGCGCCGCGATTCAGTCCCTGCCGCGTGGCCAACGCGCCGCCGGGCTGGCCATGGGCCTGACGCTGCCGCAAACCTATCGCTATGTGCTGTTACCGAACGCCTACCGGGTGATTGTGCCGCCGATGACCTCGGAAATGCTCAACCTGGTCAAAAACTCCGCCATCGCTTCAACCATTGGCCTGGTGGATATGGCGGCTCAGGCCGGTAAGCTGCTGGATTACTCCGCGCATGCCTATGAATCCTTTACCGCCATTACGCTAGCCTATATCGGCATCAACGCCGTGATCATGCTGTTTATGCGTCTGGTAGAGAAGAAAGTGCAGTTGCCTGGCAATATGGGGAGTAAATAATGTACGAATTTGACTGGGCATCCATTGTCCCAAGCTTCCCTTACCTGCTGCAAGGGTTGGTCATCACGCTGAAGATCACCGTGACCGCCATCGTTTTTGGCATCCTCTGGGGCACCATTCTGGCGGTCATGCGTCTGTCTCCAATCAAGCCTATCAGCTGGTTTGCCACACTCTACGTCAACCTGTTCCGTTCCGTGCCACTGGTGATGGTGCTGCTGTGGTTCTACCTGGTGGTTCCAAGCTTATTACAACAAGTTCTGGGGCTATCGCCGAAAACCGATATTCGCCTGATCTCGGCTATGGTAGCCTTTTCCCTGTTTGAAGCGGCCTATTACTCGGAAATTATCCGTGCCGGCATTATCAGTATTTCCCGCGGCCAATCTTCCGCCGCGCTGGCGCTGGGCATGACCCACTGGCAGTCGATGAAACTGGTGATCCTGCCGCAGGCGTTCCGCGCCATGGTTCCGCTGCTGCTGACTCAGGGCATCGTACTGTTCCAGGATACTTCGCTGGTCTACGTGCTGAGCCTGGCCGACTTCTTCCGTACCGCCTCAACCATCGGCGAGCGCGACGGCACACAGGTTGAAATGATCCTGTTCGCCGGTTTTGTCTATTTTGTTATCAGTCTCGCCGCCTCGGCGCTGGTAAGCTATTTGAAGAAAAGGACTGTTTGATGATATCCCTGAAAAATGTTTCTAAGTGGTACGGTCACTTTCAGGTTCTGACCGATTGCACCACCGAAGTGAAAAAAGGCGAGGTGGTGGTAGTCTGCGGTCCTTCAGGCTCGGGCAAATCCACCCTGATCAAAACCGTCAACGGTCTGGAGCCGATTCAGCAAGGCGATATCCTGGTGAATGGCACGGCCGTCAACAACAAGAACACCAACCTGGCGCAGTTGCGTTCCAAAGTGGGCATGGTGTTCCAGCACTTTGAGCTGTTCCCGCATCTGTCGATCATCGACAATCTGACGCTGGCGCAGGTAAAAGTCCTCAAGCGCGACAAGGACGCCTCACGCGAGAAGGGCCTTAAGCTGCTGGAGCGCGTGGGGCTTTCCGCCCATGCCAACAAGTTCCCTGGGCAACTTTCCGGCGGCCAGCAGCAGCGTGTGGCTATCGCCCGGGCGCTGTGCATGGACCCGATCGCCATGCTGTTCGATGAACCGACCTCCGCGCTTGATCCGGAAATGATCAACGAAGTGCTGGACGTCATGGTCGAGCTGGCGCAAGAAGGCATGACCATGATGGTGGTGACCCACGAAATGGGCTTTGCCCGTAAGGTGGCCCACCGGGTGATCTTTATGGACGAAGGCAAAATTGTCGAAGACCGCAACAAAGACGACTTCTTCAACAACCCGGAATCCGAACGCGCAAAAGACTTTCTGGCCAAGATACTGCATTAATTCATCGACACTATGCGCCCCGCCCGGGGCGCATTCTCCGCCCCTATCCCGGCACTAAAAGCGCTTGTTTCTCCCCTGTTTTGATCCGATGCTCGCTGGATAACAACAAAGGAGATAAACATGCCCCGCCCTATCATTATCGATTGCGACCCCGGCCTGGACGACGCCATTGCCCTTGCCATGGCGCTGCGCTCGCCGGAACTGGACATCAAGGCCATCACCACTTCCGCCGGCAACCAGACGCCGGAGAAAACCCTGCATAACGCGCTCGGTCTACTGACGCTGATGAAACGCGAAGATATTCCCGTCGCTGCCGGTGCCGCGGCACCGCTGATGCGCCCGCTGGTGATTGCCGATCATGTCCACGGCAAAACCGGTATGGGCAATACCCATCTGCCAACGCCAACGATAAAACCGGTCACGCAAACCGCCGTGGAACTGATCGCCGCCCTGCTGCGCACCAGCCCGCAACCGATCACTCTGGTGGTCACCGGCCCGATGACCAATATCGCCCTGTTACTGGTCCAGCATGCCGAGCTGAAAGGCAACATCGAGCGCATCGTATTTATGGGCGGCGGAATGAATGCCGGCAACGCCACGCCGGTGGCGGAATTCAATATCTTTGTCGATCCCGAAGCCGCAGAAATCGTGCTGAAGTCCGGCGTGCCGCTGACCATGGCCGGGTTGAACGTCACCCATCAGGCGCTGGTGCTGCCGCAGGATATCGAACGTATCCGCCAGGTTAACAATCCGGTGGCGCAAGCGGTTGCAGAGATGCTCGATTTCTATCTGCCGCTGTACCTCAGCCACCCACGCGGGTTGCCGGGCGCCGCGATGCACGATCCCTGCACCATCGCCTGGCTGCTGGCACCGCAGCTGTTTACCGGCATCGAACGCTGGGTCGGCGTGGAAACCCAAGGGGAATATACCCTTGGCATGACGGTAGTGGATAACTTCCAGCAGAGCGGTAAACCGGCCAACGTTGAAGTGCTGACCGGTATTGATCGCGAAGGATTTATCGAACTGCTGATTGAACGCGTGGCGCGTTACTGATTGGCCGGGGCGTTCACTGCGCCCCGGCACATTCAATTTTTTTGATTTAACACAGCGAATTTTTACGCTATCACTGGCTGCGGCTTGCCTCTAAGATGCCTTATACACCGCATCACTAACACCTTAGAGCAAGTCTGGAGATAGCCCAATGAGTCGTATACTGGTCCTGAAATCAAGTATTCTGGGCGATTATTCCCAGTCTGGAAAATTAGTCGATTTTTTTGTTGAACAGTGGCGAGAAGCACATCCGAATGACACATTTACCCTTCGCGATCTGGCCAACCCAACCCTGCCCGAGCTGGATGGTGAAGTGGTTGGCGGTTTTAACGCCGGTGATAACCCCTTGACGCAGCACCAAAAAGAGACGCTGGCGCTTTCCGACGAGCTGATTGCTGAATTGAAATCGCACGACACTGTCATCATCGGTGCCCCAATGTACAATTTCAATATTCCTACCCAGCTGAAAATTTATTTCGACCTGGTGGCACGCGCCGGCCAAACCTTCCGTTACACTTCTGAAGGCGCGGAAGGCCTGGTGACCGGGAAAAAAGCGATAGTGATCTCCAGCCGCGGCGGTATCCACGCCGATACGCCAACCGATCTGATCACCCCTTACCTGAAGCTGTTCCTCGGGTTTATCGGCATCACCGACGTAGAATTCGTACTGGCGGAAGGTTTTGCCTATGGGCCGGAAGTCGCTGAAAAAGCCGCGCAAGACAGCCGCATTGCCGTGACGCAAAAGGTGCCGGCCAGGGCGCAATTGGCCCCGGCAACCCAGCCTGCGGCGGTACAAGCCCCGGCGAGCGGCGGCTTTCTGAGTAATCTGATGAAAAAGCTCTTCGGCTGATCGTCTCCCCTCATCCTGATTTGCCAAGCAAGAAGGATGAGGGGGCAACACTCAAGGTTCGAAGGGCCGACGCTGGAACTGGTCATGGCCGCACTTAGGGCACAGCGGCAGCACTTCCGGCGTGTAAAACGCCAAATGATGGTGGCACTGCTCGCACACCAGATTGCCCAACCCTACCACCTCACCGCTGTGGTAGACGCCGTGATGGCTGACGTCTTTAAACACTTCCCGCCATTCCAACTGGGTTTTGTCCGTAATATCCGCCAGCTCTTGCCACAGGCTCTCCTTGATTACCCGCATAAAGACGCTGTCGGTAAACTCGCCTTTGCTTTCCTGGTAACTGCGGGCGAACTCTTCCAGGTCGCGCCGTACCGCCTGGATCACCTGCTCCACTTCGCCGCGCGTCAATTCACCCGCTTCGTTCAGCCGTTTTTCGGCACCGGCGACCAATTCGTCAATATCACGCTCTCCATTTTTCAGGCGTTCGGTCAGAGATGCCACCAATTCGCGGTAATACTGAGCAACCTTGTTCATATTCTCTCCTCGATGAACTTACGTGACAGGGCTTATCGCCTAAAACTATCTCTTATCATTTTAGTCGTAAATTGCTGATGTCACTTGGCAAGGCACGGGCTCCTCAAGATGTGAGTCATATCATGGCGGGGATTTTTTAAATGCGCCTAGTCGGGCGCTTGGTGTTGTTGCCGGGAGGTCTTATCAGCTATGCTATGCGGATCTATAAGTACTCAACAGAATGCTACGGATGTAGCTGTTTTACACCTACAGGACCACCAGCCGCCATGCAAGAGCAATACCGTCCAGAAGACATAGAATCGAACGTACAGCTTCACTGGCAAGAGAAGCAAACTTTCAAGGTTACCGAAGACGCAAGCAAGGAAAAGTACTACTGCCTATCCATGCTGCCCTACCCATCAGGCCGTCTGCACATGGGACACGTTCGTAACTACACTATCGGCGACGTGATCTCGCGCTATCAGCGCATGCTGGGCAAAAACGTGCTGCAGCCGATCGGCTGGGATGCGTTCGGCCTGCCGGCGGAAGGCGCGGCGGTTAAAAACAACACCGCACCGGCTCCGTGGACCTACGACAACATCGAATACATGAAGAACCAGTTGAAACTGCTGGGCTTCGGCTATGACTGGGATCGCGAGATCGCCACCTGCGATCCGGATTACTACCGTTGGGAACAGTGGTTCTTCACCAAGCTGTACGAAAAAGGCCTGGTCTACAAGAAAACCTCCGCCGTCAACTGGTGCCCGCACGATCTGACCGTGCTGGCCAACGAACAGGTTATCGACGGCTGCTGCTGGCGCTGCGACACCAAGGTAGAGCGTAAAGAGATCCCGCAGTGGTTCATCAAAATTACCGACTACGCCGATCAGTTGCTCAACGATCTGGATACGCTGGAAAGCTGGCCAGAGCAGGTGAAAACCATGCAGCGCAACTGGATTGGCCGCTCCGAAGGGGTGGACATCACCTTTGACGTGGCGGGCAGCGACGAGAAGCTGACCGTTTACACCACCCGTCCGGATACCTTCATGGGCGCCACCTATGTGGCCGTCGCGGCGGGCCACCCGCTGGCGCAACAGGGTGCGGTGAATAACCCGGCGCTGGCTGAATTTATCGAAGAGTGCCGCAATACCAAGGTGGCCGAAGCCGACATGGCGACGATGGAGAAGAAAGGCATGCCGACCGGCCTGTTCGCCATTCATCCGCTGTCCGGCGAGAAGGTGCCGGTTTGGGTTGCCAACTTCGTCTTGATGGAATACGGCACCGGTGCAGTGATGGCGGTTCCGGCTCACGACCAGCGCGACTGGGAGTTCGCCACCAAATATGGCCTGCCGATCAAACCGGTGGTGCTGGCGCTCGACGGCAGCCAGCCGGACGTACACGCCGAAGCGATGACCGAAAAAGGCACGCTGTTCAACTCCGGCGAGTTCGATGGCCTGGATCACGAAGCCGGTTTCAACGCCATTGCCGACAAACTGGTCGCCATGGGCGTGGGCCAACGCAAGGTCAACTACCGTCTGCGCGACTGGGGCGTGTCCCGTCAACGTTACTGGGGCGCACCGATCCCGATGGTGACGCTGGAAGACGGCACCGTAATGCCAACCCCGGAAGACCAACTGCCGGTGATCCTGCCGGAAGACGTGGTGATGGACGGCATTACCAGCCCAATCAAGGCCGATCCCGAGTGGGCGAAAACCACCGTTAACGGCCAACCGGCGCTGCGTGAAACCGACACCTTTGACACCTTTATGGAGTCCTCCTGGTACTACGCGCGCTACACCTGCCCGCAGTACGACCAGGGTATGCTGGATCCGGCCGCCGCCAACTACTGGCTGCCGGTCGATCAGTATGTCGGCGGTATCGAACACGCCATCATGCACCTGATGTATTTCCGCTTCTTCCACAAACTGCTGCGTGACGCAGGCCTGGTGGATTCGGACGAGCCGGCAAAACGCCTGCTGTGTCAGGGTATGGTGCTGGCGGATGCCTTCTATTACACCGGTAACAGCGGCGAGCGCGTCTGGGTTTCCCCGGTCGACGCCACCGTTGAACGCGACGACAAAGGCCGCATTGTTAAAGCCACCGATCCACAAGGCCGCGAACTGGTCTATGCTGGCATGAGCAAAATGTCGAAGTCGAAGAACAACGGCATCGATCCGCAGGTGATGGTCGAGAAATACGGCGCGGATACCGTGCGTCTGTTCATGATGTTCGCCTCGCCGGCAGAAATGACGCTGGAATGGCAGGAATCCGGTGTGGAAGGGGCAAACCGCTTCCTGAAACGCGTTTGGAAACTGGCCTACGAACACCTTGAGAAAGGCGCTGTCCAGCCGCTGAACGTCGCGGCGCTGAACGAAGATCAGAAAGCGCTGCGCCGTGATCTGCACAAAACCATCGCCAAAGTGACCGATGATATTGGCCGTCGTCAAACCTTCAACACCGCCATTGCGGCCGTGATGGAGCTGATGAACAAACTGGCCCGCGCACCGCAGGACAGCGAGCAGGATCGCGCTCTGCTGCAAGAAGCGTTGCTGTCCGTCGTTCGTATGCTGTATCCGTTTACCCCGCACGTTTGCTTCTCGCTGTGGCAGGCGTTGGGCGGCGAAGGCGATGTGGATACCGCAGCCTGGCCACAGGCTGACGAGCAGGCGATGGTCGAAGACTCCAAGCTGGTCGTGGTACAGGTAAACGGCAAAGTTCGCGCTAAAATCACCGTGGCAGCAGATGCAACCGAAGAGCAGGTACGTGCGCGTGCCGCCGAGGAACATCTGGTCGCCAAATATCTGGACGGGGTTACGGTTCGTAAAGTGATCTATGTTCCGGGCAAATTGCTTAACCTGGTTGTGGGTTAACACAAGGAGGAGTTGTGCGACATCGTATTCTGACGCTGTTGCTGGGGTTGGCGGTGCTGGTCACCGCCGGCTGCGGTTTTCACCTGCGTGGCACCACGCAGGTCCCCTCGGAAATGAAAACGCTGATACTGGACAGTGGGGATCCTTACGGTCCGCTGGCCCGCGCAGTGCGTGAGCAATTGCGTCTGAACGACGTGACTATCGTCAAAGATCCGAAACGTAAGGATATTCCTTCCCTGCGTCTCGTCGGTTCCAGCGAAAGCCAGGACACCGCCTCGATCTTCCGGGACGGCAAAACCGCTGAGTATCAGATGGTGCTGACCGTTCAAGCGCAGGTCCTGATCCCGGGTCATGATCTGTATCCGCTGAACGTGAAAGTCTTCCGTTCGTTCTTCGACAACCCGCTGACCGCACTGGCAAAAGACTCCGAACAGGACATTATTCGCCAGGAAATGCGTGAGCAGGCCGCCCAGCAACTGGTCCGCAAACTGTTGACGGTGCATGCGGCGGAAGAACAAACCCAGCAAAAAGCTGCCGCCGCCGGTGAAAAAGCGGAAAGTCTCTCAGCGCAATGATCCGTATTTATCCTGAACAACTTGCCGCGCAGCTCCGAGAGGGGCTGCGCGCTTGTTATTTATTGAGTGGCAATGAGCCGTTATTGCTGCAGGAAAGCCAGGATCTGATCCGGCAAGCCGCGCAACAACAGCAGTTCACCGAGCACTACAGCATTTCTCTCGACGCCCATACCGACTGGGACGCCATTTTCAGCATCTGCCAGGCCATGAGCCTGTTCGCCAGCCGCCAGACCCTGCTGCTTATCTTCCCGGATAACGGCCCGACGGCCCCGCTCGGCGAGCAACTGATCAAGCTGGCGGCGCTGCTGCATGACGACATTTTGCTGATGCTGCGCGGCCCTCGCCTGACCAAAGCGCAGGAAAACAGCGCCTGGTTCAAAGCGCTTAGCCCAAATGGCGCTTACGTCAGTTGCCAGACGCCGGAACAAGCGCAGTTACCCCGCTGGGTGGCACAGCGCGCCAAAACCATGAAGCTCGAGCTGGACGATGCGGCCAACCAGTTGCTGTGCTATTGCTACGAAGGCAACCTGCTGGCGCTGTCGCAGGCGCTGGAAAGGCTGTCACTGTTGCATCCGGACGGTAAGCTCACGCTGCCACGCGTTGAACTGGCGGTGAACGACGCCGCTCACTTTACGCCGTTTCATTGGCTGGACGCCCTGCTGGCGGGCAAAAGCAAACGCGCCTGGCACATTCTGCAGCAAATGCAGCAGGAAGATGTCGAACCGGTGATCCTGTTGCGCACCCTGCAACGCGAGCTGCTGCAACTGCTCAACCTGCAACGCCGCATGGCATCCGTGCCGCTGCGCACGCTGTTCGATCAGTACAAGGTCTGGCAAAACCGCCGTAACCTGGTGACGCAGGCCCTGCAGCGGCTGTCCGGCGCTCAATTGCAGCAGGCGGTCCATCTGTTGACGCAAATTGAGATCACCCTGAAGCAGGATTACGGTCAGTCGGTATGGCCGGAACTGGAAACCCTGTCTATGCTGCTGTGCGGCAAACCCCTGGCCACGAGTTTTTCAGATGCCCACTAATCCGCAAAGCGCGACAATCCTGCATGCCCTGTTCGGCGGCACCTTTGATCCTATCCATTACGGCCATTTGCGGCCGGTGGAAGCGCTGGCCGCAGAAGTCGGCCTGAACCAGGTCACGCTGCTGCCAAACCACGTCCCCCCGCACCGCCCGCAGCCGGAGGCCAATGCCCAACAGCGGCTGAAGATGGTTGAGCTGGCGATCGCCAATAACCCGCTGTTCGCCGTTGACGATCGTGAACTGCACCGCACCACGCCGTCCTATACCATTGAGACGCTGGAAACCCTTCGTAAAGAACGTGGCCCCGCGTTGCCATTGGCCTTTATTATTGGCCAGGATTCTCTGCTGACGCTGCACAAGTGGCACCGCTGGCAGGCATTGCTGGATGTCTGCCATCTGTTGGTGCTGGCCCGCCCTGGCTACAATGACCAAATGGATACGCCGGAACTGCAACAGTGGCTGGAGCGTCATCGGGTCACCGACGCCGCGCTGCTCAGCCAACGGCCGCAGGGACATATTTACCTGGCCGACACGCCGCTGTTGGAAATTTCCGCCACTGAAATCCGCCAGCGCCGCCATCAGGGCCTCAGTTGTGACGACCTGTTGCCGCGTTCGGTACAGCGCTATATCGAGTTACAGGGTTTATATCGCTAGCCGGAGTCGCGTGATATACTGCGCCGCTATTTTTCAGGTATTCGCTGAAAACCCCGGAAACCTTAGCTGCCGGGCAATTATCAGCTGGCTTTCAGCGGCATCCTGCCGACATTATCATTGATTCAGGCCGCATGCGGGCATTTGCCTGCCGCAGTCGAACAAACAGAACACACCCGAGGGGGAACCTTTGCAAGGTAAAGCGCTCCAAGATTTCGTCATCGATAAAATCGATGACCTGAAAGGCCAAGACATTATCGCTCTGGATGTACAGGGCAAATCCAGCATCACCGATTGCATGATCATCTGCACCGGGACCTCTACCCGCCACGTGATGTCGATCGCCAACCACGTAGTGCAGGAAGCCCGCTCCGCAGGGATGGAACTGTATGGCATGAAAGGTCAGGAAGCCTCCGACTGGGTCGTGGTCGATTTGGGCGATGTGATCGTACATATCATGCAGGAAGAAAGCCGTCAGCTGTATGAGCTGGAAAAACTCTGGAGCTAAGCGGTGAAACTGCAACTGGTAGCGGTCGGCACTAAGATGCCAGACTGGGTGCAGACCGGTTTTATGGATTATCTGCATCGTTTTCCGAAAGACATGCCGTTTGAGCTGACCGAAATCCCGGCAGGCAAGCGCGGCAAGAATGCCGACATCAAACGCATTCTGGAAAAGGAAGGCGAGCAGATGCTGGCTGCGGTGGGCAAAGGCAACCGCATTGTCACGCTGGATATCCCCGGTACGCCGTGGGAAACGCCGCAGTTGGCGCAACAGCTCGAACGCTGGAAGCAGGATGGCCGCAACGTCAGCCTGCTGATTGGCGGCCCGGAAGGGCTGGCACCGGCCTGCAAAGCCGCTGCCGAACAAAGCTGGTCGCTCTCGCCATTGACATTGCCGCATCCTTTAGTGCGCGTATTGGTGGCTGAAAGCCTCTATCGCGCCTGGAGTATTACAACAAATCATCCTTACCACCGGGAATAACCGGTGGTGACAGTGACAGAGTGAAATAAAGCAGCGGGATGAAAATAGAACGTAACCCTTTTCGCGACTATACGGCTGAATCTGCCCTGTTTGTACGCCGCGCCCTGGTGGCGTTTTTGGTCATTCTGGTGCTGAGCGGCACCCTGATCGCCAATCTGTATAATCTGCAAATTGTCCGCGTCGAGGATTACCGCACCCGTTCCAACGAAAACCGCATCAAGCTGGTGCCCATCGCCCCCAGCCGCGGCATTATTTACGATCGTAACGGCACCCCGCTGGCGCTCAACCGCACTATCTATCAGTTGGAGCTGATGCCGGAAAAGATCGACGATCTGAAAGCGACGCTGCAGGCGCTGCGCCCGGTGGTCGATCTGACCGACGACGACATCACCAACTTCGAGAAAGAGCGCAAACGCTCACGCCGTTTCGTCTCCATCCCGGTGAAAACCGCACTGAACGAAGTGCAGGTCGCCCGCTTTGCGGTCAATCAGTTCCGCTTCCCCGGCGTGGAAGTGAAAGGCTACCAGCGCCGCTATTATCCCTATGGTTCCGCCCTCACTCACGTCACCGGTTACGTCTCGAAGATCAACGATCGCGACGTCGAACGGTTGGACAAAGACGGTAAGCTGGCGAACTACGCCGCCACCCACGATATCGGCAAGCTGGGTATCGAGCGCTATTACGAAGACACCCTGCATGGCAAAACCGGCTACGAAGAGGTCGAGGTCAACAACCGCGGTCGGGTAATCCGTCAGTTGCACGAGCAGCCGCCTTCCGCCGGCCAGGACGTTTACCTGACGCTGGATCTCAACCTGCAACGCTATATCGAGCAATTGCTGGTGGGCAGCCGGGCGGCAGTGGTGGTGAGCGATCCGCGCACCGGCGGCATTCTGGCGATGGTCTCCAACCCCAGCTATGACCCGAACCTGTTCGTGGACGGCATCTCCAGCAAGGATTACCAGGGGCTGTTGAACGATCCTAACCGGCCACTGATCAACCGTGCCACGCAAGGGGTTTACCCGCCTGCCTCAACGGTGAAACCCTATATTTCCGTCTCGGCGCTCAGCGCCGGGGTGATCACCAAAAACACCATAGTGTTCGATCCCGGCTGGTGGCAGTTGCCCGGTTCGGAAAAACGCTTTCGCGACTGGAAAAAATGGGGCCACGGCCGCCTGAACGTCACCAAAGCGCTGGAAGAATCGGCAGATACCTTCTTCTATCAGGTGGCGTACGACATGGGCATCGATCGCCTGTCGACCTGGTTGACCAAGTTTGGCTACGGCCAGTACACCGGCATCGATCTTTCCGAAGAACGTTCCGGCCTGATGCCGACCCGCGACTGGAAATTCAAACGCTATAAAAAACCCTGGTATCAGGGCGACACCATTCCGGTGGGCATCGGCCAGGGCTACTGGACGGCAACGCCGATCCAGATGTCCAAGGCGCTGAATACCCTGATTAACGACGGCAACGTCAAAACGCCGCATCTGATGCAGAGCACCCGAATCAACGGTGCGCTGGTGCCGTTCCGTCAGGAAGAGAACACGCAGATCGGCGATATTCATTCCGGCTTCTGGGAAATTGCCAAAGACGGCATGTATGGTGTAGCCAACCGCCCTAACGGGACGGCGCGTAAGTACTTCGCGGATGCACCCTACAAAGCCGCGGCAAAATCGGGTACCGCACAGGTATTCGGCTACGAAACCTATAACGCCCACAAACTCGCAGAGCATCTGCGTGACCACAAACTGATGACCGCCTTTGCGCCGTACAACAACCCAACGGTGTCGGTCGCCATCATTTTGGAAAACGGCGGTTCCGGTCCGGCGGTCGGGACGATTACCCGTCAGATCCTCGACCATATCCTGCTGGGCGACAACAATACGCAATTACCCTCCGAGGCTCCACTGCCGCCTGGTGTAGAAGGTGATTAAGGTAGAACATGACTGAAAGCCAACAAAAAGGCTCGATCTGGACCAAAATCCATATCGACCCCACTTTCCTGTTATTCATTCTGGCTCTGCTGGTCTACAGCGCATTCGTGATGTGGAGCGCCAGCGGCCAGGATATCGGCATGATGGAACGCAAAATCGGCCAGATCGTCATGGGCCTGATCGTGATGGGCGTAATGGCTCAGATCCCGCCGCGGGTCTATGAAAGCTGGGCGCCCTATCTGTACATTTTCTGCGTGATCCTGCTGATCATGGTGGACGCGTTCGGGCAGATCAGTAAAGGGGCTCAGCGCTGGCTGGATCTCGGCTTTGTGCGCTTCCAGCCGTCAGAAATCGCTAAAATCGCCGTTCCGCTGATGGTTGCGCGCTTTATGAACCGCGACGTCTGCCCGCCTTCGCTGAAGAATACCGCCATTGCGCTGGTGCTGATTTTCCTGCCGACCCTGCTGGTTGCTGCGCAGCCGGACCTGGGCACGTCGATTCTTATCGCCGCCTCCGGTCTGTTCGTGCTGTTCCTGTCCGGCATGAGCTGGAAGCTGATCGCCGTTGCCGCCGTGATGCTGGCGGCCTTTATTCCCGTGCTGTGGTTCTTCCTGATGCACGGCTATCAACGCGACCGCGTCATGATGCTGCTCGATCCGGAAAGCGATCCGCTCGGTGCCGGCTACCATATTATTCAGTCGAAAATCGCCATAGGTTCCGGCGGCCTGTCCGGCAAGGGCTGGCTGCACGGCACCCAGTCGCAGCTGGAGTTCTTGCCGGAGCGCCATACCGACTTCATCTTCGCGGTATTGGCCGAAGAACTCGGGCTGATTGGGGTGCTGGTGCTGTTGGCGCTGTACCTGCTGGTGATTATCCGCGGGCTGATGATCGCCGCCAGGGCACAGACGACCTTCGGCCGCGTCATGGTCGGCGGCCTGATGCTGATTCTGTTCGTTTATGTGTTTGTTAACATTGGTATGGTCAGTGGCATTTTACCGGTAGTTGGCGTACCTTTGCCTCTGGTCAGTTACGGGGGTTCGGCGCTGATCGTACTTATGGCTGGGTTCGGCATTATCATGTCGATCCACACGCATCGGAAAATGCTGTCTAAAAGTTTATAAGAGGTGAGTAATGCGTAAGGAATGGCTTTGGGTCGGCGTAGTGGCTGTGTTGCTTTCCGCCTGTACCTCCCCGACCACGGAACAGCAGGCGCCGCCGCAGCAGCCGTATAACGGGCCGGTGGTGGAAATCGGCGGCGTTGAGCCTCAATATGAACCCTATAACCCTGGCACCCTGCAGGATTATAAGGTTAATGGCGATACTTACCGCATCGTGAAGGACCCGCAGAATTTCTCGCAGACCGGTCTGGCCAGCTCCTATGGCGAAGAAGCCCGGGGCAACACCACCGCGCTGGGCGAGCAGTTCGATCCTAACGGCCTCACCGCCGCGCACCCCACGCTGCCGATCCCAAGCTACGTGCGCGTGACCAACCTCGCCAACGGCCGTCAACTGGTGGTGCGCGTGAACGATCGCGGGCCTTACACCAATGGCCGCATTATCGATCTGTCGAAAGCCGTTGCCGACCGTCTGAACCTGTCCAACAACACCAAGGTTAAAGTTGATTTCATCAACGTGGCGCCGGATGGCACCCTGAGCGGCCCCGGCACCATAGGGACAATCGTCGCCAAACAAAGCTACGCCCTGCCGTCGCGCCCCGATCTTGGCTCGAGCAGCATGGGAACTCCCGTGCAGCAGGAAGCCCCCATCGCCAGCGGTGCCGCAGTACGTCCAATAGATAACAGCAGCCTGGACACCGGTGACAGCAACGCCCCAGCCGCCGCAGCCGGCAGCAGCCGCACCGGCTTCCTCGGCGCACCAAGCCAGGTTCCCGCCGGCGTGTTGGAAGGTTCAGAACCTGAACCGGCCGTCGCCGCCGCCATTGCAGCCCCCGTCGCCGCCACCGCAGCCGTTGCTGCCGGAGCCTCTTCCGCCGGGAGCTATGTCGTCCAGGTTGGTGCACTCAGCAGCGCTGAACGCGCACAAACCTGGCAACAGAGCCTGAGCCGGCAATTTGGCGTGCCAGGCAAGGTTGCGGCCAGCGGCGGTGTCTACCGCGTACAGTTAGGCCCGTTCAACGATCGCCAGCAGGCGGCACAGTTGCAACAGCGCCTGGCCGCGGAAGCGCAACAACAATCTTTTGTCACTGCCGCACCCTAAACAAAGATACCCGATCAATTTCAAGCTGCAGCCGACACTGCTGCAGCTTGAAAGGTCAAAAGCATGAAGCCCCGGCGGGCGATCGCGACTGATAAGCGTTTCTCTAGCTGAAACATTTTCTTTCAGCAAAATGCCGGTAAAGCGCTATTAGTCAGATGAATGGATAATGCCTGCCGGAATCTCATCTGTTATAGTGTGGCTCGTTTTTAACTTTACCCTCATGGATGTTGTCCTCTCGATCATGAAACAAGTAACTTCTTTTCGCTTAATCAAGAGCATAGCGCTCGGCTCCGTTATCGCGATGAGTGCAGCTTCCGTTGCGCAAGCCGATGACGTTAATATCAAAACCATGATCCCAGGAGTGCCGCAAATCGATGCGGAAGCCTACGTCCTGATTGATTACAACTCCGGTAAAGTTTTGGCGGAAATGAATGCCGACGCGCGCCGCGATCCGGCCAGCCTGACAAAAATGATGACCAGCTACGTCATCGGCCAGGCGCTGAAAGCGGGTAAAATCGGCCCGGAAGACATGGTTACCGTGGGACAAGATGCCTGGGCGACCGGCAACCCGGTATTCAAAGGTTCTTCGCTGATGTTCCTGAAGCCAGGCGATCGCGTGCCGGTTTCCAAACTGACCCGCGGCATCAACCTGCAATCCGGTAACGACGCCTGCGTGGCGATGGCCGATTACGTGGCCGGCAGCCAGGACGCATTCGTTAACCTGATGAACACCTACGTCAGCAAGCTGGGCCTGCAAAACACCCACTTCCAGACGGTACACGGCCTCGACGCACAGGGCCAGTACAGCTCGGCGCGCGATATGGCGTTGATCGGCCAGGCGCTGATCCGCGACGTGCCGGACGAATACGCGATTTATAAAGAAAAAGAGTTCACCTTCAACAATATCCGTCAGATGAACCGTAACGGTCTGTTGTGGGACACCAGCCTGAACGTGGACGGCATCAAAACCGGCCATACCGATGCGGCAGGCTACAACCTGGTGGCTTCCGCCACCGAAGGCCAGATGCGCCTGATCTCTGCGGTACTGGGCGGTCGGACTTATAAAGGCCGTGAAACCGAAAGCAAGAAACTGCTGACCTGGGGCTTCCGCTTCTTCGAAACCGTTGCACCGCTGAAAGTGGGCAAAGAGTTTGCGTCTGAACCGGTCTGGTTCGGCGATTCGGATCGCGTTGAGTTGGGCGTGGACAAAGACGTCTACCTGACCATCCCACGCGGCCGGATGAAAGATCTCAAAGCCAGCTACGTGCTGAACACACCGGAGATTCATGCGCCACTGGCTAAAAACCAGGTTGTCGGCAGCATCAACTTCCAGTTGGATGGCAAAACCATCGATCAGCGCCCTCTGGTGGTAATGAACGAAGTGAAAGAAGGCGGTTTCTTCAGCCGCATCGTGGATTATATCAAACTGATGTTCCACCACTGGTTCGGTTAACAGTTGAAACGGGCAAAATTGCCCTCATATACTGATTAACATTAACTCCCGCTCCGGCGGGAGTTATAATTTATAGATTCGCTATGTTGATAGCAGCACTCTGGAGCGCACATGAAAACTAAACTGAACGAACTGCTCGAATTCCCTTGCTCGTTTACCTACAAGGTAATGGGCCTGGCACAACCTGAGCTGGTGGACCAGGTGGTTGAAGTGGTGCAGCGCCATGCTCCCGGGGATTACAACCCTGAAGTTAAACCGAGCAGCAAAGGCAATTACCACTCCGTTTCCATCACCATCAACGCCACCCATATCGACCAGGTTGAGACGTTATATGATGAATTGGGCAACATTGAAATTGTCCGCATGGTGCTGTAATTCCAGCACAAAACCCTGCTAACCAACCCGGGCCAGAGGATCGTCTGCCCGGGTTGCGCATTTTTGGTCAGCTAAATGCTGGTCGCCGGCCAGAGCGCCCGGTATAATGGCATTACCACTTCTGTAACCTGACGATGACTCTTTTGCAACCAGACAAGATCATTTTGCGTCAGCTGGGGTTGCAGCCCTACGAGCCTGTATCCCAAGCCATGCACAACTTCACCGATCGCAGAACCGATACCACGCCCGATGAGCTGTGGTTGGTTCAGCATCAGCCCGTGTTTACCCAGGGCCAGGCCGGTAAAGCGGAGCATCTGTTAATGCCGGGTGATATTCCGGTGGTCCAGAGCGATCGCGGCGGCCAGGTGACCTATCACGGTCCAGGGCAGCAGGTGATGTACGTGATGATCGATCTGAAACGCAACAAGGTTGGCGTTCGCCAACTGGTCACGGCTATCGAAGATACCGTTATTAATACCCTCGCCCACTTTCATATCGAATCGCGCGCCCGCCCGGATGCGCCCGGTGTTTACGTGGGGGAGCAAAAAATCTGTTCGTTGGGTTTGCGGATCCGCAAAGGCAGTTCATTCCACGGCCTGGCGCTGAATGTTGCCATGGATCTCACTCCCTTCCAACGTATCAACCCTTGCGGTTACGCCGGCATGCAAATGGCGCAGGTCAGCGCGCTGGCGCCCGGCGTAGGCATAGAAGACGTACACCCAATCCTGGTACAGGAATTTGTTCATTTACTCGGCTACCCGAAGGTCGAGCTTCGTAACTGGAACCTGCACGATTATGAGTAAACCAATTCAGATGGAACGCGGCGTTAAATACCGCGATGCAGACAAAATGGCGTTGATCCCGGTTAAAACGGTGGTCACCGAACGGCAGGAGCTGTTACGTAAACCCGAGTGGATGAAGATCAAACTCCCTGCCGACTCTACACGCATTCAGGGCATTAAAGCCGCCATGCGTAAAAACGGTCTGCATTCGGTGTGCGAAGAAGCTTCCTGCCCGAACCTGTCTGAATGCTTTAACCACGGCACCGCCACCTTTATGATCCTGGGCGCTATCTGTACCCGCCGTTGCCCGTTCTGCGACGTGGCCCACGGCCGCCCGGTGGCCCCGGATGCCAACGAACCGGAGAAACTGGCTCAGACCATCGCCGACATGGGCCTGCGCTATGTGGTGATCACCTCGGTTGACCGCGACGATCTGCGTGACGGCGGTGCTCAGCACTTTGCCGACTGTATCGCCGCCATTCGCGTGAAAAACCCGACCATCAAAATTGAAACGCTGGTGCCGGATTTCCGTGGCCGTATGGATCGCGCACTGGAAATTCTGACAGCGACGCCGCCGGACGTGTTCAACCACAATCTGGAAAACGTGCCGCGCGTCTACCGCCAGGTTCGTCCGGGCGCCAACTACGAATGGTCGTTGAAGCTGCTTGAGCGGTTCAAAGAAGCGCACCCGCACATCCCAACCAAATCCGGTCTGATGGTCGGCCTGGGGGAAACCAATGCGGAAATCGTTGAAGTCATGCGCGACCTGCGTCGCCACGGCGTCACCATGCTGACCCTGGGCCAATACCTGCAGCCAAGCCGCCATCACCTGCCGGTACAGCGCTATGTCAGCCCGGCCGAGTTCGATGAAATGAAAGAAGAAGCGATGGCGATGGGCTTTACCCACGCGGCCTGCGGCCCGTTTGTCCGTTCCTCCTACCATGCCGATTTGCAGGCAAAAGGAATGGAAGTGAAATAAGCGCGGTAACAATTTGTTACGCTTAAGCTTGCGGAAACGCCAAAAAACGGATGTCCTTGCGGCATCCGTTTTTTATTGCCAAACAGAAAACGTGATTACACGTCTTTCTTTTCGACGCTCTGCGGATTGGATTGGCTTTCTGCCGTATTTGCCGGCGGCGGAGTCGTGTCGTCGCCCACGGCCTTTTTAAAGCCCTTCAGCGCAGCGCCCAGATCGGCACCCAGGGTGCGCAGTTTGCTGGTACCGAACAGCAAGATGATCAACACCGCAATCACCAGAAGTTTGGTAATACTGATACCTTCCATACTCACCTTCTTATTCATATAGCGCTGCAGAGGCAGCGAAAAAACAAACCTTGCCTGTGGCTATTTACCTACTTTCGCCAAGCCAAGACAACAGCAACATGTAACAGAGTGAGATCCCTGCGCCGAGACTTCTTTTAAATGCATTGCACATTAATCAGACTATTCTGAGTTTATACGCTGCATGATACGCTGTCGTTACGCCTATCAGGGAGTCGCAGGATGTACACTGCACCATCAGTTATCGATACCAGACGATCCGGCCTCAGCTTTGCCAGACGTACCTATCTGCCACGCATCGTCGGGCTGGGGATTGGTTTTCTGTGCGTATTTTCGGTGCTCCATTCCCAGCCGTCGGCCCCCTGGGTGTGGGGGCTGCTGATTTTTCACGGTTTTATTTGGCCGCATATCGCCTACCAATGGGCGCGTCGCTCCGCCACGCCCTTCAAGGCGGAAACCCGCAACCTGCTGATCGATTCGTTTTTTGGCGGTCTGTGGGCAGCGATGATGGCCTTCAATGCATTGCCGTCGGTGGTCATTCTGTCGATGATGGGCATGAACAATATTGCCGCCGCCGGCAAGACGCTGTTCTTTAAAGGGCTGGTGGCACAGCTGGCCGGCGCCCTGACGGTCAGTGCTCTGTTGGGTTTTCCCTTCCAGCCACAGAGCACGCCGCTACAGATCTACCTCTGCCTGCCGATGATCTATCTCTACCCGGCCCTGTTGGGGTTAGTCACCTACCGCACCGCCAAGCGGTTGGCGCAGAAAAAACAGGAGCTGCTGCGCATCAGCATGCGTGACGGCCTGACCGGGTTGTACAATCGCCGCCATTGGGAACATTTGCTGCATCACCAATTCGACAGCTGCCGCCGTTACCAACACACTGCGACCCTGATCCTGATGGATGTCGATCGTTTTAAAACCATCAATGACACCTTCGGCCATGCGCTGGGTGACGAGGCGCTGGCGGTGCTGGCGGAAGAGCTGTTAATCGGCCTGCGTGCCGTGGATATTGTCGGGCGTTATGGCGGGGACGAATTTGGCGCAGTACTGCCGAACACCAGTGCCGAACAGGCCAGCATTGCGCTGCAGCGCATTCAGGAACGATTGAACGACATTATTTTTCGTGAAGCGCCGCAACTGCGGCTGAACATCAGCGCCGGCATAGCCGATTATCACGGCGATATGGGCGGCTATCTGGACTGGCTGAAAGCGGCCGACAACGCGTTGTACCGGGCAAAAAACAATGGCCGCAACCGCCTTGAGCTGGCGGTGCCCGGCAACTAACTTAATAACTTGGCAAAGTATTTAGGGACCTCGAAAAAGCCCTCCCGCTGATAGAAAGCGTGGGCCCATTCACGGCGGCTGTGACAATGCACTTCAAGTCGGTCACAGCCGCGCCGGCGGGCCAATGCTTCGCCCTCAGCCAGCAATAACTGACCGACGCCCAGGCCACGCGCATGGCTATCAACGCAAAAATAGCTGATACGGCAAATATCTCCGGCCAACGCCAACTGCGGCAAGAAATGCAGCGACAAAACCCCCAGCACCTCATTATCGTCATCGTCGGCCGCGACCAGCAACGCTTCATCGGGATGCGCCAATAGCTGCGCCAGGCGCGCGTCAATAAATGCCTCTGTTCCGGCGTAATCCAGTGCAGCCATTAACGCCACTATGGCTTTTTTATCTGCCGGCACCGCTGTTCTCACTTTCATTTCGATTGCCCCTGTCGTCACAGATACTACAAAATAAGCGGCGCCGGGTGTAAGATCCAGCCTGCGCGGCAAAAAGCGGCGCCGAACAACGGAGATGACATTCCTCCATAACCGCCTTCACAGGCTGATGATGTCTACGTAACCTCTCAAAGGGGTGCGTAGCGTTGCGCCAGCCCCTTTCTGAGCCTTGGTTTTCCCTTTTAGTGAAAGGTATTTCAACCATGTTGAGTTCTTTACTGGCAGTCTTTATTGGCGGTGGTGTCGGCAGCGTGCTGCGTTGGGTTATCAGCATGAAGATGAACCCGCTTAACGCGCATATCCCTTTGGGCACATTGGCGGTGAACCTGGTGGGCGGTTTTATCATCGGGTTGGCCATCGCCACCTTTACCCGCATGACGCACCTGGATCCCACCTGGAAATTGCTGATTACCACCGGCTTCTGCGGCGGGTTAACCACCTTCTCCACGTTTTCTCTGGAGGTGGTGTACTTGCTGCAGGATGGCCGTTTTGCCTGGGCGCTGGCCAATATGCTGCTCAATCTGGCCGGCTCCCTGGCGATGACCTTGCTGGCGTTTATGCTGGTCATCTGGGTTAACGGGCAGTAGCTGATTTCGGTCTCTTAATGTTTCCTTAATCAGCCATGCGCATAATCTCATCCAGTGTCCCAAACTGGATGAGAACCAAAATGTTTAGCCTGCCCAAAACCGCCGCTGAAGTGACCGCTACCCTGCTGTGCCTGCTGATTGTCGCCGCTTTCATCAAGGTCTATCTGTTCGCCTGACGCTACGCCCCCGCAGGATCCTCCCTTTATAGTTCCCCTGCTGCCGTTCTTGCATTACAATTGAGAATGAACGTTCGCACCCAGAATGCGAACCCCTCTCTTGGCAAAGGATCGGGAAATGATATCCACCAGCGACAGCAGGCAAGCCAAAGCGCAAGCCCGCCGCGATCAAATCGTCGAGGCGGCGAAAGTCTGTTTTCGTCGGCATGGTTTTCACGCCGCCAGCATGGCGGAAATCGCCCAGGCTTCACAGCTCAGCGTCGGTCAAATCTACCGTTATTTCGCCAATAAAGACGCGATCATCGAAGAAATCGTCAACCGTATTATCGCCAGTAAAATGCAGCGCCTGGAGGATCTTGGCGATCACATTAACCTGATCGCCAGCACCCTGTCGGCGCGCACGCTGTTCCAACAACCCGGTGAAAACGAAACTGACCATATGCTGATGCTGGAAGTCACCGCCGAAGCCACGCGCAACCCGGTGGTGGCGAAAATGCTCAGCGACGCGGAAACGCGGTTGTTCCATCACGTCTGCCAAAACCTGCAGCGGATGTACCCGTATTTCACCGAACAGGAAATCGCCGCACGGGTGGAATTTGTCGCCGTCTTAAGCGAAGGCACAGGTTATCGCATCCTTACCACGCAAAAAGCCGATGTCAGCTTGCTGAACGGCCTGTATCAACAAGCTATCTCTCACCTATTCAGGAAACCCTAATTTCCCATGACCAGACACTTATCCAGACAACGTCTGGTGTACGCGGTGGTGCTTGGCCTGCTGGCCGCACTGGGGCCGCTGTGCACCGATCTCTACCTGCCCGCCCTGCCGGAAATGGCCGGCGAGTTGAATACGTCCACCGCCACGGCGCAGCTCAGCCTGACTGCCGGCCTGCTTGGGCTGGGCGTCGGCCAACTGATTTTTGGCCCCTTCAGCGACAAGCTAGGCCGCATGCGGCCGCTGCTGCTGTCGCTGGTGCTGTTGCTGGCCGCCTCTCTGTGGTGCGCGCTGGCGCCAAATATCGACCAATTGCTGATCGCCCGCCTGTTGCAGGGGCTGGCCGGTGCCGGCGGTGCGGTGATTTCTCGTGCCATCGCGCGCGATCTCTATGCCGGACATGAATTGACGCGCTTCTTCGCTCTGCTGATGCTGGTTAACGGCCTGGCGCCGATTATTGCGCCGGTGCTGGGCGGCGCCATGCTGCAATTGATGGACTGGCGCGGGATTTTCGGCGTACTGGCGGCCATTGCCGTGCTGCTGTTTACCCTTTCAAGCCTTAAGCTGCGCGAATCGTTGCCCGTGGAACGCCGCAGCCAGGGTGGCATTTTGGCCATGCTGATGTCGCTGGGCGGGTTACTGACCCAGCGCCAGTTTATGGGCCTGTGCCTGACGCAGGGGTTCGTCATGGCCGGGATGTTCGCCTACATCGGCGCATCTCCCTTCGTATTGCAGCAGATTTATGGCCTCAGCCCGCAAATGTTCAGCCTGTGCTTTGCCGTTAACGGCGTCGGTTTGATTATTTCCGCGCAGCTTGCCAGCCGTCTGAGCGCACGCTGGGGGGAAAGGCTAGTGCTGAAAGGCGGCTTGACATTAGCGGCCGTCGCCTCGCTGCTGTTGCTGCTGGCAGGTAGCCTCCACGCACCGCTGGCGCTGCTGATGGTACCGCTGTTCTTCTCAGTGGCCGTGATCGGCATTGTCGGCCCTACGGCGTCATCATTGGCGATGCAAAGCCAGGGCGACAAAGCTGGCAGCGCCTCGGCGTTGATCGGCGTGTGCATGTTCGCGCTCGGCGCGTGCAGCGTGCCTATTACCGGGCTGGGCGGCACTTCCAGCGTGTCGATGGCGCTGACCATTGTCGGCTGTTACGCCATTGCCATCGTGCTGTTCACCCTGCTGGTGCGCAAACCTCAGGCGTAAGGCACCGTAAAAAGGGCAATAAAAAACCCGCTCAGGGAGCGGGTTTTAAGAATTTCGGCTACTGTAGCTTAGATAGCGATAACGTTAGCAGCAGATGGCCCTTTGGCACCGTTCGTGATTTCAAATTCTACACGCTGGCCTTCAGCAAGAGTTTTGAAACCATTGCTAGCGATGGCAGAGAAGTGAACGAAAACGTCCTTGCTACCATCTTCCGGGGTAATGAAACCGAAGCCTTTGGATTCATTAAACCACTTAACGCTACCTTTAATCTTAGACATCAAACTTACCTTTAACGTGAATGTAAGACACTAAACCTGTGTCCAGTACAGTACAGCAATTAGACCGGATTTTGTCCACAACCTGGATCACATAAAACCGATAAAGAGTGAAAAAATCGGTATCGCCCACTGTAAATCTCTTGCACCGCTGGTTGTAACCAGTCTTGACAGCTCAATGCTCTTTAATCTCCATCGAACAACGGCCGAACGCCTGTTTCAGCCCCGGCAGCGTTCGTTGACAGCGTGATGCAGACATAATCGCTATGAAATATAACCAGATAGTCTTTTTGCTTCCGGGCGAGCTGCACTAGGGTTAGAGCTTATCAACCACTGTGAGCCAAGACTATGACCAGCCAACTGGCCGAGAAGATCGTCGCCTACCGCCGTGAACTGCATCAGAACCCTGAGCTGTCCAACCACGAGTTTGCCACTACCGCCCGCCTCACCCGTTGGCTGGAAGAGGCGGGTATCCGTATTCTGCCGCTGGGCCTGAAGACCGGCGTGGTCGCCGAAATCGGCAGCGGCAAAGGCCCGATCATTGCGCTGCGCGGCGATATTGACGCCCTGCCGATAGAAGAAATCTCCGGCGTTCCCTTCAGTTCGCAAAATAGCGGCGTCATGCACGCCTGCGGGCATGATTTTCATACCTCGGTGATGCTCGGCGCAGCGCATTTGCTGAAAGCGCGCGAAGCCACCCTGCCCGGCACGGTACGTATTTTCTTCCAACCGGCAGAGGAAACCTTTAACGGTGCCCAGCATCTGATCGACGCCGGTGCGCTGGATAACGTGGCTGCTGTATTCGGCCTGCATAATGCGCCGGAGCTGCCGACCGGCACCTTCGCCACCCGCGCCGGGGCATTTTACGCCAACGTCGATCGCTTCCAGATCCTGATCACCGGCAAAGGCGCGCATGCCGCCAAACCGGAGCAAGGCGTAGACACCATCGTCACCGCCAGCCAAATCGTCAACGCGTTGCAAACCCTGCCCAGCCGCAGCTTTAGCTCGCTGGAGTCGCTGGTGGTGAGCGTGACGCGCATCGAGGGTGGCAACACCTGGAACGTATTGCCGCAGACCGTGGAACTGGAAGGTACGGTGCGAACCCACAACGAGAAAGTCCGCCATCAGGTCCCGGACAAAATCCGCCAGGTGATTAACGGCGTAGCCGCATCGCTTGGCGCGCAGGCGGAACTGCGCTGGCAGCCAGGCCCACCGGCGGTGGTCAACGACGCGCGCTGGGCGGCCTTCAGCAAAACCGTCGCCGCCGAAGCCGGTTATCGGGTAGAAGAAGCGGATCTGCAAATGGGCGGCGAGGATTTCGCGCTTTATCTGCACCATGTCCCAGGCGCTTTCGTCAGTATCGGTTCAGCCAGTGAGTTCGGTTTACACCACCCGCGCTTTAACCCGGATGAACAGGCGATCTTCCCGGCCTCGCAATATTTCGAGCTACTCGCTGAGCGCACGCTGCAACAATTAGCCACCGCGCCGGAAAAAATCACCAGCAAGGCGTAAAACTCCCCTCATTATTATTTCGCGGCGCAGCCTCTTCTGCGCTGCGATTTATTATTTTCCCGTTATCCATACACGCCACGATATTTGCTATTTCAACATTTGAATATGCTGTTTTGTTGTTTTACATCCTGAGAACGCTCATCAATAGTGGGAGCTCGACAGATAGCGCCACAGCGGCACTTAACAGGGTGAAAGCAATGAGCAACAATGCGAAAAACAAACGGCAATTGCGTCTTGGCGCCATTTTGCATGGCGCATCGGGAAATATGTCTGCCTGGCGGCATCCGGATGCCACCGCCGACGCCAGCATTAATCTCGATTTTAATATTGCCACGGCGAAAAAAGCCGAACAGGGTAAATTGGATTTCGTGTTTGTTGCCGACGGCTTATATATCAATGAGAAATCCATTCCGCATTTCCTTAACCGTTTTGAACCCCTGACCCTGCTTGCCGCCCTGTCCGCCGCCACCGACAAAATCGGGCTGGTGGGCACGTTGTCCACCTCATACAGCGATCCCTTTACCGTCGCGCGCCAGTTCGCCAGCCTGGATCACCTGAGCAAAGGCCGGGCGGGCTGGAACGTGGTGACGTCGCCGCTGGAAGGGTCGGCAAAGAATTTCTCGCGCACCGAACACCCGGAGCACAGCCTGCGTTATCGCATCGCCAGCGAGTATCTCGATGTCACCAAAGGGCTGTGGGACTCGTGGGAAAGTGACGCCTTTGTGCGGGACAAAAACAGCGGCGAATTTTTCAGCGCCGGCAAGCTGCATACCCTGAACCATCAGGGGGAATTCTTCTCGGTACAAGGGCCGCTGAATATCGGCCGTACGCCGCAGGGCCGCCCGATCTTGTTCCAGGCCGGTGCGTCGGAAGACGGCAAGCAGTTGGCGGCCAAACACGCCGATGCCATTTTCACCCACCATGAAACCCAACAGTTGGCGCAGGCGTTTTATCAGGACGTAAAAAACCAACTGGTGGAACAGGGCCGCGAGCCGGACGATCTGCGAATCTTCCAGGGCGTCAGCGTGATCGTCGGCGACGACAATGAAGACGTGGAACGCCAATATTGGGAAACCGCACGTCTGGTCAGCATCGAGAACGCTCTCAACTACCTTGGCCGCTATTTCGAGCATTATGACTTTTCCCGCCATCCGCTGGATGAGCCCTTCCCGGACATCGGCGATTTAGGGCAAAACAGCTTCCGCAGCACCACCGATGCCATCAAACGCAACGCCCGCGAACGTAATCTGACGCTGCGCGAAGTGGCGTTGGAAGCCGCCTCGCCGCGCCCGGTGTTCGGCGGCACGCCGGAGGCGGTAGCGGACGGTCTGCAAAACTGGTTCGACACCCAGGCCGCCGACGGTTTCATCATCAGCGGCGGCACGCCGAACTCCTTCGGCCACTTTATTGATCGCGTGGTGCCCATCCTGCAGCAACGCGGCCTGTTCCGCAGCGATTACAGCGGCGACACACTGCGCGACCACCTTGGCCTGAAGCAGCCGCTGAACCAATTTACCCAATAACAATAATATTTTTTCAGGGATATTCCGCTATGCAAAACACCGTTACCGGCTCCGGCATCCATGTAAAAGCCATCAATCCCCGTCGCCACGTGGCGAAAAATCAGCAAGGTCTGGGCGACTAGGAGCATACCGATGGCAAACGACGTCTTTATCCAAACGCTGCCGGACGACCCATTGGTCGAGCCGGTGATTGAAGGGCTGTTCGGCGAGTACCGTCAGCGCTACGGCGATTATTTTGGTGACCAGGAACAAGAAGCGCTGGATCTGTACGCCCCGCCACAGGGCGCGTTTATCGTGCTGCTGCGCGCCGGGGAGCCGATCGCCATGGGCGCGTTCAAACGCTACGATCCGCACACCGCAGAGCTGAAACGTATCTGGACGCGAACCGATCTGCGTCGCCAGGGGTTGGCGCAAAAGGTCTTGCAGCAACTGGAAACGCTGGCAAGAGAACAGGGTTACCGCCAGCTCTACCTGACCACCGGTTTTCGCCAGCCGGAGGCGGTGGGCCTGTATCTGAGCAACGGCTATCAGCCGCAGTTCGATCCCACCGTCGACAGTGAAGTTTACAGCCGCCCGCCCTACGACGGCCGGTTGCCGTTTCGCAAAAGCCTGATAACAGCAGACGCACTCTGTTGCGCACAGGAAAGGAAGATTGCCTAGGGGCCGGTCCCCTCCCTTTATCTGTTTCAGGAGCAATAAGATGTCCAAACAAGAAGTGTTAAAAGTGGTTCCCGCACGCTATCCGCTGCGGCTGGTGGGCGCACTGTTTTCGGTGTTTATTCTGGCGGCGATCGTCCAGTCGGTGGCAGTCAACGAGCGCTGGGAATGGGGGGTATTCGCCGAGTGGTTCTTTGCGCCGGCGGTGCTTTCCGGCCTGGGGCAAACCCTGCTGCTGACGCTGCTCGGCACGCTGTTCAGTATTATTTTCGGTACCTTGCTGGCGCTGGCGCGGTTGTCGCGCTCTTATCTGTTGGCTTCGCTGGCCTGGGGCTATATCTGGCTGTTCCGTTCGCTGCCGCTGATTCTGGTTCTGATCATCTTGTATAACTTCTCTTACCTGTATGACTCCATCTCGCTGGGCATTCCCTTTACCTCGCTGGTGTTCGCCAGCTACCCGACCATCGATATCCTCAGCCAGTTTTCCGTCGCGGTCCTGGGGCTAACCCTGGTGCAATCGGCCTATACCGCAGAAATCATCCGCGGCGGCATTCTCGGGGTGGAATACGGCCAGCATGAGGCCGCAGCGGCGCTCGGTCTGCCGGGCTATCGCCGCACTTTCCGCATCATTTTGCCGCAGGCGCTGCGCTCAATCGTTCCGACCGGTTTCAACGAGATCATCAGTCTGGCAAAGGGCACCTCGATCGTTTACGTGCTGGCGTTGCCGGAGCTGTTTTACACCATTCAGGTCATCTATAACCGCACGCAGCAGGTAATACCGCTGCTGATGGTCGCGACCGTCTGGTACCTGTTCATCACCACCGCGCTGTCGGTGATCCAATACTACATTGAACGCTATTTTGCCCGCGGCGCAGTACGCGAGTTGCCGCCGTCACCCTGGCAGAAACTGGCCGGCTGGATAAAACGTTAGGAGGATTTATGTCCGAAGCTATTGATTATTATGCCCTGCGCGAAGCGCCGGTGCGCAACATCGTTCCGGTACCGGCACGCGGCCTGATTGAAATCAGCAACGTGAGCAAATTTTTCGGCAAGCACAAGGCGCTCGACGACGTCAGCCTGACGCTGCGGCCGGGCACGGTCACGGTGATCCTCGGGCCGTCCGGCTCTGGCAAATCCACCCTGCTGCGCGCCATCAACCACCTGGAGCGCGTCGATGAAGGCTTTATCCGCATCGACGGCGACTACGTCGGCTACCGGCGTAAAGGCGACAAACTGTATGAACTGAAAGAGAACGCGATTCTCAAGCAGCGTATCAACGTCGGCTACGTGTTCCAAAACTTTAACCTGTTCCCGCATCTGACGGTGCTGGAGAACATCATTGAAGCGCCGGTGGTACATAAGATTTATTCGCGCGCTCAGGCAAAAGAAGTCGCCTATCAGCTGCTGGATACCGTCGGCCTGCGCCACAAGGCCGACGCTTATCCGCGCCACCTGTCCGGCGGCCAGCAGCAACGCATTGCCATTGCGCGTGCGCTGGCGTTGAACCCGAAGGTCATTTTGTTTGACGAACCCACCTCGGCGCTCGATCCGGAGCTGGTCGGCGAAGTGCTGGACGTGATTAAAGGGCTGGCGGACTTGGGCGTGACGCTGGTGGTGGTCACCCATGAGATTGGCTTTGCGCGTGAAGCGGCGGATCAGATTGTGTTTATGGTCGACGGCCAGGTCGTCGAACAGGGCAACGCCCGGCAGGTGCTGAACCATCCGCAGCACCAGCGCACCATTAACTTCCTCAACAAAGTTCTGTGACTCACGGGGCGCAACCGCGCCCCGCCCGATAATCTTAAGCCTCAGCAGCGAAGCGGCGTTTTTCGGCGGCGAAATCCAGCGGCTTGATGCCGCGCTGGTTGCGATCCTGCTCGGTCAGCAGCGCCGGCGGGATAAACCAGGTCACTTCAAACAATAGCCCGTCCGGATCGTGGCCATAGATGCTCTTGTGCACGCCGTGATCCTCCTCCAGCCCGAGGATGCCGCGCTGCGCCAATTGATCGCGAATGCGTTCGAGCTCATCCAGGCTATCGACTTCCCAGGCCAGATGGTACAGCCCGGCCGGTGGTTCGTTTTCCGCCGGCGGTTCGCCGTTGGCGCGAAACACTCCGGCGCGCTGTTGCCCAAGATTTTTGCTGAACAGCGCCAGATCGTGATCGTTATCCGAATCGGCCGCCTGGGTAAACACCGCTTTGTCGGGGCTGCCAGAAGGTTTTAGCTTGAACCCCAGCACCTGATGATAAAACTCCGCGCTTTGCTGCACATCGCTGACATACAGCACCGCGTGATTAAGCCGTTTAATTCCCATCGATTTTCCCTTTCCGCATTGAATAAAGTCAGCTTGAAAATAGCATGTGTCCGGAACCCCGCTAAATGCCGTTATCGCATTATCAAAACCGGTGCGCGTAACCTGTCACTGCAAGGCATTCCGCGCTATCATATGCACTGTATTGATCGACTTTATGAGAATGATGATGAACGGCAAAATAACGACTTTTTTTGAAGACAAAGGCTTCGGCTTTATTACCGATGAGAACGGGGAAAATCGTTATTTTCACGTGATTAAAGTGCAAAACCCGGAGCTGATTAAGAAAAACGCGGCGGTGACCTTCGAACCGACCAACAACACCAAAGGCCCTTCGGCGTATGCGGTCAAGGTGCAGGCGGCGAGCAAATACATCATCATCGCCAACGAAAGAATCAAGATCACCAGCATCAAATCTTTCAACACTTTCACCAAAGAAGTGCCGGTGAAAGCGGACGTGGACAAAGAAAATACCGTGCTGTCGGTGGGCCTGCTGATGAACCGCATCCGCCCGCAGTCCGAAGACGCGCCGCAAACCATGCAGACACTGCGCATGCTGACCATCACCACGTTCCAGAACGCGACCCATACCTTCTCCGAGCAGGAGATCGACATGGATGAAACGCTGAAAGTGCTGAAAAGCCTGTAATCACGGCCCAGCGCCTATCCCTGCCCCTTATCGGGCGCTATCTGCTTCGCCCGCCTTCGTCGGGACGAATATATTCGCGCCCTACTAATGGGGGCGCGTATAAAAAACATTCGAAGCAATTTTATATCACCTGTGTTAGCGTGGGTTTTCACCTGACACAGGCCGTGCTATATGACTGATTCCAGCAGCGTTAAAGGCTTTATCAATCGTTCCACCAACATCGCCTGCCCCAAATGCGCCTACGTCACCAGCCAAAAATGCGCGACGCTACGGCAAAACGTTCTGCTTATCTGCCCGAACTGCGGTACCCGGTTTGAACCCAGGCAGAACTGAAACGCTTATTTGAACACTATGTGCCCAACGCTGTTGCCACTCACCGCGTTAAACGACTCCACGCGATTGCGCCCCTGCGACTTGGCGCGATAAAGCGCGATGTCCGCCATATTCATCAGCTGTGCCAGCGACTTCACTTCGTTCATCGCCAGGCTGGCGACACCCACACTGATGGTCACTTTCAGCGGCGCTTTGCCTCCGGGATACAGGTCGGTTTTTTGCACCAGTTGCCGTAAATGCTCCGCCAATGCCACCCCCTGCGCCGCCAGCGCGCGCGGCAGCATAATCGCAAAATCTTCCCCGCCCAAGCGACCAAACAGCTGATCGTGGCGCAGTTCGCGCCGGACAATATGAGCGAAGGTAGCCAGTGCCTGATCGCCGACTTCGTGGCCGTGAGTGTCGTTAATGAGTTTAAAATGATCGATATCAATCAGCAGCAGCGATACCGCCTCTTTCGACTTATATTTGTGCTCCAGCAGTTCACCGGCCTTTCGCGTCAGCGCACTGCGCGCCAGCACCCCGGTCAGGAAATCGTGATTGGCGCTGTGCTCCAGCCGGCGCATCAGCTTGCGGTTAACGGCTATCGAACTGGCGAGGATCAGCGGCCCCATGACCAGCATGGCAATCCCCAACCGGGCCGACATCAGGGTATCGAGGAACGCGTTGTGGTTGTTCGGTGTTTCATACAGCATCAGGTTGGCGGAGATGCTGCTGATTTCGGTCATACCGGTCAACAGCGTCAGCAAGGTCACGGTGAACAGCTGGTAGCGGACCGCACACCACAGCAGCGCCGGGATAGGGAAGGCAATCGCCCCCGGGCCACCGATGTACACGCTGAATATCAGGGAAAACAGCAGCGCCAGCAGCGGCATGCCGGCACGCAGCGGCCAGTTGAACTGCATACGCAACAGCTGCTTCAGCCGCGGTGCCGCCAGGAACACCGGCAACAGCAACAGGTTGGTGGAGAACTGTTCGCTGAACCACGCCAGCCAGGCGGTGATCACCGTATTATTGTACAGGCTGTCACTGCGCAGTATCGACAGGGTCGACGCCACCGCCGCACCACTCAGGCTGGCGGTAAACATATAAAGTATCGCCTGAGGCTTGCCCATTCTGCGCTGCGACTGCGGCAACAGCAGCATCACGCCATAACCGGTGGCAATCAGCGACATATTGCAGGCGTTCAACCACATGACCAAAGGTAGCGCTTCGCCGGTCGTCAAATCGGCGGCAATCATGCCAAGGTAGGTGGTTAGCCAGCCCAGCGGCGTGGCATAAGCGGGTTTGCGCAATAGCAGGCCGAGTAAAATCGCATTCACCGGCCAAAACAGGGAAAGGGATCCGATCGGACGAGTAAATATACCCAACAAGGAAAGCAAAAACGCCAGCAGAAAAAGAGTGATCAGCTGGAGGGTAACGGGCAAGCCATGTTTGGCGTTTATTCTGGCGTTCATCACCTTACCCATAAATTCATAATAACCAGAGCAATTATCTGCATATTCCCTCGCCCGGCATGATAAGGAGGACAAAAAACCCGTTCTCAACCAGTAAATACAGATGATTCAAAAACAAAGAGACATTCATTTTTATTTAGCAGAACGTTCTTAACTCCACAGCTCGTCGCCGCAACCTGGAGTGAACGCATTCACGCAAAACCGAAGAAAAATGTTCGGCGATATCTACCAGCATAGCCTAAGCCGCCATCGATCCGCATCAGCATAAAGCCACAATAATAAAATGGGTATTTGTCGTTTACCCTATTGTGCCTGCGATTATTTTCCAGCAAGTCACCCGGAAGCGCAATTAGAACCGGAAACATAAAAAAAACCCGCAGAGCGGGCTCGCTTGAAGAGCAGCAAATTGACAGTTACGGCACAGCCATTGTCTGCCTGTGCCGTTATTCACTATATAGCCGGAAGCTTAAGCGGACCTTAACAACAAAAAACCCGGTCTAGGAACCGGGAATATTTGTACGAAATGCAGTGTTAGCCCAAGCAGGCTAATAACATTTCTCAGTTTACACGCCAAATGTGCAGAAAAAATGAACGGCGCGATATCCCCACCGAACGCGATGGGGAATGGGATCACGCCAGTTTGGCGGCAATGCTCGCGACGCGCTGACCATACAATTTGGCGGTTTCCAAATCCCCCGACAGCATTTCATCTACGCCGGCATCGGCAGGTGTCTGTACCAGCAGGCCGACAGATCCGCCCAGATTGTTCACATCGGTACGCTGCGCCGCTTTGCTGTTGGCCGGTGGCAGCCCCAGGCTGACCCACAGGCCTCCGTGCTGTGAAGCCAGCGTTTGCAGGGCGATCAGCGTGACCTGCTTGTCGCCGTTCAGGCTGGCGCTGTTGGTGAAACCGCCGAACACCTTGTCTTGCCATTTGCGAGTGAACCAGGCTTTTGAGCTGGCGTCGGCAAATTTCTTGAACTGCCACGACGGGCCGCCCATGTAGGTCGGCGAACCAAAGATGATGGCGTCGGCCTCATCCAGTTTCTGCCAGGCTTCTTCGCTGATATTGCCGTCTTGATCGATAGCGATCAGCTCAGCTTCTGCGCCTTCGGCAACAATGTTCGCCAAACGCTCGGTGTGGCCGTAGCCGGAATGAAAAATCACCACTGTCTTCGCCATAAGGAACTCCCAGGTAGTTACATTGGGGTGCCGGCGGCACCCTTAAATACGCTGATCCAATCTACTCAAGCGGCCCCAAGGTGAATACCCAATTTATCTGACGGAGTTATTCAAAAAAACCGCGTGGCATTTACACCCCGGCCACCTGCGCGCCCTGCTGCCGGGCGAAATCAATAAATGCGCGTAGTGGACGCGGCATTTGTCGGTTGGCGGGGTAGTAAAGGTAAAAACCGGGAAAAGGCGGCGTCCAGGCATCCAACAGCGGCACCAGCCGACCGTCGGCCAGCGCGGCGGCCACTTGATGCTCGAACAGGTAAGCGATGCCCACGCTGTCCAGCGCCGCCCGCACCAGGATCTCCGGTTCGTCGACGATCACCGGCCCTTCCACCGCGATATCCAGCGTTTCACCGTCGCGCTCGAATTCCCAGCGGTAAAGATTGCCATTGGTTGGCCAGCGAAAATTCAGGCAAAGATGTTGGCGCAGCTCGCGCGGCGCCTGCGGTTGGCCATGACGAGCCAGATACGCCGGGGAGGCGACTACCCGCATCCGAAGGTCTCCGCCAAGCTTGATCGCCACCATGTCCTTTTCCAGCTTCTCGTGCAGACGCACGCCGGCATCGAAACCGCCGGCGACAATGTCCACCAGCCGGTCTTCCACGTTGAGATCGAGGAGGATATCCGGGTACTGCCGGTGAAAAGGCGCGATCAACGGCGCCAGAAAATGCATGGCGGCGATCCGCGTAACATTGAGCCGCAAACGCCCGGTGGGCTGCTGGCGTTGGTTGACCGCCTGTTCCACCGCCGCATCGATTTCGGCGATAGCCGGCAACAGGCGCGCCAACATCTGCGCCCCGGCGTCGGTGGGTGCCACGCTGCGGGTGGTGCGGTTCAGCAGCCGCAACCCCAGGCGGCTTTCCAGATTGCGCAGCGTCTGACTCAGCGCTGAAGCGGTCATGCCCAGGTGCACGGCTGCGCGGGCGAAGCTGCCGTGTTCAACAATGGCGGCAAAAGCGCGCAATTCTGCAAATTCACTTCCTCTCATTATGCCTCCATCACTTAATAATTCATGAAGATTATAGCGTATTCTGTGAAGAGCCCGCCGGGTCTATCTTGAAATCAACATCAACAGGAGAACGCCCATGAACACATCCTTATCGCTGGACAGTTACCGCCTGCTGGGCCGCTCCGGCCTGCGCGTCTCGCCGCTGGCGCTTGGCACCATGACCTTCGGCGCCGACTGGGGTTGGGGAGCGGAACAGGTCGAGGCCCGCCGCCTGTTCGACGCCTATGTCGACCACGGCGGCAACTTTATCGATACCGCCAACCGCTATACCGAAGGCAGCGCCGAACGCTTTGTCGGCGAATTCGCCACCGGCCGCCGCGATCGTCTGGTGATCGCCACCAAATACACCTTGCCGATGCAACCCGATAACCCGAACTCCGGCGGCAATCACCGCAAAAGCATGGTGCGCTCGGTGGAGGATAGCCTGCGGCGCCTGAATACCGACTATATCGACCTGCTCTATCTGCACGCCTGGGACTACACCACCCCGGTGGAAGAAATCATGCGCGCGATGGACGATCTGGTGCGTGCCGGCAAGGTGCTGTACCTGGCGGTATCGGATCTCCCGGCCTGGCAGGCCGCCAGAATGCAGATGCTGGCGGATTTGCGTGGCTGGTCGCCTCTTATTGGCCTGCAGGTCGAATACAGCCTGCTGGAACGTACGGTGGAGCGCGAATTGATTCCGATGGCGCAAGAGCTGGGGCTGGGCGTGATCCCCTGGTCGCCGCTTGCGGGCGGTGTGCTGAGCGGCAAATACCGGCGGCAGGATCTGCAACCGGAGGGGGATGAAACAGGTACCCGACGCGAGGTCGTGCGTACCAAGGGAACGCTGACCGCCCACAACCTCGACATTGCCGATGCCGTGAGCGATATCGCCCGCGAAGCCGGTTACACGCCCGCTCAAGTGGCGTTGGCCTGGACGCTGCGCAATCCGGCGGTGAGCGCGCCGATTATCGGCGCACGCACGCTGACGCAACTGGATGACAACCTCGGTGCGCTGGAGGTCAGGTTGGCGGACGATCGCTGGCAACGTCTGGATGCGCTCAGCGCGATTGAATTGGGCTTCCCGCATGATTTTCTGACGCTGTCGACCACCCGCAACATCATGTTCGGCGGCCTGAACATCGCCGGGCGCAGATAAAAAAAAATCCCGCACGAGGCGGGATAAACTTAACAGGGATGGGGTAATACACTACAGGGACTAACACACAACATCATCGGGTAGGGTTACCTTACCAATCCCTATGTATAGAACTGTCATTCCTGCGTAAGGTTGCTCCGGCAGATGTAACACCGGATGGAAATGTGACATGTTGACCGTGGCGCCGGCGCTCAGGGATGGGCATAGCGCCTTATCCACCTCACACAACCGATTAATAAATAATCGATTCAGGGCTATTGAGAACGCCGGGTGGTATACTGATAACCCCTACATCTACCCGGTGAAAGATATGTCTATCTTTGATGCCCTTAAGATGTTCAGCGCCACATCCGTGAAAGTGACTTGCCCAAAATGCGCTTACGCTTCCGAGCAAAGCAGCAGCAAGATGCGCAAAAATATCACCATGATCTGCCCTAAATGCGGGCATTATTTCCGCCCTGGAGAAGAAAAGTAATTTTTCCCGTCAATGCACCCGCGGAGTGGTGTCGTTGGCGGCTATCAAAGCCGCTGCCCTCGGCTTTCACCTGCCTGATTTAACGATAAACAGCCGCGATTCGAACCCGCCGCTTTTAAAGGTGCTGGTGTTGGCCCATCCCGGCGGCAACCGCCCAAAATCCTGATTAAAATCGCCGCCGCTGACCAACCACACCCGACGATGTGGCCCCACCAGGGCGTTGAGATTATCGACATAGGTCTGCGCCGCCCGATCGTGGAAAAAAGTGCCAAAACCATAGGCATTGGGTTTTCCGGAAATACCGTTGGGCCTGACCGGCGTATACAGCAACGCGCGATGCCCTTTTTCGTTGTAATAAACATAACTCAGATAATTGAACATATTGCTGACGACAACGGCATCATCAGGTTGATAGCCACTGTTGATATAGCGCACCATCTCCTTAAACTCATCTTTCTCCGGCGGATAATCATTGCGCAACCCGCTGCCAAACAGCAGGCTAACCAGCAACAACAATAAAATTCTGTGCGCCTTTTTTTCGTTTTCAGTAATTAACAGGGCCAGGATGATCGGAATGCCTAATGAGGAGAAAAATAAATAACGGTCGACGAATAACGGCGTTCGGAACGAAATAATAAACAGCAGAGTAACGGGGATAAATACGCTGCAAAGCAACAGCAGAAGGTATTTTCTTTCCCCTCCCCGCCCCATCAGCCACAGGCATGACAACCCGGTGAAGCACACCGGCAACAGCCAAAAAATGATCGCGGGATAACCTCTGCCATCATTCCCGGTGAATAACCGCCAATACATGGCGGGAAGATCGCTCCACACAACCTGGGGGATCCAACCAACATCCCCGCCCACTTTCAGCTCCGCAATATGATCCAGCAAGTTCACCAACACCAGCAGCCAGGGGATATAGGCCAATCCTATAGCCAAATTGGCCAGCCACCATGCCGGTTGCTTGAGATAACGTTGAGGCTCATCACGCCGGCAGGACAGCGCCAACAGCACGATCCAGTGCGTCATCAAGGCAAAAATGGTGAAGTAATGCGTATAAAAACTCAGCGTCATCAATAACGCATAAACCGCCAAATAACGGCGGTTAGCGGGGGCCTTTAACCACATCACCAGCGCCAGGGTAGCGGCGATCGTCAACATGCCCATCAGCGCATACATACGCGCTTCCTGGCTGTAACGCACTGCCATCGGCATCATCGCCATCAGGCTGCCGGCCAGCAGTGCCGCCCGTTCATTGGCGACCTTGCGCGTCAGCTTTATGGCCAGCGCGACCGTAATAACGCCAAACAGCAGGCTGAGAGAACGGACAGCCAAAATGCTATCGCCGAACAGCAGCATCCAGCCACGCAGCAGCAGATAATAAAGCGGAGGATGGACGTCAAAAGAAGCATGGTACAGCAGCGCCGAGACGTCATAACGGCTGGTCAGCACGCTGGAGGCCTCGTCACACCAAAGGTATCTGCCGGTTAAAGAAATAAACCGGATCCCGGCGGCAAACATCAGGATCAGATAGACGCAACGCCGGTAGCCAATGCTTTTTAGCGCCTTGCCGGCCAGGGGTTTAGTAGAGATCTGTTGCAGAGACATAACCGCATTCCGCCGGGTTGTTCCACACAGTGTGGAGACGTGGCGATCATCATTACCGCGCTTAGGTAAATGGCAGCTCAATCATCACCAAAATAAGCCAACGCCGCTTTAACCGCCGCAAGGGAGGCTTCATTTTGATGCTGATTAATCGGGGGACGTTTTCTTAGTTCTTCAACGCTGGTAAACGCCCTTGGTACAAAGGTGAATGGATGATTGCCGAAGCCGTCGGCGTCCATCTCGCCGAGATCTGGCCTAGCCAATATAATGATGACGCCGGGTTGCTGCTGGACAGGAAGGCGAGGATCCGGCTCTGAAGATGTGCGGGGTTTGCCCCGCGCGGGAACCCGACAGCCATTATCCCAGGCTATCGGGCAATCCCGCCCCGACAAGAATAGCGCCGGTTAAGGTTGAAGCGGAGCCAGATGCGCCAGCACCAGATCTATGCCCTCCCCCGGGCGGCGCAACGGGTTATGCCCCAGCCCCTGGGTCTTCACCAGACAGGCGGTGGGCCAGGCTTGGGCCAGGCATTCTGCTTCCACTTCCAGGACGATATCGTCGGCGCTGTCGTGGATGATTAATGCCGGTTGTTCAATCTGCCGCAACCCTTCATAGGCGTTAAAGCGCTGCCAAACGGCATCCCCAATGCCAAAGTAACGCTCAATGTAACCCCGTAAACGTTGCTGTTGGCGCGCCGGTAAATTGAGGATAGAAGCATACTTGGTCACCAGGCCGCTAAAGTGCGTGGGGGCGCCGACAATCACCAAGGCTTTGGTACGCAGCCCGGCTTTCACCGCGTTGATCGCCGACAGGCCACCGAAGGAGTGGGCCACAATCGCGTCAAACCCGCCCTCTTGCCGCTCCAGTCGCTGAATGATTTCGATAAACTCGACAATGCTGCTCTGGTCGCCTTCCGCATCCCCGTGTGCCGGTGCGTCAAAGCCGACAACCTGGAAACCCCGTTCCACCAATATCTGAATCAAACGTGAGAAATGCGATGCCCGCGACTCCCAACCGTGCGCCAACAGCACCTTTGGCCCCTGTTGCCCCCAGTGGTACACCACCGCCTGCTTATCGTTGCTCAGGGTGATGTACGTAATGCTGCTCGCCATGCCCATCGTCTGTTTATCGCTTTCACGCGTCGGGACGCGGCGTGGGGTGAAAAAGCGTTTGCCAAGGTAGGCGGCCGTTGGGCCAGGCACCACAAAATCCATCAACCGGATACCCACTTTAATGCAGGATACGGCCGGTGAGCGCATATAAGCCGGCCCACGATACTGCCGGTAGGCTTGTTCGATAAGTTGGTCAAAGTGTTCGCTCATTGTACTCTCCAGAATCGCGGGGGACGTTAGACTTGCGCGGGCGCATCTTGCGCCGCTTGACGCTTATCGAGCTGCCGAATAAGGGCCCTTTCCGCATCCGTGGCGACATGCCGATCCCAATACGCCAGCTTTGCTTCCATGCGTTTAAACCACAGTGGCGGTACCAACGCATACAGGATATGCGCCACGTAACCATGATCGATCCCCACCGCATAGCTGTGCGCTTGCAGCCGCCAGAACTCCCGACGTGGATTCGTGTGGTGATCCGAGTGGCGCGTCAGATTCAACAGGCCGGCAGAAGATGCCTGGTTGTTGCAATCCCAGCTGTGGCGTGGCTCAACGCGGGTATTGGGAACCCGGATTAAGCCGTAATGCTGGATATAGTTGACGGTTTCAAACAAGAACTTGGAGACCAGCATGGCCACCAGGCAAGCGAGTAATCCACGCCCCCCTGCCGCCGCATAACAAGCCGCCAGGATCGTCAGGCTCATGATAACGCTGCGAATCACCCTATTGCCCAGCGTAATACTCCGCTTGCCCTGGCCTTTTAGCCGTTGCTGTTCCACCTGCCACGACTCGCGGTACTGCGACAGGGACGAGCGGATAAAGAAACGGTAAACATGCTCGCCACGGCGTGCCGTCGCCCCATCGGCGTACGTCGCCACATTGGGGTGATGCGAGTACACATGGGAGATAGAAAACTGCGCGTCCGCAACCAATGCCAGTAACCAGCGCCCGACGGTCATCGCCAACCAGCTCTGGGTTTTGTGGATAAGCTCATGAGCCACCACCGTGTTGGTACTCAGCGTATAGCCGGTGGACACGGCAGCCAGCAGCAATTCCGGCATTCGCATACCGTGCAAGGCCGGGACATCCCACCCCGTCGCCGCCGAGATCCCCGCCCCAAACCCCAGCACATCGCCCGGTGCCGCCTGCCAGATCAACGTAAACAACGCCAGCAGGGCAGCGGGAAGTTGCAGGTAGGGGATCAGCGCCAGAAGAGCGGTGAAGCGATAGTGGTGATCGGCAGTATCTACCGGGGTCACATTATCAAAGATCAAATAACTCAAGGATACGCACAGCATGGCGGCCAGTATCCACCCGCCGCCGAGCAAGTTGGCCGCCGCCGTCATGGGTAAAAACACCAGTGGCACCAGGGCGAATCTTAGGTAACTCAACATACTAACTCCTTATTGTTCGAGATTTTTTCCTCGGCGCCGGCGGGAGAAAAACAGTCCGTCTGGATATGTCGCGCCATCACCCCGGTGGCAAGCAGCCCCCGTTGGCACGCCTGCGCCAGCCCTGGGTTACCGCAGATCATCGCCCGCCAGCCGTGAGCCTCCAGCCGGTATTTTTGGTACGGATAGAGGCTGCGCCACTCTTCCAGCCAGGATGTAAAGCGCCCCACAAGTTCGTGCTGTTTCCCCTCATTCTCTTGCGACAACGCATGCAAGTAGTGGAAGCCTTCATGCTGTTGTTGCAACCGCTGCAGTTCGGCAACGTCAAACTTGTCCTGCCGCTTGCGAATGGCATGCACCAGCATTACCGCCCGATAGGGATTACGCGCCAGAGCCGCACGAACCAGCCCCAACGTGGTCCCTAAACCTGAGCCGCTGGCTATGGCCAGCAATGGCCCTTTCCCGTCATCGACTTGCCCAAACCGCCCGCTACAGCCAGACACCCACAAGGTGTGCCCGACGCTGCCCGGATTGCATAAAAGGGGGGAAACGAGCCCCTGCTCTCTCAGCGTGACATCCACGACAATCTCCCGCGCGTTACTGGGCCAGCTCACCGAGTAACTGCGGACATCGGTGCCCGGTTGGTGGCAAAGCTGCAAAAATTGCCCGGGCAGGAAAGGCATAGCCTGCTCAGGCGACAGGATGATCCGCCACACCCTGCTTGAGAGAGGCGTCGCCTGTTTTATCTGAGCCGGCACCCAGTTTGTCGCTACCGCAGCCGGCATCAGGGTTAAATCAGACTGGGGCAGGCACTGGCAGGCCAACACATGGCCGGCCGCAATGTCTTCGGCACTGAGCAAATAGCCGAGATCCACCAGCGAACGCACTTTACCGCTGACCACCCGGCACAAGCAGGATTTGCAAGACCCCACCTGGCAGTTATAAGGCAACGCCACGCCGGCTTTCAGCGCGCTTTCCAGCACCGTTTCCCCTGCAGCCAAGGTGAAAGCTTTCCCCTCCAGCACCCCTTGAAAGGTGCTGCGGCGCGAGAACCATCTCTTCAGCATGTTATTGCTCCCCGCACGTCAGCAGGCCATCGTCAAATACGCTGCCCATCAGGATCCGCCCGCCGAGCGGTGCCGCCACGCTGATCGCCGCCAGCGCCTGGCCATGGCTCTGGTAAAAAATTCGCGAGCGCTCAACCGCGCCCTGTGGGCCCAGCGACAGTTGCCAGACCAGCGACGGCGAACGTGCTTGCGCATCCTTTTGAAATGCGGCCAGCTTTAACAGTTGCGGATGCGCGGCCACCAGCAGCCCATCTCCGTCAGGCATGATATTGTCGACCCCGTGCAACCCGGTGAACCGCCCCAGCAAGACGGGTGACGCCTCGCCTGGCCGCCATGCCCAACTGCTCAGGGTGCCGTTGGTAGTTTCCGCCACGTACAGCCGCCCCCGTTGCGGGTCGTAGTAAATGCCGTTGGCAAAATGCAACCCATCGAGCAGCCTATGTTCCCCCGCGTCGTCTACCAGCAAGACCAGCGAGAGTGGCAGCCGCAGATAGTCTTCAACGCGCCCCAACATGCCGGAAAAGGCGTGATCGCGCGTCAACAACCAACGGGATTTATCAATGACGCTGATGTCGTTGATATTCTTGCCGACGCTGCGCGACAGCTCAGGCTGATAAACCAGCCGCATCGCCGCCCGCTCAAAACGGAACGTCTCAATGCGATCCCCACGAGAGCCGTGGCTCACGGCGTAAACCCACGTCTCTGCGCCCTTTTGCCACACATCGATACCGTGCGGGTAAAACTCAGCCGGATAGTCGCCGGGTAAACGCAGGGGCGCTTGCCCCTGTTGGAGGTAATAGAGCGCCCCCGGCGCGTTATCGTGGCGATTCAGGCTGCTGATCAGTGCGCCCCCCTCCTTTAGCGGCGCAATATCCTCCGCTCCGCTGATCCCCGGTATTTTTTGGCATTGCTGCAGGTTGATATCCTGAACGCGGTAGAACACGCCGGCGTCAAACAGCAGATTGATTACATACGCCAGCACAGCGACGGCCAGCGCTATCCCCATCAACTTTTTCATCATGCTTCCACGGCAACCGGTGAATAAAACTGCTGATTTACGGCGCTCACGCCTTGCTCTGCCAGAACCGCAATCGCAGCCAGATACGGCTCCAGCAGCGCTGAGGCGGTTTGCTCGGTGAAATAACGCGCCTGATAATCCAGCTCAATCGACAGCTCATCGGCCATTTCCACCACGTTGATCATCAAGGGGAACTCGACCGCATTGACCGGCAGCATCGACAGGCTGGCCTGCCACTGGCGCATTTCCGCCAACGGAACGGACGGCTCAACATTGAACGTGGCAAGCAGAGGCAGCGGCGCTTGCTCGCCATGGAAACAACGGGACGGCAATGCCGGTGCGTCACGCTGCGCCAGAATGGCCTGATGCACCTTGGCCACAAACTCAGGCAACGAAGCGCTCGCGGCGCTGTTGAAACACAACGGCATCAGGCTGACGCATTGGCCGACCAACCCTTCGCTGTTCTCGAAGTCACGCCCGGCATTCGGCACAGCGACAGGCAACAGAGAGTGGCCGACAAACTTCTCGAGCGTCAGTACAAACAGGGCGTTCAACATCGCAAAGCGGGTCGTGCGCAGTTCGGCGGCCACTTTACGCAGTTGGGCCGACAAGTTCGGGTAAGCCAGCCCTTGCTTCAAACGCTGGCCGTGATACGGCGCGGCCTGCAGGACAACCGGCAGCGCGCTGGCGGGATCGAAACGACGCGCGGGGATAGCGGCCAGCCGTTGAGCAACCTCTGCATCATTGGCCGTCTTTTCCGCACGCATAAAATGCAAATAGCTTGGCGCCGCCGACAGCTCAGGGCTAAACCCTGCCGCCAGCGCATCGTAGATATGCAGCAGTTCACGCAGCATCACCATAAATGACCAGCCATCCGCCACCGTATGGTGCGCCGTCAACGCCAGGGCCGTTTGGCCGGGCTGGCTCAGCAACAAGACGCGCGCCAACGGCGCTGCCGTCAATGCGAAGGGTTTAGCGGCAAACGCGGCCAGCCTTGCAGCAACGTCTGCCGACTCGCTGCGTTCCTCAATAAAATCGACATTGACCACGCCCGACGCCACCCGCAACTCCCCCGCGTCATTGAACTGCATACGCAAAGAGTCATGACGTTCGCTCAGCAGCGCCCAGGCTTCGGCCAGAAGTGAACCCTCGATTTCACGCGCCGTTTCAACCACGCAGCCAACGTTGCCCGCGCACAGCCCGCTTTCGTCTTTGGCGGCCAGCAGCATAAAGCGCTGCTGGCTGTCGGCGGCCGGGTAAGGTGTATCGGGGTGCAAACCGGCATCACCGAAGAAACCGTCAACGCGCATGGCATTAACGCTCTCTTTTACCGCCGCGATAAAGAGCTCTATATCTTGCGAAGAGTGCGCGGTGGACACGAAGCAGTTGCGGCCCTCCCAAATAAAGATGCCGCGCAGCATGAGGTGGTGGAACAGAATGTCGTAGTTACCGCTGAATTTGAAACGGAACAAACTGCCCGCCGAGACGATCTCGATCGGCGTACCCGTCGTGACAAACCAGGTGTTGAGCGTCTGCGCGAGGTAATGCGTCTTTTGGTTGATGTCGTCATAGAGCCCGGGGTGGCTCTTGATATAGTCGAGCACCGCTTTGCTGGCCGCCATGGTCAGTGGGTGTTTGGAGAAGGTCCCGGCAAAGAAAATCAGTTCGGATTGCGGCCAGGATTCATCGCCGTATTGCCAGAAACCGCCGTCGATGCTGTCCATAAAGCGCGCCGACCCCGCAATGGCGCCAATCGGCATGCCGCCGCCGACAATCTTGCCGTAGGTGGCAATATCGGCCTGGACACCGTAATACGCCTGCGCACCGCCGGCAGCCAGGCGGAAACCGGTAATCACTTCATCGAACATCAAGGCGATATTGCGCTCGGCCGTCAGCTTACGCAGCGCATGCAAATAGTCGCGCGGCTGATGATCGGGGTAGCGGCTTTGAATCGGCTCCACAATGACCGCGGCCAGTTGATCGGCATACTGGGCAATCAAAGCCAGGCTCTCTTCGCTGCCGTAGTCGAGCACCAGCAGATCCTCGACCAGGGACGCCGTCGTCCCTGCGGCAATCGGCACTGCTCGCTCCGGGGTTTCGCCCCCCTGCTGACGCCCCAGGATGCCATCGAAAACGCCGTGATAAGAGCCGCTGAACAGCGCCACTTTGTTCTTGCCCGTTACGGCACGCGCCAGGCGTACCGCGCTCATCACGGCTTCAGAACCGGAGTTACAAAACGCCACGCGGTGCTGGCCCGTCAGCTCTGCAATCAATGTTGCAACCTCACCGGCCAGCGGGCTCTGCGGCCCGATTTGCATGCCTTGCGCCAGCTGTGCGGCAACGGCCTGCTGCACGCACTCAGGCGCATGGCCCAACAGGTTGGCACCAAACCCCATGGTGAAATCAATGTACTCGTTACCGTCGGCATCCCAAATACGGGAGCCTTGTGAACGCACGCCCACCAGGGGATACAGCATTTCCTTGGTGGATAAACGGAAACCCGCCGATGCCCGGTTATCCGCCAGCACGGCGCGGTACTGCTGCGCATTGTGCTTGGAACTCGGGGTTTTGCTGACAAACTGCTGCGTCAATTGCTGTATGTGTTTATCGCGCTCGGCCCCTAATGACGTCTTCCTGGTTTCCTTTTTAAACCAGCTAGTGTGTGCGCCGGCTTTGGCCGGTGCAGCGGTAACCGGTGCGTTACTCGCCACTGCCGGTGCAGGAAGTGCGGCTACCGGTGCGCTTGCCGGTACCGAAGGCAGCGTGGGCGCGGAAAGCGGTTGAGCATGGCCGCCGCTTAACAGGCGCAGCTGTTGCGACATGACCTCTAATTGCCGCGCAATCACGCCTTGCAACTCAGCCGGGGCCGTTGCCGGTATTCCCCATTCCGGTTCGAGCTGAGGGGCCGACACAGGTATCACCGAAGCGTCGGCTTGCGGCATTGCCGCCACAACCCGGCTTTCACCGGCCACCGCGACGGGCTCCGCCACTTGCGCACGCTCCACGACGTAATGGATCACCGCATCCAGCGTATTCAACTCTTCAAACAGCGATCTCAGCGGGATCACCACGCCATAGCGATCCTTGATGGTATTGATCGCATCCAGCAAGACCAGCGAGTCGGCCCCCATTTCCAGGAAGGGCAGATCATCATCCAGAGCTTCGGGCGATGCCCCCAAATACCCGGCAATGATCGCTTTGATTTCGGCGTGTAATTGATGTTGTTTTGACATAGCGTCCTCATGTGAAGATGGCGGCAGCGTTGGCATTTCATCGGCCAGCCAATAAGTTTTCCGACAAAATTGAATGGCCGGCAGCGTCAACGCTTCACGACTTGTTGCGCGATACAGCCTGGACCAGTCGATGTCATGCCCTTGCTGCCACAACGACCCCAGCAGCGTCAGCAGTGATTGGTATTCATGGCGATGATCGGCAGCCGCCAAAATCGGTTGGCTGCGATCGGTGGCGTCGACGAACTTGCCCAGCGAACTGTCGGCGCTCAGATCCACAAAGGTATATTTCCCTTCCTCCCGCAGCGCCTGTATGCCTTGCAGGAAATGAACGGGCTGCCGGATTTGTTGGCTCCAGTAGTCGGCATCGGTGTGCCGGCGCGGCAGAGCGTCCAGATTGCTGTAGAAAGGGATATTCCCCTCGGCGAAATCAATATGCTGCGTCAACCAAAGGCGATACGCCGGCAAGATGGGATCCATCAGGTGAGAATGAAAGGCGTTGGTGGTTTTAATCCGGCGGGCATGGCCGCCTTGCGCCGAAATCGCCTGCAGACAAGCGTCAATCGCCGGCGAACTGCCGGTGATGGTGGTCAGCGTCGGCGTATTGAACGCGGCAATATCGATATCATCGGCCCAAGGGGCGATACAGCGACGAACCTCGTTTTCGCCGCTGAACACCACCGCCATCGCGCCCTGCTGATCCAGGCTGCCCATCAGGCGTGCGCGCTGATGAACCATCGCCAACCCCTGCTCCAGCGAAATCTGGCCGGCGACAACCGCAGCGCAATACTCGCCCAGGCTATGGCCAATCACCGCCGCCGGGCGTAGCCCGAACTGCAACAAGCTGTCCGCCGTGGCATAGCTGCAGGCAAACAGGGCCAACTGGCAGGTTTTGGCGCAATGCTGCCAACTGTCGTCCTGCGCATGCAGCGCTTGCCGAATATCGATTTGATACTCTTCCTGAACCCGCTCAGCCAGGTTATCGAAGCACCTGCGGTAGTGCGGCAGATGCTGGTATAACGCCGCCCCCATGCCGATTTGCTGCGTTCCCTGCCCAGGGAAGAGCCAGACCTGCGGGCGCGGTTTCTCCACTTTATTCGCGGTGAGTTGCGCCAGGTTTTCTGCCAATTGCCGGCGGTTGGCGCCATGGGCAAACCCACGATAGCGCGGGTGGTCATAACGGGTATTGACCAGGCGACACCATGCCGGGACGTCAACGTCGTGCTGCATTTGCAAGGTGCTATAAATGCCGTCACGCTGCGCGTTGAAACCCTGCTCTTCGTGCGAGGCCACCAGCAGCAGCGTCAGCGGCTGGGCCGCCTCATCGCGCTTAACGGCCTGCGGGCAATCACGCAGTATCACGTGGCTGTTCGTCCCGCCGAAGCCAAAACTGCTGACACCGGCATAACGTTGGCCCGCCGCAGACTCCCAGGCGCAAGAGTGGTTGCCCGCCACCGCCACCCGACGGCTAATGGCGGCGATATGCGGGTTTTTCTGCTGGAAATTCAAATGAGGCACGCGCTGTTGGCTATGCAGCATCAACGCGGTCTTCACCACCCCAAGCACGCCGGCTGCGGCTTCGAGATGGCCAATATTGGTCTTGATCGATCCCACCTGAACCGGTGCCGGTTGGCTCCGCTCGGCAAACACCGCTTCCAGCGCCTGATACTCGATCAGATCGCCCAGCGCCGTCCCGGTGCCATGCGCTTCCACATAGTCGATGTGATTGCTGTCGATGCCCGCCTCGGCCAGCGCCCGCGCGATCACCGCCTGCTGCGATGGCCCGTTAGGCGCAGTGATGCCGTTGCTGCGGCCATCCTGATTGATGGCGCTGGCAACCAAGGTGGCATAAACCCGATCGCCATCGGCCAATGCCTGCGCCAGGGGTTTCAAAACAACGATGCCGCACCCCTCGCCACGCACATAGCCATCGGCGCGCGCGTCAAAGGTTTTGCACTGGCCGTCCGGCGCCAGCATCTGCGCCTCGGTGAAGACCTTTTGCAAATGCGGCGTCAACGCCAGATTCACGCCGCCGGCAATAGCCAGCGAACAGCGCCCCGAGCGCAGGCTTTGCATGGCCCCGTCGATGGCCACCAGCGAAGAGGAACAGGCCGTATCAATGGCGACGCTTGGCCCTTTAAAATCATAAAGATAAGATATGCGGTTGGCGGCAATGCTGTGCGCATTGCCCAGCCCGCTATACGCGGAAACCCGGTCGCCCGAGACCAGGGCATAATCGCTGGCGCTGATGCCGATAAACACCGCAGTGTCGCTGCCCCGCAGTGCCGAAGCCTGTAACCCCGCATCGGTCAGCGCCTGTTGCACGGTTTCCAACAGCAGGCGATGTTGCGGATCGATATACTCCGCCTCGCGCGGCGAAATGCCAAAGTAACCGGCGTCAAAATCGCTCACGCGGTCAAAGAAACTGCCCTTGCGGTTAAAACCGCCGAGTGCAGAGCCGGCCCAACGGTGAGCGGGGATTTCACCCGTGGTGCTTTGCCCCTGCTGCAACATCGCCCACAGCGCCTGCACGCCACTGTGGCCTGGCAGTTCAACCCCGATGCCAATCACGGCGATATCCTGGCCGGCCACGGCCGTCTTAAGCGCTTCCGGTCGCTCAGTGGGTTGCAACAGACCCGCAGCCAGCTTATTGATCGTCGGATAATCGTAAATCAGCGCCGGCGACAGCTCACGCCCCAAATGTTGTTCTAACTCGCCGATCACGCCAACGGCCTGTAACGAGTTCAGGCCAAAGGCGGTAAAAGCCTCATCCCACTGTTCTTCACCGACAGCGCCGTTGACCGCAGTGCCGATGATACCGGCGATAAGCGCGGCCAGGGCAGGCGCGCTGTATGCGGCAATATCGGCAACCTGGGCCGCTTGCGGCTGCTCGACCCGGCTACGCCATTGCACCGTCAGTTCATTTTGCCGGTACATTTCTCTGGCGCGGGTACGTTGCAATTTGCCACTGGTGGTGCGTGGAATGGCCCGGCGGCCGACCCATACCCATTCCCCCAGGGTTATGCCGTGCCGCTCGGCCACCGCGGCATTCAAACGCCGGTTCAACGCTGCGGTATCCAGGGTCTCTTTGAGACGTTCCGGGATCTCCAGCAAAGCCACCGCCTGTTCCGTTTCGGCAACCTCGGCGGCAAAGACGCAAACGGTTGCGTCTGCCAGCAAAATATCTGCTTCCCTGATCGTTTCCTCGATATCCGTCGGGTAATGGTTTTGCCCATTGACGATCAGAAGTTCTTTCACACGTCCGGTGACGTACAGCGCCCCCGCTTGCAGGAACCCCAAATCGCCGCTGCGTAGCCAATGCGCCGGATCAGGCTCGATGCGCGCCTGGAAGGTGGCCTCTGTCGCCGCCGGGTTATCCCAATAGCCGGCCGCAATGCTGGGCCCACGCAACCAGATCTCGCCGGTTTGCCCGGCTGCCAGCGGTTGTAGCGTCTCGGGATCGACAATGCGGACATCGGTGCCGGGCAACGCCTCGCCACAGTTGACGACATCCCCCGCTTTTTCTTCGGCGACCGCCATCCCCTGACCTTTCTCCCTGCCGGTAACGATCAGCGTGGTTTCCGCCATGCCATAGCAGGGTAAAAACGCCTGCCCCCGAAAACCGGCCGGGGCAAAGTGTTCACTGAACTGGCGCAACGTGGCTGGCCGGATAGGCTCCGCACCGCAAAACGCCACATCCCAATTGGAGAGATCCAGGTCTTCGGCCTGCTGCGGGCTGATTTTGCGCACGCAGAGGTCGTAGGCGAAATTAGGGCCGCCCGACGTCGTCGCACGGAACTCTGACACCTGCTTTAACCAGTTAAGCGGGTTTTTCATCAGCATCATCGGCGACATCACCCGGCAGGGGAATGCCCCGAATACCGGCTGAAGCAAACCGCCGATCAGCCCCATATCATGGAAATGCGGCAGCCATATCATGCCGCGGCTTTCATTGTGGTGACCGAAATAACGATGGATGGCTTGAGAGTTGGCCCACAGGTTGCCATGAGTGACCATGACCCCTTTTGGCGTACCGGTTGAACCCGAGGTGTATTGCAAAAAAGCCACATCGTCGTCGCTCACCGGCGCAGGATTAAACGCCCCTGAAAAATGGCTATCGAGATGCTGAAGGCGATACCCCGCCGGCAATGCCACTGCGGGCAGTTGATCAAAGGTAAAAATTAGCGGCGCCAGCGGTAAACCGAGCGATATTAAGGTTTCAGCGCCTTTGCCTGTGGTAACGATAAATTCCGTTTGCGCATTGCGTAAAACCCCAATAAAGCGCTCCCACGCGCTGCCTGAGGCCTTGGCCGGCATAGGAACAGGCACGGCAATCATGCCGGCATAAAGACACCCGAAAAAAGCGCCAATAAAATCTTCGCCGTCGGGATAAAGTAAAATAACCCTGTCGCCCCGATGACCGTATTGCTGAAGTGCGCTAGCCAGAGAGGCGGCGCGCTGATGCAATTGTCTGTAACTTTGATTCTTTATTTCTTTGGCACTTCGCAAAAATTCAAATGCCGTCTTGTCGGTATGTTGAACAGCAAGCTCGGGCAATAGTTGGTTGAAGGAATTAAATCCCCTGTTAAACAACTGATGAGACGGCATAATGATTAGCTCTTTATTCTCAATATAAAATATGAAAAGTTAAATTAGCCTGAAATTATTTTGCGGCACGGCCGGCAAGCAGATCGTTGCAGAAGTCATTCCATACCTTCAGCCACAGATCCACATGTTGTACCATTTCATCAAAGCGCTCTTCCGTTATCGCCTGGCAGAATAAAATCCAGGCATCTTCAGAGTGGCCGTCTTCAATCGACTCACCGGTTTCCGTTTCTACGTGAATGCTGTGATAACCGCGGGAAACGTCAATGTCGGTCGCCACGTCCACGCTCTTCGCCCAAGGCGTCGCAAAATCATGGAACACCGTTTCCGCAACGGCCAGCAGCGCTACCAGCTGCGGGTAATCGCCGTAGGCGTTTTCAAAGGTTGCGCGGCAAGCCACGGAGCTGGACATCGGCAACCAGGCTTTCACCTCGTCCTCACTCATACCCAGTTGTTCAATGGTATTGAAGAATTGCACATAGTGCGCCAATGCAGGCTGGCCGTTATAGCTTCCGTCACTGCCGGTCCCCGGGTGGAAACCCAATTCGTCCAGCAGGTTGATCTGCAGCAGGAAACGCGCGGCCATTTTTGCCCGGGCGCCCAGGCGGCCTTCCAACTGTTTTGCCGAGCTCAGCGCTTCGATCACCGCATCGGTAAAGACCTGGGCAAAGGCATGATAAAACTCCAGATGGAAGACTTTCATCTGGTTGAGGTCAAATTCACCGCTATTCATTTTTGACAAGATAGGGTTTCTCATCAACGGATGCGATTCAACGCGATCAATTAATCTCTTTGCAAATTTATGATTACGTTGATAGTTATTCTTTTCTACCGTTGCAGCAATAGCGTCTCTGCCGAGTTGGCGTGCACTCAGTAACGTTTCCATTATTAGGATCTCAATATAAAAATTACGATTGATAGAAGATTACAAGGCGGATACCTTGCCTACGGCCATAACAACTAAGGCAAACATCCCACAGCTAAAAGGAATGGCCTGAATATATTTGAAGGGTAAATAAAAACAGGAGGCAATCAGTAATACAGGAATACCCACGGAAAGAATGACCATGCATATCGCCGCATAATACTTGTAAACGTAGGGAACCTGTAAGGTGTCAAGGCACATCCCATAAAGCATTGATATCAATGGCAGCATAATAAAAGCGATATGCGCCAATCTCAACATCCTGCGATTTAAATCGGTGTAATTCTCATGCCCTTTAGGTGCCCGAAAAGGCCCCTTAAAGGCGTACATCCCCATTAAGCCCCCCATCATAATACCCACAACAATACCGCCCCAACCAAAGGCAATCAGCATTTCACTGAGATTAACCACTTTACTTCTCCTGATTATTACAGCCACACAGATAAGGTGCTTGCGGAATCGCAAACACCCTTATAAATAAAAAATAGTTTTCTGAATAACCTCAACGCTATAAAGTTATAAATCCGTATAATTAAAAATCTGTAAATTTTTTAACTTTGGAATAATGAATCGGTTGTTCAAATCCCGGCATCGTGATGCCGTTCATGTCGATCTTAACCTCATCCTCATTCATGTCATGCTGCCCAAAAAGATAGATAACGTTCAATTCACCGCGCGATGCCGCCGTATCATAAGCCGCTACCTGTTGCTCGACCTGCCGCCTACGCTGCTGGTAGTCGGCAAAGACCTGTTCGCCATGCCGTTTGCGCAACCACTGCGCCGTCAGTTGCGGTGAGTAGACCACGCCGGTAGCATTATTTCCGCCAAACCCTTTCGAGTTGATAAAAGCGATCTGCGCCTGGTCGGCAGACAAAGGCCGATCCTGGGTTGGGATCAGCAAGCGAGCATCATTTACCTGCGGCGATATCTGATCCACGCTCTTGATTCCCGGCAAGATGCCGTACTTAAAGGTGCCCAGACAGCTAATCAACTGATCGCCACTCGCCGGCCCCAATGAGTGCCCCAGATAGGATTTCACCGCCGTGACGGGCCATGCGTTAATGGAAAAGGCTTCGGCGACCCGGTCAAAGATCTCGGCTTCGGACACGCAGTTTTTTGGCGTGCTGGAACCGTGCGCCTGGATAAAAGAGCCTTTCTGCACGCATGTCAACCCGGCCATCGTGACGGCAGAGGCTACGGCCTTCGCCATGGTGATGTAGTTGCCCGGCCCCGGCGAGGCGATAGAACGTTTATATCCGTCGGCGTTAATGAAAACATCGCTCACCGAGCCATGAATCTCCGCCCCCAGCTGCAACGCCAGTTCATCATCCATCAGCACAATATATTGGCTGGACTCGGCAATCACAAAACCGCAGCTGTTGCCAAACGGGCGGCTGCTGTTGCGCCAGTCTGCCGTTTCGGTTTCATCGATACGCTTGAGCTTGCTCTCCGTCGCCAGCGCCCCCATCGCATCAAAGCCCTCGATCACTTCCGAGGTGATCGGCGCCTCCGCGCTCCCTACGATGGCCACGCGGATCCTGCCCGCCTTGATATCTTCTACTGCGGCATTCAGGTTGTAGAGGAAGGTGGCGCAGGCGCCCAGGGTAGCGCTGGTGTGCCCCACACTGCCCAGCACATAGGCATTCAAAAAATCGGCGCACATGCTGTTCAGACCCAACGGGCACTGTTTGGCGCTGACGCGATTGCCTTTCAGCCGCGATTGCAGCATACCGCCAAACCCTTGATCGTCGAGCTGCCCCAGAATATTGCCGGAATACACCCCCAGCTGGTCTGGCGCAATCAGCGCCCGAATTTCACGCCACGGGATCCCCAGAGCATTGATGGCATCGGAGGCCGCGACGATCGCCATCTGCAACGCACGGGGATGAAACTGCGAGCTGTAGTGGTCACCCGGCCTAAATCCCTGCGGCAATTGCCCGGCGGCTTGCGCCTCAGTGCGCAGCGTGACGTCAATTTTGCAGTCCATTTCACCCCGAACGGTGATACGCACCCGGTCGTCCGTGAGCGGCTCAGCCAGCCACCCCTGCGGCAAAGGATGAGGCACCTGCCGGGTGGGTATATCAAAACTCAAAGGTTCGGCACCCGCCGCCATATTCAATTTGGCATGGCTGGCCACGGCATCAACGTCAAAATACTCTTTGGCGATCTTCCTGATCAGTGTGCCTTGCAACACGGCTTCTTTTATTTCAGCCGCTGCCTGTGCGGCTGAGCGTATATTCCCTTCTGCGTTACGGTAGCCGTCATCCTGATATTTAAGCAATCCCATCAGCACTGCTAATGATAATAGCGTTTCTTGCTGCTGATCTTCCGGCAACGAGTCTATGACCATGCGACGAAACGCTTGGTGCGAAGAGCTCCGACCTGCGGGACCGTAGCCACCGAATGCGGTTATGACAGGTAACTTGACCATAGAGTGTCCTAGCCTTTCTGCGGCATCGTTATGCCTTCACTTACTTTAGATAATTTACAGATATCAGTTTACAAAGCGTGGGCAAAAGCTATTATGAAAATCCGGCCAAAATGCAGACTTTTTTGGCCAAGACAGGTGTGAAAAGCAATAACCAAATAATAAATCAGGTATTGACCGGAAAATGAGAAATACAAAGATAGGATTTGTATTGTGTGAACACATGCTGAGTTCAGGCCTCAGCCTACCGATAGAAATGTGGAAATCAGCAGCAAGCAGTTATTTCGCGGAACAAAGAAACAATCAGAAAAATCAAGATAAATACACACTTACCCTATGCAGACCCGAAAATATCCTCAATATTAGTACGATAAGTATTAATAAAAATCCCATACCTACACACAGCGGTTTTAGCCTGATTGCCGATGACGTACTGGAAGACGATGCCGATTACGATATCATCTATCTGCCCGCAATCTGGCGCAATCCACGCCCTATCGTAAGACAGAACACGGCCATCACCCGGTGGCTGACAATGCAGGCGGCAAAAGGCACGCGGATAGCCGCCGTCGGGACGGGGTGCTGCTTTTTGGCCGAAGCCCGACTGCTGGATGCTCAACCGGCAACCACCCACTGGCACTATTTCGAACAGTTCGCACATGATTATCCCGAGGTGAATTTAAAAACAAAATACTTCATCACCCAGTCCGAGAATATTTTCTGTGCTGCCAGCGTTAAGGCCCTTTCCGATCTCACTATTCATTTTATTGAGACCATCTACGGTAAAAAAGTGGCAAACCATACGCAACGTACCTTCTTCCACGAGATCCGTAGCCACTTTGAACGCCAGTGTTACAGAGAAGAAAATAAGCCTCATCCTGATGAGGATATAATCCAGATCCAAACCTGGATAAAAGATAATTGCATGACAGATCTACCGATGCAAAAACTCGCCGATATGGTAGGAATGAGTTTGCGCAACTTTAACCGCCGCTTTAAAAATGCGACCGATATTTCGCCCTTGCAATATCTATTAAAGGCTCGGATTGAGTCCGCAATCAATATGTTACAAACGACCAATTTGAGTATTCAAGAAATTGCCGGTCTGGTGGGTTACCAGGATATTGCGCACTTTAACCGCCAGTTCAAACGCATCTCCAGCGTTTCGCCCGGTGATTATCGCAAAACCGTTCGCGCCAAGATGTTCCGCACGGAACACTCCACCGCCGAGGCTGAATCAAGGCTTTAACCTGAAGGGGCTCCGCAAGGGGCCCCAATCACCTCTCATGCTCAATCAATAAGCTTTCTGAACTGATGATGCACCGATTCAATGGAGTTTATGGTGTAAATTACCTTACGGATCATTGCCGGATACGACAAATTGCCCCATTTTCGCCTCCAAGACTGAGTCACCACCGGATATTGTGCCCCCTGTTTATCCCCCAGCTCGTCCAGCGTGGTTTCCGCTGCCTCTTTGGATATTTCAGCCATAAACGCCTTGTTGTGCTTCGACGCGACATAGTTAATTGAGTTGCCGCTCTGACGGATGGCCGCAGAGCTGGACTTCAGTATCAGGGTAAGCGGGAGGCTTACAAAGAATGTTAGAATTCGCTGATTCAAAAACGTATGAACTGCTCACAACAAAAAGGAAAAATGATGCCCCTGCGACGCGGGTTATTGTTCATATGGTTAAGTTTCGCGGCGGTCTCAATAACGCTAGGGTGGCTTATCTTCGAGCTTGGCCGACAGGGGGCGGATGAGCAGATTAGGCGCGTTCGCCAGGAAACAGCCACAAGCTGTGAAACTTTACGGGCTTCCGCCTCGCGGGCGGGCATTCGCGCTGTCCCTGGCAATATGAGCACAAGCCCGCAGTGGGTTTCCACAGCGCAGGCGGTCATCGATTTAACTCTGCGAGACAGGCCTGGAATTGAAGGTGGATTGTGGAGTGCCCACTCGGGGGTCGTGGCCTACGCCTTCCCCACTTATGACGGAAGTGGGATCAAACAGGACCCGCCAAGTGCTGAATTGGAGCGAATTGAGTCAACAAGCCGTCGCGCATTTGAAGGGCGGCGTTCCGTGACCGATTTGCGTCCAGGTCTGCGTGAAGCCGTCGTTTTTTCAGCCTGCCCGATGGAGGCTAATACGGGGCTGGTTGCGTGGACATTATCTCGCGTTCCGACAATCACCGGTGATGCGCTTGATAAGTTGGTATTGGCAATGGGGCTTTTGCTGGGGTTTGTACTCTTATCCGGCGGTTGGTTGGGTTGGGCACTCACTCGCTGGTCACGCGGCGTACGTCATCTGGCTGAGGTCCTGGACAAATCACGGACTAATATCGACTCACCGGCCCTCGCCGAACTATCAGGGCTGCCTGAGCTTGATCGGGTGACGGTGGCGCTGAATGACTATGCGCAACGCCTGGCTGATGCCCAACGTGAATCTACACGCCTGTCGGCTGAATTGGCACAGGCAGAAAAACTGGCGGCGCTAGGTGAGCTTTCCGCCGGGCTGGCGCATGAAATTCGCAATCCGCTCGCCACTATGCAAATGAAGGCCGAAAATGCGTTGCTCGCCCCCGAAGCGATCAGGCTGGTACGGGCAGAAAGTGCCTTGCAGGCAGTGTTAGAGCAAACGGAACGGCTAAACCGGTTGGTTTCCAGCCTGCTGGCCTTGACACAGCCCTTTCGCGTTGAACGCCACGCAGTCAACATTGAGGCATGGTTACAGGAAAGGAAAACCGTGCATGTTGATACTGCCCAGAAGCGGCAGATTGAACTGGTGCTGACGATTGCCCCTGAGTTGCATTCCCAGATGCACGGCATCGCATTGTTCGACCCGTCACAAATGGCGCGAGCGCTGGATAATCTGATATTAAACGCGCTGGCCCATGTTTCCGACCTTGGGCGCATTGAGATGGGGGCCAGACGTAATGATAACGGTAACTTGTTATTGTGGGTGGCCGATGATGGCCCCGGCGTATCCGAAGAGCTGCGGGCTCAGCTGTTCAAGCCGTTTATCACAGGTCGGCATGGCGGCACCGGGCTAGGTCTGGCGCTGGTACGTGAAATTGTTCATGCCCACGGTGGACATATTTACTTGGTCGATTGCGCACGAGGGGCGCGTTTTGAAATGGAGCTGACATGGCCTGTGTGTTGATTGTTGATGACGATGGCGCTTTCCGTGCCAGCCTGGCTGAAGCCGTGACCGATTTGCATCATCACGCGATAGAGGCGGACGGTACATTGGCCGGACTGGAACAGCTTCGCGCAGGTCATGTCGCTGTCGCTATTGTGGATTTACGCATGCCGGGTGATGACGGACTGGTCTTCCTGCGTCAGGCCCGCAGGCTCGCACCCGGCGTGCCCTGCATTATGTTAACGGCGCATGCCAGCGGGGGTAATACCATTGAGGCAATGCGGATGGGTGCCTTTGATCACCTGACGAAACCCATTGGCCGGGCTGCGCTGCAAGAGGTGCTAATGCGTGCCCTGAGGCAGAGCGAGGAAGATCAGAGCGCGTCAAAACCGTCTGCCGAGAGGCCATCCCCTGACGATGATCTGGTCGGGAGTAGCGAGGCCATGCGACAGGTTTTTAAACGTATTGGCCAGGTGGCAAACAGTGATGTCACCGTACTGGTTATGGGGGAGACAGGAACAGGGAAAGAATTGGTGGCCCGCGAGCTACATCGTAACAGTTCGTACTCCACCGGGCCTTTCATCGCGGTAAATTGCTCGGCAATCCCGACGGATCTGATAGAAAGCGAATTGTTTGGGCATGTAAAGGGGGCGTTTTCCGGTGCCATATCGGATCGTATTGGGCGATTCCGAGAGGCAGAGGGGGGTACCCTGTTTTTGGATGAAATCGGTGATATGCCGTTACCGACACAAGCGAAAATTTTACGAACATTGCAGGAGCGAGAGGTCACTCCCGTCGGGGGAGCTCGCACTTATCCGGTGAAGGTGCGCATCGTTGCCGCTACGCATCATGATCTGCCTTTGGCGGTGCGGGAAGGCAGTTTCCGTGAAGATTTATGGTATCGGCTACAGGTCATCACCATTACGTTGCCCCCGCTGCGTGAACGCCTGGGAGACGTGATTTTACTGGCGGAACATTTTTTACGACGTTCGGGGGGCGATACACCCAAACGTCTTTCCCATCAGGCCGCTCAGGTGTTGCTGGCGCATCTGTGGCCGGGGAACGTGCGTGAGTTGCAGAATGCCATAAAAAGGGCATCAGTGCTCAGTCAGGGTTCGATTATTGACCCTAACCAACTGGGGTTGTGTGCCTCTCCGGTAGAGAGCCCGGGACCGGTGCTGAACTGGGATGGTACGCTGGAAGAGACCATGGCGGCCATTGAGCGGGAGATGATTATGCGGGCATTGGCGGCAACCGGAGACAACCGGGCTCAAGCGGCCCGTCGGCTTGGCCTTTCGCGTCAGCAGCTTTATCGTAGGCTTGAACATTTTGGCATTAAATAGCAGGAGTGTCCGTATTCCGGACATCAACCTGTCCGGAATACGGACACTTTATAAAAGACACTTAACCTAACAGACTGAATAATTTAATTTTTTATTTGGCACACTCCTTGCTGTAGGAAAAGACATGGCTGTTTTTTCTCGGGAGTTATCATGAACGTGTCCGTTACGGTTTTATCTTTGTTCTCTATATTGGGTGGAATAGCGCCGGCTATGGCACAGGTCCCACCCAATCCTCCTCTTGTGTCTCTTGAACCCTTGCCTCTACCCCCGGTTAACACTGCCTCGAACGGTTTGGCGGCGATAGCGGAAGGCAAGGTACAGCGTCTTCTCATCAATCCTTTCGGGGAAGTCGATGGTTTGCGGCTGGAGAACGGCATTGTCGTCGCCTTTCCACCCCATATGGGGGACATATTAGCCGTGGTCGCCTCGCCGGGTCAGTCCGTTCGTATCATGGGGTATCGGGAAACGGCGGAACGAGTAAAAGCCGACAGCATAGTCAATGTTGCGACAGGCCGTGTTCTGGTTGATCAACCACCGGCTATCGGTAATGGAGGGGTTCCTCCCCATCTGCGTGCGAATAATTTGCAGCAACTGGAAGTTGAAGGTGCTATCGAGACGCTCCTGACAGGACCCCGCGGTGAGACCAATGGCGTGATCCTCAACGACGGAAGTATCGTGCGTTTCCCCCCCAATGGTATGCAAATACCCATTAAAGCCGGAATGCCGTTTGCCGCGTCGGGGCTGGGGACACGTAATAATTATGGGCAGTCGCTTGAAGCCGTTAGTGTGGGAGCCCATCTCTCGGCACTTCAACCTCTGTATCGCGGCGTTCCCTGATGGGGGCAAGCCTATGGATTTGGCTTGTTACCGGTTCGCTGTCCACTATTTTGTGGCTAAGCGCATTACGCCGAGAAGGGTTACATGTCGGCATGATTCAGTTTTTCAAACTGGGCCGTTGGTGATGCCGCCTGCGCTGTTGCTCTCGCTCTTGGTACTACATGGAATGTCATAATGACCATGCTAAGTGATCTACATACCCATATTCGAACCCGAACGCTCGTTTCGCTGGCGACACTTAACTTCTTTCTTGCCGATGCCCGTGATGGAATGGGGCCATTTCTTGACGCCTGGTTGGTTACCCAAGGTTGGACGCCGTTTCAATTGGGATTATTGGCAACCTCCGGGGGAATTATCGGGCTGCTTGGGGGGATTCCTGCGGGGGCATTGGTCGATGCAACCCGCTTCAAACGCAGTTTGATCATCGTGCCGGTAATATTGACCACCTTGTTGGCTTTTGCCTGCATTTTGTGGCCAACCAAACCTGTGGTTTTTGCTACTCAGGCATTAACAGCTCTGGCAGGACTGCTTATCGGCCCCGCAATGGTTGCTATCTCACTGGGGCTGGTCGGGCGCAAGGACTTTGGTCAACAGGTCAGCCATAATGAGGCCTGGAGCCACACCGGCAATATTGTCCTGTTAATCGGCACCTGGTGGATCAGTAGTGAAATAGGGTTATCCGGGGTAGCAACGCTGATGATCCTGACCACCGCAGTCACTGTACTCGCAACATTATCGATCAATGCCGATCACATTGATCATGAAGTGGCTCGCGGGCAAGGTGAAGCGCAACAAAAGGGGCAGCCCAATCCCCCCTCCCAATTACAGGTTCTATGGTCTAACCGCGTTTTGCTGGTTTTTGCATTAACACTGATGCTGTTCCATTTTGGTAATGCGCCGATCTCTCGCTTGTTGATTCAACAATTTGCATTGAATCTGGAGCAACCTTTTAAAACAACGGCAATTATCATGATTGTCGGGCAAGTCTCGGCCATCGCAGGGGCATTATTGGCGCCTGCCGCAGCCCGGCACTTTGGGTTACGTCATATGGTGTTGTTTGCATTGGCCACATTACCGGTACGCGGCGTGATTGCAGCCCAGGCGCAAAGTTTTGACGTGATTTATCCGGTACAAATTCTTGATGGCTTGGGTGCCGGCTTACTGGGTATTTTGACGCCGTTGATGCTAGAAAAATTGTTGGCAGGGACAGGACATTTTAACCTCGGATTCGCAGCCGTACTGACCGTGCAAGGTATTGGCGCCACGCTAAGCAGTGTGGTGGCGGGGATGGTTGTTCAGGAATCGGGTTATGGTGCTGCATTTTTATTTCATGGCTTGATTGCCCTGTTGGCACTGCTGCTATTTGGTTTAGCGGGTCGGGAACAGAGCCGACCGCCTCTGATTTAAACGCTGTGAATCGCCAGGGGTAGCTCCATTGCCTTCAACCCTGAGTTCATTGTTGGGTTCTGGGATGGCTTACCAATGAAATAACTAAAGGGTAGAAAGCAAAAAGCCCTCTTAGGTGGGCTTGTTAATCAACCAGCTACCGATCAAATTCCTGACCATTGGTTGATTTAAGATAAAGTGATTTCATATAAGGCATCTTAAATATTATGGAATCTTTTTCCAGTACTTTTCCAATCATCATGCTTCTGCACAACAAGCTAACTCCTCCCGTTGCCTTTACGCACATTCCATCCGCACTTTCAAACACCCCCATGTTCCCTTTCCGCCACATTACAAATGTAGCTCCTTCGGGTAGTGCACCTATAGGTTGGACGCTGAAAAAGGATATTTTTGTATAAACAAAAGCCGCCAAGACCAACAGCATAACTATGCTACCAAGTATTATTTTTTTTAACATGGAAAATCCTTAACATCCTATCGTTTGGCCATCTTTTGTTATAGTACATGTATTACCATCGCTATCAGACGAATGGCACCCAGAATCATCACACCAACTTTTGATTGAGTATTTATTGCCTTCACTATCGGAAGAAAATGACTCTGAAACACCATCAGAGTACTCTCTCGAGCCCGATGTGATTGAGTAATTATTCCCCTCGGTATCATAAGAGGAAACCGTTGTATCTCCGTTGTATTCAGTGCTTGTATCAGTGCAAATTTGATACTCAGCCTCACCAACACAATCTTCCGCATACACCGGCAACGACATTGACAACAAAATAGCTAGCAACGCTATCTTCATGACAAATTCCCGTAGACGAGTAACAAGTCGTTACATGGTAGCAGAGGGTGCGAAGTAGACAACGAAAAAACCCGCATTTACTTGGTGATCAAGGCAATGAACAAGGGAACGAGAATTGAGGAGATAACAAGGCCGATCACCCACTTATGGTTTTCATCCATTTTGTCCACTACGCGGCGCTCAAAGGCTTTTGCATTATCATTTGAACTTCTCTCAAATGACCTGATGTCACTGCGGATACCAATCATTTCTTGCCGAACATCCTCCATAAGCTTGGCTTGATTTTCTGCAATAATTTCTATGCGCGTCATTCTATTATTCATGTCGCTTCCGTCTCCACCACCTCCGCCATGCCACTGGTATTTTGGGTAATCGGCCATGGAAGAAAGTCCATTATCTCTTTCTCCATTAGCCATTTGACTTATCTCCTTCCACCCATTCTAGCACCGGCAAAACTGCTATGTGGTGGGTAAATCCGCAATTACGGCAGATAACCCGGTATTGATAATGCATCAGGGAATGTGGAGGACCACTAGCATCTAGTTTTATATAATCGACAAACGTTACAGACGAACTACCTTCTGGCCCAGATTTATGTACGTTACATTGAGGAATTCCGATGTCCTCACTTCCACACAAAAGGCATCGAAACGTCTGAACGCCCTGAGTAAAGAGGAATTCAGAAAGCAGGTCAGGAGTTACCCTTTCCATTCTATTTTGAAGGGTCTGCTTTATCTGCCTTTGACGTTCATTTTCATCTTCCATGCTAACTCACCAAAAACGCAATTTTGATGAATCTACCATGCAAAACGAGGGTTCATAAACTGATCTTATATCCATCACCAACGAAAAAACCCGCAGCTAAGCGGGTGGAATAGGTAGGCTCAACATTGAGCGAATTAGAACAACTTACGAAGGTCTACACCGTACACAGCCATCCAGGCATCACGCGGCCATGACTTCACCGTGCCAAAGCGTGGATCTTCCACATCGTGCGGTAAGGTGTCATTCTCTCTGCACCACTTACGCAGCGGCTGCCATTTGAATTTCTCACCGGTCTTCTTCTCTACCGGGATGATGGCAGCGTAATTTTTCCCTTCTCCGAGCCGCTCAGCAAGTTTGTTCTTCTCACGCACCGCTACAGATGCGGTTGCCATTGCCGTGGCCTCTCGCTTTTCCCCTATCCACCGACGTTCCTTTATGGCTCTGTCACGCTGTTCGGTAACTAGGCTTGCTTCTTTGACCTTTACAAGCAGATCTTCAAGAGCCTGTTCATAGGTCAATGGCAAACCTACAGACTCACGAGGACGAAAGTATGAATCCTCCAGTTTTTCGAAGAAAGACCACGCCTCGTCAGTGTCGACGATCTTAGACATCCGGGCGGCCCCCTTCTCAGTCCAGATTGTCAGGGTACGCACCATTCTTGAAATTTGTGCGTGACTATTAGTCACTCGCAAATCTTTCAACTCATCACCTTCAATAGTGAAAATATGTACCCCTTCGACAAAGCGAGCGCTATTGCGTGACAAGTTCTTCCGTATGTTGACTTCGTCAGTTCCATAGCCCCTAGCCAGGGTCTCAGTAGTCACAACACGTATACCGCGCCATTCAATCACTGAAAGCATATCAGGATCGACAACATGCATAGTCTTTGCTACATTTACTGCAGTTGATTGTTGCATTCAAATCTCCAATCAGTAGTAACATAAGCCGCCAGCAGCAACTGGCGGTTTTTATTTGCCCAATGTCAGAGGCAAAATTCTCAGTGCTTTCGCATAATTTTCTCCGTCGCCAGACGACGGCTAATAAATCCTGTTGGTTCAAACCCTAAATCAGTCGCCACGTGCTATCGCTCTGAATGAATCAGCTTTTCCTAACATCTCCACTTCGCCACCAAACAGGTTATCTCTGATGATGGCTTTCACGTAGTAGCGATACAGTGGTGATTCTTCCGGCGAATGAGCTATTTCCTGATCCAAGATATCCAGCACCCATCGGCGAAACTCTTTCGCAATTGAAGTGCGGGCAAACATCGCTATTAAGTGCGCTCCGCGCAGCAAAAAAACACGGGTTGCTTGCTTTCCACTAGGGGTGGTCAGATTGACCACCCCTGTCATTTTGTCGGCAAACTCATCAGCGTGCCGTGAGTAAATACGCTGTACAGCCTTATCGTCAGCGTACTGAAGTGCATAACCAATCTGTGAAGCGGTTAGTCATGTGTCAAGGGCATCGTTTACCGGCGTCAAAATCACACCGTGGAAATTGAGATCGGTATTCGCTACAATCTTCATGTTAGTTTTCTCGCAAGGGTTACTGATACTGAAGCCCCAGCTATCGCAAGTAGCTGGGGCTTCGCCGTTTACACTACGCATTCTTAATCCGCCCAACCGAACGATTCATCCGCTCAGTAGGAACCCTTACAATTTCACTATTCAGCGATCTACCGTGCGATTTTGCCTGTTCCTTCAACCAATTTTTCAGGTCGGCAGGCATGCGTACTAAGTGCGGGGGGATTTCACTTACCCTCCGTGGATTCATTTTGATTCACCATTTGAATGGTTGCCGTACCGTCATCGAACAAATAATGATTCTATATGATTCATTTGTCAACTCAACCATAAAAAAATACACTCATTAGAATGAATCATAAGGAATCACCAATATGGCTAGACCTTCATCATATCCATTGAGGATTAGTGACGAACTCAGAGAACAACTGGAGGCTGAGGCTGCAGATAGCGGCAGGAGCTATAACGCCGAGCTAGCCATGCGCTTGCAGTTGTCTATCAAAATTGAAGAGGCATCTGGAGTAATTCTAGAATATGTGCCAACTCTTATTGAAGACCTAAGCACTGGGCCAGAAAGGATAAAATCGCTAAAAGCAGAAAACGAAAAACTCAAAGAAAAGCTGCGTGCTTTGCAGTCAGAATTTTCATCCTCTTTCGCTATTTCAGGGGCTGACAAATCTGGCATAGCATTGATGAAGCTAAAGAAAGCATATTCTCATATTGCATCAGGCCTAGACGAAATAAGCAGCCTTCTTCCTGATGAGAAGAAATAACTCAGCTACACTTTCGCCATCATCGCCTTCCAGCGCTTCTCATCTTCGCCCATGACCTGGTCATACTCTTCACGCGCAAACCCTTTCTGCTCCGGGTATTTCGCCACCAACAACTGCTGAAATTCAGTCATCGTAAGCTGCTCAGCCTCTGCACGCGGCATGCTGAAGTGATTGCGCTCAGCGCTGATGTACTCGAATGCCTTGAACTCATTCACGTAGGTGTTCGACTCATGACGCTACAGCTTACGCACCTTCGCTTTCCCGATAATGCCGTGAGTGATCAGAGACTGTCCAATAGCGATAATGTCACTCGCTGGCATCTTGCCTTTGCGGAAAACAAAAGCCCGCCTTCCTCTTTTGCTGGGCCGCAACTCCCCCACCAGTGCGCTGATGTCATCATCGCAGCAGACTTGCATAACGATCATTCCAGCAAAAATAGCATCACTACTGAACGAAAGTGCATTGACGTGCGCCAGCAACCACTCAGGAATATCTCCATACGCCTCTAATGCGGCTTCAAGCAACCGAGGTACGTCCACTGGTATGCAGATCAGCAAAACGCTCCATAATCTCCGCAGGTGAGCCTACGGCACGATACCTTCTTGATGTACCGGCGAGCCGTAGCGTAGTTAATGTCCCGCGCTTCGCACCAGTCCTTGGGGGAAATGTTCGTTTTGGCATGGTCGGCGAGGAACTGTTTCTGAAGTGCCCCCCAATCCGGTCTTGCCATAAAATCCTCCAGAATGAAAAGCCGCCAGCAACGGGAGGCCACTGACGGCTCTATGACTAAACATTGAATCAGCCACTCTCTGAATGGCTGCTGCAATGCCTATACCGCTGTGTTTGAAAAAATCGCCAGCGCCTCTACAGACTCCTGAATCGCTTTAGTTGTGCGGCCTACCACGCCATCTTCGGTGGTCACTCGGTTGAACTGCTGCACAAACATTTCGTAATTCAGCCGATCATCCTTAACAAAAGCTATGGCCTGTTTCGTCGCTGCAGTGTCGTAACTCAATAACATCAGCAGATCCATTCGTAACTTTTGAGATGCGGTTAACTCGTCTGTTTCCATGCCTGATCCTCGGGTTTTGACATAAAAAAACCCGCCGTAGCGGGTTGTGATTGAGTGTTCTTATTTCTTTCCGTTGGCCTCGGCCATTTGCTGATAGACCGGCGCGGATCCGGTGGGAAGCCTTTTGCTCACCTCGCGGTAGTGCGCCATGCGCTCTTTGTAAGCAACGCCTGACGCAGCGAGGTCAACGTTTACTTTATCCATTTCTTCTTTTGGTAGATTGCCGAGATTGTATGACATGGGGCACTTCTTTTGGGGAGGATTATATAGCAATACAAACCAGCTATATGAATCAGACCTATTATAAGAAAAAAACCGCCTCAGCGGTTTTCTTATACAGTTATGTTCTTTAAACCAGAAACCAACTTATCGATCTCTTCGGCTTCATTGATAAGTTGCTGTGCTGTTAATTTGTTTACTTTCTGATGAAGCTTATAATCAGCAGTAACCCGATGATAATGACCAGTTTTTAACTTTAGCCCAAGTTTCTTCAGGATGACCGGGTCGAGCTTATGCTCAGTCGCCGCATCACCATCACATAAGTAGTTAAAAAACCGCTCGTGGGCGCCGCCTGGAATCTTATTACCATCTTTATCATGAGAAGGAACTTGCCCATTAACCACCCGCAAAACAGAGTGATACATGCAATAGTAAGCTCGACTCACTGCATTACGAGTCCACTGCTCACCTGTGTTGCCCATAGATGCTTTGGCTAGCTCCATAAAACAATCGTAATTTACGGCCATTTACTCACCTTTTGGTTCAAAAAAGCCAATACAATTACTAGTTTCTAGGCCACTACCTATCATTTCCTCTACCAACTGATCGTTAAGAGTAGAGAGTAAGGCAACATCATCAGTATCTACAACGAAACTGAATGCTAACATTCCATAACCATCATCACCGACCTGTGTACTCACAGGAGGCAGATTGTGCCTTTCGGCAACTTTCCGTACTGCTTTAGCAACCTCTTCAAGGTCTTTCACTTGCTCGCCCAACGATAAGAGCTTGTCGAAGGTTGAGATTGCTGCTGCACACGTCTCACTAGGTTGAATTTCCATTGCTATATACATTGGAACCACCTTATTTAACAGGTCCATGTCAATCCAGAAAGCCGCGACTATGATGACATCGCTGAGCAATTCTGGCTCACGGACAGCATCGACAGCACGTCTGAGAATTTCGAGTTGCTTACTATGAATCCCCTTGTTAGCAAAAGCCAATGCATAGTTAGCCCATGTAACTTGGTCCTGCGGAGCTAGGAGTATCGAGCGTTCACACAGCTCCACTCCTTCGTCAATATCTCCGCAAATAATCTTCACCAACCCTTCTATACCAAGCCCTTGATATCTATCCGGAAGCTTTTTTGAACCAGCAATCACTCGCTTGGCCTCAAATTCACTCAAGAGATTTTTACCCTCGAGCAGCGACGGAGTAAGCAACTGAATCCACTCATTAGATTTTGGCTTTGGAGCGCTCATTCGTTCTTCTTTGCTGTTGTTTTACTGACAAAAAATGCAATGATTCGCTCATTGCATCTTAAATGAATCTAACGTTGTACCTACTCGTAATGCTACGAAGTGTATTACTACAGGTAATAAAATGCCATCAGTTAGATGTAAAAATCGCACTATCAGGCACTGCAATACCATCATTTTCAGATTGTACTTAGGGAAATGGTTGCGGTTTTGATAGCGATTTTTCCCTAAGATTTCCATCGTATTCAAGCTGACGTATTGCCACCAACTGGCTGTTTGCTTTATCGATGGCCGCAAGCAGCGGGTCAATCCACAGCACCGCTTGGCAATAGGTCAGCGTGCCGGAGGCAGTGGGGCCAGCACCGGTTGCGTCAGCGTTGCCGGTATCGGCTGACATTGCGCCGGAACGTATACGGTGCGTGTAGTCGAGCAGCCCACCAGCAATAGCAGCGGGAACAGCCAGATCACACGTCGGTTGATTCTTGAGGATCGTCCGGTATTCAATTTCTTTCCCCTGAGTGTCCGCGTCGGTGTTTATGCCGTACTGGCTTGCAGCAGTGCTGATAGCATTGGCTCGCTGAAACTGAAACGACTGGGTAGCAATGGTGGTAGCCTGCAAGCTGTTGTCGCTTTGCAGCTGTTCAACCTTTCCGCTAACTGAGAAAGAGGAAAAGAGATCACTGGACGATGACCGCACGAAAATAGAGTTTTTCCTACAGCATTTCTCTGGAAAAAATCTCTCGTCGATCACGGAAGATAGGATTATGACGGCAGTTGCCAAGATGCCAAACAGGAAACATAGGCAGCGTTGGGAGCTGAGAAAAGCAGCGGCGGAAAGGAGAGGGAAGCCAGTCCCTGTTTATGAACCCAAGCCTGTATCGGCTGCCACACGCAGCCAGCATCTATCATTCATGCGTGGGTTAATGAAAATCGCCGCCGATGAATGGAAATGGCTACGCAAATCACCAGTGATTAAAGTCAGAAAACCTATTAGCAAGCGAGTTAGGTGGCTTACAAAGGAAGAAGCAACCACGCTGCTCAGGTGTATGCCTGAGCAATTCCTCCCTGTTGTTGTGTTTGCACTGGCTACAGGGCTTCGCCGCTCTAACATTATAGATCTTGAATGGTCACAGGTTGACATGCAAAGAAAGGTAGCCTGGATTCACCCAGAAAACGCTAAGGCGGGTAAAGCCATTGGTGTTGCCCTTAATGACACTGCATGCAAAACACTAAGGGATCAGATTGGCAAGCATTCGAGATTTGTTTTTGTGCATACAACTGCACGCAAGCGGCCTGGTGGCGGAGTGACACCAGCCGTCAGGAAAATGCGTGTTGACGATAACTCAGCCTGGAATACAGGAAAGCGTCGCGCTGGCATTACTGATTTCCGATTTCACGATCTGAGACATACCTGGGCAAGCTGGTTGGTTCAGGCGGGAGTACCACTGTCAGCACTGCAAGAAATGGGAGGTTGGGAGAGCATAGAGATGGTTCAGCGTTACGCTCACCTTTCCCCTTCCCATTTAACCGAACATGCGAGAAAAATTGACGAAGTCTTGGCGAGCAATGTCACTAATCTGGCACTTTTGGAAAATGTAGTTGTTGGAGAGCAGAGGTAAGTCATTGAAATTTAATGGTACGCCCTACAGGGCTCGAACCTGTGACCTACGGCTTAGAAGGCCGTTGCTCTATCCAACTGAGCTAAGGGCGCATTGGGATGCGGCAACCGGGGGTTGCGGGTTGGGATTATACGGTCAGAGGTCACTGAGTCAATGCCTTTTCATGACGTTACGGCGGCAGCCGTGCTTTATGGCGATTTTTCACCCATCCCCCGTTCCGCCCATTGGGCCAACGCCTTCATTTATCTTGGGTGAGATCCGGCAGCAGGCTGCTGCTGCGCTGGGCCAGGCCGCGATCGGCGGTGGTGGGAAGGCGTTCTGATTGCTCTTGCCCTGCCGGGCGTTGCAGGCAAACGCGTGCCGAACGCACCACCGCGTTGATATTCCCCCAGTCCGCGTGTTGCGCCGTCAGCAGGTTGCAGGCCGCCGTTAGCTGTTGGCTGAGCGCGGCGCTGGCAGGTGCAGCATTTAACGAGGCGTGGCCCAACGGCATCCACGCCAGCAGCATAAAACCTATGCCCACGAGTTTTCTCATGCTCTCAGCCCCCGGTACAACGCGTTCAGCCGCGCTCTCCATGAAGGCTGCGCCTTGTGTACGGCGAGTTGGTGCAACGCAATCAGCTGCGCCACATCCGCCGGGTGCAAAGAAGAGTCGAACACCGTTTCACCGACGTGTTTCGGTTGGCTATCAATCGGGTGGTGCAATGAGTGCAACCGGGCGATGACCATCATGATTTTTACTCCCGTACCGCAGTATGAATAATGCCAGCTTACGCAGCAGCCGGTAAAAAAGGCGTAGAGGATCATTCCGTTGGCATAAAAAAAACGTAAATCCCCACCGGCAAACGCCGGCGATCGCGATTCAACGCCTGACAGCGCGCTCAGCTTCTGACAAAATAGCGCCATCCCCCGCTTTTCTTAATTGATGGATTTCCTCACTGATGGCAGCAAAGATTATTGATGGTAAAACGATTGCGCAGCAGGTTAGAAACGAAGTGGCTGAGCAAGTTAAACAACGTCTGGCGGCCGGCAAACGCGCCCCGGGCCTGGCGGTCGTGCTGGTGGGCGAGAACCCGGCGTCACAGATTTACGTCGCCAGTAAGCGCCGCGCCTGTGATGAAGTGGGCTTCCTTTCCCGCTCTTACGATCTGCCTGCCACCACCAGTGAGGCCGAGCTGCTGGCACTGATCGACAAACTGAACGCCGACGGCGAAATCGACGGCATTCTGGTGCAGTTGCCGCTGCCGGCCGGCATCGATAACGTCAAAGTGCTGGAACGTATCCATCCGGATAAAGACGTCGACGGTTTCCACCCGTACAACGTCGGTCGCCTGTGCCAGCGCGCGCCGAAGCTGCGCCCCTGCACCCCGCGCGGCATCGTCACCCTGCTCGAGCGTTATAACATCGACACCTACGGCCTGAATGCCGTGGTGGTTGGCGCATCCAACATCGTTGGCCGCCCGATGAGCATGGAGTTGCTGCTGGCCGGTTGCACCACCACCGTGACCCACCGCTTCACCAAGAATCTGCGTCACCACATTGAAAACGCCGATCTGCTGGTGGTGGCGGTCGGTAAACCGGGCTTTATTCCGGGCGATTGGATCAAACCGGGCGCGATCGTGGTCGATGTCGGCATTAACCGTCTGGAAAGTGGTAAAGTGGTCGGTGACGTGGATTTCGATGCCGCCAGTGAGCGTGCAGCCTACATTACCCCGGTTCCGGGTGGCGTTGGCCCGATGACCGTTGCTACACTGATCCAAAATACCTTGCAGGCCTGCGAGGAATATCACGACGTTCAACCTAAATAAGTAAGGCAGTATGGAAACTTTTAATCTGGATAGTCACCCGCACGTCGAACTGTGCGACCTGCTCAAGTTCCAGGGCTGGTGTGAAAGCGGCGGCGCCGCCAAAGAAGTCATCGCCGAAGGGTTGGTGAAAGTGAACGGCAAAGTCGAAACGCGCAAACGCTGCAAAATCGTCGCCGATCAGGTGGTGGAGTTTAACGGCGGCCAGGTTGTAGTTAAGCCGTGAGCCCCGCTCCATAGAAAAAGGCGCTGATAATCAGCGCCTTTTTTGTTTGCGGCTGCGCCTGTTACTTACGGCGCCAGGTGGTCCCCTGCGGGCCGTCTTCCAGCACGATACTCATCTCGTTCAAGCGATCGCGAGCGGCATCCGCCAGCGCCCAGTCTTTGGCTTTGCGCGCGTCGTTACGCTGTTTGATTAACGCCTCGATCTCCGCCACTTCACCGTCGTCAGCCTGTGCGCCGCTTTGCAGGAACTGTTCCGGCTCCTGTTGCAGCAGGCCCAGCACCTTCGCCAGCTTGCGCAGTTCCGCCGCCAGCCCGTTGGCCGCCGCCATGTCCTCGCCTTTCAGGCGGTTAACCTCACGCGCCAGATCGAACAGCGCCGAGTAGGCTTCCGGGGTGTTGAAATCGTCGTCCATCGCTTCGCGGAAGCGGGCTTCGAAGGCTTCGCCACCGGCCGGTTGCGCATTGGCGTCGGTGCCGCGCAGTGCGGTGTACAAACGCTCCAGCGCGGTGCGCGCCTGCTTGAGGTTCTCTTCGCTGTAGTTCAGCTGGCTGCGATAGTGGCCGGACATCAGGAAGTAACGCACCGTCTCGGCATCGTAATGGCCGAGCACGTCGCGGATAGTGAAGAAGTTATCCAGCGATTTCGACATCTTCTCGCGGTCGATCATCACCATGCCGGAGTGCATCCAGTAGTTGACGTACGGGCCGTCGTGGGCGCAGCTGGACTGGGCAATCTCGTTCTCGTGATGCGGGAACATCAGATCCGAACCGCCGCCGTGGATGTCGAAATGGGTGCCGAGCTGCTTGCAGTTCATGGCGGAACATTCAATGTGCCAGCCTGGGCGGCCCGCGCCCCACGGCGATTGCCAGCTAGGTTCGCCCGGTTTGGACATTTTCCACAGCACGAAGTCCATCGGGTTGCGCTTCACGTCGTCAATCTCAACGCGCGCGCCGGCCTGCAACTGATCCAGATCCTGGCGTGACAGCAGGCCGTATTGCGGATCGCTATCAATCGAGAACATCACGTCGCCATTGCTGGCGACATAGGCGTGATCGCGATCGATCAGGCGTTGGGTGATCTCGATGATCTCGGCGATATGCTGGGTGGCGCGCGGCTCTTGATCCGGGCGTTCGATCAGCAGCGAATCGAAGTCCGCGTGCATCTCCGCCAGCATGCGTGCGGTCAGTTGATCGCAGCTTTCGCCGTTTTCTGTCGCGCGGCGGATAATTTTGTCGTCAACGTCGGTCACATTGCGCACATAGTTCAGCGAATAGCCGAGATAACGCAGGTAACGCGCTACTACGTCGAAAGCGACAAAGGTACGCCCGTGGCCGATATGACACAGGTCATAGATGGTTACCCCGCACACGTACATGCCCACTTTACCGGCATGAATGGGTTTGAATTCCTCTTTTTGACGACTCAGGGTATTAAAAATCTTTAGCATCGAGACATTCCGTGGTGTGCGTGATAACAAAAAAGGGAGTTAGGCTATACACCTAGCAGGTGTATTGAAACCCGAAGCCTGATCTAATGCAAGGTTAAGCCCGCGCTTTGCTGCGCCGGGTTGCGCAAATCGGTGATATGTCCGTCATCTTGCAAGCCGCAGGGTATCAATCAACGCCGCCGCCATTGTTATAATATAACAACACCCGATTTACCACAGAGCCTGCGCGGTTTAGCCGCTGCTGACTCGTTAATAGAGATATGTTATAAGGTCGGTCTGAATGTTCACTCGCTCTACGTGACGTCTCACTTCATCTTGTTAGGACTAAAACTATGGTTACTTTCCACACTAATCACGGCGACATCGTTATCAACACCTTTGCTGACAAAGCGCCGGTTACCGTTGAAAACTTCCTGAGCTACTGCCGTGCAGGTTTCTACGACAACACTATCTTCCACCGTGTTATCAACGGTTTCATGATTCAGGGCGGCGGTTTTGAGCCTGGCATGAACCAGAAAGACACCAAAGCGACCATCAAGAACGAAGCCAACAACGGTCTGAAAAACACCGTGGGCACCCTGGCGATGGCGCGTACCAACGATCCGCACTCCGCTACCGCTCAGTTCTTCATCAACGTGGCTGACAACGACTTCCTGAATTTCCGTGCCGAGAACGCGCAAGGCTGGGGTTACTGCGTATTTGCCGAAGTGGTTGAAGGCATGGACGTGGTCAATAAAATCAAAGCCGTGAAAACTGGCCGCAGCGGCATGCACCAGGACGTTCCGGTAGAAGACGTGATCGTCACCAGCGTTACCGTCAGCGAGTAATCGCGGCTGCATGAATACGCTGTTCATCGCGGATCTGCACTTATGCGCACAGGAACCGGCAATCACTGCCGGTTTTCTGCGTTTTTTGCGGCACGATGCGATTCACGCCGAAGCCCTGTACATTCTTGGCGATCTGTTCGAAGCCTGGATCGGCGATGACGATCCCGAACCGCTGCACGCGGAGATTGCCGCTGCGCTGAAGACGCTGCAGCAAGCCGGCGTGCCCTGCTACTTTATCCACGGCAACCGCGATTTCCTGCTCGGCAAGCGCTTTGCCCGCGCCAGCGGCATGCATCTGCTGCCGGAAGAGAAAGTGCTGGAGCTGTACGGTCGCAAAATCCTGATCCTGCACGGCGACACGCTGTGTACCGACGATCAGGCTTATCAGCAGTTCCGCCGCAAGGTACATAATCCGTTAATCCAGAAGCTGTTTTTGGCCATGCCACTGCGCTGGCGCCTGAAGATCGCCGCCAAGATGCGCGCTCGCAGCCGGCAGAGCAATCAGGGCAAATCGCAAGCCATTATGGACGTCAACCCGCAGGCGGTTGAGCAGGCGATGCTGAGCCATAACGTACACTGGATGATCCACGGCCACACCCACCGCCCGGCGGTGCATGAGCTGGAACTGAGCAACGGCAAGGCCCACCGCGTGGTGCTGGGCGCCTGGCACGCTGAAGGTTCGATGATCAAAGTCAGCGCCGACGCCGTCGAACTGATCCAATTCCCTTTCTAACCCCCTGACTTGCCACGCGAGTGAAAAAATTCGCGTTTTCGACGGTGAAAACCGGCGACGCAACCGTTTTCCTCGCCGTGCGCTCATGGTATGATCTGCGCCCTCATTCGGCCTCCCGCCGCAGGCAACCGGCCGTCGTTTGTACACTTACAGGAGCCTTACACCCATGGGAGCCAACGCCGCTTCAGCCACTAACGCTGGGGTTAAAATCGCAATTGTAATGGGATCGAAAAGTGACTGGGCCACCATGCAGTTCGCGGCCGAGATCCTGACCCAACTCGATGTCCCGTTCCATGTCGAAGTCGTTTCCGCTCATCGCACGCCAGACAAGCTGTTCAGTTTCGCCGAACAGGCCGGCGCCAACGGCTTTGACGTGATCATTGCCGGTGCGGGCGGTGCTGCGCACCTGCCGGGCATGCTGGCGGCGAAAACGCTGGTTCCGGTGCTGGGTGTTCCGGTTCAAAGCGCCGCGCTGAGCGGTGTAGACAGCCTGTATTCTATCGTACAAATGCCGCGCGGCATTCCGGTCGGCACCCTGGCGATCGGCAAAGCCGGTGCGGCCAACGCCGCTCTGCTGGCGGCGCAAATTCTGGCGCTGCACGACACCGCGCTGGCGCAACGTCTGGCCGACTGGCGCCAGGCACAGACCGAAGAGGTGCTGAACAACCCGGATCCGCGGGAGGAAGCATGAAGCCGGTTTGCGTACTGGGCAACGGCCAACTGGGGCGCATGCTGCGCCAGGCCGGCGAACCGCTGGGCATCGCCGTTTACCCGGTCGGCATCGACGCCGAACCGGAAGCAGTGCCCTATCAAAACAGCGTGATCACCGCAGAAATCGAACGCTGGCCGGAAACCGCGCTGACGCGTGAACTGGCGACCCACAACAGCTTCGTCAATCGCGATATTTTCCCCCGTCTGGCGGACCGCCTGACGCAAAAACAGCTGCTCGATCAGCTCGGCCTGGCCACCGCGCCGTGGCAATTGCTGGCCGATGCCGCCGAGTGGCCGCAGGTGTTCGCCACTCTCGGTGAACTGGCGATCGTCAAACGTCGCGTTGGCGGTTACGACGGCCGCGGTCAATGGCGCTTGCGCCCGGGCCAGGAAGCGGAACTGCCGGCGGATGCCTACGGCGAGTGCATCGTCGAGCAGGGGATTAACTTCTCCGGCGAGGTTTCGCTGGTCGGCGCGCGCGGGCACGACGGTAAGTCGGTGTTCTATCCGCTGACCCATAACCTGCATGAAGAAGGCATTCTGCGCACCAGCGTGGCGCTGCCGCAGCCTGACCCCGCTCTGCAACGGCAGGCTGAACAGATGCTGGCGGCGATCCTCGACGAGCTGAACTACGTCGGCGTGATGGCGATGGAGTGCTTTATCGTTGGCGACAGCCTGCTGATTAACGAGCTGGCACCACGGGTACACAACAGCGGCCACTGGACGCAAAACGGCGCCTCCATCAGCCAGTTCGAACTGCACCTGCGCGCCATTCTCGCCCTGCCGCTGCCGAAACCGGTGGTCAGCACGCCGTCGGTGATGGTCAATCTGATCGGCACCGCCGTGAATCAACAGTGGCTGGCGCTGCCGTTGGTGCATTTGCATTGGTATGAGAAAGAAGTGCGCGAAGGCCGCAAGGTCGGCCACCTCAACCTGAACGATCCTAGCGCCACCGTGCTGCAACAGGCGTTGCAGGCACTGGCACCGCTGTTGCCGGCCGAATACCAGAGCGGCCTGGCCTGGGCGCAACAGAAGCTGGCTTAAGGTTTACTCCGCAACAAAATCAAAGGGTTCAGCCAGGCTGAACCCTTGAGTTTGATGACAAAGTTGTCTTTGAACCCGAGATACCCGGGCCTAGCGCACCGAGGGGCGCTCCGACGGCCAAGGCCGTTACGACCCCTTCGGCACGCTCTCCCTAATAACGAGCTTTGTCAGCAGTCTGCAGGGGTCAGTTCAGCACGCGGAACCCTTTTTATGGCCGATAAAACACTACCGGGTATAGCCCTGCGGATTTTTGCTTTGCCAGTTCCAGGTATCGCGCATCATCGCATCGAGCCCGCGCTGCACTTCCCAGCCCAGTTCCCGTTTAGCCAAACTGACATCGGCCCAGAACGCGGGCAAATCCCCGGCACGGCGCGGTAAAATCTGATAAGGCACGGCAACGCCGGCGGCTTTCTCAAACGCATGCACCATCTCCAGCACCGAATGCCCTACCCCGGACCCCAGGTTATAAGCTTTAGAACCGGCGATCTGCTTTAGGTGATCCATCGCTGCCAGGTGGCCCTGCGCCAGATCCATCACGTGAATGTAATCGCGCACGCCGGTTCCGTCTTTGGTGGGATAGTCCCCGCCGAACACGCTCAGGTGATCCCGCTTGCCGACGGCCACCTGAGCAATATAAGGCAGCAGATTATTCGGGATCCCGCTGGGGTCTTCCCCCATCAATCCAGACTCATGGGCGCCCACCGGGTTGAAGTAGCGCAGAGAGACAATGGAAAAGGCCGGTTCAGCCTTGGCGAAATCCTGCAGGATCTGCTCCACCATCCACTTGGAGGTGCCGTAAGGGCTGGTCGTGCCGCCGATCGGCATGTCTTCCCGGTAAGGCACCGGCGCATCTTCGCCGTACACCGTCGCCGAAGAACTGAAGATAAACTGATGAACCCCGGCGTCGCGCATAGCTTCCAGCAATACCAGCGTGCCCGCTACGTTGTTCTGGTAGTATTCCAGCGGTTTGCGGGTGGATTCTCCCACCGCTTTCAGGCCGGCGAAATGGATCACCGAAGCGATCTTGTGCTCGCCGAAGATCCGGCTCAGGCACGCCGCGTCCCGCACATCCCCCTGGCAGAACACCGCCGCTTTACCGGCCAGTTGCTCCGCACGGCGTAAGGACTCTTCGGAGGCGTTGATCAAATTATCCAACACCACCACCTCTTCACCGCGCTCCAACAGCGCCAGTACCGTATGTGAACCTATGTATCCGGCGCCGCCGGTCACTAAAATCGCCATCATGCTCCCCTTTCATCAGCATCGGGCGCTAACACCCGATGCATATGCCTGTTTCATGCGCGCAGCCAGCCGACTAGCGCGTACCTATGTTGCGTAATGGCTTGCCGGCCATCAGATTGCGTTCGATATGTTCCAGAGAGATATTTTTGGTCTCTGGGATCAACGCCAGCGTAATAAAGATAAACACTACGTTGAGCGCCGCGTAGACCCAAAAGGTATAGGCGCTGCCCAGCGAATTGAGCATAGTCAGGAAAGTCGCACCGACGATCATATTGGCGATCCAGTTGGTGGCGGTGGAACAGGTGATGCCAAAATCACGGCCCTTAAGCGGCTGGATCTCCGAACACAGCACCCAAATCAACGGGCCGGCGCTCATGGCGAAACCGACAATAAACATCAACAACATGATGACGGCGAAATATTGCGTCGCCGGCGTACTCATGCCGATACCCATCATTGTTCCCAATGCGCCCATGCCCACGGCCATCACGATAAAACCGAGGATCAGCGTCGGTTTGCGGCCCCAGCGATCCACCAGCCCAATGGCGATAAAGGTGGCCAGCACGTTAACCAGCCCGACAATCACCGTACCCCACATCTGCTGTTCGGTACTGGCAAAACCCGCCAGGCCGAAAATCTTCGGCGCGTAATACATGGTGACGTTCATGCCGGTAAACTGCTGCATAACCTGCAACAGAATGCCGAGGAAAACGGCGCGGCGGAAATTTTTATTATCCTTGAACAGCGCCCAGCCACTCTGCTTCAGCTTGAGGCTTTCACGGATTTCGTTCAGTTCATGCTGCGCCTGGGCGCTGCTGTCGCGCAGCTTTTCCAGCACCTGACGCGCCTGTTCATGGCGATTGCGCGAGGCCAGCCAGCGCGGGCTGTCCGGCAGGAAGAACACGCCAACCAGCAGCAAGCCGGCCGGAATGGTGATAACCCCCAGCATCCAGCGCCAGGCGCCGGTGTAGCTGAACGCGGTATCAGACAGGTAGGCGGCCAAAATCCCGATGGTGATCATCAATTGATACATCGAGATCATGCTGCCGCGAATTTTCTCCGGCGCGATTTCAGACAGGTAAATCGGCGCGGTATAGGAAGCGATGCCCACCGCCAGCCCCAGCAGAATGCGCGAAAGTATCAATATGTCCACATTGGGCGCCGCTGCGGAACACAACGACCCCGCCACGAACAGGATCGCGCCGATCATCAGGCTGTATTTGCGCCCGATGCGGAAATTCATCCAACCGCTGCCCACGGCGCCGACCGCCGCACCGAACATCATCGAGCTGACCACCCACTCCTGCTGGGAGCTGGTGATGTGAAAAGAGTCGGCAATAAACGGCAAAGCGCCCGCAATCACGCCGATATCCAGACCAAACAGCAGCCCGGCTAACGCAGCCAGAAAACAGACGAAAAAAGTCATACCGGCATTCGTCTGGCTTTTCTCAGCCGACGCAATTTTGACGGCAACACTCATACAGCCTCCAATAGATAACGTTGAATCAGTTAGCCGTCATGATAGGAGGCAATCCGCAGGCGGTAAGTGAGTGAGATCACATTAGTGGAAACGGTTACATTATTTCCATTTTCGTAAACTTACTTATCGGCATAAAAAATCAAACATATCATATTGATTATATTTACAAATAACTTCGTAGCGTTTGCCGGCACTCTCAAGATAAAAAACACCGCTTGTCAGACCTCAATATCAACCTTGAATGGCAGCCATTTATTTGTAATCGATTTCACTGAAGTGACATACTCAACGAAGGATCAAGATGGAAGGAAAAAACACTTTCCTGGCAGGCGGTCATGAAGGGGAATCAGTGGGGTTTCAATACAAAAGATTTCGGCCCGGCTCCCGATAACAGGGGGCCGGGCCGACTATGCAGCGGTTTAACCGTCGTAACTGCGGAACAATGCCTGGCCGCGCAACAGCCGTACGCCCAGCCAGCCGCCACACAGCGACAACAGCAACGCACTGAGCAACGGCAACGCCCACCACAGCACCGGCGTGGGCGCCCACGGGAAGTCGAATACCTGGCTTTGCAGCAACCATAGCGCCGCTTCCGCCCCCACCGCCGCCGCGATGCCCGCCACCAGCCCAAGCAGCGCAAACTCGCACCACAGCGTGCTGCGCAACAAGCGCTTGCCGGCACCCAGAGTACGGTACACCACCAGTTCCTGGCGCCGTTGCCGCATGCCCACCTGCACCTGCGCCATCAGCAACAAGCCACCGCAGAGCACCACCAGCACCACCATCACCTCCAGCGCGCGGCTGACCTGTTGCAGCACCCCGCCGACCTGTTTGAGGATTGACCCGATGTCCAGCAGGCTTAGCGTCGGGAATTGCCGGTTGAGCTGGGTCAGCATCTGGCCGTCCCCGTCATAGCGGAAGCTGGTAAGCCAGGTCTGCGGTTGACCGTCCAGCGCACCCGGCGGGAAGATGAAGTAAAAGTTCGGCTTCAGGCTTTCCCAGTCCACCTGCCGCAGGCTGGTGACCCTGGCGCTGAACGACTGGGTATCGCCGCTGAAGGTCAGCGTGTCGCCCAGCTTAACCTTGAGCCGCCCGGCAATGCCCTGATCCATCGACACCTCACCGGCCTTCGGCGGCCAACTGCCCGCCAGTAGCGGATTGTGCGCCGGCAGATCCGCCAGCCAGGTCAGGTTCAGCTCGCGGTTAACTGCCTCACCGCCCGGATCGTCCTCATGCACCCGCTCGGTCGCCACCTGCTGATTAATCTCGGTTAGGCGCACGCGTACAATCGGGTAATACGTTTCCGGCTTGACCTGATGCTGTTGCAGGAAGGTTTTCACCTGCGGCACCTGCGCTTCGGTCAGGTTCAGCAAGAAGTAGTTCGGGCTGTCCGGCGGCAGTTGCTGTTGCCAGCGGTCGAGCAGATCGCCACGCAGCACCAGCAACAACGCCAGCAGCATAAACGACAGCGAAAACGCCGCCAGTTGGCTGACCGTTACCCAGGGCTGATGCAGCAGGCGATTGACCGCCAGCCGCAGCGCCAGATTCTTCAGCGTAATGCGGCGCAACAGCAGCAGGCTGCCCCAGCCGATAGCCCCCAACAACAGCGCCAACACCAGAATACCGGCGAGGATCGACCACAGCAGCGTGCTGGCTCCCATCAAGGCCGTCAGCAGCGCCACCACAATCACCGCCGTTACCGGCAGGAAATAGCGCAGCGGCCAAACGTTGGCCACCACGTCGCGGCGCAATACTCGCAGCGGTTGGGTCGCCAACAGTTGCCGGTACGGCCGCAGCCCCACCAGCAGCGAAATCATCAGCAACGCGCCGATCGCCCACAACCACGGCCAGGCCCCGGCGGCCGGCAGTTCCGCCGGCAGCACCGGCGCCAGCAGCCGAATCAGCACCGCTTCAAACCCCAGGCCGATAATGCCGCCGCACGCTGCCGCCAGCGAAATGACCGCCAGCCACTGGCCGACAATCAACTTGCGCAAGGCGCTGCGGCCGGCACCCAGCGTTTTCAGCACCGCGATCAGATCATAACGGCTGCGGCAATAGTGGCTCATGGCCACCGCCACGGCGGCGATCGACAGCAGCAGAGTCAGCAGCGCCGACAGCAGCAGGAACTGTTGCGATCGTTGCAGCGATTTGCCCAGCGCGCTGCCGGACTCCTGCAACCCAAACCAACGCTGGTCGGGCTGGAGCTGCGGCGTCAGGCGCGTTTCGTAACGCTGAATGTCCTCCGGCGAACCGGCGAACATATAGCGGTAGCTCAGGCGGCTCCCCGGTTGCACCGCCCCGGTTTTATCCACATCCGCAAGGTTGATCATGATGCGAGGCGCAGTCTGGAACGGATTGAAGCCGGAGTCCGGCTCCTGAAGGATTTCACCGGCAATGCGCAGGCGGGTGTCGCCCACGTCCAGCGAGTCCCCCACTTTCACATTCAGCAACGCCAGCAAACGCGGCGCCACCAGCACGCTGCCCGGTTCAAGCTTGACGTTGGCCGGGCGCGTTTCCAGCTTGCCGTACAGCGGATAGGCCAGATCGGTGGCTTTCACGTCCGCCAGCTGCGGCCGGTCACCGGCGTAGGTCATGGTGGTGAACGACAGCTGGCGGCTCACTTTCAGCCCTTCTTGTTGCGCATCCAGCAGCCAGCCTTCCGGTACTGGCCGCGCGCTGCGCAGCACCCGGTCACCGGCGATAAAATCACGGCTTTGCTGGCTCAGCCCCTTGTCCATGCGATCGCTGATGCTGCCCAGCGCCAGCACGCAGGCCATCGACAGCGTCAGCGCCAGCCAAACGATCAGCAGTGACGGCGAACGCCATTCCCGCCAAAACCAACGCCAGATCATGCTTCCTCCCACAGCTTGCCTTCACGCAGGCGCAACCGCCGCTGGCAGCGCGCCGCCAGGGTTTCGTCATGGGTGACCAGGATCAGGGTGGTGGAGAAATCGCGGTTGAGGGAGAACAGCAAATCGGCGATGCGTTCGCCGGTCTGGCGATCGAGGTTGCCGGTCGGCTCATCGGCAAACAGCACCCGCGGCCGGCCGCTGAATGCGCGCGCCAACGCAACCCGCTGCTGCTCACCGCCGGAAAGTTGCGCCGGCAGGTGATCGAGCCTTTTGCCCAGCCCCAACTGCTCCAGCAACTGAACCGCCTGCTCGCGGCTCTGCCTGTCGCTCTCGCCGCGCAGCAGCGCCGGCAGTTGCACGTTCTCCAGCGCGTTGAGCGTCGGCACCAGCATGAATGACTGAAATACAAAACCGACGTTTTTGGCGCGCAGGGCCGCGCGCCCTTCTTCGTCCAGCGCGGTCAGCGATTCACCCAACAAATGCACGTCCCCTTCACTGCCGTCGTCCAACCCGGCGAGGATCCCCAGCAGCGTCGACTTGCCCGAGCCGGATTCGCCAATCAGGGCAATTGTCTGTGCGGGTTTGACAACCAGCTCGACTCCGGTAAGGATGGAGAGCTGATGCTCACCCTGACCAACGTGTTTACTAAGATGATGAACTTCAAGAACGTTTTCCGCTGGCATCTTCCCTTCCTTTTGCTGTTGGGATTATTCAGTTTACGCGCTGTCGCCGCCGATACCTTATTGATTTTAGGCGACAGTTTAAGCGCCGGTTACCGCTTGCCGGTGGCGCAGGCCTGGCCGACGCTGCTGGCCGACCAATGGCAGAAAAAACCGGGCGATCCGCAGTTGGTGAACGCCAGCATCAGCGGCGACACCGCCGCACAAGGGCTGGCGCGCTTACCCGCCCTGCTGAAACAACACCAACCGCGCTGGGTGCTGATCGAACTGGGCGCCAACGACGGCCTGCGCGGTTTCCCGGCGCAGGACGTGCAACGCGATCTCAGCCAGATCATTACTCTGGTGCAGCAAGCCGGTGCGCAGCCGCTGCTGATGCAAATCCACATTCCGCCCAACTATGGCCGCCGCTATACCGAGGCTTTCAGCGCGATTTACCCGCAGCTTGCCAGGCAGTTCAACATTCCGCTGCTGCCGTTCTATATGGAACAGGTGGTGATCAAAGCGGAATGGATGCAGGATGACGGATTGCACCCCAATAAGGACGCCCAACCGTTTATCGCCACCTGGATGGCGGAACGCCTGGAACCTCTAGTAAAACATGAGTCTAACTAAATAGGGTTGTACACTAGGTAAAGTTATGCAAAAAGCGGTATTGATAACCGGCTGTTCCAGCGGGATAGGACTGATTGCAGCGCAAGATCTGCGTAATCGCGGCTACCGGGTGCTGGCCGCCTGTCGCAAGCCGCAGGACGTGGAGAACATGCGTCAACTGGGCCTGGAAGGCATTGAGCTGGATCTGGACGACAGCGACAGCGTCGAACGCGCCGCGGCGCAGGTGATCGCACTGACCGGCGGCCGGCTGTATGGCCTGTTCAACAACGGCGGCTTCGGTGTGTACGGCCCGCTGAGCAGCATTTCCCGTCAACAGCTGGAGCGGCAATTCTCCACCAACCTGTTTGGCACCCACCAGTTGACCCAGTTGCTGTTGCCGGCGATGCTGCCGCACGGCGAAGGGCGCATTATTCAAACCAGTTCGGTTATGGGGCTGGTCTCCAGCGCCGGACGCGGCGCCTATGCCGCCAGCAAGTTTGCGCTGGAAGCCTGGTCCGACGCGCTGCGCATGGAGCTGCACGGCACCGGCATTCAGGTCAGCCTGATTGAACCCGGCCCGATTTCGACCCACTTTACCCAGAACGTGAACCAGGCGCAGAGCGATAATCCGGTGCATAACCCCGGTATCGCCAAACGCTTGACGCTGCCGCCGGAGGCCATTTTGCCCAAGCTGCGCCACGCGCTGGAAAACCCGCGCGCCAGGCTGCGCTATCCGGTGACCCTGCTGGCGCACGCGCTGAGCGTATTGCGCCGCATCCTGCCCGGCCGCTGCCTGGACTGGCTGCTGCGCAGCAACGGTTAATTTGGGTGCCGGGGTTGAAGAATGCCGCCCCGCCCCCATCTAAGAGCCAATGGCTCCGCAAGATCAGAGAGAGAATCACATGCTAGCTCAAGCTGTTGTTGATATTAACGAAACAAACCTGCACCAAACGCTGGAACAATCGATGTCCCTGCCGGTGCTGTTCTACTTCTGGTCAGATCGCAGCCAACACTGTCTGCAACTCACCCCAATCCTGGATAAGCTGGCGGCGGAATATGTCGGTCAGTTCGTGTTGGCCAAAGTGGACTGCGACGTAGAACAAGCGATCGCCGCCCAGTTCGGGCTGCGCTCCCTCCCTACGGTTTACCTGTTCAAAGACGGCCAACCGGTCGACGGCTTCCAGGGCCCGCAGCCGGAAGACGTCATCCGCGAATTCCTGCAGCGTTTCCTGCCGAAGGCAGAAGATCTGAAACTTGCGCAGGCAACCGATCTGCTGGCCGAAGGCAACGCGGCTGAAGCGCTGCCGCTGTTGAAAGACGCCTGGCAAGCCAGCCAGCAACGCAGCGATATCGGCCTGACGCTGGCAGAAACCCAGATCGCGCTGAACCGCACTGAAGAGGCCGAAACGGTGCTGGCGACTATCCCGTTGCAGGATCGCGATACCCGTTATCAGGGCCTGGTAGCGCAAATTGAGTTGCTGAAGCAGGCGGCCGACACGCCGGAAATCCAGTTGTTGCAGCAACAGGTGCAACAACAGCCGGAGAACGTCGAGCTGGCCGTGCAACTGGCGCTGCAACTGCATCAGGTTGGGCGCAACGAAGAAGCGCTGGAACTGCTGATGGGGCATTTGAAGAAAGATCTGGCCGCCGCCAACGGCAGCGCGCGCAAGACGCTGATGGATATTCTGGCCGCACTGGGCACCGGTGACGCATTGGCGGCTAAGTACCGTCGTCAGTTATATTCATTACTGTATTAATACCCGCCATAATTCCGCTATTCTCGGCGATATCCCCTAAATAGTTCGGGTTGCGTCAAGGCGGCAACTGAATGAATCCCCGGGAGCATAGATTACTATGTGACCGGGGTGAGTGAAGACAGCCAACACAGATGCAGCTCGAAATATGACGGGGATATCAGCGATAAACCCGCACCCCGCCCTCCACGCCTTTCGGGCTGAACAACACTTGCCACAGCTGAATATCGCGCGAACGGAACGCGCCGGCGCAGGCATTCAGGTAATAAGTGAACATCCGCTCGAAGCGTTCAGAGTAATTCTCTGACAACGCCGGCCACGCCCGTTTGAAATTCTCATACCAGGCCATCAGCGTGCGATCGTAATCGGCGCCGATATTGTGCCAATCCTCCATCACAAAACGCTTTTCGCTGGCTTCGGCGATGTGGCGCACCGAGGGCAGACAGCCGTTGGGGAAGATGTATTTATCAATCCAGGCATCGACATGGGGATTGGTTTGGTTGGCGCCAATGGTGTGCAGCAGGAACAGACCGTCAGGCTTCAGATTGCGCTCGGCGACGCTGAAATAGGTGTCGTAGTTTTTCGGCCCGACATGTTCAAACATGCCGACGGAAACAATGCGGTCAAACTGGCGGTTCAAATCGCGGTAATCCTGCAGCAGGATCTCCACGTCCAACCCCTGGCAGCGCTCCTGCGCCAGCTTTTGCTGCTCGGCCGAAATGGTCACGCCGTACACCGATACGCCGTAGTTTTCCGCCGCATACTGCGCCAGCCCTCCCCAACCGCAGCCGATGTCCAGCAGCGACATGCCCGGTTTCAGTTGCAGCTTCTCGCAGATCATTTTCAGCTTGGCCAGTTGCGCCTGCTCCAGCGTTTCCGCGTCCTTCCAGTAACCGCAGGAATATTGCATATAGGGATCGAGCATCGCACGGAACAGATCGTTGCCGATGTCGTAATGCTCTTTCCCCACCTGCCAGGCGCGTTTGCGCGATTGCCGGTTAAACAGCCGCGCATAGGCGATCCGCGTAATGTCCGCCAGGCTTTTGGGCAGGCGTTCATCAACGCCGAAATGCAGGATGCGGGTAAACAGCGCATCCAGTCTTTCGCAATCCCACCAGCCGTCCATATAGCTTTCGCCAAACCCGAGCGAGCCTTCCTGCAGAATGCGTTTAAATAAGCCCGGATTGTGCACCTGAAGATCAAATGCATTATTCCCGTTGATGGTAATGCCGGCCGCAGCCAGCATTTCTTCCACGATGAGATACCAGCGATCTTTTTTCTGGGCAAGTTCATCGACACTGATTGAGTCCATAACGATCCTTGGCGCAAGATGTCACTTCAAAAAGCATAGTCGCAAATAGAAATGACAAAAGTTCGAAGATAAGCGCAGCGACAGGTTCCACTCTAGCCAAAGCAGACAACGTCATGAAATGAATTAAAATTATTGGAAACATGCCAATTTGGAATGTTATCGATCCCTTATGCTGATTTATCTCCTGAAACGACGGGGATATTAGGCTTTCCCCCCGCTCTGGCGTAAAATCTTCTTACATATGTCTGACAGGAGGTTTGCCATGTTTACCCTTATTCCCATCGTGATTGTCGTCGCGCTGATCATCGTCTTCGCCGGCGTCAAAATTGTACCGCAAGGGTTCCAATGGACGGTGGAACGCTTCGGCCGCTACACCAAAACGCTGATGCCCGGTTTAAATCTGGTTGTGCCCTTTATGGATCGCATCGGCAGAAAAATCAATATGATGGAACAGGTGCTGGATATTCCTTCGCAGGAAATCATCTCACGCGATAATGCCAACGTGGCCATCGATGCGGTGTGCTTTATCCAGGTGGTCGACCCGGCGCGCGCCGCTTACGAGGTCAGCAACCTTGAGCGGGCGATCGTCAACCTGACCATGACCAACTTCCGTACCGTGCTCGGCTCAATGGAGCTGGACGAAATCCTGTCGCAGCGCGACAGCATCAACAGCCGCCTGCTGCATATCGTCGACGAAGCCACCAACCCGTGGGGCGTCAAGATCACCCGTATCGAGATCCGCGACGTGCGCCCGCCGGCTGAACTGATCGCCTCAATGAACGCCCAGATGAAGGCCGAACGTACCAAGCGTGCGGACATCCTTGAGGCCGAAGGTGTGCGCCAGGCGGCCATCCTGCGCGCCGAAGGGGATAAGCAATCGCAGATCCTGAAGGCCGAGGGCGAGCGCCAATCGGCATTCTTGCAGGCGGAAGCGCGTGAACGTGCCGCAGAAGCGGAGGCGCGGGCCACTCAGTTGGTTTCCGACGCTATCGCCAGCGGCAATATCCAGGCGGTGAACTATTTTGTGGCGCAGAAATACACTGACGCGCTGCAGAAGATCGGTTCCGCCAACAACAGTAAAGTCATTATGATGCCGCTGGACGCCAGCAGCCTGCTCGGTTCAATCGGTGGCATTGCCGAGCTGTTGAAAGACACCAAAGGCAAGTAATCATGCTCGAACAAATTGCAGCAAACCCGCACTGGTTCTGGCTTTCGCTCGGCGGGCTGCTGCTGGCGGCCGAGATGCTCGGCGCCAGCGGTTACCTGTTATGGAGCGGCGTGTCGGCGGTGGTGGTCGGCGCGATGGTCTGGCTGCTGCCGCAGCTGGCCTGGGAGTGGCAGGGGGTGATTTTTGCCGTCCTGACCATTGTCGTGGCCTATCTGTGGTGGTACTGGCTGCGCCAGCGGCCGGCGGCGGCAACCAGCGGTTCGCAGGTGCTGAACCAGCGCAACCGCCAGTTGATCGGCACCCGCGCAACGCTGACCGAAGCCATGCACAACGGCATGGGCCGCATTAACATCGGCGACAGCAGTTGGCGTGCGCAGGCCAGTGAAGATCTGGCGATAGGGACCGAAGTTGAAGTGATCGCCGTCGAGGGCGTCACCCTGGTGATCCGTGCCGTTACGCGCTAGTGATTGCGGCAGCAACCGGCCAGGTTATTAATGATCGGGCATTCCGCCCCGTCATCGCCCGGGCATTCGTTCGCCAGCGCCAGCAAACGCTGGCGCATCTCGCCCAACTCACTGATGTGCTTTTCAATATCCGCCACTTTTTGCAGCGTGCGCGCTTTCACATCGGCGCTGTGGCGGGCCGGATCGTTGAACAGCGCCACCAGCTCACGGCACTCGTCCAGATTAAAACCCACCAGCCGCGCCTGGCGCAGCAGCGTCAGCTCTTCGATATGCTTCGGGTTATAGCTGCGGTAACCGTTATCGGTACGGATCGGCGCGGTAACCAGCCCTTTCTCTTCATAAAAGCGGATCGCCTTGCTGGTTAAGCCGGTTTTTTTCGCCACGTCGCTGATATTCATTTTCACTCCTTGACCTTCCCCTTGCTGGAAGGTTTAACCTTCATTCTTAGTGAAAATAGGCTAAGCGGTCAACCTTTAAACACCGCACTTGAGCGAGGAACCGAATCATGTCACAAACCACCGTGCTGGCGTTGCAGGGGCTAACCTGCATGAACTGCGCGCAACGGGTGAAAAAAGCCCTGGAAAGCCGCAACGATGTCGAACAGGCAGAGGTCAACGTCCATTACGCCAAAGTCACCGGCGATGCGCCGAGCCAGGCGCTGATCGACAGCGTGATCGCCGCCGGTTACCAGGCTGCCGTAGCGCAACGGCCGGATACCGAACTGCAGCTGAGCGGCCTGAGCTGCATGCACTGCGCCGCCAGTACCCGTAAAGCGCTGGAAGCGGTACCGGGCGTGATCGCCGCCGACGTCGGCATCGAGTCGGCCAAGGTCTATGGCGATGCCGCTCCCGAGGCGTTGATCGCAGCGGTCGAGGAAGCCGGTTATCACGCCAGCGTCAATGGAGCCGCCCCTCTCCCAAAAACTGAGCCGTTGACTGAATCAGCCCCTGAATTGCCGGAACCCCAGGCAGCGGCCCCCTCTTCCCTTCCGGCAACTCGCCACAGCGACGATGATGACAGCGTTCAACTGCTGCTCAGCGGCATGAGTTGCGCCAGCTGCGTCAGTAAAGTCCAAAGCGCGCTGCAAAGCGTGCCCGGCGTCGAACTGGCGCGGGTCAATCTGGCGGAACGCAGCGCGTTGATTACCGGCGGTGCCGATCCGCAGGCGCTGGTGGCGGCAGTGGAAAAAGCCGGCTACGGCGCGGAAATGATCCAGGACGAAACCGAACGCCGCGAGCGCCAACAGCAGACCGCGCAGGCCAACATGAAGCGCTTCCGCTGGCAGGCGGCGCTCGGCCTGGCGCTGGGCATTCCGCTGATGGCCTGGGGTCTGTTTGGCGGCAGTATGTCGCTGACACCGGAAACCCAACGCCCGTGGCTGTGGGTGGGTCTGATCACGCTGGCGGTGATGGTGTTCGCCGGCGGGCATTTTTACCGCAACGCCTGGCGCGCGCTGCGCAACGGCAGCGCCACCATGGATACGCTGGTCGCACTCGGCACCGGCGCCGCCTGGCTGTATTCGATCAGCGTCAACCTGTGGCCGGATTTCTTCCCGATGGAGGCGCGGCACCTGTATTACGAGGCCAGCGCCATGATCATCGGCCTGATCAACCTCGGCCATGCGCTGGAGCAGCGGGCGCGCCAGCGTTCGTCACAGGCGCTGGAGCGGCTGCTGGACCTGACGCCGCCGACGGCGCGGCTGGTGACCGACGACGGCGAGAAAACCATTGCGCTGGCGCAGGTGCAGCTTGGCATGACGCTGCGCCTGACCACCGGCGATCGTATCCCGGTGGACGGCGAAATTGTGCAGGGCGAAGTGTGGCTGGACGAAGCCATGCTGACCGGCGAAGCCGTGCCGCAGCAGAAAGGCGTTGGCGATACGGTGCATGCCGGTACGGTGGTGGATGACGGCAGCGTGCTGTTTCGCGCAGGCGCAATCGGCAGCAAAACCACGCTGGCGCGAATCATCAAACTGGTGCGCCAGGCGCAGAGCAGCAAGCCGGAGATTGGCAAACTGGCGGACCGTATTTCTGCGGTGTTCGTGCCGGTAGTGGTGGCCATCGCCCTGTTCAGTGCGGCGATCTGGTATTTCTTCGGCCCGCAGCCGCAGTTGGTTTACACGCTGGTGATCGCCACTACGGTATTGATCATTGCCTGCCCTTGCGCGCTGGGCCTGGCGACGCCGATGTCGATCATCTCCGGCGTTGGCCGTGCGGCCGAGTTCGGCGTGCTGGTGCGCGACGCCGATGCGTTGCAGCAGGCCAGCACTCTGGATACGCTGGTGTTTGATAAAACCGGCACCCTGACCGAGGGCCAGCCGCGCGTAGTGGAGATCTTCACCTTCAATCAGATCGGCGAGCAGCAGGCGCTGCGCTGGGCCGCGGCACTGGAACAAGGTGCCAGCCATCCCTTGGCGCGGGCCATCGTTGAGCACGCCACCGGGCAAGCGCTACCGCCGGTTGAGCAGTTCCGGACCCTGCGCGGTGCCGGCGTCAGCGGCGAAGTGGACGGCGTGAAGCTGCTGCTGGGCAACGCCGCGTTGTTGCAACAGCACCAGGTGGCGACCAGCGCGCTGGAAGCGCAGATGCAGCAACAAGCGGAGCGCGGCATTACGCCGGTGCTGCTGGCAGCCGACGGGCAACCGGCTGCGCTGATCGCCATCCGCGATCCGCTGCGCAGCGACAGCGTTGAGGCGTTGCAACGCTTGCATCGTCAGGGCTATCAACTGGTGATGCTGACCGGCGACAACCCGGTGACCGCCAACGCCATTGCCAAAGAAGCCGGTATCGACAAGGTCATCGCCGGCGTGCTGCCGGACGGCAAAGCCGAGGCGATCAAACAGTTGCAGGCGCAGGGCCACCGCGTGGCGATGGTCGGCGATGGCATCAACGACGCCCCGGCACTGGCGCAAGCCGACGTGGGCATCGCGATGGGCAGCGGCAGCGATATCGCTATCGAAACCGCCGCCATCACCTTGATGCGTCACAGCCTGAACGGCGTCGCCGACGCGCTGGAACTGTCGAAGGCCACGCTGCGCAACATGAAACAGAACCTGCTCGGGGCATTCATTTACAACACGCTCGGCATTCCCATCGCCGCCGGGGTGCTGTATCCGTTGACCGGCACGCTGCTCAGCCCGGTAGTGGCGGGCGCGGCGATGGCGCTGTCTTCCATTACCGTAGTCAGTAACGCCAACCGGCTGCTGCGTTTTAAACCGAAACGCTGAATGCCACTGCGGGGCGTAAATCCTTGCGCCCCGCTTCCTTTGGGATAATTCCTTCACTCTTCAGGCTTTCTTGTGCGCCGGATAGCGTTTAGCATGGCATAAACGCGCTACCCGCCAGAGGCCAGGCCGTCGTCTGCACACTCGCGGGGAAAATAAGGAACCACGCTGTATGGGTAAGCTATTACGCCGCCTGGCCGCCTTTCTCGGCATTATTTCTCCGATGACCTACGCCTACCCGGCGCTGGATATCCGGCTGCCCGGCGATCGTCAATTCCATCTGGTGGGCAGCATTCATATGGGTACGGTGGATATGTCGCCGCTGCCGGCCACGCTGGCGACCCGCCTGAAACAGGCTGATGCCCTGATTGTCGAAGCCGATATCACCGGCTCCGCCTCGCCGTTTGGCCACAGCGCCCCACAGCCCGACCTGGTGGAGCGCCTTTCCGATACCGAGTTTCAGCAGTTATTGGTCCTGTGCCAGGAACTGGGCGCCGACGCAGAGGTGTTCTCGACCCTCCCCGGCTGGCAGGTGGCGTTGACGATGCAGGCTCGTCAGGCTCAGCGACTGGGGCTGCGCGCCGAGTATGGCGTGGACTACCAACTGTTGCAGGCCGCCAGGCAACAACACAAAAAGGTGATTGAGCTGGAAGGCGCGGAACAGCAGATGGCGATGCTGGAACAGTTGCCGGAAGGCGGTATGGCGCTGCTGCGCGATACTCTGGAGCACTGGCACACCAACGCGCGGCTGCTGCAAACCATGGTGAGCTGGTGGCTGGACGCAAAACCCAACGGCGCGCTGGAAACCCTGCCCGCCACCTTCAGCGCCGATCTGTACGACGTGCTGATGCATAGGCGCAACCGGGACTGGCAGCAGAAACTGGAGGCGTTGCCGGCCGGCAACTACGTGGTGGCGGTGGGCGCACTGCATCTGTACGGCGAAGATAATCTGCCGGCGATGCTTCAGGCGCAGTAAAAAAAGTGGCCAATATCGCTACTGGCCAGTCAAAGAGGAATTTCTTGTATTTTAGTTATACGCATAGCAACCGTGTTAACGGTTACAATAGACAGGGTAGCAACCCAGTGAACACCTTGGCAACCCGCTTTATGTAACAGCTGCTCAGGTTGCTGCCGCCGTTAGATTTTTGTAATTTTGTTGCTTTGCGTTGCAACTTCCCGTGCGAAGGGAAATAGGAAAACAGTATGACGCCCGCAGTGATCCTGCTTGAGAAACAAAAAATCGCGTTTACCCTTCATCCCTATCATCACGACAGTGCGGAAACCCACTTCGGTGATGAAGCGGTGCAGAAACTTGGGCTCGATGCCGATCGCGTCTATAAAACGTTGTTGGTGGCGCTGAACGGCGACGCCAAACATCTGGCGGTAGCGGTAACGCCGGTCGCGACCCAGTTGGATCTGAAAAAGGTCGCTCGCGCCCTGGGCGCAAAGAAAGCGGAAATGGCCGACCCGCAACTGGCGCAGCGCGTAACCGGTTATCTGGTCGGCGGCATTAGCCCGCTGGGGCAGAAAAAGCGGTTGCCGACGGTGATCGACAGCCCGGCGCAGCAGTTCGCCACCATTTACGTCTCCGGCGGCAAACGCGGGCTGGATATCGAACTGGCCGCCGGCGATTTATGCCGCCTGCTGGCCGGCAGCTTCGCCGATATCGCCAAGCGCGATTAAGCGGATGGGGAGCCTTCCGGCTCCCCGATTAACATTTACTGATAAACAATCTCGCCCTTCGGCTCATAGGCCGCCGCATCCAGCGGAGAGTGCTTCTCGATATACTGTTTCAGCACTTCGGCATCGATAAAACCGGTGTTGACGTAGCTTGGCAGGGTATCGAGTTTCGGATAACCGTCGCCGCCCAACGCATTGAAGTTCAGCGTCGCCATGCGGTAGGTTTTGTCCGCCTGCAATGGCTCGCCCTTGATCTTCACGTTGCTGACGCCCTTGCCGTCCGCCGTCAGGCTGACGTTGGCAAACTGCGCGTAAGCGCCGGAATCCACCTTCATGTTGGCGACTACCGCCAGGTATTTTTCTACCTCGCTGCCTTTCATCTCGGCATACACCAGCGTGTTGCCAAACGGTTGTACCTTGAGCACGTTTTTATAGGTTATGTCGCCGGATTCGATCGAATCACGCACCCCACCGCCGCTCATCACCGCAAAATCGGCTTCGGCACGTTCCATTTGCGCCGCCAGCAGCACGCGCGACAGGTTGGTCTGAACGAATCGCACCTTGCTGCGATCGCCCTCCAGCTTGCCGTTCACGCTGCCGATTTTTACCTCAAGCTGCGCCTTGCCCTTGTCCTGGAATGGCGTCAGCAGTTTCATCATGGAAGGATCTTCCTGAATTTGCCGGGTGTAATACACTCGCTCGCTGGTGCCGTCGGCTTTTTCCACCTTCTTCTTCAGGTTGACCGGGATCAGTTGATAATGCACCAGCTTCAGTTCGCCGTTGCGGAACTGGAAGTCGGCGCGGCCGACGTATTTGCCCCACTCGTGCGCCTGGACGATCCAGGTGCCGTTTTGGCGATCCGGCGAGCACGGAGTGCCCGGCACGTAGTCTACCTGCTTGTGGTTTTCGCCGGCCATACAGACCGGATCCTGCGAGTGACCGCCGACGATCATATCCAGGTAACCGGCAGGCAGGCTGCGCGCCATCTCGACGTCGCCCGGCGCGTTGGAACCGTGGTTGCCGTCATCGTAATGGCCCATGTGAGTGGCGGCGATGATCACGTCCGGCTTTTCATCCTTGCGCAGTTGCTCAACCACTTGTTTCGCTTCCTGCGCCGGTACGCGGAACTCGATATCGGTAAAGTATTCCGGGTTGCCGATCTTGGCGGTGTCGTCGGTGGTCAGGCCGATAACCGCGATCTTGATGCCTTGCTTGTCAAATAAGGCGTAGGGTTTGAACAGACGCTGTTGAGTGCTTTTCTGATAGATATTGGCCGACAGCAGCGGGAAGGTCGCCCATTTTTCCTGCTGACGCAGCACGCTGAGCGGATTGTCGAACTCATGGTTGCCGATCGCCATCGCATCGTAACCCACCAGGTTCATGCCGCGAAAATCCGGTTCGGCATCCTGCAGGTCGGACTCCGGCACGCCGGTATTGATATCGCCGCCGGACAGCAGCAGCAGACTACCGCCCTTGGCCGCCACTTCCTGGCGAATGCTGTCTACCAGGGTTTTCTGCGCGCCCAGACCATACTCACCGTGATCGTTCTGCCAGAAATGGCCATGGTGATCGTTGGTATGCAGGATGGTGATGTCGTAAGTTTTATCCTTTTCCCAGGCGCTGGCGGCTCCCGACAGGAAAGTCAGGGACACGGCCAAGGCGCATGCGGTGGTTTTTAACGAAAAACGCATGGCGGCTCTCCATGATGAAAATGAACTGTTTTTTTGAGGTGGCCGAAATTGTAGCGCGAAACAAAGGCGAGTGATTTCAAATTTTTGCGATATACGTCAAATTATGTCGGATGTGGTAAAAATTGAACAACTTGCCTAAGATAATCTGCTCTGAACTCTAAAACTTACCAGGCTAATAATAAAATGACCGACCGTAGCGAAACCGCCATGCCGCCGGCCAAGGGCGGTGCGGTTAAAGGCACCGCTTTCTCGATCCTCGGCGCCATCAGCGTATCCCATTTGTTGAACGACATGATTCAGTCGCTGATCCTGGCGATTTACCCGATCCTGCAGGCCGATTTCAATCTCAGCTTTGTGCAGATCGGCATGATCACCCTGACCTATCAATTGACCGCCTCGCTGTTGCAACCGTTGATCGGCCACTTCACCGATAAACACCCACAGCCTTATTCGCTGCCGATCGGCATGGGCTTTACCCTGTGCGGTCTGCTGCTGCTGTCGGTAGCCAATACTTTCCCGCTGGTGTTGCTGGCTGCGGCGTTGGTCGGTACCGGCTCTTCGGTGTTCCACCCGGAGTCGTCCCGCGTGGCGCGCATGGCTTCCGGCGGCCGGCATGGTCTGGCGCAGTCGCTGTTCCAGGTCGGCGGCAACTTTGGCAGTTCTCTGGGCCCCCTGTTGGCGGCGCTGATTATCGCGCCTTACGGTAAGGGCAACGTCGCCTGGTTCTCACTGGCGGCGCTGCTGGCTATCGTGGTGCTGTTGCAGGTCAGCAAGTGGTATCAGCAACAGCATCGGGCAACAAAAGGTCTGCCAAAAACCGCCGCTGCGCGGCAACCGCTGCCAAAACGTACCGTTACCTACGCTCTCGGCATCCTGCTGGTGCTTATTTTCTCAAAATATTTCTACTTGGCCAGTATCAGCAGCTATTACACCTTTTATCTGATACATAAGTTCGGCGTTTCGGTACAAAATGCCCAGATACACCTGTTTGCTTTTCTGTTCGCCGTAGCCGCCGGCACCATTATCGGCGGGCCACTGGGCGACAAGATAGGCCGAAAATATGTCATTTGGGGCTCCATACTTGGCGCAGCACCTTTCACGCTTGTTTTACCCTATGCATCTTTATACTGGACCGGTATTTTGACGGTGATCATAGGGGTAATTCTCGCCTCGGCGTTTTCGGCCATTTTGGTCTACGCTCAGGAGCTGATCCCCGGAAAAGTGGGTATGGTTTCCGGTTTATTCTTCGGTTTTGCTTTTGGTATGGGTGGGTTAGGTGCGGCAGTTCTTGGTTATGTCGCAGATTTGACCAGTATCGAATTGGTCTACCAAATCTGTGCTTTCTTACCCTTGATCGGCATTATCACCGCACTGCTGCCTAATATGGATCATAACTCGCAATAACCCTGCTACAGCCCGGTTGATAAATATTATTCAGCCGGGTTATCTCCCACATAAATCAATGTTATTTGACTTATTTATTGATAAATCCCCTCGCTGGCCTGCCCAACGCGGAATCCTCTGCTTTTTCGCAAAAAGGCCAAATTTAGCTAAGCAAAGCACGCACAAATGCAATAAACTAAATGTATCTTTTCGTAACTTCGTTGCGTTTTCCCTCTACCGCCATGCATAGCTAGAAGGAGTCTGGATGCATAATTCAACACCGTTAATCACCACCATTGTCGGAGGGTTAGTACTCGCCTTCCTCCTCGGTATGCTGGCGAATCGCCTGCGCATCTCCCCACTGGTAGGATACCTTGCAGCAGGCGTGCTCGCTGGCCCCTTTACCCCCGGGTTTGTTGCCGACACCTCGCTGGCACCGGAACTGGCGGAAATTGGCGTGATTTTGTTGATGTTCGGTGTTGGCCTCCATTTCTCTCTTAAAGACCTCCTCGCAGTAAAACATATCGCCATTCCCGGCGCCGTGGCACAGATTGCCGTCGCTACCTTGCTGGGTATGGGGCTGTCCAAGTTGCTCGGCTGGGATTTGATTTCCGGCCTGGTGTTCGGGCTGTGTCTGTCCACCGCCAGTACCGTGGTGTTGCTGCGTGCTCTGGAAGAACGTCAGTTGATCGACAGTCAGCGCGGGCAAATCGCCATCGGCTGGCTGATCGTGGAAGACCTGGCGATGGTGCTGACATTGGTGCTGTTGCCGGCCTTCGGCAACATGATGGGCAATGACAACGCCAGCAGCAGCCAGTTGCTGATGGAGCTGGCCATCACCATCGGCAAAGTCATCGCCTTTATCGCGCTGATGATTGTGGTCGGCCGCCGCCTGGTGCCGTGGATCCTGGCGAAAACCGCCAGCACCGGCTCTCGCGAGCTGTTTACCCTGGCGGTGCTGGCGCTGGCGCTGGGCATTGCCTATGGCGCCGTGAAGCTGTTCGACGTTTCCTTCGCTCTGGGGGCGTTCTTCGCCGGCATGGTGCTGAACGAGTCGGAGCTGAGCCACCGCGCAGCCCACGACACGCTGCCGCTGCGCGATGCTTTTGCGGTGCTGTTCTTTGTCTCGGTCGGCATGCTGTTTGACCCGATGATCCTGATCAACGAGCCGCTGGCGGTGCTGGCGACGCTGGCGATTATCGTGTTCGGTAAATCGGCGGCGGCATTCCTGCTGGTGAAAATGTTCGGCCACTCCAGGCGCACCGCGCTGACCATTTCTGCCAGCCTGGCGCAGATCGGCGAGTTCGCCTTCATTTTGGCCGGCCTTGGCATCTCGCTCGGCATGATGTCGGAGCACGGCCGTAATCTGGTGCTGGCTGGCGCCATCCTGTCGATCATGCTCAACCCGCTGCTGTTCACCCTGCTCGAACGTTATCTGGCCAAGACCGAAACCATGGAAGACCAGATTCTGGAAGAAGCGGTGGAAGAAGAGAAGCAGATCCCATTCGATATGTGCAATCACGCCCTGCTGGTCGGCTATGGCCGTGTCGGTAGCCTGTTGGGTGCCAAATTGGCCGAGGCCGGCATCCCGCTGGTGGTGATCGAGAACTCTCGCCCTCGGGTCGAAGCGCTGCGTGAACAGGGTATCAAAACGGTGCTGGGCAACGCCGCCAATCCGGAGGTGATGGATCTGGCAAGGCTCGACTGCGCACGCTGGCTGTTGCTGACCATTCCAAACGGCTACGAGGCCGGGGAGATCGTCGCCTCTGCGCGCAACAAGCGGCCAAACATCGAGATTATCGCCCGCGCGCATTACGATGACGAGGTGTCATACATCTCAGATCGCGGTGCCGACCAGGTCGTGATGGGCGAGCGGGAAATCGCCAACAGCATGTTGAATATCCTTAAGCTGGATACGCTGAGCGAAGAAGAGAAAATGGGCGCCTGCCCGATTTGACGTGAAAACCGGTGACTAGTCCTGATATAGGTTGACACTTTTCAGCCTTATAACGCCCGATGAACTT
>NZ_JBQZFU010000005.1:0-307746 GCF_052692135.1 Serratia sp. TSA_7
AAATGCAAAAAACTTTTCAAGCGCGGATTTTTTCGGCAAAACGCTGCACAAGCCAGCATTTCCGTCACTTTTCATACTGAATTTGGCTAAACTCTTGAGTAAAACGGTCCACCTGCTGCCAATCGGTATACTCCACTTCTTTACTGGTATCCGTTTCTCCTCCCGTCATGCGCATAATAAATTGAATCATGACGCGATCAAACCAACGATAACGCGGGTAGCGTAGCGCGCCGGCAAACACCACGCACTGTTTTGGTTGCCACGGAGAGGAAAGCAGGAACTTACGGGTATAGGCATTGGTCTGCGGTGAACGTTTGTCCGCCTTGCGGGCGGTCAAGTTAACGGAAAAGAACGCACTCGGCATCTGGTTCAACTGGTCGGCATGCTGCTTAACGAACTTTTCCAGCACCGGATGGAAATGGCCGTAACGCACCGAAGCGCCAATCAACACCTGTTGATACTGGCTGAGATCGACATTGTCTGCCTGCAACAAGTCAATCACGTCACAGCCCAATGTATCCTGCAATTTACTTGCTATATAAGAAGCGATAGAACGCGTTTGCCCATCACGGCTCGAATAAAGAATCAGTGCCTTCACGGCGTTACTCCTTCTATCAGGATCATTCACGCCAGAACGTTGGCGTAAAGAGAACCAGCAGCGTAAAGACTTCCAGTCGTCCGAACAGCATGGTCAATACCAGAATCCACTTCGCCGCCGCAGGCATAGTCGTAAAGTTATCCGCTACCACGCCCAGTCCCGGCCCGAGGTTATTCAGCGTTGCCGTTACGGCGGCAAAGGCGGAGAAGTCATCAACGCCGGTGGCGATAATCGCCAACATGCTGACGATAAAGACCAGGGCGTAAGCCGAGAAGAACCCCCACACCGCCTCCAGGATCCTTTCCGGCAGCGCACGGTTACCCAGCTTAATGGTATAAACCGCATTAGGGTGCACCAACCTTTTCAGCTCACGCGAGCCTTGCAGATACAGCAACAGAATACGGATAACCTTCAGACCGCCGCCGGTCGAGCCTGCACAACCGCCAATAAAAGCAGAACACAACAGCAACATAGGCAGGAATAGCGGCCACTTGGAAATGCTGTCGGTGGTAAAACCCGCAGTCGTCGCCATAGACACCACCTGGAAGAAAGCCTGATTAAGTGTCTCCATGCCGGTTTTATAGACGCCATGGCCCCACAGGACCGCAGTACAGACCACAACCAGCGTAAATTGCACGGCAATGAACATGCGGAACTCAGGATCGCGCCAGTACACTTTCAGATTGCGACCGCTTAGCAGGGCGAAGTGCAAGCCGTAGTTACAACCAGAGATCAACAGGAAAATAGCAATTATGGTGTTGATGGTCGGACTGGCGTAATAACCGATGCTGGCATCGTGGGTAGAGAAACCACCGATGGCGATGGTTGAGAAGCTGTGGCCGATAGCGTCAAAGACTGACATCCCCGCCCCCCATAACGCCAGCGCACAGGCAATCGTCAGCAGAACATAGATCAGCCACAGGGTTTTGGCCGTTTCGGCGATACGCGGTCGCATTTTGTTATCTTTCAGCGGGCCGGGCATTTCCGCGCGATACAGCTGCATGCCGCCGACGCCGAGGATCGGCAATATTGCTACCGCCAACACGATGATCCCCATCCCGCCCATCCACTGCAGCATCTGCCGGTAGAACAAAATGGCTTTAGGCAACGAATCCAACCCCACCAGCGTCGTCGCGCCGGTGGTAGTCAAGCCGGAAAACGACTCAAAGAAAGCATCAGTAAGCGACAGATTAGGCCGCTCCGAGAACAAAAATGGCAATGCCCCCACGCTACCCAGCACCGTCCAGAACAGCACTACAATCAGGAAACCTTCACGTGGCTTCAGCTCATGTTTTTGTTTGCGATTAGGCCACCACAGGATCAGGCCAATCGTCACCGCCACAAAGAAGGTCTGGCTGAAAGCCCTGCCCGCCCCATCGCGATATATCAACGCCACCAGACCAGGAATAAACATCGTCCCGGAGAATAAGATGACCAGCAAACCTACGATACGGGTTATGGCGCGAAAATGCATTTCAGCACGATCCTTAGCAATTCAGTTGGGGGAATTATTGCGAAACAGGGATCAAATGCAAATTACCGCGACTGAGATCACGTAATTTTTTCCCAAAGGTCTCAACGACGGTTACCGGCAAAGCCAGGTGCAGCATGACGCAGGCGCCATATTCACCCTGAACGATCCGCCCTTCAGTTTGCTGTAACAGATTCTCGACCAGCGCCAGCTGCGCATAGTCACATTGCAAAGTATATTCGGCCTGCGGAACCTTGTTGCTCACAATCAACTGCTTTAGCGCCTGCTGCACGCCGCTGCCATAGGCTCGCACCAGGCCACCGGTGCCCAACTTGATGCCGCCGTAATAACGTACCACTACGGCGGTGATTTCACCTATGCCGCTGCCCATAAGCTGCGCGAGGATCGGTTTACCCGCGGTGCCGGAAGGCTCACCGTCGTCGGAGAAACCCAACTGCTGTGAATCATTCGGTGGCCCGGCGATAAACGCCCAACAATGATGCCGTGCCGCCGGGTGCTCATCACGGATCTGTTGGATAAATGCCTTTGCTGCATCCGGCCCGCACGTCGGCGCCAACAGGGTGATAAAACGACTCTTCTTTATCTCCTCGCTGACGCTGACGGGCCCCGCAGGGATCGGATAAGGCTGCATCAGGCCAGATTCAGATCGCGCGTCATGTTCTCGATACGCTTCTCGTGGATCACGATATTGTCTTCAATACGCATTCCCCCATAAGGTTTCAGCGCATCAATGCGATCCCAGGCAAAGTGCTTGCTAAACTCACCACTACGCCACGGCGCCAACAATGACTCAATAAAATACAGGCCAGGTTCGATAGTCAGCACCATGCCGGGCTGCAACACTCGGGTACAACGCAGGAACGGATATTTGGACGGCGCTGCCAGATGCGTACCCTGCTCGTCCTGCATAAAGCCGGCGGCGTCATGCACCTGCAAGCCCAGAGGATGGCCAAGGCCATGCGGCAGGAATGGGGTGGTGATCCCCTGTTCCACCATGGCTTCTTCGCTGATACCGCTCACCAGCTTGTGGTTCTTGAGCAATTTGGCGATACGTTGATGCATCTGCACATGGTAGTCGGTGTAGCGCACTCCCGTTTTGATGGTACCCACCAGCGCCAACATCTCGGTATTGAGGTCCTTCACCAACTGTGCGAAATCACTGCCGCTCTGGCCTGCATAGGTACGCGTCAAATCGGCGGCATAGCCGTTGTATTCCGCACCGGCGTCAAGCAGGAAGCTCAGCGATTCGGCTGGCGGCTGATGGTTCAGCTTGGTGTAATGCAACACTGCCGCATGTTCATTCAGCGCCACAATATTGTCATAAGGCACATCGGTATCGCGGTGACCTGTAGCAGTGAGGTAGGCCTGATTGATGTCAAACTCGCTCATGCCGGACAGGAAGGCTTCATGGGCCGCACGGTGCCCCATAACGGCCGTCTTTTGCGCTTCGCGCATGCAGGCCTGCTCGTAACCGGTTTTGATTGAACGATGGAAATCCAGGTAGTTCAGCACCGCTTTCGGGTTCACGTTTTCCGCTGGGATACCGAGATCGCGGGCGCGTTGCTGCCCGTAACCGATATAGCCCACACGCTCACGCTGAGCAGGAAGCTGCTGAGCGATATCATCTGCATTGGCCAGCGGCAACAGATCGATAGACTTGGTCCAGAAGCTGTCCGGCAGCGGCTCAACGCTGTGCCAGTAATCAACCGGCGAATAGAACCACAGTTTCGGTTTGTTAACGCCATCCACCCACAACCAGCAGTTCGGTACCGATGTGACGGGCACCCAAGCCTTGAAGTGCGCATTCACTTTGAACGGATAGCTATGGTCGTCCAGAAAAACCCGTTGCAGTTCTCCGGAGTGAATCAACAGAGCATCCAGTTTGTTGCGCGCCAATACCTCACGCGCCCGTTTTTGCAGCTCTGCCAGGTGGTCGTTATACAATGAAGCCAGCGTTTCCATCACAATACCCTTATACCCTTAAAACGGAATGCGCCATCTTAACACACCGCTCTGGCGCACCAACCCCATCACTTCTGGCATGCGGGGCAGTTCGCAAATCAGCGTAAAGTCGTTACATCCGCCGCTGAACCATCAACCAGCCAAGTAAACCAAGCAGTGCAATTGCCACCGTCCACAGACCACCATGCTCCAACAAAACAGCACCGGCAGCGGCCACGCCCGCCAGGCATTGCTGCAGAAAACCGCATAACGCCATGGCATAAGCACCCTGTTCTTTAGCGTCGCTGACGGCCATCGCCATGCTATTCGGGAACAGCACCGCCTGGCCAAAAATCGTCAGGCAATACAAGGTAATGAATATCGTCATGCCGGAAACTCCCACCAACGTGCCGCTCCACCACAACAGCATAATCGCGACGGTCGCCAATGCGACCATGCTCGTTCCCACCTGCATCAACCGTTTGCCGCCCAAACGGGCCACCGTGCGGTTCACCGCCATCGCTCCGGTAAAGTAAGCCACGCCGATCACCAGCCCCAACGCACCAAAGGCGGTAACGTTGAGGCCAAAGCCCTGCTGCATCACAAACGGGCTCACCTCCTGTAAGGTTACCGTCGTAGCAAACCCCACCCCGCCCACGCAGGCCGGCCAGAAAAAGCCCGGACGAAGCAGGATACGCCAATAGGTCGCCGCCATTGCAGGCCGTTGACCCATCGCACGGCCCGCCTCCAACGGCAACGTCGCCATTAACAGCAGGATCGCCAGCCCGGTTAGCCCCATCAACACAAAACCCATTTGCCAGTGCGAATACCGGCTGAGCAGCCCGCCAATAAACTGCCCGCCGCCCAGTGCAGTGATGAAGGCTATCGACAGCACCGAGAGACGCCGCGCCAGTTCATCCCCGCTCCAGTTGTCGCGCACAATAATACGCGCGATGATCGCCGCCCCACCGGCAGCAGCACCCTGCAGAGTGCGCAGCACCAACAATTGGATCCCGTTGTGACAAAACGCCAACAGCGCACTGCAGCCGATAAACGACACCAGAGAAAGCGTCAGCGGCAAACGGCGGCCAAAACGATCGGCCGCGGCCCCCCAGAACAGCACTGGCAATGCAGCGCCAATCACGAACAGGGATATGGAAAGCTCAGTGGCGCGGCGCGTCATCGCCAGTTCCTGCATCACCGTCGGCAAGGAAGGCAAATACACCGTTGTCGCCATCTGCGCCATAAAAACCAGCAAACACGACAGCGTCATGGTTCTGGCGGGAATACTCCAAAATCCGCTCTGTCTTGCACATATCGCTTTACTCATCCAGCACCTCTGCGTGGGTAGCGCTCTATCTCGGGCAAGTGTATTGAGCCTTTTGGCTCCCGGCAAATGACAAGAACGCCTAAAATATAATTACGTATAAAACCAATATCTTAAATTTAACCCATGTGATCCGCTTTGCAAAAACGCAATCTCTGGTTTGCATATTGTTAACATAAAAACCACACTCCTCATCATCTGGTCATACCAGATCAAACGCTGATTCAGGAGATAGACATGCTCTACCAAGGCGAAACATTACAACTGCACTGGCTCGATAACGGCATCGCCGAGTTGGTGTTCAATGCCCCAGGCTCGATAAACAAGCTGGATACCCGCACCGTTGCCAGCCTGGGCGAAGCGCTCGACGTACTGGAAAAACAGACCGGGCTGAAAGGGCTGCTGGTGCGTTCCAGCAAGGCCGCATTTATTGTCGGTGCCGATATCACCGAATTCCTTTCACTGTTCGCGGCTCCGGCTGAAAAACTGCACCAATGGCTGGCCTTCGCCAACGCGACCTTTAACCGACTGGAAGATCTGCCGGTACCGACCATTTCGGCCATTAACGGCTATGCGCTCGGTGGCGGCTGCGAATGCATTCTGGCCACCGACTTCCGGGTCGCTTCTCCCGATGCTCGCATTGGCCTGCCGGAAACCAAGCTGGGCATTATGCCGGGCTTCGGCGGTTCCGTTCGCTTACCACGCCTGTTGGGTAACGACAGCGCGCTGGAGATTATCGCCGCCGGTAAAGACGTCAGCGCCAAAGACGCGCTGAAGGTCGGTCTGGTGGATGCGGTGGTCGCACCGGAGAAATTGGTAGAAGCCGCGCTGAAAATGCTGCAACAGGCTATTGACGGTCACTTGGACTGGCGTGCCTATCGTCAACCGAAACTCGATCCGTTGAAACTCAGCCCAATCGAAGCGGCCATGAGCTTCACCACCGCCAAAGGCATGGTGCTGCAAACCGCAGGCAAACATTATCCAGCGCCGATGACCGCGGTTAAAACCATCGAAGCCGCCGCCAAATTGGGCCGCGATGAAGCCTTGAAATTGGAAACCGCCAGCTTTGTGCCTTTGGCACGTTCCAACGAAGCGCGCGCACTGGTCGGTATCTTCCTCAACGATCAGTTTGTGAAAAGCCAGGCGAAAAAGCTGGCCAAAAACGCGGATGCGCCGAAGCAGGCTGCGGTATTGGGCGCAGGCATTATGGGCGGCGGCATCGCTTACCAGTCAGCGCTGAAAGGCGTGCCGGTGATAATGAAAGACATCAGCGACAAATCCCTGGCGCTCGGCATGAACGAAGCCGCCAAACTGCTGAACAAACAGCTGGAGCGCGGCAAGCTGGACGGCATGAAGATGGCGCAGGTGCTGTCGACCATTCAGCCGACGCTGGATTATGCCGGTATCGAACGCGCGCAGGTGATCGTTGAAGCCGTGGTCGAGAATCCGAAGATCAAAGCGGCAGTGTTGTCCGAGGTGGAAGGTCTGATCGGTGAAGACACAGTGCTGGCATCCAATACCTCGACCATTCCGATTAATCACCTGGCAAAATCACTGAAACGCCCGCAAAACTTCTGTGGCATGCACTTCTTTAACCCGGTGCACCGCATGCCGCTGGTGGAAATCATCCGCGGCGAGCAGACCAGCGACAACACCATCGCCGCCGTAGTGGCCTACGCCACCCGCATGGGCAAAACGCCGATCGTGGTCAACGACTGTCCGGGGTTCTTCGTCAACCGCGTACTGTTCCCCTATTTTGCCGGCTTCAGCATGCTGTTGCGCGATGGGGTGGATTTCCGCCAAATCGATAAGGTAATGGAAAAACAGTTTGGCTGGCCAATGGGCCCGGCTTACCTGCTCGACGTGGTGGGGATCGATACCGCGCACCATGCCCAGGCGGTAATGGCGGCCGGTTTCCCTGAGCGTATGGGCAAAGATTATCGCGACGCCATTGACGTGATGTTCGACAACCAACGTTTTGGTCAGAAAAACCAGTTGGGTTTCTACCGTTACAGTCAGGACAACAAAGGCAAGCCGCGTAAAGATAACGATGAGCAGACCGATGCGCTGTTGGCCGCCGTCTCCCAGCCACGCCAGGCCATCAGCGATGAAGAAGTCATCGCTCGAATGATGATCCCGATGATCAACGAAGTGGTGCGCTGCCTGGAAGAAAACATCATCGCCAGCCCGGCTGAAGCCGATATGGCGTTGGTTTACGGCATCGGGTTCCCTCCGTTCCACGGTGGGGCGTTCCGTTACCTGGATACGCTTGGCACCGCAAACTATGTCGAACTGGCCCAGCGTTACGCGCATCTTGGCGCTCTGTATCAAGTGCCTGCCGGCCTGCGCGCCAAAGCTGAACGCAATGAAAGCTACTACCCGGTGGCGACGCCATTGTCCGATATCGCCACTGGCCAACCGGCATGAGGTCATAAAGATGGAAAACGTAGTTATTGTTGACGCCGTACGCACGCCGATGGGCCGCTCCAAGGGCGGCGCTTTCCGCCAGGTACGCGCTGAAGATCTTTCCGCTCACCTGATGCGTGCCGTGCTGAGCCGTAATCCGGCTCTGGACGCGGCCGAAATTGACGATATTTACTGGGGCTGCGTGCAACAAACGCTGGAACAGGGGTTTAACATTGCCCGTAATGCCTCGTTGCTGGCCGAAATCCCGCATAGCGTACCGGCCGTTACCGTCAACCGACTGTGCGGCTCGTCCATGCAGGCTCTGCACGACGCAGCACGCGCCATTATGGTCGGCGATGCGCAGGTTAGCCTGATTGGCGGCGTTGAGCACATGGGCCACGTGCCGATGAATCACGGCGTCGACTTCCACCCTGGCCTGAGCCGCAGCGTAGCGAAAGCCGCCGGCATGATGGGTCTGACCGCCGAAATGCTGGCCAAGATGCACAATATTAGCCGCCAGATGCAGGATGAATTCGCGGCACGCTCGCACCAACGCGCGCACGCCGCCACCCTGGCCGGTTACTTCAAAAATGAAATCATCCCCACCACCGGCCATGACGCCGATGGCGTGCTGACCCGTTATGGCTACGACGAAGTCATTCGCCCGGAAACCACCGTTGCCAGCCTGGCGGCGCTGCGCCCGGCGTTCGATCCGGTCAACGGCACCGTAACCGCCGGCACGTCTTCGGCCTTATCCGACGGCGCATCCGCCATGTTGCTGATGAGCGAGTCACGCGCCAAAGCGCTCGGCCTGAAAGCCCGCGCCCGCATTCGTTCTATGGCGGTGGTCGGTTGCGATCCGTCCATTATGGGTTATGGCCCGGTACCGGCCAGCAAACTGGCGCTGAAGCGCGCCGGCCTGAGCATACAAGACATCGATCTGTTTGAATTGAATGAAGCCTTTGCCGCCCAGTCACTGCCCTGCATCAAGGATCTGGGGCTGTTGGACAGCATCGACGATAAAATTAACCTGAACGGCGGCGCCATTGCCTTGGGCCACCCGCTGGGCTGCTCGGGTTCACGTATCTCCACCACGCTGTTGAACAACATGGAACGCCGTGACGTGCAATTTGGTCTGGCAACTATGTGTATCGGTCTGGGCCAGGGGATTGCCACCGTATTTGAACGCGTTTAGCTGTGTCTATATTGGGATGACTGCGTAACTGATTCAAACCGCAGCATCCTGACAAGTTTAGTTGCCGTACTTCCCGCCTGTCAGGGGCGGGTTTTTTTATGCCTGAAATCTACAGGCGCGCCAATAAAAAAGGGCAGCCACCGGCCACCCCACTTTATGTCAACCTTACGCCTCAGATGAACGAGAAGGCATCGCCAAACATATGCGCTTCCTGCGCACCGCGTTCAACGCAGAAACGCTCGCGAGCAATTTTGGCCATCTCGAACCGGCCGGCAATATAAATATCATGCTCCGCCAGCGTGCCGAAATCCTGCAATACCGCACTGAGCACCGTGCCGCTGCGGCCACGCCACTCGTCCTCCGGTTGTTCGACCACCGGGATCACCTTCAGGTTCGGGTGCTGCAACGACAGCGCTTCCAGCTCACTCAAATCATACAGGTGCTTCAGCTCGCGCCCGCCCCAATAGATAGAGATATCGCGGTCCGGCTGTTGCTCCAGCGCAGTCAGCAGAATTGAGCGTGCATAGGAGAAGCCGGTACCGCCGGCGATCAACACCAACGGACGGCTACCGTTTTCACGTAGCCAGGCATCGCCATGCGGAATATCAACGGTAATCGCCTGCTCTTTCAGAATGCGATCCATCACCGCCATAGCGTACAAATTCAGCTCCGAAGCGCCGATATGCAGCTCGATATATTCTTGCTGTGAAGGCGTCGATGCCAGTGAGAAAGGACGCTTGTCGCGCTCATCCATCACTACCATCAGATACTGTCCTGCCTTGAAAGAAAACGGCGCTTCTGGCACCAAACGTACCCGATAAACCGTATCGGTAATGGCCTCTACGGAGGTCACTTTACAGCTCAATATTGTCATGCGTTCCCTCTGTCGGGTCATCAATGCAAAACTGAGAACAGAGCCTGCGCTACAGCGTCGGTTCTCTGTCACTGAAAATTGCGAGCTCATCCCAGATTTCATCGACGCGCGTACGCACCTTTTCATCCATCTGAATTGGACGGCCCCATTCGCGCTGGGTTTCACCCGGCCATTTATTGGTGGCATCCAGCCCCATCTTCGATCCCAATCCGGAAACCGGGGAAGCGAAGTCCAGATAATCGATCGGCGTGTTTTCCACCATTACGGTATCCCTTGCCGGATCCATTCTGGTGGTGATCGCCCAAATCACATCATTCCAGTCACGTGCGTTAATGTCATCATCACAGACGATAACAAACTTGGTGTACATAAACTGACGCAGGAACGACCAGACGCCCATCATCACGCGCTTGGCGTGACCGGCATACTGTTTCTTGATAGTCACCACCGCCAGGCGGTAAGAGCAGCCTTCCGGCGGCAGATAGAAATCTACGATTTCCGGGAACTGCTTTTGCAAGATGGGAACAAAGACTTCGTTCAGCGCCACACCCAAGACCGCCGGCTCATCCGGCGGACGGCCTGTGTAGGTCGAGTGATAAATTGCGTCGCGACGCTGGGTGATGTGGGTAATGGTGAATACCGGGAAGTGATCTATCTCGTTGTAGTAACCGGTGTGATCGCCATACGGACCTTCTGGCGCCATTTCACCCGGCTCAATGTAGCCTTCCAACACGATTTCCGCACTGGCGGGCACTTCCAGATCGCAGGAAATGCACTTGACCACTTCGGTTTTATTGCCGCGCAACAGCCCGGCAAAGGCATATTCAGACAGGTTGTCCGGCACCGGCGTGACGGCACCGAGGATAGTGGCGGGATCTGCACCCAATGCGACCGCAACCGGGAAACGCTCACCGGGATGCGCCTGGCACCATTCCTGGTAATCCAACGCGCCGCCGCGGTGCGACAGCCAACGCATGATCACTTTATTCTTGCCCAGCACCTGCTGACGGTAAATGCCCAGGTTCTGCCGCTCTTTTTGCGGCCCGCGGGTAACGGTCAACCCCCAGGTGATGAGCGGTGCGGCGTCTTCAGGCCAGCAGTGCATCACCGGAATGCGGCCGAGATCGACGTCATCGCCCTGCCATACCTGCTCCTGGCAAGGTGCGGAGCCCAGCACCTTGGTCGGCATATTCAGCACTTGCTTGAACTTCGGCAGCTTGTCGAACAGATCGCGAAACCCCTTCGGCGGCTCCGGCTCTTTAAGAAACGCCAGCAGTTTGCCGACCTCGCGCAAGGAACTGACATCCTCCTGGCCCATGCCCATCGCCACGCGATTGGCCGTGCCGAACAGATTGCACAGCACCGGCATGTCATACCCTTTCGGGTTTTCGAACAGCAACGCCGGGCCGCCCGCACGTAAAGTACGATCGGCAATTTCTGTCATTTCCAGATAGGGATCAATCGGCTGGCTGATGCGTTTTAGTTCTCCTCTCTTTTCCAGCAACGAGAGGAAATCGCGTAAGTCACGGTATTTCATGCTGATCATTATAACGGCCAGTGAGGAGGGCATTATAAGCCCTCTTCACGGTTGTTGCTGCACTTTTGTTAAACACCGGTAAAGACATCGCCGGTTCTCAGTGGCACGTGAATGGCACCAGCGGGCGTAGCGCCTGCGTATTGTCATACTCCCGGGCCTCCACGCCGTGGCGGAACACCTTGAAGCCTTGATCTCTGGCGCTGAAATAGCGCAAATCATTGCCCTCAACGTGCAGCAGGCTGCCCTCACGCAGCGCCACAACCGATTCGCTCGGATTGACCGCGCAGAACTCCGCCAAACGTTCATCGCGGGTTTCGCCCATGTGGCCGCTGATATGCGCATCAATATAGTGCGGGTTAATCTGTACCGGGAACAAACCCAATGCCGGCAACACTACGCTGTTGCGCACCGGCATATCATTAGTGGTGCGAATGCTTGGCGTAGCGACGTTGCAGCCGGCGCTCCAACCAACATAAGGTACACCACGTTCACGAACCGCCCGCTGGATGGGGACGATCAGGCCCTTTTCATGCAGCATCTGGTTCAGCATCCAGGTGTTGCCGCCGCTGACCAAAATGCATTGCGCCTGATCAATCGCCGCCGCCGGAGATTCGGCGTGATGAACGCTGGTCACCTGGATACCCAAGGTCTGCGCCAGTTCCTGCGCACGCTGATCGTAGTCAGTACGGATCAAGGCATAAGGGACGAATACGGCAGACGTAATCCCGTGGCGCTCAATCATCGCCAGCAGTCGGCTTTTGGCATAACCCAACAATTCATCCTCGCCGGACAGCTTGCCGTTGCTCAACAGAAATAACTCCATGTCTTCCCCTCAATCAAAAACGATGAATAACGTCACATCAGGCCGCATCAGGCCAAGGCATACTTGCGACGGTAACAAATTTTCAGCCCTCTGTTATACCCAAGCCGTGCGAATAAGTGTGTGACTCTCCGCTAATTGCCGGCGATTCATGCAGATAACGGATGTTACAGGCTGAAACCTGCATCACTATGTATCCGTACCGGCTTTTGATATGCTTACCGGCTGACAGAAAGGCATGTGAAATTATGGAATCTTGGTACTTACTGTATTGCAAACGCGGCCAACTTTTACGGGCGCAGGAACATCTGGTGCGACAGGAAGTGAACTGCCTGAGCCCGATCATCACGCTGGAAAAAGTCGTGCGCGGCAAACGCATTGCGGTCAGCGAGCCTCTGTTCCCCAACTACCTGTTTGTGGAGTTCGACCCGGAGCGCATTCACACAACGACCATCAGTGCAACGCGTGGTGTCAGCCATTTCGTGCGCTTTGGCTCGCTGCCGACGACCATCCCGCAGAAGGTTATCGAAGAGCTGCAGACTCATACCTGTGAAACCTACTTCGACCCGGAAACCCCTCAGCCGGGCGATACCGTGCTGATCGTCGACGGCATGTTCGAAGGGCTGAAGGCGATTTACACCGAGCCGGACGGGGAAGCGCGCTCGATGTTGCTGCTGAACCTGATTAACAAGCAGGTCAGCCAAAGCGTCGATAATCGGCAGTTCCAAAAGTTATAAAGCGAAAAGGCGCCCAAATGGCGCCTTTGTTATTGGATACTCACGCCTTAGCGCTGCATCGCTTCATCGTGCATCCACTGGGCTACTCGTTTGGCGAAGTAGGTCAGCACGCCATCGGCCCCGGCGCGCTTAAAGCACATCAGCGACTCCATCACCGCCGGCTGCTCCTGCAACCAACCGTTCTGAATCGCCGCCATGTGCATCGCATATTCACCAGAAACCTGATAGGCAAAGGTCGGCACGCCAAAGGTGTCTTTCACCCGACGCACCACATCGAGATAAGGCATACCGGGTTTCACCATCACCATATCCGCGCCTTCCTGGAGATCTTGCGCAATTTCCTGCAGCGCTTCGTCACTGTTGGCAGGGTCCATCTGATAGGTTTTCTTGTTGCCGCCTTTCAGATTGCCGCTGGAACCGAGCGCATCGCGGAACGGGCCATAGTAGCAGGAGGCATATTTGGCGGAGTACGCCATGATCTGGGTATTAATCAGCCCCTGATGCTCCAGACGATCGCGGATCGCGCCGATACGGCCGTCCATCATATCGCTCGGCGCCACGATTTCCGCTCCGGCTTCCGCATGGGATAACGCCTGACGCACCAGAATATCTTTGCTGATATCGTTAATGACGTAGCCGTGCTCATCAATCACGCCATCCTGGCCGTGAGTGGTGTAAGGATCCAGCGCCACGTCAGTCAGAACACCCAGCTCTGGCACCGCGTCTTTCAACGCACGCACCGTACGCTGCACCAAACCGTCCGGATTATAAGCTTCTTCCGCATGCAATGACTTCAGGCCAGGTTCAATCACCGGGAACAGGGAGATCACCGGCACGCCAAGCTTGGCGATGGCTTCCGCTTCCTTAATCAACAAATCGATGCTCATGCGCGATACGCCGGGCATGGATGCTACCGCTTCCTGACGGTTACTGCCTTCCATGACAAATACCGGATAAATCAGGTCGTTAACCGTCAGTTGATTCTCCGCCACCAGACGACGGCTGAAATCATGACGGCGCACACGGCGCATACGGCGGCCTGGAAAGGCGCCCGGAAATGCATAGCTCATAGTTTTCTCCTAACTCATACCAGCCGGAACAGCCGGCGGGCGTTCTCATCGGTTTTCTGTCCCAACCATTCAGGATCTTCTTGCCGCCAGGCAGCCACCTGCCGGACGATATGGGGCAAAAAACAGGGTTCGTTGCGGCGAGATGCGGGTTTAGGGTGTAAATCCCGGGGCAACAGATAGGGTGCGTCGGTTTCCAGCAATAAACGGTCCGCCGGGATCTGCGGCAACAGCGCTCGCAGCTCCAGGCCACGCCGTTCATCACAGACCCAACCGGTAATGCCGATCGAAAGACCCAGCGACAGACAGCTGTCTAATTCCTGGGCGGTGCCGGTAAAGCAGTGCACCACAGCCGCAGGCAGTTTATCCAACCACGGCACCAACAGCGCGGCAAAACGTGCGTGCGCATCGCGGCAATGAAGAAATACCGGCATCCCCAGCTCTGCGGCCAGCGCCAACTGGGCGCTGAAAGCCTCTTCCTGCTGCGCCGGGGTGGAGAAATTGCGGTTGAAATCCAACCCGCATTCACCGATAGCGACCACCTCTGGCCGGGAGGCCAAGGCGTGAACTTGCTCCGCAACCCGATCGTTCCAACTGCTGGCCTGATGCGGATGCACACCGGCAGTAGACCAACAGTAGGCGGCATGTGACTGCGCCAGTTCACTGGCGGCCTGGCTCTCCTGCAGGTCGGTACCGGTAATCAGCAACCCCTTCACCCCTGCGGCGCGTGCACGATCCACCACCGCTGGGCGGTCTTTGGCAAACTGTGAGCTGGTAAGATTAACACCGATATCAAACATGGTTTTTCCAAAGCAAAAGCCGCCCATCGGGCGGCTTTAGAGACAAAACGCGGATTAAGCCGCTGGGGGTTCGTCACCCTCGTCTTCTTCTTCCGGTCGCGGGCGGCGTTTGCCGGTGTAGAACCGGGCAAAGAACACGCCCACTTCAAACAGCAGATACATCGGGATCGCCAGCAAGGTCTGCGAGAAGACATCCGGCGGCGTTAACAACATGCCAACCACAAAAGCCCCGACCAGGACGTAAGGACGTTTCTTTTTCAGGTCTTCCGGCGAAGTGACGCCACTCCAGCACAGCAAAATAATGGCAACCGGCACCTCAAACGCCACGCCAAACGCCATAAACAGCGCCATGACAAAATCGAGGTAGTTATTGATGTCGGTGGCTATCATGACCCCAGCCGGCGCGGTCTTGGCAAAAAAACCGAACGCCAGCGGGAACACGATAAAATAGGCAAACGCCATGCCGAGATAAAACAGCAGGCTGCTGGAGACCAGCAAAGGCATCATCAGGCGACGTTCATGCTTGTACAGCGCCGGGGCGATAAAGGCCCAGACCTGATACAGGATCACCGGCGCAGAAACAAACACCGAGACGATCATGGTCAGCTTGATGGGGGTAAAGAACGGTGACGCCACGTCGGTGGCGATCATGCTCGCCCCGGCAGGCAGCTGTTTGATCAGTGGCGCAGACACCAGTTGATAAATGTCGTTGGCGAAATAAACCAGCACCAGGAAGATCACCAGCACGCTGATAATCGAGTTTAACAACCGCTTACGCAGTTCTATCAGATGACTGATAAGGGGTTGGGTATCTTCAACAGCCATGTTTTAACGATCGCCACTAGGTTGGTGAGACGCTGGGGTTTTATCCGCAACAGGTTCTGGGGTTGCCTCCACGGTCACCGCAGCAGGCTGCTTAATCGGCTGCGCGGCCGGCGCTTGCACTGCCTGCGGCGTTGCCGCAACGACAGGCTCCGGCGCTACCGGTTTCGGTACGGCAGCCGGTGAGGCGGCGGTGGTCGCAGCCTCCGCCGGGGTCACGCCGTCATGAATGGCTTCCGGGTCTGTGACCAGAGGGTTATGAATGGTGTGCGCAGATTCGCCTTTGTCTTCGCCATGATAGGAGCGCTTCAGCGATTCCGCCGCGTCTTTCAGTTCATCCATTGACGCCTTCAACTCTGGCGACAAATTCTGCAGGCCCGCCTTCTCAACCTTTTTCAGGCTGTCTTGCAGTTCCTGCAGCTTCAGTTCCTGAGAGAGTTCATTCTGCACCGAAGCCGCCAACGAACGGAGGGCGCGGATCCAACCCGAAACTGTTCTAACCGCTACCGGCAACCGTTCTGGCCCAAGTACCACCAGGCCAATGACCAGAACCAGCAACAGTTCACTAAACCCTATGTCAAACACGGTTTATACCTGCTCTTTGTTCTTCGACTCTTCCGTTTTCACTTCCGGCTGCTTATCGGTAATAGGCTTTGCCGTGAAGTCAGCGTCATCCAGGCTGCTTTTCTCAGCCGTGTTGGTCGGAGGCGTATTGTCGTCGCCGATCGCCTTTTTAAAACCCTTGATGGATGCGCCGAGGTCGGAACCCAGCGTACGGAGTTTTTTGGTACCAAACAGCAGCACCACGATCACCGCGATGATCAACAATTGCGTAATACTAATACCGCCCATTGCAGTTACCTCTATTTTTACAGGGTTTTTTCAAAATCTACCGCATTATACGGCAGTTTTTACCAGAGTTTTGAATCAATTCAGGTGGTTCGCTTCCAGCCAATCACCCAGGATACGATGCCGGCAGCCATCAGCCACGCGGGGAAAATCTCGACCTTCCCTAACAGCAAAATCGTACCGCTTACTAACAGTGTAGCGCCAACGCCGAACAAATAACGCGATTGCCCCTGACGAACGCGCTGGCCCTGCATCTGATGGGTCAGCTTATCAACGCTTTGTTGCAACCGTTTATGCTGCTGCAAACTATCGTAAAATAATTCAGGCAGTTCAGGCAGCTTCTCCGCCCAAAACGGCGCTTTTTCCTTCAGGGCGCGAATCACCGCCGGTATGCCGACCTGATCGCGCATCCAACTTTCAAGAAACGGCTTGGCAGTGGTCCATAAATCCAACTTCGGATAGAGCTGCCGCCCCAGGCCTTCAACATACAGCAAGGTCTTCTGCAATAACACCAGTTGCGGCTGCACTTCCATATTGAAACGGCGTGCGGTATTGAACAGGTTCAACAGCACGTTGCCGAACGAAATTTCCTCCAACGGCTTCTCGAAGATCGGCTCGCACACAGTGCGGATGGCGAACTCGAAATCCTCTACGTTGGTATCACGCGGTACCCAGCCCGAATCGACGTGCAGCTCAGCCACTTTGCGGTAATCGCGGTTGAAGAAGGCGATAAAGTTTTCCGCCAGATAGCGTTTGTCGTCTTTGTTCAGCGAGCCGACGATGCCGCAGTCAATGCCGATATAACAGGGATCTTCAGGGTGATCGTAGCTGACAAAAATATTACCGGGATGCATGTCCGCATGGAAAAAGCTGTCGCGAAATACCTGGGTAAAGAACACCTGCACCCCACGCTCCGCCAACAATTTCATGTTGGTGCCCTGTTTTTCCAGCGTAGCGATATCCGAAACCGGGATACCGTAGATGCGCTCCATCACCAGCACGCTTTCACGGCAGTAATCGGAGTAAACCTCCGGTACGTACAGCATCGGGCTGCCATCGAAATTACGGCGCAGCTGGATGGCATTTGCCGCTTCACGCAGCAGATTCAGTTCGTCCAACAGGGTTTTTTCGTACTCGCGCACCACTTCACGCGGCCGCAAGCGACGCCCATCCGGCATCAGTTTCGGCACCCAGCCGGCCAAACGATACATCAGGCGAACATCGGCCTTGATGATAGGCCCAATATCCGGCCGAATGACCTTCAGCACAATTTCCTGCCCGGTAGTTTTCAGGCGTGCAGTATGCACCTGCGCTATCGATGCAGATGCCAGCGCCTGCTGGTCAAAATCGTCGAACCAGGTTTCCAGCGGGCCACCCATCGCCAATTCGATGTGCTTGCGCGCCAACGCGCCGTCGAACGGCGCAACCCGATCCTGCAGCAAGGTCAGTTGATCGGCAATCTGCGGAGGGAACAGGTCGCGGCGAGTGGACATCATCTGGCCGAACTTGATCCATACCGGCCCCAGCTCTTGCAGAGCCAGGCGCAAACGCTCGCCCAGAGGCTTGTCTGCATGGCGGTTTGGCATCCAAAACAGCAGACGGCGGCCAAAACGCAACGGCAACGTCAGGCGCATCTTGGGGATCAGTTCATCCAGGCCATAGCTGAGAAAAACGCGGACGATCAAATACAGGCGGCGTAGTTCGCCAGGGGTCATCGTTTACCCTCCAACTTGTCCATGCGGGCAATCAGCGCTTCGGCGCTGCGAACGGTGGCGTCAACTTCCTCGTTGAACCACACCACTTCCAGCGGCCCCGGCGCCACGCGCCACTCTTCCGTCAGGGTTTCCGCCACGTAATGCTGCTGACGCTGCAACCCCGATCTCAACAGGCTTGCGCCTTTACCGAGCACCTGGGTAATACCCTGCGCGGCGATATCGCCGATATAGGGTGCCAGCCATTCCGCCGGATCCCACTCTGCCAGATCAAGCAGCCCCACCAGTTGCTGCACCACCTGAATATCGCCCTCGACGATCAACTCGCCGCTGCGCATCAATGGCGAAAGCTGCTGACGATCGCGCAACTTCAACAACACCGATACCCGACTGCGCACCGTGCAATCGGCGGTATCTTCAGACTGGCCAAGCACGTCCACCCGCTGTTCGCTGAAAATCAGCACCAGCGGCGAAGCAAGTTCCTGCAACTCAATACGCAGTATTTTGCCGGCCAACCGCTGACGGGCGGCCTTCATACTGCGATCGCGGAACAGCAGGCTATTGAGCGATGTCTCCAGCGCGCCGGTCAACAAGGGGGTTAGCAGCATCGGCATGTCCATATCAGAACTTGAAGCCACGATGCAGGGCCACAATACCGCCTGTAAGATTGAAATAGGTCACGTTGTCAAAACCGGCGGCTCCCATCATACCTTTCAGCGTTTCCTGATCGGGGTGCATGCGGATCGACTCGGCCAGATAACGGTAGCTTTCCGGATCCTTCACCACCAGCTCGCCGATTTTCGGCAGCACGTGGAACGAATAGGCATCATAGGCTTTGCTCAGCGGCGCCAGCAGCGGTTTGGAGAACTCCAGCACCAGCAGGCGGCCGCCTGGCTTCAGCACGCGGAACATCGAACGCAGCGCTTTGTCTTTGTCGGTGACGTTGCGCAGGCCGAAGGAAATGGTGATGCAGTCAAAATAGTTATCCGGGAACGGCAGCGCTTCGGCATTAGCCTGCACATAGCTGATGTTGCCGATAATGCCGCGATCGCGCAGCTTCTCGCGGCCCATCTTCAGCATGGAGTCGTTAATGTCCGCCAGCACTACCTGCCCTTGCTCACCGACCATGCGGGAGAACTTGGCGGCCAGATCGCCGGTGCCGCCGGCCAGATCCAGTACGCGCTGCCCACGGCGCACGCCGCTGCAGTCAATGGTAAACCGCTTCCAGATACGGTGGATGCCAAACGACATCAGGTCGTTCATCACGTCATACTTTGCCGCTACCGAATGAAAAACGTCTGCCACCATGGCCTGCTTTTCGTCTCTAGCTACGGTGCGAAAACCGAAATCTGTGGTTTCCTGCGATTGATCTGCCATTGTCCTGCCTGCTATTCAGTCAATTTTGTGTGGTCGAGTGTACCAGAACCCCACGGAATACCCCACCTCAAGGCGGCTGTCATGCCTGCGAAGCGGAGCGTGGTTCTTCGGCGGAATCGTCGTCTTCCGCCTGCGGCAACGCGCTGACGTCATCGTCATCCGCTGCCTCATCTTCATAATGCTGCGCGCCTGCTTGCTGTGCCAGCAACGGATTGATCGGCCGTTTCACCTCAACCCCCAGCGCGCGGAACCCTTCGGTTTGGCCGATAAGATTACCACGGCCTTCGCTCAGTTTGTTCATCGCCTGGCGATAACTCCCCTGGGCCTTGTCCAGGCTCTGCCCCAGCGCCGACATGTCGTCGACAAACAGCCGCATCTTGTCATACAGCCGTGCCGCCCGGTCGGCAATGCGCTGAGCATTCTGACTCTGGTGCTCATAGCGCCACAGGTTGGTGATGGTGCGAAGCGCCACCAACAGCGTGGTCGGGCTGACCAGCATAATATTGTGTTTAAGCGCTTCGCTTATCAATTCCGGCTCCCGGTCGATGGCCAGCAGGAAAGCCGGCTCCACCGGAATAAACATCAACACATAGTCCAGTGAACGCAGGCCGGGCAACTGTTGATAATCTTTGCGCCCCAGCAAGCGGATATGGCCGCGCAACGAGGCGATATGCTCGCTAAGCGCTGCCTCGCGTTCCGCGTCGTCTTCACTGTTGAAATAACGTTCGTAGGCGACCAGCGACATTTTCGCATCGATCACAACATCCTTGCCTTGCGGCAGACGCACAATAACGTCAGGCTGCATACGGCTTTGATGATCCAGCCGCACATTAACCTGAGTTTCATACTCGTGCCCCTCGCGCAAACCCGAGGCCTCCAGCACCCGACTCAGCACCACCTCGCCCCAATTGCCCTGGGTTTTATTGTCGCCTTTCAGCGCCTTGGTCAGGTTAATCGCCTCACGTGCCATCTGCGCGTTGAGTTGCTGAAGGTTACGTATTTCATGGGTCAGGGTATGGCGTTCGCGGGCTTCCTGGCCAAAGCTGTCCTGCACCTGACGGCGGAAACCGTCCAGTTGTTCGCGCAACGGCAGCAGCAGGCGATCCAGGCTTTGCTGGTTCTGTTCGTTCACCTTGCGCCCGCTGTGTTCGAAGATGCGGTTGGCCAGGTTTTCAAACTGGGTGGTGAGCCGTTGTTCGCTGTTGATCAGCAAACGCTGCTTCTCTTCCGCCGCCATGCGGGTCTCTTCCAGACGGATGGTCACTTCCCGCAGTTCGGCTTCCTGGGCGCTGTTGACCTCGCGTTGGGCGCGCAGCTCCTGATTAAGCAGTTCGCATTCGGTGCGCCAGTGATTGAGTTGTTGCAGCTTTTCGTGCCCGGCCGCCAATTGGCTGTGCAAATTACGTAACTCCAAATCGGTTTGCCGCATTTGCTGTTCATTGCGTTGCAGAACGTCCTGCCGGGCCGCCGTTTCCTGCTGTGCCTGCTGCAACGACTGTTCCAGTAGCCGCAGCTCGGTTTCATGCTGCGCATGGGCCTGCTGCACGCGCAGGCTGGCGATCAACCACCCCAACAGTATGCCGACCACTACCCCGCCCACACCGTAAACCAAACTGGTATCCACCCTGCCTCCTGTTACGCCTTGCCGTTTATGCGCCCGTTGCCCGTCACGTTAAGGGGATGCTGTATGGATGTCCAGTCTGATTTTGCACCGGCAACGCAATATTGCGAAACGCCGCGCAAGTCAGGCAAAAACTAGCCAAACCACTGGGTTAACCACTTGATGCCAAAGGCTCCCGGCGCAAGAATGCCGAACGCCCAGATCATCGCTGAAGTGATATTCGCCAGTTGGAAGTAACGTTGGGGCATGCCGCAGATACCGCCGACCAGCGGCACCACCGCGCGCAGCGGCCCGAAGAAGCGGCCGATAAAAATGCCCAGCACGCCCCAGCGTTCAAAAAACGCATGGCCGCGGTCCAGCAACTGCGGATTACGCGATAACGGCCACATGTGCGCCACGCGGTCTTGATAGTGGTAACCGATCCAGTAAGAAAGCCAGTCGCCGAAAAATGCCCCTATGGCAGCGGCGGCCCAGATAGGCCAAAAAGCGATGCCGCTCTCGCCAATCAACGCGCCCAGCGCCAGCAGGATAACCGTGGCCGGCAACAGCAGGGACAAGAACGCCAGCGATTCGCCGAATGCCAGGAAGAAAATAATGGGGATGGCCCAGCCTTCGTGCTGACGCACGGCATCGCTGACCCAGTTGATAATGTCGTTGAGGCTCAATACGGGCTCCTGATACGGGGTTTCCTGTGCCAAGGATACGCAATGCCGACCGGGGCAGGTTAAACCCCGACTAAACATGTCGCGGTTTACTCGAGGTAGAACGCCTGCAGCGTTTCACGCTGACTTGGGCCCAGGCCGTATTCTGCCTCCAGCCAGCGATCGGTGGAACCGTATTGAGTGCGAATACCGCTCAGGGCGGTCATCAGGAACTCTTCGCGGACGCTTAGCACGTAGGTGAACTGCCCCAGCGCCGAGGCGTTCAGGCGAATCGACAGTTGATCCAGCATGTGCTCGCGGAAGGTCGCCAGCGTGGTTTCGGTCAGCAGGTAATCTTCAACCACCGTCGCCTCGTCAGCCCCCAGGGCAAACAACACCAGTGCCGCCCCCACCCCGGTGCGATCCTTACCCACCGCGCAATGCTGGACGATAGCGCCGCTATCGGGGGTAAGCAGCAGTTGGGTCAGCCGTTTATACGCAGGATTGCCGAACGGCAGCCGGCGATACAGCTCCTGCATAAACGCCTGTGCGTCGAAACCGGCCAACGTCTGGCTGGTCAGCTTTTCCAGGTTAGCGTTAACCCCACTGCTCAATGGGTTGGCCGGAACATGATGGTAATCGGCGCCACGCCACAGAATATCAGGCTTGTCCTGCACTTCGTCGGCGTCACGGTAGTCCAGCACCGAGCGCACCGGCACGCCGGCCAGGAAGGTGCAGTCGTTTTCCGTCAGGCAATTCAGCGAGCCGGAACGGAACAACAGACCGCGTTTGATGCGGCGACCACCGACGACGCCGTTGCCGCCTAGATCGCGGAAATTAATGCCGCCATCAAGCGGAGCAAGTGAAGGATGAAGCAGAATCTGGGCGGTCATAGACGTCCTCGTGGTTATTGTCTAAAAGGCGCAACCTGAACGGCAAAACCGAAATCAACGGATAAAGAGGCGGCCGAAAGGATGGCGCTGATGGCTATATACACCCTGGCTTTCACGTTGCGGCCAGCCGCAGTTTGCAAGGCGTGGATATAACCGTAACAGATTAAGGCTGAATGGAAAAACGGACCGCGTTGGCGGCCCGTTGAAGGGGGAGGCGATTACAGCAGGCGGCGTGCCGCTTCAACCACAATCTGTACCGCTTTGCTTTCGGTGTTTTTCATGGTTTCTGCGTTTGGAATTTCCTGCTGGGTGCGGTTGACGATCACGCCGGCAACCATACCGGCACGCAGGCCCTGGCTTGCGCACATGGTCAGCAGAGTGGCGGATTCCATTTCATAGTTCATCACGCCCATCGCCTGCCATTCTGCCATCGAGCCCTTAAAGCGGCTGACGACGCGGCCGGAATAGGTATCGTAACGTTCCTGGCCCGGATAGAAGGTATCAGAAGACGCGGTCACGCCAATATGCGTGGTGGCGCCGCTGGCCTTGGCGGCCTCGACCAGTGCGGTGGTGCAGGCAAAGTCGGCCACGGCCGGGAATTCCATCGGCGCAAAGTGCAGGCTGGCGCCGTCAAGGCGAACCGCCGCGGTAGTGACCAGCACGTCGCCGACGTTGATGTTCGACTGAATAGCCCCGGTGGTGCCGATACGCAGGAAGGTACGGATCCCCAGTTGCGCCAATTCTTCAACGGCGATAGAGGTAGACGGGCCGCCGATGCCGGTGGAGCAGACGATCACCGCCTTGCCGTCCAGCTCTGCGCGCCAGGTAGTAAATTCACGATGGGAAGCCAGGTGCACCGGATTTTCCATCAGCTTGGCAATTTTCTCTACGCGCTGCGGATCGCCCGGAACGATGGCAAGCTGGGCCCCTTGTAAATCGTTTTTAGTGAGGCCGAGATGAAAAACATCAGATTGAGACATACGAGACTCCTCATAGATCATGTTTATTGGGAGGAACAAAAAAGTACTCTACTGAAAATCGCCATCCAATTTCGTGATGGCCATCACCATGAATAAAGAAACAAAGATAAATCTACATAATTTTTGTGACAAAAGTCACATTAAATAGCCCAAAGACGCTGTAAACGCCGCACTTGCCACAAGTCTAGCCGACAAAACAGCCCGCCGTTTACCGCCGTTCCTCTTGGCGACAGGCCCCTTTTCCCACCACGAGGCCACTTATGTCGCCACCGAAAAATAGCCTTATTTTATCGGCGACTTAGCAACAAAAAATGGGGCTAACGTACCTTATGGCGCTAATGCAGGCCAAAATGCGCAATATCCTGATAAAAAGATAACAAAAATGCGCTAAAGCCAGATAATTAATCGTTTTTTACAGACTTGACCGAAAATGCTCAACCGGGTGCCAATAACGGGTAATCTTTCCTATAGTTATTCTCAGCGCTTTTTTCTATTGCACGGAGACCGCAATGAAAACCGACCATGTGATGACATTAAAACAGGCTCAGGGGGGATTCGCCCCGGCCGTAACGCCGTTGGCCGCTTCTACTGTATTTACCGACGAACAGGGCATTCATGCCGGGGAAACCACCATTCCCTCGCAGGGTGACAACCTGCCGGCCTATATTGCCAAACCAGCGAACCACAACGGCCCCTTCCCCGTGGTGCTGGTGGTACAAGAGATTTTTGGCGTTCACGAGCATATTCAGGATCTGTGTCGCCGCCTGGCGAAACAGGGCTACCTGGCGATAGCGCCAGAGTTGTACTTCCGACAGGGCGATGCCAAAGATTACCAGGAGATTGGCGACATCTTGCAAAAGCTGGTGAGCAAGGTGCCGGACCGTCAGGTGTTGGCCGATCTCGACCACGCAGCCCATTGGGCCAGCCGCCACGGCGGCGACGCCAGCAAGCTGGCGATTACCGGTTTTTGCTGGGGCGGCCGTATTACCTGGCTGTATGCCGCGCATAACCCGCAACTGAAGGCAGCGGTAGCCTGGTACGGCAAGTTAGTGGGCGAAAAAACGCTAAACTCGCCGAAACACCCGGTCGATGTGGCTACGCAGCTGTCTGCGCCGGTGCTGGGATTATACGGCGGCCAGGACAGCGGAATTCCACTGGAAACGGTGGAGACCATGCGTCAGGCGATTCGCGCAGCTAACGCCGATGCCGAGATCGTGGTCTACCCCGAAGCGGGTCATGCTTTCAATGCAGATTATCGCCCAAGTTACGATGCCGAAGCGGCGACGGACGGCTGGCAACGCATGCTGACATGGTTCGCTCAACACGGCGTGGTCGGCGTCAAATAACCCTTCCCCTCGCGGCTGCCTTCACCGGTGGCCGCCTGCAATGTAAAAAAGGGCGCCGAAGCGCCCAAAATAATCACACCAGAACCTTATTGATTGCACGCCGGCCTCAACGGCCGGGCAACGCACTCCGATCAGGCTTGCTGCTCGCGCAGGCGCTGAGCCGCCAACACCATGTTGGCCAGCGACTGACGGGTTTCCGGCCAGCCGCGGGTTTTCAGACCGCAATCCGGGTTAACCCACAGGCGCTCCGCCGGGATGTTCTGCGCCGCTTTACGCAGCAGCGCTTCGATCCATTCCACGCTTGGCACGTTTGGCGAGTGGATGTCGTACACGCCAGGACCAATTTCGTTTGGATACTCGAACTCTTTGAAGGCTTCCAGCAGATCCATATCGGAACGCGAGGTTTCGATGGTGATCACGTCGGCATCCAGCGCCGCGATGGAATCCATGATGTCGTTGAATTCGCAGTAACACATGTGGGTGTGGATCTGCGTATCGTCCTGCGCCACGGCGGCGTTCAGTTTGAAGGCATCCACTGCCCAGTCCAGGTAAGCGGCCCAGTCGGATTGACGCAGCGGCAACCCTTCACGCAGTGCCGGTTCGTCAATCTGGATGATGCCGATACCGGCTTTTTCCAGATCTTCCACTTCGTCGCGCAGCGCCAGGGCGATCTGCTTGGCGATCACTTCACGGGTTACGTCTTCACGCGGGAACGACCAGCAAAGGATGGTCACCGGCCCGGTCAACATGCCTTTTACCGGCTTGTCGGTCAGCGATTGCGCATACTTCGCCCACTCCACGGTAATGGCTTCAGGGCGGCTGATGTCGCCAATGATGACTGGCGGTTTTACGCAGCGGGAACCGTAGCTCTGTACCCAGCCATTTTGGGTGAAGACGAAGCCGTCGAGGTTCTCGCCGAAGTATTCCACCATGTCATTACGCTCGGCTTCGCCGTGCACCAGCACGTCCAGGCCCAGACGTTCTTGTTCAACGATCGCCTGTTTGATGTGCTCGCTAATGCTGGTTCGGTAATTGTTGCCGTCCAGACGCCCCTGTTTGAAATCCAGGCGCAGGCCGCGGATTTCGGTGGTCTGCGGGAATGAGCCGATAGTGGTGGTCGGCCAGGCCGGCAGGTTGAAGCGATCGCGTTGCGCCTGAGCGCGCTGAGCGTAAGGGCTGTGGCGCTCGCTGTCTTGTGCGGTAATGGCGGCCAGACGCTGGCCTACCTGCGCATTATGTACGCGGCTGGACTGACGACGAGCGCGGATTGGCGCGCTGTATGCGTCCAGCTCTGCCTGCTTTTCTGCCCCAGGCGCGTTCAGCGCTGCGCTTAGCAAAGCCACTTCGGCGCATTTTTGCAGAGCGAAGGCGAACCAGCTCTTCACCTCTTCATCCAGGCGGGTTTCCACGCTCAGATCGATGGGGCTGTGCAGCAGGGAACAAGAGGTGCCAATCCACAGTGGACGGCTGTTAACCAGCGGTTGCAGGCGGTCGAACCAACGGCTCAGGTCGGCACGCCAGACGTTACGGCCATTGATGACGCCCAGCGACAGCAACCACTCTTTTGGCAATGCCTTGTGCAATACGGCTATATCGTCGTGACCGGCCACCAGATCGACATGCAGACCCTGTACCGGCAATGCGCGGATAGTGTCGAGGTTGTGGCCAACGCTGTCGAAATAGGTGGTCAGCAGCAGTTTTACCTGGCCCTGCAACGCGTCGTAAGCCGGTTTGAAAGCGTCGAGCCATGCCTGCGGCAGCTCCAGCACCAGTGCAGGCTCGTCGATCTGCACCCACTCTACGCCGCGCTTCGCCAGTTCGGCCAGAACCTGCCGGTAAACCGGCAGAATGTCCTTCAGCAACGACAGTCGATCAAACTGCTCACCCTTCACTTTGCCCAACCACAGGTAAGTGACCGGCCCCAGCAGCACAGGCTTGATTTTGTGGCCCAGCGCCAGCGCTTCGTCAACTTCATCCAGCAATTGAGTCCAACCCAGTTTGAACTGCTGGCCCTTCTGGAATTCAGGCACCATGTAGTGGTAGTTGGTGTTAAACCACTTGGTCATTTCTGCCGCCGCCGCCGGTTCACCGGTCGGTGCGCGGCCACGGCCCAGACGGAACAACTGGTCCAGATCGATTGAGCCATCCGCATTTTGATGACGTGCCGGCACGTTGCCCAGCAGCAAGCTGGTGGTCAAAACATGGTCGTACCAGGCGAAATCGCCGACCGGCACCAAATCCACCCCGGCCTGCTGTTGCTGTTGCCAATGGCGAGCGCGCAGCTCGCGGCCAACCGCCAGCAGTTCTTCCTGCGTTGAATTGCCTGCCCAGTAGCTTTCCTGAGCTTTTTTCAGTTCACGTCGCAGCCCAACGCGTGGAAAACCCAGTGTGTGATTTAGAATTGCCATCGTCATATTCCCCATTTAGCCGTCCAGATGTTTACACATCCATAATCCGCAGGTACTGTATTAACCACAAGCGCAATTTATTCACTGTCACTGTGAAGGACTCTCATGATCGAACTGAAACACTTACGGACGCTGCAGGCTCTGCGCAACACCGGCTCTCTGGCGGCCGCCGCGGCCCAACTCCATCAGACGCAATCGGCCCTGTCGCATCAGTTCAGCGATCTGGAGCAGCGTCTGGGCTTCAAACTGTTCGTTCGAAAAAGCCAACCGCTGCGCTTTACCGTGCAGGGAGAAATCCTGTTACAGCTGGCAGAACAAGTACTGCCGCAAATCCAGCAGGCGTTGCAGGCGTGCCACGAACCGCATCAGGCCACGCTGCGCATCGCCATCGAATGCCACAGTTGCATTCAGTGGCTGACGCCCGCGTTGGACAACTTCCGCCAGAGCTTCCCGCAGGTGGTGATGGACTTTAAGTCCGGCGTCACTTTTGATCCGCAACCGGCGCTGCAGCAGGGGGAATTGGATCTGGTGCTGACCTCAGACATTTTGCCGCGCAGCGGCCTGCACTATTCGCCGATGTTTGATTTCGAGGTGCGTCTGGTGCTGGCGCCGGATCACCCGCTGGCCGGCAAACTGCAGATTGAGCCGGAAGATTTGAGCGATGAGACGCTGATGATTTATCCGGTGCAGCGCCAACGGCTGGATATATGGCGGAATTTCCTGCAACCGGCCGGCGTCAGCCCGGCGCTGAAAAACGTCGATAACACCTTGCTGCTGATCCAGATGGTGTCGGCACGGATGGGGATTGCGGCGCTGCCGCATTGGGTAGTCGAAAGTTTCGAACGCCAGGGGCTGGTGGTGACAAAAACCCTGGGCGATGGCCTGTGGAGCCGCCTGTATGCCGCGGTACGCGACGGCGAGCAGCGCCAGGCGGTGACCGAAGCCTTTATCCGCTCGGCGCGTCAACACGCCTGCAATCACCTGCCGTTCGTACGCGACGCTGCGCGTCCGGGCACCCTCGCCGCCAGCATCAAGCCGCTGTCTTCACAAGCCTGATTTTGCGGGCTGCCTGCGCTTGGGTAGCCCGTGGTCTCAATTAGTCGGCTTTGGTGCCACCCAGCGGCGGTGCACCCACAGCGAAGCAACAATCACCGCCCCGCCGATAATAAAACTCGGCCAGTGCGGTTGCTGCTGCCAGATAGCCAAATTCACCAGCAACCCGGCGGGCACGTGCATGTTATTCATGATGCCGAGCGTTCCGGCATCCACCTGCGTTGCACCGTAGTTCCACATGAAATAGCCCAGCCCGGAAGCCACCACGCCCAGCCACACCAGAATGCCCCATTGCAGGTTAGTGGTCGGCAACTGTTGCGGATTACCCCACAGACACCAGGCGACCACCGCGACCACCAACGCTCCGAGGTAGAACCAGGAAAACGCCGTATGTTGCGGCAGCGGGTGCACTTCCATCAGGCGCTTGTAACCGACCATGCCGATGGCGAAGCTGATATTCGCCGCCTGCACCAGCAACAGCCCCCACCAGAAATGCTCGCTCAATTGATGGTAACGGATGATCGCCGCGCCCAGTACCGCCAGCAACGCACTGAACACATAGGCCCAACGCAGGCGTTGACCGCTGATCAGGTCGTAAATCAGCGTGACGTACAGCGGAGTAAGCACGGTAAACAGCAGGAATTCCGGTACCGTCAGGTACATGTAGGCACGGAAGCTGAACAGGTACATGATGCCCAGTTGGCAGGCACCCACCAACATGTACATCAGGATCACTTTCGGTTTGATATTGCGCCAGCGCAGGAAAGGCAGGAAGACCAACGCCGCCAACCCGATACGCATCAGCACCGAGAACCAGCTGTCGACCTGGCCCGCCAGATATTCGCCAATCAGGCTGAAAGAGAACGCCCATAAGACGGTAGTAATCACCAGAAGCAGCACGTCGGGTTCACCCTAAACAATCAGAAAAGGCGATTGTAACGGAAGGCGAAATGCCGCGTGATGAAAAGGCGGTTTACGGCTGTGCAAAATATAAACTTTTCGGCAATTTTTCGCCGGTGGGTTAGGCTTAATTAAAAGCGAGGATAAATATCATGAAGAGTTATCGCATTCTGTACGGCCTGCTGTTGCTGTCCGGGCTGGCAACCGCGGCCAATGGCGTAACCGAGCTCAGTTCGCAACAGCAGTTCCTTAACCAGCGCAATCAGCAGACGCAGCAACAGCGCATGCTGAATAACCAACAGCTGGATCAACGCCGCCTGCAACAACAGCGGCAATTCGACGACAATCAGCAAAATTTGCTGCGAAATGCGCCAAACGGCGGTCAATTGCTGCCAAACGGCAACCAACCGCGCAATCCGTTTAACCGCACGTCGCCGACGGTGCCGCAAACGCAGATGCCGGTTACACCCGCACGCCCATAATGGTGAGGATCAGCGGCGTAGTGACTGCCGCCAGCGCGGTGGACATCACCAGACTGGTGGCGGCCGGGCCGGTAAGCACGTTGAACTGGCGTGACATCAGGTAAACATTGACCCCGACCGCCATTGAACCCAGCAGCACCACCACGCGGGTTTCCATTGGCGGCAGGTCCATCATCCAGGCCAGCAGCCAGACGATCAGCGGCTGGACGATCAGCTTGAAGAAACAAATGGCGCTGCTCAGTTGCCACCCCTCGCTGATACGATATTCCGCCAACCCCATTCCCAGCACCACCAGCGACAGCGGCGCCGCCACCTGGCCAAGCATACTGACCGGCTGATCGACAAACGTCGGCAACGGCAACCCGGTCAGGCTGAACAGCGTGCCGGAGAGAATGCCGATGATCAGGGGATTGGTGAGCACGCTGCGCGCGGTTTTGATAAAGCCGTGCAAGGTGGGCGAGCCGTTGCGCGCCCATTCGATCGAGATGGTTACCAGCGTCCAGAGGATCAGCCCGTTGAATACCAGCACCAGGGCAACCGAAGGGATCGCCGCCTCCCCCAGCATCACGCTGGCGATCGGCAGGCCCAGCATCACGTTATTGGAGAAAATCCCCCCCAGCGCGAACACCGAACCGGAGACCCCATCCAGTTTAAACACCTGGCGCGCGGTGATGCGGCCCATCACGAACACGATCAGGCAACTGCCGAAAAAAGCGATCAGCAAGCGGGCATCCACCGCCGGGCGTTGCGAGAAATCGCACATCATGCGAAATAACATGGCGGGCAGCGCCAGGGAGAAGACGAAGCGGGTCAAACCGTCGGTGATGGTGGCCGGCCACTTACCCCAGCGGATAAGGCCATACCCCAGCACGATCAGAACAAATAGCGGCAAAGACAGCGCTATCTGGTGCCACAGAGAAACAATAAAAACAGACATCACATCCCTTCCGTTAGCGCGGCGGCAAGGGGCTGACGTCGCAAGAATCAACAGGCGCCGGCGAATTCACGGGCGCAGCAGACTGCGCCCGAAGCAACGGGGGTTATTCGTTGGGAAAATCCGGGCCGATCAAATCTATCCGGTCGGTACAAATACAGTCAACGCCCCAGTTCAACAACAGGCGCGCACGCGCCGGCTGGTTAACGGTATACACCAGAATGCGCAGGCCGGCCGCCTTCAGCGCCGCGACCCGCTCAGCGGTCAGCTCTTTGTGGTTGATATGCAACGACACGCAGCCCAACCGCTCTGTCAGCGCCTGCCAGTTGTCATCCCATTCATCCAGCAACAGGCCGCGCGGCAGGTCCGGTACCGTACGCTGTGCCGCCTCAAGCGCCTCAACCGAGAACGAAGAAAGCAGCGGTTCGGTCTGGCCTTGCCACAACAGCCGTGCTGCCAGCGCCACCACGCGGCCGGTTTCATCGTCGGTGCCGGTGGTGGGTTTGATTTCGATATTCGCCATCATGCCGTGCTGCCGACAGCGCTCTGCGACCTCCAACAGCAACGGCAGACGCTCGCCCTTGTAGGCGGAGTTGTACCAGTTGCCGGCATCCAGCTGCACCAGTTTGTCCCAGGGCAATTCGCCCGCCACGCCCCAACCGTCGCTGGTGCGATCGAGGGTATCGTCATGCAACAAAAAGATCTGCCCGTCCTGCGCCAGCTTGACGTCGAACTCAATCATTTTGTGGCCGTGTCGTGCGCCAACGTCGATCGCCGCCAGGGTATTTTCCGGCGCCAGGGAACCGCCGCCGCGGTGGGCGACGATATGAGGATAAGGCCAGGCTGTGGTCATTGTTCCATCCGTAATCCGCTGTTTGAATCAAAAAAGTGCAGCGCCTGTGCAGGCAGTTGCAAATATAGCGTGCTGCCCGCCGTCGGCATAGTTTCATGCGACAACCGCGCAATCACGCCGTGGCCGCCCCATTGCCCGTGCGCCAGATTATCCGCGCCCAGCAGTTCCAGCGTTTGCAGCTCCAGCGGCACGCCGCCTTGTTCAAGGGTGGTCAGTTGAATATGCTCCGGGCGGATGCCGAGCGTCAACGGGCGACCGCCCCACTGTGTTTTGGGCTGAGGTAAATTCAGCGTCATCCCGCCGGCCAGCAACAGTTGGCTGCCGTCGGCGCTCAACGTGCCGGGCAGCAGGTTCATCGCCGGAGAGCCGATAAAGCTGGCGACAAACAGCGACGCCGGGCGCTGGTAAACCTCGCTCGGGGTGCCAATCTGTTCCGCTACGCCCTTGTTCATCACGATCACCCGCTGCGCCAACGTCATCGCCTCAACCTGATCGTGCGTGACGTACAGGCTGGTGGTTTTCAGCCGGCGATGCAGCTGCTGCAATTCCAGGCGCATCTGCACGCGCAGCTTGGCATCCAGGTTGGACAAAGGTTCATCGAACAGGAATACCGCCGGTTCACGCACGATGGCGCGCCCCATCGCCACCCGCTGGCGTTGCCCGCCGGAAAGCTCGCGCGGCTTGCGCTGCAACTGCGGCTCCAGCTCCAGAATGCGCGCGGCTTCTTCCACCCGCTGCTGGATATGCTGTTTGCCGAAACCGCGAATTTTCAGGCCATAGGCCATGTTGTCGTACACGCTCATGTGCGGATACAGCGCGTAGTTCTGAAACACCATCGCGATGCCGCGATCTTTCGGTTCCATATCGGTCACGCGCTGGCTGTCGATATAGATGTCGCCACTGGTGGTGCGTTCCAGCCCGGCCACCATGCGCAGCAGCGTCGATTTTCCGCAGCCTGAAGGGCCGACCATCACGATAAACTCGCCGTCCGCCACGTCGAGATCGATTTGCTTAATCACCGGCGTTTTACCGTCGTAGGATTTGGTGACTGCCTGTAGTTTTAAACCTGCCATGTGAACATTTCTCTCGTTACTTCTCGCTGTCGACGAGACCGCGCACAAACCAGCGCTGCATCAGAAGAACCACCGTCAGCGGTGGAATTAAGGTCAGAATCATCGCCGCCATTACCTGATTCCACTGGGTCGGCGCGCCGGAGGTGGAAATCATGCTCTTGATGCCCGCCACCGCGGTCCCCATCGAGGCGTCGCTGGTGATCAGGATCGGCCACAGGTACTGGTTCCAGCCGTAGATAAAGGTGATGACAAACAGCGCCGCCAGATTGGTTTTCGACAGCGGCAGCACGATGTCCCAGAAAAAGCGCATCGGCCCGGCACCATCGATGCGCGCCGCTTCCAGCAGCTCATCCGGCAACGTCATGAAGAACTGGCGCAGCAGGAAGGTCGCGGTCGCCGAGGCCATCAACGGCAGCGTCAGACCGGTGTAGCTGTCCAGCAGGTTCAGGGTGGAGATCACCTCCACCGTCGGGAAAATACGCACTTCTACCGGCAGCATCAGGGTGAGGAAAATCAGCCAGAAAAACAGGCTGCGCAGCGGGAAACGGAAATACACGATGGCGTAAGCCGACAACACCGACACCACAATTTTGCCGAAGGTAATCGCCAGCGCCATGATCACGCTGTTCAGCAGCAGCAGCGAGAACGGCACCTTGAGGTTGCCCACGCCGCCCTGCCAGATATTGCGGATGTTTTCCCACAGATGGCCGCCCGGTATCAGGGTCATCGGCACCTGAAATACCTGCTTATCGTCCAGCGTAGCGGCGACAAAGGCCACGTACAGCGGGAACAGCACCACCAGCACGCCGATAATCAGCATTACGTGGCTGAAGATATCCAGCCCGCGTCGGTTCTCAATCATTGGTAGCGCACCTTACGTTCGACAAAGCGGAACTGGATCACCGTCAGGCCAATCACCAGCAGCATCAGGATCACCGACTGCGCCGCTGAGCTGGACAGATCCAGACCGGCAAAGCCTTCGCGGTAGATCTTGTAGATCAGCGTGGTGGTGGACTGTACCGGGCCACCGCCGGTGGCGGCATCAATCACCGGGAAAGTATCGAAGAAGGCGTACACCAGATTAACCACCAGCAGGAAGAAGCTCACCGGGGTGATCAACGGCAACACCAGGTTGAAGAAACGCCGCACCGGGCCGGCGCCGTCGATAGCCGCCGCTTCCACCAGCGAACGCGGGATCGATTGCAGCGCCGCCAGGAAAAACAGGAAGTTATAGCTGATTTGCTGCCACACCGAAGCCAGCACCACCAGGAACATCGCCTGCCCGCTGTTCTGCGCGTGGTTCCAGTTGTAGCCCAGTCCGCCAAGGAAATGGGTGATCAGCCCCAGGCCGGGGTTAAACAGGAAGATCCACAATACCGCCGCCACAGCGGGGGCCACGGCGTAGGGCAAGATCATCAGCGTCTGGTAAATCCGGCTGCCGCGCAGCACGTAATCCACCAACGCGGCGAAGAACAGCGATACCACCAGCCCGATACCCGCCACCAGGAAGCTGAAAACCAGCGTGGTGTAAAAAGAATCGAGGTAGTACGGATCCTGGAACAGTTGACTAAAGTTATCCAACCCGACGAACTGGCTGGACAGGCCAAAGGGATCGAGGCTCTGGACCGAATACCACAGCGCCTCGCCGGCGGGCCACAGGAAGAATATTGCGGTTATCAGCAACTGCGGCAACACCAGCGCATAGGGCAGCCAGCTGCAGCCGAAACCGGGACGATGTGAGCTCATAATAGGGACTCATGAAGACGAAAGACGGGTGGGCTCGCGAGCAAAGCCGGCCTGGGTGCGGACAGCGCACGGCTCCCGGAGCGGACACAAAGTCCATGAGGAGAGCGAGCACTGCCCAATCCCAGACTGGCTAAACGCAGTAACCGTTATTACTTGGTCTGGGACTCGAAGCGACGCAGCAACACATCACCGCGTTGTACGGCAGCGTCCAGCGCCTGTTGTGGCGTTTTCTTGCCGGTCCACACGCCTTCCAGTTCTTCATCCACCACGCTGCGGATCTGCGGCATATTGCCCAGGCGCAGGCCCTTGGTGAACGGCAACGGCGGCTTGTTCAGCATCTGACGCGTCGCAACGTCGGCACCCGGGTTCTTGTCATAGAAGCCCTGTTGCTTGGTCAGATCGTACGCGGCGGTGGTAATGGGCAGGTAACCGGTTTTCTGATGCCATTCGGCGGCAATTTCCGGCTGCGCCAGATATTGCAGGAACTCGGCTACGCCCTTGTAGGTGGCGGTATCTTTGCCGTTCATCACCCACAGGCTGGCGCCGCCGATGATGGCGTTCTGCGGCGCATTCTTGGCGTCGGCGTCATAAGGCATCATGCCCACGCCGTAGTTGAATTTGGCATAGTGTTTGATGTCCGCCAGCGAACCGGAAGAGGCGGTAGTGATGGCGCAGTCGCCGCTGTAGAACTTCTCGGTCGATTCGTCCTTACGACCGAAATAGGTGAAATCCCCCTTCTTGTTCATGTCTGCCAGCAGTTGGATATGCTTGACCTGCAACGCTTTGTTGAACTCCAGCTTGGCATTCGCACCGCCGAAACCGTTGTTTTCGGTAGCGAACGGCACACCGTGCCAGGCGCTGAAGTTCTCGAGTTGGATCCAGCCCTGCCAGCCGCTGGCGTAGCCGCACTTCATGCCGGCCTCACGCAGTTTGGCGGTGTCCGCCGCCAGCTCTTGCCAGGTTTTTGGCGGCTGATCCGGGTTCAGGCCGGCTTTTTTGAAGGCATCTTTGTTGTAATACAGCACCGGGGTGGAGCTGTTGAACGGCTGGGACAGCAGATGGCCGCTCTTGTTGTCGGTGTAATAACCGGCCACCGTCGGCACGAACACCGATTCGTCAAAGTTGATGCCGGCGTCTTTAAACACCTGATACACCGGTTTGATCGCTTTGCTCGCCATCATGGTGGCGGTGCCCACTTCGTAAACTTGCAAAATCGCCGGCGCCTTGCCGGAGCGGTAAGCCGCAATGCCCGCCGCCAGGCTCTGTTCGTAGTTGCCTTTATAAACCGGAACGATTTTGACGTCGCTGTGCGACTGGTTAAAGCGGTCCGCCAGGGAGTCCACTTCTTTCCCCAGTTCACCTTCCATCGAATGCCAGAACGGGATCTCGGTCGCCGCCAGTGCCTGAGTGCTGACCGCCAGGGTCAACGCGACGCACAGCGTAGTTTTGCGAATAGCGTAGGTGAGCATGCCTAACTCCTGAAAAAGCTGGTGTAATAAGCGCGTGAGCGAAAAGAATCAGTTTTTTGTTCGGAAGCTAACATGCCATGCTCGGATGACAGAAAAATAACCGTCAGATGACAGCCATGTGACCAAAAGGTGAAGTGCAGGTTGCGGTTTGATGTCGGCGACGAGGAAATTTCCCCCGCCGCCGCGGGGATTACAGGGAACGACGCAGGCGGGCGACCGCTTCTTGCATCTGTTGCTCAGTGGCGGTGGCGAACGACAGGCGGAAGGTTGAACGATCCGGGTTATCGGAGAAGAAATATTCCCCCGGCACAAACACCACGCCCTGTTGCAGGGTCGTTTTCAGCCATTCGGTGGCGTTGAAGGGTTGACGGAAACGCGCCCACAGGAACATCCCCCCCTTCGGCATATCAAAGGTGATGTGATCACCCAGCTCTTTCTCCACCAGCGCAGCCAGGATCTCGCCCTTTTGCTTGTAGGCGGCGCGGATCTTTTCGATCTGCCCCGGCAGACGATCCAGGCCCAGGTAGCATTCGACGATGCTCTGCGACAACGCGCTGGCGTGCAGATCCGCCGCCTGCTTGATGATCGCCACTTTATGCAGCAGGAATTCAGGCAGAATAGCCCAGCCCAGACGCAAGCCTGGCGCCAGGATCTTGGAGAAGGTCGAGGTGTAGATAATGTTATCGGTATGGCCCAGCACCCGCTGCGAAACCTGATGCAGCGTGGCATTGCGCTCTTCGGTAAAACGCAGCTCGCCGTACGGATCATCTTCGATAATCAGGAAGTTGTGCTCGGCCGCCAATTTCACCAGCAGTTCGCGGCGCGGTGCGCTCAGCGTGAGACCGCTGGGGTTGCCAAAGTTCGGCACTACGTACACGCCCTTGATGCGCTGAGTTTTCAGCAGCTCGGCAAGCTCTTCAACCACCATGCCGTCGCTGTCGGATGACACCGACATGATGTTGGCTTCCGCCAGTTCCAGCGTCTGCAGCGCCGCCAGATAGGTCGGACGCTCCACCACAAACACGTCGCCTGGATTGACGATAGCGCGCATCACCAGATCCAGCGCCTGCTGGGAACCGGCGGTCACCATCACTTCTTCTGCCGTGGCGACGACGCCGCGCTCGGCGCACAGTTCGCAAATGCGTTCACGGAGCAACGGGCTGCCTTCGGTCAGGCCATACTGGAAAGCGCTTTTCGGCTGTTCGGTGATCGCCTGATGGGTGGCAATGCTCAGCCCTTCGAAATCAAACAGGGCATCAGAGGGGATGCCGCCCGCCAGCGAAATGACGTTTTCCATCTTACTGTGCTTGAGCAATTCACGGATTGCCGAGCTTTTTACGTTGACGATGCGCTGTGCGAGTAACCCTTCTGTCTTCATTTCTTATTCTCGTAATCGTTATAAATTTTGTAGGGGCAGGGTACACGGCGACCAAGTGACTCGGGCGACCCTATTCGCCCCCACAGGGAAGTGAGTGCAGCCAACAACGCTGTAGCCTGAAAGACGACGGGTATTTAGCCGCCCAGATACGCCGATCTTACTGCTTCGTTTGCTAACAATGCGGCTCCCGTATCTTCCAACACCACGCGCCCGTTTTCCAGTACATAACCGCGATCCGCCAATTTCAGCGCCTGATTGGCGTTTTGCTCCACCAGGAAGATGGTCATGCCCTCTTCGCGCAGTTGCTGAATAATGTCGAAAATCTGCTGGATGATGATCGGCGCCAGCCCGAGAGACGGCTCGTCGAGCAACAACAGCTTCGGCTGGCTCATCAGCGCGCGGCCGATCGCCAGCATCTGCTGTTCACCGCCGGACATGGTGCCGGAGCGCTGGTTGCGGCGTTCCAGCAGGCGCGGGAACAGGCCGAACACCCGCTCGATACGCTGCTGGTACTGATGACGATCGGCAAAAAAGCCGCCCATCGCCAGATTCTCTTCCACCGTCATGCGCGAGAACACCCGGCGCCCTTCCGGCACTATCGCCACCGCCTCACGCATAATGCGCGAGGTCTGCCACTGGGTAATGTCCTGATCGAGGAAGGTAACGCTGCCTTCGGTGGCGCGCGGCTCACCGCACAGCGTGCCGAGCAGCGTGGTTTTACCGGCACCGTTGGCGCCGATCAAGGTGACGATCTCGCCCTGCTTGATGTTCAGGCTAACCTGATGCAGCGCCTGGATTTTGCCGTAATGGGCGGAAACCTGATTAAATGACAACATAATTATTCGCCCAGATAGGCCCGGATAACGTCCGGGTTGTTACGAATTTCTGCCGGGGTGCCCTGCGCCAACGGCGTGCCCTGATTCACCACGTAGATACGATCGGAAATGCCCATCACCAGCTTCATGTCGTGCTCGATCAGCAACACCGACACTTTATGCTGGTTGCGCAGCTCGACGATCAAGTGGTCCAGCTCGTCGGTTTCCTTCGGGTTCAGGCCGGCCGCGGGTTCGTCCAGCATCAGCAGCTCCGGGCGGGTCACCATGCAGCGCGCAATCTCCAACCGCCGCTGCTGGCCGTAAGCCAGATTGCCCGCCGAACGGTTAGCCATCTCAAGCAGCCCAACGCGTTGCAGCCACACGGAGGCTCGTTCCAGCGCATCGGCTTCGGCGCGGCGGAAGGCCGGGGTTTTCAGCAGCCCGGCGAATACGCCGCTTTTCAGGTGTTGATGCTGGGCGACCAGCAGGTTCTCGATCACCGTCATTTCGCGGAACAGCCGCACATGCTGGAAAGTGCGCACCACGCCCATGCGGGCAATCGTCTGGCCAGGCAACCCTTCCAGATGGCGATCGCGCAGTTTGATGGTGCCGCCAGTGGGGCGGTAGAAGCCGGTCAGGCAGTTAAACACCGTGGTTTTTCCCGCGCCGTTCGGGCCGATCAGCGAAACAATTTCGCCTTCGTTCAGCTCGAGCGCCACGTTATTCACCGCCAGCAAGCCGCCGAAACGCATCGACAGCCCTTCAACTTTCAACAGAGGTTGCGAGCTCATGCCTGTTCCTCCTTGCCGGCCGTTTTCAACTTCAGTTGCGGGCGCTTCATAGGCAGCAACCCTTGCGGCCGCCAAATCATCATCAACACCATCAACGCACCGAGCAGCAGCATGCTGTATTCGTTCAGATCACGCATCATCTCGCGCGACACCACCAGCAGGATAGCCGCCAGGATCACCGCGAACTGCGACCCCATGCCGCCCAACACCACAATCGCCAGCACGAAGGCCGACTCGACGAAGGTGAAGGACTCCGGGCTCACGAAGCCCTGGCGCGCGGCGAACAGCGTGCCGGCAAAACCGGCGAAGGCGGCGCTGATGGTAAAAGCGGTCAGTTTGATTTTGGTCGGGCTCAGCCCCAGCGAGCGACAAGCGATTTCATCTTCACGCAGCGCTTCCCAGGCACGGCCCAATGGCATGCGCAGCAGGCGATTGATCACAAACAGCGTCAGCACCACCAGCAGCAGCGCCACCAGATACAGGAACACGATGCGATCGCTCGGATCGTATTTCAGGCCAAAGAAGTTATGGAAGGTATCCCAACCGCCGTCACGCGCGCTGCGGTTGAACTCCAGCCCGAAAAAGGTCGGTTTCGGGATCTGGCTGATACCGTTCGGCCCACCGGTGATCTCGGTGTTGTTCAACAACAAGATACGCACGATCTCGCCGAAGCCCAGCGTCACAATCGCCAGATAATCACCGCGCAAACGCAGCACCGGAAAACCGAGCAGGAAACCGAAGATGGCGGTGACGATGCCCGCCAGCGGCAGGCTTTCCCAGAAGCCGAGGCCGTAATAGTGATTCAGCAACGCGTAGGTATAGGCACCGATGGCGTAGAAGCCGCCGTAACCCAGTACCAGCAGGCCGGACAGCCCAACCACCACGTTCAGGCCCAGACCAAGCATCACGTAGATCAACGTCAGGGTGGCGATATCCACCGTACCGCGCGACACCAGAAATGGCCAGGCGATCGCGGCAACAATAATCGCCGCCGCCAGCAGTTTCTGGCGTGGGGTGGTGCCGTCAAAGCTCGGTAATACAAAAGAGGGGCCAGAGAGTTTTTTCAGCCCCTGCTGCATCAGCGGGCGCAACAGTTGGAAGAAGAAAACGATGACGCAGCCGATGCCGATCCACATCCAGCGCACTTCCGCCGCACCGTGGACCACCAGCTTGGTACCGTCCAGGCTCAGTTGCATCCCCATCAGGAACGACGCCATCACAAACAGCACCACCGAGGCTATCAGCGCGTTAAGCAGATTGAGTTTCATACCTTCTCAACCTCCGGGCGCCCAAGAATGCCGGTTGGCATGATCAACAACACCACGATCAGCAGCGCGAAGGACACCACGTCCTTATATTCGGTGCTCAGGTAGGCCGAGGTCAGCGCTTCTGCCACCCCCAGCACCAGGCCGCCGATCATCGCACCGGGAATGCTGCCGATACCGCCCAGCACCGCCGCAGTAAAGGCTTTCATGCCGGCCATAAAGCCGATGTACGGGTTGATTACGCCGTAGAACTGGCCCAGCAGCACGCCGGCCACCGCCGCCATCACGGCGCCGATCACGAAGGTCAGTGAAATCACCCGGTCGGTATTGATGCCCAGCAGGCTGGCCATCTTCAAATCTTCCGCGCAGGCGCGGCAAGCGCGGCCCATGCGGGAATAACGGATGAACAACGTCAACGCCAGCATCGCCAGGAAGGTGACGACCCAGATAATCAGCTGCATGGTACTGATGGTAGCGGCGAAGCCATTACTTTCACCCAGCACCCACTGGCCGGTTACCAGGCTTGGCAACGCCAGATCGCGCGAGCCCTGCGTCAGGCTGACGTAGTTTTGCAGGAATATCGACATGCCGATGGCGGAAATCAGCGCTATCAGGCGCTTGGAGTTGCGCACCGGCTTGTAGGCCACCCGCTCGATGCTCCAGCCGTAGGCGCTGGCGATCACGATCGACACCAAAAACGCGGCGCCAATCAGCAGCCAGCCGACGTCGATGCCAAGCATCATCAGGGCGGCGATAACAATAAAGGAGACATAGCTGCCGATCATATACACCTCGCCGTGGGCGAAGTTGATCATGCCGATAATGCCGTAGACCATGGTGTAACCGATGGCGATCAATGCATAGGTGCTGCCCAACGTGACGCCGTTGAACATCTGCTGCAGAAAATAGAGAACCTGCTCTGACATACTCGAACCCTTGGCTGCGCTGTATAGCAAACCTGAAGAAACTCAGGTAAAGGGGGACGGGCCGGCTTACCGGCCCGCGGGCGCAGCATGCTGCGCCCTACCCTGATTATTATGGCTTATTTAATCGGTGTTGATGTGCCGTCTGCATGCCACTCAAACACGCCGAACTCGAAACCTTTCAGATCGCCCTTCTCGTCCCAGCTCAGCGGCCCCATCACGGTGTCCACCGGCTTGCCGGTTTTCAGATCCTTGACGATGTCGGCCGGCTCCTGGCTGCCGCTGCGCTCCATCCCGGTAGTCAAAGATTGCAGCGCTGCGTAAGTGGTCCAGACGAACGGCCCGGTCGGATCCAGCTTCTTGGCTTTCAGTGCATCCACGATAGGTTTGTTGGCAGGTACCTGGTCATAGCGTTTCGGCAAGGTCACCAGCATGCCTTCCGAGGCGGCACCGGCAATGTTGGACAGCGAGGAGTTGCCCACGCCCTCTGGCCCCATAAAGCGGGTAGTCAGGCCGGCCTGTTTTGCCTGGCGCAGGATCTGCCCCATTTCCGGGTAGTAGCCGCCGAAGTAAACGAAATCGACGTTTTCTTTCTTCAGCCGCGCCACCAGAGTGGAGAAATCTTTATCGCCGGCGGTGATGCCTTCAAACATCACCACGTCGGTACCCTGTTTTTTCAGGCTGTCGCGTACCGAGCGCGCCAAGCCTTCGCCATACTGTTGCTTGTCGTGAACCACGGCAATGCGTTTCGGCTTGATCTCGCTGAGGATGTATTTCGCCGCGGTCGGGCCCTGATCGGAATCCAGCCCGGTGGTGCGCATGATCATCTTGTAACCACGGGTGGTCAGATCGGCGTTGGTGGCCGCCGGGGTAATCATGATCACGCCTTCGTCTTCATAGATATCGGAGGCCGGTTGAGTCGAGGACGAGCACAGGTGGCCGATCACATAGCGAATACCGTCGTTAATCACCTTGTTGGCAACCGCAACCGCCTGTTTAGGGTCACAGGCGTCATCGTATTCCACGCCAACCAGCTTATCGCCCTTGATGCCGCCCTTGGCGTTGATATCGGCAATCGCCTGACGGGCACCGGTGAACTCCATATCGCCATACTGCGCGACCGGGCCGGACATCGCGCCCACAATCGCCACCTTGATGTCTTTCGCCATTGCCGAATGACCGATAGCCATCGCGATACAACCCGCCAACAGCGCCTTACCTTTTGTTAATTTCATTCGCAAATCCCCATCTGTCGTTGTGAACGTACCTGTTGTGTTTGCCTGCACCTGAACCCTTATTTACTGCTTTTATTCATAAGTAATAATGATTTAGGTGTTTTCGTGGCAATATTTTCTAATAAGACTTTATTTTTCATACCATTAAACAGGAATTTTCTGCTGCAAATCAACTCGAACAATCAGAAACAAGCGGTGTAAACAGGATAAAATCCGGATTAAATCTGCGCCGTTTTGCATCAGGCGCAGCGCGTTATGCTGGTTATTGATCCATTAACAATCTATTTACTCGGAAAATGCGTCCTGCAAAAAACATTTTGCGCAGTAATCGTACAGAAAAACTTACACAACGCTCTGTGCAAGATCTATTACACTGTCGGCATCGATTAGCCGTTCGGAAATTCTGCATGAAACTGACTATTGAGCGATTAACCACGCTGTCCCCGCAAGATCTTATCGACCTCGGTAAAATCTGGCCGCAACAACAGCCGCAGCAATGGCAGAGCTGGCTGGACGGCGATAAAGCCCTGTTCGCCGCGCGCTTCAACGAACGGCTGCTGGGTGCAGTGAAAATTGCGCTGGATGGCGATAACGCCCAACTGCAGGATTTGCTGGTGCGTGAAGTCACGCGCCGTCGTGGCGTCGGGCTGTATCTGGTACAGGATGCGCAGCGCCAACTGCCGCAAGTCGCGCACTGGCAGCTTTCTACCGCCGGCCTGACGCCGCGCGAACGCGGTGAAGTGGATAACTTTATGCGCGCCTGCGGTTTCACCCAGCAAGGCGATCTCTGGCAAAAATGACACGCGGGCTGATGGCGTTGCTGCTGTTGACGCTGGCGTTAACGGCCTGGTTCGGCGGCCGTCACCAGGCGCTGCGGCTACCACAGCCCCAGGACAACCAGGTTTATATCTGGCAACGGGTCTGGACGCCGCAACACGCCACTGCGCTGGCACAAAGCCGTGACCTGTTCTCTACCCTGCGTGTATTGGGTGCGCAAGCGCATCCGCGTGAAGGCTGGCGCGAAATCCCGGTCAATCTGCCGCAGTTGCAACAGGATGGCCGCCCGCTGTGGCTGGTGGTCCGTTTGGATGGGCAACTGGCGCAACTCGATGCACCGGCTATTCGCCAACGCCTGGTAAAACAGGTTCAGCAATGGCAGGCCGCCGGGTTGCAGGTGATCGGCGTCGAAATAGATCATGACGCCGCCACCGCTCGCCTACCTGACTATCACCATTTCTTGCAACAGCTGCGCCGACAACTGCCTTCCTCCTTACAACTCGGCATTACCGCATTACCGGCCTGGATCGGCTCACCGGCACTGCCTAGCGTGTTGCAACAGGCAGACAGCTCGGTGTTGCAGGTGCACGCGGTGCTCTCGCCGCAGCAGGGGCTGTTCGCTGCCCCGCTGGCGCTGCGCTGGGTAAAACAGTACGCAAACATCACGTCCAAACCTTTCAGGGTGGCGCTGCCGGCCTACGGTATGGGCTTGCTGAGCGTTGATGCGCAGGGCGCACAGGTCGAGAGCGAAACCTCACTGCGCGTGGCGGGCAATCCCCGCGAACTGACGGTAGCGCCGCAACAGGTGGCCGATTTTCTGCAACAGTTGAAGGTTCAGGCCACACCGCATCTGCGCGGCATTATCTGGTTCCGGCTGCCGCTGGCGGGCGATCGCCGTGCCTGGTCGCTCGATACGCTGCGGGCGGTGATCGAGCAACAGCCGCTCAGCGTCAGCTGGCAGGTAAAATTTAGCCCTCAGCCACAGCAAAATGGGCTGTATGATCTGATAATTCATAATAACGGGCCGGTTGATGCCCCGCTGCCTCGTGAAATCACCGTCGCCGCCACGGACTGTCTGGCGGCGGACGCGGCGGGCAACTATCGGCTGGAAAGCGGGCCTCAGCGGCAGCGCTTTGTCCTCATCAGCGGCGATCAGCTGCGCGCCGGGCAATCCCGGCCGCTGGGCTGGTTGCGCTGCCAACAATTGACGCCAGGAGGCACTCTTGTCATACCCTGATGCACACGCGGTGCGCAACCGCCACGGCCGGTATCTCCCACTCGCCGCCCTGATCGGCTCAGCGCTGGCGATGCCCATTAACGGTTTCGCCTGCGGGCCGGACTTTCCCAACCGCTTGCTGACCGATCGCAACGGTACCCTGCTGTATATGCCGGAAGGTAATTTTGCTTTTGAGGCCAGCCGCCTGGTCGCGGTAGATAACCAACTGCCGTTGTGGAAAGCGCCACCACCGGCGACACCGCCGAAACCGATGCCGCTGTCACCGGAAACGATCATTATCGGCAAAATGCGCGCCGCCAAGACCGTCGAGGAGGCCGATGCGGTTAATTCTCAGGGGTTGTCAGACGCCGCACGCCTTTATCAACTGGGTGCCGTGGCCTTTGCCGGTTCTGATCCGCGTGCCGCTGAGTATTTCCAGCAGGTCCTGGCCCTGCCCGCAGCACAACAGGGCGACTGGGGACTGCGGGCGCAGTATTCGCTCGGACGGGTTCTGATGGACGACCACGGCACACCGGAAAATGAGCCCGATACGCCGGCTACGGCGGTTAAACGCCCTGCGAAACCACAGTTAGAGCAGGCGCAGGCGGCTTTCCAGCAGGTGATTGACCGGGTTAAAGCCGGCGCGGCCGATCCTGATCAACTGGCGCTGAGCAGCCTCGGGCAGCAAGCGCGCATCCAACTGTGGCTGGGCAATATCGCCCCGGCGGCGCAACTGTACGCCCAGCAGGCAGCGCAGGGCGATCAAAACGGTGGGTTGTCGTTGCAGTACGTCTCCAGCTATCTGGTCAATCCTGACCACTTTGCAGCGCTGAAGCAGGCCATTAGCGATCCGGTGATCCAACAGTTGGTGACCATCGAACTGTTTGCGCGCAGCAGCAATTTGCAAATGTCGGATACCGATGCCACCGGCACCCGTTCGAAACAGATAGTCAGCCAAATTCTGACGCTGCTGAACGCCTCGGTGAAAAGCGGTTTCAGCGGCAGTGATCGGCTAGCGGCACTGGCTTATCGCGCCGGGCAATATCCCATGGCGGCCAGCCTGTTAAAACATGCCGGTGACAGCGGGCTGGCGTGGTGGCTGCGCGCCAAGATGGCGCTGCGCGACGGGGATGTTAAAGCCGCTACCGCCGCCTATGCCAAAGCTGCGGCAGCCTTCCCCTCCAGTGAAAGCTGGGGCGAGCAGCGCAATGCGGACTTTACGCCGGAAACCATCGTGCCCGAATGCCGGGTAGCCGGGGAGCAGGCGATCCTTGCCTTGGATCGCGGCGACTACCTGCAGGCGATGGATTTTCTGTATCGCGGCAAAGAGATTTATTGGGCAGATGTCGCCGACGTGGCCGAGCGGGTGCTGACGATCGACGAACTGAAAGGCTTCGTTGATAAACATGCGCTGGCGCCGGCAACGCCGCTGAAACCCGTCAATCCCGATGAGTACAACGGCCAGCAAATCACGCCGGATATCCAATTGCGGGAACTGCTGGCACGGCGGCTGATGCGCGCCGGGCGGGCCCAGGAGGCGATGGGTTACTTTGATATTCCGAACTACCGCCAGGTGGCGCAAGGGTATGCCGATACGCTGAAAACCGCGCAGGACAAAACCGCCGACAAACTGGTGCGAGCCAAAGCTTATTATCAGGCGGCGACGCTGCTGCGTACGCAGGGGCTGACGTTCACCGGCTATGAGATGACGCCGGATTACGCCATTTATGACGCGGGTTATTCGTACCTGGGGGATGCCTTCGATACCCGCGAGCTGAAACACAAGAGTTGGATCAGCAGCGCCGAAGCGGCGCGGGCCAAAGCGGCGCTACCGGCACAAGACAATCGCTTCCTGCATTATCGCTGGCAGGCCGTCGACCTTGCCCAGCAGGCCGCCGACTTGTTACCGCCCAAAAGCCAGGCGTATGCTGCCGTGCTGTGCAATGCCGCCGGCTGGGTTATTAAACGCGACGCGAAAACCGGCCAGGCGCTGTATCAGCGCTATATCAACACCGGCACCCGTTATTCCTGGGCCAGCAAGTTTGGCTACGACTGCCCTGCACCGGATTTTGCCGCGGCAGGCCAGTAACGCCGAATTTCAGACACAAAAAAACCCGTTCAGCAATGAACGGGTTTTTTAACGCTGACGCGGGATCAGGCTTCGATCGCCATTTTCAGTTTCTTCATGGCGTTCTTTTCCAACTGGCGCACACGCTCGGCGGAAACGCCGTACTGATCGGCCAGTTCCTGCAAGGTGGATTTGTTGTCATCATCCAACCAACGGGCACGAATGATATGCTGGCTGCGCTCGTCCAGACCTTCCAGCGCGTAGGCCAGTTTGTCTGCGGCGTTGCTTTCCCAGTTATCTTCCTCGATGCCTTCGGCGAAGTCCGAGCTTTTGTCCTGCAGATACAGAACCGGCGCCATCGACTGACCGTCGCGCGCATCGTCGTCCGGCGTAGGATCGAAGGTCATATCCTGCGCCGCCATACGCGACTCCATCTCACGCACGTCTTTGCTGGTCACGCCCAACTCGCGAGCCACCAGCTCCACCTCGTCTTGATTGAACCAGCCCAGACGCTGCTTGGTTTTACGCAGGTTAAAGAACAGCTTGCGCTGTGCTTTGGTGGTGGCAACCTTGACGATACGCCAGTTGCGCAGCACGTATTCGTGAATTTCTGCCTTGATCCAATGCACCGCAAAGGACACCAGACGCACACCCACTTCCGGATTGAAGCGGCGTACAGCTTTCATCAGGCCGATATTACCTTCCTGAATCAGGTCTGCCTGCGGCAGGCCGTAACCAGAGTAATTACGGGCAATATGAGCGACAAAGCGCAGGTGAGACAGGATCAGCTGCTTAGCGGCTTCCAGATCGCCCTGATAATGCAGCCGTTCAGCCAGCTCCCTCTCTTCCTCTGCCGTCAGCATCGGATAGGTGTTGGCGGCCCGGATATAGGCTTCCAAACTGCCCTGGGGCACTAAAGCTAAAGTTTGCATTTCTTTGGTCATTCAAACCCTCTCTTGAGAAAACAGGTCATGCAGGTGATGATTCACGGCGGGGAAAAGATTGATTTTACGGCAGTTGCTGTTGCAAAAGCGGTCCACACGCCGTGCACCCTAACATTTTGCTGCAAATTTTGACCGTGTTCCGCCCTATAAGTTCACTGTTTTTCGATCGCATTGCACATGACAATACGTGACGAAGGTTGAGACCGATAGGGAATTTGTGCGCTAAGAAGAGACTGGATGGTGCTTGCTTTACTGCCGGTAACTCTTCTCCCGCAACACGCTCGGAGCAGCAGAAGAAGAGTATACCAAAAAAACTTTATTGTGGTGTAAATCGGCGTAAATGTTGCACCGTCGCCAGCCAGGCGGCGATCCAGCCGATCATCGCGGAGATAATCAGCAGCAACAGCGCCTCATCCCACCCCAACCCATGCAGGGTAAAGGTGGTGCCGAACACTTTCGCCACGCCGGTCACCACCGACTCCAGTTTCCACACCAGCGCCCCGGAGAGCAGCAGCGAAAGCAGCGCGCCGAAAAAGCCGAGCATCGCCCCGCCGTTCAGGAACGGCCGCAGGATGAAGCCGTCGGTCGCGCCGATAAGCTTCATCACATTGATGGTGTCACGGCGGCTGAAGATGCTCAAACGCACGCTGTTGCCGATCACCAGGAAGACCGCCACAATCATCAGAACGCCTATCATCGCCGCCACCTGACCGACCAGCCCGGTGAGCGCCGCCAGGCGGGCAAACCAACTGTCATCCATCCGCACTTCGTCCACCCCCTGAACCGCCGCCACGCGATCGCGCAGGGTATTGAGGGTTTCCGAACTCTGGAAGCTCATCTTCGGCGTGATGATGGCCACGGCCGGCAACGGGTTCTCTTCCAGCATATCCAGCGCACCGCCGAAACCGGACCAGTTGCGGAATTCGCCCCGGGCCTCTTCGCGCGACAGGTAATTCACCTTCTCTACGCCGGCTTCCGCCTTGATGGCATCGAGCACTTTCACTGCGGCGTCATCATCGAGAGATTTGTCCAGATACACCGTCAGTTGCGGCGTCGGATACCACTGGGTGGCCGCGGTGCTGACGTTTTTCCAGACGATATAACACACGCTCGGCAGCGTCAGGGAGATGGCGATCACCATCACCGTCAGCAGCGTCGCCAACGGTTGACGCAGCATATCCTTGATGGCGTTCATCCAGGCATAGCGCCATTGTTCACGCCAGCCGCCGCGCAGCGCCTTGCTCTTGGCGTTTTTTGCATTATTCGCCATGATGCGCTCCTCCAGCCATACGACCCTGGCTCAGGCTCAGAATGCGGTAATTGCGACGGGCGATAAGCCCGGTGTCGTGAGTGGCCATCAGCACGGTAACGCCAACACGGTTGAATTCTTCGAACAGGCGCAAAATGCCCTCCGACAACGCATCATCCAGGTTACCGGTAGGTTCGTCCGCCAGCAGCACCGCCGGTTTGTTCACCACCGCCCGGGCGATGCCCACACGCTGTTGCTCACCGCCGGACAGCTGAATCGGGAAGTTTTTCGCTTTATCCAGCAACCCGACCTTGTCCAGCGCGGCGGAAACGCGGCGGCGGATGTCTTCGGTGCTGGCGCCGGCGATGATCAGCGGCATCGCCACGTTGTCGTAGACCGTGCGATCCAGCAGCAGATGGTGATCCTGGAAAATCATGCCGATCTGACGACGCAGGAACGGCACCTCACTGTTTTTCAACCGGCTGATGTCGTGGCCACCAAACCAGATATGGCCGGCGCTTGGTCGTTCGATACCACAAATCAGTTTCAGCAGGGTACTCTTCCCCGCGCCGGAATGGCCGGTCAGAAACGCCATCTCCGCCGGGCGCAGATGGAAATCTACCCCCTGCAGCGCTTGCCGTCCGCCCAGATAAGCTTTACTGACCTGTTCAAAGCGAATCATCCGTATTAATCCTCTCGGGCAAAAAGTGCCTCAATAAAATCGTCAGCCTTAAATGGCCGCAAATCTTCGATACCTTCCCCAACGCCAATATAGCGAATCGGGATTTCGAACTGATCGGCAATGGCGAAGATCACCCCGCCCTTGGCGGTACCGTCCAGTTTAGTCAGCGTGATGCCGGTTAAGCCCACGGCTTCATTAAATAATTTCGCCTGGCTGACAGCATTCTGTCCGGTGCTGGCATCCAGAGTCAGCATAACCTCATGGGGGGCCTGGTCGTCCAGTTTTTTCATGACGCGGACGATCTTCTTCAGCTCTTCCATCAGGTGCGCCTTGTTCTGCAAGCGGCCGGCGGTATCTGCGAGCAGCACGTCAATGCCACGCGCTTTGGCGGCCTGCACCGCGTCGTAGATCACCGAAGCGGAGTCTGCGCCGGTATGCTGCGCCACCACCGGAATACGGTTGCGCTCGCCCCACACCTGCAGTTGCTCCACCGCCGCCGCACGGAAGGTATCCCCCGCCGCCAGCATCACCGATTTGCCTTCCGCCTGGAACTGACGAGCCAGCTTGCCGATGGTGGTGGTTTTGCCCACGCCGTTCACCCCAACCATCAGTATGACGTAGGGATTTTTGCCGCCAACATCCAGCGGCTGTTCAACTTTAGTCAGAATTTCAGACATTTCCTCCTTCAGCTTGCCGTACAGCGCCTCGGCGTCTTTCAACTGCTTACGGCTGGCGTGCTGGGTCAGGGAGGTAATGATTTTACTGGTGGTTTCCACGCCGACGTCGGCAATCAACAGCTGTTCTTCCAGCTCTTCAAACAGATCGTCGTCGATTTTCTTGCCACGGAACAGGCCGATAAAACCGGAACCCAGGTTCTGCTTGGTTTTCACCAGGCTGCGCTTCAGGCGGGCGAAGAAGCCTTCTTTGGTCGGGCGTTCCTGCTCTTGATTTACCGCCGGGGCCGGCAAGTCCGCTTCCGTCGATTCGGGTTCTTGCTCTTCTATTATTTCAACCGCGGCCGGGGCGATGATAACCGGCTCCAGCGCAACGTTGGCCGGCAGAGGCTCTGGCTCTGGCTCTGGCTCTGGCTCTGGCTCTGGCTCAACCACAGTTTCAACCACTTCCGGCTCAGGCTCTACGATCGGCTCAGGCTCGACAGCAGGCGCTGATGCGATGGGTTCAGGTTCAACGGCTGGCTCAGGGGCCATAATCGCAACCGGCTCGGCGATCGCTTCAACAACCGGCTGCTGCTGCTGCGCCGCCACCTGCTCGGTGAGGGTGACAACCTCTTCCGCCAACGCTTGCGCCGGGGTGGAATGCTCAGCGACGACAGGTACGCTTTCGGCGATATGCTCGCCGGTCAGGCTGCCGTCCCATTCCCCTGGGGTATCAACGGAGGCGGCAGGTTCAGATTCCTGGGCGGGGAGCTTGTCGTCCAGCGGGGCGGCAACCGGTTCAGCCGGTGTCTCCACGGCCTGATTTTCCGTCTGCTCTACCGACGGTTCAGGTTGCTGTTGCTCTTCTTCCTTCTGGCCGAAGCCCAGCCAGGAGAAAAACCCACGTTTCTTATCTTTTGCCATGTGATGACTCTACTCCGTACCTAAGGCTTGCTTATGCTGACAATAATCCGCCGAGTCTATCACTTTCCCTCGCGCAGCAACACGCATCCGGTATGCTTTCCACTGTGAAATCAGGCAACAAAGTTTTACCGTTCCCCCCGGCGCCTCTCACCGGTAGAATAGGTGCAACTTTTCGTTAACTCGTGCGGCCTCGCGGCCAGAGAAAGAAATAAAGCAAACCTATGACAAGACTAACGCCACGGGCATCGGCCAAAAAACCGCCCCAGGCCGCAGCCGGGCAGATCCGCATTATCGGCGGCCAATGGCGCGGGCGTAAACTGCCGGTGCCGAACAGCCCAGGGCTGCGCCCGACCACCGATCGCGTCCGCGAAACCCTGTTCAACTGGCTGGCACCGGTCATTCAGGGCGCACGCTGCCTTGACTGTTTTGCCGGCAGCGGCGCATTGGGGCTGGAGGCGCTGTCACGCTATGCCGGCAGCGCCACGCTGCTGGAGTTTGAACGCCCGGTAGCGCAGCAACTGGAGAAAAACCTGGCATTGCTGCAGGGTAAAGGCACGGTGGTCAACACCAACGCGCTGAGCTGGTTGGCAGGCAACGGCCAGCCGTTCGACGTGGTGTTTCTCGATCCGCCATTCCGCAAAGGGCTGCTGGCAGAAACCGTCACCCTGCTGGAACAGCAAGGTTGGCTGGCCGATGAGGCCTGGATTTACGTAGAGGCCGAAGCGGAAAGCGCTGCGGCTGACGTGCCGGCCAACTGGCAATTACACCGGGAAAAAGTCGCCGGTCAGGTGGCTTACCGGCTTTATGTTCGTTCGCAAGAGAAAACCAACAATGCTGATTAATCTGGGCCGCCTGCTGATGCTGTGCGTATGGGGCTTTCTGCTCTCCAATCTGTTCCACCCTTTTCCCAAGCCGCTGAAATATTTCATCGACGTGGCGCTGTTCTTTATGGTGGTGATGCACGGGCTGCAACTGGTGTTGCTGAAGTCTACCCAGCCGAAAGATCAGCCGATAAGCTACTGGCAGGAAGCCAAGATCTTCGTCTTTGGCGTCTTCGAGCTGCTGGCATGGCAGAAAAAACAGCCGCCGATCAAAAGGAAATAGGTTATTGGGCGGTAAAGGAGACGAAGCGCGTGCCCTGCATGCTCAACGTGCCCTGCGTGCCCTTTTCGATCGGGTTGTACTGCCACTGTTTCAGCCGTAGCCGAATGTCCTCGCCGCCGCGCAACGGGCTGAACACCACCTCATAATGCATCGGCTCATTGACCATCTGTTCGCGCTGACGTGAACGGGTGGTCGCCACGGGAAATTCGCGCTTGTCGCTAACCTTGACCTGCAAGCTGCGCACCGGCGCGCGGTCATTTTCCGCCTCAGCCCGGCGCTGGTTGAAGTAACGGTGCGTCGCCAGCACGGCGATCAACGCAATCACGGCGACAAAAAACAGCGGCGGCTTACTCATCTTTCTTCCCATTCCCTTCGCGGCTAAATCAGCGTAAACATAGCATTCTCAAGAAAGCATTGTCGATTGCAGGTGCGCTGCCTACACTGCACATAGGAAGTGACACTGGTGACAATTTGGAGCCGGACTCTGCGGCTCCCATAATGAATAAGGAAGACACAATGAGTTGGCCGTTCCTTGCCGTATTCTTTTCCGGTTGGTTGTTCGTAGACGCCTCCTATCGCGGGCCACGCTGGCAGCGTTGGGTGTTTAAACCGCTTACTCTGCTGCTGCTGTTGCTGCTGGCCTGGCAAGCGCCGGTGCTGGGTGCCGCAGGGTATCTGATCGTCCTCGGCCTGGTGGCGACGCTGCTCGCCGACGCCCTGCTGCTGCTGCCGCGTGAGCGTGTGCTGTACGCCATCGGCGCATTTTTCCTTTCGCACCTGCTTTACACCCTGAGCTTCGCCAGCCAGATGAGCTTCAGCCTGTTTTGGCCGCTGCCGCTGGCGCTGCTGATTATCGGCGCGTTGCTGCTAGCAACCATCTGGACCCGGCTGGAAGAGATGCGCTGGCCAATTGCCACCTACGTGGCGATGACATTGCTGATGGTGTGGCTGGCGGGTGAGCATTACTTTATGCGCAGCACCGACTTCAGTTTCTCGCTGTTGGCGGGCACCTCATTGCTGCTGCTGGCCAACGTGGTATGGCTGATTAACCGCTACCGTTTTAGTTTCCGGGCGGCGGACGCGCTGGTGGCGTTCTGCTACTTCTCCGGCCATTTCCTGATCGTACGCTCGTTGTATCTGTAAATATCCAAAGCGGGTTCGGGCGACCGAACCCGTTTTATTACGCCAGCGCCTTCAGAGTCAGGCCGTCATCTGCCCCGAGTTGATTGCGGTAACTCTCGCCGTCGCGCGAAAAGAACGCCAGCGTACTGCCATCGGCCTGCAACAGAGCGATGCCATCCGGCGCCGGGCGCCAGCCGACCACTTCTGCCGTAAACACCTTTTTCAGACAGTGCTGACTGTCCACCAACTGATAACCGTTGATTTCGCTTTGTTCGCTAGCCAAAAATTCAATCTGGCACTGTCGTTCGGCATCGGCGATCAACCATTGCCCCGCCAGCGACTTCGCGGAGGGAAGAACCAAACTGCCGGCCATAACGGCTCCCGTCATCATCATGCCCCCCGCCACCACGGCGGCGCGCGCTAAACTGCCTTTCATGTTAACTCCCGCATAACGCCCGGCCAGATTGCGCCGGGCGTTATGATGTTCACTGTTACACGATAAAGTCGGTGGCGACATCCGCCTGCCCGACAATTTTCACCAGGAAGTCCGGCGTCTGATGCCCGCCAATGTTCAGCGCCAAATCGCTGACGTTGCTCGAGCTATCGTAAGTTAACAATGCTTCACCCGCCGCACCGCTGAAATGATCGACGAAGTGGATCGCATCGCCGCCCTGCGCCCCTTGATTAAAGAACGACAGGTCGATTTTATCGGTACCTTTCTGGAAATCACGGATCCAGTCAGCAGCGCCAGGCTTGGAATCGCTGACGGCGGCGAAAACAAAGGTATCTTTGCCTGCGCCGCCCCACAGTTCATCGGCACCTGCGCCGCCGAACAGAATGTCGTTGCCCGCGCCGCCTTTCAACACGTTGTTGGCCGCATTACCGACGATAACGTCGTTGCCTGAACCGCCAATGGCGTTCTCAATGGTGACGCCCGCAGCGATCGACACGTTACCTTTCAGCCCGCCTACGTCCGAGAAGGATTTCTCGTTCAGATTGATGCGCTGGTTGGCCGTGTAGCCGGAGAAATCGAAGGTATCATTGCCGCCCGCATCCCAGGCCGCAAAGATCACTTTCTGCGCGTTGCCGGAGGTGCTGAGGAAATCGCGGCCGGTATTGGAGTTGAAGCCATACACGGTATCGCCGGTGCGGGTGGACAGGTTGGCGCCATACAGATGCTGAATGGCGGAAATGTCATCCAGCAACGGTGCCGCGGCATAGTGGCCGCCGTTGTCGCCGCCGGTATTGGTTTCACTCCAATAGCTCATCAGGCTGAACTCGCGAGTGTCTTCGGCATAGCTGGCGTCGTTGTAGGTTGGGTTGCCTTCCCCGGCGTTATAATCGCCCGGGTGGCTCAGGCCCAGCGCGTGGCCAATTTCATGAGTGAACGTCTGACGACCGTAATCTTCGCTTGCCGGATGTTGAACATTGGACTGATTGACGTTGTACCAGGTTTGGCCGCCCAGGTTCTGCCCCTGATAAATCGTGTTAGGCAGGAAAGCGTAAGCCTGAGTGTCGTAGTCGTAATGGCCGGGGCGATCCTGGCTGTAATTGCCGAAGGTGATATTGGCCTTCTGGCTGGGGGCGACTTCGGTGAAGGTAATATTGGCCACATCAGACCAGGATTGCAGCGACAGTTTAGCTTGCTGTTGCTGTTCGGCGCTGAACTTACTCAGCCCGGTATCGCCGGCGACATTGGTAGAAGAGAATTTATAATCCGGGAAAGAGAAAGTTAATTTAGCCGGTTGACCAAAAACCTTATAACCGTTCCAGGTTTGATTCTCACGGGTAATAAACAGCCCAGCTTGTTCGGTAGAAAATGAATCCTTGCCATTAACCTGAATCCCGTTGCCACGCTCGTGGTAATGCAACAGATCTTCTACAGCATTATAGCCGGAGCCGGTAGCGGCGAGGCTGGATTCAGTAACTTCAATTGCCTTTTTAGTTGATTGCATTGGTTCGATTCCACTCATTAGCTGATTGTTATCAATCAGGCAGATAGACATAACCTGCCAGAAAGCCACGGCAGACGAATCACCGGCTTGCTGGAAGGGGTTTATGCGCCGTTACCGGCAGTGTGTTAGATAGAATTAATGCATATATATCAGTAAATAATATTACCAACAGAAATGGTAATCGATTCCAATTATAGGCAGGCACTTAAAATTGAACACAAAATAATCAACTATATATTTTTATAACGAAAGATATTTATGCTATTTTTTGATCATATTTACAAATCAAAGGCAATCAAGTTCGCATAAGTTAGTCACAAACTTCAATAAGAATGCGGCCTGCAGACACAAGAGAATCATGCTGGCTGTTTTTATAAAAATAATTAAATTTAACTACACCGTTATAGATTAATAACTCTTTATTATTAGCTGGCAGGCCTTTTTAGTCCCTGCGGGAATAACATTTTCTTTTTTTGCCTAATGACCCCTGCGTCGCCCCACCGATTAACACTCACCGGCAACGCCGATTTCCCCTCAGCCTTACAGTTAACAATAATTCTCATCCGGCGCTTGACTCTGGAGTTGACTCCAGGGTGTAGAGTCAGCGCAATGTCGATCATTAACTGCCCGGAGGGGGACGTTATGCATACCCATAAAAACCATAATCACCAGGAACATAACCCTGCAGAAGGTACCTGCGGCTGCAATCACAGCCACGGTAAAACCCAGCACGGTTGCAGCAGCAAACAAAAAATCGGCACCGTTGAAACCGGCCATGCTCATTCGCACGATCATGGCGCCGGCTGTTGCAGCACAGACGATCATGAGGATCCGGATGAGGAAAGCCACAGTCTGGCTGCCGCCCCTCCTTCCGGCAGCCAACGTTACAGTTGGAAAGTCACCGGCATGGACTGCCCCAGCTGCGCAAAAAAAATAGAGAACGCCGTTACGGGCATTCCCGGCGTAGAAAACGCACGCGTGCTGTTCGCCACTGAAAAACTGGTGGTCGACGCCCAATCCGATGTCAGCCTGCGCATCCAGGACGCGGTGCAACAGGCCGGCTTTACCCTGCTCGGCACCCAGGCAACCAAAGCCGAGTCGCCCCAGGCATCGCGCCTGAAGGAATTCGGCCCGCTGCTGTTGCTTACCACGCTGATGGTGGTCAGTTGGGTGCTCGATAGGGTCAATCCCGAACTGGGCCGCATTGCGTTTATCGCCACCACGCTGGTCGGTCTGGCGCCGGTCGCGGCCAAGGCGCTGCGGCTGATCCGCTCCGGTACGCCGTTTGCCATTGAAACCCTGATGAGCGTGGCGGCAATAGGCGCGCTCTTTATCGGCGCCACCGCCGAGGCAGCCATGGTGCTGCTGCTGTTTATGGTTGGCGAGCTGCTGGAATCCTACGCCGCCAAACGCGCCCGCCGTGGCGTGACGGCACTGATGGAGCTGGTGCCGGAAGATGCGCTGCTGCTGCAAGGCTCGGCGCGTAAACGCGTGCCGGTCGCCAGCCTGCGCCCCGGCGATGTGATTGAAATTGCCCCCGGCGGCCGCCTTCCGGCCGATGCCGAACTGCTCAACCCGTTCGCCAGTTTCGACGAAAGCGCCCTGACCGGCGAATCGGTGCCGGTCGAACGTCAGCAGGGCCAGAAAGTCGCGGCGGGCAGCCTGTCGGTCGATCAGGCCGCGCAGATGAAGGTGATTTCCGAGCCGGGCAAAAACGCCATCGACCGCATTCTGCAGTTGATCGAAGAGGCCGAAGAACGCCGAGCGCCTATCGAACGTTTCCTTGACCGGTTCAGCAGTTACTACACGCCAGCGATTATGCTGCTGGCCGTTGCGGTGATCCTGGTGCCGCCGCTGCTGCTGTCACAGCCCTGGGATATCTGGATTTACCGCGGCCTGACCCTGCTGCTGATCGGTTGTCCTTGTGCGCTGGTCATATCCACTCCGGCGGCAATTACCTCCGGGCTGGCGGCGGCCACTCGGCGCGGCGCCCTGATCAAAGGCGGCGCGGCGCTGGAACAGTTGGGCCAGGTGCAAACCATCGCTTTCGATAAAACCGGCACGCTGACGGAAGGCAAGCCCAGGGTCACGGATGTACTGCCGATCAACGGCATCAGCGAACAGCAGTTGCTGACCCTGGCCGCCGCGGTAGAAACCGGCTCCCATCATCCGCTGGCGCAGGCGATTATCAAACGGGCCGAGCAGTATGGTGCGCCTCTGCCGCCGGCTCAGGCGCGTCGCGCTCTGGCGGGAGTTGGGGTGGAAGGCGTGGTTGACGGTAAAACTCTGTTGATCAGCGCACCGGGTAAACTGGTGGCAGGCCAGCTCGACGCCTTGTTGCAAAGCCAGGTAGAAAAACTGGAAAACGCTGGCAAAACGGCGGTGGTGGTGTTGGAAAACGGCGTAGCGATCGGCCTGCTGGCACTGCGTGATACGCTGCGCAGCGACGCTAAACAGGCCATTGCCGAATTGAACGCGCTGGGGATCCACGGGGTGATGTTGACCGGCGATAACCCGCGTGCGGCGGCGGCGATTGCCGCAGAACTGGGGATCGATTACCGAGCCGGGCTGCTGCCGGAAGATAAAGTGAAAGCGGTCATCGAACTGAGTGAACTGCGCCCGACGGCGATGATCGGCGACGGTATCAACGATGCGCCGGCGATGAAAGCCTCAAGCATCGGTATCGCCATGGGCAGCGGCACCGACGTGGCGCTGGAAACCGCCGACGCGGCGCTGACCCATAACCGGTTGCTCGGTGTGGCAGAAATGATCCGCATCTCGCGCGCTACCCATGCCAATATCCGGCAGAACATCACCATTGCGCTGGGGTTGAAAGGGATATTCCTGATCACCACACTGCTGGGGATGACCGGGTTGTGGCTGGCGGTGCTGGCGGACTCGGGCGCTACCGCGCTGGTCACCGCCAACGCACTGCGCTTGCTGAAGAAACGCAACTAGGCAACGGCATACCTCAGGGGTGAATCAATTCCCCCTGAGGTGCAACTCACATCGGTCAGACGCCCTTGCGTAACAGGTAGCGGTACGGTGCCTTGTCGGTTTCCTGCGCCACCAGCGTGTGCTCCATAAAGCGGCAGAAGCCCGGAATATCGCGGGTGGTGGCCGGATCATCGGCAATAATCAGCAGGGTTTGACCGTCATCCATATGGCGTACGGTCTTGCGCACCATCATCACCGGTTCCGGACAGCGCAGCCCCAGCGCGTCAAGCGTCTGGTCTGCCTGGGCAAATAAGTCAGTCATGCAATTTTTCTCGATCAAAAGCGATCGGCGAACGCCCGCCGCATCTCATTGGCGCCTAGTTTACGCCGGTAGTTTTTCTGCGCAAGATACGTTAACGTTTGCGTTAAATTTAGCCATTGCATTGGTTGCGCAAACACGTATCATGCCGCCGCGCAGCGCATTTTGCTGTTGCGACAAGACACCCTGGGTTCCCTCACCCCACGACTAAAAAGGCTACAACATGTATTCGTTTACCGCTCAGCAGCGCCTCACCGCGTTGGTCTGGCTATCGCTGTTCCATATTGTCATCATTACCTCCAGTAACTACCTGGTGCAGTTGCCGATTACCGTTTTCGGCTTCCATACCACCTGGGGGGCCTTTACCTTTCCGTTCATCTTCCTGGCAACCGATCTGACGGTGCGTATTTTCGGTGCCCCGCTGGCACGGCGTATCATTCTTTCGGTAATGGTCCCGGCGCTGTTCATCTCGTACGTGATTTCTACCGTGACCTATCAGGGCGAATGGCAGGGCTTTGCCGCGTTGGGCAGCTTTAACCTGTTTGTGGCACGTATCGCCATCGCCAGCTTTATGGCTTACGTGCTCGGTCAGATCCTCGACGTACACGTTTTCAACCGGCTGCGCCAACGCAGCGCCTGGTGGGTTGCTCCTGCTGCGGCAATGTTCCTCGGCAATATCAGCGATACCCTGTCGTTCTTCTTTATTGCGTTTTATAAGAGCAGCGATGCCTTTATGGCCAATAACTGGGTGGAGATCGCGCTGGTGGATTACAGCTTCAAGGTTCTGATCTGCCTGCTGTTTTTCCTGCCGATGTACGGCGTACTCCTGAATATGCTGCTTAAGCGCATTGCCGTCCGCCGCAATGACGGCAGCCTGCAAGCGAACTGAGCCGTGTTATCATTGGCGGCCTGCACCCTACGGAGGCCGCCAATGACAGTAATCACCCGCCACGCTACCTTCAACGAAATCCACGCCCTGTACCGGCAAATCCCCGAATTCGGTGGCCTGCATAGCCTGGCCGATTTACAGCAACGCGTCGGGCCGTCCGCCTGCCACCTGCTGATCGCCGAGGTTGACGGCCAAGCCGCCGGTTTCAAACTGGGTTATCAGACGCAAGAAAAAGTATTTTACAGCTGGCTGGGCGGCGTGCTGCCGGCGTTTCGCCGCCACGGCGTGGCGCGGGCACTGTTGGCCGAGCAGGAGCGCTGGGCGAGAGCGCAAGGATATCGGCGGTTGACCGTGAAAACACGCAATCAATTCCGCGCGATGTTGACGATGCTCATCGGCCATCACTATCAGATTGTTCAACTGGAAAAGAAAGGCGAAGTGGCTGATTATCGGCTATTACTTGAAAAAGCCTTGTGACAACATCTGCCTTGCATTTCAACGTGGAATAGGTTGCGATACGGCAGTAAAAACCTACCTGAAAGGAAGAAGGAAGCCCAATGCGTAAAGTAGCAAAATTGATGGGTATCAGCCTGTTAGTGCTTGGCCTGGCGGCCTGTGACGGCGACACCAAAGACACCAAGGCGCCGGCGGGCGGTGCTGCGGCCAGCGCACCGGCCGGGCAACAGGTGAGTTTACTGGACGGAAAACTGGCGTTCACTCTGCCGGTCGGCATGGCGGACCAAAGCGGTAAGCTGGGCAACCAGGCGAACAACATGCACGTTTACGCCGACAGCACCGGCCAGCGCGCGCTGATCGTGATCCTCGGCGACAAGACCGCCGACAACCTGGAAACGCTGGCCAAGCGTCTGGAAGACACCCAGCGCTCGCGTGACGCCAATCTGCAGGTGATTACCAATAAAGCCATCGACGTTAACGGCGTCCCTCTGCGTCAACTGGACAGCATCATCACCAGCGGCGGCGAGAAAGCCTACTCTTCGATCCTGATCGGCACACTGGATAACAATATGCTGACCATTCAGGTCACGCTGCCGGCAGATAACCAGCAGCAGGCGCAAAGTGAAGCCGAAGGCATCATCAGCACCTTGAAACTGAAGCAGTAACCTTAGGGGGCCGGCATGCCGGCCCCGTTTCGCCACCCCATCACCGATTATGCCAACGCCTGCGCCAGCAGGGTGATCGGATGTTCGCAGCTTTTACTGGTCGACATCTCGATTTGCCACTTGCAGGTTTCGCAGTCGGTCACCACCAGATCCGCACCGCTTTCCTCTATCTGGCGAAACAGCGAAGCGCCAATCCCCTGCGAAGTCGCATAGTTCTCCGATTTAAACCCGTAAGTGCCGGCAATGCCGCAACACTGCGAATCCAGCACCATCAGCTCCACCCCCGGAATTTGCCGCAACAGCTCCAGCGTATAGGCGGTCCAGCCCATTTTCTCCATATGGCACGGCGTATGATACGCCACCCGCAACGGCGTGCGCTTCAGCGACAGAGTGCGGCCCTGGTTGATCAGACGATACAAATAGCGCGTCGCCAGTTCTACCCGCTCGCGCACCGCCGAAGTGTCCACCTCCAACAGATGCGGATATTCATCACGTAAGGTAAAGGTACAGCTCGACGAGGTCGCCACCACGGGAATTCCGCGTTCCAACACCGCCTCATACAGCGATTCGGCATTCACTTCGGCCTGCTTTTTGGCCTGGGCGATAAAGCCGTTGGCGATCAAAGGCACGCCGCAACATTTCTCGCGCTTCAGCAGTTGCACGCCGATATCCATCGCGTTAAAGACCTTGATCAGATCCTTGCCCAACTGCGGATGGTTGTAATTGACGAAGCAGCCGTGAAAAAACGCCACCTGTTCGGCATAGCGCTGCTGGGCCTGCGCCTGACGACGATACCAGCGGCGGAAGGTGCCGAACGAGTATTTTGGCAACTCGCGGCGGTGGTCAATTTTCAGCGCTTTGTCCAGCAGCGCACGCACCGGTTTCAGACCGGTGGCGGCATTGACTATGGGCGCAAAGGGTGTCGACAGCGACCCCATGATGTCGGTATGGCTGAGGATGGCGTCGCGCAGCGTCGGTTTGTTCTGAGCGTAATCGGCGCGGGCGCGCTGAATGATATCGCCGATTTTGACGTCGGACGGGCAGGCGACCTCACAGCGCTTGCAGTTGGTGCAATACTTCAGCGCTTCATCGTACAGCGCCGGATCCTTCAACCGCAGGCGTTCGCCGTCCGGCCCCGCCTGTTTTGGCCCCGGATAGAGCGGGTTGACTTTGGCGACCGGACAATAGGTGGTGCAGACGGTGCATTTGATGCAGTTTTCAAAGCTGTTGTCTTTCTGCAGGCTCATGGTCGCTCCTCCTCTGCGGCAATCTGTTGCGCGACGTGCAGCGCCCCGATCAGCGAAACGCCGGCGCCGCAGCCCTGCCGTAGCGGATCGTACCCGCCGGTTACCGCGCCGATGGCATACAGGTTGGTCAGCGCCTCCCCGTGCCTTAACGCACGCAGCCGGCCATCGGTGCGCACGCCGAACAGCAAATAGGGTTGCGGAGCAAACAGATCGCTGCGGCTCCAGTCGGCGCGATCCGCCTGGCTGTCTACGTCCAGCCCAAACACCGGCTCGCGCACGCCGTCGAAATCCGCCGCCAACCCATTGCTAAAGAAGCTGCCGCTGGCCAGCACCACCTGCTGCGCCTGCAGCGGAATATCGCCGTGATTGCGGGTATAAAGGCCGGTAACACGCCCGGCGTCGATATCCGCCCGCAGCACGCTGTCCCCCGGCATAAAAACACCGCCCAACTGTTGCAAGCGCCGGTGCAATGCCTGGTGCAAACGCATACCCAGCACCGAAGGCGGTAACGTCGGCAACAGACGTACCGGCTTGCCCACCGCCGCCTGTAAAGCCAGCAGCGGGGCATCCTCCTCCAGCCCCAGACAGGCCGGCAGGAAAATCGCCTCGGCATCGCCGGCCAGCCGGCGCAGCTCGTCCGCCATCGGCATCCGATTTTCCGGCAAATCCAGCACTCTGGCGATATTCACCGCCCGGAACTCGCTGGGATTGTTGCGCAACCGGTCCAGCGCAGGTAAATGCAACCAGCCGACCCCGGTACGCACTCCCAACGCCTGCATGAGTGAATCGGCGGCCAGCTGCGGCTGAAAATCCAAAAAGCCCTCGATGCCAATCACCGCAACGCTTTCCCACGGCAATTCACCGGCCAACGGCGTCACCGGAATGGCCTGCGGGCTGAGCCAGGTGGCCCGCCGCGTGCCGAGCGGCGTAATGCGCAGATGATTCCTTTCATTGCTGCCTTGCAGGTTCAGGCCGCAGCGCTGCAACAGCTGGGCCGCCTGATCAGATAACGGCGCCACCCGCTCTGCGCCAATCAAGGAATAAGGGTGCCGCGGCGCCTGTCGCGCCAGTTCCGGCAATGCAGCCAGCGGCGCGTCGACCGGCGTGCCGTCGGGCAATTGCGCCAGCAAATCAAGCGAGCCGGAGGAGAAATAAAGCGCGCTCTGGCCTGAGCTGACCACGGCGCAGCGCTTGCCCTGTTCTGCCAACCCGATGGCGCAAGCCATGCCCGCCAAGCCGCCGCCAATCACCACCACGTCAAATCGCATCATCCGCCTCCTGTTTCTCCCGTGCGTCCAGCCCGCACAATCCCTGATAAACCCAACTGGTGAACTCGCTCTCGCGCAGCGCATCGCCCCAGGCGATCGGGCGTACGCCCTTCCAGCGTTCGTTGAGGAAATGCGACAACTGATCGATCGACTGCTGCGGGGTGACGACGTTAAAGCGCGTCAGCAACCCGGCGGCGCGACAGGCACACAGTTCACCCTGGCAGGTGCCCATGCCAACACGGGTGCGGCGACGGAGATCCACCAGATTATTGACGGTGAGAGAGTTCACCGCATAGCGCACCTCGCCGGCGGTAACCGCCTCGCATTCGCAGACCAGGCTGTTGTCCAGCCGATTACCGGCCGGCACCAGGCTGGCGCGATCGCCATGGCGATACACCGCCGAACCGCGAATACTGGCCGGCAACGCCACCACGCTGCGCACCGTTTCCTCCGCCGTCTGCCGGGAGCCGGGCAGCGGTTCCACCGCGGTAGTGCATGGGCTATCCAGCCCAAGCTTTTCACACACTTTATCGGTCGCCCACTGCGCCATCAGGCGATAGGTCATTAGCTTGCCGCCGGTGATGGTGATAAATCCCTCCAGCCCATCGCGGCTGGCGTGATCGAGCAGCACGATGCCGCGGCTGACGTTACGGCCGCTGGGATCGTCGTCACTGGCCACCAGCGGTCGCACCCCGGCATAGGCGCGCAAAATGCGGGTTTGCGCCAGTTCCGGCGCCAGCAGCGCACCTTCGCGGATCAGAATGTCCACTTCCTGCGGCGTCACCACCATGTTGTCGATCTGGTCGTAGTCGATGTGGGTGGAGGTGGTGCCAATCAGCGAGATGGTGTCGCCCGGCACCAAAATGTCGGCGTCTGCCGGTTTGCGGCAACGGTTGATTACCATGTTGTTGATGCGGTGGCCGAGGATCAGCAATGCGCCCTTGGCCGGGAACATGCGGATGCGCAGATCGGCGTATTCCGCAATCTGCTGGCCCCAGATGCCGGCAGCGTTGACCACCACCTCGGCGTGGATATCGTAGCGGCGCGCAGCTTGATGGTCGAAAACGCGCACGCCGGTCACGCGATCGCCCACGCGCAACAAACCGACCACCTGGTGATAGGTAAGGATCTGCGCGCCATGCTCACGGGCATCGAGCATATTGGCGGCGGTCAGACGGAACGGGTCGACGGTGCCATCCGGCACCCGCACGGCGCCGATCAGCGCCGGGTTAGCCGCCGGCTCCAGGCGCAACGCCAATTGCGGATCAATGGCTTCGGCGTTGATGCCGGCACCGTGACAGGCAGCAATAAACTGTTGTTGGTAGGCCAGCGAATCCTGCGGCAGGGTAATGAACAGCCCGTCGGTACGCTCGATGCAGTGATGCGCGATGCGCTTGAGGATGCGGTTCTCTTCTATGCACTCACGCGCCGACTCACCGTCGGTCACCGCATAACGCGCTCCGCTGTGCAGCAAGCCGTGGTTACGGCCGGTGGCGCCGGTGGCGATATCATGGCGCTCCAGCAGTATGCAACGCAGGCCACGCCGCGCGCAGTCACGGGCAATACCCGCTCCGGTCGCACCGCCACCAATGATTATCACATCCGTTTCGCTGTCCGGTGAATGGCTGCTCATTACGCTCCCTCAGGATCCGTGGTTATTATCCTATTGGGCCACAGTTACTGGGGTCTTTGTTTGATAAGGAACAATAACGAACTCAAAACGAAAATAAAATGTCCACAAAAAACCATGAATGTGATCAGAATCACGATTTTTGACCGTTTTTCTATTTCATATCGTTAACTAATCGCTCAAAATCCGCCTGAGTTTCATAAAAGTGTAACATTTGCGCCATTCATCACAGCGACACCAGGCTGTTTTGACTAGGATGACGCTCGTTATGGAACAAAAAAACACCACATTCGATATCCGCTCAATCATCAAATGAACGTAAAAAATCATATTGATGTGATAACTAAAAGCCATCGGAGGCACTCATGTTGAGTATTTTTAAGCCGGCAGCACACATTTCCCGTGTGCCGGTCGACAAAGTCGACCCGCTCTACCGTAAATTGCGCTGGCAAATTTTTATGGGGATTTTCTTCGGTTACGCCGCCTATTATTTGGTGCGTAAGAACTTCACCCTGGCCATGCCTTATTTGATCGATCAGGGCTTCAGCCGCGGCGACCTCGGTTTCGCGCTGTCGGGTATTTCCATCGCCTACGGTTTTTCCAAATTCATCATGGGGTCGGTTTCTGACCGCTCCAACCCACGCGTGTTCCTGCCCGCCGGCTTGATTCTGGCTGCCGCAGTGATGTTGTTCATGGGCTTCGTGCCCTGGGCGACATCGAGCATCGCGGTCATGTTCGTGTTGCTGTTCCTGTGCGGTTGGTTCCAGGGCATGGGCTGGCCGCCTTGTGGCCGCACCATGGTGCACTGGTGGTCGCAGAAAGAACGCGGCGGTATCGTTTCGGTCTGGAACTGCGCCCATAACGTGGGTGGCGGCCTGCCGCCGCTGTTGTTCCTGCTGGGGATGGCCTGGTTCAACGACTGGCACGCGGCGCTGTATATGCCGGCCTTCGGCGCTATTCTGGTGGCCCTGATCGCCTTTGCGCTGATGCGCGATACCCCGCAATCCTGCGGCCTGCCGCCGATCGAAGAATACAAAAACGATTACCCGGACGACTACAGCGAGAAAGCGGAAGAAGAGCTGACCGCCAAGCAGATCTTCATGCAGTATATTCTGCCGAACAAGCTGCTGTGGTACATCGCCGTGGCCAACGTGTTCGTTTACCTGCTGCGTTACGGCATTCTGGACTGGTCACCGACCTACCTGAAAGAAGTGAAGCATTTCGCGCTGGATAAGTCTTCCTGGGCCTACTTCCTGTACGAATACGCCGGTATCCCGGGCACCCTGCTGTGCGGCTGGATGTCGGACAAAGTGTTCAAAGGCAATCGCGGCGCCACCGGCGTGTTCTTTATGACGCTGGTGACCATCGCTACCGTCGTCTACTGGCTCAACCCGGTCGGCAATCCTGGCATCGACATGGCCTGCATGATCACCATCGGCTTCCTGATTTACGGCCCGGTGATGCTGATCGGCCTGCACGCGCTGGAACTGGCACCGAAGAAAGCGGCGGGAACTGCAGCGGGCTTCACCGGTCTGTTCGGCTACCTGGGCGGTTCCGTTGCGGCCAGCGCCATCGTCGGTTACACCGTGGACTACTTCGGTTGGGACGGCGGCTTTATGGTGATGATTGGCGGCAGTATCGGCGCGGTAGTGCTGCTGTTGCTGACCATGCTGAGCGAGAAAAAGCACCACGCGGAAATCGCAGCCAACAAACGCGGCTAAGCGTCATACAAATTTCGCATTATTTAAAGGCCGCGCTGCGGCCTTTTTATTACCCTGCACCTACAACATGGAGAATTACAGAATGCGGACTCACGTCAAAGCCCTGCTGACAGGGATCATCCTGGCCACCTCAATGGTCAGCGCCGCACAGGCGGCGGACAAGGTGGTGATCGCCCACCGTGGCGCCAGCGGCTATTTGCCGGAACACACGCTGCCGGCGAAGGCTATGGCCTACGCGCAGGGTGCGGACTTCCTCGAGCAGGATCTGGTGATGACCAAGGACAACGAGCTGGTGGTGCTGCATGACCATTACCTCGATCGCGTCACCGATGTGGCCGAACGCTTCCCGAGCCGGGCACGCAAAGACGGCCGTTATTACGCCATCGACTTTACCCTGGCGGAAATCAAATCGCTGAAGTTCACGGAAGGCTTTGAGATCGAAAACGGCAAAAAGGTACAGGGCTACCCTGGCCGCTTCCCGATGGGCAAATCGGACTTCCGCGTTCATACCTTCCAGGAAGAGATCGAGTTTGTGCAGGGGCTGAACCATTCGACCGGCAAAAACATCGGTATTTACCCGGAAATCAAAGCGCCGTGGTTCCACAAGCAGGAAGGCAAGGATATCTCCAGCAAAGTGCTGGCGGTGTTGAAGCAGTATGGTTATACCGGCAAGGGTGACAACGTTTATCTGCAATGCTTCGACGCCAATGAACTGAAACGGATTAAAACCGAGCTGGAACCGAAGATGGGCATGGATCTGAAGCTGATCCAACTGATCGCCTACAACAAGTGGCAGGAAACCTATGAGCAGAAAGCCGACGGCAAATGGGTGGAATACGACTATGACTGGATGTTCAAGCCGGGCGCGATGAAGCAGATTGCCCAGTACGCCGACGGTATCGGCCCGGACTACCACATGCTGGTGGAAGCGGAGAAATCCAAGCCGGGCCACGTGGTGCTGACCGATATGGTGAAAGAAGCCCATGCCAACAAGCTGGCGGTGCATCCGTTCACCATCCGCGCCGATGCGCTGCCAAACTACGTGACCGACGTGAATCAGCTGTATGACGTGATTTACAACCAGGCGGGCGTTGACGGCGTGTTCACCGACTTCCCCGACAAGGGCGTGCAGTTCCTGCAAAAGCAGGGCCAGCACAAGTAACCCGGACAAGGGCGCCGCAAGGCGCCCTGAATTTGATGACAAAGTTGTCTTTAAACCCGAGATACCCGGGCCTAGCGCACCGAGGGGCCATTATGGGACACATCCCTGTGTCCCACCCTGCGGGCCGACATGAAGTCGTTCCAATTTGCTCCAGGCAAATTGGTCGGCGGGCAAGCCGCTACGACCCCTTCGGCACGCTCTCCCTAATAACGGACTTTGTCAGCCGTCTGAAGGTATCCTGCTCATATCAACCCAGGAACATCTTGCGCAGGTAATGCGGCACTGCGTCGTCGGCATTGGAACCAATCACTTCCAGCTCCGGCAGCTTGTCTTTCAGGCGCTGGTGCGCGTCGCGCATAATGCAGCCCTTGCCGGCCATCGCCAGCATTTCCAGGTCATTCATGCCGTCACCGAAGGCGATGCACTCTTTCAGCGAATAGCCGATGATTTTGGCCACTTCTTCCAGCGCATGGCCTTTGGATACGCCGCCCGCCATCACTTCCAGACAGGTCGGGAACGAGAAGCTGACGTTAACCCGATCGCCCCAGCGCGCATTGATGGCATCTTCCAGCGGCAGCAGCTTTTCATGGTCGTCACAGGTGAAGTACACCTTGCACACGCCGTCGGTTTCCAGCAGGCCCGGCTCAAACAGCTGATACTGGAAGATCGATTCCCGGAAGAACTCTTCCTGCTCCGGGCTTTCCCGGTTGATGAACCAGTCGTCGTTGCGATAAACGTTGGTGGTGATGTCCGCATCGTCATGCAGCATGCCGTAGAGATCGCGGGCAATGTCTTCTGCCAGGTTGTGGCTGAAAATCAGCTCGCCGGCGGTGTTATGCACGCGGGCGCCGTTGGAGGTGATCATAAAGGCGCTGATATCGAGGTTATCGCGGATCTGCGAAACGTCGATGTGATGCCGGCCAGTGGCAAACACAAAGTGCACGTCACGCTGGGTCAGCAGCTTCAACGTCTCTTTGGCATAAGGCGACAGGGTGTGGTCAGGTGATAGCAGCGTGCCATCTAAATCGGAAGCGACGACGTGATACATAAGGATATGTTCTAACCTCTGATGGAGTGGTCGGCGGCAGGGGCGCCACCTAAGTGTTGAGCAAAGAAACGCAGGATTGCGTTCAATGCTTCGGCGCGCATCGCGTCCCGCTCGAACAGGATCTCATGGCGTGCGCCTTGGATAACCCGCGGTTTCCCCCCTTCGCAAGGGTGCCCCGCGTCTGACAGTGCCTGACAAAAAGCCTGCTGGGAACGGTTGTCGACCACCCGTTCCTCACCGGCCTGCAATAATAATAGCGGTGTGGTGATTTTAGCCGCCTGCGCGACAATCTGCCGCCCGGCCTGAATGCTTTCTCTTACCCAGTGATAGGTAGGGCCCCCCACCTGCAACTCGGGATAATCGGCGTAATAACGCAAACAGCGGCGATAGCGTTCACGGCTGTGGGTCAATACGTTGACCACGTAGGGCAGCGGCCGCCACTGGCCGGTGCCTATCGCATAGTAATCGCGCACCGCCGGGTGTTTCTCCACCCAGTTAAGGATGCGGTCCGCCATCCAGCCCGGCATCGGCAGATGAATGCCGAACATCGGCGCGCAAAACGCGGCGGCATCAAACGCCTGCGGCTGACGCGCCAGAAACTGCGCCAGTATCGCGCCGCCCATCGAATGCGACAGCGCAAAGTGGTGTCGGTAGCCGCGCGGTGCCACTTGCTGCTGATAAAACTGGGCGAAATCGTCAATATAATCGGCAAAGTTTACCACATGACCGCGGTGCGTATCAGCCAGCAAACGGCCAGAACGGCCTTGCCCGCGATGATCGAGAATCATCACATCAAAACCGCAATGGAATAGATCGTAGGCAACTTCTGGATATTTAACGTAACTTTCGATGCGCCCGGGGCTTATCACCACCACCCGCTGATGGCGCGATGAGCTAAAACGCACGAAGCGGATCGGCACGCCGCCCACGCCACTGAACTCGCCCTCTTCCCGCAGCCGCCAAAAATCCAGCAGCGGGCCGGTGGCGAAAGCAGCGAACTGCGTTTCACGCATTAACCAGTCATCGGTGCTGTGGGTGAACGACGTCATTGAGAGCTTTTCCCTGAGCCGCCAGCGGCAAAAATGTGGCCTCTGGCACAAGAAATAATACTAGCGTATTGTGATTGAATTCTTACAAGAACCGGGCCCATTTTGGCACAAATTGGTACTTTCAGGGAGCCTTACGATGACCTTGGACTGGTGGTTAACCTATCTGCTGACAACCCTTATCCTCAGCCTCTCACCCGGCTCAGGCGCAATCAACACCATGAGCACCGGTATCAGCCACGGGTATCGCGGCGCGGCGGCATCGATCGCCGGCCTGCAGGTCGGGTTGAGTCTGCATATCGTGCTGGTGGGCATTGGCCTGGGTGCGTTGGTCTCACAGTCGCTGATGGCGTTTGAATTGCTGAAATGGCTCGGCGCCGCCTATCTGGTGTGGCTCGGTATCCAACAGTGGCGCGCCGCCGGTTCGTTGGATCTGCATACGCTGGCGGGTACCATGCCGCGCCGCCGTTTGTTCCGCCGTGCCGTCCTGGTGAATCTGACCAACCCGAAGAGCATCGTGTTTCTGGCCGCGCTGTTCCCGCAGTTTATTTTACCTAACCAGCCGCAGACCGAGCAGTATCTGATACTCGGCGTGACCACCGTGGCGGTGGATATTGTGGTGATGATTGGCTACGCCACACTGGCGACCCGCATTGCCGGCTGGCTGAAGACGCCGCGTCAAATGCAGTTGCTGAACCGCATCTTCGGTTCGCTGTTTATTCTGGTGGCCGGGTTATTGGCTACAGCCAGAAAGGCATAATGCAAAAGGGCCAAACATCACTGTTCGGCCCTCGCGATATCTTCCTGCGATTAACGGGTAAAGATCAGGTGCAACCCGAAACCGGTGAACAGCACGCCTGCCAGCCCGTCGATCCATTTCGCCAAACGCTGATAGCCGCGGCGCATTGCCGGCAACGCAAACACTACCGCCACCAGGCTGAACCAGACAAAGGTCTCGGCGATAATCAGCAGGAACAAGCCCCAGCGCGCGCCGGCGCCCACGTCGTCACCGACAAACAGCGAGAACACGCTGCCGAAATAGATAACCGCTTTCGGGTTTGAAAGGTTGGTCAGGAAACCGCGGATAAAGCTGCGTCCGGCCTTTGGCAACGCCACTTTCACTTCGTCCGCCGGCACCGATTGGGCGTTCTGGGAGCGTGCGGAACGCAGCAGTTGCCAGCCCATCCAGCATAAGTAAATCCCACCGCCGACCATGATGATCTGGTGCAGCCAGGCCATTTTCTGCAAGATCAGGTGCAGGCCCATCAGCGCAACCCCCGCCCACACCACGATACCCAGTGAAATGCCCACTACGCCCATCATCGCCTCGCGGCGCGAACGGCTGGCGGCGGTTTGCGAAACAAAAAAGAAGTCCGGCCCCGGGCTCATCAGCGCGATCAAGTGCACCAGCGCCACGGTCAGAAACAGCATCAACATGATTTATTGCCCTTATTCTTCGTCATTATCGAGGTGATCGCGGATCATCGCCATAAACGGGGCGCCGAAGCGCTCCAGTTTGCGCTGGCCAACGCCGTTAACGCTAAGCAGGTCGCCGGCCTTGATCGGCATTTGCTCCGCCATTTCCAACAGCGTGGCATCGTTAAATACCACGTAAGGCGGGATATTTTCTTCGTCGGCAATCGATTTACGCAGCTTGCGCAGTTTGGCAAACAGCTTGCGATCGTAATTGCCGCCGTAGGATTTCTGATTGGCGCTGCCACGCGACTTCAGGCTTTGAATGCGCGGCACCGCCAGTTGCAGCTCCAGCTCACCACGCAGTACCGGGCGCGCGGCCTCGGTCAATTGCAGCGCCGAATGCATGGCGATGTTCTGGGTAATAAACCCCAGGTGGATCAGTTGACGCAGTACGCTGGTCCAGTGCTCGGTCGTTTGCTCGCGACCTATGCCGTACACCGGCAGCTTGTCGTGCCCGTATTCGCGGATGCGCTGGTTATTGGAACCGCGCAGCACTTCGACAATGTAACCCAGGCCAAACCGCTGGCCGACGCGATATACGCAGGACAGCGCCTTGCGTGCGTCTTCCAGCCCGTCATAGCGCTTGGGGGGATCGAGGCAGATATCGCAGTTACCGCAATTTTGCTGCTTGCCCTCGCCAAAGTAGTTGAGCAACACCAAACGACGGCAGGTTTGCGCTTCGGCGAAAGCCCCCATGGCATTCAGCTTGTGGCGCTCGATATCCAACTGCTGCCCGGCCGGTTTCTCTTCCAGGCAACGGCGCAGCCAGGCCATGTCGGCCGGGTCATACAACAGGATCGCTTCGGCCGGCAAGCCGTCACGCCCGGCGCGGCCGGTTTCCTGATAGTAGGACTCGATATTGCGCGGAATATCAAAGTGCACCACGAAACGCACGTTGGGTTTGTTGATGCCCATGCCGAAGGCGACGGTGGCTACCACCACCTGCAAATCGTCACGCTGGAACGCTTCCTGCACCTGCGCGCGGCGATCGTTGTCCAGCCCGGCATGATAGGCGCCCACGCTCAGCCCGCGGCTCTGCAAACGCGCGGTGGTGTCTTCCACCTTGGCGCGGCTGTTGCAGTAAATGATACCGCTCTTGCCACGTTGGTCCTGCACGAAGCGCCACAGCTGATCGAGCGGTTTGAACTTCTCCACCAGCGTATAGCGAATGTTTGGGCGGTCAAAGCTGCTGATCTGCACCAGCGGATCGTGCAGCGCCAACAGGCGCACGATGTCGCCACGGGTAGACTCGTCGGCGGTAGCGGTCAGGGCAATCACCGGCATCGTCGGGAAGCGCTGCTTCAACTGACCCAACGCGCGGTATTCAGGACGGAAATCATGGCCCCACTGCGAAATGCAATGCGCCTCGTCCACCGCCAATAGCGCCGGCGGACAGTGGTCGAGCAAGTCGAGGAAGCTGTCCATCATCAGCCGCTCGGGGGCGATGTACAGCATTTTGATCTGCCCGCTGCGGCAACCCGCCATGACCTCCAACTGCTGCTCGCGCGTCTGCGTCGAGTTATAGCAGGCGGCGGAAACGCCGTAGGCCAGCAGTTGATCGACCTGATCTTTCATCAGCGAGATCAACGGGGAAACCACTAACGTCAGGCCATCCATCACCAGCGCCGGGATTTGATAGCACAACGATTTACCGCCGCCGGTCGGCATGACCACCAGACAATCCAGCCCGCCGATCGCCGCGTTGATAATCGTTTGTTGACCCGGTCGGAATTGCTGGTAGCCAAAGGTATCGCGCAATACCTGCTCTGCCAGCAACTCTTTGTTTATCACTGCTGCGGTTGACACACACTTCCCCACTTTTTGCTGCATTGCGCCGCCATCATGACGGCCGTATTACATAATATCGTTAAGCATGACACCAACGCCAACCCGTGTCTGCCGGAAGTTGTAATCAATCAGCGATTCGCCGTAGCCGCTGAACACCTGAGTGTAGAAACGCACGTGTTTGGAGATCGGGTAGCTCCAACCCAGTTCCGCGCCGCCGTAGCCGCTGTTCCAGTTGTAATGGCTGTCGACGCTGAACACGCTGTCGCCCCAGGCGTAACCGACTTTCAGACGGTAATACCCCATGTATTTGGTGATATCCGGGTTGTCATCGCTGCTGTCGCTTTCCGAGAAGCGGAACCAGGGTTTCAGATCCACCTGCCAGTTGCCGTTCTGCGCCATAAAACGCGCGTAACCGCGATTCCAGCTGCGGGAGGTTGGATCCGAACGCCCATTGGACTGGTGGTTGAGGCCCACTTCAACGTCGCGCAGCGTCCAGCCGGCAAAGCGGTAATCCGTCGCCCAGCCGAGGAATACCTGCGGCTCGTAGTTGGTTTCGCGAAACGGCGACGATTCCCCGTGGTTGGAAAGCTGCCACCAGGAACGCTGAGTATAAGAGGCGCCGAGCACCGAGTTGTCGCCCAGAATGCCGCGCCACAGCGGGAAGGCCAGGCTGAGCTGGTATTTCACTTCATCCTTGCGCGCCTTCTCGGCCCAGTTGTAGGTCTTGATGGCTTCTTTGTTGATATTGCTGGTATCGGTGTACAACACATAGTTGGTGTCGTACGGGTATAGCGTAAACGGGTTGTCGTGATCCTGCAGCATGTTGGCGATAATGCTGCCGCGCACCGCGGGTTTATCATGAATTTGCTGCTCTTTGGCCTCTTCCGCCTGCACCAGCAATGGTGCCGCCAACATGGCCAAAACGATCCCTGACAAAATGCGCATAACGTTCCCCACTCCAACAAAAATGACAAACTCTGAAATAAAAACAGGCCATTTTACACACAAAGGCGGTTTTGCAGCAGTGCGGTGTGCATTTATTGGATTAGTCTGGCAAGCAACAAAATATAGGCATAAAATCAACAAACGATTAACCTGGACTGACCAGTTAATAACCTCCTCACTCTATTGAATAAAGAACGGGTATTTATGTCCACTACACCACTGACACTCGATGCTGCACGCCAGAAAATCGGCGAAATCTTTGTTTACCACATGCCGTTTAACCGCGAACTGGGCCTTGAACTGCGCCGTTTTGAAGATGACTACGTTGAACTGAGCTTCACCAATCAGCCCAAACTGGTGGGCAACGCCGCCCAGAAGATCCTGCACGGCGGCGTGATCGCTTCAGTGCTGGACGTTGCCGCCGGCTTGGCCTGCGCCGGCAGCGTGCTGATGCGTCTGGACCCGCTGATCGAAGAGGAAGTGGCCTCGCGCCTGTCGCGCATGGGAACCATAGATCTGCGCGTTGACTACCTGCGCCCCGGCCGCGGCGAGCATTTCGTCGCCTCCGCCAGCGTCTTGCGCAGCGGCAACAAAGTGGCGGTCGCCCGCGTCGAACTGCATAACCACGATGGCCTGCATATCGCCAGTGCCACCGCCACCTACCTGGTCGGGTGATTGTGTGCGGTGAGCGTCTTAAGTACACTCACCGCATCTCCGTTTTACCCATCCGAGTATCGTCATGGACGCACAGCAAACGCGGCAGGGCATCTTCTTTGCTCTGGCCGCCTATTTTATTTGGGGCATCGCCCCGGCCTATTTCAAACTGATTCAACAGGTGCCCGCCGATGAGATCCTCACTCATCGGGTCATTTGGTCTTTCTTCTTTATGCTGGCGCTGATCACGCTGGGCCGCAACTGGCCGCAGGTTCGCGCCACCTGCAGCAACCGCAAACGGCTGCTGTTGCTGGCGGTGACCGCAGTGTTGATCGGCGGCAACTGGCTGTTGTTTATCTGGGCGGTGAATAACCACCACATGCTGGAGGCCAGCCTGGGCTATTTCATTAATCCGCTGGTTAACGTGCTGTTGGGGATGCTGTTCCTGGGCGAGCGTTTCCGCCGCATGCAGTGGTTGGCGGTGGTGTTGGCGTTTGCCGGCGTGTTGATTCAGCTATGGCAATTCGGCTCGCTGCCGATTATCGGCCTGGGGCTGGCGTTCAGCTTTGCCTTCTACGGCTTGCTGCGCAAGAAGATCGCCATCGACGCGCAGACCGGCATGCTGATTGAAACCCTGTGGTTATTGCCGGTAGCGGCGGCGTACCTGTTCCTGTTCGCCGACAGCCCGACCAGCCATCTGAGCGCCAACCCGTGGTCGCTGAACCTGCTGCTGGTCGCCGCCGGCGTCGTCACCACCATACCGCTGCTGTTCTTTACCGCCGCGGCGACCCGCCTGCGCCTGTCGACACTCGGCTTTTTCCAGTACCTCGGCCCGACGCTGATGTTCCTGCTGGCCGTCACTTTTTACGGAGAGACCATCGGCCAGGATAAACTGGTGACCTTCGGCTTTATCTGGGCGGCGCTGCTGCTGTTTATCCTCGACGCGCTTTACACTCAACGCAAATTACGTTGACGCAGGCGAGGCCCGATTGGAAATGAAGCGGGCCATCGCCGGGCCGGTCAGCAGAATGGTGAACAACCGCAGCGTCTGCATCGCCATCACAAAGGACATATCCACCCGGCTGCCCGCCGCAATGATCGCCACGGTGTCCAGCCCGCCCGGGCTGGTTGCCAGATAGGCGGTCATCAGATCCACCGGCAGGAAGCGGGTCAGCATCCACGCCAGCAGCCCGCAAAACAGCATTAGCGCCGCTATCGACGCCACCATCTGCGGCAAGGTACGCAACGCCAGCAAAAATATCGGCCGGGTAAAACGTAGCCCTACGCTCCAGCCAATCAGGGTATAAGCCAGCGCCAGCAACCATTCCGGCACCTGCAACGCCATCGCGCCGCTGGAGTGCAGCGCGGCGCCGATAATCATCGGTAAAAGCAACGCACCGGAAGGGATCCGCAGCCGGGGGCCCAGCCAGGCGCCGGCAACGGCGATACCCAGCGTCGCGAGAAAACGCCAATCCAGCGGGGGGAACCATTCCAGCGCGGCGCTGCCGTGGCCCGCCTCATCCCCCAGCCCAATCCGCGCCACCATGGCCGCCGCCGTGGCGACAAACAGCACCCGCAGGTACTGCATGAATGCCACTAACCGGACATCTGCACCGAAATCTCCCGCCATCGCCACCATCGCCGAAGCGCCGCCGGGCGATGAACCCCAGGCACCGGTCGGCCCCGGCAGCCCGCTGAAACGCACCAGACACCAGCCGGAAACGCCGCTGGCCGCCAGCGTGGCAAAGAGTACCAGCAGCACCAGTGGCCAGTCGTCGAGTAACGGCGTGAGGATAGCGGGGGAAAGACTTTGCGCGATCATGCAGCCCAGCACCGCTTGGGCGACGATAAACAGGCGCGTGGGAATGCGCACCGTGGCACCCAACAGCCCCATCGCCACGCCGACGATCATCGGCCCCAGCAACAGCGCCGCGGGAATATGAAATGTTTGCAGGCCAAACCCCAGCGCCAGCGAAGCCAGCAGCAGGAGCAGCCATTGAGACCAGCGGGGCAACTTCTCCATCAAACTCACGCCTTACGGGCAGATGAGACGAGGCGTCATTGTACCCCTATTTAGCAGGCTAAGCGTTGAGGTAACGCAGAAATAACGGACGATCGGGTCGCCCGCCGGCTTACAGCCAGTTCTTGCGCTTGAAGTACAGGTAAGGAGCCAGCCCCGCGAGGATCATCAGGCTGATGGCACCCGGATAACCGAACGACCACTTCAGCTCCGGCATGAACTCAAAGTTCATCCCGTAGCTGGAAGCCACCAGCGTCGGCGGCAGGAACACCACCGAGACCACCGAGAAAATCTTGATGATGCGGTTCTGCTCGATATTGATAAAGCCCATAGCCGCTTGCATCAGGAAGTTCACCTTCTGGAACAGCGATTCGTTATGCGGCAACAGGGATTCGATGTCGCGCAGCACTTCACGCGCCTGTTCCAACTGGCCGGTCGGCAGGCGCGCCTTGCGCACCAGGAAGTTAAGCGCGCGTTGGGTATCCATCAGACACAGGCGCACTTTCCAGCCGATATCTTCCAGTTCCGCCAAGGTTGACAGCGCTTCATCGTATTCGTCGCCCTGATGGCCTTCCATGATCACCCGGCTGAGCTTTTCCAGATCGCTATAGATATTTTCGATCTCGTCCGCCAACTGCTCAATCTTGGTTTCGAACAGATCCAGCAACAGCTCATAGGCATTGCCGTCGACCATCGTCAGATTGCGGGCGCGCATGCGGTACAAACGAAACGCCGGCAGTTCGCGTTCACGCAGGGTATACAACCGGCCGTCGCGAATGGTGAAGGCCACGGTCGAGTTGCCGGCGTGATCTTCCGCATCTTCAAAATAGAAGAAGGAGTGAATATGCAGGCCATCTTCGTCTTCGAAGAAACGCGCGGAGGCTTCGATGTCGTCCAGCTCCGGGCGTGTCGCCAGGCTTTGGCCCAGCTCGTTTTGCACGCGCTCACGCTCGCCCTCTTCCGGCTCAACCAGATCAACCCACAGTGACGAGGTGAGATCATCCGAGTCATCCAACTCCAGACGGGACAGGCGACTGTTATCTAATTTAAACGCGCTTAGCATGTGCCAAAACTCCCTATCGGTGACAGGTGCAGACAACGCGTGGAAGCACAGAAACAGAGGGGTGTTGCATCACCAGCTTGTTTCAGACCATGAAGGATCTGACTCGTAGCGACGCTTTGCGGGGTCGCCGACAACCACGAAGGCCATCAGCTCAATGGGATAGCCTTAGAAGTTGTACCTGTTGTTGTCCAGGTCAGTGAGCCAGTATCTACTGGGTGTGTCCAAGGCGTATGTCCTCATTGATAATCGTGCGCGCATGTTACGCCGAGAAGAAAAAGCCTGTCAACACGTTAGACAGGATAATTGCGCAACAACTCATCACCATGACAAATGACCAAAAGCGCGCTTAACCCGAAGTAAAGCGTGCAGAAAAAGTCTGCGGCGATCTCTCACCACATCAGGGAAAGTTGCTAAGATTAGGCCACTATAAACCTGCGGACTTAGCCGATGAAACAGATTACCGCCCACGACCTGACCGCGATGAGCGAACAGGCTGCCAAAGTGGCGCGCCTGCGCGCGCACCGTACGTTACACGAAGAGTTAAGCGATCCGGTACAGCGCCTGGCGATTGCCATGGAGCCGGGCACCTATATCCGTCCGCACCGCCATCCGCAAACCTGGGAGCTGTTGACGCCGCTGCGCGGCCGTTTTGTCGTGCTGCAGTTCAACGATGACGGCGTCGTCACCCAGCGCACGCTGCTCGGCGAAGAAACCAAAGTGCTGGAGATGCCGGCGTTTACCTGGCATGCGGTGCTGTCGGTCGATGCGGGCGGCGTGGTGTTTGAAGTGAAACAAGGGCCGTATCAGCCGCTGGCGGAAGAAGACTGCATGTCATGGGCGCCGGCGGAAGGCGGTGAGGGCACCGAAGCGGTGATGCGTTGGTATGCGACCGCACAAATCGGCGACAGTTACGCTCACTGATTTGGCTGATTGCAGGGGACTTTCCCCTGCAACTCGCCTGCCTTATACCGTCTCCAGCCGGGCGTAAGCCGCCACCAGCCACTTGATGCCTTCGCCCGGAAACGCAATTTGCAACCGGCTGTGTTCGCCGCTGCCTTCCAGATTGACGATGGTACCCTCGCCAAACTTGGGATGGCGCACCCGCTGGCCAAGCTTGTAGCCGGTGTCGTTTTCGCTGATCGGCGTGCCCATCCGGCGATGATTCACCGGCCGCGATACGCTGGCGCGCAGCCGCACTTCTTCCACACAGTCTTCCGGCAGTTCGCCGATAAAACGCGAAGGCCGGTGATAAACCTCTTTGCCGTACAAACGGCGCGTTTCGGCATAGGTCAGCGTCAATTTCTGCATGGCGCGCGTCAGGCCAACGTAGGCCAGCCGGCGCTCTTCTTCCAGCCGGCCGCCTTCGTCCAGCGACATCTGGCTCGGGAACATCCCCTCTTCCATACCGACGATAAACACCAGCGGAAACTCCAGCCCCTTGGCGGAGTGCAGGGTCATCAGTTGCACCGCATCCTGATAGGCATCGGCCTGCCCCTCGCCCGCTTCCAGCGCGGCATGTGACAAAAACGCCTGCAGCGGCATCAGATCCTGATCTTCATCCTGATAGCTGTACTGCCGCGTTGCCGTCACCAGTTCCTCAAGGTTTTCGATACGCGCCTGGCCTTTTTCACCCTTTTCCTGCTCATACATGATGAACAGCCCCGAGTCGCGGATCACCCGGTCGGTCTGCACATGCAGCGGCATATCTGCGGTTTCGTGCGCCAGGGAATCCACCAATTCGGTAAAACGTTGCAGCGCGGACGCCGCACGCCCGGCCAGCACTTTGTCCTGCAACAGCGCACGGGTAGCCTGCCACAGCGTCAGTTGGCGATCGCGCGCCGTGCGGCGCACTTCGTCCAGCGTTCGGTCGCCAATGCCGCGCGTCGGGGTATTCACCACGCGCTCAAACGCCGCGTCGTCGTTACGGTTGGCGATCAGCCGCAAATAGGCCAGTGCATCCTTGATTTCCTGACGTTCGAAGAAGCGCTGCCCGCCATAAATGCGGTACGGCATGGCGGTTTGCAACAGCGCCTCTTCCAGCACGCGCGACTGGGCATTGCTGCGGTAGAGTATCGCGCAGTCATTCAGCGCACCGCCGTTTTCCTGCCAGGTTTTGATGCGGCCGACGACAAAGCGCGACTCGTCGAGCTCGTTGAACGCGCAATAGATGGAGATGGGTTCGCCTTCGGCCCCCTCGGTCCACAGGTTTTTGCCCATGCGTCCGCCGTTGTTGGCGATCAGGGTATTGGCGGCCTTCAGAATATTGCTGGTCGAACGGTAGTTCTGTTCCAGGCGCACGGTTTGCGCGCCGGGGAAATCCTTCAGGAAACGCTGGATGTTTTCCACCTGAGCGCCGCGCCAGCCGTAAATTGACTGGTCGTCATCGCCGACGATCATCACGTTGCTGTTATTGCCGGACAGCAGGCGGATCCAGGCGTACTGAATGCTGTTGGTATCCTGGAACTCGTCCACCAATACGTTGGTGAAGCGCTCGCGGTAGTGGTTGAGGATATGCGGCTTGTTCAGCCACAGCTCATGGGCGCGCAGCAGCAGCTCGGCAAAATCCACCAGCCCGGCGCGGTCGCAAGCTTCCTGATAGGCCTGATAGATACGCAACCAGGTCGCTTCCACCGGGTTGTTATAGGTTTCAACGTGCTGCGGGCGCAGGCCCTCGTCTTTTTTGCCGTTGATGTACCACATCGCCTGACGCGGCGGCCATTGTTTTTCGTCGATATTCAGCGCCTTAACGATGCGCTTCAGCAGGCGAAACTGGTCGTCGCTGTCGAGGATTTGGAAATCCTGCGGCAGGTTGGCGTCCATATGGTGAGCGCGCAACAGCCGGTGAGCCAGGCCGTGGAAAGTACCTATCCACATGCCGCCCTGGCTGGTGCCAATCAGGTGTTCGATACGATGGCGCATTTCCGCCGCCGCCTTGTTGGTGAACGTCACCGCCATAATCGAATACGGCGAACAGTTCTCTACCGACAGCAACCAGGCGATGCGATGCACCAGCACCCGGGTTTTACCGCTGCCCGCGCCGGCCAACACCAACAGGTTGCAGCGTGGCGCCGCCACGGCTTCGCGTTGTTTTTCATTCAGGCTGTCGAGCAGATCGGAAACGTCCATAGGCACCATTAATTGGTAAGGGAAAACGCGCCTGGGACGCGTTTTCCACTGGGAATTTATACAGAGTTCTGGCAGGGATTATAACAATGCTGTCAGCGATGCCAACTGCGAAATCTCAATATGTGGCAGCAGGCGGCTGTCCGCGACCTGCATCAGGTTGCGTTGGCGGTCGTTGATCCAGCAGGCCTGCAGGCCTGAGCGCAGCGCCCCGGCGACATCGGTGGTCAAATCATCGCCAATGTGCAGAATGCGTTCGGCGGGGACCCCTAACCGTTCCGCGGCCAACCGGTACATGTCCTGATAGGGTTTGGCGCGGCCATCCGGCCCGGAACGCAGCACAAACTGGAAGTAACCGTCCAACCCGCACAGCGCCGGATCGGCATTGCCATTGGTGATCGCCACCAGCGGGAAACGCTCCCCCAGTGCTTTCAACGTGGCGTGAGTCGCCTCCGGCACCTCGATGCGGCTGCGCCACAGCGCAAAGTTCTGCATTGCCGCGTCGGCGCCGAGGGCAGCCTCGGCATCCCGCAACCCCTGACGGCTCAGCGCCAGATGAATGGCACGCCAGCGCCACTGGGTGACGTCATGATAAATCTCCGGATCCTGCTCGCGCAGCTCCTGGCGCAGGCGGTGAAAATCCGCCGACTGAAAGTGATTCAATCCCGGATGATAATTTTGCAGAAAGGCAACCGACTGCAGCTCGGTCTGCCTGATCACCGGGCGGTTGTCGTACAGCGTGTCGTCCAGATCGAAGGTCAGCGCCGCCAGCGGGCGCAGCGGACGATAAAAATGCATCAGGATTTCCCCCGTTTGGCGCGCGGATGCGCAGCATCGTACACGTTCGCCAGATGTTGAAAGTCGAGGTGGGTATAGATTTGGGTGGTGGTGAGATTGGCGTGGCCGAGCAGTTCCTGCACAGCACGCAGATCGCCGCTCGACTCCAGCATATGGGTCGCAAACGAGTGGCGCAGCTTGTGCGGATGAATATGGCTGTTGACGCCCTGCTTGACGCCCCACTCGGCAAAACGCTTTTGCACGTTGCGGGTCGAGATGCGTTTTCCCTGATTGGACAGGAACATCGCGTCGTCTGCCGGGCCGAACAGGTCACGCATCGCCAACCAGTGCTCCAGCCAGGTAACGGCGGTGCGGCCAATCGGCAGTTTGCGTTCTTTGCTGCCCTTGCCCAACACCCAGATATCACCGGCGGCCAGATCGACATGGCGGCAATCCAGCCCCACCAGCTCCGACAGACGCAACCCGGCGCCGTACATCACCTCCAGCATGGCGCGATCGCGCACCGCCAGCGGATCGTTGAGATCGATATTCAACAGCTGGTTTATTTCATCGACATCGATATTTTTCGGCAGATGACGACCGCTGCGTGGCGTTCGGATACCTTTGGCGGGATTGGCGATCAACGCGCCCTGGCTAACCTGCCAGTCGAGAAAACTGCGCAACGCCGACAAGCGCAGCGCAAGGCTGGAAGACTGCAGGCCCGCACGTTTACTGCGTGCCGCCAGCATGCGGACTTTGGCGGCGTCCAGCGCCGGCCATTCGGTCACGCCCATCTCCTGCGCCAGCGCCATCAGCGCCTGCAGTTGGCGAGAATAGCTGAGCTGAGTGAGCGGGCTGAGCTGACGCTCAACCTTCAGATAGCGCAGGAAAGCGTCCACCGGCTGTTGCAGGCTGGCCGCTACCGGGGTCATGCTCGTTCTATCCAGCGTTCCAGCAGTTCAGGCAGCATGCGCGCCAGCTGATTGAGCATCACGGTACCCATGCCCTGCTGATAGTGTTGCGTATCGCGGCTGCTGAAAATCACCATGCCCAGTTCGCCGTCTTCGCCCAACATCGACAACGCGACCGAGCCAACCAGCTTGGCCTGCGGCAACAGCAGCAACAGTTCGGGGCCATTCAGGCTACCGAGGTAATGCTGTTGGTCACCCAGGCGCTGAATGCGCAGCGGCTCAAACGACGACCGCGTCAAGGCGAGATGGGTGAAGTCGGAAGGCGCGCCGATTTTCCAGCTTTCAGAAAACAGGCGGATGTTGGCGCCGGCCAAACCGAAACCACGCGCCCAGCGTTGCAGGCGGTTGAGCATGTCTTGCAGGCTGCTGGCGGTAGCCAGATTGGCCTGCAGATGCAGCAAGCTGGCAAACAGCGTTTCATTGGCGCTGGCCTGCTCCATCAATAGGGTGATCTCTTCTTCGAGCCGGCCAATATGGTTGCGCTGGCGGGCCAGATGCCACTCGACCAGCGACACGGTTCCGCGAACGGGATGGGGTACGCGCATCTGTTCAACCAAACGCGCGTTGCGAATAAAGAAATCCGGGTTTTGCAGCAAAAACTGCATTACGGCGTCGTCATCAAGCTCAATGCCCGTGACAGCCTGGTCCTCAACACTCTTCATAGATGAATAAATCCGTCATATACATGGGTTGCCGGACCGGTCATAAACAGCGGATTGCCCGGCCCTTTCCAGCGAATATGCAGGCTGCCGCCCGGCAGTTCTACATGCACCTCTTCTGACAGCAATTCTTGTTGAATCCCCACTGCCACTGCCGCACAAGCGCCGCTGCCGCAGGCTTGCGTTTCACCGGCGCCGCGCTCATAGACCCGCAGCTTGATATGTTCACGACTGACGATTTGCATAAAACCGATATTGGCCCGTTCCGGGAAGCGCTCGTGCCCTTCCAGCACCGGCCCAAGCAGCTCTACCTTGGCGGTTTTTACATCATCCACCTGTAAAACACAATGCGGATTGCCCATCGACACCACGCCGCACAGCACCGTATGTTCCGCCGCACGCATGATGTATGTCCTTTCCTCTTTGGTGGCGCGAAACGGCACAGCCTGAGGGTCAAAATTCGGTTCGCCCATATTCACGCACACCAGATCGTCGTCGGTGACGCTGAGCACCATGCGTCCGGTTTGGGTGCTGACGCGGATGTCGCGTTTGTTGGTCAACCCTTTCAGCCGCACAAAGCGGGCGAAACAGCGGGCGCCGTTACCGCACTGAGCCACTTCACTGCCGTCGGCGTTAAAAATGCGATAGTGGAAATCAAGTTCCGGATCGTAAGGCGGTTCTACCACCAGCATCTGGTCAAAGCCAACGCCCAAGTGCCGATCGGCCAATCGGCGGATCAGTTCAGGTGAAAAATAGACATTCTGTGTAACGGCATCGACCACCATAAAGTCGTTGCCCAGACCGTGCATTTTGGAGAACTGCATATCATACTCCGCTATCTGGACGCGCTATCCGTCTTGGGTTTGCGGTGACGCCCCGCCACCGCAAATCAGGTGTTACTGGTCGCTCATCGACGGTTTTTACTGAGAGACAGAGGTTTCCTGCTGATTTTTCTGTACCTGATCGCCCGTTTGAACCTGAGAGGCGGGTTTCTTAGTACCCGGTTCGTCCGAAGGGAAATACAGCGGGCCTTTCAGACCGCAGCCAGAGAGCCCGGCAAGCAGAACTGCCATCAGCGCATAGCGTAGTTGTTTTTTCATTTGCATTAATGCCTGTAATTCATGCGTCCAAGATCTCTATAATCGCAGGTGGATCATGAAAAGCAATAGGAATTGATTATGAACGACAGTGAGTTTCACCAGTTGGCTGACCAACTGATGCTTAATATTGAAGAGACACTGGACGATTTTGACGGCGATGCGGACATCGATTACGAAACTAACGGCGGCGTAATGACGTTAAGTTTCGAAAATGGCACCAAAATTGTGATCAACCGTCAGGAGCCGTTGCATCAGGTGTGGCTGGCAACCAAAACCGGCGGCTATCACTTTAACTACCGGGACGGCGCCTGGTTCTGCGATCGCAGCGATCGCGGATTCTACCCGTTGCTCAGCGAAGCGGCCAGCGCACAGGCCGGCGAAGACGTGCATTTTGCCTGATAAGCCGCTGATTCCGTGGGGCCTGCCCTACGGAATCAATGCAACTGGAATTGTTGTTTCAGCGGCTGAGCGGCGCCATCGGCCAGGGTAACGCACAGGCTCGACAGGACATTGCTGCGGAACGGGATCACCTGGGTACGACCATCCAGCTGAACTATCTGGTAGAACTGCGGCAGGTTGAAGTTGATAAAGCTGGAACCGTAAGTGAAGCGATCGTGTGAAGAAGAATAGAAACGGCTCACGTCACGCACCAACTCCTCTTTACTGCCTTCACAATGGTGGTAAACCTCCACCCGGTTAGACTCATCCAAAATATAGATGTTAAAGCCTTTATCGTCCGACGTGTCTTCGAAGAAGAACTGAATGATCCCCTCACTGGCGAAACCATCCACTACCGGCGGCAAGTGCACCTGATCGGTTTCCACTTTGATCGACAGGCCGTGCAATTTGTTGTTGGAAATGGCGCCGTAGAATTCCACCGCGTTCTCCAGCTTTTGCACCGATACGCTCAGGCGCTCAAAGAACAGGCCCCAGGTTTGGCCGGCGACGCGCACCGCTTTGAAACGGCCCGGTTCCAGACGGGTGCTGGACAAACGCAGCTCTATGCATTCCGACACCAGTTGCTGTATGCGGGTACGGATAAGACCGCGCAGGTGCTGGCTGTAGCAGAACACTTCTACCGATTCCGGTGGCGCGGCGTCCTGATGCATTTTACCGAGAATGGTCTTCAGCGCTTCCAGCACCGATTGCTCGCCGCTGAAATGCAGGGTACGCACTTCGTTCCATGAGTTGCGGTACAGCAGATCGATACTGCCCACCAGGCATTGCTGCTGCTGGCCGAAGCTGAACACGTCCAGCTTGCGGAAATCGAAATGCACCACCTGGTTGCGGAAGGCGGCGGTTGGATCGTTTTCCAGATTGACGATAATCGCCAGATGGCGGATTTCGCACGGGCTGTACAAGGCTTTCGGTGTCGGTGCCGCCAACCGCAGCGGGAAGTGGTGCGATACGTCGGCTACCAGTTCCTGCAGTTTGGCCGTGTCGCACAAGTTGCCGCTCTTGATGTGCAGGCGGGTCTGCGGCGTCAGCAGGCCGTTGAAATAGGCCCAGGCCACCAGCTTGTTCAGGTAGCGGTTATATTCCAGCGGTTGGTGGCTGACGATGGAATCCATCGCCGGCGCCTGATTGTACAGATACCAACCGGTACGGTTGGCGCGGCCAATCGGCACATGAATAAAGGTTAAGTCGTTTTCCGACAGGTCCGGTGAGATCTGCGGATTCACCAGCGTTACCTTGCCGGGCAGGGCTTCAAACGCCGCATACAGCTTGCGGGTGAGCACCCCGATATCCTGCGGGCTGGCGCTGACGCTGAGGTTGTTACGCCGCGCGAAGCGGATCAGGTTGCGATAACTCTGCATCATCGCATCCAGCAGCTCGTTGTGCGCTTCACGCACCCGTTCGATCTTCCAGTTGGCGCGGTTATCCAGGATTGCCAGGCGCTCTTCGTCCCAGCCCCATTCGCTGACCAACTGGCTAAGGATTTCGCGACGCCAGCCGACGCAGGCGTTAGCGCGCGACAGTTTTTCGCAGACTTTCAGATAGAAACAACGGCGGACGAGATCGAGGCGAGTGGTGTCGTTGATTTGGTTCAGATAATGCGTAACGCGTTCGAGCATCATGCAGTAAGAGTCGAGCCCGAAGCAGACGATCTCGCCTTCATGCAGACGGTGTTTAATGTCCATCGCCAGCAGTTGGGTATTCGGGTATTCCCAGGAATAGGCTTCCAACAGCAAGGTCTTCAGCACGGCCTTGTAAGGCGAATCGATGCTTTTGTACAACTGCCACAGGCTGGCGCCAAAATATTCTTCCGCCGACAGCGTGCTCAGGCCGCCGAGATCCAGCCATTCGTTCGGCGTCAACGCGCCTTGCGAATACAGCGACAGCACATACTCATCGTAATGCGCTTCTTCTTCGCCCGGCACCATGTTCCACAAAATACGTTTGCCGGCCAAGCGCACCGCGGTGCGGTAAAACTCGTCCAGCAGCAGGATATGCTGGGTGGATCCGCAGTTTTCGCCACCCAGGCTGCCGCTTTCGTTATGGCGGAAGCGGTTTTCATCGATCAGGAAGAAGCTGACTTCTACGCCCATCGACGCCGACCATTTTTCCAGCAGGCCGCATTTTTCCTGCAGACGGCTACGCTCTTCGTTATCCAGCCAGGACTGATGGCACACCCAGATGTCGAGATCCGAGCTGCAGCTTTGGCCGATAGACGACGTGCTGCCCATGGAGTAAACGCCGGTAATCGGCAGCTCACCGCTGGCCAACTTGTCAAACGGGCTGCCCCATTTGTCTTCTAAATCGTTGAGGTAATCTTGCTGGGTTTCATCAGGCGTGTAAAGGCAAACGCCGTGGGGAACGTTACCGTTCAGATAGCCCGGCATCAGTGGGTGATGGTAGTGCAGTAAGGTAGGCAGCAGACTGTATACCCGTTGAAACGCGGGCTTCATGGCCGCTAGGGCGCGATCGACTCGTAATTGGTTGATCGCATCCAGTCTCTGCTTCAGTGTCTCGATGTAGAGGTACAAGACGTCTCGCCTGATTATCCCGGTGTTTAGAAAAAACCCGTATTCCATAAGCGCCGTTAGTGTTGGAAGAATATTTGGCAACTTATTGTTGGAAACGTGATCAATTTAACACCTTGCTGATTGACCGTAAAGGAGGTAACGCTCCACTATTATTGTAGCGCTTCTCTAAACGATTTACCCGCAGTGTCAACTGCCCCAAAATACATCACACGTCCCGTTGATTCCGTTGTCCTTTCTTCGCCTGTGGCTTCTTGCACTGACAGTTTTCGCACTCAGTGGTAGGATGAACGGCGAATTATAAAAACGGTAACAAGCATGTTAGACAAAATTATTCGAATTGCCACCCGACAAAGCCCGCTAGCACTCTGGCAAGCACATTATGTGCAACAGCGCCTGATGGCCAGCCACCCCGGCCTGCAGGTTGAACTGGTGCCAATGGTCACAAAGGGCGACATTATTCTGGATACGCCGCTGGCGAAAGTCGGCGGTAAAGGCCTGTTTGTTAAAGAGCTTGAGTTGGCGTTGCTGGAAGGCCGCGCCGATATCGCCGTCCATTCGATGAAAGACGTCCCGATAGATTTCCCCGCCGGCCTGGGCCTGGTGACCATTTGCGAGCGTGACGATCCACGCGACGCCTTTGTTTCCAATCGTTTCGCCTCGTTCGATCAGTTGCCGCAGGGCAGCGTGGTTGGCACCTCAAGCCTGCGCCGTCAGAGCCAGTTGCGCGAACGCCGGCCGGATTTGATCGTGCGCGATTTGCGCGGCAACGTCGGTACCCGCCTGGCCAAGCTGGATAACGGTGATTACGACGCCATTATTCTGGCGGTCGCCGGGTTGAAACGTCTGGGGCTGGAGCAACGTATCCGCAGCCCATTGAGCCCCGAAGAGTGCCTGCCGGCCGTCGGTCAGGGCGCGGTCGGCATCGAATGCCGCCTCGACGATGACGCCACCCGTGCGCTGCTCGCACCGCTCAATCACGCCGCAACCGATATCCGCGTGCGCGCTGAACGGGCGATGAATACGCGGCTGGAAGGCGGCTGTCAGGTGCCGATCGGCAGCTATGCCGAACTGGAAGGCGACAGCCTGTGGCTGAGAGCCTTGGTCGGCTCACCGGACGGCAGCCAGATGGTGCGCGGCGAACGTCGCGGCCCGGCGGCCCTGGCCGAACAAATGGGCGTTGAGCTGGCGGAAGAACTGCTGGCGCGTGGCGCACGTGAAATCCTGCACGACGTTTATCAGGGAAATCCCCCGGCATGACGATTCTGGTAACCCGCCCTTCTCCTTTTGGAGAACAACTGGTGAGCCGCCTGCGCGCACTCGGCCGGGTTGCCTATCATGCCCCGTTGATCGATTTCGCCCCTGGCCGCGATCTGCCCAAACTGCCGCAGGCGTTGCAGCAACTCAATGATGGCGATCTGGTGTTTGTCGTGTCGCAGCATTCGGTGAACTACGCCAATTCGGTCATTGGCCGCGCCGGGCTGACATGGCCGGCGCGCCTGACCTATTATGCCATTGGCCGCGCAACCGGGCTGGCGATGCACCGCATCAGCAGCCTGCCGGTGGAGTACCCGCGCGAGCAGCAGATCAGCGAAACGCTGTTGCTGCTGCCGGCGTTGCAGAAGCTGGACGGCAAGCAGGCGCTTATTCTGCGCGGCAACGGCGGGCGCGAGTTGCTCGGCGACCGGTTGAGCGAGCGTGGCGCCAACGTCAGCTATTATGAATGTTATCAACGCAGCCCGGTGCACTATGATGGCAGTGAGCAAAGCGCCCACTGGCAGCGCGCCGGTGTTGATACGCTGGTCGTCACCAGCGGTGAAATGTTACAACAGCTCTATACTTTAGTTCCTGACTACTATCGTTCTTCGTGGCTGTTGCGTTGCCGCCTGGTAGTAGTGAGTGAACGCCTGGCTACCCTCGCCCAGGAATTGGGCTGGAGCATGATTCGGGTAGCTGATAACGCCGATAATGACGCGCTGATCCGCGCGCTACAATAAACCTGACTATGGGATGTACCACTATGACGGAACAAAATACCCCATCCGCCCCGGTTGAAGAATCCACCCCAGCGGTTGAGACCTCCCAGCAGCCAGACGCTGACCGTCGCAAAGGGAAAAATACCGGCCCTGTGCTCGGCGCGATCGCTATCGTGCTGGTTATCGCACTGGGTGCGGGCGGCTACTACCACACACATCAGCAGGCGCAACGGCTTATCGCCGCCAACCAGGTTCTGCAGCAACAGCTTGACGGGCTGAAACAGAGCCAGCAGCAGGAAAGAAGCGCGCTGGAAGGCCTGTTGCAGCAACAGGGCAAAACACTGGACGCCGCCGACCGCGAGCAAGCCACTCTGGCGCGGCAACTTAACGAGCTGCAGGAAAAGGTCGCGACCATCTCCGGCAGCGATGCCAAAACCTGGCTACTGGCGCAGGCCGATTTTCTGGTGAAAATGGCCGGGCGCAAGCTGTGGAGCGATCAGGACGTGACCAGTGCGGCGACGCTGTTGAAAAGCGCCGATGCCAGCCTGGCGGACATGAACGACCCCAGCCTGCTAGAGGTTCGTCGCGCCATCACCGAAGATATCAGCACGCTGTCCACCCTGACCCAGGTCGATTTCGACGGCATCATTCTCAAGACCAATCAGCTGTCTAACCAGGTCGACAACCTGCGTCTGGCGGATAACGACAGCGACGAAGCGCCAATGGATCAGGACAGCAGCGAGCTTTCCAGTTCGATTGGCGAATGGCGGCAGAACCTGGCCAAAAGCTGGCACAACTTTATGGCCGACTTTATTACCGTCCGCCGCCGCGATGCCAGCGCCGAACCGCTGCTGGCGCCGAATCAGGACATCTATCTGCGCGAAAATATCCGTTCGCGCCTGCTGGTGGCTGCGCAAGCTATCCCGCGCCATCAGAATGAGACGTACAAACAGTCGCTGGAAACCATCTCCACCTGGGTACGCGCCTACTTCGACACCACCGACCCCGCCACCAAAGCTTTTCTGGAAGAGTTGGATAACCTGAGCCAGCAGTCGATCTCCATGGACGTGCCGGATCACTTGAAAAGCCAGCCATTGCTGGAAAAACTGATGCAGACCCGGGTGCGCAATCTGCTGACCCAGTCCCCTGCCGCTCACCAGGAGGGATAAGCCATGTTACGCGTGCTATTTCTGTTCCTGGTACTGATCGCAAGCGTGGTGGTCGGGCCGATGCTGGCCGGCCATCAGGGCTATGTGCTGATCCAGACCGATAACTACAATGTCGAAACCAGCGTCACCGGCCTGGTGATCATGGCAGTTCTGCTCTTTGTCGTGCTGCTGGCGATCGAATGGATCCTGCGCCGCATCTTCCGTACCGGTGCCCGTACCCGCGGCTGGTTCCTTGGCCGCAAACGCAGCCGGGCGCGCAAACAAACCAAAGCCGCGCTGATCAAACTGGCTGAAGGGGATTACAAGCAGGTCGAAAAACTGCTGACGCGCAATGCCGACCATGCCGAACAGCCGGTAGTGAACTATCTGCTGGCTGCCGAAGCCGCACAGCAGCGCGGTGATGATTTCCGCACCAATCAGTATCTGGAGCGCGCCGCCGAGGCCGCCGATACCGATCAGTTACCGGTAGATATCACGCGCGTGCGCATTCAACTGGCACAGGGGGAAAACCATGCGGCACGTCACGGCGTCGATCGTCTGCTGAACCAAGCGCCGCGTCATCCGGAGGTCTTGCGTCTGGCAGAGCAGGCTTATCTGCGCACCGGCGCCTTTGCCTCACTGCTGGAAATTCTGCCGTCGATGGGCAAAATCAATTTGCACACTGAAGCTGAGCTGCAAGCGCTGCAACAGCAGGCTTACATCGGCCTGATGAATCAGGCGATGGCGGACGAAGGCAGCGATGGCCTGAAGCGCTGGTGGAAAGATCAGAGCCGTAAAACCCGTCATGAAGTCCCGCTGCAAATCGCGATGGTGGAACACCTGATCGAATGCAATGACCACGAAATGGCGCAGGAAATCGTGCTCGACAGCCTGAAGCGCCAATATGACGAACGTCTGGTGCTGCTGATCCCGCGCCTGAAGTCCGGCAACCCGGAACAGTTGGAAAAAGCGCTGCGTCAGCAGGTCAAACAGCATGGCGCTACACCCTTGCTGAACAGTACGCTAGGTCAGTTGTTGATGAAACACGGTGAATGGCAACAGGCCGCCGACGCATTCCGGGAAGCGCTGAAACAGCGTCCGGATGCCTACGACTACGCTTGGCTGGCTGATGTGCTGGATAAGCTGCACCGTTCGGACGAGGCCGCTCAAATGCGACGTGAAGGGCTGATGCTGACGTTGAAGCATAACGGCGAGTAACGCCGGCAATGCATTGTCCTCAAGGCGCGCCCTCTGGTCGCGCCTTTTTTATCCAACGTTGCTTATACCCAAGATAGTTGGAGTCACAGCAAGGCGGCAAGCTCACGAATCCCCAGGAGCTTGGTCCACCAAGTGACTGGGGTGAGAGCGCGCAGTCAACGCGGCTGTGGCTTCAAATATGATGGGTATTAGGCAAAAAAAAACACTTGCCGCAGTGGCAAGTGTATAAAAAGCAATCAGGTCTAGGACAACAGGGGCGGTGCCTCACTCAACGTTATGCCCGGAGTGTGATGTCAGCAGTTGCAAGCAACGCTGTCATCGTTCTGGTGGACAATAGGCACCCTAAATCAGCTCTGCATCATTCCCAGGGTTTATGAAGCCTAAGGCGAACATAAGAGGTGGAATGAGCATCTACGGAATAGATATTGCACAAGGCGTGCCAACTTCTGGCAGATGCTCGCCGGACTTTGCATAAAAACAACTATTCTATTGAATTACAAAACATTTAATTATTTTCACACCGATAACGAGGTCCGCACTCCTGCGCCATTCTCTTGGCCTGTCGCAGTAAACTATGTCGCCTTAGAACGACGACTTAAGCCAAAGTAATTTTTATCAAACAAAATCATCATGTTATATGTCTCAACCTGACGACAATACATGATGCTCGTGTCGCTGAAACCCAACGACGAGCCAAAACCCGCGGACAGGAAGGACAAGGACAAGGACAAGGACAAGGACAAGGACAAGGACAAGGACAAGGACAAGGCTAAAGAAAATAAAAAGTGCGGATTACAGAAAGCGAAAAGCCCGTTCATTGCTGAACGGGCTTTTCTGAAAGTGGTCGGCGAGAGAGGATTCGAACCTCCGACCCACTGGTCCCAAACCAGTTGCGCTACCAAGCTGCGCTACTCGCCGATTTCTTGTTGCACATACTACTGAATTTTATCGCTTATGTCTATGTAAATATTAAAATTTATCAGACATTTTGTGTGGTGCGAAGAGAGGGACTTGAACCCTCACGTCCGTAAGAACACTAACACCTGAAGCTAGCGCGTCTACCAATTCCGCCACCTTCGCACAGTCACAAAACAGCTTACAATTCTTCACTTCTCTTAGGAAGTGGGGTGGCTAATGGGACTCGAACCCACGACAACTGGAATCACAATCCAGGGCTCTACCAACTGAGCTATAGCCACCATTACTTCTTAACTTCACGCGGTAATACTACCACCGCAGCTCTTGCACACAAACTTAATGGTGCGCCCGACAGGATTCGAACCTGAGACCTCTGCCTCCGGAGGGCAGCGCTCTATCCAGCTGAGCTACGGGCGCATAGCGCCGTTGCGGGAGGGGATACTACGGATTTAACCCAATCCTGTCTAGTGCTTTTTCGCAGAAATGTTGCGTTTGATTACGCTTTGCTCACTCCCACGCAAGAAAGCGCTATCCGTAGCCCCTTTTTACCGGTTATTGCTGCATTTCTGCCCGCTTTTCAGCCGGATGATGTTTCTTGTGCATGCCGAAAGCAAAGTAACACAGGCTAACACCCGCTAAGAAAATCGCCCCGACCAGCAAAGAAATTCGCGTATCCGGGTTAATTCCCATGCCAATCAGCACGCAGACCAGAAAAGCGATGGTCAGATAGTTCACATACGGGAACATCACTGACTTGAAACTGTGGGTTTTGATCGCTTCTTTATGAGCGCGACGGAAATACAGCTGGCTGATCAGCACCACAAACCACGGCACCATGCCAGGCAGCACGCTGGCGCTGTAGACGTAAACAAACACCTGCTGCGGATTCGGAATGAGGTAGTTCAACCCGGAGCCGACCAGCAGGCAGACGATGGTCACGGCAATGCAGTTCACCGGCACGCCGCTGGCGGACAGCTTGGTCAACGAAGCGGGCAGTTGGCGGTTCTTGGCCAGGGCGTACAACATGCGGCCACCGCTGTACATGCCGCTGTTGCAGCCGGACAGCGCCGCAGTCAGCACCACGAAGTTAATGATACCGGCGGCGGCGACGATGCCGATCTTGGCGAAGGTCAGCACGAACGGGCTGCCGGTAGTGCCGATACCGTTCCATGGGAAGATAGTGACGATGACAAAGATGGCGCCGACATAGAAGATCAGGATGCGCCACAGGATATTGTTAATCGCGCGTTTCAGCGTAACCTGCGGGTTCTTGGCTTCGCCGGCGGTAATACCGACCAGCTCAACCCCCTGATAGGACGCCACGACAATACACAGCGCGAACAGGAAGCCCTTCCAGCCGCCGGCAAAGAAGCCGCCGTGCTGCGTAAGATTGGCAAAGCCGATCGGCTCACCGCCGTTGCCAAAGCCAAAGAAGATCACTCCCAGTCCCACCAGAATCATCACAATGATGGTGGTCACCTTAATCATGGCAAACCAGAACTCCAGCTCGCCGTAAAGGCGCACCGCCGCCAGGTTGGCCAGCGCCACCATCGCCACGGCGATCAGCGCCGGCACCCACTGCGGGATTTCCGGGAACCAGAACTGCACATAGACCCCAATGGCAGTGATTTCGGAGATGCCAACGGCAATCCACATAAACCAATAGCCCCAGGCGGTGAGGTAACCGAAATACGGCCCCATATATTTATGCGCATAAACGGCAAAAGAGCCCGCTACCGGCTCCAGAAACAGCATTTCGCCCATCGAGCGCATAATAAAGAACACGAACAGCCCGGCGATGATATAGGCCAACAAGACCGATGGCCCCGCCCATTTCAACGTGCTGGCCGACCCCATAAACAGACCGACGCCAATGGTGCCGCCCAGAGCAATCAGCTCAATATGCCGGGCTTCGAGCCCCCGGTGCAGTCCTTGCGGTTTTTCAATGTGTGCCATAAATCCTCAATGATGTTTTTTTGATTGTGTTTGCATGCCGGCCGCTGCCGGTCGTTATTGTTTTTTGATGAAAATAGAGTAAATCATCCCCCGCCGCTTTGGCTGACATCGATATGTGATCGGGGCGATCTTACGGCGAGAAAAACGTCGTTCAGCACTACCGCACCGGGCGCCGGCAACTGGGGATAATTTCCGGACGGTATCGTTTCGCATTTTGCTGCTATAAGCAAACCGCAACTTAAAACTTTATGGAATAAATGAGGGTGGGCTTAGGGTCTGAGGTTATAGAGGTGCTGGCTAATACGTCATAAAGCAGGTTATTTGAACAAACGAATACGTCAGGGCAGCACGAAAAACCCCGACGTAGTTATCACATCTTACCGCGATAGTAGTAACTCACGAACTTCAGCAGTTTCAACTGACGGCCAATCCGGCTGGGTTGACTGAGCAGCCGGTAGAGCCACTCCAGACCCAGATTCTGCCAGACCCTTGGCGCGCGTTTCACGTGACCGGTGAACACGTCGTAGGTCCCGCCTACGCCCATATACAATGCCTGCGGATGCACCTTGCGGCAGTCGCGCATCAGGATTTCCTGTTTCGGCGATCCCATGGCAACCGTCACTATAGCGGCGCCGCTGACGCGGATGCGTTCAAACAGCGCATCGCGCTGTTCAGGCTTGAAGTAACCATCCTGGCTGCCGACCAGGTTCACATTCCACTGGCTGCGCAGCTTCTGCTCGGTTTCCGCCAATACCGAAGGTTTGCCGCCAATCAGGAACACCGGCGTCCCCTCACGACCGGCACGCTGCATCAGCGCTTCCCACAGATCGGCTCCCGCTACGCGCGACACCTCGGCACCCGGATATTTGCGGCGGATTGATCGCACCATGCTGATACCGTCGGCATATTTGTATTCCGCTTCGTCCAGCAACGCATGCAACGCCGCATCTTCCTCCGCCTTCAGTATCTTTTCTGCGTTCATCGCCACCAGCGTGCCCTGCTTTACCTGGCCGCCGTCAAACAGAAAATCCATGCATTGCGCCATATCGCGAAATCCCCAAAGGCTGAAACCGCGCAGCTCGTATTTGGGAACCCTAATCGTTGCTTCCATCGTTATTCTTATCCTTACAGAAGACCGTCGGCGCGTGGGGAGGATACCGGCGATGCCAGCCTGCGTGAACGCAGCACCCGAGCCTTAATCAAACCGGCAGTGTCAAACAGCCAGTACAGCAATTTCGCCATCAACAGACAGGCGCCAAAAATAAGGCAGAAGAACACCACCCGCGAGACAAACGAATCCACGCCTTCCCTCGCCAATACGATAATGTTGAACACCGCACCAAAGCAGAAACTCTGCAATATGGCCGCCTTGTAGCGGTTAGGCTCGCTTTTGCCCATTTCGTACAGCCAGTCGAACCATTTGATGATCATGCCAACCAGCACGGCACCGACAGGGATGAACAACGCACCGCCCATCACCACCAGCGACCCGATCAGCGTCGGTGAGATCGCCAGGCCGGAATGGTTATCCAGCACTTCCCAGGTGAAGTAGTTGGCGGTATTCAGCACCGTATCCGGACGGCCCGGCCACAGCCAAGCAGGAATGAACACGTAGAAATCACGCACTATCGGCGCCAATCCCTGGAAGTCGATTTTGTCGTAGTTTTGCAGCAACAGCGCCAGGTTTTCCCATGGCGAGAAGGTATCTCGCGTCAGGTAAAGGAAGGTGTAGAACGCTTCAGAGCCGCTGACGTCGAGGCTATAACGTTTTAACGCCAGCCAGAACATGCCGACGATGCCGAACACGCCGGCGGCCACCAGCATCCACAACGAGATCCAGCCGCGGACAATGCCGATAAACAGAAACAGCGAGAAAGCGATGATGATATTGGCGCGGGTGCCGCCGACAATCACGTAGGTCAGGATGCCGAAGGCCACCGTAGCCGCCAGAAAGAAGAACCAGGCGCGCAGATCCTGTTTCAGGAAATACACCACCAGCATTGCCGGAATAAAGAAATAGAAGAAACGCTTGAGCGCTACGCCAGACACATCGCTGGAGAAAATCTGGCTATAAGAGTTAAGCTTGAACAGCAGGAAACCGTTTTGCATGAAGAAAATGCCCACGGTACCGATCGCCACCAGCGCCAGCAATATCCAGGTCAGATTGGTTTCCACCCGGTTCATGGTAAAGACCGGCTTACGCGGCCGTACGCTGGGCTTACGCAGCCGGGTCTTGTAGCTGACGTAATAAATCGCGTAAAACGCGGTAGCGGAGAGAATGGCGTACAGCAAGAACTCGACCGGCACCACCTCGACGTCGAACTGAAACACCAGCAGACACGTCAGCGGAAAGCCGAAGTAAAACGTCAGCAAGTACAACAGGGAAAAGAAAACGTTGAAGTTAAAGCGGATACGCCGAAACTCCTGATAAGTCAGCGTAAGAATAAACAGCACGCTGACCAGATAGACGACAAACAATCCGCCAAATTGCGCCAACGTCATGAGCCTTCCCCCGCAGCCAGCGCCAATGCCTGTTGCCAGCCATCGACGTAGTTTGGATTAAAGAAAGCGATCGCCTGTTTATCTACCGACGCCAGTTGGCGCTGCGCCTCGCGCACCACCGCTTCATCCAGCGAATCGCCGTAGAACAGCACCGGCAGATGCTGCTCCGCCAAATCCTGCCAGAACGGGTTCTGCCGGCTGAGCACGAACGGCACACCGAACTGAATCAGCAAACACAGGGTGCCGATACCCTGCTGACGGTTAAAAATAAAATAACCGAGATCGCATTCGCGCAGGATGTTCAGGTAATCGTCGAATGCCACCTGTTGCGTCAGCAACTGCAGGTTCTTGTCGCTGAACCATTGCAGCCCGGCGGTACGCACCTGGTCGATATAGGCGTCGTTGTTGGCCGGATAACCCATCGGCAGGATCACGCGCACGTCCGCGCCGAACTGCTGGTGGATCGCTTTTAGCGCTTCAACATGACGGTTGGTACGATCGCCGGAATTCCCTACCAGAATGGTCATGGGCCCGGCCAGGTTCTTCTCCACGCTGATGCCGGTCAGGGCCGGGTCCATTCGCGTTGGAAAATACAGCAGGGAGGCCGGCACGCGCGCATGGCGCTGCTGGTAATGGATCACGTCGCCGCGGGTCGCAAATACACGCCCCACCCGCCCTTGCGCGATGCGGCGCAGTACATAGAACAGGCGGAATTTCCAACTGGTGGCGTCCTCGTACAGATCCGCGCCCCAGATATGCCAGCTCACCTGGCGAGCTTTGATTTTACCGCTCAGCAACGCCAGCCACAGCGTAGGATTAAACTGGCCATGCAGGAAGAAACGCTGATTACGATCGGCCTGAGCGCGAGCAATCACCGCCGCCGCCAGGCTTTTTTTATCCGGGAAAGCCTCGATGCTCAACTCGGGAAAATCGCCCAGCGCCGCTACGTCTCTGGCTGCCACCATAAAATGGCGCGTCTGTTCGGACGGCAGGCGCTTCGCCAACACGTCGTTGAAGAAACGCAGCACCGTCTGATTGTGATGCGGGATATCAGAACCCAATACGTGAATCAGTATGGTCATACTCGTCTACGATAAAGAAGAAATACGCAGCTACAGAGCGCGAAATACACAATGTAGGTTGCCATGTAAGCCTGCGCCGCACCCAATGCGCCGTGCAGCGGTATCAACCAGTGCGAAAACAGCGTCAGCAGCAGAAATTGGCTGACTTCCGTCAGAATGTAAAAACGCAGCGACGCCTTGGCGATAACCAGGTAGCCAAAGACATAGGCGCCCACCTTCAGTACATCGCCCACCAGTTGCCAGGCGAACAGATCGCGCATGGCGACGAACTTGTCTGTGAACAGAAACCAGATGGCGAAGTCGCGCAGTAGCCAGACGGTGAAACTTGCCGCCGCCACGGCGGGCAGCACAAACTTCAGCGAACGTACGATCTCCTGCGAGATGGCGCTTTTTTCCTTCAGCCGCGACAGCGTTGGCAGCAGGTAGACAGTAAACGAAGCGGTGATAAACTGCAGATAAGCGTCGGAAATGCTGCTGACACCCTGCCAAATCCCCACCTCGTCCCAACTGTAATGGCTGGCCAGCAGGTTACGCATCATCACATAGGCCACCGGCAGCGTCACTGAGGTGATCAACGCCATGATGGTGAACTTGCCTAGATGACTGGCCAGCGCCTTGTCCCAGGCCAGCGCCAGATAGCTCAGCGGCAAGGTTTTGCGCCGCCACAACATGAAGCCGGCGGGCAATACCGCCAATGCCGGCACCAGCGCCAATCCTGCCAGAGCGCCTTCATAGCCGCCCAGCGTAAAGCACAGGTAGTACGCCACCACGCCAATCAGGCTGCCGCCAATCACCGCCAACGCGTTGCCCATCGCATCGCGGTAGCCTTTCAGCACCGCCATAAACAGGTTGGCGTAGGCGATACCCATCTGAATAAAGGCCACCGCACGCACCACGTTCACATACTCGGCGTGACCGAACAGCGCGATGCTGATGGGAACGGCTGCGAATAAAAACACCAGCGCCAACAGCGTGGAGAAGCCCAGCACGATAGTCGACGCCGTGCCGACGGCCAGGCGCAACCGCTGCGGATCCTGATGGTATTCGGCAACGTATTTCGTGATGCCGTTAAAAATCCCGGCACCGGACAACACGCCCAGCACGGTGATCAACTGGCGGAAGTTACCCGCCTGCCCAACGCCGCTGGGGCCAAACGCCACCGCCAGCAGTTTCACCACCAATAACCCCACGCCAATTTTGATCAGCGTGGAGCCGGCGGTCCAAATCGATGCTTTTGCCAACGACATATCAGGCGAAGAAACTAAGAATGGTATTGATCACCGTACGCTGATTAACGTCAGACATATTATAGAACAGAGGCAGGCGCACCAGACGCGCGCTTTCCTGGCTGGTGAAGCGGTCTTCACCGGCAAAGCGGCCAAAACGATCGCCCGCCGGGCAGTCATGCAGCGGAATGTAATGGAATACCGCCATGATTTCGGCTTCTTTCAGATAATCGATAAACGCCGTGCGATCTTCAATATCACGCAGTTTGATATAGAACATGTGCGCATTCTGCACGCAGTCCGCCGGAATGGTCGGCAAGACGATGCGGCCGGCCTCGGCCAGCGGCAGGAAGCTGTCATAATAGTTCTGCCATAGCGCCAGGCGGCGCTGGTTGATGCGATCGGCAACCTCGAGCTGGCCCCACAGGTAAGCGGCCTGCAGATCTGACATCAGATAGCTGGAGCCGATATCGCGCCAGGTGTACTTGTCGACCTGCCCACGGAAGAACTGGCTACGGTTGGTGCCTTTCTCGCGAATGACTTCCGCCCGGTCGATCAGCGCCGGATCGTTAATCAGCGTGGCGCCACCCTCACCGCCTGCGGTGTAGTTTTTGGTTTCGTGGAAGCTGAAACAGCCAATATGGCCGATGGTGCCGAGCGCTTTACCTTTATAGGTCGACATCACGCCCTGAGCGGCATCTTCCACCACGTACAAATTGTGTTTTTTCGCCAGCGCCATGATGGTGTCCATCTCGCAGGCCACGCCGGCGTAATGAACCGGCACAATGACACGGGTCTTATCGGTGATCGCCGCTTCGATTTTGCTCTCATCGATGTTCATGGTGTCCGGGCGCAGGTCGACGAACACCACTTTAGCGCCGCGCAGCACGAAGGCGTTGGCGGTCGAAACAAAGGTGAAGCTCGGCATGATCACTTCATCGCCCGGCTGAATATCCAACAAGATCGCCGCCATCTCCAGCGAGGCGGTGCAGGAAGGCGTCAACAGCACCTTCGGACAGCCAAAACGCTGCTCCATCCACTGCTGGCAACGACGGGTAAAACCTCCATCGCCACACAGTTTGCCACTGCTCATTGCAGCCTGCATATACTCAAGTTCGGTGCCAACAACCGGTGGTGCGTTAAATGGGATCATGTTTTCCTCTGTATAACCAGTACGAGGTGCTTTCGATAGCGGCACCCTGTCGTTGATAGAGCCGTAACGCGGCGATATTACCTATCTGGGTGGCGACCCGCAGGCGCTGCAGCGACCGGCACTCTGCGATAGCAGCCGCCATCAATCGGGAGCCAATCCCTTTGCCGGATGCACCGGGGAACGCCGCTAAAAGGCCGATTCGCGCCTCCTGGCCACCGATATCACGCAGGCTGACAAACCCTTCAGGCTGCCCAGCCTCGTCCAGCGCCAGCAGGCACTGGTGGTCAAAAGTCCCCAATACCGCTTTTTCTATCCACATGGCATAGAAACGGCCACTGTCATGAACGCCATACCAGGGCGCGCGAAAACGGCTGGCAGTGAACACCTTGGCCGCCGCGTCACGCAGCGCCGGGATATCGCCCGGCACTGCCGGACGGATGGCCAGTGGCAGCACTCTCTGGGAGGAAGCACATTCCGTGCCGATGTTCAGTACCAGATCGACTTCACCTTCAACCAGTTGAAACCCCAACCTGGCCAATCCATCCGCCCAGGCCGTTTGATGGGCAGGAATTTTGGCCTGCACCAGCGTGTAGGCGTTCAAATCGGCTTCAGCGAGTATGGGGGCTGCCGTGGCAAAATTGAGCTTTGCGCTGTTAAGGGCAAAAAACTCGGTTTCCCAGGCTAAGGGCTCAATACTGGCGCGGACGTGCATGCAATAAATCCAGCAGGTACTTACCGTAACCGGTTTTTAGCAAGGATTGCGCGGCGCGTTTCACGCCGTCATCGTCCAGCCAGCCATTGCGCCAGGCTATCTCTTCCAGGCAGGCAATTTTAAAGCCCTGACGTTTTTCCACCGTCTGCACAAAGCTGCTGGCTTCCAGCAGGCTGTCGTGGGTGCCGGTATCCAGCCAGGCGAAACCACGGCCCAGCAGCTCGACGGTCAGCTCACCACGCTCCAGGTACATCTGGTTAATGCTGGTGATTTCCAACTCGCCACGCTCGGAAGGTTTGACCTGTTTGGCAAACTCCACCACCTGATTATCGTAGAAATACAGGCCGGTCACCGCCCAATTGGATTTAGGTTGCTGCGGTTTTTCCTCGATCGACAGTGCGCGGAAATTATCGTCAAATTCCACCACGCCGAAGCGCTCGGGATCCATCACCTGATAACCGAACACGGTAGCGCCTTGCGTACGGGCAGCGACAGTTTTCAGTTTCGGGCTAAAACCTTGGCCAAAGTAGATATTATCACCCAGCACCAGGCAGCTCGGCTCGCCGGCCAGGAATTCTTCACCAATTAAAAATGCCTGTGCCAAGCCATCTGGGCTAGGTTGTTCGGCATAACTGAGGGTAATGCCGAACTCTTCTCCGGAGCCCAGCAAACGTCTGAATGAGGGTAAATCTTCCGGGGTGGAGATGATCAGAATGTCGCGGATACCCGCCAGCATCAGCACCGACAGCGGGTAGTAAATCATCGGCTTGTCATATATAGGCAGCAGTTGCTTAGATACGCCACGGGTAATCGGGTGCAGGCGTGTGCCGGAGCCGCCCGCCAGAATAATACCTTTCATACTCACTCCAGACTCCACAGAGCCGCCAAACGGCAGCGGCCTCGCTAAATTTAGTCGGATAAACCTAAACGTTCACCCGCATAGGAACCGTCCTGAACGCGTCGCCACCAGGTTTCGTTGTTCAGATACCAGGAAACCGTTTTGCGGATGCCGCTTTCAAAGGTCTCCTGCGGGCGCCAACCCAGTTCCCGGTCAATCTTTCCGGCATCTATCGCATAACGCATATCATGGCCAGGGCGATCCTTGACGTAAGTAATCAGGTCGCGGTATTTCTCAATGCCCTGCGGCTTGTTCGGTGCCAGTTCTTCCAGCAAATCGCAGATGGTGTGCACCACCTCGATATTTTTGCGCTCGTTGTGGCCGCCGATATTGTAGGTTTCGCCTACCACGCCTTCGGTAACAACCTGGTACAACGCGCGCGCGTGGTCTTCAACATATAGCCAGTCGCGCACCTGCGCACCGTCGCCGTACACCGGCAATGGCTTGCCGGCAACGGCATTGAGGATCACCAGCGGGATCAGCTTCTCCGGGAAGTGATACGGACCGTAGTTATTGGAACAGTTGGTGACGATGGTCGGCAGGCCGTAGGTACGCAACCAGGCGCGCACCAGATGATCGCTGGAGGCTTTAGAAGCCGAGTATGGGCTGCTTGGCGAGTAAGGCGTGGTTTCAGTGAACAGATCGTCCGTACCGTGCAGATCGCCATACACTTCGTCGGTGGAAATGTGGTGGAAACGGAAATTCTGCTTTCTCTCCGCATCCAGCGGATGCCAATAATGGCGAGCCGCCTCCAGCAGGGTGTAGGTCCCCACCACGTTGGTTTCAATAAATGCCGCCGGGCCGTCGATCGAACGGTCAACATGGCTTTCCGCCGCCAGGTGCATGATCACATCCGGCTGATACTGGGCAAGCACCCGATCCAACGCCGCGCGATCGCAGATATCCACCTGTTCAAACGAATAACGTTCGTTGTCGGCAATCACCGCAAGCGACTCAAGATTGCCCGCGTAGGTGAGTTTATCTACCACCATGACGCTGTCTTGCGTAGCGTCGATGATATGCCTCACGACTGCGGAGCCAATAAAGCCGGCCCCCCCAGTGACTAAAATACGTTTCAACGCCATACCCCTTTGGTATCCACTACCCAGGATTGCGTAATTTCTTCCGGCTTGATCGCTTTGAATTGCTTATGGTCGACCAGCATTACGATCACATCCGCCTGCTGCAAGGCATCGGCCAACGCTTTCAACGTCACATGGCCGGCCAGGGATTTCGGCAGATGATCAACATTGGGCTCCACCACCAGCGTTTCGCCTACGTGCCAGTCTGCAATCAGATGCGCCACTTCCACCGCCGGGCTTTCGCGCAAATCGTCGATATTCGGCTTGAAAGCCAAACCGAAACAGGCAATTTTCACTTCTGAAGCGCGCTTGTCGCTGGCCGCCAGGCAGTCGGCAACGGCGGCTTTCACACGATCAACCACCCACAGCGGTTTCCCGTCATTCACCAGACGCGCGGTATGGATCAGGCGCGCCTGCTGCGGATTTTGCGACACGATAAACCACGGATCGACCGCAATGCAGTGGCCACCGACGCCAGGACCCGGCTGCAGGATATTCACCCGCGGATGGCGATTCGCCAGGCGGATGAGTTCCCAGACGTTGATGCCCTGTTCGGCGCAAATCAGCGACAGCTCATTCGCAAAGGCGATATTCACGTCGCGGAAGCTGTTTTCGGTCAGTTTGCACATCTCGGCGGTGCGTGAATTGGTCACCACGCATTCGCCTTCAAGGAAAATCTTGTACAGCTCACTGGCGCGATCGGAGCATTTTGGCGTCATGCCGCCAATAACGCGATCGTTTTGAATCAGCTCAACCATCACCTGCCCCGGCAGCACACGCTCTGGGCAATAAGCGATATTGACATCGGCGGCTTCACCCACCTGCTGCGGGAAGCTGAGATCGCTGCGCGCCTCGGCCAGCCACTGCGCCATCTGTTCGGTCGCCCCTACCGGCGAGGTGGATTCCAGGATAACCAGGTCACCCTTTTTCAGTACCGGCGCCAGTGATTTGGCGGCGGCCTCGACATAAGCCAGGTCCGGTTCATGATCGCCTTTAAACGGCGTCGGTACCGCAATCAGAAAAGCATCCGCGGCCAAAGGTTTGGTCACCGCTTGCAGGTAACCGCCGTCGACGGCCTCTTTAACCACTTTATCCAGATCGGGCTCAACGATATGAATCGCACCGCGGTTAATGGTGTCTACCGCATGCTGGTTAACATCTACGCCCACCACTTTTTTCTTGCGAGAGGCAAACGCCGCCGCCGTTGGCAGACCGATATACCCCAGGCCAATAACCGAAATAGTGTTAAAACTCATAGTGTCACCTGATGATTCTTCAAAGCTGCGAGAATACGCTGGCAGGCATGCCCGTCACCGTAAGGGTTATGCGCCCGACTCATGGCGTGATATTCCTTTTCGTCCGTCAACAGCCGGGTAACCGCATCAACAATTTTAGCCACGTTGGTGCCGACCAGGCGGACCGTGCCCGCATCCACCGCTTCCGGCCGTTCGGTAGTGTCACGCATGACCAGCACAGGTTTGCCCAACGACGGCGCCTCTTCCTGGATACCGCCGGAGTCGGTCAGGATCATATAAGCGTTAGCCATCAAATACACAAAGGGCAAGTAATCCTGCGGATCGATCAGGATGATGTTATCGATCCCTTTCAGAATGCGGTTGACCGGCTCGCTGACGTTCGGGTTGAGATGCACCGGGTACACCACCTGTACGTCAGGATGGGTGCGGGCAATTTCCGCCAGCGCGCTGCAAATCCGCTCAAACCCGCCGCCGAAGCTTTCGCGGCGGTGGCCGGTCACCAGGATCAATTTTTTGCTGGCATCCAGGAACGGGTAGCGCTGCGCCAGGCTGTCATGCAATGCAGCATCGCCCATTACCCGATCGCGCACCCAGAACAGCGCGTCGATCACCGTGTTGCCGGTAACGAAAATATGATCGTCCGGCAACAGTTCGCGCAGCAGGTTCTGGCGTGAATTTTCCGTCGGTGCAAAATGATACATCGCCAGATGGCCGGTCAGCTTGCGGTTGGCCTCTTCCGGCCACGGCGAGTACAGATCGCCGGTACGCAAGCCCGCCTCCACGTGTCCGACCGGGATACGCTGATAAAAAGCCGCCAGGCTGGTCGCCAGAGTGGTGGTCGTGTCACCGTGGACCAGCACTACATCCGGTTTGAAATCTTCCAGAACGCCTTTCAGGCCTTCCAAAATACGGCAGGTAATCTCACTCAGTCCCTGGCCGGGCTTCATGATATTCAGATCGTAATCCGGCACGATTTCAAATAACCGCAATACTTGATCCAACATCTCACGATGCTGTGCCGTTACGCAGACTCTTGATTCAAAGGCTTCATCCTGAGCCAGGGCATGTACCAGCGGTGCCATTTTGATGGCTTCAGGTCTGGTGCCGAAAACAGTCAACACTTTCACAGCGAATCTCTTTTGGTCGGTTAACCGCAGGCATACCTGCGAATTGGGCGTTCGCACGCCCATAAGCGAATTATTATATTATTTTTAATTACGCGGGCGGCGCACCAGGGCAATACCTGCGCCAACCAAAGCGCCCATCGCGCCCCACATGATCAACCAGAATACCCGCCGCGGGCTGTCACGTTTTACCGGTTCTTCCGGGGTCCGCAAATAGCGGTAAGTCTGAAATTTCTCATCCAGCGTCGGGCCAACATTCAATGTCGACAGCATCGCACGATTTTGATCGTAATCCAGATCGTAAGTTGGCCCTGAAGCCTGCAGCCCTTCCAGACGCGCCTGCAGCATAGGTTTCCCCAGCAGGAACAGATCGGAATCCGGCAATTGTTCGGCCGGCGTATCGGTTTGAGTCCGGCTGATGCCCTGCGTATCGGCAATTTTCAGCGCCTGCTCAATAGTGTTCAGCTCGCGTTTGTAAACCGCGTCCGCCACCGCCTCCTGACGCTTCACCTGCGCCTTCATCGAAGTCGTGCGGGCAGCCCATGCGCCCTGGATTTCTTCATTCAGGTGCTGGGCTGCGCGATGGCTGGCGAATGCCACGTACTGGCGCAACAGGTGATTGGCGTCCGCCGCAGTTTCCGCCGTCAGCTTCACGCCGTCGTTGGGCACTTTTTTGTCATCGCGCGGCGTGAACTGAACGTTGTTAATCAGTTCATCGAGCAATGCCGCATCGGCGCGCGCATCACCTTCCTGACGCTGTTTGTAATAATCGCTCTGCAGCCAGAAATCGCGACGCGTATCGTACGCCGCCAGTTGCATAATGAATTCATTATAGGCTTCGTCAGCAATGCCCGGCTGCTCAGCCGAGACCGCCGGCAGAGTGCGCACATCCAGATTACGCAGGAATTGTTGCTGGGAATAATAGCCGCCCAGCGCATTCACCGTTGGCCTGTCGGTAATCGCCGCGGCGCTCCATTCCTGTTTCACCAGGTAGGAGACGACCAGCGCAACCACCGCGAACAATGCCGCAGTGCCGATAATCCATTGCTTGCCGCGCCACAGGGTACGACACAGGCCACGGATATCGAGTTCGTTATCCACTGCCGGGATATTCTTGTCAGACGTTGTTTCTGGATTCATCACTGCCCAAAAGCCTCTGGTTAAGATACTTGCTTATTGTCGGTCGAACGCCGTAAGCGGCGCTTGATACGCTTAATGTAACGTGCAACACGCCAGGCGCGTTTGATGCAATAACCGTACAAGAAGAAGGCAAGCAAGAATAATGCCAACATTACCCATTCAGGAACAAAAGTAAGACGCTCGCCAAGCACGCCGATTGCCGCCAGCAGCGCTGCCGCCAGGGTAATCAGTACGAAAGCCTGCCGCGGCGTAAAACCTGCGCGCATAATCAAATGGTGAATGTGTTGACGATCGGGGGAGAAGGGGCTCATCCCCTTGCGTAAGCGACGGTACATGATCGCAATCATGTCCATCAGCGGAATAGCGATAATCCACAGGGCGGTAACCGGATTGATGGAGTGGACTTTACCCTGCGAACTTTGCAGCAACAACCAGATGGCGGTGAAGCCGATCAGCGTACTGCCTGCATCCCCCATAAAGACCTTATACCGGCGGCCAAGAATGCCGAGGTTAAGCAGGATATAGGGAACGATGGTGGCAATCATCGCGAAGCACCAGAAAGCCAAATCGGCGTGGCCGCTCAGGTACAGCAAAACACCCAGCGCGCCGAAAGAAACGCACGAAAGCCCACCCAGCAGGCCATCAATGCCGTCCACCATGTTAAAGGCATTGATCGCCGCCCAAACGGCAAACAGCGTGACCAAATAGCCGAAGGGCCCCAACTGCATTTCCCAGTCGCCCAGCACATGGCCGAAACTGCGCAGATAGAGCCCGGCGAAGGCCATCATCGCAATGCCAACCAATGCCTGAACCAACGCGCGAATTTTCACGCTGATATCGAAACGATCGTCGAGAGCACCAACGAACACCAATATACCCGCACAGGTGAGGTAAAGTTTACCGTGCGCAATCGTTTGGTCAGAGATAAGGAAGGCAAAGCACAGCCCGGCATAAACGGAAATACCGCCGACAAGAGGAATTAACCCCTGATGACGTTTACGGTAATTAGGTTTATCAACCAGGCCAATACGTTTTGCTGCTTTACGGGCAACAAAGAGAAACGCCAAAGAAAACAGGAAAACAAATAGAATTTCAGTACTCATAGTGAGTAAGTTCACAGTTAACAGATCTCTGTAGAAGATAAGGCAGCTTAACACGGGCGACAGGTTGCGCCATGGGATCCCGCTACCTTTCAGTCATTTCCTATGACAACAGCCATTCATTCTTACGCCAATGTGTGTGTGCCCGCCGTTTCGACAGCAACAAAGCGCGAACGGCAAAACGCCGACCGCAAATAAGATGAATTCTCAGTAAGTCACAAAAAACTTACATTTCCATTTCTGTTACTTATCGTATCCGCCAAATGCAAAAAACGCCACGACTAGGCGTGGCGTTCTCTGAATTTTTTACTCAATTATGAGCGCATCGTCATTATGAGCGCTTCATCATATCGAAGAATTCATCGTTGGTCTTGGTCATGGCCAACTTGTTAATGAGGAACTCCATCGCATCAATCTCGCCCATCGGGTGAATGATTTTACGCAGGATCCACATTTTTTGCAGTTCTTCAGACGTGGTGAGTAACTCTTCTTTACGGGTACCGGAGCGGTTGTAGTCGATCGCAGGGAATACGCGCTTCTCGGCGATTTTACGCGCCAGATGCAATTCCATGTTGCCGGTACCTTTGAACTCTTCGTAGATAACCTCGTCCATTTTGGAACCGGTATCTACCAGCGCGGTAGCGATGATGGTCAGGCTACCGCCCTCCTCAACGTTACGTGCCGCACCGAAGAAACGCTTAGGACGATGCAGGGCGTTGGCATCCACACCACCGGTCAGCACTTTGCCGGAAGCCGGGACCACGGTGTTGTAGGCACGCGCCAAACGGGTGATGGAGTCAAGAAGGATGATAACGTCTTTCTTGTGCTCAACCAGGCGCTTGGCCTTTTCGATCACCATTTCCGCAACCTGGACGTGACGGGAAGCCGGCTCGTCAAAGGTAGAGGCGATGACTTCACCCTTCACCAGACGCTGCATCTCGGTCACTTCTTCCGGACGCTCGTCGATCAGCAGCACCATCAGCACGCAGTCTGGATGGTTGTAAGCGATGCTTTGCGCAATGTTCTGCAGCAGCATGGTTTTACCGGCTTTCGGTGGAGCAACAATCAGACCACGCTGACCACGGCCAATCGGAGAAGCCAGGTCCAGCACGCGGGCTGTCAGGTCTTCGGTTGAACCGTTGCCGCGTTCCATCCGCAGACGGGAGTTGGCATGCAGTGGGGTTAAGTTCTCGAACAGGATCTTGCTGCGGGCGTTTTCCGGCTTGTCGTAGTTGACTTCGTTGACTTTCAACAGGGCAAAATAGCGCTCGCCTTCTTTTGGCGGACGAATCTTACCGGAAACGGAGTCACCTGTACGGAGGTTGAAACGGCGGATTTGGCTAGGGGATACGTAGATGTCGTCGGGGCCTGCAAGGTAGGAACTGTCTCCAGAGCGGAGGAAACCAAATCCATCCTGCAATATCTCCAACACGCCATCGCCGAAGATATCTTCTCCACTTTTCGCATGCTGCTTAAGGATGGAGAAGATAATGTCCTGCTTGCGCATACGGGCAAGGTTTTCCAGCCCCATATTTTCGCCGAGAGTAATCAGCTCAGAAACCGGCGTATTCTTTAATTCGGTAAGATTCATAGTGGTGGGTTCTTAAACTCGGGGTGTGTCTCGAACTTCTATCGTGAATGGTATGGCAGCGTGATACGTGCCTGTTTACTGGACGTTCGACCACCGGGCGCTAGCTGTCAAGGTAAGAAATGGCTTACAGGAGACGCGCGCATTGACGGCTTAAGATCGAAGGTACCTTAAAATTGATTTTGCAAAACCGTTTGATTGCTAAAACACGGGTTGAGTTCATTTTACTTTCAACACCAGCGGTTCAGCACAGAGTATAGCTTTAGATTCAAACTCTTTAGATTTAAAACTTCGGGCAAGTTCTATATGCAGTGTGGCTAAACTTAACACGCTTATTGGCAGGCGTCTAGCGGTGAATTTAAATCCCCGCCAGACGCCTGAATATCCCCATTGTCCCGAAAGCGACAGCGTTGTTGGCTGTAACTTTAAACCCATAGGATATAGGACGTTACGCCCGATTACAGATTCGCGTTAAGGAAATCTTTGAGCTGACCTTTGGACAGTGCGCCCACCTTGGTCGCTGCCACTTCACCGTTTTTGAACAACAACAGCGTCGGGATACCGCGGATACCGTACTTCGGTGCGGTTGCCGGGTTTTGGTCGATATTCAGCTTGGTGATGGTCAACTTGCCTTCGAACTCAACGGCAATTTCATCCAGAATCGGAGCAATCATCTTGCACGGTCCACACCATTCAGCCCAGAAATCGACCAGGATTGGCCCTTCAGCTTCTAGCACATCGGTTTCAAAGCTGCTGTCAGTCAGGTGAATAATTTTATCGCTCATGTTCTACTCCACAGGATTATGTCTACCTTGTTGGTGTAGCATTAACCAACCCAAGGTGATTTTATTTCACCGCGTTTATTTCAACGGATGTGCTTTCGTAAAGCAATAGTTAGCTGATATTCTACCACACTATGAGCAAAACACACTTGACCGAACAGAAGTTTTCCGACTTCGCCCTGCACCCGTTAGTCCTTGAAGCCCTTGAAAAAAAAGGGTTTCACCATTGCACGCCTATCCAGGCGTTAGCATTGCCGCTCACGCTCTCCGGGCGTGACGTTGCAGGTCAGGCGCAAACCGGTACCGGAAAGACGCTGGCATTTTTAGCGTCTACTTTTCACTATTTGCTTTCTAACCCGGCGAAACAGGATCGCCAGACCAACCAGCCGCGTGCCTTGATCATGGCGCCAACGCGTGAACTGGCGGTGCAGATCCACTCCGATGCGGAAGCCCTGTCCCAGTCCACCGGCCTGAAACTTGGCCTGGCTTACGGCGGTGACGGCTACGACAAACAGCTGAAAGTGCTGGAAAGCGGCGTGGATATCCTGGTGGGTACTACCGGTCGTTTAATCGATTACGCCAAACAGAACTACATCGATCTGGGCGCTATCCAGGTCGTAGTGCTGGATGAAGCCGATCGCATGTACGATCTGGGCTTCATCAAAGACATTCGCTGGCTGTTCCGCCGCATGCCTGCGGTCGATCAACGCCTGAACATGCTGTTCTCTGCCACCTTGTCCTATCGCGTACGCGAACTGGCTTTCGAGCAGATGAACAACGCTGAATATGTTGAAGTGGAACCGGAACAGAAAACCGGCCACCGCATTCAAGAAGAATTGTTCTACCCGTCCAACGAAGAAAAAATGCGCCTGCTGCAGACGCTGATCGAAGAAGAGTGGCCGGACCGCTGCATCATCTTCGCCAACACCAAGCATCGCTGTGAAGACGTCTGGGGCCATTTGGCGGCCGACGGGCACCGCGTAGGCCTGCTGACCGGCGATGTGGCGCAGAAAAAACGCCTGCGTATCCTGGAAGACTTCACCAAGGGCAACCTCGATATTCTGGTCGCCACCGACGTCGCCGCCCGCGGCCTGCACATCCCGTTGGTTACGCACGTATTCAACTACGATCTGCCTGACGACTGCGAAGACTATGTTCACCGCATCGGTCGTACCGGCCGTGCCGGCGAAAGCGGCCATTCCATCAGCCTGGCCTGTGAAGAGTACGCGCTCAACCTGCCGGCGATCGAAACCTATACCGGCCACAGCATTCCGGTGAGCAAGTACAACAGCGACGCGTTGCTGACTGACTTGCCTGCGCCGAAACGCCTTGCGCGTCCACGCGGCGGCAACGGCCCACGCCGTAATTCCGCACCGCGCCGCGGTGGCAGCGCGCCACGCAATAACCGTAAACGTCCAGGCTGATAACCATGCTCAGTTCCAGCACGCTTTATGCCGCTATCGACCTCGGCTCCAACAGCTTCCACATGCTGGTGGTACGGGAAGTGGCCGGCAGCATTCAGACCCTGGCGCGCATCAAGCGTAAAGTGCGTCTGGCGGCCGGGCTGGATCAGAACAATCACCTGTCGCATGACGCCATGCAGCGCGGTTGGCAATGCCTGAAGCTGTTTTCCGAACGCTTGCAGGACATCCCTCGCGCCCAGATCCGTGTGGTCGCCACGGCCACGCTGCGTCTGGCGTCAAATGCCGATGAATTCCTGCAGACCGCCGAGCAAATTCTCGGTTGCCCGATCCAGGTGATCAGCGGTGAGGAAGAAGCGCGCCTGATTTATCATGGCGTTGCCCATACCACCGGCGGGCCGGACCAGCGTTTGGTGGTCGATATCGGCGGTGGCAGTACCGAGTTGGTCACCGGCACCGGCGCTCAGGCCGCCCAGCTATACAGCCTGTCTATGGGCTGCGTCACCTGGCTGGAGCGTTTCTTCAGCGATCGCAATCTGGGGCTGGATAATTTCGAACGCGCCGAACAGGCCGCGCGCGAAATGGTGCGTCCGATAGCGCCGCACCTGCGTCAGCACGGCTGGCAAATCTGCGTCGGCGCTTCCGGCACCGTACAGGCGTTGCAGGAAATCATGGTGGCGCAAGGCATGGATGAACGTATCACCCTGCCCAAGCTGCGCCAGTTGAAACAGCGCGCCATTCAGTGCGGCAAGCTGGAAGAGCTGGAAATCGAAGGGTTGACGCTGGAACGCGCACTGGTGTTTCCAAGTGGGCTGTCGATCCTGCTGGCGATTTTCCAGGAACTGGGCATTGAAAGCATGATGCTGGCCGGCGGCGCGCTACGCGAAGGGCTGGTCTATGGCATGCTGCATCTGCCGGTTGAACAGGATATTCGCAGCCGTACCATTCGCAATCTGCAACGGCGCTATCTGCTGGATACCGAACAGGCCGAGCGCGTCAGCCAACTGGCTGCCAACTTCTCGCAGCAGGTGAGCAATGAGTGGCAGCTGGACGCGCGATGTCGCGAGTTATTGCACAGCGCCTGTCTGATCCACGAAATCGGCCTCAGCGTTGATTTCAAGCAGGCGCCGCAACACGCCGCCTACCTGATCCGTCATCTGGATTTACCCGGTTTCACACCGGCGCAAAAAAAGCTGTTGGCTACGTTGCTGCAAAACCAGAGCAACCCTATCGATCTGCCGCTGCTGAGCCAGCAAAACGCCCTGCCGCCGCGTATGGCGCAACGTTTATGCCGCATTTTGCGGCTGGCCATCATCTTTGCCAGCCGACGCCGCGACGACACGCTGCCTGCGGTGCGCCTGCGCGCCAATAACGATGACGAACTGACGGTGATCCTGCCGTCAGGCTGGCTGGAACAGCACCCGCTGCGTGCAGAGGCGCTGGATCAGGAAAGCCACTGGCAAAGCTATGTGCACTGGCCGCTGATGCTGGAAGAACAACGTTGATATGACAAGGGCGCACATTGCGCCCTTTCTTTTTAGCCTTCGCCTTTGGCCTTGGCCAGCTGCGCGCGAATATTGGCCAAATGGCTCTGCCCTTTTTGCATCCGCTCCTGCGGGCTGACCACCTTACGTTCACTTTCCCACGCCAAATCATCCTGCGGCAGTTCCAGCAAGAAACGGCTCGGTTCCGGCCGTACCAGCTCGCCATATTGGCGCCGCTCACGGCACAGCGTAAAAATCAGCTCTTTTTGGGCGCGGGTGATCCCCACATAGGCCAAACGCCGCTCTTCATCGACATTATCCTCATCGATGCTGCTCTGATGCGGCAATAATCCCTCCTCCATCCCCACCAGGAACACATAAGGGAACTCCAGCCCTTTGGAAGCATGCAGCGTCATCAATTGAACCTGATCCAGCTCTTCATCGCTTTCACCGCGTTCCATCATGTCCCGCAGGGTAAAGCGCGTCACCACCTGGGTCAGCGTCATTGGCTCATCCAGCTCGCTCCCTTCGAGCATTTCCGTCATCCAGCCAAACAGCGTGTTGACGTTTTTCATGCGCATTTCGGCGGCTTTCGGGCTGGGTGACGTTTCAAACAGCCAGCTTTCATAATCCACACCGTGGATCAGATCGCGCACCGCGGCCACCGGCTCACGCTCCGCCAGTTGGGCGATACCGTCCAGCCAATGGGTGAAGCGTTGCAGAGACTCCAGCCCGCGGCCGGTCAAATGCTGGCTCAGGCCCAGATCGAAACTGGCGCGAAACAGGCTTTTGTTGCGCTGATTGGCCCACTCACCCAGTTTTTGCAACGTCGCCGGGCCAATTTCACGCTTTGGCGTATTGACGATACGCAGGAAAGCGCTGTCGTCATCCTGGTTGGTCAGCACGCGCAGATAGGCCAGCAGATCCTTGATTTCCGGCCGCGAGAAAAACGAGGTGCCGCCAGAAATCTTGTAAGGAATACGGTTCTGCATCAGCATTTTTTCAAACAGCCGCGACTGATGGTTACCGCGATAAAGGATCGCATAATCGCCGTAATTGGTTTTCTTCACGAAGTGGTGGGCAATCAGTTCCCCCACGACTCGCTCGGCCTCGTGATCCTCGTTATTCGCGGTCACCACTTTCAGCTCTTCACCGTAACCCAACTCGGAAAACAGTCGTTTTTCAAACACATGCGGGTTATTGGCGATCAGAATATTCGCCGCTTTCAGGATACGTTCGCTGGAGCGGTAGTTCTGCTCCAGCTTGATCACCTGCAGCGCCGGGAAGTCTTCCTTCAGCAGCACCAGATTTTGCGGCCGCGCGCCGCGCCAGGAGTAGATCGACTGGTCATCGTCCCCCACCACGGTAAAGCGCGCGCGGTTACCCACCAGCAGTTTTACCAGTTCATACTGGCTGGTATTGGTATCCTGATACTCATCCACCAACAGGTAACGAATACGGTTTTGCCAGCGCTCGCGCACTTCTTCATTACGCTGCAGCAACAAGGTCGGCAGCAGGATCAAATCGTCGAAATCCAGCACGTTACACGCCCTCATATGGGCGTGATACAAGCCATAGCAATGAGCGAACAGCTTGTCGCGCTCGGAGCGCGCCAGCTCCATGGCCTTTTTGGGATCGACCAGGTCATTTTTCCAGTTGGAGATAGTGGAGATCAGCTGCGCCACCAGCGTTTTATCATTCTCCAGCCATTTTTCGGTCAGCTCTTTCAACAACGCCAGTTGATCCTGATCGTCAAACAGCGAGAAGTTGGACTTCATCTCCAGCGCAGCATATTCACGCTTGATGATTTCCAGGCCCAGCGTGTGGAAAGTGGAAATCATCAGCCCACGCGCTTCTTTGCGCCCCATGGTTTGCGCCACACGCTCTTTCATCTCACGCGCCGCCTTGTTGGTAAAGGTCACGGCGGCGATATGCCGCGCCTGATACCCACAGTTGTGGATCAGGTGAGCGATTTTATTGGTGATGACGCGCGTCTTGCCGGAACCTGCACCGGCCAGCACCAGGCAAGGCCCGGTAACGAATTCGACGGCTTGTTGTTGGCTGGGGTTTAATCGCATGGCGCTTTATTGCTCGACTTTATCACGTGGAAGGGGATTGTAGCAGAAAGCGCCGATGAGATTTAACGGGTATACTCGGCACAATTTCTGTATCGATAAGGCAATACCATGGCAAAGACGGCGTGCGCCCTGCACATTCTGGTAGATAACGAAAAACTGGCCAACGATCTGCTGGCCAAGCTTAAGCGCGGCGTCAGCTTCGACACGCTGGCGCGCAAATATTCAAGCTGCCCGTCAAAGCGCAACGGCGGCGCCTTGGGCGAATTCAACAAGGGCACCATGGTGGCGGCCTTTGATAAAGCGGTGTTCAGCATCCCGCTGCTGAAACCTTATGGTCCGGTGAAAACCCAGTTCGGCTACCACATCATCAAGGTGCTGTACCGCAACTGAGGGGGCTGACCGCCCCCTCCGCTTTTACTGTGCGCTGGTCTCCGGTGCCGGAGCGGTGTCGGTCGGCTTGGCCTCTTCCGTCACCACCGCCGGTGCCGGTGCCATAATGCCGTTATAGGTTTCCTGTAACTGCTTCATGCTCATTTCCGGCTCGCCCTTCGGCTGCATCAATACCAGCGTCGCATCCTGCGAGAGCTGAAGCTTCAGCTCCTGGTTCAGCGCTTCGAGCGTTAATCCGGAGAGGAACTCCTGACGCAGCTTCTGATACTGTTCCGGCGCGATGTCCACAACGCCGCTTTGTTGCGAACGCAGACGCTGGCTCATCAGCACGTCAGTGTCGGTGCGGGCGTAGGTGGCGAACAACTTGCTCAGTTGATCGTTCTTCTGCGCCAACAGGCCGTTAAACTCGTCCTGCGACAACCCATTGTTACGCACGCTGACCAACTCGCGGGCGATAAAGCCCAGGCTGTTGTTCAGATTGTTGTTCGGCGTATCAAGGTGAATGCCGCACTGGCCACGCTGGTACTGCACGCGGCAATCGAAGCCCAGATGCAGGTTTTTCTGGTCACTCTTTTCCAGCACCTGCTGAAGATGCCAGAACAGGGCCTCGCGGGCGATGTCGCTGCGCCAGTAACGGCTAAGGTTCTGCGAATCGCGGATCGGGTGCCATGGCGCGTCCCACATGATCGACAACGTATCCTGCTTCACCTGCTCGCTGATCAGGCTGACCGGCTGCGGCGGCAACGGCGTCAACGTCGGCATGGTGGCCGGCGTTTCGCGTTTCCCTTTCAGCGGCGAGAAGGCTTTGTTGATTTGCTCGCCCAGGCTGCGGCTGTCCACTTTACCCACCACGTACAGCGTCATCGCGTCCGGCGTGTACCATTGCTGATAGAACTTCTTCAGTTGATCGATATTCACCGGCCGTTTCACCGGCTGGGCCGGATCGTGCGCCAGCAGCGTCGAGCCTTTCAGGCGATAACGCCACCAGGCATCTTTGGGGTTCGGCGGGAAAGTACCGACCGGGTCGACGCTGGAGTTCATCACCGCATGCACGGTATGTTCGTCGATCGCCAGTTTGCCGGTGGTATCGGAAAGCCACGCCAGCGCTTCTTTCAGCAAATCTGGGCGGTTATTCGGCAGGCTGAGGTTATAAAGGGTGAAATCGTAAGAGCTGATCGCCGGCGGCAAAGGCCGCTCGCTGTCCACACTCTGTTGCCACAGCGAGCGCAACTGCGGAGGCGTAAAGCTTTCGCTGCGCGCCAGCGACAGACGCGGCAGCAGGTGCGCAAAACCGATCTGCTGGGAAGACTCCACCAGCGAGCCGGTATTGACCATCAACCGCAGCTCGACGCGATCGCTCGGTCGCTGCGGCGTATCAAGTATCTGCCATGAAAACCCGTTGTCGAGCTTACCCTGCTGCCAGGCAGGATCGGGTTGTAGTGCTTCAGCCTGCACGCTGCCGTTGGCGGCAGCCAACAACAGCCCACCGACTATAAGATGAATTCTGGTGCCCTGCATGTGAACCCCTACTTAATTACTATCCAATTTCTGTATACAAATGCGGATATTCCATTCACCGGAATATTAGGCTGTGTCGTACAGCCTACAAATACGCCCTGAGTTTCACAGTGGGGCGGAAAGCGGAAAGTGTACCACTCTGTTAGACCGCATGCCTTTGCGGATGTCACTCATTGAAGTGAAAAATAATGGATAGTCGGGTTTTTAATGCAAGAATGAGTTACTCGAAGGAATAAAACATCACCGGCCACGGCCGCAGCCGGTGATTTGAAGCTAAAATCAGGCAGAAGGCAGTGTTTTATCGGCACCTCCGCCGTGCTTGTTGGACAAGGTGTCTTTCAGCTGTTTTTCATCCAGCTGTTTACACCATTTCGCCACTACCACGGTTGCCACGCCGTTACCGACCAGATTGGTCAGCGCGCGGGCTTCGGACATAAAGCGGTCAATGCCCAGAATCAACGCCAGACCGGCCAGCGGCAGGTGGCCCACTGCGGAAATGGTGGCAGCCAACACGATAAAGCCGCTACCGGTCACCCCGGCAGCCCCTTTCGAGGACAGCAACAACACCACCAGCAGAGTCACCTGATGCACGATATCCATATGGGTATTGGTCGCCTGAGCGATAAATACCGCCGCCATGGTCAGGTAGATCGAGGTGCCGTCCAGGTTAAAGGAATAACCGGTCGGGATAACCAGCCCCACCACAGATTTTTTACAGCCCAACTTTTCCATTTTGTCGAGCATGCGCGGCAGCACCGACTCGGAAGAAGAGGTCCCGAGCACAATCAGCAACTCTTCTTTGATATAGCGAACAAATTTGAAAATGCTGAAACCATTGGCGCGAGCAATGGTGCCAAGCACCACCACCACGAACAGCACGCAGGTAATATAGAAGCAGGCTATCAACTGGCCGAGTTGCAGCAGCGTACCCACGCCATACTTGCCGATGGTGAACGCCATTGCCCCGAAAGCACCCAGCGGCGCCAGGCGCATGATCATATTGATGATGCCGAAGATAACGCGCGAGAAGCTGTCGATCACGTTGAAGATCAACTGGCCTTTATCACCCAGGCGATGCAGGGCGAAACCGAACAGCACGGCGAACAGCAGCACCTGCAGAATGTTGCCGCTGGCGAAAGCGCCGATGACGCTGCCGGGAATGATGTCCAGCAGGAACGGAACGATACCCTGCTGCTGAGCCTGTTCGGCGTATACCGCCACCGCTTTGGCGTCCAGCGTGCCCGGATCGATGTTCATCCCCGCCCCCGGCTGTACCACGTTGACGATCAGCAGGCCAATCAGCAGCGCCAGGGTGCTGACAATTTCAAAATAGAGCAGTGCGATAGCACCGGTGCGGCCTACGGCTTTCATGCTCTCCATACCCGCGATGCCGGTCACCACGGTACAGAAAATCACCGGCGCAATGATCATCTTGATCAGCTTAACGAATCCATCGCCCAGAGGTTTCATCTGTGCGCCAATCTCAGGATAGAAATGGCCAAGCAGGACGCCCAGCGTAATCGCCGTCAGCACCTGAAAATAGAGGCTCTTAAAGATAGTGATTTTCATATGAACATCCTTTGGGGGGGAAGACACGCACCAGGCGGTAGTCTAGTTATCTCGCCTGTTCATCGCTTGCGCGGAAAATAACACCCACATAACAACATGGAAATAATTTGTTGCACCCACAGACACATGTTGATACGAATTTAAGAGCTGAAACGCGCCAGCCCGAATGTAAGGCGGCGAATTGCGTAACTATTTCTTTGCACTAACGCAAAAGGGGTAGCTGATAATCAACGCTTTTTGGGCAGGATAGGCAACGGGCGACGCACGCGCCGCCCGAAGAGAAAGGCAAAGGCGAAGAGTTTAAGCTGGCGGTTGGCAGAACTGCGCTTCAAATTCCGCGCGCGGCAACGGACGGGCAAACAGGAACCCCTGACCACTGTGAATGCCGTGCTGCAACAGCCAGTCGCGCTGCCCGGCATTTTCGACGCCTTCAGCCATCACCGGCAGATGCAGCACCTCAGAAATCGAACTAACGATACGCACCATCGCGTCATCCGCTGGCAATCCCTGAATAAAACTCTTGTCGATTTTAATCAGATCGATCGGCAGGCATTTCAGGCGGTTAAGGTAATTAAGGCTGGAATATCCCATACCGAAATCGTCCAGCGCAATCGACAGCCCCAGGTCGTGCAGTTCCCGCAACAGCGCCAACGCGCGATCGAGATCGTCAATCCGCACCGTTTCGGTAATTTCCAGCAGCAGCTTGCGCGGATCAATATGATGCTGCGCCAACATGCTCTTCAGGTGTGGAATAAAGTCTTCATGCTGCATCTGGGTGGCGGAAATGTTGACCGCCAACGGCAGCGTAATGCCTCTGGTCTGCCAGTCCGCCAGAATGCGGCAGGACTCCTCCAGCACCCAGTTGCCGAGCGGCACAATCACGCCAAGCTCCTCGGCCAACGGAATGACGTCTGCCGGCAGAGTAAAACTGCCGTCGTATTGCTGCCAACGCAGCAGCGCCTCGGCGCCGATCACCGCATTGGACTGCATGTCCATCTGCGGCTGCAAAAACAGGGTGAAGCGGCGTTGCTCAATGGCGTGCAGGATTTCACTTTCCTGCGTCAGGCGCTTTTGGGTGCGTTCCGTCAGGCTCGGTTCAAAGAACAGGATCTGGTTCTTGCCTTCACGATGCGCCGACATCATCGCCGAAGTGGCGCTGCGCAGCAGCTGTTCCGCACTCTCCCCGACATTGAGATAGTGGGCGATGCCGATGCTGGCGCTTGGCCGCAACGGCATTTCCTGCAGGCTCAGCGGCGCATTGATCTGCGCCATAATGCGCCGCGCCAACTGCATGGCGTGGAACGGCCGCTCAACGCCTTTGGCCAAAATGGCAAACTCGGTGTTGCTCAGTTGCGCCAGCACGCCGTTCTCATCGATACACTCGCGCAGCTTCTTCGCCAACGTCAGCAACAGCGCTTCGCGCATCGCCGGATTGAGCACGCCGGATGCCTCATGCAGCGTCTCAATGCCGATGACCAGCAGGTTGAAGCGATCGGGGCGCAGACTGGAGGCGATATGCTGCTCCAGCAGGGCGGTAAACAGCGCCTGGTTGGGCAGCTCGGTTACCGGATGGCGCGTGCTCAGGCGACTCATCTCGGCATAGGCTTTTGCCAGCCGCTGCTGATTGCGGTTGTAATTGCGCACCAGCAACCCCAGCTCATCGTCCTGGTGCAGGGCCGGCAGCATCAGTTGGTGATACGGCGCTTCGTCCTGCGAAATATTTTCCAGCTCTTTCGCCATGGCGCGCAACGGATGCACCATCAACCGGTTCATACACCAGCTGATCGCGACCGACAGAATCAACGCCAGCAGCAAATAGGTCGACAGCATGGTCGACAACATGCTGAGAATGAATTGGTACATGCGAAACGAATCGGCCTGCAGCACCAGATAAGCCAGAGGCTGCGGATTGGCGGGCACGCGCTCCAGCGAATAGAGCGGAACGGAAATTTGGATCGGCAGCTCGAAGAGGCGGGCGATCAACGTAGGTACCGGACGTTCCGGCGGGAAGTTGGCGTGCAGTGCCTGAAACTCATTCGGCAGCACGATATCCGCACGGGTCAATATGCCCACCGGCAGCAGGGTATTCAGCACCCGCTTGGTTTCCGGCACGTCCATGCGCAGTACGGCTTCCGCCAGCGGTTGGCGTACGGAATGCGCAATGTTTTCCAGTTGCTGGGCATAGTCATCCCTGCGCTGCTGCACAAAGTGGAATAACTGGATCACGATAAATATGCAGATCGTCACCAGCGCCACGCCGGACACCGTTGCCATCTGTTTAATCGTTAATGAACGCCTGACCCGCAAACCTGCTCTCCGCTAATTCGGGCTGAAATAAAAAAGAGGTTAAGAAGCATCCTACCCCCCTTCGGACCGGTCCGAGTATACTCGATTGTCTGCCGTTTTTATCTTGCCATACCCATGGCAGAACCAAGAAAACTGCGGGTTTCAGTCTTTTCTTAATCGAAAGGCCCTATCTCGCCCCGGCACATGCGCGCCGGTGGCGGAAAATGGCAGGACGCAGCCTTAACACAGGGTAGCAAAACTACCCTGTGTCCGACACTCCGAATCTGACTGAGCCGGGTTATTTGAAGTCTGCGTAAGGCGTGAGCGGCTGCGGCGGCAAATCGAGATCGCCCTGCCAGCCAGCCAACGAATAGCGGAGATAAATCAATGCATGGCTCGGTGTATAATCTTTCGCCTGCTGAATATCGATGCCGGCACCCAATGTCCAGTGCGAGCTGAGACGGCGCTCAACAATCGCCCGCAAAGTATAACCAACGCCGGAAGAGGAGCTGCCGTCTTCCACCGCGAACTTGTCCGGCAATGAATCCGGTATCAGCCCCTGCAGCGGATAACGCCGTTGGCTGTTGGTTTTCGAATGGGACAACGATACCGATCCGCCCAGTTCCCACGACCAGTTCTCGGTACGCTGGCGATAATTTACCGGCACCGCCAGCGACATATATTGCTGCGGGCTGTAATACCCCCCCTGGCCGAGCGAGTAACCGCTCAAATCCTTTTGATAGTGCCACAGCATGGTGTTCAGCCCGACGGTGACGCGGCGGTTATCTTCGTTGATCAGCTTGTAGTAATAACCGGCCATAAAGCGCTCGCGCTGGTTATCTTCGACGTTTTTGCCGGTCAGTTGGTGCGCGCTGAGGTCAGCCCAGACGCCGTGCGCTTCGCCGCGATCGTAGCTGGCGCTAAGGCTCACCCCGGTGGCACGCACGCCGCCCCAGGTGGTGCCGGTGTTCGGATCCTTAGTGCCGCCAAACGCCAGCAGCGAGCTGGAAATCGGCCGGCGTGACGCCGCCAGCGTCCAGCCAATGTGGTTCCAGTCATTGCTGTAGGCCAACCCGCCTACCCAGTCGACCACCTCAAAGCCCATCGGCGTGGTGCCGATGTCCCCTGCCCAGCGGTCGTTTTTCCAACCGGCCGCCACGCTGGTGCCGGTGGTTTTCTGATGTTCATCGCCGCTGCAGCCCTGGGTATTGCAGGTGCCGAAGGTTTCGTAATACTTGCCGCTGCTGTCGGAGGAGAAACTGCCGGCATCCAGCTGCACGGTATCGGTCCGCAAGAAGGCTCGCCCGTCGTACAGCGGCATGTCCACCTGCAACATGGTGTCGTGCGCTTTATAGTCGGAGATGCCGCCGGTACCGCTGGAACGCCAGTAATCGTGATCGAGCGTAACGTTGACATCCTGCTGGCGGTACAGATCCGCCGCGTCTGCTCGAATGCCGCGCTTGAGCCAGTCGTCACTCGGGTTGTTGCGCGTCAGATAAGTGTAACTGTCGTTATCCTGCGGCACGGTCGGCGTAATGCCGCCGGCGACCATCGCCTGCTTATAATCCTGTTGCGCCAATGCCGGCTGCCGCTGTTCACGTTCAATTCTGGCCGCGTCGCGGTAAATCAGCGCTTTCGCCTGCCCCGCCGGCTCCTGTTGCGCCGCCGTTTTCAGCCGGGTAAAGATATCGCTCGCTTTCTGCGGCTCCCCAACGGCATACCAGGCATTGGCCACTCGCCGCCCGCTGTTGCCGGAAGGTTCCGGCTCCTGCGGTTCGGTTTGCAGGCGCTGACGCGCTTCGCTGAGTTTGCCCTGTGCCACATAGGCCTCAATCTCACCCAACCGCGCATCCGGGTTGTTCGGCTCACGGGTCCGCACCCGCTGATAATCGGCCAGCGCGGCATCATATTCACCCCGCGCCAGTGCCCAGTCGGCCAACTGAAGGTCGATACGGGTATCCGCCGGTTGTCGGCGCAGATAGGCTACCGCGCCAGGTTCGTCGCCTGCCGCGCGCAGCCGTTCGGCCTGTTCCAGCGTTGCCTGCATTTTCAGCCGCTGCGCCAGTTCCCGCATGTTGTCGTTCCACTGCGCGGCGGGCAAGGTATTCAGTTGCGCCAATGCCTGCCGGTCGCGATCGCTGCCGGAGAGGTATAATGCATAAGCATAAGCCTGCTGCGGGTTGTCACGCTGTTTCTGCGCCAACCGGCTGAACAAGGCGTCCGCCTGCTGCGGTTGCCCGGCCTGACGCAGCGTCTGCGCATAGTGATAGGTCAGCCAGACGTCATCAGGGTCCATCAACTGGGCGAGGCGGTATTTTTCCGCCGCCTGATGCCATTGCTGCTGCCCGGCCAAGTCGTCAGCCTGCTGTTTAAGCATATCGAGCTGCAGGCCGTCGAGCGTACTGCGCAGCTTGTTTTGCTGGCTGCGCGGCAGGCTATTGAGATAGGCCAGCGCCTTTTCCGGCGACTGACGCTGGTAGATATTCACCAGACCGCGCACCGCACTGCCGTTACCCGGCTCCAGCCTCAGCGCCTGCTGATAATAACGTTCCGCAGCGGCGTCATCTTTACGCGCCACCGCAACGTCACCCAGGCCGAGCGCCGCACTGCTGTCGCGGCCGTCAATCTGGCCCGCCTGCTGGTATTTTTGCTGCGCCAATGCCAGATTGCCGGCTTTCAGCGCCTTGTCGCCTTCGTCAATCGCCAGCCAGTAAGCGTTGCTCTTAATCAGGCTCTGCCATTTGCTGCTGTTATTGCCACCTTTATCGGCCTGCAACGCCTGACGGAACAAGCTCAACGCCTGTGGGCGATTACCGGCGCGTGAATAGGCCTGGCCCAGCGCCCCCAGCACTTCGGCATCATTGGGCGAGGCCGCCAGCGCTTTTTTCAGTTCGGGGATCGCCGCACGGCTGCCGCCCTTGTCCACCTGCGCCAACCCGCGCACCCGCGCCAGATAGGTGGGATCCGACAACAACGCTTGCTGCCGGGCCAGTTCCTGCCGGGCGCTCACCGCCTGATCGCCGGTTTCAAATACGCCGAGGAATCGGTTGAGGGCCGCTACGCTTTGCGGGCTGACCGGCATGGCTTTGACCTTTTCCAGCCACAGATCGGCGGCATCGCCGCGTCCGGCGGGGTCGGCGGCCACTTTTTGCAGCAAATCATAAGCCTGCGCGTCACGATCCTGGCTGAACAGCATCCGCGCCAGCGACATGCGCAGCGGCACGTTACCGGAATAGCGTTGATCCAATGACTGTAACTGCTTCAGCGCAGCCGCTTGCTGACCCGGCAAACGAGCAACCAGACGCCAGTATTCCACCGCCAGTTCCAGCGTCGGCGGATCGCCATGGAACAGGTCGTCATACTGCGCTTTCGCCTCCGGCAAACGGCCGGCGGTGGCCATCAGCCGCGCCTGTTGCAGTTTTTGGCGGGTTTCCGGCTGGGTCAGCAGCATGTTCATTTCCGCCTGGCGATAAGCGCTGGACTGCGGCGCAATCTGCTTGAGCTTATCCAGTTGCTGCTGCGCCAGCGCCTGATTGCCCTGCCGCAACGCCAGGCGCATGCGCGCCGAAATCACGTCCGGGTTATTCGGATCCATCAGTTCAAGCCGATAAAGCGACTGGCGCACCAGTTCATCCTTGTTACTGGCCTCCCCGACGCGCACCTGTTCCAGCAACCACTGTTCCGGCGCGACGGCTTCCGCCCCCTGCGCCTGCGGCAGCATTGCCAGGCTTAAAGGCACCAGGCCCAGCCAGTTTATTTTGAAGTTACGCATTGGCCGCCCCAGGCGGGTTGAAGTTCACCCTGCCGATTAAAACGATAACGTTGTTGATCCCATCCCTGGCCGAACAGCGTCAAAGAGGCGCTGAAATAGGCATCGTCGCCCGGAGGGTGTTGATTGATGCGTTGGCGCTGGACGTCCAGCGCAGCCGTTTGATTGGCCAGCATCGGCAGCATGACCGCGGAGAAACCCACCGGGCCGTCGCCGCTGGTTTTGCCGCTGGCGGTGTCGGTTTTTTCCGGCGGTACACCCTGTTGAGCGGTCAATTGCGCCATCGGCAGCAGCTGTTTGACCAATGCGGCTTTATGCTCGTCATCGTCCGCCAACATACCGACCCACAAATAAACCCGGATGGCGTCGTAACTGCCGACATCCGGTTTCACGGTATCCGGTTGCCAGCCTTTGCCGGCCTGCCACACCACCCAATCCGGGGAGAAACCGTGCGGTGCGGTTTCCAGCAACAACCGCTGATTGGTTTTCTGCATCGCTCGCCATGGGCCGTTCAGGGCGGCAAAACGCGCCAGCAGCTGCGGCGGCAGGTAGCTTGGATTGAGCCGCCAGCGATCTTGCGCCACGAACCCGATCTTGCCCGGCAGCAACATCAGCCCCAGCCCGGGGATGTCGGCCACTTCTTCGCGGCCGATACGCTGCAACAGCAGCGTCCCCAGAGTTTGATAACGCCGGCTTTTCCACAAACGACCGGCTTCCAGCAGATTGTAGGCAATCCACAGATCGGCATCGGACGCCGTATTCGTGTCCAGCACCGTCCAGCGTTTTTTATCGTCCTCGCCCCACAGCCAGGCGGGCAAATGGGCGCTGAGATCGCCCGCCGCCAGGTTGTTTTCCGTCCACTCCAGCAGCTTGTCGAACGTCGGCCGATCGTTCGCCACCAGGGCGAAGAACAGGCCGTAGCTCTGCCCCTCCGAGGTGGTGATGCGGTTCGGGCTGCTCGGGTCGATCACCCGTCCTTCGTCGCTGATGTAAAACTGTTTGTACTGTTGCCAGGCCGGCCACTCGCAGGCCGCCGCCGCGCCGAATGCACACAGCAGCAGCATGCCGAACGTCAGGCGTTTCAGCGTTGCAGACATGGTGATTAATCCCGATCTTCAGGCGACAGGCGACGGCAGCTAAAGGCCTTCAGACCACGCCACAGCATCAGCGCCAGAATCACCACCACCGCCACCGCAATCACCGCCAGCAACACCGGATGGGTCGACAACGCGTGCCAGATGCGCTCCCACCACGGCAGGTGACCGACATAATAAACGTCGCCTACGCGCAGGCTGTTCACCCCCGATTCGCGGATCACCGCCACCGAGCCAAACACCGCCGCACGCTTGCCGCTGTCCAACAGTGCCGTGTTCAGCAGATCATAGCCGCGCGGGCTGTCGGCCAGCAGCGCCACAATGCTGCGCTGATCGTTAAACGGCGACTGCACGCCGATAATCGCCGACATCGCGCCTTCGGAACTGATGGTGGTCTGGCTGTCCGGTTTGGTGTCCTCCGGCAATACATCCATTGTCGGCAGCGGCAACTGACGCGTTGGCTGCTTCACCCAGCTCTGGGTGGCATCCACCAGCAGGCTGATTTTTTTGTCGTCCCGCAGTTCCGGCGGGATGGTGCCGATCATCAAAATATCGGCATCGCGATCTTTGGCCTGCGACCAGTCGTCACTCAACGTCATTGCCAGCGCCGGGTAACCGGTCTGGGCGCCGATGACCCCCAGTGCGTTCAGCATGGCGCTGACCTGCGCCGGCTGCGGCTGTTTGTTGACCAGCACCAGCGTCTGCGACAGATCGGCCAGACGGCTGAACGGGAAACCGGCATTGGCGAAGGCGCGCAGATCCGGCATCGCCATAAAGTGACGGTAACCGGAGAAATCAATGGTCGACGCCCCGTCGATGACCGCGTGGTTTTGGGTGAACGAATACGTCTCGCAGCGCCCTTCCGCCCCACTGGCCAACAGCGTGGTGTAATCAAAGTCGAACCGCATCTGGTTGCTGGCCCCCAACCGCAGCGCCGGAATATTGACGCTCTTGTCGGAGTCGATCAGCCCCTGGGTCAGCGGCAGACGCAGCAACTGAGCGCCCTGTTCGTGTTCCGGCACCAGCGAATAGGCCTGCACGAACTGGTTGTTCAGGCTGACGCTCAGGCGCGAGCCGTCCTGGATGCGCGGCGCGGTATAGCGGTATTTCAGGTGCATATCGATGCCGGTGCTGCGGATCAGGAACAGATCCGGCGGCAGGTTCATGGTCAGCGAGATCGGGCCAGGCTCGATACCGCTGGTTTGCAGCTGTTCGGCGTACTGTTGCAACTCGGCAAAGGTCATTGGCCGATCGGTGCGCACCCAGTTAGGCGCATCGTATGGCATGCGCGGCGCCAGTTGTTCAACCTTATCCACCGTGACGTTCTGGCCGCGGAACAGAATGTTGCCCTGCGCAATGCCTTTTACCGCGGTGATCAAATCGTTGTCATCGCGCCCCTGCACCAGCAGCAGTTTGACGTAGGGATTGTCAGGATGGCTGATCATCTCCACCGTTGGCCCGTTGACCGCCGGGTAATCGCGCAGGAAATCCGGGCGCTGCTTATTGGTGGCGAAGACGATGGCGTGCCGGTCCGGCAGCTTGTTATACAACGTCGGGAACGACTGGCCGCGCCACTGCGCCTTGCTGCCGAACCACGAGGCCAACATGCCCGCCGCACGCTGCTGAGTGAGGTCCGGCGAGCCGGCGAACACCATCGGCAAGGTCAACGACCGGTTGTCGCGGCTGTCCAGGAAAGGCTCCGGGAAATGCGACAGCTCGTTCTTCAGCGGCAGCGTCTGGAAACGCAAATTCAGCGAACTGGATTTGCTGACGTCGAGCCACAGCGTACTGTTGGCCGGGTTTTCGCAGATGTTCTGGTAATGGCCGACGAACACCAACCGCACGCGGTTAAAATCGGTGATATAGCGCGGGTCGATCGCCATCTGGATACGATTTGGCTTGCCGAGCTGTTCTTTGGTGAGGGGGGTCACGCCCATCAGTTCGTCATTGAGGTACACCTTGACGTGCGACTCCACCGGGATCAGCGACGGCGAAGGCGTGAACTCCAGATCGAGCGTCGCCTGCGACACCACTTCGTCACTGCGGACGCCGAACTCAACCTGGCCATCCGGCCGGGTGCCGCGCAGGGTAAAGGTCCCCGGCGGCGGCGCTATCTGGGCAAACGGCAATTGCACGTCGCGGACCGGCGCATTCGCATCCTGCGGTGCGGCCGTTCCCATAGGCGTGGTGACCGGTGCATCGGCCGGTACACTCGCCGGTGGCGCGACGACGGTCGGCGCGGTGGCGGTTTCAGCCTGAGACAGGGTGCTGATGCCTAAGGCCAGGGCGGTAAACCAGGTTATTTTTCTCGTCATCGTATCATCATCAATGTTAGAGCCTGGGAGCCAGGCAAGTGAACGGGGCGGTTTGCCTATACCACTGTCTCTTTTTGGCTGAAAGCCGGGTTCCTGCCAACACCGTGCGGGATGAATGACGCTATCCACGCAATCATCGTCGTGAATCCGACCAGCAGGCTGCGCACCATCGGCGGCGCATAGTCCGCCATGCGCAGGTAACCCCGGAAGCCCAGCGCCAGAACGTCGCGCAGGCTTTCGATCGGTTTATCTTCAGGGAACCCGTCCTGCCACAGCGCCCAGGTATCGGCGCGGGCAAAGGTGCACTGAATAAAATCAATATGTTCACGGGTGGTGAGATCGACCATGCGGATCCCCACCTTACTGCCGAAGGCGCGCGTGACCACGCACGGGAAGCTGTATTCCTGCTGGCCGCGTTTTAGCAGCAACGACGCCTTGTCGCCGTCTTTCAGCGCATCGGACACGCGCATTTCAATCCCTACCCCGCCGTCGGAATAGTCGCGCAGCGTGCAAGGAAACAGGTGACCATCGGCGCGGGCTATCGCGGCCGGCATGGCAATCTCCACGCGGTGCGCCTGGCGCACCTGCTTGGCCTCTACCGCCACCGCCACCGCGCCGCCGAGAATCGTCATGTTGTACAGCACCCACACCAGGCTGACGATCACCGTCATGACTTCGTCCGTCGGGCCGTAGGCCATCCGCCAGGCGCCGAAGATCAGGCCGGCCAGATTGAGCACCACCAGGAACATGTAAGGGCGGGTAATCACCCAATCGACATGTTCCTCTTCCACCAGCCCGCCTTTGGCGGTCACGTTGAATTTGCCCTTGTGCGGATTGAACAGCGCCACCGTGGTAGGGCGGGCGATATACCAGGCCAGCACGGTCTCGTAGATTTCGCTCCAGAAAGAGTGACGGTATTTACCCTGAATGCGCGAGTTGGTCAGGCTGGCATGGATCATATGCGGCAACACATAGAGCGCGATCGCCAGCGCAGGGGCGAAAATGATATAGGCGTGCAGCAGCAGGAAAGCCAAAGGCGCGGTAAGGAAAATCAGCCGCGGAATGCCGGACAAGAAGTGCAACATGGCGTTGGCGTAACACAGCCGCTGCGCCAGTTTCAGCCCCTTGCCGAACAGCGGGTTATCCAGCCGGAAAATCTGCACCATGCCGCGCGCCCAACGAATGCGCTGGCCAATGTGCGCCGACAGGCTTTCGGTCGCCAGCCCGGCGGCCTGCGGAATACGGATATAAGCCGAGGTGTGACCGCGACGATGCAAACGCAACGAGGTGTGGGCATCTTCGGTGACGGTTTCCACCGCGATGCCGCCTATCTCATCCAGCGCGCTGCGGCGCAGGATGGCGCAAGAGCCGCAAAAGAAGGTCGCATCCCACATATCGTTGCCGTCCTGCACCAGGCCGTAGAACAGCGTGCCTTCGTTCGGGGTCTGGCGGAAACGCCCGAGGTTGCGCTCAAACGGATCCGGCGAGAAGAAGTGATGCGGGGTCTGCAACATCGCCAGCTTCTTGTCTTTGAAGAACCAGCCCATGGTCAATTGCAGGAAGGAGCGGGTCGGTACGTGGTCGCAGTCGAAGATCGCCACAAACTCGCCGGTGGCCTGCTTCAACGCATTGTTGATGTTACCGGCCTTGGCATGCTCATGGGTCGGCCGGGCGATATACTTCACCCCCACCTCTTCGGCGAAGGCTTTGAATTCCGGTCGGTTGCCGTCATCGAGGAGGTAGATATTGACCTTCTCTTTCGGCCAATCGATACCCAGCGCGGCGTAGATCGTCGGTTTCACCACCCCAAGATCTTCGTTGTAGGTCGGCACCATCAGATCGATCGTCGGCCAGGTCGCGCTGTCGGCAGGCAGCGGCACCGGCTGGCGGTTAAGCGGCCAGACGGTCTGGAAATAGCCCAGAACCAACACCACCCAGGCATAGGTTTCCGCCGCCAGCAGCAACAGGCCGCAGATCAGGCTGAGCGGATCGTCCCAGTTCAGCGTGGCGGTGTAGCGCCACCAAAGGTAGCGGCAGGAAACGGTCAACGACAGTACGATCAGCATCAGCCCCGGCAAACGGCCCGGTACCCGGCGCACCACCATCGCAATGCCCCACAGCAGCACCACAAACACAAACTGCGCCGGCAAATCGAAGGGTTGCGAAATGCACAGCATGGCGAGGATCGCCGCCAGTACGCCGACAATGATAAACAGCACCCGGCGCATGCGCCGGTTCATCTGGCTCAGACGTTCCACTGAACGCTGCTCCATCCCGGCGCTCTGCAACCGGTGCGGGAGCCTTTGCAACCAGTTGGCGTAACGCAGTTGCAGACGGTGCCAACCGGCGAAATAATGACGGCCCATCGGCGCGCGACCGGTGCGAAACAGCAGCAGCCACAGCCCCTGCAACAGATAACGCAGCCCATCCGCAGGGCGCGGGCGGCTGAAGGATAAATGCGGGAACCAATAGGCGCGGCTGGCGCGCACTCGCTGCCAGTCCGGGGATTCAAAGCGCAGGAAAATCCAGCCCAACGCCACCAGCAGCGTGGCAAGGAAAGCGCTAAAGGCCGAGGATCCGTTACGGCGGTAGGTTCGATAGCGCGTCTGCACCGCCTGATGGACCGGCGGCACCAGCAACAGGCTCATCACCCGGCTCATGGTGCCGCATCCTTGAGATTGATCAGACACCAGTTGGCCAGCGTCAGCACCTCATCGGCGGCCAGACTTTCCGGGCGGTACTCGCCCAACGGCTGCTTCACCGCCATCGCCTCGGCCATCGCCTCATCGCGGTGGATAGCCACCGGCAACAGGCCGCCCAGCGTTTGCAACCATAACTGATGCAAATCCTGCTGCAACTGGCTGGCCGCGAAATATTGGTTAATCAGAAAGTGACAGCCTTCCGGCAACGCCTGTTGATGCAGACGGATTTGGCAGTTGGCGTCCGGGGCGATCAGCATGAAGATGCTGTCTGCCAGCGCCAACGCCTGACGCGCCAGTACGCTGTCGTCCGCCGGCACGTCGAGCAGGATCCAGTGATATTGACCGCCGGCGGCCAACTGCGCCAGCCTATCTTGCCAGTGGGCGGGGGATTGCAGATTCAGTCGTTCCGTGGCCGTTAGCCGGCCAAAAGGAAGAAAATCGAGCTTTTCGCAATAGCGCATCGCGCCCTGCTGCCAGTCGCCGCCGTCTTGCTCGGCACGGGCCCAGCCGCGCGCCAGCCCAAACGGCATATTAAAATGCAGGCGTAATAAATTATCCGGCGCGAAATCAATCGCCAGCACCGATTCACCCAACTGTTGTAATGCCCAGGCGAGCGCCGCCGTCACTGACGTCGTGCCCATTCCGCCTCGCAGCCCCTGCAGAGCAATCACTGGCATAAACTAGCGGCTCCCCGTTGTCTGCGCCAATTCGGCCAGCAGCGGCCAGCGCGTCATCATTTGCGTTAATCGTTCCTGACGCGAAATATCGACATAACTTAATGTCGGCAGAGAAAATGCCTCGCTAAGGGCCAGCAGATCATCCTGAGTTTCCGACGGTGCCACGGTTTGAAAGCGCGTTAATTGATTATTCATTCTGCCGCCTTTAAAAATAGGCTAATGTTAATTAACTATAGCAACGTAAAAAAAAGACATGGCCAATAAGATGATTCCTAACAGATATTATTACACAGATTGTCAGATTTGTTATTATTGATCCCAATGATACGATGACTGACTAGCATTACTCAGTTGGCCGCAACGACACTTTCAACGAAAGTAGAAAAATATCCTATGGCGCAATCTTTCTCATTAGGTATTCGGCAGATTTGGGAAGAACTGTCAGTGATGCAGTCCCCCGGGCTCTATTGGGTGAATGTCGACCGTCAAACTGATGCCGCTCTGCTCTGCCAACAAACCCTGGCTGCCCAGGCCGCAACCAGCCAGGTCGCGCTGATCTGCAGCGGAGATAAACCCGACAAACTGCTGGCCGAGCTGGCCTCCCCCGCGCTGAAAAAAATTCCGCTGTACCAGTTACCGGAAAAAAAAGCGGCGCTGACGCATTTCTGCGATGACCTGATGCGCGCCTTAAAACCGCAAAACCGCTTATTGATCCTGCTCGCCCACGCCAGCCTGTGGCAAACCTTCACCACCGAAGAGTTGCGCGACTGGGCCCGGACCACTGGCCACTGGCTGCATCGGCAAGGGTGCACCCTGTTGATCCTCAGCCATGGCAGCGGCGTGAACAAACTCAAAGGGCAGCTCAGCACCCAGCACCGTATTCTTAACGGCCTGGCCAACCTGCAGTGGCAGCAAGACAGCGCACAGTATCTGGTTAACTGGTGGAGTACGGGAAACGGCATCAACGCCAACCAGCTGCTAACGCTGTTCGCCGGTGAAAACGGCTGGCAGGGGGACGATGACGGCAACCAACCTTCGCCAACCTCGATACGCAGCGACGAAGGCCTCTACCTGGCCCAGCAAAGCATTCTTGAAGGCGCGCCGCCGCTGTCGGCCAACTGGCAACTGTTGGAAAGCAATGCGCAGTTGGCTCAGCACGGCATGCTGACGCTCTCGGCAACGCTGATATTTGCGCTGTACCAAAGCGATGAGATCGATGTGCTGGCCCATCAAATTCACAGCCTGCGCCGCCACCGCGGCAACGGGCTGAAGATCGTGGTGCGCGAGATGAGCGCCAGCCTGCGCTACAGCGATGAACGCCTGCTGCTGGCCTGTGGTGCCAACCTGACGGTGCCGCACGTTGCGCCGCTGTCGCGTTTTCTGACCATGCTGGAAGGCATCCAGGGGCAACGCTTCTCACGCCATGTTCCGGCGGATATCGACGCCCTGCTGCACGGCTTGCGACCGCTGCAATTGAAAGGCTATATGCGCCCGGACGACTTCAGCCAGGCGGTCATTTCGCTGATGAACAACACGCTGCTGCCGGAAGACGGCAAAGGCGTGATGGTGGCGCTGCGTCCTGCGCCGGGGCTGCGCGCCGAACAGGCGATGACCCTGTGTCATCTGCGCCGCTTCGGCGACGTGATGACCGTGGTGCAAGGCCGGCTGGTGCTGTTTCTCTCCACTTGCCGGATTAACGATCTGGACACCGCGCTGAAATTTATCTTCCGCCTGCCGGTGAACGAGGCGTTCAGCAACCGGGTGGTATGGCACCAGGATGTAGATATTACTTCAGAAATCAAACGGCTGGCGCACAGCGCCAATATTCCGTTAGCGCCGCAGGCCACCAAGCCATCCGCGCCGCGCCAGAGCGCCGCCGTGGCTGACAGCCCGCAGGAGCGCCGTCAACCGGTGGCCTTCACGCTGACTACCGGCGCACAGGAGAACAAGCATGCTGAACCTTAACGATATCGTGCAGTTGATCCTGCTGTGCGCGATCATTTTTATTCCGCTGGGGTACTTCTTCCATCGCCGTTTCCCGCGCTGGCGTCAATATTGGCAAAACCTGTTTTTATCACCGCGCTATTTAAAACCCACCGGGTTGTGGGTGCGCGAAGGTTCTTCATCTCAGATTAAGCGTAAAAAACAGCCATGAAGCCAAAAAACAACACCCAACCCGATAACTCCCTGTGGCGCTACTGGCGCGGACTCGGCGGCTGGAACTACTACTTCCTGGCCAAATTCGGCCTGCTGTGGTTCGGCTACCTGAATTTCCACCCGCTGCCGAACCTGGTGTTCATGGCGTTCCTGCTGATGCCGATACCGGCGATGCGTCTGCACCGCTGGCGACACTACGTCGCCATTCCTGTCGGTATCGCTCTGTTCTATTACGATACCTGGCTGCCGGGCATTAACAGCATCATCAGCCAGGGTTCGCAGTTGACCGGCTTCAGCGCCCAATACCTGCTGGAACTGGTGACCCGTTTTATCAACTGGCAGATGATCGGCGCCGCCTTCGTGATGCTGATTGCCTACCTGTTCCTGGCCCAGTGGGTGCGTGTCACGGTCTTCACCGTGGGGGCGCTGGTGTGGCTGAATGTCCTGACCATCGCCGGCCCGGCCGTGTCGCTGTTGCCCGCCAACACCACCGCAGCCACCACCACGCCGGCAACGACGGCGCCGGCCGCAGCAGGCGGCGATAACGCCCCGACCGACAGCGCACCGCCGACCAGCGCCAACCTGACGGCCTATCTGAATCAGTTTTACGATAAGGAAAAAGCCCGCACCACCGCCTTCCCGGCCACCCTGCCCGCCGACGCCCAGCCGTTTGACCTGCTGGTGATCAACGTCTGTTCGCTGGCCTGGGCCGATATGGATGCGGTGAAACTGCAGAATCACCCGCTGTGGTCGAAGATGGACATCATGTTCGATAACTTCAACTCGGCGACGGCCTACAGCGGCCCGGCGGCGATCCGCCTGCTGCGCGCCAGTTGCGGTCAAACCTCCCACCACGATCTCTATCAGGCGGCAAACCAGCAGTGCTACCTGTTTGATAATCTGGCCAAGCTGGGCTTTAAAGAGCAACTGATGCTGGACCACTCGGGCGTGTTCGGCGACTACCTGAAAAATCTGCGCGAGCTGGCCGATATACAGGCACCGCTGATGTCGCAAGCCGGGATCGGCAATGAGTTGGCCTCTTTCGACGGCGAACCGATTTACAACGATCTGGAGCTGCTCACCCGCTGGCTGGATCAACAACAGAAAGCCGGAGATACCCGCAGCGCCACCTTCTTCAACGTCATTCCGTTGCATGACGGCAACCGTTTCGTCGGCTCGAACAAGAGCGCGGATTATCAGCCGCGGGCGCAAAAGCTGTTTGACCAGTTGAATGCCTTCCTGGAACAACTGGAAAAATCCGGGCGCAAAGTGATGGTGGTGATTGTGCCGGAACACGGCGCGGCGCTGGTGGGGGACAAAATGCAGATGTCCGGCCTGCGTGATATCCCAAGCCCGAGCATTACCCATACGCCGGTCGGCATCAAACTGGTGGGCATGAAAGCGCCGCATCAGGGCGGCCCACTGCAAGTTAAAACGCCGAGCAGCTATCTGGCGCTCTCAGAGCTGGTATCCCGCCTGGTCGACGGTAAAGCCTTCACCGCGCCGAGCGTAGACTGGCAAGCGCTGACTCAGAATCTGCCGCAAACGCCGGTTATCTCGGAGAATGACAACGCCATCGTGATGCAATATCAGGGTAAACCTTACATTCGCCTCAACGGCGGCGACTGGGTGCCTTATCCGCAATAAGCGTACAGCCCACCCCGCAGTTAATTCTCAGGCACGCCTTCGGGCGTGCTTTTTTTTATAGGGCTATTAGCACGGCGAAATTCAATGCATGCGATTTAATTGGCGTTAAGTCTTCTCATCCCGCCGGGAAAAACAGACAGACTTAAATCAAATAAATGTTTAATTATGAACGTGCGAAAAATCCGAATACAGATAACGTTTCTTAAGGATTTCGTTAAGGTAAAATAAGCGTAATTAATATAAACAAAGTATCTAAATGATAATCTAATTAATAAACGCAAGTATCAACGTCAAAAAAATGCCGGCGTAAACGCCGGCATTTTCATTAATTATCAGCGATAACAAAGTTATGCAGCAGGATTTTCATCCTGATCGACCGCAAAACAAGCCACCATCTGGTCGCCGTATTGCTTAAGCTGCGGTTGCAACTGGGTGCATGGCCCGAAGGCGCGACGGCAGCGAGCATTGAATGCACAGCCTGGCGGCGGGTTCATCGGGCTGGGCAGTTCGCCGGTCAACTTGATACGCTCGCGGCGCATATCCGGATTCAACCGCGGCGTGGCGGACAGCAGCGCCTGGGTGTACGGATGGCGCGGGTTGTTGAAAATGGCGTCTTTACTGCCTTTCTCCACGCAACGCCCGAGATACATCACCATGACCTCGTCGGCAATGTGCTCCACCACCGACAAATCATGCGAGATGAACACATAAGACAGCCCCAAATCCTGCTGCAGGTCCATCATCAGGTTCAGCACCTGCGCACGCACCGACACATCGAGTGCAGACACGGGTTCATCGGCGATCACCACGTCCGGGTTCAACATCAGCCCACGCGCGATGGCGATGCGCTGACGCTGGCCGCCGGAAAACATGTGCGGATAACGATCGTAATGCTCGGTTTTCAGCCCGACCTTCGCCATCATCTCCAGCGCCTTTTCACGGCGCTCCGCGCTGGTCAGCGTGGTGTTGATCTGCAACGGTTCCTCGAGGATCTGCCCGACCTTTTTACGCGGGTTGAGCGATCCGTAAGGATTCTGGAACACAATCTGGATCTTCTGGCGCCGCAGCTTCTCGGCGGTGACGTCCGGTTTCAGCAGATCCTGCCCCTGATAGTAAAGTTCACCGGCCGTCGGCACTTCGATCATCGTCAGCAGGCGGCCAAGGGTCGATTTGCCGCAGCCTGATTCGCCCACCACCGCCAGCGTTTTACCGCGCTCCAGCGTGAAGGAAACGCCGTCCAGCGCCTTGACCAGCCGTTCCGGGGCAAATATCCCCTTCTTGACCGCATAGTGTTTCTTCAGGTTAATCGCCTGCAATAAGGGTTGATTCTGGCTCATACGGTCGGCCTCCCCGCATCATCCAGCGGTGTGTGACATTTAACCTGACGGCCGGGAATGCTGCGCAGTTCCGGCTCCTCGGCGCGGCAACGCTCATTGGCGTACGGGCAGCGCGGGTTGAGCAGACACCCGTTAGGACGGTCATATTTGCCCGGCACTACGCCCGGCAGCGATGCCAGACGCGCCTTGTCGGCGGCGAATTCCGGCAGTGCGCGCAGCAGTGCCTGGGTGTAAGGGTGACGCGGCGCGCGGAAAATCTCTGCGGCCTTGCCGGATTCCACCACCTGACCGGCGTACATCACGATGATGTGGTGCGCCGCTTCGGATACCAGCGCCAAATCGTGGGTGATCAGCAATAGCGCCATATTCTCGCGCTGCTGCAACTCCAGCAGCAGTTCGATAATTTGCGCCTGGATGGTCACGTCGAGCGCCGTGGTCGGTTCATCGGCAATCAGCAGCTTGGGCCGACAGGCGATCGCCATGGCGATCATTACGCGCTGGCTCATCCCGCCGGAAAGCTGATGCGGGTACACGTCCAGCCGCGAGGCCGGATCGGGAATGCCCACCTGGGTCAGCAGATCCACGGCCCGCTGACGGCGGGTACTGCGGCTACCGCCCTGGTGTACCTTCAACGCTTCCATAATCTGGAAACCGACGGTGTAACACGGGTTCAGGCTGGTCATCGGGTCCTGGAAGATCATCGCCACTTCCGAGCCCACCAGTTGGCGGCGCTCTTTTTCGGAAATCTTGCGCAGATCCTGGCCGTTAAACTCCAGTTTTTCGGCCATCACCTTGCCGGGGAAATCGATCAATCCCATGATCGCCAGCGAGCTGACGGACTTGCCGGAGCCGGATTCGCCGACGATGCCGACCACCTGGCCCTGCTCAACGCTGTAACTGATACGGTCGACCGCGCGGAACGGTGTCCCTTCGTCACCGAAGTGCACCGAAAGCTTGTCTACATTTAATAACGCCATCTCTCTCGTCCTCTGTTACTGCTTGAGTTTGGGGTCGAGAGCATCACGCAAGCCGTCCCCCATCAGGTTGAATGCAAGCACCGTCAGCAGAATCGCCACGCCGGGGAAGGTCACGACCCACCAGGCGCTTTGGGCGAACTGCAGCACGTCGGAGAGCATGGTGCCCCACTCCGGCGTTGGCGGTTGCGCACCCATGCCCAGAAAGCCGAGAGCGGCCATATCCAGAATGGCGTTCGAGAAGCCAAGAGAGGCCTGGACGATCAAGGGTGCCAGGCAGTTTGGCAGAATGTTGATGAACATTTGGCGCATCGCACCGGCGCCCGCCACGCGTGAGGCAGTAACGTAGTCGCGGTTCACTTCCACCAGCACCGCCGCGCGGGTCAGACGCACATAGTGCGGCAAGGCGACGAAGGTCAGCGCCAGCGAGGCGTTGACGATCGACGGGCCGAAGATCGCCACCAGCACCAGCGCCAGCAGCAGGCTTGGCAGCGCCAGCATGATGTCGACGATACGCATGATGACGGCATCCACCACGCCGCCGAAGTAACCGGCCAGCAGGCCCAGCACCACGCCCATGATCAGCGACAGCACCACCACCAGGCAACCGACCAGCAATGACAACCGCGCGCCGTACATCAGGCGCGACAGCACATCTCGGCCCACATCGTCGGTACCGAGGAAATACTGCCAACTGCCCCCTTCCTGCCAGGCCGGTGGCCTGAGCAGCGCGTCGCGGAACTGATCCGCCGGGGCATGCGGTGCCAGTACGCCGGCGCCAATAGCAATCACAAACATCAAAACGATATAAACCAGGCCGACAACGGCCCCTTTGTTGCGCTTGAAATAGTGCCAGAACTCCTGGAACGGGCTCATGGGCTTCGGCGCACCTTTAACAACAGGCTCAGTGACTTGAGACATTAGAGCGCCCCTTATTTCTTGTGGCGAATACGCGGGTTGACCACGCCGTAGAGCACGTCTACCAGCAGGTTAACCAGAATAATCATACAGGCGACCAACAACACGCCGCCCTGAACGACCGGGTAGTCGCGGCGTTGCAGCGCGTCCATCAGCCAACGCCCCAGGCCCGGCCAGGAGAAGATGGTTTCGGTCAGAATGGCGCCGGCCAGCATGGTGCCGACCTGCAGGCCGATGACCGTCACTACCGGTAACAGCGCGTTGCGCAGCGCATGCACCACAATCACCCTCATACGGCTCACGCCCTTGGCGCGTGCGGTGCGGATGTAATCTTCGCCCAGCACTTCCAGCATCGAGGAGCGCGTCATGCGCACGATGACCGCCAACGGAATGGTGCCGAGCACGATGGCCGGCAGGATCATATGCATTACCGCATCGGTGAAGTCGCCCGGCGCACCCCAAATCAGGGTATCGATCAGCATAAAGCCGGTCAGCGGCAAGCTGTCATCGAGGAACACCGTATCGCTGACGCGTCCCGATACCGGCGTCAGGTTTAGCTGCACCGACACCAGCATGATCAGCATCATGCCCCACCAGAAAATCGGCATCGAATAGCCGGTCAACGAAATGCCCACCGCGGTATGATCGAATATCGACCCCCGCCGGACCGCCGCCAGCACCCCTACCGGAATGCCCACCAGCACGGCGAAGATCATCGCGCAGAAACCGAGCTCCAGCGTGGCTTTAAAGCGTGGAACAAACTCTTCCCACACCGAGATGCGGCTTTTGAGGGAGGTACCCAAATCGCCATGCAGCACGTTGGATACGTAATGGAAGTATTGTTGATAGAGCGGCTTATCCAGCCCCATTTCCGCCATCAACTGCGCATGGCGTTCTGCGGAGATCCCGCGTTCCCCGGCCATGATGGTCACCGGGTCACCGGGGATCATATGGACGAATGCAAAAGTCAGCAAAGTTATGCCGATAAACGTTGGGATAACTAACCCCAAACGTCGGAGTATGAACTGCAACATATCCCGAACTCTCTGTATCAATGCCCGGCAGCTCATCGTCCGCCAGGCTTATTAAAGCTCACACACTTTGAACAACCCTGATGCCATACGCCGGGGACGACTCAGCAGAAGCGCAACCTGTTGCGCCCCTGCCAAGTCCTTTTGTGCACCCCGGCCGAAAAGCCAGAATCAATCTAGAGAGACGTTCTCAAAGTGATGCTTGCCAAGCGGATCCACGACGTAGCCTTTCACTTCTTTACGCACGGGCTCATAAACGGTGGAGTGGGCAACAATCAGCGCCGGAGCCTGATCGTGCATCACGACCTGAGCCTGTTTGTACAGTTCTACGCGTTTGTCGTGGTTTGGTTCAGCGCGCGCCGGTTGAATCAGATCTTCAAACGGCTTATAGCACCAGCGGGAGTAGTTGGAGCCGTCTTTCGCTGCGGCGCAGCTGAACAGCGTGGCGAAGAAGTTATCCGGATCCCCGTTGTCGCCGGTCCAGCCCATCATCACCGTCTGATGTTCGCCCGCCTTGGCGCGCTTGAGGTATTCACCCCACTCATAGGTCACGATTTTGGCTTTCACGCCGATTTTCGCCCAGTCGTTCTGGATCATTTCCGCCATGCGACGCGCGTTCGGGTTATACGGACGCTGTACCGGCATCGCCCACAGATCGATGGCGAAACCGTCAGCCATACCGGCTTCTTTCAGCAGTTCTTTGGCCTTGACCGGATCGTAAGTGTAATCCTTCACCGCGTCGTTATAGCCCCACATGGTCGGTGGGATCAGGTTCTTGGCCGCCTGGCCCGCCCCCTGATACACCGCGTCGATGATCGCCTGCTTGTTGACCGCCAGGGTCAGCGCCTGACGCACTTTCAGGTTATCCAGCGGTTTTTTCTCGACGTTGAACGACAGATAACCGACGTTCAGCCCCGGTTTTTCCATCAGGTTGATGGTTTTGTCCTGCTTCATACGAGCGATATCGGCCGGGTTCGGGAAAGGCATCACCTGGCACTCGTTTTTCTGCAGCTTGGCGTAACGCACGGAAGCGTCAGGCGTAATGGAGAAGACTAAACGGTCGATCTTCGGCTTGGTGCCCCAGTAACCGTCAAATGCCTTGTACAGGATTTTGGAGTCTTTCTGGTATTGCAGCAGCTGGAACGGGCCGGTACCGACCGGGTTCAGGTCCACTTTTTCCGGCGTGCCGGCTTTCATCATGTTGTCGGCGTATTCGGCTGACAGGATGGACGCGAAGTCCATGCCCAGATCGGCCAGGAACGGCGACTCCGGACGGTTCAGCACGAAGCGCACGGTGTTATCGTCCACTTTTTCGATTTTGGCGATCAACTTCGGCATGTCCATGCCTTCAAAGTACTCATAGCTGCCGCCGGAGACTTTATGATAGGCATTGTTCGCGTCCAGCTGACGTTCGAACGAGAACACCACGTCGTCGGCGTTAAAATCGCGGGTCGGTTTGAAGTCTTTGTTGCTCTGCCACTTCACGCCTTTACGCAGGTGGAAAGTGTAGATTTTGCCGTCTTCGCTGACGTCCCATTTTTCGGCCAGGCCCGGCTCCAGTTCGGTGGTGCCGATTTTGAATTCGACCAAACGGTTATAGATGGGCACCGAGCTGGCATCATAGGTGGTACCCGAGGTGAACAGCTGCGGGTTGAACCCTTCCGGGGACCCTTCAGAACAGTAAACCAACGTTTTGGCTTGTACGCTGGCCGCTACGGTCAACGCAATCAGCCCAATCCCGAATTTCAGAATCCCTGTTTTTCCCAAGGAACTTGTCATCGCTGTGCTCCGTTATGTGATGTGATGTGTGTATTACTGCCAGACCCTATATTTTTTATTGCACGGCCTGTGCAGTCAGCGCCCGAAGGCAGAAGGGATAATCGCGCGTGAGAGGCCGGGGGAACGTACCCCGGCGGGGCGTCTGAGCGCGTGGAATTCACTCAAACAACTCTAGCTCTTACCCCTGAGACTACCAAATTGCCAACTGTTTGGGGTGTCGTCAATATAACCAGTGGGGATTTACGCAGACTGTGAGAAACAGCAAACAAACATAAAAAAAACCTTTTTTTAACAGTTGCAGCATTAAAAATTATGCTATACGGTCATTTTTAGCTCGTTAGGCTACTATGTTTAAAGTTATTGGCATTTAACTCCGAGAAAAAACTAAAAAAGTTTGTTGCTGAATGATGAATATCTGAACGGTTATTTTTGTTATCTGCGTTAAAAACAGGACGAAATGCTGATTCCTTACTCGAAAGGGTGAGGCGGAGCTGTCCTTTTTGAGCTCTATGGCACCACAAACTGTGCAGCGTAAAAAAACTTTCGTCTGTGAAAAAGCCGGGGGCGAAAGGATATCCCCCGGCGACGTGCTACAACCGAATTATTGCGCGCCGGCGCTATTGCCCAGGCTGGTATTCATATTGTTCAGAATATCCCCGTTGTCGGCGTCAATTTCCCAAGAGAACAAGCCCCCCAACTGCTTATCCAGCACATACTTGCCTTTCGCCTGCACCGAGCGCGGATCGTCGAAGGTGATCAGGTCGCCGGTAGACGGCTTGAACACATAAGGCGCTTCTGCGGTGGCGTCATAGTTGTACTGCCATTCGCCACTCATAAACTCGTTGGCGATCTGACGGTAATCCACGATGCCATTTTCCCAGGTGCCTTTCACCGGCCCGGTGGCGGTGCCGGTAAACGGATTGTTGTTCTGGTAACCGCTCACGCCGGTCCAGCCACGGCCGTACTTGGCCGCACCCACCACAATTTTGCCCGGCTTCACGCCCTGCGCCAGCAACGCATTGACGCCGTTAACCGTGGTATAAGCCGTGTCCGGTTTCCAGGCCGGCGCTTTCAGCGCGGTCTGGTGGCCCAGATTTTTCAGATCAAAAGCGCCATAGAAGTCGTAGCTCATCAGGAAGATGTGGTCCATCGAGTTCTGTGCGGTGTTGTAATCCACTTTGTCGATCTTGTCCTTACCGGCGCTGATGGCGGAGGTCAGCTCATACTTGCGGCCGGTTTCCGCCGAAAGCTGATCCAGCATGGCACGCAGATCTTTCATCAACTGCACATAGGTCGCCCCGTCCTGCGCGCTGCCCAGTTTCGGGTTAGCACCCTGCCCGCCCGGGAATTCCCAGTCGATATCCACCCCGTCAAAGAACTTCCAGGTCTGCAGGAACTCTTTCACCGAACCGACGAAGCGATCGCGCTTCACCTTATCGCCCATAAAGAAGAACGGGTCGGACAGCGTCCAGCCGCCGATAGACGGCAGGATTTTCAGATCGGGACGCGCCTGTTTGAGCGCCATCAACTGACCGAAGTTGCCTTTGTAGGGGTCATCCCAGGCGGTGACGCCCTTTTGCCCTTTCTGCAGCGCGGCGAACGGATCGTGGATCGACACCTTGAAGTCTTCACGGCCCTGGCAGGAACGTTGCAGCGCCTGGAAACTGCCTTCGATCTCTTTGAGACTGTCGTTAATGCCGTCACCGCCGCAGACCGGGATAAAGCCGTACAGCAGGTGCGTCAGGTTCTGCGCCGGAATTTTATCGACGGTGAAGTTACGGTTATAAACGCCCCATTCAACGAAATAAGAACCGACGACTTTGCCGGAGTCTTGTTTATAAGGTTTATTTTTTTCCAGTAACGGTTCTTTTAACGGCGCTAAATGGCTGCCGTCGGTATCCGCCACCACAATTTCTGTCGCGTCGCTGGCGGTGCAGCCCTCGGCATTACATAATGCCACCTGCATTTGATAACGGCCGCCCTTATTCACCTTAAAGTTTGCCGTGCCCGATGCGCCGGTTGAGGCACCGCTCCAGACTTCCTTGCCGTTTAATAACACTTTTGCCGTGGTGCCGGTATCGCCATTCCATAAATTCCATGAAACGGAAACATCCGCGGCGGTTTTTAATTTTACCAGATTATTATAAGCCGTCGCCGCCTGATCAACCTCGACAATGGCGAACTTGGTATTGCCCCAGGCCAGCGTGGGCTTGCCCGGCGTAGCGGCCTGCGCCGCAGAACACAGCGTGCTGCCGATCAGCAACGCCAACAGCGGTTTATTAAATTTGCGCATAACTGATTCCTTTATTCCGAGAGGATAAACGTAAAAGAGTTAATGACGGCCGCCTATTGCCGGAGCAAAATAATTCCGCAATAATCCTGGCCGATTAAAGTAAAAAATATTAAATATCTTGCCACACAACAGGAATTAATTAATCCCGCTGTATGTACTCAGACTATAGATAAAACCGCCGACAATACAATAGCGCTATCAACCGGGTTTTATTGGGCAACGGTGAATTTATTTAAATATGAATAAAGGGAATAGGTAGAAATAAGGAGAGTGAATTAATTAGTGAGAAAGGATAAATGTTTTTCATCGGGATATGTGAGTTCTGGACGCTGGGGGCAAAACACAAACTCCAGGCGAAAAAAAACCTGCTTGAAAAGCAGGTTTCTTAAATGTGGTCGGCGAGAGAGGATTACGCGCATCTTTGATGCTTGCCCTGCGGGCCGTTGCTAAAGCAACGTGGTCTCGCTGCGCTCGGCTCAAACCTCCTTCGGAGGTTCTCATCCTCTTGAGCGACAGACGAAAAAAAACCTGCTTGAAAAGCAGGTTTCTTAAATGTGGTCGGCGAGAGAGGATTCGAACCTCCGACCCACTGGTCCCAAACCAGTTGCGCTACCAAGCTGCGCTACTCGCCGATGGGGGCGCATGTTACTGCCGGTCATCATAGGCGTCAATGACTTTTTCAACCGCGCCCGTCAAGTGGCGATAAAAACGGCATAAAGCGCTGCACCAGAGCCTGTGCAGCGCTTTTACGTTATGCCTTGGCGGTATTCAGCGCCGGCGACTGGGCGCGCAGGAACGGCAACAGGAACAGCGCGGACAGGCAGGCGGCGATGGAAATCACCACGAAGAAACCGTTCCAGTGCCAGATTTCCATCACCCGGGCGATCGGATAACCGGACAGCGCCGCGCCAAGGTAAGCGAACAGGCCGACAAAACCGGTCGCCGCACCGGCGGCATCCTTGTGCGAACATTCCGCCGCCGCCATGCCGATCAGCATCTGCGGGCCAAAGATGAAGAAACCGATGGCAAAGAAGCAGGCAGCCTGCAACAGGAAAGTGACGCCCGGCATGATCCACAGCGCCGCAACCGACAGGAAAATACCGATGGCGAAGATCAGGTTCATGGGCCCACGATTGCCGCGGAACAGCTTGTCAGAGCCCCAGCCCGCCACCAGCGAGCCGATAAATCCGCCCACTTCGAACAGCGATATCGCCGAGTTGGCGGTCATCAGCGTATAGCCTTTTTCCTGCGTCAGGTACAGGTTGCCCCAGTCGTTGATCGCGGTACGCACGATGTACACCAGCACGTAAGACACCGCCAGCAGCCAGATGTACTTGTTGGTCAGCACATAGCGCTTGATGATTTCCCGGTTGGTCAGACCCTGGCCTTCCGATTCTTGCACCAGCTCCATGGCGTCGTTGCGCCATTTGCCGACGCTCGGCAGGCCCATGGTGGACGGCTTGTCACGCAGGCGCCAGCACATCAGCAGGCCCAGCGCCACACCGATGATGCCCGGAATGATCATGCCGTAGCGCCAGCTGAAGTGCAGCGAGATAAAGCCGACCAGCAGCGGGATCAGCGCGCCGCCAAAGTTGTGCGAGGTGTTCCAGATAGCCCACCAACTGCCGCGCTCGGAGCGCGAGTACCAACTGGTGAGGATTTTGGAGCATGGCGGCCAGCCCCAGCCCTGGAAGAAGGCATTGAGGATCCACAACGTGCCCAGCATCATCAGCGAAGAGCTGAGGCCGAAGAAGATGTTGAGTATCCCGGTCATGATCAGGCCCAGGCCCATGAAATAGCGCGGGTTGGAGCGATCGCTGATCATACCGGAGATAAACTTCGAACAGCCGTAGGTAATGTAAAACAGCGTGCCGAGGATGCCGACATCGGACATCGTCAGGCCAAGATCGCTCAGCATTGCCGGCATGATGAAGTTGAAGCTTTTGCGCGTGAAGTAAAACGCGGCATAGCCGATGTACATCGTCCACATCAGTTGGATACGCCAATATTTATAGCTGGCATCGATCTGTTTTTGATCGGTGACCTGCGGCACATCCTGGCGGCTTTTAAGGAAAGACCACATGTGAAACCTCAGAAGAAGGGGAAAGTGCCGCTATCATGCTGCGCGCGCGTGCGAATGGCTTACGCCGGATTCCCGACGCGGCTAGGAGTATTTCCTAGTTTTGCCCCTCTGTCAGTGAAACTGTGGGTAAGATCACATTCAAACAGGTGCCCTGTTCTGACGTCAGCCGCAGCCGGCCACCCAGCGCGCTGATGCGCTCCTGCATGCCGCGCAGACCATAGCCCGGCTCGTGGCTGGCCAGATCGATACCCACGCCGTTATCGCGGATGGTCAGCAGGATTTGCGGCGGCCGCCCTTTGCGACGACGAAGACGCGCATCCAGCTCAATCCGGCTGGCGGCCGCGTGGCGGCAGACGTTGGTCACCCCCTCCTGGCACACCCGATACAGCGTGATCTTCAGCGTCTCGTCCAGCAACTCATCCGGCACCTGCCACTGCATCACGCTCACCAGCGAAGCATCCTGCGGCAGCGATTCACGCAGCATCGCCGCCACCGCCGCCGACAACGGCAGGTTATTCAACGCCGCTGGCCACAATTGGGTCAGCACGTCATGCACGCCGTCATAGACCCGCAGCGCCAGCGTATCTATGACTTCGGCGCAGCCAATCACCTGCGGCTGCGGCGCCAGGCGTTTAACGATACTGGCCTGAGTGCGGATGACGGTGATGGTCTGGCCGACCTCGTCGTGCAGCTCTCGCGCCACCTCACGCCGGGTCTGTTCCTCTGCGGTGACCAGCGCGCGCGCCAGTTGACGGTTTTCCGTCAGCCGCAACCGCAGTTGCTGGTTCAGTTCGCGCTGGCGCTGGATGCCCGCACCGAGCAACAGGCCGGTCAGGCTCTGAGCCAGCAGCGACAGCAGCAGATCGCGGTGTGATTCCGGTTGCGGCGGCTCGTTGGCCACCAGCACCACGCCGTTGAGCAGCGTCGCCAGCAGCGCGCCCTGCCAGCCATAACGGTAGGACATAAAGACAATCGGAATAGCCAGGCAGAACGGCGCGAAACGGCGCAGCTCGGCGGCGTTCACCTGCTGCTGCAACCAGATGCTGAGCGCAAACAGCAGCAGATAGCTGGCCAGATGGCGCAAACGCAGCGTCACCGGTTTATGGATCAGGCCCGGCTCGAGCGGCACCCAGATTTGTCGCGCCAGATAATGCCACAGTAGCAGGCAGGTCGGCGCAATGGTGAAACCGCCCGCCAGGCCAAGCAGCAGCGCACGCGCGCCCTCACCGTTCACCAGTTGCCACACCATGGCCTGCAACAAGGCCGCCGCCGCCACCACCGCGCCCTGCAGCAGCGGCCATTGCCATTCACTGTCGCTTTGCTGATGGCGCAACAACCAGGGGGAAGCCAGCAGGCTGAGCAGCACCGTCAGCGCCAGCACCACAACCGAAGCCCACAGCGCCGGGCCATAGCCGAACTGATCCGCCAGCAGCACCATCAGCAGCAGATCGGCCAGCAAAATCCCTGGCCAGAAACGGTAAGGGCTTTGCAGCAAAATGCCCATCCGCAGACCAAACGGGAACAGCAACAGCGCCTGCCACGGCGGGTCGATCAACGCCGTACCTATGCCCCACAGGCAAAAGGCGCTGGTGGCATAGATAAAGAACAGCGCCAATTGGGTGATCAGGCGTTGCATCACAGGTTCAGCATCCGCTTGGCCAGCTCAACGTTGTTATTGATGCCCAGCTTGGCGAACAAATTGGCGCGATGCACATGCACCGTTTTCGGCGACAACCCCAGCACAACGGCGATCTCCCGCACTTCCTGCCCCTGCGCCAGCAGCAGCGCGATTTCGCGTTCGCGGCGGGTAAGCGGATCGACCTTCACCCGCGCCAACTGTTGGGCGATTTCCGGCATCAGATACACGCCACCGCTGGCGACGGTGCGCACTGCGGTGATCAAATCCTCCGGCTTGCAGCGCTTAGACAAAAAACCGCAGGCGCCGCGCTCCAATGCCAGCTCCACCAGCGCCGGATTGTCATGCATCGACAGCATCACAACCCGGATCCCTGAGGGAATGTCCGCCAGCAGGTCCAATCCGCTGCCGTCCGGCATCGAAATGTCGCAGATGCAGATTTCCGCCTCCAGGCCCGGCAAGCCGGCGCGCGCCTGAGCCGCGCTGCTGAACTCCCCGACCACCTGAATATCCGCCTCCAGCGACAGCAGTTGTACAAAGCCCGATCGCACAATGTCATGATCGTCAATAAACGCCACGCGCAGGGTCATGGAAATCTCCGGTCCGAGGGGGAAAGTGCGCAAGTATACCGCAAGCCTGAGCCGGATGAATTGAAGAGGGGGACATGTATCCCCAAATAATTGGAGTTGCATCAAGGCGGCAAGACCGTTCATCCCCAGGAGCTTAGTAAACTACGTGACTGGGGTACACGGGCACAGCCAACACAGATGCAGCTTCAAGTATGATGGGGATATTAACGCCGGGCGCAGCCGCGCCCGGCATGGAGATGTTACAGCGGGGTCGCCGCCGCTTTTTCCTGCGGGATGTTGCACCAGTTGTTTTTATCCACGATGCCGCCATCCGGCGAGGTGTAACCGAGGCAACCGAGAATGGTATCAAACAGCTCGACGTGACGGTGAGTCTTGCCGATACGCTGCTGCGCCTGCAGTTGCTCAAACGCGCTGCGGTGCTGCGGGTCTTCCAGGAACTTGTCGGAGGTCCATACCATCATCGGCACGCGGAATTGCTCCGGCGGCGCCATTTCGCGCGGCGTACCGTGCAGGTGTGAATTCTCGCCTATCGACTCGCCGTGATCGGACGAATAGAACACAATCGCCTTCTTATCGCGCACCTGGTCGATCACATTGGCGATAAAGCTGTCGGTATACAGCACCGAGTTATCGAAGGCGTTAACCAGCTGATCTTTGGAACAGAAGTCGTCAACGCCGATGCACTCCGGCTGATAGCGCGCGTAGCTGCGCGGATAACGCTGCGAATAGAGATAATGCGAGCCTTTGGTGTGCAAGATCACCATATGCTTGCCTTTCGGGTAACGCGACAGCGACTCTTTCATTTCGTCCACCAGCAGCATGTCGTCGACCGATTTGCCGTCGTTGCGTTTCTCGGAGGCGATCATCTCGCGGAACGAATAGTTGTCCACTTCGGTATTGTTGTAGAACCAGACCTCGCTCTGCATGGCGAACAGCTCGGAGGTGAAGCCCAGGTTTTTCAGCACCGCGAACACGTTTTGTTCTTTCAGCGTGCGCTGCGGATTGTCCGACGTGCCGCCTTCGCGCACGAACATGCAACGCAGCGACAGCTTGGTCGCGGTATCGCAGGATTCACCGCGGAACGCCACCAGGTTTTTTTCCTGCGACAGCCTTGGCGTGGTATCACGGTCATAGCCGAGAATGCCCATGTGATCCCAACGCGTGGTCTCACCAATGATGAATACCACGTAGGTGTCATCGATATCCGCCGGCGGCACATAGGTAAAATTCTTGGCCGGATCGAACAAGTTGGCCTGATCCAGGCTTTCGTCGTAGCGGGTATAGGCAAACAGCCCCAGCGCCGAGATCCAGTTGGATGGCAGGTAGGAATGCGCCACCACGCCGCCGTAGCTTGGCAGATCGACGTTAGTGATTTTTTCCTGTGCGCTTTGCTCTTTGTCCAGCATGCGCAGCGGCAGCCAGACCAACGCCACCACCGCCACCAGCACCATCAGCGGTTTCACCCGGTGCCCGGGAGTTTTCAGCTGTTCGATCAGCGTATAGCGCAGGTTGTTTTTCCAGATGCACAGCAGCGGCAATGCGCTGAGCACCGCCATCCACAGGACGAAATGCATCCCGACCACTTCTTTCGACAGGTCGATATCCGTGGTCATCACCGAGACGACGATGCCGTAGCCAATCACCACGTTGAAGAACGTCATGTAATAGCTGGCGGCAACGGAAATCAGCACCAATAGCGAAGCGATAATGCGGTAAAACAGCCGGCCGCCCAGCGATATCAGCCGCATGACGAAGAAGGTGAACAGAACGATAGCGATAACTTCAGTGACCGCAGAGATAACCTTAATGCCCTGAATACCGTGCGAAAACGAATCAAAACGACGATAAAAAACGGAAAGGTTCAAAAAGATGCCGATATAAATCGCTAACAATAACGATAAATTCTGCTGTGATAGCGATTTAACTTTGTTCATGTAACGCGGTGGCTCCGGAGCTTTAACAGTTCTGAATCAGTCAGACATTGGATGCGGCTGCAGGTTCAGCCGATCGGCAATAAGCGCTATTTTGGGGGTAATAATCAAGTGAATTCTCAAAAAGCAGGCATTTTTTGCCGTTTTTTGTGATGACGATAAATGCGGGGCAGAAGGGAAAATGGAGGGTTACCCCTCCATTTTTTCCGTGGTGTCGGCGAAAACGTTATTTAACGTTAAGAGTTACATCAATATTGCCGCGGGTGGCGTTGGAGTATGGGCACACCACATGGGCTTTTTTCACCAGGTCTTCGGCTACGCTGCGTTCAATGCCCGGCAGGGTGATATCCAGTTGCACTTCGATGCCGAACCCGTTGGGGATTTCACCGATACCGACGGTACCGTCGATTTTGGCCTCGGCCGGGATCTTCACTTTTTCTTTCGCCGCGACAAACTTCAGCGCGCCAAGGAAGCAGGCCGAATAACCGGCGGCAAACAGCTGTTCCGGGTTGGTGACTTCACCGCCCGCGCCGCCCATTTCTTTCGGCACGCCCAGTTTCACATCCAGCACGCCATCGGATGAGGTCGCACGACCATCGCGGCCACCGGTGGCGGTTGCATGAGCGCGGTAAACAACTTTTTCAATGGACATAAATCGTTCCTTATTTCTGGGTTGGAGGTATGACATCGGCTTCAGTAGGCTGAACGCCGTCACTGCTCTATCTTTCACGATTAAATCGTACACTACTTATATTGTGCGCTTAACTCAGTGTAGTGCACGATCGGCGATCGTGCTTCTGGCACTGGCCATCAAATCTGGTCGATCAGCTTGCCGCGCAGCTTTTCCAACTGCTGCTTGATATTCACTATTTCATCGAGGCTGCAATCGGTGGCGCACATCACCGCTTCCGGCACCGCCTGCGCTTTTTCACGCAGCGCGCGGCCGTTTTCGGTTAAGGCGATGATCACCTGCCGCTCATCGATAGTGGCGCGATAACGCACCAGCAGACCGGCGGTCTCAAGCCGCTTCAGCAGCGGCGTCAGGGTGGCGGAATCGAGAAACAGCCGTTCACCGATGTCCGAGACCGTAATTTCATCCCGCTCCCACAGCACCAGCATCACCAGGTATTGCGGATAGGTGAGTTCGAGTTGGCTCAGCAGTTTACGATACACCTTGTTCAACGCCAGGTTGGCGGAGTACAGGGCAAAACACATCTGCTGGTCAAGCAGCAGCAGGTTTTTCGCAGTGGGTTGTTCGGTGTCTTTGGTTTTCATGAGGTAAATATAGATAGTGCGCGATGCAATCGCAAACTATTTTTTACGCGATGTGCTACATTTTTTAATGCAGGGGATGCCACAGCAGGGTGCTGTGCGGAGGGAAAGGATATGACAACCACACTGGTAGAACGTGCGCGCCGCTACGCCACCAAAGCGCATGCGGCGATCGATCAGCGCCGCAAATACACCAATGATCCCTATATCGTGCACCCACAGGCGGTGATGGAGATCGTCAGCAGCGTACCGCACAGCGAAGCGATGCTGGCCGCCGCCTGGCTACATGACACGGTGGAAGATACGCCGACCACCCTCGGGGATATCGCAAGCCACTTTGGGCCGCAGGTCGCTGAACTGGTGGGCATGCTGACCAACGTCAGCGGCACCGGCGGCGGCAACCGCTTTGAACGCAAAAACCGCGATCGGCGGCACAGCGCTGGCGCCTCGCCGCAGGCTAAAACCATCAAACTGGCGGACCTGATCGACAACACCCGTTCGCTGCTGGAATACGACAGCCACTTTGCCCGAACCTATCTGATTGAAAAACAGCGGCTGCTGGAAGTGCTGACCGAAGGCGACCCGACGCTGTGGCGGCAGGCCAGCCATATCGTCGAACAAGGGCTGACCAGGCTCCAGTTACCGCCGCATAACGTCCCGGCAAGCTGGTTCGAACATGCGCGCCAGCGTTACCGGGAAAGCGATGCGGCGTAGCCGTCAGAACGTGACCACCGTTTTCAACGCCGTCACCCAGGCGTCCTGCGTTTCGCTGACGCCCGCCGGGTGATGCCAGTATTGCAGACCCGGCTGCAACTGTAACCAAGGGGTGACGTTGAAGCGATAGAACAGTTCCGCCGTCACCGAATGCCCCGGCACCGGGCGATAGTTGGGATCCTGATAATCGGTAACCTGGTTGATTTGATTCATATAACGCTGATTATCCCGATAATGATCGCTCAGCTTGACCATAGATACCCCCAGCCCCAGCCAGTCGTCCGGCCGCGCGTCGAACAGGCCGTGGTAGCGAATGCCGGTCGAGGTGGAATAGTGCATATAGTTGGTGCGCTGATCCGCCAGCCCCAGGCTGTAGAACAGGCTCAAACCCCGGCTGGCGTCATCACGGTGGCGCGTCACTTGCTGGTTAAAACCGCTGTACAGGAACCAGGTACGGTTATGGTTGCGATACCCGTTCGGATCGGTCGCGCCCGCCCCACCGGAAACCCCTTCATACAGATCCTGCTGCCTGGCGTTGGTGAACAGGACACCGATGTTGTACACCCCCGGCAACTGATTGACCGCATTGGTTTTCAGCTCCAGTTCCATCGGCAGTAAAAAGCCCTTGCTGCCCTTGGTGGTGGTACTCCAGGCATGGCCGCGGCTCGTGGCGTTCGGGTTCTGCTCCATCACGCCGGTTTTGAACGTCAGCCCGTCGGTCAGTTTGTATTGCAGGGTGGTGCCCCAGTAGTGCACGTTCCAGTTATACCAGGTCAGCGAGTTGGCGGACTTGCCGCCGCACAGCGCCAGCGTCTGGAAATCGCAGGGAATGATCTGATCGAAATCCTGCACCTTGTTCATCATGCCGACGCGCCACTGCAACCGGCGATCGAGAAAACTGCGGCTGAAGGTCAGCCAGCCCAGCCGGGTGATCGACTGGCCGCCATAACTTTCCTGCGACAGATCGGTCGGATTGGCGCGCGGATCCTGCAAACGATCGCGCATCAGGTTATTGTCGTGGTTGCGGTTGACGATATTGCCCTCAATGGCCGCGTCCGGGATGCCGGTCAGCGCCTGCAAATCCTGGCTGAAGGTCAACGAGAACTGATCGATATACGAAGCCTGCTTATCCTGGTTATACCCGCCGCCGGCGTTATACGACAGTTGGCTGAGATAGCCGAGGTTATAGTGGAAGCCGCTCTCTTCGAGGATAGGTCTGATCCCCAGCATATCGCCCAGCAACCCCGGCGAAGGCGGTTCGAAACCGAGCGCCACGCCATCCCATTGGGCAGTTGGCGCTTCGACGTCTTTGCCGGTTTGCAGCGTTTCCGCCTGCACGCCGCTGCAAAACAGCAGCAGTGCCGCGAGTGTCCCGGTGTGAGGTAATGGATATTTCATTATTATATTTCTCCGCATATAAAACGCTGACTGCGGGCAACAGCATTCCCTGGGCGAGAATTCCCCATAATTGGCAGCAGTGAGTAAAGGTGATTGCCCGACGATTGCCGCCGGGCGGGCATTCAGATTTAGCCGTGGTCTTTCAGGCTGTTACCGTTGCTCTGGATCACATCGCGATACCAGTAGAAACTCTTTTTGCGGCGACGCTCCAGGCTGCCGTTGCCTGCATCGTCGCGATCGACATAAATAAAGCCGTAGCGCTTGGACATCTCGGCTTTAGAGGCGCTGACCAGATCGATCGGCCCCCAGCTGGTGTAACCCATCACCTCCACGCCGTCGTCAATCGCTTCCGCCACCTGCACCAGATGGTCATTGAGATAATTGATGCGATAGTCGTCGTTGATGCTGCCGTCGGCTTCAATGCGGTCCTTGGCGCCCAGCCCGTTCTCCACGATAAACAGCGGCTTTTGATAGCGGTCATACAGCACGTTGAGCAGGTAACGCAGCCCGATCGGGTCTATCTGCCAGCCCCACTCCGAGCTGGCCAGGTGTGGGTTCGGCACCATGTTGAGAATGTTGGTACGGGCGGTCTCGTTTTGCGCCTCGTCGGTGGTGACGCACCCGCTCATGTAGTAGCTGAATGAGATAAAATCGATGGTCTCGCGCAGCGCCTGTTGGTCTTCGGCGGTGATCTCGACCTGAATGCCGTTTTCACGGAAATAGCGTTTCATATAGGCCGGATAGCTACCGCGCGCCTGCACGTCGCCAAAGAACAGCCAGTCGCGGTTCTGGCGCTGGGTTTCCAGCAGGTCTTCCGGCCGGCAGCTCAGCGGATACAAAATACCGCCCAACAGCATGTTGCCGATTTTGCCTTCCGGCACAATCTCATGGCAGGCCTTCACTGCCTTGGCGCTGGCGACCAACTGATGGTGAATCGCCTGATAAATCTCGCTCTTGCTGCTGCCCTCCGGCAGGCCGACGCCGGTAAAGGGCGCGTGCAGCGACATATTGATCTCATTGAAGGTCAGCCAGTGCTTCACCTTGTGCTTATAGCGTTCAAACACAGTACGCGCATAGCGCTCAAAGAAGCCGATGGTCTTGCGATTGCCCCAACCGCCGTACTTTTTCGCCAGCCCGTACGGCATCTCATAGTGCGACAGCGTAATCAGCGGCTGGATGCCGTACCTGGCCATTTCGTCAAACAGCCGATCGTAAAACGCCAGCCCGGCCTCGTTGGGGGTTTCCTCATCGCCCTGCGGGAAAATGCGCGTCCAGGCAATGGAGGTGCGCAGGCACTTGAAGCCCATTTCCGCGAACAGCGCGATGTCCTGCGGGTAACGATGGTAAAAGTCGATCGCCACGTCCTTGATGCCGCTGTCGCCGTCAACCCGTGGCGTCACCGCACCGAAAATGCCCTGCGGTTGCAGATCGGAAGTCGACAGCCCTTTACCGTCAGTCTGGTAAGCCCCTTCCACCTGATTTGCCGCCACCGCGCCGCCCCACAGAAAATGGTCTGGAAATTTGCTGCTCATCGCTTTCTCCTTGGTTAACGTAATAAAGTCAGCAGCGGCGCCTGTTCCTGCACCCTGCCCTGGCCACCGGCCAACACGTCGACGTAGTCATCGCTGTTGCTGACGATGATCGGCGTGGTGGTATCAAAGCCGGCGGCGTGGATCGCCGCCTGGTCGAACTCAATCAGCAGATCACCCGGCTTGACCCGATCCCCTTCTTGCACGTGGGCGGTGAAATGCAGCCCGTCGAGCTTGACGGTATCGATGCCGACGTGAATAAGGATTTCCGCCCCGTCCTCCGACTCAATGCCAATCGCGTGTTTGGTTTTAAACAATGACACCACGCGCCCCGCCACCGGCGACACTACCCGCCCTTGCAACGGGACAATCGCCACACCCTTGCCCAGCAACCCGCTGGCGAAGGTGGCGTCGTTGACCTGTGCCAACGGCATCACCTCGCCGGCGATCGGGCTGACGACAATCTCCTTGCGGTTCAGCGATGCGACGGGCATCGGCTCCTGTGGTGCAGCCTCCTCTGCCGGCGCCACGCCGAACAGATAACTGGCTACCGCAGCGAAACAGAACGACAACAGGGTGCCGCCAATCGCCCCCCACACCGTGGCATCGAAGCCGCCGGCGGGAATAATCTGCGCAAAGGTGAAGACGCTCACCAGACCGAAAGAGTATGTGGCGGTATGGAAATAGCCGATCACCGCGCCGCCGAGCGCACCGCCGATGCAACCAAAGATAAAGGGCCGTTTATTCGGCAAGGTCACGCCGTAGACCGCAGGCTCGGTAATGCCAAACACCCCGGCGCCGATGGCGGACCCAGCCAGCGCCCGCAGTTTGGCGTCGCGGGTACGCAGCATCACGCCCAGCGTGGCGCCCACCTGCCCCATGACCGCCGGCAACAGCAGCGGCACCATGGTGTCGCGGCCGAGCACGCTCAGGTTATTGATCATCAACGGCACCAGCCCCCAATGCAGGCCGAAGATCACGCACACCTGCCACATCGCCCCCATAAAGGCGCCGGCAACGATCGGGTTAAAGGCATAGATACTTTGATAACCGTTGGCCAGCAGGTGGCTGAGCCAAGTTGCCGCCGGGCCGATCAGCAAAAAGGTCAGCGGCACGGTGATCGCCAGGCACAACAGCGGCGTAATGAAGTTGCGCAGCGCGCTGTGGATCACCCGGTTAAACAACGGCTCCAGCCGGCATGAAACCCAGGCGGCGAAAATAATCGGGATCACCGACGAGCTGTAATTGATGAAGGTCATCGGGATGCCGAAGAAATACTCGCGCACTGCGCCTGGCTGCTGCGCGGCTTCAAACGCCGCCATCATCAGCGGGTGGGTCAGCGCGCCGCCGATCGCCATGGTAACGAACGGATTGCCGCCGAACTTTTTCCCGGCGGTATAGCCCAGCATGATCGGCAGGAAGTAGAACAGCGAGTCGCTGGCGGCAAACAACATCTTATAGGTGCCGCCCTCCCCCGACAGCCAGTTGCAGGCCAGGCTCAGCGCCAGAAAACCTTTCAGGATCCCCGAAGCGGCCATCACCCCCAGCAGCGGGGTAAAAATGCCTGACACCACATCGATAAAGCGGCTGAACAGGTTTTCCTTCTTGCCATCGCCCGCGTCATCCGCCGCCGTGCCATCGCCCAGACCGGCGGCCTGATTGACCGCGTTATAGACTTCCGCCACGTGGTTACCCACCACCACCTGGAACTGCCCACCGCTCTCCACCACCATGATGACGCCGGGATTTTCTTTCAGCGCCGCGGCATCGGCGCGCTGGCGATCGCGCAGCTTAAAGCGCAAGCGAGTGGCGCAATGCACCAGGCTTTTCACGTTGTCGCGGCCACCGACGCCGGCCAAAATCTCACTGGCTAATGTGTCATATTTCATAGTGTTATCCTTACAATCGATGTTCTGCCGCTCCTGCGCAGCGATGGCCAATCGCCGTGACGGAATTCAGCGCAAAAAAAAACCTAAACCTCATGGCCCTGCACCCGCAAAAGGGGAACAGAAGCATGAGGTTTAGGTTTTGCCTGCCGGAGCAGTGACAACCCTAAATCGGCTGAGCTATGACGTTAACACCCGGCTTTTTGCCACGGCAAGGCTTTCCGGCAGCAAAGAGTAGAACTGTGATCCGGCATGCAAAACGGCCTCAATGGGCAAAATAGTGCATGCCGCCATCTACCGGGATCACGGCGCCGGTGATATAGCGCGCCAGCGGGGAACAAAGAAACGCCGCCAGATAAGCCATGTCCTCCGGCTCGCCAAAATAGCCGATCGGGATATTCTGCTTGATGAACGCCTGGCGTGCGGCCTCGGTCGGGTGAAGTTTTTCGCGCACCTGCTCGCTGTTAATCCGCCCGGGTTGCAGCGTATTGACGGTAATGCCCTGCGCCGCCAGCTCGCTTGCCAGCCCCTTGGCCCACAGGTGCAGCGCGCCCTTGGCGGCGGTGGCGGCATTCAGGCTGCGCGGTTCCATCGAGCCGCTGATGTTGATGATTCGCCCCCAGCCTTGCGCTTGCATGCCGGGCAACAGCGCGTGGGTCACCCGGCGGGCCGGCGTAAAGTTCAAGGCAAAGGCCTCTTCCCAACCGGCGTCACCTTCGCTCAACGCGGTCGGACGAGCGCCGCCGACCGCATTAATCAGGATATCAATCGTCCCGGCCAGGCGTGCCGCCTGCGCCAGCAGGCTGTCGAGCGCCGCCGCGTCGGTGATGTCCGCCGCGATCGCATAGGGCCGCGTGCCGCCGCTTCGTTCAATCTCATCGGCCAGAGCCAGCAAACGTTCCTCACGGCGGGCGGTCGCCACCACGGTGACCCCCTGCGCCGCCAGAACCCGAACCATACCGGCACCAATGCCTTCGCTGGCGCCGGTGACCAGCGCGATACGATCCCGTAACTGCAAATCCATAAGATATCCTAATTGAATAATTCAATTTAGTTGAAGAGATTACGGCATTGAATCACAACCCACTCTGTGTGAATATTCCATAAAATCGCGGCAATGCTGTGCAGGAATTCACTGATGTTCGATTGGCAGGATTTAAAACACTTTGTGGTGCTGGCACGCACCGGTTCATTGTCGGCGGCAGCAAGGGAATTGGGCTGTGACCACGCGACGGTCGGCCGGCGGGTGGCGGCGCTGGAGAAGGCGCTCGGGCTGCGGCTGATCCTCCGATTGCCGCGCAGCACACCGCTGACCCCGGACGGCCAAAGGGTGGGCGGGCTGGCGGCAGAGATCGAAAATCAAAGTCACGCCATTGCTCGCCATGCCCGCAGCGCCGGTGAAACGCCGCAGGCCCAGGTGCGTATCAGCGCGCCGCCGTCGATCGCCGCACGGGTCATCGCACCCCATATCGCCGAGTTTCACCAGGCTTTTCCGCATATTACGCTGATACTCTCCGGCGAAGCCTCCATCGCCGAACTGGATCGCGGCGACGCCGAAGTGGCGGTGCGCATGGTGCGGCCACAGCAGCCGGATTTGCTGGTGCAGCGCATCGGCATGATGCGCTACAGGTTGTACGCTACGCCGCAGCACGCAGCCCTGCCGGAAGCGGCGCGGGCCTTTATCGCCTACGACCATCACTACAGCAACCAACCTCACCAGCAGTGGTTGCAACAGCTGTTGCAGGGCCGCCCGGTAGTGTTTCAGGCCAGCGATCTGTTCTCTCTGCAAGAAGCCGCACGATCGGGGCTAGGTGCGGTGGTATTGCCGACGTTTGTCGCTGATGACGACCCGGTGCTGGTTGCCCTGCCGACGCCGATCGCGCCGCCCACGCGCGAGTTATGGCTGGTCACCTACCCCGATCTGGCGCGTTCCACCGCCATCCGCACGGTCATGACGTTCCTGAGCGATCTCATCGGAAAAAAATGCCCGACGGCAACGTGAAACATCAGAATAGCTAATTGAATGCTGGACAAAAGTCACGCGGGGGATTATTACTGATCACCGCGAAATTTACTTTATGGACAGTTGCGATCATGACATTGCGTACTGAGTTTGGACGAATTTTGATTACCGGCGCGGGCGGGCGGGTCGCCACGGCATTCCGTCAATCGGTGGGCGATCGCTATCAACTGCGGCTGGCGGAAAAGGACATCAACTTGTTGACCGGCCTGCACCCCGGCGATGAAGTGATCAGCTTCGACATTGCCAATCTCGAAGCCTGCCGTGCGGCCTGCGCCAATATCGATACCGTGCTGCACCTGGCTGCCGACCCCTCCCCCGACGCCGATTTTTGCAACTCGTTGAAGGATAACAATATCCTCGGCACCTACAATATTTTCCGTGCGGCGAAAGACGCAGGCTGCAAACGCGTGGTATTCGCCAGCAGCGCGCAGGCGGTGGAAGGTTATCCGCTGGATTATCAGATACGGCCGGAAGACGCCCCCAAACCGAAAAACCTGTACGGCGTCAGCAAAGCGTTCGGCGAAGGCATCGCCGCCTATTTTGCCCATCAGGAAGGGCTTTCCGCGCTGTCAGTGCGCATCGCCAACTTCACCACGCTGGAAGCTGGCGAACAGCTAAGCGCCCGTGACATGAGCGCTTTTCTCAGCCACCGCGACGCCGCCGATCTGCTGGACCGCTGCGTCCGCATTGAAGGCGTGCACCATGCGGTGGTACACGGCGTCTCCAACAACCGCTATAAGCGGCTGTCGCTGGAAGAGACCAGCCGCCTGCTCGGCTACTACCCGCAAGACGATGCGTTCAGCATTCTGGGCTTCGCCTAAAGTTTGTTGTCGATGCGCTGCAGCAGGTAAGGGAAGAACGGGTTGGAAGCGATACGCATCAACGAATCGAGATCGACCACCAACACCGACCGTTCGCCGCGCGCAGCGATAGTGCCCAGGCTAATGCCGAACTCATCGCGCTGCGCCGGGAAACGCCCATACAGCGAATCGCTCACCGGGAACGGCAATGCCACATGCGACAGCGAATAAATATCCGCCGGGTAAGTTATCCCCAGCGGCTGCACGGTTTCCGTGGTTTCACCGGCGGCCGTTATGCGGGCAATTGCCTCACTGCTTTCCGGTGAAGCATTGGCGATTACCGTCGTCTGGTAACGGCGCGGGGGGGCGGGCAACAACTGGCTAACCGCCGCCGCCGCGTTTGGCCGCAGCAGCGGCCCGAAGTTGATTGTACGATTGACGTCAAACAGCACCAGTTCGCTGCCGTTCGCCGGCAATTCGTTGTATAAGGCACGGATCACCGCCCGGGTGCTGACGGTGGAATCCATCACCGACTGGAAGGTCAGCACCGGCGGCAATGCGCCCAGCTTGCCGTCACGCGCCGCACGGGCGATTTGCTGTTGCAGGCTATTGCTGAGCAGATAAGACTGGCGCGCGCCATTCACCGGAAACGAGTTGTATTTAAACGGATTAAACTCCGGCAGCACCCCTAACCACGCCGCTTTGGCAAACGCCGGGAATACCGCCGGCCAACCGGCGATGCCGGCGAAACGGGCAAAGCTGGTGACGCCGATCATCGGCGAAATCAGAATCAGCCGCTGCGGTGCCGCCAGTTTCGGGTCTTCCAGCGCGTCCAGCGCATATTTCATCGCCAGCGCACCGCCGTTAGAAAAGCCCACGATATGCAGCGGCTTGTCGCCCCCGACTTTACTGCGTGCCTCGCGTACCGCCAACCGCGTCGCCGCCAACCAATCGCGCCATTCGATATCGGTCAACGCCCCCGGTACCGTACCGTGCGCCGGCAGGCGAATGCCGACGGCCACAAAACCGCGCTGCCGGTAGTTTTCGGCGATATGCCGCAGGCTGTAAGGGGAATCGGTCAGGCCGTGCAGCAACACCACCGCGCCACGCGGTTCGCCCTGCGGCAGCAGCTCATAGGAGCGGTTCCAGTCCTGAGCGAAGTGCGGCGGATACACAGGGCTGCCGTCGAAATAGCGGTTAAGCGGAATGCGCTCGCTGGCGGAAAGCTTGTCGGTGACGTTGGCCTTCACCTCGTCGAACACCCGGTTTTCGGCGGCCAGGTACGCTTGCCAGTCAGCCTTATCCAGCTCGGCGGCAGCCAACTCGTGCGGCACAAAAGTGTGCCACGGCTCCAACGCCGGGCCGCGTTGGGTGTCGTAAACCCGCACCGCAAGCAACGTGAATACAACGGTGACGACCACAATCGTCAGCCGTTTGATCCCTTTGATTATCGCCCTGGACGGCATACTCACCCCTGAATTCACGGTTATCCAGCAGCGATTATAGGTGCTAAAGGGGCTTAGGGGCAGCGCACGCTTGCCGTCCTTTTAAATTATTAATGGCGGGGTGTTATTTTATGGGCATTGTACGGATAGCTAAAATAACCGGTATTTCATTAGAACTGAGATAGGCTATATTTCCAGTCAACGTGAAGCGGTTTTGAAAGCGGTATTTTGGAAAACACTTACGCGAAAAAGGAACACAGTGGATGAAAAATCTTGATGACCTGGAGGCGTTTGTCCGCGTGGTCGACAGCGGTGATTTTTCAAGCGCGGCGCGTTCATTAAACGTTACCGCCGGAGCAGTAAGTAAACAAATAAGGCGGCTTGAAAGCTCGCTGGGCGCAACGCTATTTGAGCGCAGCACCCGTCGCATTCGCGTTACCGATGAAGGGCTGCAGATTTACGAATGTGTTAAAAGAGGGCTAAGCAGCCTCCATGAAGCCTATAGCATCGCTGAACAAGGCAGGCAAAGCCTCTCCGGTAATATTGCCATCAGCAGCCCCACCACCTTCAATAATTATTTTCTGATCGAAGCCATTGAGTGTTTTAAACGGCAACATCCAGAGGTTAGCTTCTACCTGGATAGCGCCAACCGGGTAGTGGATATCTATTCAGAGGGCATTGATCTGGCCGTTCGTTCCGGCCAACTTTCAGACTCGCAACTGGTGGCGCGCAAGGTGCTTGAGCAGCACCGGGTATTGGTTTGCTCCCCCTCGTACCTGGCAAAAATATCCCCGCCAACCCATGTTCAGGATCTGTCAGCCTTGAACAGCCTGGTATTCGCTTATCCGGGCTACAATTCAGCCTACTGGACGTTGGAAAATACCGAAAATGGCGAAGTGCGGCGCGTGCCGGTCAAAAAAGCCATGAGCGCCGATGATGGCATGACGTTACTCCACTGGGCATTGCAAGGCCATGGCATTGCATTACGTGAATCCTGGAGCGTACAAAAACACCTCACCAACGGTGAATTAATTAATCTATTACCGCAGTGGCACGAACCCATTAGCCCAATTCAAATCGTTCGTACCGGCCGCAACTCGGTACCGATAAGAATATCGATGTTTGCCAACTTTCTTATCGAGTTTTGCCAGAATAAACTAAATAAAGGGGAATAGTTATTCGCTGTCATTGTGACAGAACTTCACAAGTGATATTCCAACCCCTGTATGGCGCGATTTCCCAAGGCCCGGCATGATTATCTCCACACTATTTCCCTTCTCAGGAGTAAAGATGCCGCTTGCCTTGCTGGCGTTGGCGATTAGCGCTTTTGCTATCGGCACAACGGAATTCGTCACTACCGGGTTGCTGCAAGATATTGCCCGCGACCTTCACATTACTATTCCGCAGGCCGGTTACCTGACTTCCGGGTATGCGTTAGGCGTGGTGATCAGCGCCCCTATCTTGACCCTGTTGCTGGCTCGCTTTAACCGCAAACATACCCTGGTGTTTTTGATCCTGTTATTTATTGTCGGCAGCCTTGTCTCCGCCAGGGCCGCCACCTTTGAACAACTGATGTTAGGCCGCGTGCTGTCCGCATTCTGTCACGGTGCTTTTTTCGGTATCGGCGCAGTCGTCGCCACCACCGTGGTCGCACCCAACAAGAAGGCCAGCGCCATCGCTTTGATGTTCACCGGCCTGACGCTGGCGAATGTGGTTGGCGTTCCGCTCGGCACCTACGTGGGGCAACACTTCGGCTGGCGCGCCGCATTTTGGGCGATTGCAGCGCTTGGGGTGATTGGCTTTGCCGGGTTGGCGGCGCTGGTGCCGAAACAGCTGGCCGAGCGCAGCCCTATTCTGGACGAGATTGCGGTCTTCAAGCGGCCGCAGGTCTGGCTGGCATTGATCGTCACCGCCGTCGGTTTTAGCGGATTATTGGCCTCTTTTGCCTATATATCCCCGATGATGACCGAGGTGGCCGGTTTTGCGCCAACAAATCTGGCCTGGATCCTGTCAATCTATGGCGTTGGTCTGGTGGTCGGTAACATTGTGGCGGCTAAATTTGCCGACCGCGCTTTAGTGCCGACCATTTTGACACTGCTGTTCCTGCTGGCCCTGATTCTGGCGTTATTTACCTACACCCTTCACATCAAATCCTTAGCCATTATCAGCGTTTTTTTGCTTGGCGCCATTGGCTTTGGCACTATCCCGCCGCTGCAAATGTACGTGATGGAGACCGCCAGTGGCGCGCCAACCCTGGCCTCTGCCGCCAATATTTCGGCGTTCAATCTTGGGGCATCCGGCGGTGTCTGGTTGGGTGGTGTAGCTATCGATGCAGGTTACGGTTTCGTCTCGCCTAACTGGGTAGGTGCTATTACCACCGGCATCGGCCTGCTAATCGCGGTCTATGCACTACGGAAAAAACGGGGGCGGGAAGAGAGCGAAATACCAACGTGACGGATGGGGTGCTTTGGCACCCCATTTTTTTACAGGTGCCAGATTATCGGTCTTCCCCTGGCGCCTGACAGCTTGGCTAAATTACGGCTTTTCGGCGATTTTGCGCAGATATTCGTTATTTTTGAATGCAATGATGATCATTTCAAAACAGACGCGGGTAAACACGCCGCCGAGAATAATCCCGAGCAGGCCACGGAAGAACTCCCCGTAGAACATCGCCCCAATCCCGCTAACAAGAATGCCCAGCAGGCAAAGCCAGTAAACGGCGGTGATGATTTTCGGTGTCAGCATCGCGTCAAAAAAGAAAATATTTTTCATTGTAAATCCTTCCTTAGGTCAGTATTTAATTATCCCAGAGGCGACTCGTCAGCGTCGATATGGCGGCCGGCCCTATTTGTTACGCCGGTTATGATAACGAGTTATGCGACGCAAAGCGCAAGAAAATCAACGAACCATTGCATGAAGGTGAAGGCTAAAGATGCGCAACAAGATAGGCCACAACATACTGGGCTGTTTGGCGGCATTGTGGCTGTGCAGCCAGAGCGCACAGGCGCAGGAAACGCTGATCTTCGTCCGGCACGGGGAGAAACCCGCCAACAACAGCGGCCAACTGACCTGTAAGGGGTTGAACCGCGCACTGGCATTACCGCAGGTGCTGCTGGGCCGCTACGGCAAGCCGGACTTTATCTTTGCCGCCGGGCCGAAGGAAAACAAAAGCGGCAGTTCGCTGCGCGCTTTGTCGACCATTATGCCCACCGCCGTGCATGCTGAGTTACCCATCAACATTCAGTTCCATGCCGACGACATCGCCGGGCTTGAACAAGCGCTGCTCAGCGATAAATACCAAAACTCGCGCATTTTCATCGCTTGGGAACACAAGAACCTCGACAAGGTGGTGAAAAGCATCGTTGCCGCACGCGGTGGCGACGCCAATCAGGTGCCCAAATGGCCGGGCAGCGACTTCGACAGCATTTTTGTGGTCACGCTGGATAACAGCGGCGGAGTGAATAAGGTGTCATTTAAACAGGAAAGTGAGGGGCTGGTTCAATTGGCGGAGACCTGCCCGTCCGCAGGGTAAAGCCAGAACAGCCTTAGATGGGTTTGGCAGATGGAGAGCTGCAGCCCCGCAGAACCTGATACTAAGGCTTAATTCTATATAGCCAGCTTGGAAATAGGAATGTCCTATGTTTAGAGTAATGTTAAACGATGACTTATTGATTTGGCATAGTCTAATAATTATTAGCCTGCAGTACTCTCTTATCCGAATTTGTGTTCGCATGACCGGAATGCATGTTCATTGCTAAAAGAATATGCAAAGAACGCCTTATCTACGACCAGAAATGACTCTATTATGTAAAGTGAAAATTTTGGAAACTGAGTACCCTTTTATCGCCCGCATGATGTTGTTTTCATCGGCAAGCTTAAAATTTTTGTAGAATACCGGCAAGCTGTTTGAAAACCGCTATATATTTGCGCCAATAATAAAAAGGTAATGGAATGCTTGAACTATTTGATGTTAGTTACGAAGAACTGAAAGTGACGCACTCGAACGAGCTTTACCGACTGAGAAAAAAAACCTTCAGTGACCGTCTGGGGTGGGACGTAGCATGCAACCTCGACATGGAGTTTGATGAGTTTGATAACCCCCGCACACGTTACATTCTCGGTCTATGCCAAGGACAGTTGGTTTGCAGCGTGCGCTTTATCGCCCTAAGCCAGCCCAACATGATAACCCACACATTCTGCTCCTGCTTTGACAGCGTGCATATCCCCTTCGAAGGAATCGAATCAAGCCGTTTTTTTGTCGACAAGGCTCGGGCTCGACAACTGCTTGGTGAACAATACCCTGTCAGCCAGGCTCTGTTTTTAGCCATGATCAACTGGGGGCATCACCATGAACGCAACGGCATTCACACCATCGTGAGTCGGGCGATGCTGAGAATCTTGCAGCGCTCAGGGTGGAAAATCAGCGTACTCAAAGAAGCATTCCTCACCGAGCGTGAGCGTATTTACTTGGTGTTTCTGCCAACAGGGTCAGAAGATCAAAACCGGATGGCATCGGGGATCGTCACCGGGCTTGGTTGTCCGAGATCGTCCGTTATCACCTGGCCGCTGTCGCTGCCGGTGTAATAAGTTCCAACTCAACGCCCAGCCGGATAGCCTGGCGGGCGTTGCTGACACCCAGCTTAACCACAATATTACCCATATGGAACTTCACCGTACTCACAGAAATACCCGCGATGGCAGCAATTTCTCCATAGGTTTTCCCCATGCTGGCCCAATACAGCACCTCATTCTCCCGCGGGGTGAAAATGGGTTTGTCTGCGTCCGTATGATATTTTTGATTGCTGGATGAAGCGGCTCCGGCGAGACGATACATCTGTTCATTAATATCGATCAGTAACATCTGCATTGCCCCGCGCTCGGACGAAAGCCGCTTTTCCAGTTCCTCTTGTCCGTTGCTGGCGATGATGACAGACAGCAACGCAAGGTTGTTCATATGGTCATGCAGCACAAAGGTGAAGCCATTAATGATGTTGTACTGTTTGGAAAGGGAAAAAATCTTGGTGAACTTCAGATCTGACATGAGGGTGATATTTTCGTCCCATGCAAAGGGCGACGTTCGTTTGAACGCAGTCAGTATCACCGGGTCAGTGAGCTGGAAATTGTTGGCACGGTAAAGATCAACCCATTCATCCGGGTAACTTGAAATAATAAGTACATCTGATGGATTTTTTTTTCTAACGACCGTGTAAGCGTATTCAGGACTACCGAGTGAGGACAGCTTCCTGTCGATATGGTCCCGAAGTGTTTCCGTTATTGTTTGATTCTTATTGAATACAGAAAACATACAGGCTCCGTGACGATCTGACTTTTCCCTTGAATGAAAGAACCTGAACTTAAGTATAGGTACGGATTATACTTAAGTACAACTTACGAATTATAGCCCGAAATATATAATAAACCTCGTTAGGCAATGGTAAAAAAAACCTGACCTGTACGGTCAGGTAGCCAACACAGCCAACACCAGGGAAAAATTTCCGGTCAGACAGGGTATGCAAAAAATCGCTGCTGGCCGGGACACTTACTTTAACACTGCTAATTTATTCTTTCAAATTCATCTTCACCAAGACAGCAAATCTTTAGCTAGCCGACTGCTGTCCATTTGAGTTTTCCTCCTGCGCCAGGTACTGCCAGAGATAACGTCGTTGGTCAGAGAATCGCTGCATCTGATATCGCTACAGCTTTGTCAGTCCATGCCTACTTAGAGGCAATATACCGACCGTTTCCATAAAATGACGAACCTTTTTCAACAGTTGCCACATTGAGCGGCACTGGTGATTACGGGTCATGCTGTCGTGCACTTCTGGGCCAAGATAAGACGTGGACCTTACATCCTTGACCTTCGGTGAATGAACATTATTGGCAAGGGGGGATTTTGGCGTTGCCAATGATTTCCTGAAACCGGCAAAAAGCCAAATAATCAGCGACCACCCCATCTCAACACACTGCGTACCATGGCTAGCGATCAACGCCCCTGGAAAAACCGGGTATATGCAGTCAGGATATCTTTACCCGCTGAGGGTGGGTATTAAGCAACACGCACAGTTTCTCCAGGCTGACTGAAGGGGAGAAATAAAATCCCTGAGCGATATCGCAACCATATTGCTCAAGGTAGTGCAGTGACTCTTGATCTTCTACGCCTTCGGCCAATACGACATAATTGAGCTTATGTAACATATCAATAATGCTTTGCACCACGATTCGGCTCTCGTTGTCCGTTCTCAAGTTTTTGATCAAAGATCCATCCAGCTTAATCACGTTGGCGGGGATATGCCGCAGGTAGTTTAGATTGCTGTAGCCAGCGCCGAAGTCATCCAGCGCAATGGTGTAACCTCTGGCCTTGAGCGTCTGCAAACAGGCTAACGCCTCACCGCTTTCAAGGATCCGCTGTGATTCCAGACATTCGATCTCGATATCTTGTGGTTGCAGATTATAGTGGTCGAGTGCGTCGTCCAGCCTGCCCGAAAAGTCTTTCTCGGCAAAATTTTCGGCGGTGACATTGATCGATACGGGTATATTGACCCCTGCCTGACGCAACCTGAAGACCTCGCGGGTCGCCTGTGAAATCACAAACTCGGTGAGGGGTTTGATCAGCGACGTGTTCTCTGCGAGACGAATAAAATCACCGGTGGGGATTGCCCCGAGTACCGGATGCTGCCAGCGCAGCAGCGCTTCCGCCCCAATAATCTGCTTCGAGATCAGCTCAACTTTGGGTTGATACTCAAGATACAAACCGACCCTTTGTTTCAGACTTTCCGCCAGTTCATTGAGCAAATTGAATTTGTATTTACGTATGGCATCCTTCGAGACGTTATAGGCCGAGACGGTCAGGCTCTCATCTATTGCGTCATGCAAGGCGCTGGTCGCTTCGCGCAACACCTCCTGCGGGTTGCTGCCCTGGACCGAGAACAGGGTGTAGCCGGCATACAGCTCCAGTTTCAACGGCACGATACCGCGCACTTCATGGCGGATCCGCTCTGCACAAGTTTCCAGCATGCCTATTGCCGGGTGTATTTTTTGGGCATCGATAATGGTGGCGAAACGTCCCGGGGAAATGCTGTATAAAAGTTGTTCGCCAAGAAACGTGCCTTTTAGGAAATGCCCAATATCCATCAACACCAGCTCCACGGCCGAGAGACCGAAAGAGCGCGCCATTTCGTAGGCGTATTTAATGTCGATCGTATCGAGCAGAATCAAGGCATATTCACCGGAGGCCGACGACAGATTGCCGATCTCTCTCATTAACCTCTGGCGATTAGGGAAACGCGTTACCGCGTCGACCAAACCAATCTCACTTTGTGCCTCAATCAGCTCAATAACGATGGTGGTCATATTACTGAGCAAACCGACCCTAGCGGCCGAAAAAAAACGCGGTTGTTTGTCGGTGATGCATAACGCCCCGATAATATAGCCTTCGCGGGTACGTATAGGCATGGCGACATAGTGACGAATCGCGGCAGGGCCGGTGACCATCAGGTCTGATGCGAAACGTTTGTCCCGTTTGGTATCCTTGCAGATCAGCGGTTTACCGCTATGTCGGACAAAGTTGAAGAGTGGGCTGTTAAAATCGATATCCTGCAGTTCGGTATTGATTTTTGCCTTGATCCAGATTTTTTTTGAGCCGTAGAGACAGATAAAACAGCCGGGCACTTGCAGAAGCCTGCACGTCAGATCCAACACATTATGAATAGCGTCATTATGGCTGGTATCAAGCCCTTCCAGGGCATCGATCGTGGCTTGTCGTTCCTCTTCGTTTTTACTGAGGTGTCTTAGCATGCCTGGAATCCCCCATCAAAGCCGATAAAGACGATTCAACTAGCGGATCGTGTAGGTCTTTTTGCCTGCGGACTTCGCCTGGTACATGGCGTCATCGGCTTTGGTCAGTAACGCTTCAGCGCTGATATTGCCGTCTGAAGATATCGCGGCGCCGATGCTGGCGGACAGGGTCACCTTCTGATTGCCAATTTGCGTTATCGCCGCCAGCTCCGTGAGTAGCTTCTCGCAAAACTCACTGACTTGCCGCTCCGGATGCATGAGCGGCCACAGGATTACCGTAAACTCATCCCCGGCTAACCGCGACGCACTGTTGTTGGTGCCGGCACAGGCACTGAGCAGTTTGGCGAAAGTCTTCAGGATCAGATCGCCAAAATCATGGCCGAAGGTGTCGTTGATGGTTTTGAAACCATCAAGGTCAATGAACAACAGCGCCATCTGCTGCTGGGGACAACAGAGCTGCAATGTGCCGGCCAGCCGGCGCAGGAAAGCGCGTCGGTTGGTTAACCCTGTCAACATGTCATGGGTGACATCGTATTCCAGCCGCTGCTGCAAGCGTTTAAGCTCGGTGATGTCCATAGACAAAATATAGAAACCCTGCGTTTCACAGGGCACTAATGTGGTATGGACCATCAATAACCCTTGCCGCGTCTGGATTTCATTCTCAAAGCTTAGGGTTTCCCCGCATAATGCTCTTTCGATCACAGGTTTGGCCGTCGCATAAGCAGCCTCTCCTATCAACTCTCGTACCGTCATTTCCTTGAGGCGCGCTTCATCCAGGCCAAACCAGGTCTTATAAGCGCTGTTGGCGAAAAGATAACGTTCCTCGTTGTCAATCTGGCTGATCAGGGCCGGCATATTGTCGGTAATGGCGCGCAGACGTTCTTTCTCTGCGCTAAGTTGATGTTCGGTAAGGACTCTGCTGTCAATTTCGAGATTGAGTTTATTAACGACCACGCTGAGCTCGTGGGTACGCAGTTCGACCCGCTCTTCCAGCTCATGCTGCAACGCGAACAAATCGGCCTCAGCCGCTTTACGTTCACTGATATCTACGATTACAGAAATAAAATGGTGGGGATTACCGTTTGGCAAACGGTTAAGGGCAACAGTGAGTTGGACCCAAATAATTGAGCCATCTGCGCGGTAATAACGCTTTTCCATCGAATAGGTTTCTATCTCGTTGGCTAGCAACTGTTTCAGCAGGCCAAGGTCGATATGCAGATCGTCCGGATGGGTGATGTCCTGGAACGTGCGCTCCAGCAATTCCCGTTCAGAATACTGCAGCATTTCGCAAATGCGTGGGTTGACGCGCAACCAATACCCTTCCAGCGAGACCAGGGCCATGCCCACCGCCGCCTGAGAAAATGTCTGTTCAAACATGGCTTCGCTGCGCTGCAGATTAGATTTCAGGCTTTCGGTATAAATATTCCGCTCAACACTATGCAGATGTTCTTCGATTACCGCGGCAAAATCCCGTAAGTCGTGCGCCCTGTCATGGGAAAAGGGTTGGGGGCGACTGTCAATAATGCATAGTGTCCCCAGCGGCAGACCATCCAGCGAGAGCAAGGGCTGCCCGGCGTAGAACCCAATCTTTGGGCCGCCGGTGACCAGGGGGTTATCGAAAAAACGCGGGTCGGTGGCGGTATCGGGCACAACCAGGGTCTCTCGCTGCAAAATGGCATGCCCGCAGAAAGAAATATTGCGTGGCGTCTCCCTGGCATCCAGGCCAAAACGCGACAAAAACCACTGACGATCACGGTCTATCAGAGAAATCAGCGCAATGCTGACGCCAAAATATTTTGCGGCCAGCCGCGTGATGCGGTCCAATTTTTCCACTGAATTCGTGTCCAATACGTTCAACGAATTCAGAACCGACAGACGTTCGGCTTCATTCTCTGGAAAGCATGGCTCGAACATATGTGCTCCGGTAGTAGTTTACTTAAATACAGATTAGACGTTTTTCTATTACCCTGGAAAACCAATTATGATTGCACTTGGAATGATTTCGGCAGGAATCACTGAGGGGGTTAAATTTATCATGATGATAATATTTAAATAAAAATTCTCGTGAAGAATAGCGCTCTGGAATAGATGTTAACCGCTCAGGGCAAGGTGTTTATCCTACCGATAATATTGCCCCACCCTGTACAGGTGTCGGAGATAATAAGGTCCGTAAGGTAATAATAAATTGCGAGCCCGATTCCAATCTCTACAACAAATCCCTGTAAATCTATCCAGCCTGTATCCTGCGCGTTATCGCCGGGATAGAGTCTTCTTGCTGCGGCAAAATCCGTAGCCGGGATTGGAACCCCCGATTATCTCAGAACTGAAAAACCTTGTGTTTTTTCAGCGCCTACGTGCACACTCTCTTTGGTGGCTCAGGCAGGGCAACCGCAAGGTTGACCGGTTTTTCTGAGAGCCGGGGTTCCAAACCTGTCTGGGCCACCACCCGAGATTGGAACCTCGCGTGATGGTAGCAATCACTACTATCTCGGAAAACATCATGAACACGACAATTGAAAATACCGACAGCTCCATCTCTATCTTCCGCAACCTTATTGCCGACCTGCAATTCTGCAAACTCAGCGATATCCAATTGTGCGATCTCAGCGCCGTAGCTCAGGAATCCGCAGAAGGGTTATGTCATGGCTTATTGTATCTGGCGGAATCGTTGGAGAATGGGGAACAGAGCTCAGCAAGCAGCGGGGTGCAAATCAGCGCCTGGCTCAAAGCTTCCGCGCATGTGCTCCCTGCTCTGTTAGAACTTTGCGAGCAGGCGAACAACCACCTGTTGCAGATGCATGAAGGCAATGTTTATCAGTCATAGTTTGCCCGCTATGCGTTATTGACTTGATGGCGAAACCTGCAAAAGACACCGAACGCGGGTGTCTTAATTTTTATGCGGGCCAAATGCAGAGCACCTTTCGTTGAATTAAAGAAAGTGCGGAAAACAGTGATTGGCGATCACAGGGTGGAAGATCAGTGATGACCGAAATAATGCAACACGCGACCCGTTGTTGCTTGCCCGTTAGCCATTAATGATAGCCCTCATTAGGGAACTATTATTATTACAAAGAGGTGTTTTCAGTAACATGTGTGATGGTCCAAATCTTACCGCTCGTGTCATCGATACGATATGTCGACAGCGTACCCAGCGTTCCGCCAGTCACAGCAGAGCCTAGTGTGATGAAAGTCAAAGGTTTACCCTGTGGGCGCTTGAATACCTGATATTGGCTGATGGCGTAAGCGACTTGCTCTTTGTCCGACACCATCCGGTCATCCTTCAATTTCAGAGTGGGTGTCCATTGCTGCAGCGTTTTACCCTGGCCCTTGGCTTTTAGTACCTTGACCTCATCATCCGATACTACGAGAGCGGCGCTGGAAGGAAAATGTGCGACCACTTGCTCAATACTCGGAACGCCAGCTTGAGTATCCAACACATATTGATGCTGTTTTGCATAGTTCTGAATATTGCACTGAATCAGCATGTCCTGGGTTTCCATATAATCGCGATCTGATAAACCGCTGATAGAAGTGATCTGCTGGTTATTTTTACGCAAAGCAAGATAGTCGCCACAGGTGGCCAGAGAATGGTTTTTCCCGTCAACGGTAGCCACCTGCAGTGGCTTTCCCTGAATGGAAATGTCCTGGTCGTCAGCCAGAACCGACGCAGAAACCAGCAGGACAAAGCCGGCACCCAATACTTTCATTTTGTTCACGATAAAGCTCCCTAACATGATGAGTAAGATAGGACAACATTCAGCAAACGAAGAATATCACAGGGGAAATTATGCTCTATGATTTATCTGCGTCTCGAAAAGCATCAGTAAACCTGATGGAATTGGCGGTAAACAGGTATGTTGTGAGCCCGATCATGGCCACTAAAGGCTATTCAGACAATTGGGAGGCTAGGCATAGAGACTAGCTTCTTCAGAAAATGCAATGGACGTTGACCAACCGACGGAAACACATCCGGTTCAAAAGTACGCATGATTTCCTCCCTGTAAGCCAGAGTCCACCGGTCGGTTTTATTCGTGTGTCATTCACGGCTGCTCGCTTCAATTGCGGGAGCTGTCAGGACAAGCTTTGGCGGAAGATCACAGGAGTCTACAAATCACAATAACCATATGTTATATAAGAAGTTAAGTATAACTTCAGTTAATAATATACATATCTCTATACATATCTAAAACAATGACTTAGGTGGAGGTGGTTTCAAGTTCATCATCCCTTTGAAAACTGCTATCTTCAACTGACGCTAACTAACTTGCTAAGGATATCCAAAGTGACTCTTCCTACAACAGGGGATCGTCAGACATGGCTCCAGTGGATTCATGATTCTCGCCCCAGCATTCTTGAACAACTTAAGCACTGGGTAGTATTAGCACAAACAGATCCTACCAATGAGAGTAGTGGTCTCGAGCGCGGCGAACTAGAAGAGTCAGGAATTTATGTGCTTATCCGAAGAAGAACACAAGGCTTCCACGGGAATTGTTTGGTTATCGCAACAGTAAACTTGCCAGAGCAACTTCAAAATCAAGGATGGCTTAAGTCATTTTTAAGGGATTGCTGCCTCATTAGCCCTTGGGAAAAATTAATTATTGAGGATGTAAAAAATAAAATATTAAAACAATACTGCATAAAATCAGGTTTTAAATCACTTTCATCATTCTATCAAGATACATTTATAATAAATCGAACAGATTTTCTATCTCGGACCTAAAAAGGTATTTTCAAATGAGCTACAAAGAAGAGTTTGACATTATCGAAGAAATTTTAGGAACTCAATACGAAACTAGATACGTCGACTCATTTTCATTATGTCTAATAAAAGCAGAAAGACAAATTAGAAGAATTTTCACATACTTGATTTTTCAAAACGAAAACTTCGATGAAAATGATACGACTAATTTAAGAGAAACACTAGCAAAAAGCAAAAGGCTGTATTTTGAGGGTTTCATAAAAGGAATAGATATTCTAGCCAAGAATTCGATTAAAGATATCTTACCTCATGATTATGATGCTCTTTTAAAAGAGATATCATCAGCAACAAAATATAGAAACAAAATATTTCATGGGCAACTTACAGAAGATTGCTTAAGCAGAGAACAACTATCTGAAAGCATTGAACATATCAGATCATGGTGTTCTAAACTATCTACTGAAGCAAAAAAAACATATGGGTACTGTGGATTTGAAAGAAACTCTTTCCATAAATCAAATAAAAAGGAATCTGAATTAATAAAAACAAAAATAAGCGACATTAATGCGTATGGAAAATTTATAAAAGATCACATGGAGAGGTGATGCATATGGAAATTTCCATTGATGAATCTGGTTCGTTTACTACACATGCCACTGATGAGGGCGCATGGAGTGTGGTTGTTGCTTATGTAACACCAGAAACAGAAAAGCGAAACTATAGAAATATACTTCAACGTTTGAAAATAAAAGTCAAAGCAGGTTGCAATGAGATAAAACTACATCAAATAGATGAACCTGACTACTTTGCGTTTCTTGCCGAATTAGGTAAATTAAAAGGAGTTCTGTTTGCTGTAGCGACAGACTCAGCTTTTAACCATATTGACTTCATTAATAAACATAAAGAAAATCATGTCAAAACTATCATTTCTGGCATTCCAGGAATGAAGTATGAAGAAGGTAAGCTAGGTTTAAAAAAATTGGCGGAAGAGTTAAGTAAAACATCACCGCAGTTATACGTACAATTAACATGTCAAGTTTTACTCATACTGAAGATAATAGAAAATGCAGTAAACTATTTTGTTCAAAGAAACCATAACACTTTGAGCTCCTTCAAGTGGAGAGTAGATCAAAAAGATCCAAATTTTAAAACAGATTTCGAAAATGCGTTAGAAAAATTCACCCCAGCGCTTCTCCAAACATTCTCTTTAGAATCTCCTTTAGGACTATTTCATGGGTTTAATTATACGAAGATGAAAGATTTTTTCTATATGCCCGGTAATATCCCTGATTTTTTGATAGAAAGGAAGCCAGAACTATTAAATGAGTCAGGATTAAACATACAAAAAATATTCAGAGATGATATTAAATTCATAGACTCAAAAGATCATGATGGAGTTCAAATTGCTGATCTTCTTGCATCAGGAGTCAGGCGGTTGTTGAAGGGTGGATTTATAAATAATAATAAAGCAGCATTACTTTTTGCTAATTTGATGGTTCAAGAAAAAAACTCATCATCCCCTATATTGCTAACAAGTTTTGATGATAGAAAAATAAATTTAGATCTCCCACTATACACATCCAAATTGATTAATTTAGTTATAAAAAACTGTCGTCCTATGCTTCTCAGAGAAAAATCAAAAATCATGCCTCGTAAATTATTTTAACCCTATCAAATAAGGTCGATATTTATACAAAAAAGATGAAGCTGAAGTTGTGAATCTCAGTTCACACAAAAAAGATTTATATAAAAACTGTTCACAGTGTTCACTTTTTAATTTAGTTGTTTAAAAACAATAAATTAAGTAGTGACCAGTTGGTGACGAGTTTGCCCTAACTGGTCACTCTCAGTGAACACTCAGCCCTATAAATGCAAAATACCGGCCTGAGCCGGTGATTGTTTGTACAGTAGGTGAGCGGCAGGGAGAGATTTCAGGCAGAGAAAAGGCCTGCAATGCAGGCCTGAGTAGTCACCGCTACGGGGTTCCCCGGTGTTGGGTGTATGCGGTTTGTACAGGGGAACTATAAGTGCCACTACACAACAGCGTCCAATGGGTTCGGCAGATCAATAACCGCCTATTGATCGGCAGAAACGATCGTGATGCCATTCGCTCAGCGCATCTCACACTTGGGGAGCCAGTCGGCTTCACAGTCTTCACTCAATATCAGATTGGTTTGCATCCCCTGATTAGTCTTGCGTTTCAACAGCGCGATTTCATACTCACGCAGGGTTTGCGGTACAGCACGCCCGAAGGCGCTCAGGCTCATGGGCCGTTGGTGGCCGCGTGACTCCATAAACGACAGGTACGCGTGATACAGGTACTTGCGTGGGTTCGCCGGGGTGATGTTGGCATTACCGATATACAGACCGTCAGGCGCATTGACTGCCAGCAGGTAGCCACAAAAATCGACCAGCGGATCGGCACTGCGTTTAATCTCCAGCGCTTCACCCGAGTTCTGTTGCGCTTCCAGCAATGCGCGGGCGTCATCGGGCACGGCAAAACGCTGCATCAGATGGCGCACGATCACCGCCAGCTCGCCGGTGATTTTTGCCAGCAACTGCGGATCACGCTCGTTGGCCGGTATCACCTCCGGGAACGGCAGGATCACCCGGCGGCGGGAAACCCCGCCGCTACGGTCACTGAACTGCATCGGGTTGTTATTCACCGCCAGAATCACCGCCGGAATGTGCGTGGAGTAGGCGTCCCGGTATTTCGGATCGATAGCCACCGCATCGCCGCCGGTGATCGCTTTGATGCCCGCACCGTCACCACTCCATTTCTCTTGGTCAGGCAGGATAATCAACGAGAACCCGACCACGGAAGCGCGTTCCCGTGAGGATTCCAGCGTATCAATGGTGGCCGACGTGGTGTTGTCTTTCCCTGCCAGCAAGCTGGCTATGGCGGCCATCACGCTTTTGCCGCTGCCGCCGGGGCCGGTGACTTCAAGGAACAGCTGCCAGTCATAACGGTTCGCCAGCACCATAAACAGCGCGGCAAGAATGCGCGCCTGCTTGTCGGGCTGCTGACCGGCGGCGCGGGTCAGCCAGCGCCAGAAGTGCGGGGCGTGGTCGGCCAGATTTTCCCCGGCCTTGGGCGGTGTGTAGTCCACGCTGTTGACGGTACGCAGCCAGTGCGTTTTCTGGTGTGCGCTGAATTGCCCGGTGGTGGTATCAAATACCCCGTTACGAAAGCCTATCAGGTGGCGTGCCGGCGTGCCCATTTGTGGCACCATCAGCCTGAGCGTGTCCAGAATACTGTTGATACCCGCCGCCGAGAACGGGGCGCGGATTTTCTGGAACAAGGCGGCAATCTCGCGGCTGAGTACCCGGTACGGTAACACCTGCCATGCGCCGTTTTCATAGCGGCACAGGTCTTCACCGACCTGTGGTACGGCCAGCAGATGCTGGTAGTGCTCCGCCAACAATTCGGCCTTTTCACTGGCGCTCAGGGCTTTCAGGTCGGCATCGCTGAGCGTATCAAACGGGCTGGGTTGTTTGGGCTGGCTGAAGGCCGTCAACTGCGCAAGCGCGGCCAGCTTGCCCTGTTGCTGGTAAATATCGTTCCAGTCGCCTGCTTCTGACGGTAACGCCGGTTTACCGCCGCTCAGTTGCGCGGCCTCGGCGGCACGGGCCTGCCCGGTGCCGTTCTCGTCATTATCGGCCGCCAGCAGCAACAGCGCGTCAGGGTAGTGGGTGCGCAACTGCTGCGCCATTTCGGGCAGGTTATTGGCGCTGAGCGCGATACAAACGCTTTCCCCGGTCAGTTGATACACGGTCAGGCCGGTAGCGTAGCCCTCGGTCAGCCAGATAACGGCATTATCCTGCCCCGGCAGAAAATGGCAGGCGTGTTTTATTTGCCCCCCGGCCAGTGTGCGCTTGACGCCTGCGGCATTAATTAACTGGACGTTGACCACGTCCCCGGTGCTGTCGGTCAGGGGGAGCAGCAGGTCGCCGGGCTGGTAAGTAATACCGCCGACACGCAGTGACGACCCCTGTAATGTCAGGGCGTCAGTGTCCGGCCAACCTTTGGCGGTCAGGTAGGCATTCCCGGTCTGCTGCCGGGCGCTGGCGAGCAGTTGTCTGGCCTGCTGTGCTGCGTTATTTCGCGCCTGTGCTTTGTCCTGCTGTTCCTGTTGGGGATTGTATTCGGGCAACGTACTGCCCGACGGCTCACCCAATACTCCGGCCACCTTTACGGCGGCCTCTTTGGCGGTCACGGCCAGTGCTTTTTCGACCAGATTCAGGCCATCGCCACCGCCACACTGGTTACAAAACCATGTCCCGCGCCCTTGCAGGTTATCAAAGCGAAAGCGGTCTTTGCCGCCGCAGACCGGGCAGGGCTGCGCCCGGCCCCCTGCAGTGATGTGAATGCCCAGTGCGGGGAGCAAGACCGGCCAGTGTCCGGTCGCTGCACGTGAGGTGTGAGAAACGCTTAATACGGTCATTGTTTTGCTCCCTCAGTGCACGGTGGTGTTACAGGTGACGGCCATCCGGCCACAGCACAGTTCATCCATCATCTTTTGCCCGAGCGTGGTCAGGCGTGGCGGCGCTACCAGAATATCCGGCTGCACCATGTCACTGAGCATAGTGCAGGCCATATCCATGCCCACCTCAGCCCCGTGCTGGCGAACAAAGTAGCCTTCAATGTCCATCGCGATCGCCATTTGCAACTCATCCAGCGTGTAACCGGGAGTCACCCGGTAAAACGCGCAGGTATCGAGATAGGCATGAGCCAATGCGCGGCGGTAAACGGCGGTACGGACTTCAACGGGTAAACAAGACTGTGGGGTGTTCATGCGGCGGAAGCCTCCATGCTGGCGATAATGTGGGAATCACAGGTTTTGACGACCTGTCCGAGCTGGTCAGTGAGTACCGCTATGACAGACGCGAAAGCGGCTTTCTGAGCGGCGTCCGGGCGCTGACCGGTCGATTCGAGCGTGTCCAGCATGTCGAGAAACAGCACGCCGGTAGAATGCGCGTGCTGAAGACGCAGGAAATCAGCATGCGGAATAGGGTAGAAGGTTTCACTGTGGAAACGGGCGGCCAGCGTATTCATGCCACCCCCTGTACAGGCAGACGGCCCGCAAACGACAGAATATAGTCACGCGCCAGCAGGCGGCGGGCGCTGTGCTCGGAATCCGCCACGGTGCGCAGCATACAGGGGGTTGCCGTCAGGGCAGTACGGCGAATAGCCGCAAACAGGAAACAGAATTCAGGGTGAGTCGGGGTAAGGATCGTAGCCATGGTGGCAGCCTTCTTAGAGTAAAGGTTATTGCTACCACCGAAGTTCCTACACTTATGGGTGGTAGCCCAGACGGGGGTAGGAATACCGGCCTCTAAGAATACCGGCCAGCCCGAAGGCTGCCCCGCCTGAGCCACCATTGTTTGACAGCCACAGTAGCATAAATAGCACTGTGCAAAAAATGAGCGCACAAAGGCTGCGACGAAAAAAAACACGCTAGGCGCGTGTTGTGTCGCCTTAGAGTAACACGGGTTCCTACGCCCGGCTGCCGATTGTGCGGCAGCGGGAGGACTATAGCGCAGGGCCGGACGCGGGGGCAAGCGGTAAGACGCCCCCGGATGTTCAATCGATCGCATAGTGATCAACAGTCGGTAAGTTGGTCATTACGGGTATCGGCGGCGGCACTGGTCAGCGGTACCGGCCCGGCGCGGAACAGGCGTGGTTCGGCCAGGCTGCTGGCCAGGCGGATCACGCCGTGCTTATCACTGCGGTGTTCCGGTAAGGCAATATCCGGTTGTTTGCGTTGCAACAAGATGGCTTCAGCCACAAACAGCGCGTCGGTATCGTTCAGGGTAAAGCTGTGTCGGCCAAAGGTTAACTGCATCATGCGGCGGCCCCCTGATGGCGGTTGGCGATACGTTCAGCCATCCAGTTTTCGACTTCTGATTCGAGCCATGCAACAGTTTTACCGCCAAGGGATATTTGGGCTGGGAACTGCTTGCGGGTCATCATCTCGTAGACGGTAGAGCGCGACAGCCCGGTGGTGTACAGCACTTCCGGCAAGCGGATGAAACGCTCACGGGGCGTGTAATCGACCGGGACGGGCGGGAATGTGGAAGGGGTCTGTGTGGCAACTGCAAGCATGGAATGCTACCTCGTTTATACCCGGTGGGATCTCACCGGCGCTGTGTGGGTTCGTCTGGTAGCGCCCTATTATGAGAATATTTTGCGGGGTGGCAACAAGGGGATGTTGTGTGGTGCCCGAGCTTTTTTGCTTGTTTTTCAATCGAATGGGTGTATTGCCCTTTATTGCCCCATATTGACAATCTATGACAATTAATGACAACTCCGCTTACCAGTAAGACCGATTGGTATCCAGCGAATAAATAGATAAAAACATTAAATACCGGCTAGCCAGAAAAAAGGCTGTTTTTAGCCGAGTGAACAGTAGTGAACACTGGGTGAATAGTTTTAGATAAACTAGTCACCACTTTATCTACTGATTTATCTACCTTTTTTATTAAAGTGAACAGTAGTGAATAGTTTTTATAAGAACTAAAATCTCGCTGGTTGTTTTCTCGTCAGATTTTGGGGCTGTTGTCCTGCGGACAGTCCAACCGGGATGAATGGCGATGTTGTACGGCAGTCAGCAGAATAGCCTCACATTGACTGACACCGGAGATAACCCCATGAGCACGACTGCATTACCCCAGCACATCAACGACAAGCTGCAAGCCCTGCGTGATGCCCGCGCCGCCCACGACAAAAACTATCAGGCACTGACAGACGTCATTACGGGGATCGCCCGCTGTCATCAACAGAAGAAAGACACGGAAGTGGAAAGTCATGAGGCAGAAAGCCAGTGGCGCACCCTGTTTCGCAAACTGCGTGGGGAAATGACCCCAGAGCTACAAGCGCAACACCACAGCCGGATTTCCAAACGGGAGCTGGCGAAAGAGTTCGACGGTCTGGTTGAGGAAATGGAGCTGGACAAAATGCAGCTTCACCTCAGTTGCGGCGAGTCGGCCCCAAAAATGGTGGCTTCGCACGAAACTGCACTTAAGGCCTTCGCAAACCATGTTATGTGTCAGGCAGTCGATGCATTGAGCACAGCGCTTATCAGTCCCGATGTCATCAAGGCTTGCGCGCTGGCGAAGCAGGCTTACGGCGTCTATGGAAATGACCCGATGAAAATGATTGAACAACAGCTACTGGGAACGCTACAGGGCCGTATTCACGTTGCCATAGCAAAGCAAAATATCGACCACCCGGTACTCAAAGATATTGGTCTGACGATACCGGCAGAAACCGGCGTATTGCCAGAGCTGAAACGCAGCCCTGCCAGACGTATGCAGGTTGCCTTGGAACTGAAGGAAAAACGCCAGCGCTTGCAGCAGAAATGGGCTAAATCATGATGCGTTGCCCGCTGTGTACCCATTCCTCTTATACCCGTACTAGCCGTTATGTGACCGAACAAACGAAAGAGGCCTATTATCAGTGCCAAAACATCGTGTGTTCCTGTACGTTTAAAACAGTGGAAAGCGTCGATAAGATTTTATGTCAGCCCATTCAAGCGGAAACGGTGACCAGTGATGATTTACCGCCGCCGGAACAAAGGACATTAAACCGTTACCGCCGTTATAGCCGAAACCAAACACTTCATTGATTGAACTGGCCCCGCTGCAATACTGATTTTGCTGCGGGGCTTTACCGTTCCACAAGCTCGAAAACAGCCTTTTTTCTGGCTAGCCTGCCTTAAATCGAGCGTGCATGCATAGGGTGCATGATTTTGCATTAATCCCCAGCCTCTCAAAACAGCCGAAACCCCGCGCCACAAGGGCTTGCAGGGCCTCTGTGTCATGCATGAAATGTGCATGATAAAGTCAGAGCGCGTAGGCGAGGGAGTATTGCGCGCTACCTAACTTGGCTTAGCTTCAACAGTGCTATTAGCCTTTAGTTTCTGTTTCTGTTTCTGTTTCAGCTGCAGCTTCGGCTTCGGCTTCGGCTTCAGCTTCAGCTTCAGCTTCAGCTTCAGCTTCAGCTTCAGCTTCGGCCTCTTGTTGCGATTTTCCTTCTTTATCAGTGGGATCCTGTAAAACTATATTCACCGTTTCCTCTTTACCATAGAGATCTTCATAAACTATTTTAAACTCTTCCGAATCCCGGAATTTATTAAATATCGGCCATTCATGTAAAGATTCTTTTACTATCTCACCAGACTGACATGATTGCTTCATGAAAAAGGCTGCCTTTCCATAATTGCCTCTTAGTATCTGCTCCGCCATTTTAAATATAGAGCTCACAGCACTCCAATCATAGTTATTCAAAAGGACAATACACTTATCATCCTGACCTAACTCTCTATAAGCGATGGCATTATTTACAATCAGGTATCTTTTACTTACATCATCAAAATTATTAAATGCCTTTGAGTTAAATAGTGACAATATATCTACAACCAAGTTGTACCTTCCCCTTACAAGAAGATCAAAGGATATCTCCAATGCGCTAGAACTGACTTTATCCTTATCGTCACCAAATACTTTATTCCATAACACATGAGTAAGTTTAATTACCAACTCAGAAAAAACATGTATAGCTCTAAGTATATATTTATTAGTTGCATAAAGAATAGCTCCGACCTCTATTCCGGCCAAATTCACACCATTATCAGAACATACCTTTATATACTGCGATGACACCTTACCTTTGCAGTGGACAAATAGGTTTCTTCGCTCAGTTATCTCAATAAACTCGGGTAATATATTCAAATCTTTTGTTATGGTTAGAGAGAACTTTTTCTCAATTATATTTAGTTGCTCTAAGTGACTCTTCCTAAGAATGCCTTCAATATCTTTTTCTATAACATATTCTTTGATCTTATCCACACATCCAAAATCAATAACCTCTTTGAATGAGAACTCTTTTTCCAAGTTGTTTATTATTCCAGGTTTGTTTTTATAAATTTCTTTTATTAAATCACCAAGATACGCATCATACTCACTAACAATAGCAACCAGGAAGTTATGTGGTATTACAAAAGATAACTTAATTGCCTTACTTAGATCTTTCTTTATTTTTTTTAGCTCACTCGATTTACTTCTGTGAATAATATAGCCCTTTATTTTTCCATCCTCATGGTATTCTATTTCCTTAGCATGATTTTCTATAAATGAGTGATATCCTGCTTTCTTTTCAGAGTAGTCATTATAAAGATTCTTTTTAAGGGACGGAAGTGCATCCTCGATGCTTTCAAGTATTTCTAAGAAATAGTTTAACTTTTCCTTTATATCAAAATCACTCATTTTTCGAAACTCCAGATAAAATAAAACAACAGTACCAATTTAGCATATCTCTGCGTTTCTCAAGATACTGCGCATGATTATAAGTACCCCTAATACCATTCTTATCAACATGCGCAAGTTGCATCTCAATCCATGCGGAATCAAACCCCTGTTCATGCAGGATAGTAGACATCGTATGCCTGAAACCGTGACCGGTGGCTCGCCCTTTATATCCCAGCAGCTCTATTACCTGATTCACACTTTCCTTACTTATAGGCTTTCTGCGGTTGTTTCGTCCAATGAAAATGTAAGGATAGTGACCTGTGATCGGTTGTAGCTGTTTAAACAGTTCAACCACCTGAGTAGAGAGCGGCACAATGTGCGGGCGGCGCATTTTCATACGTTCGGCGGGGATCTCCCAGATGGCACGCTCAAAATCGATCTCTTCCCACGTAGCAAAGCGCATTTCTTGCGTGCGCACGCCGGTCAACATAACGATCTTCGCGGCATTCTTGGTGATGATGCTACCGGTATACCCTTCCAAGTCCATAACAAAATAAGGCAGCTCTTCAGCCGAAAGGAACGGATGGTGCTTTTGCTTGGGAACGGCTAATGCGCTGGCGAGATCTGGGGCTGGGTTATATTCCGCCCTACCGGTAATAATGGCGTAGCGGAAGACCTCTCCGCAGCGCTGGCGTACCTTACGGGTCTTCTCCAATGCCCCGCGCTTCTCAATGCGCCGCAGCACTTCTAGCAACTCTAACGGCTTAATTTCGGCTATGGGGCGTTGACCAACATACGGAAACACATCCTGCTCAAAGGTGCGCATGATTTCTTCTCTGTAAGCCAAAGTCCACCGGTCAGCCTTGTTCGTGTGCCATTCACGGCTAATCGCTTCAAAGGAGTTCTCGACAGAAAGCTTCTGAGCAAGCTTTTGCGCCTTTTTCTCGGCTACTGGGTCAATGCCATTCGCAACCTGCTTGCGAGCCTCACCGCGCTTTTCTCGCGCCTCAGCCAGCGTTATCAATGGGTAGGTACCAAAGGACATCAGCTTGGCTTTTCCGGCATAGCGATAGCGAAAACGCCAACCTTTACTTCCATCAGTATTGATAAGAAGAGACAGGCCTTGGCCGTCGTTGAGGGTGTAGGGTTTTTCCTGCGGTTTGGAGCGTCGAATTTGTATGTCAGTTAGGAGCATGTGTATAAGTGGATTCTGTGTATAAAAAATCTATACGCATCACTATACACATTTATCACGGATTCAGGCAGTAGCACACGGACTTATACGGACAAGAAACCCAATCAATTCTTTGATTTATTGTGTTTTTATGGATTTATCGGGAACTGTCAGGACAATCTTTGGCGGAAGATCACAGGAGTCGAACCTGCCCAGGACCGCTGGCGGCCCCAACCGGATTTGAAGTCCGGCCGCCCCACCGGGGACGAGGATCTTCCTTCGGGAGTCGGAAGCAAGAGGCTGATTATAGCGCAGTTTATCCTTAGCGCTAAGAGGGAAATAGCGTTGGCCCCCGGCAGCGATACCGGAGGCCGGCGGGGTTAAGGCTTCAGCAGATCTTTCACGTCCAGCAGAATAAATTCGTTGTCGTCCGCCACGTTCGGCTGGCGGCTGGAAGAGAACGGGAAGTTATTGTCGTTGCCGACGATAATATGGCTGCCGTCTACCACATCAACATTCTCGATAGTGAAGAACGGGAAGGTCAGCACCCCGTCGTTCAGCGGTTTGCGCGCCAGCTTGTTCGGGTCCTGAATGTTCAGCAGATCGATATACGCCAGCTTTTCCACCGGTTTGCCGGCATTGGCGTCCGAGAAGGCGATTTTATACACCCGTTTGAACTTCGCCACCTGGCTGAAGCAGTTGTCGGTCGGCGCACCCGCAGCGCAGGCTTTGTCCGGCGTGCCTTCGCCGTTGTCGCGCTCAATCACCAGGCCGTGCGTGGCGTCGATCATATTGAAATCGCCAATGGCGTTCTGGTTATCTTCCAGTACGTATTGCCAGCTGCGGCCGGTCCATGCCTGCTGTTTCACGTCAAACTCCAGCACCCGCAGGTAGCGTTTGCCGTCGACGTTTTCAAACTTCTCGCCGTCCCACAGCGCGCCCTCCAGCAGCGGGTAGAGTTTGCTGCCGTCCGGCGACGCCGCCATGCCTTCAAAGCCCTTGGAACGCGCCACCTGGAAGTTCTGTTTGCCGTCCGGTGCGCCCGGCAGGGTCAGCGTCGGGTTGTCCGGCGATTTCACCACCTTGCCGTCCACCTTGGTGTCGAATACCGCCAGCACCTTGCCGTCCAGATCGGCCTTGATCAGGTAAGGGCCGAACTCGTCGCCTATCCACAAGGCATTGTCGGCGAACTGGAAGCTTTCCGGGTCGAAATCACTGCCGGTCAGGTAACGTTTCTCGGTACTTTCATTGATGATATGGAAGGGCACCTTCTGGTCCGGATCGTGCAGGAATACCGTCTTCAGCGGCGTGACCGCGCCGGTGCTGAAGTCGATTTTGTAGTGATTAAGATACAGCATGGCGTCCGGCGAGTTGGCCTTGCTGCCAAAGCCGTTGTCGGTCAGCACCCAGTAGGTGCCGTCGGGCATATGTTTGATGCCGGAATGGCCCTGCAACGGCTGGCCGTTGATCGGCAGGCCGATGCCGGTCATGCGATCGGCAGATTTACCCGCCACGCTGCCCAATTCGGTGACACGTTTGCCGCTGGTGTATTTGCCGCTTTGCCGTAAATCGGACGGCGCATCCTGTGGCGCGGAGATGCTGGATTTAACCGGCAGCAGCGCATGCCCGGCCAGGATCGCCTGCGCCGGCTGCGCGTCGGCCCACAGGTTGCTGCTTAATGCCATACAGCCGGCCAACAGCGCCAAACGGGTTTTGGTGATGTGCATGTCATGGTTCCCTAATTGTTGTTATCGCCCCGAGGTAAAAGCAACGTCACTATAGGGAGCCGCAATGACAGAAATATTATTCGCGGAATGCCTGCCGGTAGCTGCGCGGATGAAAACGCCAGGTGATGGCGATTAACGCCACCACCAGCAGCGCATGGATTTGCCAGTCCAGCGTAAAGCCGCCGCTGTAGTCGCGCAGCAGGCCGGAAAGATACGGCGTCACCCCCGCCAGCAGAAAACCGATGCCCTGCATAAACGCCACTAACCGCCCCGCCGCCGCCGGGTGCGGGATATGATCGAGCGCCAGCACCAGGCACAGCGGGAAGGCGCCGCCCAACCCCAGGCCGGCGATCACTACCCACAGCCACGGCAGCGTCTGCGGCAGGTAAATCAGGCCGATAAAACCGATCAGTTGCATCGCCAGCGCCAACCATAACAGCGGCCGGCGATCCTGCGCCCGCGCCACCGCCGGCAGCAACAGCGCGCCAATCACCTGGCCGAAGGTCATCAGCGCCAGCAGCGTTCCGCTGGCCTGCGGCTGCCAGCCAAGCTGCATGTAATACGGCGGCAGCCAGGCGATCAGGCTGGTATAACCGCCGTTGATCAAACCAAAATAAGCGCCCAACAGCCAGGCGCGGCGGCTGAACAGCAGATTCGGGCCGGCGGAAGCGCCGGATGGCACAAGGCGAGCCAACCCACGGCTGACCGGCCACCAGGCGAGCAACGCCACCAGCGCCGGTGCAGCCCACCAGGCCAACGCGCTGTGCCAGTCATGCCCGGCGCTCATCAGCCACGGCGTTATCGCCGCTCCCAGTCCGCCGCCACCCATCAGCGCCGCCGACCACAGCCCGGCCACCAACGCCATCTGTCTGAGAAAGTGATGCTTGATAATCCCGGGCATCACCGCCTGGATCACCCCAATCCCCAGGCCGCCCAGCACCGCACTCAGCATCAGTTGCGCGCTGCCCGGCGCCAGTTCGCGCCAGGCGGCACCGAGGCCGATCGCCAGCAGGCTCAGCACCACGCTGGTCCGTTCGCTGAACAGGCGGTTGATCGCCCCGCCCGCCAGCGCCATCAGCCCCATCATCAGCACCGGCAGGGTGGTCAGCAGCGCAGCGCCGCCAAAGCTCAGCCCGGTGGCCTGCCGCAGCGTCGGCAACAGCGGGCCGATCGAGGTCAACAAGGGCCGCATATTCAGGCCAATCAGCACCAGCGCCCACAGCAGCGGGTTAAACCCGCGGCGCGGGGTGGCGGGGGAAACGGAATGATTCAACACGGCATAATCCTGATCTTGCGGGATGAAGAGTGCAGCGTCACAGCCTGTGCGCCACAGCGTTGCGTTACTGTAGGCATCGCCGCTAGTATTGGGAAATTAAATAATGAAATAGCCGGCAGTGGGAAAATGAATCGTTACCCGATGTTCAATCCGCAGTTATTGCTCAGCTTTGTCGCGGTTTGCGACAGCGGCAGCTTCACCCGCGCCGCGGATCGGGTGTTCCTGTCGCAATCGACCGTCAGCCAGCAGGTAAGGCGGCTGGAGGAGATGCTCGGCAAGCCGCTGTTTGAACGTTCATCCCATCAGGTGTTGCTGACCGAAGAGGGCGTCAAGCTATTGAGCTACGCGCGGCGGATTATCGCGCTGAATGAAGAAGCACACGACGCGCTGACCGGCATCTGGCGCGACGGGGTATTGCGGCTGGGGATGCCGGAGGATTTCGCGGCGCCGACCACCGAGCTGCTGGCGGAATTCAGCCGTGCGCACCCGCACCTGCGCCTCGACGTCGCCAGCGGTCTGAGCGCCGATCTGCACAGCGCCTACGCCCGTGAAGAGCTGGATCTGATCCTGGTCAAACAGCGCCGCAGCCAGCCGCCGCGCGCCGCCAGGCCGGAACCGCTGCTGTGGCTCGACAGCCTGGCCTTCCCGGCGATCGAGCAATCCCCGGTGCCGTTGGCGGTGTTCCCGCTCAATGGCCTGTACCGCGAGGAGCTGTGTCAGGCGTTGGATAACCTCGGCAAACGCTGGCGCATCGGCTACAGCAGCGCCAGCCTGGCGGCGCTCACCGCCGCCTCCGCCGCCGGGTTGGGCGTCACCCTGTTGCCGGCCGGCTGCCGGTTACCGAGCCACCGGGTACTGGGCATCGCCGAAGGGTTACCGCCGGTCGGCAGCTTCGAGCTGGCGCTTTACTACCGCGACAGCGCACCCGCCGCCACCCCGGCGCTGGCCGAGCGGCTAAGGGCGTTCTGCGGGTTGGTGTGAGAAGAGCGATGTAGCCTGATTAACTACATTTGTAGCCATTATGGCTACACCTCTTAATAGCCGGTTTCACCGTGGCGTTCGCGGTACTCTTTGGGCGTCGCGTCATAGCCTTTTTTGAACACCGAATAGAAGTATTGCAACGACGGGTAGCCGCACATCTGGGAGATCTCGTTGATGGTCAGCGAGGTCGCCGTCAGCAGATTACGGGCGCGCTCCAGCTTTTCCTGATGGATCATATGGTGGATGGTTGCGCCGGTCTCGTCCCGAAAGCGTTTTTCCAGGTTGGAGCGCGACATGCCGACCGCGTCCAGCACCTGCTCGACCTTGATGCCCTTGCAGGCGTGATGACGGATGTAATGCATGGCCTGAATCACCGCCGGATCGCGCAGCGAGCGGAAATCGGTGGAGCGGCGTTCAATCACCTTCACCGGCGGCACCAGGATGCGTTGCAGCGGCAGTTCGCGGCGGTCCAGCAACTGATGCAGCAGCTTGGCGGCGCGATAACCCATCTGGCGAGTGCCCTGCGCCACCGACGACAGCGCCACCCGCGACAGGTAGCGCGTCAGCTCTTCGTTATCGATGCCGATCACGCAGAGTTTCTCCGGCACCGCGATATCCAGGTGCTCGCACACCTGCAGCAAATGGCGGGCCCGCGCGTCGGTCACGGCGATGATGCCGGTCTGTTGCGGCAGGGTCTGCACCCAGTCCGCCAACCGGTTCTGCGCGTACTGCCAGTTCTCCGGCGCGGTGGCCATGCCCTGATACACCACGCCCTGATATTGCTCCGCCGCCACCCGTTGGCGGAAAGCCTGTTCGCGCTCCTGCGCCCAGCGTTTGCCGCCTTCCGCCGGCAGGCCGTAAAAGGCAAAGCGATTGACCCCCTTCTCCTTCAGGTGCATAAACGCCGCCTCCACCAGCGCCTGATTATCGGTGGCGATATAGTGCACCGGCGGGTAATCCTCTTCACGGTGATAGGAGCCGCCAACGCCGACGATCGGCACATTGACGTTATGCAGCAACCGCTCAATCTCGCGATCGTCGTAATCGGCGATCACCCCATCGCCCAGCCAGTCCTTGATGTTGTCGATACGGCAGCGAAAATCCTCTTCGATAAAGATGTCCCAGTCACACTGTGAAGCCTGTAAATACTCGCCGACGCCCTCGACCACCTGGCGGTCATACACTTTATTGGCGTTGAACAGTAACGTAATGCGAAAGCGCTTCGCGAACATGTGGCATCCCCGAGAAATAAACTGCTCTCTGGGATAGCATAGCTATCTTCGAGAGCAGAAAGCATTACCTCATAACTGTGAGCTCAAGCGCGATTCTTATGCCCGGCGCTTGGTGGCGGAGTCCATCCACACCGCCAGCAGCAGGATCGCGCCCTTGACGATGTACTGCCAGAAGGTCGGCACGTCCAGCATGCTCATGCCGTTATCCAGCGACGCCATGATAAACGCCCCCATCACCGCGCCGGCTACGCTGCCGATGCCGCCGGCCAGGCTGGTGCCGCCAATCACGCAGGCGGCGATGGCATCCAGCTCGGCGATATTGCCCGCCGACGGCGAGCCGGCGCCCAGCCGCGAACTGAGGATCAACCCGGCAATCGCCACCATCAGGCCATTGATGGCGAACACCGCCAGCTTGGTGCGTTCGACGTTGACCCCCGACAGGCGCGCGGCGTCGATATTGCCGCCAATGGCATAAATCCGGCGGCCAAAAGCGGTGCGGGTAGCCATAAATATCCCCGCCAGCATCAGCGCGGTGAGGATCAGTACCGGCGTAGGTACGCCGCGGTAATCATTGAGCAGATAAATGGCCCCCAGCACCACCACCGCCAGAAGGCTTTGCCGGGTCACATCGCCGGTCGCGGCGGCCACCGGCAGCCCGAGCTGCGCGCGTCGGCTGCGTCGCCGCCATTGCCAGGCGACGAACAGCATCAACCCGACGGCGCCGATGCCAAAACCCACACCGCTCGGCAGATAGCTTTGGCCGATCTGCGACATGGCGCCGCTGGTCGGCGCGACCGTGGTGCCGTTGGTGATGCCGATCAGAATGCCGCGAAAGGCCAGCATACCCGCCAGCGTGACGATAAACGACGGCACCTTGCGGTACGCCACCCACCAGCCGTTCCAGGCGCCCAGCAGCAAGCCGGCCAGCAGCGTAACCCCAATGGTCAGCGGCAGCGGCCAGCCGAGCCAGACGTCAAAAATCGCCGCCGCCCCGCCCAGTAGCCCCATCATCGAACCGACCGACAAGTCGATCTCCGCCGAAATAATCACGAACACCATGCCCACCGCCAAAATGCCGGTAATCGCCGTCTGGCGCAGCAGGTTGGAGACATTGCGCGCGCTGAGATAGGCGCCCTCGGTGGTAAAGGTAAAGAACAGCATAATGACGGCGATCGCCGCCAGCATCACCAGCACCTGAAAATTGATGGATTTCAGCTTCAGGAGGGGCTTTTTCTCGGCGATTTCCTGCGCTATCGCGTCAGACTGCGTGCTTTTCGACATCTGTTTCACTCCTTAATGCGGCTTCCATCACCTGTTCCTGGGTCAAACCCCGGTTCTCCAGCGACGCCTTGATACGCCCCTGATGCATAACCAACACACGGTCACTGAGGCCCAGCACTTCCGGCAGTTCCGAAGACACCACGATCACCGCGATACCCTGCTGTACCAGCTGATTGATTAATTTATAGATTTCCTGTTTTGCACCGATATCGATACCGCGTGTCGGCTCATCAAGAATGAGGATTTTCGGCTTCAGCAGCAGGCATTTGGCCAAAATCGCCTTCTGCTGGTTGCCGCCGCTCAGCCTGGCGATCGCCAGCTCGGGCGACGACGTTTTCACCTTCAGTTGCGCCAACGACTGGCGAATGGTCGCCTGTTCCTGCGCGTCGTCGATCACCGTCAATGCGCCGCTGAAATCGCTCAGCGCCGCCAGCGTCATATTCGCCCCGACGCCCATCACCGGCACAATGCCGTCGCGCTTGCGATCTTCCGGCACCATGGCGATGCCGTGGCGCATCGCCTGTCGGCAATTGTCGATCACGGCCGGCTGGCCGTTAATGCGGATGCTGCCCTGCCAGCGGCCGGCATAGACGCCGAACAAACACTGCATGGTCTCGGTACGGCCGGAGCCGACCAACCCGGCGACGCCAAGAATTTCGCCGCGCCGCAGGCTGAACGACACCTCATCCACCCGGCGGACGTGGCGGTTCACCGGATGCCAGGCGGTCAGGTTATCCACCTGCAAAATCACATCGCCGATCGCATGTTCCTGCTGCGGATACAGCTCGGTCAGTTCGCGCCCCACCATCATGGCAATAATGTCTTTTTCGCTCATCTCGGCCGCCGGCCGCGTGCCGATAGGCTTGCCGTCGCGGATCACGCAGATCAGATCAGAGATCGCTTTCACCTCGTTCAGCTTGTGCGAAATGTAAATGCAGGCGATGCCGTGATCGCGCAGATCCTGAATGATCGCCAACAACGTGGCAGTTTCGCTTTCGGTCAACGACGCCGTCGGTTCATCCAGCACCAGCAGCCGTACCTGCTTGTTGAGCGCCTTGGCGATCTCCACCAGTTGCTGCTGCCCCAACCCCAACTCGCCGACGCGGGTATTGGGATCCACCTCCAGCTTGACCTGCGCCAGCATGCGCCGGCAGCGCAGGTACATGGCGTCGTAATCCATCACGCCACGGCGACACTGTTCGTTGCCGAGAAACATGTTTTCCAGCACCGTCATCTGCTTCACCAACGCCAATTCCTGATGAATGATGGCAATGCCTTTTTTCTCGGTGTCGCGGATATTTTTTGCCGCCAACACATCGTCGGAAAAATAAATATCGCCCTGATAACTGCCGTGCGGATATATTCCGCACAGCACTTTCATCAGCGTGGATTTTCCCGACCCGTTTTCACCGCATAACGATAATACCTGGCCGGCCTCCAGTTGCAGGCTGACATTATCCACGGCCTTGACTGCGCCGAATTGCATGGTGATATTTTTCATTTCCAATAGGCAGGGCATTATTCCCTCCGCGTCACCGGATATCGGTATTAATTAAGATCGGCTTTTTTATGGAAACCGTCGGCAATAATAGTGCTGTCGATATTGGATTTATCCACCGGGATCGGCGTCAATAACCAGGCCGGCACCGGTTTGACGCCGTTATTCAAGGTCGCGTTGGATTTGGGTTTTTCGCCTTTGCCCAGTTGCACGGCAATGCTCGCCGCCTCATCGGCCAGCTTGCTGATCGGCTTGTAGACCGTCATGGTCTGGGTACCGGCGACGATGCGCTTCACCGCCGCCAGATCGGCGTCCTGACCGGTAATGGCCACCTTGCCCGCCAATCCCTGTGCGGCCAGCGCCTGGATCGCCCCGCCGGCGGTCGCGTCGTTGGAGGCCACCACGGCGTCGATATGATTGCTGTTGGCAGTCAGCGCATTTTCCATGATTTTCAATGCGTTTTCCGGCAGCCAGCCATCAACCCACTGATCGCCCACCACCTTGATTTTCCCGCTGTCGATCAAGGGTTGCAGCACCTTCATCTGGCCCTGACGGAACAGTTTGGCGTTGTTATCCACCGGTGAACCGCCCATCAGGAAATAATTCCCCTGCGGCACCCGCTGCACCAGGCTTTGCGCCTGCAGTTCACCGACCTTTTCGTTATCGAAGGAGATATAGAAATCGATATCGGCGTTATTGATCATGCGATCGTAGGCCAATACCTTAATGCCCTCCCGCTTGGCCTCGCTGATGACGTTGCTCAGCACCTGGCCGTTATAGGGAATGATCACCAGCACGTCGACGCCGCGGTTGATCATGTTTTCTATCTGCGCCATCTGGGTTTCTTCATTGCCGTTGGCCGATTGCACGAAGACGTCCGCCCCCAATGTTTTGGCCTTGCTGACGAAAATATCGCGGTCTTTTTGCCAGCGCTCCAGGCGCAGATCGTCGATCGCCATGCCGATTTTGATTTCTTTGCTCATGGCCGGTTGGCTGGCCAGCGCCAGCAGCGCGCAGACCGAAAGGAACAGGGGTTTTAATTTCATCTTATATACCTTTGTTATTTAATGTGTAAGGGTAATAATTGAAACGGGCCGACTCTCGGATTGTTGTCGGTTATTTACTCTTCGGCAATTACAGATTTTTACCGGCGAATTATGATTTTTGGTTTAATGTTGTTTTTATGATGGCGGTCATGCTTTCACTCTGAAAAGCACTGTCGCGCGCCATAAAATTCAAATGAAACGCGCTTAAACGCCCTATTATGAGATCTGCCGCACATTTAATAATTCTGTGAATTTAAGAGTGAAATAACGTAATTGAGCCACCGGGTTCTAACTCCGAAGATAAATGCATCCCGTAAACCGGGCATCGCTACCCAGGAGTCGAAAATGCAATCCTATTTTGATCAGCTTGAGCAAGTTCGCTACGAAGGCCCCGACAGCAATAACCCGCTGGCTTTCCGCCACTATAATCCCGATGAGTTGGTACTCGGCAAACGTATGGCCGATCACCTGCGCTTCGCCGCCTGTTACTGGCACACCTTCTGCTGGAACGGCGCGGACATGTTCGGCGTCGGGGCCTTCGATCGCCCCTGGCAGCAGCCGGGCGATGCGCTGGCGCTGGCAAAACGCAAGGCCGACGTGGCGTTCGAATTCTTCCACAAGCTGAACGTGCCTTACTATTGCTTCCATGACGTCGACGTGTCGCCGGAAGGCGCTTCGCTGAAAGAATATCTGAATAACTTTGCGGTGATGACCGACGTGCTGGCGGAAAAGCAGCAAAGCAGCGGCGTGAAGCTGTTGTGGGGCACCGCCAACTGCTTTACCCATCCGCGCTACGGCGCAGGCGCAGCCACCAACCCGGATCCGGAAGTGTTCAGTTGGGCGGCCACGCAGGTATTCACCGCCATGAACGCCACTCATCGACTGGGGGGCGAGAACTACGTGCTGTGGGGCGGACGCGAAGGTTACGAAACCCTGCTGAATACCGATCTGCGCCAGGAGCGCGAGCAGATTGGCCGCTTTATGCAAATGGTGGTGGAGCACAAACACAAAACCGGTTTCCAGGGCACGCTGCTGATCGAACCCAAACCGCAGGAACCCACCAAGCACCAGTACGACTACGATGTCGCCACGGTGTACGGCTTCCTGAAGCAGTTCGGGCTGGAGAAGGAGATCAAGGTCAATATCGAGGCCAACCACGCCACCCTGGCCGGGCACTCCTTCCACCATGAAATCGCCACCGCCATCGCGCTCGGCATCTTCGGCTCAGTCGACGCCAACCGCGGCGATCCGCAGCTGGGCTGGGATACCGATCAGTTCCCCAACAGCGTGGAGGAGAACGCCCTGGTGATGTTCGAAATCCTCAAGGCCGGCGGATTCACCACCGGTGGCCTGAACTTCGACGCCAAGGTCCGCCGCCAAAGCACCGACAAATACGATCTGTTCTACGGCCATATCGGTGCGATGGACACCATGGCGCTGGCGTTGAAAGTGGCGGCCAAAATGACCGCCGACGGCCGGCTTCCTCAGCAGGTCGCCCGACGTTACGCCGGCTGGAACGGTGAGCTGGGCCAGCAAATTTTGCAGGGCAAACTGTCGCTGGAAGCCCTGGCGCAGTACGCTGAACAACATGCACTGGCGCCGCAGCACGCCAGCGGCCGTCAGGAACAGCTTGAGAACCTGATGAACCGCTACCTGTTCGGTTAACTGACCCGCGCGGCGCACCGTCCGCCGCGCCTTAAAGGATCTCAATCATGTACATCGGCATCGATCTCGGCACCTCCGGCGTAAAAATCATTTTGCTCGGTGAGCAGGGCCAACTGCTCGCCAGCCAGAGTGAGGCGCTGCCCATCTCCCGCCCTCATCCCCTGTGGTCAGAACAGGCGCCGCAGGACTGGTGGCACGCCACCGATCGCGCCATGCTGGTGCTGGGCAAGCAGCACAGTCTGCAACAGGTGAAAGCCATTGGCCTCAGCGGCCAGATGCACGGCGCCACGCTGCTGGATGACCGTCAACGGGTGCTGCGCCCGGCCATTCTGTGGAACGACGGCAGAAGCGCCGCGCAGTGCCAGGCGCTGGAGCAAGCGGTGCCGCAATCGCGGCACATTACCGGCAACCTGATGATGCCCGGCTTCACCGCACCCAAGCTGCTGTGGGTGCAACAGCACGAACCGCACCTGTTCAGCCAGATCGATAAGGTGCTGTTACCCAAAGATTATCTGCGCTGGTGCATGACCGGCGAATTCGCCGGCGATATGTCGGACGCCGCAGGCACCGGGTGGCTGAACGTAGCGCAGCGCGACTGGAGCGACGAGATGCTGGCCGCCTGCGGCCTGTCGCGCCGCCACATGTCGCAGCTGTTCGAAGGCAATCAAATCACCGGTCAGACCCACACCGAGCTGGCAAGGCGCTGGGGCATGCCGCCGGTGCCGGTGGTGGCCGGCGGCGGCGACAATGCCGCCGGGGCGATCGGCGTAGGGCTGTATCAGGCCGGGCAAGCCATGCTGTCGCTCGGCACCTCGGGCGTTTACTTTGCGGTCAGCGACGGCTTTCTCAGCAACCCGGCCAGCGCGGTGCACAGCTTCTGCCATGCGCTGCCCGACACCTGGCACCTGATGTCGGTGACGCTCAGCGCCGCCTCCTGCCTGGACTGGGTCTGCAAACTGACCAACGTCGACAGCGTCGCCACCCTGCTGCGCAACGTCGAACAGGCCCCTCCGGCGGAAGCCCCGCTGTGGTTTTTGCCTTACCTTTCCGGCGAACGAACGCCGCATAACAATCCCAACGCCAAAGGGGCGTTCTGGGGGCTCACCCACCAGCACGGGCCAAACGATCTGGCGCGGGCGGTGCTGGAAGGCGTCGGTTTTGCCCTGGCGGACGGCATGGACGTGCTGCACGCCAGCGGCCTGCAACCTTCGAGCATCACCTTGATCGGCGGTGGCGCACGCAGCCCGTTCTGGCGGCAGATGCTGGCGGATATCAGCGGCCAACGGCTGGAATACCGCACCGGCGGCGACGTCGGTCCGGCGCTGGGGGCGGCGCGTCTGGCGCAGATCGCCCTGAATCCGCAGCGCCCGCTGAGCGACCTGCTGCCCGAATTGCCGCTGGAACAGCTGCACGAACCGGATGCCGAACGCCATCGGCACTACGCCGCGCGGCGCAGCACCTTCCGCGAGTTGTATACCTGTTTGTTGCCGCTGATGTAACGCCCCGGGGGCAGTAACCCTGCCCCCTCATTATTACCAAATCGAATAGTCGCCAGTGGCAAATGTCGCTGCCAACCTGCGGGTTCCTCTCCTAAATTGGTGGGTGTTTTTTGACGTACCTCACCTCTGGATTAAGGAACTGAACGTGGAAAAAAACCAACAACAAAGCCGCAGAGCTTTCCTCAGCCAAACCGGCAAGCTAACCACCGCCTGCGCGGTGATCGGGCTGACCGGCGGCGTGGCGCAGGCTGCACCGCAAGCTGGCGGCCACTGTGCGCCGGAGGCCAAACCCATGACCCTGACCGACCATCACTACGTGCTGAGCGACGTACGGCTGGAGGAGGGTTTCGAATACGATGGCGATACGGTGATCGGCACCCGCACCGCGCTCTACCAGTTGGAAATCAAAGACGGCAACATTGCCGCCATCCATGCGGCGGATGCGGCGCCTATCGCCGGCGTGCCGCGCTATCAGGTGCAGGGTCAGTTGCTGCTGCCGGCGTTTCGCGACATGCACATCCATTTGGACAAAACCTTCTACAGCGGCCCATGGCAGGCACCGCGCCCACGCCAGGGCAAAACCATCATGGACATGATCGCGCTGGAACAAACGCTGATCCCCAAACTGCTGCCGACTTCGCAGCAGCGCGCGGAAAACCTGATCGCCCTGTTGCAATCCAAAGGCAGCACCGTAGCGCGCAGCCACTGCAATATCGATCCGGTCAGCGGGTTGAAAAGCCTGGAGCACCTGCAACGTGCGCTGGAAAACCACCAGGCGGATTTCAGCTGTGAAATCGTCGCCTTCCCGCAGCACGGCCTGTTGCATTCTAAGGTCGACGGCTTGATGCGCGAGGCCATGCAGATGGGCGTGCAATACGTCGGCGGGCTGGATCCGACCAACGTCGACGGTGCGATGGAGGCGTCGCTGGACGCGATGTTCCAGATTGCGCTCGACACCGGCAAAGGCGTCGACATCCACCTGCATGAAACCAGCCCCGCCGGGGTAGCGGCGATTAACTACATGATCGCCACCGTAGAAAAAAACCCGGCGCTGCGCGGTAAGGTCACCATCAGCCACGCCTTCGCCCTGACTACGCTGAACCCGAATGAGCTGGCGGAAACCGCCACCCGCCTGGCGGCGCAGCAAATCACCATCGCCTCCACGGTGCCGATCGGCGGGCTGATGATGCCGCTGCCGCAGCTCAGTGAAAAAGGGGTATTTGTGATGACCGGAACCGACAGCGTGATCGACCATTGGTCACCGTTCGGCACCGGCGACATTCTGGAAAAAGCCAATCTCTACGCCCAGCTGTATCGCGGTTCGGATGAGTTCCATCTGTCGCGCGCCCTGGCCATTTCCACCGGCGGCGTGCTGCCGCTGAACGACAAAGGCCAACGCGCGTGGCCCAAAGCCGGCGACAGCGCGGAATTCGTGTTGATCGACGCCAGTTGCTCCGCCGAGGCGGTGGCCCGCCTGCCCGCACGCCGCGCCACCTTCCATCGGGGGCGTCTGGTCGCCGGCCAGGTCAGCAAAGCCTGATGCTGGTCCGCTGATGCCATCATGATGGCCGTTTTTGGCCTTCTTACCTGCAGGATAACGGCGCAGTATGGCGTTATACCCCACAGGCGGAGGCCGAAAATGTCACATAGCGCATTATTGATCATCGATGTTCAGCAATCATTCCAGCATCGCCCTTTTTGGCAAGAGGACGATCTGCCCGCTTTCCAGCAGGCGCTCACAAAATTAATTGAAGGCTGCCGCCGGCAGGGCGTGGCGCTGGTCGACGTGTTCCACGTGTCCCCGCAGGGGCCCTTTTCGCTGGCGTCCGGCTTTGTGCAGCGCCTGCCGTTCCTCAGCCACCAGGCGGACGTTACCCTGCATAAACATGTACACAATGCGCTGACCGAATCCGGATTGGATGCCTGGCTACGTGAACGGGAGATCGATCACCTGATTATCTCCGGCATTCGTACCGAGCAGTGCTGCGAAACCACCACCCGCGTGGCAAGCGATCTCGGGTATCGGGTGACCTTCGTCACCGAGGCGACCCTGACGTTCCCGATGCAACACCCCGACGGCCAGATCTTTACCACCGAACAGCTCAAGCGGCATACTGAGACGGTGCTGGTCGACCGTTTCGCCCAGCTCGCCAGCGTGGATGAGGTACTGGCGCAACTGTCACAGGAGTCATAATGCCGCAGGCCGTCTACTTTCTGATGCTGCCCCAGGTGCTGTCGCTGGACGTCAGCGGCCCGGCCGAAACCCTGCGCTTGGCCGGGACGTTCAGCCTGCATTACATCGGCCCGGAGCCGCAGGTAACCTGCTCCATCGGCATGACGCTGAGCCGGCTGGAGCCGCTGCCCGCCCGGCTGGAAGACGACGCAATTTTGGTGGTGCCGGGGGTCAGCGATTCGGCGCGCTACTTTGCCAATCCGCAAGCCGAGCAGGCTCGCCGCTGGTTGGCGGCGCTGCAACCCGATCTGCAAAGCCGGCGCATCACGCTGGTCTGCGTGTGTTCCGGCGCGCTGCTGGCGGCGCAGGCCGGCTTGCTCGACGGCTACCAGTGCACCACTCACCATGACGTGCTCGAACGCATGCGCCTGCAGGCACCGGCGGCGCTGGTGAAAGAAAACCGCATTTTTGTCGAAGACCGCAGCGTCTACACCAGCGCCGGCATTACCGCCGGTATCGATCTGGCGCTGCACCTGATCAACCGCCAGTGCGGCGCAACCCGGGCAACGGAAGTCGCCCGCGAAATGGTGGTGTATTTCCGCCGTTCCGGCGACGACCCGCAGCTTTCGCCGTGGCTGCGCTACCGCAATCATTTGCACCCGGCGGTCCACCGCGCCCAGGACGTGATGGCCGCCGAGCCGGAGGCCGAATGGTCAGTGCCGCAGGTGGCGGAAAAAGCCCACGTCAGCAGCCGCCATCTGGCGCGGCTGTTCCGCAGCCATATCGGCATCAGCGTGCGGGAATATCATGAGCAGCTGCGGCTGGCGGTCGCGCAACAGCGCCTGCAACAAGGCTACGGGCTTGAGAAAGCGGCGCTGGCGGCCGGGTTCTCGTCCGGCCGCCAGCTGCGGCGTGCGCAGCAGCGCGGGCAAAACCCGTTATGACACCAGCCTTCGAACGTCCAGCTTCTGTAGCCCCATCGACAGCAGCAGGCTGAGCGCCAGCGCCACACCGAATACCCAGAAGATATCCAGCAGCGGATGAGCGGTGAGTTCAAGGTGCCGGCTGCGCATAAAGTTGACGATAATGGCGTGAAAACCGTAGATCGCCAGCGAATGGCGGGAAAAAATGCCCAGCCAGCCGATCGGATCCGGCAGGCAGTTCTTGAACCACACCAGCAGCGACACCGCCGCGATAAACACCAGCGGGCCGCAGTAAATGTAAAAGGTGTCGGCAAAGCTGCCGTTGATGAACATCTGGCTTTTGGTGCCGCGAACAATCAGCGCCACGCTGAGTGCAAAACCCAGCGCCGCCAGCCAGCTGATGCCGCGCCGCCCGGTGTCCATCATGCCAATCGCCCGCCCGGCCAGCGCATACAGCAGGTAATAGAAGGTATCGCCGTAGATATACAGATTGACCGGCAGCAGGTGAGCGTTACCGACGGTCACCGCACCGGTATTGGGGTTGGCAACCACCGCCAGGATCACCAGCACCCCGGCCAGATAACGGCGCGAGACCGGTTTGACGCTGATCAGCGGCGAGAGCAGGTAAATCACCGCAATCGCATAGAAGAACCACAGGTGATAAAACACCGGTTTTTGCAGCATGCCGCGCAGCGACGGCCAGAAGCCGATTTTGGTGAAGGCCGCGATATAGACCAGCGCAATGAGGCTGTAGAACAGGATGCAGCAGCCGATACGGATGAAATGTTTTTTGCCGGCGCTTTTCTCGCCGAAAAACAGATAGCCGGAAATCATGAAAAACAGCGGCACCGAAACGCGCGACATGCCGTTCAGCACGTTGGCGATGTCCCAGTTATGTTCCCCCACCGCCATGCCGTTGGTGACGTAATAGGTGGTGGCGTGGATCATCACCACCATCATGCACGCCACCGCGCGCAGGTTATCTATCCAGCCAATTTTAGTGCTCAAAACGGTGCCCGACGTTGTGTCATATTTTTATGTTAATAAGAGGTTATAGAGCACGGGCCGCGGCGACAACCCAAAAGCGAAATATCAGAATGTGCTGAAACAACACCTTATCGTTGCTAAGGTGAACAATTGGCGGCAAAATAGCCGCCATAACTCGCTCAGTTTGCGCTTCCCGCCCTGGCAGTTCCTTTTTTCTTCTTCACTATCAGTACTATAAATATGAAAACGACATTACCACCTGCGGCACGCTTGGGCCGACAGGCGCTTTTATTCCCTCTTTGTCTGGTGCTGTTCGAATTTGCCACCTACATCGCCAACGATATGATCCAGCCCGGCATGCTGGCGGTGGTGGCGGAGTTCAACGCCGGCGAAGAGTGGGTGCCGACATCCATGACCGCCTATCTGGCCGGCGGCATTTTCTTGCAATGGCTGCTCGGCCCGCTGTCGGACCGACGTGGCCGCCGCCCGGTGATGCTGGCCGGCGTGGCGTTCTTTATCGTCGCCTGTCTGGCCATTTTGCTGGTGACCAACATCGAGCAGTTTATCTTTATGCGTTTCCTGCAGGGTATTGGCCTGTGCTTTATCGGCGCGGTCGGCTACGCCACGATACAGGAATCCTTCGAGGAATCGGTGTGCATAAAAATCACCGCGCTGATGGCCAACGTGGCGCTGATCGCCCCGCTGCTCGGGCCGTTGGCCGGGGCCGCGCTGATCCACGTCGCGCCGTGGCAGAGCATGTTCGTGCTGTTCGCGGCGCTGGCGGCGATTGCCTTTTACGGCCTGTGGAAGGCGATGCCGGAAACCGCCTCGCTGCAGGGCGATAAATTCTCGGCCGCCAACCTGTGGCGCGACTATCGCCAGGTACTGAGCAACCGCCGCTTTGTTTGCGGGGCGCTGGCCATCGGCTTCGCCAGCCTGCCGTTGCTGGCCTGGATTGCCCAGTCGCCGGTGATCCTGATCAGCGGCGAATCGTTGTCGACGCTGGATTACGGCCTGTTGCAGATCCCGGTGTTCGGTGCGCTGATCCTCGGCAACCTGACGCTGGCGCGCCTGACCGGTAAAAACAGCGTAGAGCGCCTGATCAAGCTGGGCGCGGTACCCATGATGCTGGGGCTGCTGGTCGCGGCGCTGGCTACGCTGTTCTCCAGCCACGCCTATCTGTGGATGACCGCCGGGCTGAGCCTGTACGCCTTCGGTATCGGGCTGGCCAACGCCGGGCTGTACCGCCTGACGCTGTTCTCAAGCGCCGTCAGCAAAGGGACGGTCTCCGCCACCATGGGCATGCTGAGCATGCTGGTGTTTACCGTCGGCATCGAGCTGGCGAAAGTGGCCTATGTCTGGGGCGGCAGCGGGTTGTTCAACCTGTTTAACCTGATCAGCGGCCTGTGCTGGCTGGCGCTGGTGGCGCTGTTCCTCAGCAAACGCCGCAGCGGCGACGCAACGCCTGCGCCTAACGAAGCGCTGTAACAAACGCCGGGTTAACGACACGGGAAGAGACAATATCTCTTTCCGTGTTTCAAGATTTACACAGGATTTAACACTATCAGTCTGGTGAATCAGTTCTCAAACTCATAGCCCATGCCAGTACCGCCTCATGGCTAATAATATTCATCTGTTCAACATCACTAAGTGCCTCTAGCGTCAAGCACCTCTGTTCTTTCTCTCGCACAGGCCCGTCATACTTTTCATCATCTTTTCCTACGGACAGTGGCGATAAACCTTCAGTATTCATCCTGATGACCTCGAGACTTAATCAAAATACACGGCTATACCCAAAATAATTGGAGTTGCATCAAGGCGGCAAGAGCATGAGTCCCCAGGAGCTTACTCAAGTAAGTGACTGGGGTGAGTGCTCGCAGCCAACACAGAGGCAACTTCAAGTATGACGGGTATACAGCCCGCTATCGCGCAGCAGGTGTTGGTTGCCCTTGCGGCGGGTAAAGCCGCTGCGATCGAAAAATTCCAGCACCTGGATCGCCAGCTTGCGGCCGACGCCGAGCCTGTCGCGGAAATCCGCAGCGTTGGTGCTGCCCTGCGTTGCATCCAGCTCCCGGATAAGCGCAGCGAACTGTTCGATACGCCGGCTGAGATAATAACGGTCTACCACCACCGCCGCGATGTGACCCAACTGCGCCGCTTTACGCAGCGTCGCCCGCACGGGGGCCTCTTCTTCGCCCAATTCCGCGGCCAAATCGCGCACCCACCAGGCCTCGTCACCGAACAGCGGCTCAATACGGCGCCACAGAATCTGTTCTTCCGCGCTGAACGCCAGACCATGCTCCGGCAAGTGCAGCCAGCCGCGCGTATTGCGCACGCTGCCGGCGGCCAGCAACCGATCGATCATCATAAATACCAGCGCTTCAGGCAACGAAGGCAACGCCATGCGCCGCAGGCGCGCTCGTCCCAATCCAAGCTGATCGGCATGCTGGTGGTGGTACTCGAACAGGACTTGCAGCAAGCGCTGTTGGCCCTGCTGTGCATTCTCCTGCGCCAGCGCCCACTCGCCGGCAATCAGCCATTCATGGTCCGCCAACAACTCGGCCAGACCGCCTTCGGTCAGTTGCCGCGCCCAGGCGAACATCGCCAAATCCAGCGGCCCGTTGGGCAGGTGCAGCGCCAGCGCCTGGCGATCGTCGCCGGCCTGCGCCAATGCCGCCAACCAGGCAAGGTAATCCGGCTGGCGTTTACCGCGTTTCGGCGTCGTCAAACTCAGCACCCGTGCGCCGCCCAGGGTCTGGCGGGCGCCGATATCGCGCAGCACCAGCCGATCGTTGTCCGCCAGCCACAACGGGCGATCGAGGATCAGTTCCGCCAGGTGTTCATTCAATAACGCAATCCGGCCGGTGATATGACTGGCGGCGTGATGCAGATGCAGCGGTTGCCAATGCTTGATCGGCTGGTCGAGATCCAGCGCCACCAGAATGCGTTCTGCCGCCTGCAACGGCTTTTTCGCCAACAGCCAGTCACCGCGAGCCACCTGCTCTTTGCTGACGTCACCGCTGATGTTCAGCGCGATGCGCTGCCCGGCCTGCGCCTGCTCAACCTGTTGATTCTGCGCGTGCAGACCGCGTACCCGCACCGGGGCGTCCGCACCGGTCAGCCACAGCGTATCCCCTACCGCCACCTGCCCGCCCAGCGCGGTGCCTGTTACCACCAGACCCGCCCCTTTCACGCTGAAGGCGCGGTCTACTGCCAACCGGAAACGGCGCGTCAGCGCATGCTCATCAGGCCGTAACGCCAGCAGATGCGTACGCAGGGCGTCAATCCCCCGATCCCGCACCGCAGCGGTGACAAACAGCGGCGCATCGGGCCAGCCCTGCCGTGCCAGTTCATCGCTAACCTGCCGCCGCACCTCGTCAACCCGTGCTTCGTCCACCCGATCGGCCTTGGTCAATGCCACCGTCAGCGCCGGGCGCCCACTCAGCCGCAGGATCGCCAAATGCTCGCGCGTTTGCGCCATCACGCCGTCGTCGCAAGCCACCACCAGCAGCGCATGATCGATGCCGCCGATGCCCGCCAGCATATTGGCGAGGAATTTTTCATGGCCGGGCACGTCGATAAAACCCAGCACCAGGCCGTCGGGCTGCGGCCAGTAGGCATAGCCCAGATCGATGGTCATGCCACGGCGTTTTTCTTCCGGCAGGCGATCGGCGTTGATCCCGGAGATCGCCTGCAACAGGGTGGTTTTGCCATGATCGACATGGCCGGCAGTGGCGATAATCATGCGTTTAACGCCTCGATCAGCGCCTGTTCCTGCTCAAGGCAGCGCAGATCCAGCCACAGCCGGCCGTCGTTAATTCGGCCGATCACCGGCTGCGGCAGGCGGCGCCAGCGTTCTGCCAGCGCTTCCAGCGTCGCCCCACGGCCGTCGAGCGGCGTAAAGGTCAAGGCGTAACTGGGCAACCTGTCCACCGGCAGCGAGCCGCTGCCAATCTGCGACCAGCAGGGTTCGGCGCGCAGTTGGAAGCGTTCGGCAAACTGCGGTTCCAGCGCGTGCAGCAAGCGTTCGGCTGCGGCCTGCATCGCCTGTTGCGGGCGGGTCAGCAGCCGCAGCGTCGGCAGTCGCTCCGCCAACAATTCAGGCTGTTGATAGAGGCGCAGCGTGGCTTCCAGCGCCGCCAGCGTCAACTTGCCGACACGCAGCGCGCGTTTAAGCGGATGCTGCTGCAACCGGGCGATCAGCGCCTTTTTGCCGACGATAATCCCGGCCTGCGGGCCGCCCAGCAGCTTGTCGCCGGAGAAAGTCACCAGATCCACCCCGGCGGCCAGCAGCCGCTGCGGCATCGGCTCGGCCGGCAGGCCGTACTGCGTCATATCAATCAGCGAGCCGCTGCCCAGATCGGTGACGGTCGGCACGCCGTATTCGGCGCCGAGCAGCGCCAGTTCGGCTTCATCCACCGCAGCGGTAAAGCCCTGAATGCTGTAGTTGCTGGTATGCACCTTCATCAACAACCCGGTCTGTTCGTTGATGGCGTTACGGTAATCTTTCAGGTGGGTACGGTTAGTGGTGCCGACCTCAACCAGCCGGCAGCCCGCCTGGCGCATCACGTCGGGGATGCGGAACGCGCCGCCGATTTCCACCAGTTCACCGCGCGACACCACCACTTCCTTGCCGGGCGCAATCGCCGCCAGCATCAGCAACACGGCCGCCGCATTGTTATTGACGATGCAGGCATCTTCCGCACCGGTCAGGCGGCACAGTAAATCCGCCACGGCGCGATCGCGATGCCCGCGCCCGGCGCCGTCCAGATCGTATTCCAGCGTCACCGCCGCCCCCATCGAATGGCTCACCGCGTCGATTGCCGGTTGCGCCAGCAGGGCGCGGCCAAGGTTGGTGTGCAGTACGGTGCCGCTCAAATTGAAAACCGGCGCCAGCGCCGAACGCTGCCGTTGCGCCAAACCGGCGCTGAGCGCCTGCGGCCAGTCGCTGCACCAATCGGGCAGCCGCTGCTGCTGCCTGATCGTCTCACGCGCCTGCAACTGCAATGCGCGCAGCAGATCGCCAATCAGCGTCTGGCCATGTTGGGCCACCAGCGGTTCGATAGCGGGATCGCGCAGCAGGCGATCAATAGCGGGTAACTGGCTGTAAAGAAGGTGGGATTCAGTGCTCATGGTCGCTCGGTTTTTTGTGTGAGGATGCGGCATAAAACAACCCCCCGCCAAAGCGGGGTGAGGGAATTCAGGGGGGTGAAGTGCGGGAAAAACTTTCGCGGGCAAACAGCCGTTCGGCCAGTTTGATCAACGCAGGCCGTTCGACGCACCAGTTGGGCATGATGCGGCGAAAATTGAGGTAGCCCAGCGCACAGCCGGTAGCGATGTCCGCCAACGTCAGCTCGGCGGCGTTCAGCAGCGTCTTTTCCTGCGCCAGCTTCTCCAGCGCGTCCAGCCCGTGCGTCAGCTTGTCGCGCTGGCGCAGTATCCAGTTTTCGTCCTGTTTTTCCGGCGCGCGTTTGCTCTCGCGAAACAGCGTGGCGGCGGCTTCGGTTACGCCGTCGGCCAGCGCTTCCACCTGGCGAATGCGCAGCGCAGCCGCGCGATCGGCGGGCAAAAATGCCGGGGCGGCGGGAAGCAGTTCGAGGTATTCGGCAATGACGCGCGAGTCGTAATAAGCCACGCCGTCATCGGCCACCAGCACCGGCACCTTGGCGAGCGGATTCAGCTCCACCACCCGGCTGCCCGGCTCATACGGCGGATCGTTAACGAATTCGAACGCGATCCCCTTTTCCAGCAACATCACGGAAATCTTGCGTACAAAAGGGCTGGTATAACTGCCAATCAGCTTCATCCGTCTTCCCCCCGAGCTGTCGAGTCACAGCGTTGTTATTTCACCACCAGCGTGTCGATAATCCGCTGAACCAGCGCCTGGTGCGCCTCCGGCGTTTTGGCCGGTGACAGCATTTGCAACGTCACCACCCTTTTATTCAATACCGTCAGCACAAAAGTGGAGAGTACCTTTTGCCCATTGACGCTTTGCTCGGTATCCAGCCGATGGAACTTCTGCTTGCCGACGATGAAGTTCTCTTCTTTGGTGGTCTTGATATTCTGATAGCGGTCGGCCAGCTCGGTGATGATGCTTTGCGTCAAATCTTTCAGCATTTTATCGCTGGTGTTGAGCTTCATGTCGTCAGGCGGGACCACTTCGGAAGAGACGGTGCTCTGGCGTGTCTTGCCGTCGAGGAAACGCTGAATGGTGGATTTGCTGTCGTTGACGATGCCGCTGTTCTGGGTCTGATCGCTGAACCCCGCCGGCAGTAAAAAGGTCACGTTACCCCTTTGCAGCGATACCTTCAGCCCCACAGGCTCGCTTTCCACCGGTGGCGGTGGCGGCGCAATGGGCTGCGTGACGATCGGCTTGGGGTCCGGCTTAGGTACTGCCGGTTTGGTGTCTTCCTTGTTGTCACAGGCCGACAGCCCGATCGCCAGAACGGCGACCGCCGTGAGTTTCGCAATGGTCTTCAACATCGTCCGTCCCTTTTCTTTCGCGTTGCGCGTCATTGCGTAAACGTAGCAACTCGCCCCTGTGAATGCCAGATGCGCAGTCTGAAATTAATCATCTGGCCACTCGTAAGGGGCAAATACCGACGTTTTGCGATTTACTCCCCCGGGAACAGAAACGGGTTGATGCTGCTGCGGGCAAAACCTTCGTCTTCCAGCTTGGCGTCGAGCACCAGCGAGGCCAGATCGTCGGCCACCGCTTCGATATGCGGGTCCTTTTCCTGATACAGAATCTTCAGGTAAGTGCCGCAGTCGCCGCAGCTTTCCGCTTTCACCGCCGCCAGCTCGCTGTCCAGCGACCAGTAATTCAGATCGCGGGTTTGCTCGCAGTTGCTGCATTTTATCCGCACCACGTGCCACTCGCTTTCGCACAGGTTGCAGTGCAAATAGCGCAGGCCGCTGACGGTGCCGATATGCACCACGCTGGAGACCGGAATGCTGCCGCACACCGGGCAGAACTGGCGATGCTCGCCATATTCCGCACGCGCCTTGCCGGGGATCAGGCTTGCCATTTGCGCCCAGTAAAGCGACAGCGCGGCCCAGATGAACGGCGCTTTCTCGCTGCCGATCTTGCCGAACTCGCGGTTGAGCAAGGCGTCGGCCATCAGCTCCAGCTCATGCGCTGACGCCTTTTCCAGGTTATCCAGCACCGCCAGAATGTGTTCCGGCGCCTGCGGACGCAGCTCGGCGATCAACGAGCCCAGCAGCCGGTGCCAATGCTCGCTGCGCGGATAGACGCTCAAATCCAGCGGCGGCTTGCCGCTGGCCGCGCCCTGCTGCAGCGCTTCGGTCAGATCCAACTGCAGCGGGTTGTCGTGCAGCGCATGGTGCTGCGCCTCGGCCAGTTGTGCGGCGAAGTTCAGGTAGTCGCCCAGCGGGTTGTCCGTCGCCAGCTTGCGCAGGCGCTCGGCGCGGCGGCTGTAGAGGCTTTTCAAATTGGCGAAAAGTAACGGCGGAATTGTCTCCGCCGTTGTGGACTTCTCGCGCTGTGCCCCTAACTGCTCTTTAGGAACGATGCGGATGCTCATCAGGGTTTGTCTTCCTGTTGTTTCTCGCGGACCTCTCGGTACCAGCGCGGATGATGTTTTTTAGCCCAGGCCGCAGGCACCCAGCCTTCGACCATCGCGGTGATAGTGCCTTTTACCCACAGCGCGGCGTAAATGTGCACCATTATCACGATGATCAGGCCGACCGCCGCCAGCGAATGCACCAGCAGCGCGATGCGGATCAGCGGTATCGGGAACGACGGCGCAAAGTACGGCCGCCAGATCACCACACCGCTGGCCAACAGCAGCACCAGGCTGACGATAGCTGCCCAGAATACGCACTTCTGACCGAAATTATAACGCCCGGTATCGCCCACTTCCTCGTTCATGGCGATTTTGTGGATGTTTTTGGCCCAGACGATGTCTTCGCGGTTGATCAGATTATGCTTCCAGTAGCGCAGGAACATCAGCAGGAAGGCCGCAAACATGAAAGCGCCGACAAAGGGGTGCAGGATGCGCGCCAGCTGCGGCGTACCTAAGATGTTCATCAGCCAGTTGAAGGAGGGGAAAAAGAACCCCAGCCCGCTGATGGCCGCGAACACGAAACAGAACGCCACAATCCAGTGGTTAATCCGCTCCGGCGCGCTGTAGCGCTGAATCCGCTTTTCCTTCTTCATTTGCGCGTCTCCTCATCGTGCAGCTCGTCGTTGTCTTCCTCTTCGACGCGGTTTGGCCCGACGCCGACATAGTGGAACACGCTGGCTGCAAAGGTGGCGGCAAAGCCGATGGCCGCCAGGGGTTTCCACACGCCTTTCCAGAACGTGATCGCCGGGCTGATGGTCGGGTTATTCGGCAAACCGTGATACAGCTGCGGTTTGTCGGCGTGGTGCAGCACATACATCACGTGGGTGCCGCCCACGCCCGCCGGATCGTACAGACCGGCGTTCTGATAACCGCGGGTGTTCAGCTCGCCGACGCGCTCGGCGGCAATCTGCTTCATCGCGTCCTTGGTGCCGAAATGAATCGCGCCGGTCGGGCAGGTCTTCACGCAGGCCGGTTCCTGGCCGACATCGACGCGGTCGACGCACAGGGTGCATTTGTACACCCGGTTGTCGTCCTTGTTCATGCGCGGCACGTCGAACGGGCAGCCGGCGATGCAGTAGCCGCAGCCGATGCAGTGCTCGGACTGGAAGTCGACGATGCCGTTGGCGTACTGAATGATTGCGCCTTCCGACGGGCAAGCCTTCAGGCAACCCGGATCGGCGCAGTGCATGCAGCCGTCCTTGCGGATCAACCATTCCAGCTTGCCGTTTTCCTCCACTTCGGAGAAGCGCATGACCGTCCACGACTTGGCGGTCAGATCGGCGGGGTTATCGTACACCCCGACGTTGCTGCCGATTTCATCGCGGATGTCGTTCCATTCGGAACAAGCCACCTGACAGGCCTTGCAGCCGATACAGGTGGTGACATCGATAAGTTTGGCCACTTCTTCCTGATGGTCACGGGCGCGCGGGGCCGGCGTGAAACCATTGGTGGCGGATTTACGAATGATGTCCTGAGATTGCATTGCCATAATTCGTCTCCGTTACACCTTTTCCACGTTAACCAGGAACGCCTTGAACTCCGGCGTTTGCGTGTTGGCATCGCCGACAAACGGCGTCAGCGTGTTGGCGATAAAGCCTTTCTTCGCCACCCCTTCGTAACCCCAGTGGATCGGGATACCGATGGTGTCGACATCCTGGCCGTTCACCTGCAAAGTACGGATACGCTTGGTCACCACCGCCTTGGCCTTGATATAGCCGCGGTTGGAGCTGACTTTCACCGTATCGCCGTGCTTGATGCCTTTTTTCTCCGCCAGCTTCTCGCCGATCTCCACAAACTGCTCCGGCTGCGCGATCGCATTGAGCTGCGCGTGCTTGGTCCAGTAGTGGAAGTGCTCGGTCAGACGATAGGTGGTGCCGACATACGGGAACTTGTCGGAAGTGCCCATCGCCGCCAGATCGTCCTTGAACACACGCGCCGCCGGGTTGGACACCACGTTCGGGTGCAGCGGGTTGGTGCCGAGCGGCGTTTCGAACGGCTCGTAGTGCTCAGGGAACGGCCCTTCCGCCATTTTGTCGGTGGCGAACAGGCGGCCCATGCCTTCCGGCTGCATGATAAACGGCCCGACGTCGCTGCCCGGCGCGGCGGCGCTGTAGTCCGGGATATCCACCCCGCCCCACTTGGCGCCGTCCCACTCCAGCAACTGACGTTTCGGATCCCAGGGTTTCCCCTGCGGGTCGGCCGAAGCGCGGTTATACAGAATGCGGCGGTTGAGCGGCCAGGCCCAGGCCCAACCCAGCGTGTTGCCGAGGCCGGACGGATCGGCGTTATCGCGCCGCGCCATCTGGTTGCCGGCCGGCGTCCAGCTGCCGGCGAAGATCCAACAGCCGCTGGCGGTGGTGCCGTCGTCGCGCAGGTGGGCGAAGGTGCTGAGCTGTTCGCCCTTTTTCGCCAGCACTTTGCCGTCGGCGTCGAGAATGTCCGCCAGCGCCTTGCCGTTGCTTTCCATCGCCACTTCTTCCGAAGCGGGGTTTTCCGGCGTCAGGTAATCCCAGGTCATGTTCAGCACCTGTTCAGGCACCGCGCCGCCGTCGCGCGCGTACATCTCGCGCAGGCGGATGAAAATGCCCGCCAGGATTTCCCCGTCGTTCATCGCCTCACCCGGGGCGTCCGCGCCTTTCCAGTGCCACTGCAGCCAGCGGCCGGAGTTGACGATCGAGCCGTTTTCTTCGGCAAAGCAGGTGGACGGCAGGCGGAACACCTCGGTCTGAATCTTCGACGGATCGACGTCGTTGAACTCGCCGTGGTTCTGCCAGAAGTTGGAGGTCTCGGTGTTGAGCGGATCTATGGTCACCAGGAACTTCAGCTTCGACAGCGAGGCCACGACCTTGTTTTTGTTCGGGAACGACGCGACCGGGTTAAAGCCCTGGCAGAAATAGCCGTTGACCTTCCCTTGCGACATCATCTCGAAGTACTGCAGTACGTCGTAGCCTTTGTCCCACTTCGGCAACCAGTCAAAGCCCCAGTCGTTGTCCTTCTGCGCCTTGTCGCCGTAGAAGCTCTTCATCATGCTGACGAAGAATTTCGGGTAGTTGCTCCAGTAGTTCACCTGGCCCGGCAGCAGCGCCTTCGGCGTGTTGGCCTTCAGGTAGGTGTCGATATCCGTCTGTTTCTCCGACGGCAGCGTCATATAGCCCGGCAGGCTTTGCGACAGCAGGCCCAGATCGGTCAGGCCCTGGATATTGGAGTGGCCGCGCAGCGCGTTGACGCCGCCGCCCGCCATGCCCATGTTGCCGAGCAGCAGCTGGATCATCGCCATGGTGCGGATGTTCTGCGCGCCGACCGAGTGCTGAGTCCAGCCCAGGGCGTAGAGGAACGACGCGGTTTTATCCGCCACGCAGGTTTCGGCGATGTATTCGCAGACCTTGATGAAATCCTCGGTCGGCGTGCCGCAGATATTGTTCACCACCTCCGGCGTATAGCGGCTGACGTGCTGTTTGAGCATGTTCCACACGCAACGCGGATCCTGCAACGTGACGTCGCGCTTGGCGAAGCCATTCTCGTCGAGCTGATAATTCCAGGTGGTTTTGTCGTATTTGCGGTTTTCCGCGTCGTAGCCGCTGAACAGGCCGTCTTCGAAGGTAAAGTCTTCCCGCACCAGCAGGCTGGCGTTGGTATAGGCCTCGACGTACTCGCGGTTGATCTTGTTGTTGGTGATCAGGTACAGCAGGACGCCCGACAGGAAAGCGATGTCGGTCCCGGAACGGATCGGCGTGTAGAAATCCGCCACCGATGCGGTACGGGTAAAGCGCGGATCGATGACGATCAGCTTGGCTTTATTGTGAATTTTGGCTTCCATCGCCCAGCGGAACCCCACCGGATGCGCTTCCGCCGCATTACCGCCCATGACGATAATCAGATTCGCGTTCTTGATATCAACCCAGTGGTTGGTCATCGCACCGCGACCAAATGTTGGAGCAAGACTTGCTACCGTTGGTCCGTGTCAGACACGCGCCTGGTTATCTACGGCAAGCATGCCGAGAGCGCGACTAAATTTTTGGGTTAAATATCCGGTTTCGTTACTGGAGGCGGAGGCACACAGCATGCCGGTGCTCAGCCAGCGGTTGACGGTGACGCCCTGTTCGTTGGTTTTCACGAAGTTGGCGTCACGGTCTTCCTTCATCAGTTTGGCGATGCGGGTAAAGGCATCGTCCCAGGTAATGCGCTGCCATTTATCTGAACCCGGCGCACGATACTCCGGGAACTGGAGACGGCTTGCGCTGTGGATGAAGTCGACCAGCCCCGCGCCTTTCGGGCAAAGCGCGCCGCGGTTTACCGGGTGATCCGGGTCCCCTTCAATGTGGAATATGCTTTCTTTGGCGTTTTTGGCGCCATCACCAAGGCTGTACATCAACAGCCCACAGCCGACGGAACAATACGTACAGGTATTACGGGTTTCACGGGCGCGCAGCAGTTTGTACTGCCGGGTCTCCGCTAACGCCACTTCCGGGGCAAAGCCCAGTGCGGCTACCGTCGTTCCTGCCATACCGCCAGCGCAGATCTTAAAGAACTGCCTTCTGCTGACCTGCATGGGGGTCTCCTTTCACTCTCGATTGTCACATTGTTTCAAATGGCGCTTTCCCCCTTGACGCGGGAAGCGCTAAAATTGATTTTGTTTTTTACGCGGCAATATTACCACAGCGTATATGGGGTTGTTACAAACAGGTGCCAGTTAAGTGAACACTATAAACCCAGAGCAGCACATAAATGAGACCCCGCTCACAGGGGTGACCCAGGCCCAGGTTTATCAGCGCGGGCAGCTCGCCACCGCGCAGCCGGACTGGCTGGCGGAAGAAGTGCCGGTCGCCCTGGTCTATAACGGCATCTCTCACGTGGTGATGATGTGCACGCCAAAAGATCTGGAGGCATTCGCCCTGGGTTTTTCGCTGTCCGAAGGCATTATCGAGTCACCGCGCGATATCTACAGTATAGAGATTAACCAAACCTGTAACGGGCTGGAGGTGCAAATAGAGCTCTCCAGCCGCCGCTTTGCCGGGTTGAAGGAGCGCCGCCGCGCCATGGCGGGCCGCACCGGCTGCGGCGTGTGCGGCATCGAGCAGTTGGCGGACATCTTCCGCCCGCTGCCTGCGCTGCCGTTCACCCAACGCTTTTCTCTCGCCAACCTCGACCACGCGCTGAGGCAGCTCAAGCAGGTGCAGAGCGTCGGGCAGCTCACCGGCTGTACCCACGCCGCCAGCTGGATTTCGCCGCAGGGTGACCTGTTGGGCGGCTGTGAAGACGTCGGCCGCCACGTAGCGCTCGACAAGTTGCTCGGCGTGCGCGCGAAGCAAGATTGGCAACAGGGCGCGATCCTGGTCTCCAGCCGCGCCAGCTATGAAATGGTACAAAAATCCGCGATGTGCGGCGTCGAGATCCTGTTCGTGGTTTCCGCTGCCACCTCGTTGGCGGTGGAAATCGCCGAGCGCAGCAACCTGACGCTGGTCGGTTTCAGCAAACCCGGCCGCGCCACGGTGTTTACTCACCCGCAGCGCATTGTGGATTAATTTAATCCCTTACATTAAGTAGGGCATTGATAATCATTTTCAAGATCATTTAATTAACTATAATGATCCGACTGCTTACGCGGTGCTCGCACCTTGCGCCGCCCATACCCCACTGGAGATGATGATTATGAGTTATTCACTGCCATCCCTGCCGTACGCCTACGACGCACTGGAACCGCATTTCGACAAGCAGACGATGGAAATCCATCACACCAAACACCACCAGACTTACGTCAACAACGCGAACACCGTGCTGGAAGCGTACCCTGAGCTGGCTTCGCTGAGCGTTGAAGCGCTGATCCAGGATCTGGATAAAGTGCCTGCCGACAAGCGCACTTTCATGCGTAACAACGCCGGCGGCCACGCTAACCACAGCCTGTTCTGGAAAGGCCTGAAAATCGGTACCACGCTGGGTGGCGATCTGAAAGCCGCTATCGAGCGCGATTTCGGCAGCGTCGAGAAATTCCAGGAAGAGTTCGAGAAAGCCGCAGCGACCCGCTTCGGTTCAGGTTGGGCCTGGCTGGTGCTGAAAGGCGACAAACTGGCCGTGGTGTCTACCGCTAACCAGGACAGCCCGCTGATGGGCGAAGCCGTTGCCGGCGCTTCAGGCTTCCCAATCCTGGGCCTGGACGTGTGGGAACACGCTTACTACCTGAAATATCAGAACAAACGCCCAGACTACATCAAAGCGTTCTGGAACGTGGTTAACTGGGACGAAGCGGCAGCACGCTTCGCTGCGAAGAAGTAATTCGCCCCCAACACTGATGATGCCCGCGTAAAGCGGGCATTTTTTTGCCCAAAATCCGCTAAAGTTTGACCGCCCTTTGCCGATGGTTTGTTCAATAGAGGTTCGCCCACAAAGGAAAAATAATATGGCGGCATTGCAAACACTGGCAGGAAAGTTCGTTCATCTCACCGTGGGTAAAAAGCTCGGCCTCGGATTCGGTCTGATGTTACTGCTTACGGCGGTCATCGCCGGCACCGGCGCACAATACCTGAATATCATCGAATCCCGCGCCGACCGCATCGATTTCAGCAACCGGCTTAATGACGAAATCAATCAGGCCAAATATAACCGTGCGCTGTTCGGCCAGACCTACCGGCCCGAGTACCTGAAGAATAACCGCGCCAATATCGAAAACGCGGTGCGGTTGATCAGCCAGGGCCAGGCGCTGGACTGGGATGCCCAAAGCCGGCAAGACTTGCAGCGCCTGGTGGTATTGATCGGCCAATACCAGCAACAGCAAAATGCCTTCGAAAAGGCGGTAGCGGCGAAAGACGCGGTACGCCAAAGCTGGAACATGTCGGAAGTGCAAGACAGCCTGAATCAGGTAGAGCGCCAACTGACCAATGGCGACCTGCAACTGGCTTTTGTGCAGTTGAATCAGAAACTGACCCTGGTGCGCTACGACGCACGCGGCCTGTTGTTGAGCCTGAACCGTGAATCCGAAGCGCCGCTGTTAGCGGCGATTGATGACGCGCGCAGCACGGCAAACGCCCTCAGCCGACGGCTCAGCGATGCCCAGCGCCCCCTGCTGCAACCGCTGTTGAGCGCGCTCGACGACTACAAAAACCGAATCGAAGCTTACCTGCCGGCTTATGAACAGGAACAGCAGATCAGCCAGCGGCTGGGGGACAGCGCTCAGGAGGTCGGTACGCTGGTCAACGCCTTTATGCAGGACGAACTGGCGCAAACCCACAACGATATTAATGCGGCGCAGCTGCAGATGGGCATCACCACGCTGATTGCCATTATCGCCGGGTTGCTGATTGCCTGGCGCATCACGCTGCAAATCACCCGGCCACTGCGCAGCACTCTGGCGCTGGCGGAACGCATCGCCAACGGCGATCTGCGCCAGGCGCAGACCAGCACCCGCCGCGATGAACTGGGCCAGTTGCTGAATGCGGTGGCGGCGATGAGCCGAAACCTGCGCGATATGATTGAGAAAATCCAGATGGGGGTCAGCCAGGTCTCTACCGCTGCGGCGGAGATTGCCGCAGGCAACACCGATTTGTCCTCTCGCACCGAACAGCAGGCGGCGGCGGTAGAGGAGACCGCCGCCAGCATGGAGCAATTGACCGCCACGGTGAAGCAGAACGCCGAAAACGCCCACCACGCCAACCAACTGGCTACCGACGCTTCGCAAACCGCCCAACAGGGCGGTAAGCTGGTAGAGAACGTGGTCAGCACCATGCGCGATATTTCCAGCAGCTCGCGACGAATCGCCGAAATTACCACCCTGATTAACGGTATTGCCTTCCAGACCAATATTCTGGCGCTCAATGCCGCAGTAGAAGCTGCGCGCGCCGGCGAACAGGGGCGCGGCTTCTCGGTGGTGGCCAGCGAGGTTCGTAATCTGGCACAACGCAGTGCCCAAGCGGCAAAAGAGATCGAAGGGCTGATCGCCGAATCGGTCAGCCGGGTGCAAACCGGCACCACCCTGGTGGAGAATACCGGCAGCACCATGGAGCAAATCGTCCTCTCGGTGACCCACGTGCGCGACATCATGGCGGAGATCGCCGCCGCCTCCGACGAGCAAACCCGCGGTATCGCCCAGATCGGCCAGGCGATTGTCGAAATGGATCATACCACCCAGCAGAACGCCGCACTGGTGGAGGAATCCGCCGCCGCCGCCGACTCGCTGGAAGAGCAGGCTGACATGCTGCTGCAAAGCGTCTCGGTATTCCGCCTGGCGGAGCAGAAAGCCCCCGCCGCCGTGGCAAAAGCCAGCGCGCCAAAAGCCCCGGTGATTAAAGCGCGGTCAGCGGCAGCGCAAGACAACTGGACCACGTTCTGATGCACCTCCCCGCCCGGTTATTTTCGGGCGGGATGTTCTGTCCCTCCCGATCAACTCAGGCTATGCTGAACCTCTGACGCAAAGAACGGAGGCGCATATGCATCACCCTGAGGTTTATATCGGCACCATCCAGCCTTATGACGGCGGGCGGCCCAGCGGCATCGCCAAACGCCTGGTGGAGGGCGCCATCAAGCTGACCCCGCTCGGCCTGGAAGGCGACGAGCAGGCGGAAAAAAGCTATCACGGCGGGCCGGACCGCGCTTTGTGCCACTATCCGCGCGAACATTACGCCCACTGGCGGGAACAGTTTCCTGCACAGGCGGAACAGTTTTGCGCGCCGGCTTTCGGCGAGAATATTTCCACGCTGGGGCTGACCGAGCACAACGTGTTTATGGGCGATATCTTCCGCTGGGGCGAGGCATTGATTCAGGTCACCCAGCCACGCTCTCCCTGCTTCAAACTCAACTACCACTTCGCGATCGACGACATCTCGGTGCTGATGCAGCAAAGCGGCCGTTGCGGCTGGCTGTACCGGGTGGTGTCCGCCGGTGCCGTCAGCGGCGATCGTCCGCTGGAACTGGTGATGCGCAGCAGCGACGTCTCGGTGGCCGACGCCATCGGCATTGCCTGGCATATGCCGTTCGATGAAGAGCAGTATCGCCGCTTGCTGGCGGTAGCCGGGCTGTCCGCCAGTTGGAGTAAAACCATGCTGGCGCGCATCACGACGGGCCATATCGAAAACGTTAACCGCCGTCTGCTGGGCCGTTGAAAAAGACCGGCCGCTAGACTGTTGTGCAACCTCTTTCAGGCAGGAGCAAAAGTTATGACCACCCCCTCTCCGATCCACCACGCCGCAGCCGTTGGTTATCAGGCCAATGCCGACCGCTACGTGAAAGGGCGACCGGATTATCCGCCGGAGATCGCCATCTGGCTGCGTGAGGTTATCGGCCTGCACGCCGGCATGACGGTTGTCGACCTCGGCGCCGGCACCGGCAAATTCACCCCGCGTCTGCTGGAAACCGGTGCGCAGGTGATCGCCGTCGAACCGGTAGCGCAAATGCTGGAAAAACTGTCGGCCGCGCTGCCGCAGGTGAAAACGCTGGCGGGCACCGCCGAGTCGATTCCGCTGCCGGACGAATCGGTCGATGCCGTAGTCTGCGCGCAGTCCTTCCACTGGTTCGCCACGCCTCAGGCGCTGGCTGAAATTCAGCGTATCCTCAAGCCCGGCGGCAAGTTCGGCCTGGTGTGGAATATGCGCGATGCGCGCGTGAGCTGGGTGCGCAAGCTGAATCAGATTGTCGACAGACACGAAGGCGACGCGCCGCGTTTCTACACTGGCGAATGGCGCAAACTGTTTCCGGTCAAGGGGTTCGAAGCGTTGCAGGAGCAGGTGTTTATGTTCGGCCACCAGGGCGCAGCAGAAGATGTTATTTACAACCGGGTGCGCTCAACCAGCTTTATCGCCGCCTTGCCGCCGCAACGGCAGGAAGAGGTGATCGATCAGATTCGCCAGTTGGTGGCGGAGGAAGGGGAATTGCAGGGCAAGGAAACAGTGATCGTGCCCTATCAAACCAAGGCGTATTTCACGACCAAGCGATGAAATACCGGGCGTCGCAGGGCGGCGCCCGGGTGAATCAGAAAGCTTTTTTGGCGTAGCCGGTGACCACTTTCAGGCCCATCTCACGGCCCAGTGCGGTCATCGGGTGCACCACGATCAGGCCGCGTGCGCTTTTCTTCAACGACCCCATGTCCGCCTGCTCTTTCTTGGTGATTTCACGGCTGAAGGGCAGTTGGCTCAGCTTCTGCGCTTCCGCACTCAGCTTCTCGACGCGCACGCCTTTCAGACGTTCGATTTCCGTCGCCAGCTTCTCTTTTTCTTTGGTGTGCTGGGCAATCAGGTCGACATTGCCCTGTTGGATCACCGCCGTGTCTTTGTGATTCAGTGCGTCCAGCAGGTCGCTAAGGCGCTTAATCTCTGCCTTTTCTTTCTCTTTCATGGTTTATGGCCTGTTTGTGCCTGTGCGGCACGCTAATCAACGATGCCCACATTGTAGCAAAATGTGCACGCAGTTACTCGCCTTGCTCGATTCCCGGCGGCAACCCGCTCATCTCGCAGGCTTTCGCCCCCACGCGCGCCAACGCCTGGGTATAACGTGCATTAAACGGATAGCAGCAAGAGAGCCGCAGCCCGTTGCGGTAGCGGCCGCTGGGGGAGTACAAGGTGCCCGGCGTCAGGCAGATTTGTTCCTCCAGCAACTGGTGGAACAGCGCCACGCTGTCGACCCTGGCCGGAAACTCGACCCAGAACACAAAACCGCCCGCCGGCTGCGTCGCCCGCGTGCCACGCGGGAAATGGCGGGCAATCAAGGCCCGTGCCGCCTCCACTTGGGCGGCGTAGCGCTTACGCAGGTTGCGTAAATGGTGATCGTAGCCGCCGGTTTCCAGGAACATCGCCAGCGTTTCCGACAACAGCTGTGATTCCGCCATCGATGACACCGCTTTCAGCTTGCGCAGCGCTTCGTTGAAACGCCCACCGGCGATCCAACCGATGCGGAAATCCGGCGCCAGCGTCTTGGTAAAGCTGGAGCAAAACAGCACCCAGCCGTCGCGATCGAAAGATTTCACCGCCGGCGACAGCGCGCCGCCGAACTGAATCTCGGCGTACAGCCCGTCTTCAATCAGCGGTACCTGATGATCGTTCATCAGCCGCGCCAACCGCTTTTTGGCCGCCAGCGGCATGGTGCACCCCAGCGGATTCTGCACCGTTGGCATGGCGATCACCGCATCCAGCCGTTTCTCATTCAACAGCAGCTCCAGCGCGTCCAGCGACAGGCCATGCTGCGGATCGGTCGGGATTTCCAGCGCCTTCAGCCCCAGGCTGGCCAGCAGCGGCAGCAGATAAAAATAGGTCGGCGACTCCAGCCCAATACAGTCGCCCGGCTTGGTGGTGACACGCAACGCCAGTTGCAGCGCCTCCATGCAGCCGTGGGTCAGGGTGACATCGCCAGGTTCCACCAGCATGCCCAGTGTCATCGAACGGCGGGCGATCTGCTGGCGCAGCCGCAAACTGCCGGGCGGCAACGCGTACTTACCGATCAGATCGGGCTGGCGACGCAGCTGCGACGACAGCATCCGCCCCAGTTTGCCGCCCGGATAAAAATCGGAGGTTTGTGGGCAGGCCAACGACAGGTTGGTGAACGCCGGGTTCTGCTGGGCGGCAAACACCGTGTCGATCAGCGCCAGCACGTCGTCCGCCGGCGGCTCTATTCGGCTACTGGGCTGCGAGGCGGCTTTCAGCGCCGGCAACGTGCTGCGCACATAGAAGCCGGACTGCGGCCGTGCTTCGATCAGCCCACGGTCTTCCAACGCACGGTAGGCCGCCACCACGGTATTGATGCTGACGCTGTGGGTCTGCGCGCAGCGGCGCACCGAAGGCAAACGGCTGCCGGGCAGCAGCGTGCCGCGGCGAATGGCCTGTGCCAGGGTATCCGCCAGTTGCTGATAACGCGTTTCAGGCATTTCATCGAGCAGGGTCACAGTTTCTCTCCAGGTAATGGGTACAGTTTACTTCTTGCAAAACTGTACCCATAACAATAGCGGGTTTCTGGTTCTGTCACCATCCGCTCGCAGGTTTTATGCTGGTTCCCTTGCTACTGTGTCGTTTAAGGAACCCGTTATGCTGGACTCCGCCTTTATCAGTTATGTCACGGTGATGTCGATCACCCCCGGCCCCAACAACCTGCTGCTGGCCTCTTCCGGGGTCAACTTCGGCCTGCGCCGCACCCTGCCGATGGTGTTCGGCATCAGCCTGGGTTGTGGGGTACAGTTGGCCCTGACCACCAGCCTGCTGGCGTTGGTGCTCAGTTGGGCCGGAGCGATACGTTTCCCGCTGGCGGTGATTGGCTGCGCCTATTTACTGTGGTTGTCGTGGAAGCTGTTCCAGGCGACCTCGCCGGATGCCAAACAGCAGGCGCAACCAATGCGGTTGCTCAACGGCGCGCTGTTCCAGGCGGTGAACCCCAAAGCCTGGTTGATGGCCATTAACATCGCAATCCTGTTCACCCCGCGCGAAGGGACCAGCCTTAGCCACACGCTAATGCTCGTTGCCGGCTTTGTCGCCTTGAATATCCCTTGCGTGCTGGTGTGGGCGGCGCTGGGCGATCGCCTGCGCGTTGCGCTGCGCGTCACCTGGAAGCTGCGGTTGTTTAACGCGACGATGGCGGGTTTGATGGCGGTAACGGCGTTGTGGCTGTTGTTCGATGAGTGGCGCGCGGCCTTTGCTTAACCGCGGCCGAGAGGAGAAAGCCGGGACGGCTGTTTGGCGCCGATGCCGGCGATCAGATCGGTAATCGACAGCACCATGGTGGAACGCACCACCTGCTGGTATCGCTGGCGCTGCATGGCGATCAGCGATTCTTCCGCTTCGCCGGGCTGCAGAAAAGTCGGCACCGGCGGCAGCGCGGCCACGCAGTGAAGTTCGCCGAACGGGCCGAGGATTTCATCGTCGACAAAGCGGTATTCCGAGCCGTCGTGATTGAGCTCTTCGCGCATCGCCATCAGCAGTTCGGCATCTTCGTACTCATGACGCGAGATAACGCCCAGCCCGTACATCAGCTTAAGGCGCACCGACAGCTCACCCAAGGGGCCGGCGCCGGACAATAGCGGCTCAACGGCATACTTCACCGCATAGTCGTCCTTGCGGAACACCTGCACCACCAGCACGTCAAGCGCTTCCGCCAGCAGCTCTACCGCTGCGATCAGAAAACTGCGCACCGTCTTGCCTGCGTTCAGCTTTTCCAGAACCTGATTTTCAAATGCCTGTGGCTCGATCATCGTCGCTTTTCGAATGGCCTGGGAGATGCCGTCAATGCTGAAGTCGGGGTATAGGGGCGCAGCTTGCCGCGCCCGTGGATTCGTCATACTGAATCTACTTTTGCATGGCGTTATACACAGCAACCGCCTGTTCTACAACCTCACTTTCAACCGGCAAGCCGGAAATTTGCGCCAGAGCCGCTTTTGGCCCCAGTTTGGCCAGCAACGCCACCAGCTCTTGCGCCTGCGGATCCTGCTCGCTGCGGTAGCTCATGGCGGCGGCGATGCCCTGGATCAGGTTGTCGTGCGGCAGGCCATATTCCAGCGTGCCCAGCAGAGGTTTGATCAGGCGGTCACCGGCGCTCAGTTTACGCAGCGGCTGGCGGCCCACGCGCTCGACATCATCGTGCAGATACGGGTTTTCAAAGCGGCTGAGGATTTTGTCGATGTAGGCGGCGTGCTTGTCGGCGTCAAAGCCGTAGCGTTTGATCAACACCGCACCGCTCTCTTCCATCGCGCCTTTCACCACGCGGCGGATGGCCGAGTCGAGGATCGCATCACGAATGGTCAGCAGACCGGCCTGTTGGCCAAGGTAAGCGGTGATGGCGTGGCCGGTATTGAGCGTAAACAGCTTGCGTTCGACAAAGGCCATCAGGTTATCGGTCAGTTCCATGCCGGCGATCGCCAGTGGCTGCCCCTTGAACTGGGTCTGATCGACAATCCATTCGCTGAAGGTTTCTACCGTCACTTCCAACGGATCGTTGCTGCCCGCTTCCGCCGGCGGCACGATGCGGTCCACCGCCGAATCGACAAAACCGATATGCTGTTCGACCCACGCCTGCTCATCTTGCGGCAGCGCGTCGAACACGTGCTGTTTTAACTGGCTGGTGCCGCGCACCATGTTCTCGCAGGCGATGATGTTCAGCGGCTGAGTGTTGCCCTGCTGATGGCGTTTGATCAGCCCTTTGGCGACAGTGCCGGCAATTTTAGCCAGGATCTGCGGGCCGACGGCGGTGGTCACGATGTCCGCTTCGGCGATCAGCGCCACCGCTTCTTCGCTGCCGCTGTTAACCGCGCTGACGTTATTCACGCTCTCAACCCGAGCCTGCTCACCCACGACGTGAACCTGATAGCTTTTGCGGCTGTTCAGCAAGTCCAGCACGGTTTGGTTAACGTCGGCAAAGGTCAGTTCGGCGTGCGCGTCCGCCAGCAGTTTGCCGATAAAGCCACGCCCAATATTCCCTGCACCGAAATGTAATGCTTTCATATTCCTACCTTTCCAATGTCGAAGGGTGCAGCAAGCTGCACCCTTTAAAATGATTCTGTTATCCGACTTTTTTGCCACCCAGCAGGTCCAGCACTTCCTGCACACTGGTGGTATTCGCCAACCGCTCGATGACGCCTTCATCATCCAACGCATTGGTCAGGCTGGTGATCACCTGGATATGTTCGTTGTTGCGGGCGGCAATACCGATAACCAACCGCGCCACTTCATCCTCTTCATCCCCGAAACGCACGCCCTGCGGATACTGGCAGAACACCACGCCGGTGCGCAGCACCCGATCTTTGGCTTCGATGGTGCCATGCGGCACCGCGATCGACTCGCCCAGATAGGTGGAGGTGAGTTTTTCACGCTCCAGCATCGCCGGGACGTATTCCGGCTCTACGTAGCCGCCTTTAACCAGCTGCTCGCCGGCGAAGCGTATCGCCTGCTCTTTGTCGCTGGCTTGCAGGTTAAGGAACACGTTGCTTTCGCTCAGTTTGAACAGGTTTTGCTCGGTCGCTTCAAAGCTGTCGTCCAACGTGTTGATGACTTTTTGCTGGTTGTCGGTGGTTTTGTTGGCCGCCACCAGGCGTTCGGTCAGATCGCTGTACAGCTTGCTGTCGAGGAAGTTGGTCAGCGAGATGTGCTGGGCCTGCGGCGCATGACGCATCGCACGCTCGGTCAGATCGCGGTGGGTGATCACCAGATCCACATCGTCCGGCAGGCTGTTGATGGCGCTGTTGGTCACGGAGATGTTTTTCAGCCCGGCGTCCGCCACTTTTTTGCGCAGCACGCCAGCGCCCATGGCGCTGGAGCCCATACCCGCATCGCAGGCGACGATGATTTTACGTACGGTTGTCAAATCGCCGTCCACAGCAGCTTGTACTGCGGCACCGCCTTTAGCCTGAGATTTCATCTCCTGCATGCGGCGGGTCGCTTCTTCCAGATCGTCCTCGTCCTTCACTTTGGAGGTTTTCAGCAGGAAAGCGGAGACCACGAAGGACACGGCGAAGGCCGCCGCCACCGCCGCGATATTGGCGAAGTAAGCGCCTTTCGGCGTCATCGCCAGCACCGCCAGGATGGAGCCAGGCGAAGCCGGAGAAACCAGGCCGCCGTTCAGCATGGTGAGCGTGAACACGCCGGTCATGCCGCCCAGAATCACCGCCAACAGCAGGCGCGGGTTCATCAGCACGTACGGGAAGTAAATTTCGTGGATACCGCCAAGGAAGTGAATGATCGCCGCACCGCCGGCAGACTGCTTGGCGCTGCCACGGCCGAAGAACATGTAAGCCATCAGCACACCCATGCCCGGGCCCGGGTTGGCTTCAATCAGGAAGAACACCGACTTGCCGGCCTCTGTCGCCTGCTGGATGCCCAACGGCGAGAAGATACCGTGGTTGATGGCGTTGTTCAGGAACAGGATTTTCGCCGGCTCGACGAAGATGGACGCCAGCGGCAACAGGTTGTTCACCACCATGACGTGCACGCCGGCCGCAAGCAGCTTGGACAGCACTTCAACCAGCGGCCCGATACCCAGGAAGGCCAAAATCGCCAGCAGCATACCGATAATGCCGGCCGAGAAGTTGTTCACCAGCATCTCGAAACCGCTTTTGATTTTGCCGTCGACCCAGCGGTCAAAATGCTTGATTGCCCAGCCGCCCAAGGGACCGGCGATCATTGCACCGAGGAACATCGGCATGTCAGCACCGACGATCACCCCCATGGTGGTGATGGCACCGACCACACCGCCGCGATCGCCGCCCACCAGACGCCCGCCGGTGAAACCGATCAGCAACGGCAGCAGGTAGGTGATCATCGGGCCAACCAGTTTGGCCAGAGTTGCATTCGGCAGCCAGCCGGTAGGAATGAATAACGCGGTAATGATACCCCAGGCGATAAAGGCGCCAATGTTGGGCATCACCATGTTGCTCAGGAAGCGGCCAAAGTTTTGAACTTTGACTTTGATGTCTGGTGAAAACATAGAACACACCCCTATTGTTACGCGCTGACAATAGAGCGCGTGATTATTGTTGTTACGATCCAGCCGTGTTGGTGCTGTCTGCGAGTGGACTCTATCACGCTGTTTTTACCACGCGAACCTCACGGAAATTTCGTGATACACGTCACACCAAACATCCCATACACCGGGCACTTATAGTGATATTCGTCACAATTACTCCGTGTAAAAAAAACACAACGAGAACAAAACCTGCGTAAATGCACAAAAATAGTGATTAACATCACACTTTAAAGTCGCGTGTTTGTTTTTAAATTGTGACATTAATCACAATTTATTTTATCGGTGACTACCGAATCCTGGTTTGGGGAAGACCTTCCCTGTGAGCACTCATCCCGTAGGGAAATAGCGACGTGATGAATGTAAGAAAACTACATGACGAAATACGATGATGAATTGAGTGTAGTACAGAAGCGATGGGGAAGAAGTGAGCAAGCTATTGGAAAGCCGGGGGGATAAATAACAGAAGCCGGCAAGCCGGCCTCTTAAAAACAATTACTGGGTCACGCTCGCGACGGTTTTCTGTGCATTCAGCAAATCCTGCTGCTTGGCCACCAGATTCGACATCATGGTGTTGTATTGCGTTGCCTGCTGCGAAGTACGGAACTGCACACCGTTATTGTTAAAGCTCACCTGATTGCCCTGAGTGCGCAGGAAATCCCCGACCTGCACCAGATCCTGAACGAAACTGGCGGTGGTAGGGATAACCGGCATCAGCGCATTGGCCGGCCCGGTGACAATCTTGTCATACACTTGATTATAAACGGCTTTCAGATCGTCAGGTTGCTTCAGCGCCGCCCGGGAGGTGTCCGCCTGTGACTTGGCAGACTGAATCTGCTGGCCCAGCAGGTTCAACGCCCCAACGGATTGCTGTAGCGAATCGCGCTTGCTCATGTAATCCTGCGCGGTGCGGATCTGGTTAATCTGATCCAACGCCGGCGTCAGGCTGGCATCCAGCGATTTAGACAACTGCTGTGAAAAACCGACCAGGATGGCGTAATCACCGGCATAGTTGCCGAATTTCTGCTTCTGATCTTCGCTCAGCGTCGGGATTTTCGCGCCGCTGCGCATAACCGTATTCTGTAAGTAATCAACAAACGCCTTGCGTTGTTCCGGCTCTTTATCGCCGCAGGCAGTCAATTGCATGACCACCAACAATGCCAATACCGGGGCCAACCAACGCGCGAAAACTCTGCTCTGGATCCCTACCGCCATGTGACATAACTCCTGTTATAAACCTGCTTTCTCATCGGACTCCGTCCCTTTTGTTGCACTCCGTGCGCCTATAAGAATAGATCAACTGCGTGCGATCCGATACGCGATTCACCATTCGGTTGCGATTCTGTGGCGAAAGGCCGCTCATGGGCGGTAACGGGGACTCTGTCACACGCACCGACTGCGCACCCTTTGTGGAGTTTATGCTGGAGATGATTTTGCGGGCGCTGGAGCAAAGTCTTACCCCCCAAGTCCCCCCCCAAGTCGGCGAGCTGTTAGCGGCGCTAAAGGGAGAGATGTCGCGCGAGGCCATTCAGAGCGCTCTGCAACTGCAGGATCGGAAATCTTTCCGCGAACGTTATCTGCAACCTGCGCTGAATGCTGGATGGATCGAAATGACGCTACCGGATAAACCCAACAGCCGTCTGCAAAAATACCGACTCACCGCAGAAGGCGCAGCACAGCGCCGCCGGCAATAGAAAAGGCGCCCGCAGGCGCCTTTTTCACGGCAGAACCGCTTACTGCAATACGGAGATATCCGCCACCTGCAGGAACAGCTCACGCAGCTTGCTCAGCAGCGTCAGGCGATTGACGCGCACGGCGTCATCCTCGGCCATAACCATTACGTTGTCGAAGAACGCATCCACCGGCTCGCGCAGCGCAGCCAGTTGCACCAGCGCATCCTGATAGTCGCCTGCCGCGAACACCGGCTCCAGTTTGTCGCGCAGCACCACCAGATGGGTCGCCAGTTGGATCTCGGCCGCTTCCTTCAATACCGCTGCGTGAACGCGATCGTTCAGCGTATCGGTGGATTTAGCCAGGATATTGGACACTCGTTTGTTGGCCGCCGCCAGCGCCGCCGCTTCTTCCAGCGTACGGAAGTGAGTCACCGCTTTGACGCGCGCGTCGAAGTCCGCCGGCTTGGTCGGACGACGTGCCAACACCGCCTGAATGGTGTCGACGGCGTGGCCTTCTTCCTGATACCAGGCGCGGAAACGGCCCAGCATGAATTCGACAACCTCGTCGACGGCCTTGGCGTTGCTCAGCTTGCTGCCGTACAGGCGCACGGCCTCTTCGGTCAGGGTCTGCAGATCCAACGGCAGGTTTTTCTCGACGATGATACGCAGCACGCCCAATGCGGCACGGCGCAGAGCGAACGGATCCTTGTCGCCTTTCGGATGTTGCCCGATGCCGAAAATACCGGCCAGGGTGTCCATCTTGTCGGCGATCGCCAGCGAACAGGCCACCAGCGATTCCGGCAGCGCATCGCCGGCAAAACGCGGTTGATACTGCTCGTTCAGCGCAACGGCAACGTCTTCCGCTTCGCCATCGTGGCGCGCGTAGTGCATGCCCATCACGCCCTGGGTGTCGGTGAATTCGAAGACCATGTTGGTCATCAGATCGCACTTCGACAGCAGGCCCGCGCGGGTGGCGTGGTTTACGTCGGCGCCAATTTGGCCGGCAACCCAGCCCGCCAGCGCCTGGATGCGATCGGTCTTGTCGCGCAGGGTACCCAGTTGCTGTTGGAACAGCACGGTTTCCAGACGCGGCAGATTGTCTTCCAGACGTTTTTTGCGGTCGGTGTTGAAGAAGAACTCGGCATCGGCCAGACGCGGACGCACTACCTTCTCGTTACCGGAGATGATTTGCTGCGGATCTTTGGATTCGATATTGGCCACGAAGATAAAGTTCGGCAGCAGTTTGCCCGCGGCGTCATACACCGGGAAATACTTCTGGTCGCCCTTCATGGTGTACACCAGCGCTTCCGCCGGCACCGCCAGGAATTTCTCTTCGAATTTGGCGGTCAGCACCACCGGCCATTCCACCAGCGAGGCCACTTCTTCCAGCAGGCTTTCGCTCAGATCGGCCTTGCCGCCAATCTGCTGCGCCGCCAGCTCGGCGTCACGTTTGATCAGCGCCTTGCGAGCTTCGTAATCGGCAATCACTTTACCGCGCTCCAGCAGGATCTGCGGGTATTGGTCGGCGTTGTCGATAGTGAACTCGGCTTCACCCATAAAACGGTGGCCGCGAAGGGTGCGGGCGGACTCGATGCCCAGCACGGTGCCCGGGATCAGTTCAGCACCCAGCAGCAGGGTCACGGTGTGTACCGGACGCACAAACTGCACCTCGGAGTCGCCCCAACGCATCAGTTTCGGGATCGGCAGTTTGGACAGCGCAGTGCTGACCATGCCCGCCAGCAGCGCTTGCGCGGACTGGCCTTTGACATGGGCGCGATACAGCAGCCACTCGCCTTTGTCGGTCACCAGGCGCTCGGCCTGATCGACAGTAATGCCACAGCCACGCGCCCAGCCTTCGGCCGCTTTGCTCGGCTTGCCTTCGGCGTCGAACGCCTGGGCGATCGCCGGGCCGCGTTTTTCGACTTCGCGATCGGCCTGTGCGGCGCTCAGATTGGCCACTTTCAGCGCCAGACGGCGCGGCGCGGCAAACCAGCTCACTTCGCCGTGCTCAAGGTTGGCGCTATCGAGCTCAGCGGTAAAATTCGCGGCAAAGGATTCTGCCAGTGAACGAAGAGCCTTCGGCGGCAGCTCTTCCGTGCCGATTTCCACCAGGAAAGTCTGTTGAGTCATGGCTGCCTCTTAGTTCTCGTTCTTTTTGCACATCGGGAAGCCCAGCGCTTCACGGGAAGCGTAGTAGGCCTCTGCAACGGCTTTGGTCAGCGTGCGGATGCGCAGAATATAGCGCTGACGCTCGGTCACCGAGATCGCCTTGCGCGCATCCAACAGGTTGAAGGTGTGGCCGGCCTTCAGAATACGTTCGTAAGCCGGCAACGGCAGCGGTTTTTCCAACGCCAGCAGCGACTGAGCTTCTTTCTCGTACTGCTCGAAGCAGGAGAACAGGAAGTCGACGTCGGCATACTCGAAGTTGTAAGTGGACTGCTCCACTTCGTTCTGGTGGAACACGTCGCCGTAGGTGGTCACACCCAGCGGGCCGTCGCTCCAGACCAGATCGTAGACGCTGTCCACGCCCTGGATGTACATCGCCAGGCGCTCCAGACCGTAAGTGATCTCGCCGGTAACCGGTTTGCACTCCAGGCCGCCGACCTGCTGGAAGTAAGTGAACTGCGTCACTTCCATGCCGTTCAGCCACACTTCCCAGCCCAGGCCCCAGGCGCCGAGCGTCGGGTTTTCCCAGTTGTCTTCTACGAAGCGGATATCGTGGATGGTCGGATCCAGACCCAGCTCTTTCAACGAGCCGAGGTACAGTTCCTGAATGTTGTCCGGCGACGGTTTAATGATCACCTGGAACTGATAGTAGTGTTGCAGGCGGTTAGGGTTTTCACCGTAACGGCCGTCGGTCGGACGACGGGACGGCTGCACATAGGCGGCGGCAATCGGCTCTGGGCCGAGTGCGCGCAGGCACGTCATCGGGTGAGAGGTTCCCGCGCCGACTTCCATGTCCAATGGTTGAACAATGGTGCAGCCCTGGCGCGCCCAATAGTCCTGCAGTGTCAGGATCAGGCCCTGAAAGGTCTTGGTATCAAACTTTTGCATGTTGAATTCGCACGCGATACAAGTGGATTTATATGGAATGGGCCAGTATACCCGTTGACCGTAAGATATACAGCCAGAATCCGGCAACAAGTGCGAATCGGCGAAGAGGCGTCGCCTTTTCATGCACCATCACAGGGCAAATGCCCATGCAGGATGCCCGTTCAACGCATCCGCACCGCCGCTATCCCCCGTCCCGCAACGGCCGACGAGACTGGCACCAACCTTGCAGCATCCTGATATCAAACGTTTCAGGAGGTTTGCTGATGACCAACGCCTTAACCGACAGCCGCTATCGCTACCGTATTTTCGCCATGGTGTTTTTTATAGCGCTGATCAACTACGTCGATCGCGGCGCGTTATCCTTCGCCGCCAACGATATCTCGCATGAATTCAACTTCAACAAGGCGCAATTGGGTGCCGTACTGGGCTACTTCGGCTTCGGTTATTTGTTCGGTTCGCTGTGCGGCGGCTTTCTGGCCGACCGAATCGGCACCAAAAAAGTCTGGCTGATGGCCGGGGCGCTGTGGTCGCTGCTGGAGATAGCCACTGCCTGGGCCGGCGAGTTGGGGGTGGCGCTGTTCGGTGGCTCGGCGATCATGGGCTTCGCCGCGCTGCGGATCATGTTCGGCTTTGCCGAAGGCCCGGCCTACGCGCTGATGAACAAAACCATCGCCAACTGGGCACCGCGCAAGGAACGGGGATTTTCATTGGGCATCGGGTTGCTGAGTACCCAGGTGGGCTCGCTGCTCACCGCACCGCTGGCGGTGGGGCTGCTGCTCTTGACCGATGACTGGCGCTGCATGTTCATCCTGCTGGGCCTGTTCTCGCTGATCGCCATTTTGCTGTTCGCCCGTGTCTTTACCGATACGCCGCAGGAGCATCCTTTGGTTAACGCCGCCGAACTGGCGGCCATCGGTGCCGATCAGGAACCGGACAGCCGACAACCGCACCTGCCGTGGTGGGCATTTTTCACTAACCGCACACTGGTGTTTAACGCCCTGGGTTACTTCTCTTTCCTCTACGTTACCTTTGTGCTGGTCACCTGGGGGCCAAAATACCTGCAGGACACCTTCAACTACGATCTGCACTCGCTGTGGTATGTGGCGATGATCCCCTGGAGCGGCGCCTGCTTTACCGTGCTGCTCGGCGGCCGCATCGCCGATGCGCTGCTGAGGCGCTTTGGCAACCTGCGGCTGGCGCGCAACCTGTTTGCGGCGGTGACGCTGCTGCTGACCGCCACCTGCTTCCTGCTGATCCCGTTTATGAGCACGCCGACCGAAATCATTTTGTTGATGACGCTGGGCAATGCGCTGAACGCGCTGGTGAATAACGTGTATTGGTCGGTGGTGATTGACGTCACGCCGAAGGCGTCGGTGGGCGCTTACAGCGGCATGACGCTGGCGATCGCCAATATTGCGTCGATCACCGCGCCGATGCTGAGCGGTTGGTTGGCGCAGCACCACGGCTATGGCGCCATGTTCTTCGCCACCGCCGCGGTATCTTTCTGCAGCATGCTGTGCATGACCCTGCTGCAACCGGAAAGGAAGCTCGTGGCCGGCAGCACGCTTGCGCACCGCCGTGGTATTCAGCAAATCGCGCCCTGACAACGGTAATACTCCTGAGGCAAGGATGCCTTCAGGTCAGCGCATTCTGCATTAAGTGAATTTCAGCTCCCGCCGATAGTGACGCTTCATATTATCTATCGCGTATCTACCGCGGAAAGTAACGGGTTTACATACAAATTGACGGCCTCACCGGCAAATATCGGTCGAATGCATCAGCCAACCCAGGCTTCAAATCAGATTGCGACACTCGTCCATTAGCCTTCTGCGTCAAAGAGCACGGGCCTGATGAGTTGCAACTCGACCCCAAGTCTAATGGCATGCTTAGCATTGGTGACGCCCAGTTTTTTTACTGCGTTACCAATATGATATTTTATTGTCGTTAACTTCACGCCCAAGATAAGTGCAATTTCTGGATAGGATTTCCCCATACTTGCCAGATAAAGCACGTCATTTTCTCTATCGGAGAAAATTTCTTTGTCATTTATTCTTTCAAAGTATCTCGCACTGCTGACATTCTGGTAATCAGTGATTAGTTTTTCATGTGTATTTATTAACAACATCTGAATTTTGTTTTTATTTTTCTCTAACTTCCCTCTATTTTCAGAGAGAGGATCATCCAAAAAGAAAGACAACACGACAAGATTATGATGATGATCATGCAGCACAAAAGTATAACCATTAACGATGTTATAATCTTTAGCCGCGTCAAATAATTTTGAGAATTTCACCCCTGATTCAATAATGAGGTTTTCATCCCAGAGAAATGGGGTAATCCGATTGGATGCAGTGATAAGTACGGGGTCGATAAACTGAAAGTTACTTTTCGTGTAAAGTTCAAACCAATCCATTCTGTTTGATATAACAGAAAAATTTGCCGGATTTCTTTTATTCATTATTGCATAAACGTATTTTATACTATTATAACTTACAAGACTATTTTCCAGATCCCTTTTAATCTCCTCATTGATTAATTCATTATCGAAGAATGAGCTAGTCACGTAACACCTCCTTGAAAGAAAATAAACGTGTAATATAGCATGCTAATCCAATGTCTCACTGATACATTTGTGAGCTGACATTCATTAAAAAAGCATTTAATAGTTATTATTTCATATCGAAATAATAACCATGATAGTCATATTATGAAATATAACAGAATTTGAAATATATATTAAGATCCGATCACAATAGAGATTGTCATCGGGTAAAAAACAAACCGACTGCTCGTCTAAAGTTATATCTGGATAAAAGGAATGGTACTAAATGATTGATGGATAAGACAAAAAACCAGCGAACAATGCCGTTACTTGACCTGAAATGAACATCCTTACGCTATGTCAATACCAGGCAGATCGCCAGAGAGGAAAATAGAAGCGCCAGAAGGCACCTTCGAGTGGGATGAAGGACTAATAACAACGATGAAAAATCTCATCTTATTGATTAATAATGATTCCCTGGTGTTGCGCAATAAATTCTAAAGCGACTTTTTTTCTTTAACTTCATACGTTGTCGCCGTAAGGCCCCCCACATCAAGCACCCTACTAAAGTACAGTCGTTACACTATGCTTTTTCTTATGGCATGTAAATAGCCTATACGGCAAGCGCCTTACTCCTGCGGTTCGAATGCCAAATAAACACAATATTTTCAAACCGTAGCAGGAAAGGATCCCAGCCAGAAGATGAGTCATTATTTATGGCAATTTTGTGATTTTTGTCGAATAAGGCGAAGGATCAAGCGGAAAGAAAATGACTAATTAATATGTGTGGGCCTTGTGCCTTAGGCCCACGAGCCTTAACGATCAAAACCGCGCGCTGACGCCGACGTTATACATAAACTGCTCGCCGCTGCTCAGGCCACCGGTTTGCGAAACGGCGGCGAACGCCGCCACCTGATCGGTCAGCGGCATGTTCGCCCCCAGCGTCACATCCACCCAGTTTTTATCCTGGCCGGCGCTGTCGCGGGTGAACGAGGTTTGCGTGGACTTCAGCCCACCGCCGGCCCGATAGACATCGTCGCCAAACTGATGCTGATAGCTCACCTCGGCATACGGATTAAACAGGCCAAGTTGGCTGTCCAGCCGCCAGCCCAACGCGCCGATCTGCGAATGGTAGGTCTGGTCGTTAAAGCGCATTGAGGTACTGTTGTTGCCATCCTCGCTGTAACCGGAGACGTTGCTGTAATCCCAGGCAAACTGCGCCATTGGACCGGTCGTCAGATAAGAGGTGATCGGGAAATCATAACCGGCGGTGAGGCGTGCGCCCCACTGCTTGCCGGAGGTCGAGCCGGTTTCGGTGCGGGTTAGCGGCCCGAGCTGCATGCTGCGGCGAATATCGTCGTAATCCATCGTCGCGTAGTGCAGATCGGCATTCACCCAGCCGTGCTCAAACAGATCAAGGGCGGTAAAGGCCGACAACAGCAGGCCACGCGCCTTGTATTCATAGCGGCTGGACGGCTGCTGATCGTCATTGGAGCCGGATATCAGCGCGCCAATCAGCCAGCCTTCGGCCAACTGATAATCTACCCCAACCGTCAGATTATGGGTGGTGGCGTTGCCGTCGCCCGCCGCCTTATTGGCCGAGTAATCATAATGCTGCCCGGCATAGCCACCGAAGACGCCCAGCGATCCCTGCGGGTTGTCGCCATTGCGCAATTGCTGGAAACGGCTGTCGAGCGTCGCGCGGCTGTCACGCGCCATCGCCGCCGTCGCCTGGTTCAGCGCCACCACCTGCGCCGGGCCATCCAGCACCGCCTGAATGTAATCGGCAATCAACAGATGCGCCTGCGGGCTGGGGTGAAAATGATCGGAGAACAAATAGGACTGACTGGCGTCGAAGCCCGGCGTGGCGGAGCTGCACACCGCCGACGACACCCCGGCCGGACAAGCCATGCCGGCGGTATTGGCGAAGCCAAACTGCGCCGGATTGGCTATCGCCTCGGCGAACAGCTTGTTCACGTCGACGCGAACAACATTGCCACCGCCCTGCGCCAACAGGCGATCCTCACTCTGGTTATAAAAATCGGTCAACTGCGCGGCCTGAGCGCTCAGGCTGTCAAAGGCGGCAATCAGCTGTGCGGCGATCGCCTGCTGCACCTGCGGGATTGCGCTGGCCTGTGCGGCGGCGGAAGTCAGCGCCTGATGGATAGCCTGGGTGCGCGAAGCATTATCCGGCGTAGTCAGCGAATTGAGGGTGGCATAGGCCGCCTGCACTGCGGCGCCCTGCACCGGCGTCAGCGCCTGCTGGATAATCAGCTCCATCAGCTGCGGCGTTGAACCAATATTCGGTACCGTCGGTACGATCACCGTACCGGCGCCGGCATTCAACAGCGAACGAACCTGCACTGCGGCGGCGGCTGCACTGTTATAGGCCACGTCCGACGCGGTTGTCGGGTTTAACGCCGCCGCCGCCAGATCGTTGCCGCCAATCCAGTGAATATACAGACCGTCGCCATCGGCCCGGCCATCGACCCGGCCAAGGTAGCTCTGCACCTGATCCTGAGTATTGTCCGCCGGGTTGAGCGCCGGCACCGCCACACCGCCGCCGGCGGCATAATTGTAGCCGCCGTCGTCCGACGCCACCAACGCGGCGCCGATGCGTTCCGCCAGCACTTCGTCATACAGCAGGTGCTTATTGCCGTCGTAGGTAAAGCGGCCATTGTTGCCGGTATCGCTCAGGCTATCGCCAAATACGTAAACCTGGTCATAGGCCAGCGCCGGGGTAGTCATACTGCATAATATCGCCACTGCAAGCGCCGCCGGGCGGGGCATGCGAGTTATTTTTAGAGGCATGAAGAGACTCCTGAGAGCCAGCAAATGAAGGAAACCCGTTTTTTATCATTGGCCTTTTTCTGCCTGCGGCCATCTAGTAAATATTGCTGGCTTTTCCGTCACGTCAAGCCAGTTGATGATAAAACAATCAGGGGCTTGCCAAGCTTGCCGCTTCGGGCGATGATTACTGTAAATAAACACAGCTTAAGGACAGGCAGTATGGCCAGCGAACGTTGCGGTTGGGTGACGGCAGATCCGTTATATCTCGACTATCACGATAAAGAATGGGGCGCACCGACCACCGCTGCGCGTGAACTGTTTGAAATGCTGTGCCTGGAAGGCCAGCAAGCCGGGCTTTCCTGGATCACCGTGCTGAAAAAGCGTGAAAATTACCGCCGCGCCTTCCACAATTTCGATCCGCAACGGGTGGCGGCCATGACCGAGCAGGACGTGGAAACGCTGCTGCAAGACAGCGGCATCATCCGCCATCGCGGCAAAATCGAAGCCATCATCGCCAACGCCAGAGCCTACCTGGCCATGGAAGCGGCCGGCGAAGATTTTTCCGCCTTTATCTGGGGCTTTGTCGGCGGCGAGCCACAGCTCAACGGCTGGCAAGCGCTGAGCCAGGTGCCGGCGAAAACCGAGCTGTCCGATGCCTTGTCCAAAGCGTTGAAAAAACGCGGCTTCAAATTTATCGGCTCCACCATCTGTTACGCCTTTATGCAGGCCTGCGGGTTGGTGAACGATCATCTGACCGGGTGTATTTGCTACCCAAAGCAGAAATGATCCGCCCCTGCCGCCCGGCCGATATTCCGCGGCTGATGGCCCTGTGGTTGCCCAGCACCATCGCCGCCCATCCGTTCGTGGTGGAAAGCTATTGGCGGGAAAGCGCTGTGTTGGTGCGGGAGAGCTATCTGCCGCGGGCGCAAAGCTGGGCGTATTGTCACGCAGGGGAGATCGTCGGGTTTATCAGCGTACTGGATGACCGTTTTATCGGCGCGCTGTTTGTCGAACAAGCCTTTCATGGCCACGGCGTCGGCCAGGCGCTGATGACGCACGTACAGCAGCGCTATCCCCGGTTGAGCCTGGAGGTATACGAGCAGAATCTGCGTGCCTGCGCGTTCTACCGTAAGCAGGGTTTTCAGGTATCCCAACGGCTGTACAATGAAGAAACTCAGGCTTATACGCTGATCATGAACTGGCCGCCGGCCGTCTGAACCCTGTCGATTTCGCTTAAAAATAACGCATCCCGCACCGGGATGCGGTCAATTCAGAATCCGCTGCATGGTATTCCTCTGATTTTTCCCTGATAACAGGCTCAGCTTCTATCCGCTTGTTGAGGAAAAAACATGAAACGCATTGCGATTATTGCCGGCGCGGTGAGCGTTGCGCTCACGCTGTCAGCCTGTACCACCAACCCGTACACCGGGGAATCTGAAGCCGGTAAATCCGGTATTGGCGCCGGCATTGGCGCGGCGCTGGGTGCCGGCGTGGGCATGATCTCCTCGTCGAAAAAAGACCGCGGCAAAGGTGCGCTGATCGGCGCAGCAGCCGGTGCGGCGCTGGGCGGCGGCGCGGGATATTACATGGACGTGCAGGAAGCCAAGCTGCGCGACAAAATGAAAGGCACCGGCGTCAGCGTCACCCGCCAGGGCGACAATATCGTGTTGAATATGCCGAACAATGTCACCTTCGACAGCAGCAGCGCCACCCTGAAACCGGCGGGCGCCAACACCCTGACCGGCGTTGCCATGGTGCTGAAGGAATACCCAAAAACGGCGGTTAACGTGATTGGCTACACCGACAGCTCCGGTTCCCGCGCCCTGAACATGACCCTGTCGCAGCAGCGCGCCGACGGCGTGGGCAGCGCATTGATCACCCAGGGCGTAGCGGCAAACCGCATCCGCACCTCAGGCGCAGGCCCGGATAATCCGATCGCCTCCAACAGCACGGCGGAAGGCAAGGCGCAAAACCGCCGCGTCGAGATCACCCTCAGCCCGCTGCAGTAATCCCGTGCGGGGCGCCAAGCCCCGCCGCTTCTCGCTTTGTGCCCATCCCTCAGTCACACACAACCTGCCATTCAACATTCCCGGCCCCACGCCGGGTGTGGTAGTCTCCTTGGCAATTAACCGCAGGGGAGATCGGCAGTGAGCACTGTTAAGGCAATGCGCGCCTCGGGGCGCGCCACCATCAGCGATGTGGCGAAAACCGCCAAAACCGGCAAGACCAGCGTATCGCGCTATCTGAATGGTGAGCAGCACCTGCTTTCTGACGATCTCAAACAGCGTATCGAACAGGCAATCCAACAGCTCGACTACCGGCCGAGCCAGATGGCCCGCAGCCTGAAGGGCGGGCAAACGCGTCTGATTGGCCTGATCATCGCCGATATCACCAACCCCTACTCGGTGGACGTCATGCGCGGTATCGAAGCCGCCTGCCGTCAACACGGCTTTACCCTGCTGGTGTGTAACACCAATAACGAGGTCAATCAGGAGCAACACTACCTGCAGTTGCTCAGCAGCTACCGGGTGGAGGGCATCGTGGTCAATGCCGTCGGCATGCGTGAAGAAGCCTTGTCGACACTGCAACAATCCATGCTGCCGATGGTCCTGATCGACCGAAAAATCCCTGATTTCGCCTGCGACGTGGTCGGCCTGAACAACCATGAGGCGGCGACCACCGCCACCGAACATCTGTTGCAGCAGGGATTCGAAGCTATCCTGTTTCTCAGCGAACCCATTGGCACGGTCAATACCCGGCTGGAGCGGCTGCACGCCTTTAACCAGACCATGGCGCAACATGCCGGGCTGCTGGCTGAGCAAGCCGAGACGCCGCTTAACGACCTCAAGCAGTTGGAAAGCGTACTCAGCGGCTTTAACGCCCGCCACCGCGGCATGCGCAAGGCGGTGATTTCCGCCAACGGCGCTCTGACGTTGCAGGTCGCGCGCGCCATGCGCCGGCTGGGCATTCAATGGGGCAGCGACATCGGCCTGCTCGGCTTTGACGAGCTGGAATGGGCCGAACTGGCGGGGGTAGGCATCACCACCTTGAAGCAACCGACCTATCAAATGGGCCACGCGGCGCTGGAACAACTGGTGCAACGTATTCAGGGCCTGGATGCGCCGATCGGCGAACAGATGTTCTCCGGTGAACTGATCGTGCGCGGCTCCACCACCCGCTAACCCCCCCTTTTCCCAGCAGTGGCGCGGTTTACGGCGCCTCTTCGCCTCCCTCGAAAGACTATTTTTTGCTCATGTTCGTGATTGCGATCATATTTTTACATTCTGTCGCTTTAACCTGGAACCGGTTCCATTTAACGTACCCTTAACAGCAGCGGTGGGAATAACGCCACCTCAGGAGCCAAAATGAAAAGAGAAATTATCGTAGTGACCGGCGCATACGGCACCGATGTGGTTCAGCAACACGGCGGGCAAGCCGCTTTACTGCCGATCATTGCCGGCGCGGGCGCGGATGGCGTGGAGATCCGCCGCGAGCTGTTTTCCGCCCAGGAGCTGGAAAGCCTGCCGGCGCTGGCTCAGGCGATTGAACAGCAGCAGCTGTTTGCCGTTTATTCCGCTCCTGAAGCGCTGTTTACCCCACAGCATACGCTGAACCCAAACCTGCCGGCGCTGCTGGCGGAAGCTCAGGTGCTGCATGCTCGGCAGTTGAAGCTTTCCCTTGGGCATTACCAACCGGGCTTCGATTTTACCGAACTGAAAGTGGCGCTGGAGCAGCACCCGGTCAAGCTGGTGGTGGAAAATGACCAGACCCCTGACTGCGGCATCCTGTCGTTGCTGAATGCCTTTTTCCATGCGGCGGAAGACAACCGCCTGCCGGTCAGCATGACGTTCGATATGGCCAACTGGCACTGGGTGGGGCAAGACGCCTTCGCCGCCGCAGAACGCCTGGCGCAGCACGTCAGCTATGTTCACGTTAAAGCCGCCACCCACGGCCCGCGCGGTTGGCGCGCAGTGGCGCTGGACGACACCGACGGCAGCTGGCGCGATCTGCTGACCCGTCTGCCGCTGGACGCGCCGCGCGGCATCGAATTCCCTCTGCAAGGTGACAGCCTGGAAGCCGTTACCCGCCACTACGTTAACCTTCTGCGTGCGGAGTAAACATCATGACAACGCTGACAGCGGCGCGTAATGCGCCATTGGACGTAGTTACGCTGGGTGAGGCCATGGCGATGTTCGTGGCCACGCAAACCGGCGATCTGGCTGAAGTCGAGACCTTCACCAAACGCATCGCCGGTGCCGAGCTGAACGTGGCAATTGGCCTTGCGCGCCTGGGCCTGAACGTGGGCTGGGTCAGCCGGGTCGGCAACGACGCTTTCGGCCGTTTCGCCCTGCAACAGCTGAAAAAAGAAGGCATTAACTTTCAGCAGGTCACGGTAGACGGCAACTATCCGACCGGTTTTCAGATCAAATCGAAAACTACCGATGGTACCGATCCCAGCGTGGAGTATTTCCGTAAAGGCTCAGCGGCCAGCCATTTGTCGACCGCCGACTTTAACCGCGATTACTTCGGCTCCGCACGCCATCTGCACCTGAGCGGCGTGGCTGCGGCCCTGTCAGGTCAATCGCTGGAGCTGTGCAACCATGCCGCCCGTGAAATGCGCGCCATGGGCAAGACCATTTCATTCGATCCCAACCTGCGCCCGGTGCTGTGGTCCAGCCAACAGGTGATGATCGACCAGTTGAACAAGCTGGCGTTCGCCGCCGACTGGGTGCTGCCGGGGCTCAAAGAGGGGCAAATCCTTACCGGCCAATCCACGCCGGAAGGCATCGCCGATTTCTACCTGGAACGCGGCGTGCAAGCGGTGATCATCAAAACCGGCCCGGACGGCGCCTGGTTTAAAACCGCCGCCGGCGATCGGGCCAGAGTACCGGCGATAAAAGTCAGCAACGTAGTGGATACCGTAGGTGCAGGAGACGGCTTTGCCGTTGGGACGATCAGCGCCCTGCTGGAGGGCAAAACGCTGAAACAGGCGGTGCAACGCGGCAATAAAATCGGCTCGCTGGCGATCCAGGCCATCGGCGACAGCGAAGGGTTGCCAACCCGCGCGGCACTGGCTGAATAAAAATAACAAACAAAATCAGTTAACAGCCTTCTCCGAACGGCACACACCTCTGGCCCTACAACCAGACTCGCCGGGAGAGCAATACCCAATGATTTCCAAGTTGCAGCCTTGTTGGCTGCAGCTTGAAAGGCAACGGGAATACGACACCACTGAGGAATCTGAACATGAATACAGTCACTCTCGCGGCCAAACGCTGGTGGTACATCATGCCCATCGTGTTTATCACCTACAGCCTGGCCTACCTCGATCGCGCTAACTTCAGCTTTGCCTCGGCCGCCGGCATCAACGACGATCTGGGCATTACCAAAGGCATGTCTTCGCTGCTGGGCGCGCTGTTTTTCCTTGGCTATTTCTTCTTCCAAATTCCCGGCGCGATCTATGCCGAACGCCGCAGCGTAAAAAAACTGATCTTCTGGTGCCTGATCCTGTGGGGTGGCTGCGCCTCGTTGACCGGCGTGGTCAGCAATATCCCGATGCTGGCCGCCATTCGCTTTATTCTCGGCGTAGTGGAAGCGGCCGTGATGCCGGCGATGCTGATTTACATCAGCAACTGGTTCACCAAATCAGAACGCTCTCGCGCCAATACCTTCCTGATCCTCGGTAACCCGGTAACCGTGTTGTGGATGTCGGTGGTTTCCGGCTACCTGATCCACGCCTTCGGCTGGCGCGAGATGTTCATCATCGAAGGTATTCCGGCGGTACTCTGGGCCTTTTGCTGGTGGGTGCTGGCGAAAGACAAGCCGGCGCAGGCCAAATGGTTGAACGAAGAAGAAAAATCGGCGCTGCAAAAGCAGCTTGATGAGGAGCAGAAAGGCATCAAGGCGGTGCGCAACTACGGTGAAGCCTTCCGTTCACGCAACGTGATCTTGCTGTGCGTACAGTATTTCGCCTGGAGCATCGGCGTATACGGCTTCGTGCTGTGGTTGCCGTCCATTTTGCGCAGCGGCATGCAAATGGGCATGGTGGAAGCCGGCTGGCTGTCGTCGGTGCCTTACCTGGCGGCGACTATCTCCATGATCCTGGTGTCCTGGGCTTCGGACAAAATGCAGAACCGCAAACTGTTCGTCTGGCCGCTGCTGCTGATCGGCGCGCTGGCGTTCTTCGGTTCCTATGCCGTCGGCACCAACCATTTCTGGGTTTCCTACGGCCTGCTGGTGATCGCCGGCGCGGCAATGTATGCCCCATACGGACCCTTCTTCGCCATCATTCCGGAAATGCTGCCGAAAAACGTCGCCGGTGGCGCGATGGCGCTGATCAACAGCATGGGTGCGCTGGGTTCCTTCTTCGGCTCCTGGTTCGTCGGCTACCTGAACGGCGCGACCGGCAACCCGTCAGCTTCTTATATGTTTATGGCCATAGCGCTGATCGTGGCGGTCGTCGTGACGCTGATCGTCAAACCCGCTCGCAACGAGGTTCATCCACAAGTAGCCTGATCTCGTTATACTTTATTTTCTGTTGAACATACCCGATGGATTTCAGGTTGTAGCCAACAACGCTGCAGCCTGAAAGACAAAGGGTATTGCTGGAGTTCGTGATGAAGCCTTCTATCGTATTGTACAAAAGCATCCCCGCCGACCTGCGTCAACGGCTGGAACAGCACTTTACCGTGCACGCCTTCGATGGCCTGTCGCCGGATAACCGCGACGAGCTGAAACAGGCGCTCGCTCAGGCGGAAGGGATCATCGGTTCCGGCGGCAAGATTGATGAAGCTTTCCTGCAACAAGCACCCAAGCTGCGTGCCGCTTCGACCATTTCCGTCGGTTACGACAATTTCGACGTCGACGCGCTTAACGCCCATAACGTGGTGCTGATGCATACCCCGACCGTACTGACCGAAACCGTCGCCGATACCATCATGAGCCTGGTGCTGGCGACGGCTCGCCGCGTGGTGGAAGTGGCCGAGCGGGTAAAAGCCGGTGAATGGCAGGGCAGCATCGGGCCGGACTGGTTTGGCGTCGACGTGCACCATAAAACCCTCGGCATCCTCGGCATGGGCCGCATCGGCCTGGCGCTGGCGCAGCGTGCGCATTTCGGCTTCGGCATGCCGATACTGTACAACGCCCGCCGCACCCACGAAGAGGCCGAGACGCGTTTTAACGCCCGCCGCTGCGATCTGGACACCCTGTTGGCCGAGTCCGATTTCATCTGCATCACGCTGCCGCTGACCGAAGAAACCTTCCATATGATCAGCCGCGACCAACTGGCGAAGATGAAAAAGAGCGGTATTTTGATCAACGCCGGCCGTGGCCCGGTGGTGGATGAAGCCGCACTGATAGAAGCGTTGCAGAACGGAACGATCCACGCCGCCGGGCTGGACGTCTTCGAGAAAGAGCCGCTGCCGGTCTCTTCGCCGCTGCTGACGCTGCCGAACGTGGTGGCACTGCCGCACATCGGCTCCGCCACTCATGAAACCCGCAATGCGATGGCCGAATGCGCGGTGGATAACCTGATTGCCGCGTTGACCGGCACGGTAAAAGAAAACTGCGTCAATCCGCAGTTGCTGAAGAAATAGTCATAACGGGCGGGAGTTTTCCCGTCCATCTTCTTCCCTCCTCTCCCCCTTCTCCCTCCTCCCTGAAAATACGCCATCGGGATGAGGCTATTTTTTCTTCATTTGTCACACTGACCTTACCCCAGAATAAAAACGCTTCCTGCCGCGCGTAAGGAGAGCCATGAAACGCCTGACCCTACCCCTGCTGATGCTGCTGTCACCGGCCGCAACAGCAAGCTGGACGCTGCAAAGCTTCCCGACCTTTGACGAATCCACCGCCGGGCTGTTCACCAGCCACGCCACGCTGCCCAAGGGCGAACTGCCGCTGAAAATTTATCAGGATCGGCAATGCTGGCAGCCGACCGCTGCGGCCAGGCTGAATCAAACCCTGTCGCTGCAACCTTGCGGCGATGCCCCGCCGGTCACCTGGCGGCTGTTCCGCGACGGTGAATACCAGGTGCGCATCGATACCCGCAGCGGTACGCCGACGCTGCAACTCAGCCTGAAAACGGCCCCACAGGCCGCCGCAGCAGCGGTAACCCGCACCTGCCAGCGCTGGGACGGCAAGCCCGTCACCCTTGACGTAGCGGCGACCTTCGCCGAAGGCGAAACAGTGCGCGATTTCTATTCCGGTCAAACGGCCAGGGTCAGCCAGGGCAAAGTGACCCTTCAGCCTGCCGCAGGCAGCGGCGGCATGCTGCTGCTGGAATCCGCCGGCACGGAAAAACCGGCACCGTTCAACTGGCACAACGCCACGGTCTATTTCGCACTGACCGATCGCTTTGAGAACGGCAACCCGACCAACGACCACAGCTACGGCCGCCGCAGCGACGGTATGCAGGAGATCGGCACCTTCCACGGCGGCGATCTCGCCGGGCTGACGCAAAAGCTGGATTACCTGCAACAGCTTGGCGTCAACGCACTGTGGATCAGCTCGCCGCTGGAACAGATCCACGGTTGGGTCGGCGGCGGCACCAAGGGCGATTTCCCGCACTACGCTTATCACGGCTACTACGCACTGGACTGGACCCGGCTCGACGCCAATATGGGCACCGAGCAAGACCTGCGCAAACTGGTCGAACAGGCGCACCAACGCGGTATCCGCATTCTGTTCGACGTGGTGGTAAACCATGTCGGCTACGCCACCTTGGCCGATATGCAGACCTTCCAATTCGGCTCGCTCTACCTGAAGGGCGCGGAGATCGAAAAAACGCTGGGTAAAAACTGGGGCGACTGGCGGCCTGGTCCAGGCCAAAACTGGCACAGCTTCAACGATTACATTAATTTCAGCGACAAGGCGGGCTGGAGCCCGTGGTGGGGAAAAAACTGGATCCGCACCGATATCGGCGACTATGACTCGCCGGGTTATAACGACCTCACCATGTCATTGGCCTTCCTCCCGGACATCAAAACTGAAGCGCCCGGCGCCAGTGGCCTGCCGCTGTTCTATCGCCACAAACCCGACACCGCCGCGCACGACATTCCCGGCGCTACCACCCGCGACTACCTGACCACCTGGCTCAGCCAATGGGTAAGCGATTACGGTATCGACGGCTTCCGCGTCGATACCGCCAAGCACGTGGAGAAACCCACGCTGGCGCTGCTGAAACAGCGTGCCACGGCGGCACTGGCGCAATGGAAAGCCGCCAATCCACACCAGGCGCTGGATGACGCCCCGTTCTGGATGACCGGCGAAGCCTGGGGCCACGGCGTCATGAAAAGCGACTATTACCAGAACGGCTTCGACGCGATGATCAATTTCGATTTTCAGGATCAGGCTTCGCAGGCGCTGAGCTGTTTCTCCAGTATCGATGCCACTTACCAGCAAATGGCCGACAAGCTGCAGGATTTCAACGTACTGAGCTATCTCTCCTCGCACGATACCCGGCTGTTCTTCGCCAGCGATGCCAAAGGTTCGCTGCCATTGCAGCAGCGTGCGGCAGATTTGCTGCTGCTGGCCCCTGGGGCGGTGCAAATTTACTACGGTGATGAAAGCGGCCGCCAGCTCGGCCCGACCGGTTCGGATCCGCTGCAGGGCACGCGTTCCGATATGAACTGGCGTGAACTGCAAGACGCCAAAGCGCCACTGTTGGCGCATTGGCAGCGGCTTGGGCAGTTCCGCGCCCGCCATCCGGCGATCGGCGCCGGCACGCAACAGTCGCAGCAAACCGCAGGCTACTATGCCTTCAGCCGCCGACTTGGCGACGACAAGGTGATGGTGGTGTGGGTCGGCGATCGGTCACATTAATTCAGTACAATCTGCTGGAAAACAACCACCGGGTGAAGTTTATCCCCGATGGTTGATTTATGAACCGCATTGCGCCGAAAATTATCTGGCGGTATGGTGGGCGATTACCTGCTAAAAACAATACTGTTGCACCTATGACTTTTTCACTTTTCGGCGACAAATTTACCCGTTACGCGGGCATTACCCGTTTAATGGATGACCTGAACGAAGGCCTGCGCACGCCCGGCGCCATCATGCTCGGCGGCGGCAATCCGGCGCAAATTCCAGAGATGGAAAGCTACTTCAAACAGCTGTGCCAGGACATGCTGGACCAGGGCAAACTGACCGAGGCGCTGTGTAACTACGACGGCCCGCAGGGCAAAGACGCCCTGCTGAAAGCGCTGGCTACTTTGCTGCGCGACGAGCTGGGCTGGCAGATTTCACCACAGAATATTGCACTAACAAACGGCAGCCAGAGCGCGTTTTTCTACTTGTTTAACCTGTTTGCCGGGCGTTATGCCGACGGCAGCCGTCGCCGCGTGCTGTTCCCGCTGGCGCCGGAATATATCGGCTACGCCGACGCCGGGCTGGATGAGGGCCTGTTCGTGTCGGCCAAGCCCAATATCGAGCTACTGCCGGAAGGCCAGTTCAAATATCACGTTGATTTCGAACACCTGCACATTGGCGACGACATCGGCATGATCTGCGTGTCGCGCCCGACCAACCCAACCGGGAACGTGATCACCGACGAAGAGCTGATGAAGCTCGATCTGCTGGCGCAACAGCGCAATATTCCGCTGGTGATCGATAACGCTTACGGCGTGCCGTTCCCCGGAATTATCTTCAGCGAAGCGACGCCGCTGTGGAACCCGAACATCATCTTGTGCATGAGCTTGTCCAAGCTCGGGTTGCCCGGCTCACGCTGCGGCATCGTGGTTGCCGATGAGAAAGTCATCAGCGCCCTGACCAACATGAACGGCATCATCAGCCTGTCACCGGGCAGCATGGGGCCGGCGATGGCCGCGGAAATGATCGAACGCGGCGATCTGCTGCGCCTGTCGAACGAGGTGATCCGCCCGTTCTACAAACAGCGCGTTGAACACACCATCGAGATAATCCGCCGCTATCTGTCGCCAGAGCGTTGCCTGATCCACAAACCGGAAGGGGCGATTTTCCTTTGGCTGTGGTTCAAGGATCTGCCGATCACCACCGAGCTGCTGTATCAGCGCCTGAAAAAACGCGGCGTGCTGATGGTGCCGGGCCACTACTTCTTCCCGGGGCTGGAGCATGAATGGCCGCATACTCACCAGTGCATGCGGATGAACTACGTGCCGGATCCGGAGAAAATCGAGCGCGGCGTGGCGATTTTGGCGGAAGAGATCGAACGCGCGCACCAGGAAGCGGGCTGATGCCTGAGCCGGGGCGCAGTTAGCAGGTAAAAGCTGCGCCCCGGCTCGCTACATCGCCCAAAACAGCACCGCCAGCAACTGCGGCGACATGATGCGCAGGAACATCGCCAAAGGGTAAACCGTGGCGTAAGACAGCGCGGCAGCGCCGCTGGTCGGGTGCAGGCCGTTGGCGAAAGCCAGCGCCGGCGGATCGGTCATCGAACCTGCCAGCATGCCGGACAGCGTCAGATAATTCATCTTGCCCACGACCCGCGCCAGCACACCCACGCTGAGCAGCGGGATAGCGGTAATCAACGCGCCGTAGCCAATCCACGCCAGCCCTTCGCCATGCATCAGGGTATCGACAAAGTTCCCCCCCGATTTCAGCCCCACCACCGCCAGAAACAGCACAATGCCCAACTCTCGCAGCGCCAGGTTGGCGCTCGGCGGCATAAACCAGTACAGCTTGCCAATGCTACCGATACGCCCGAGGATCAATGCCGCCACCAGCGGCCCGCCGGCCAGCCCAAGGCGCAATGCCGCCGGGAAACCCGGTACAAACAGCGGGACAGAACCCAGCAACACTCCCAGCCCGATGCCGATAAATACCGGCAACATCTGCACCTGTTGCAATTTCTGCTGAGCGTTGCCGACGATGGCCGCAACCGCTTCAATCGATTCCGGCCGGCCAACCAGGTTGAGGATATCGCCAAATTGCAGCGTAACGTTGCTGCCGGCCACCAGCTCAACCCCGGAACGGTTCAGGCGCGAGATCACCACGTCATATTTCCGCTTCAGGTTGAGATCGCGGATTTTGCTGCCCAGCACCTTCTCATTGGTCACCACCGCCCTCACCACCTGTAACGCCGTGCCGCGCGTTGACAACGAAACGTCCACCTCTTCGCCAATCACCAGCCGGGCATTTTCCAGGCTCTCGCGCTTTCCTACCAGATGCAGATAGTCGCCCAACTCCAGCCTCTCGAGCGGCGCGGGCACCATCAGCAGCTCGCCACGTTTCAACCGTGAGCAGACGATGTCCTCCCCATTCAGCAGCGGCACATTTTTTATCGCCATCCCCTGCAGATTGGGATTACGCACCGCCACGTTCATGGTGTGCAGCAGTTCGTGGTGATTGCCCAGGCTGTTTTCAAACGCCTGCGCTTCCTTATCGATATTGATACGAAAGAACAGGCGGATCAGCCACATCACCAGCAGGATGCCGCAGATACCGAACGGATAGGCCATGGCGTAACCCATCCCCATGCGATCGACCAACGCCGGATCGGACCCCAGATCGGTAAGAATTTGCTGCCCGGCACCGAGCGCGGGGGTATTGGTGACCGCTCCGGAGAACACGCCGAGAATGATCGGCAGCGGCACGGCAAACAGCTTGTGAACCCCCGCCGCCACCACGCCGCCAACCAACACCAGTAAAATGGCGAAACCGTTGAGCCGCAGCCCGGACACCCGCAGGGAAGAAAAGAAACCTGGGCCCACCTGAATGCCAATGGTGTAAACGAACAGGATCAGCCCGAATTCCTGAATGAAATGCAGCATGTCGCCGTTAAGACTGATTTGCCAGCTCTGGGCGAAATGCCCCACGATAATGCCGCCGAACAGGACCCCGCCAATGCCCAGCCCGACGCCATACACCTTCCAGTTACCCATCCACAGCCCGAGAACGGCCACCAACGCCAACATGCTGACGGTCAGGGCGATATCGCTCATAGGTCACATCCTTGCCAGAAGTTTAACAACCGGTTTGCGGTTAAAGCACACAATTAATAGGGATTCTGGCATAAGCGGGACGAGGGGAATGTGGGTTACGCCACAGAATGCAACGGGGGAAGCCCGTTTGGACTTCCCCCGTGTTATTACCGATTTTTTTCAGTCGGTTACTGAGATTCTAACCCTGGCGTGGTGCCGATGGCGATGCGTTGCGGTTGCAAGGCATCCGGCACCTGACGCACCAGATCGATGTGCAACAGGCCATTTTCAAACTGCGCCTCAGCAACCTGCAGGTGCTCGGCCAGCGTGAAGGTCAAAGTAAACTCTTTGCACACCAGCCCCTGATGCAGGTATTCCACCTGTTTTTCCGGCGGCGTCGGCTTACCGCTCACGGTCAGGCGCGGCCCTTCCACTTCAATGTTCAGTTCGCTTTGTTTGAACCCGGCCAGCGCCAGAGAAATGCGGTAGTGGTTGTCGTCGCTTTTCTCGATGTTGTACGGCGGGAAGCCCTGGGGTTCCTGGCCGCCCATTGAGCTGGCCAACTTGTCGAAACCAATCCACTGACGCAGCAAAGGTGACAGATCGTAATTACGCATAATGTAAAACTCCTTCTATGAAGCGAGATGATGTTTAAGTGCCCCCTGACGGCGGGCAAGTTAACATTTAACACCAGCGAGACGTTTCGCTGATGAAATAAGAATTATTTAATTTCAATCCGGCGCGGTTTTAATGTTTCCGGTACGATGCGTTCCATATCGATATACAACAATCCATTCTCCAGCTTCGCGCCTTTAATTTGGATATGCTCGGCCAGCTGGAATTTACGCTCGAAGTTACGCTCGGCAATACCTTGATATAAGTAGGTTCTTTCAGCAGGTTCGTTATTATGGGCACCACGCACAATCAGAAGATTGTCCTGGGTGGTGATTTCCAGTTCCTGCTCGGCAAACCCGGCCACCGCGATCGCAATGCGATAATGGTTTTCATCCACCAGCTCAACGTTATAAGGTGGGTAGCCGCCATTCCCCTGGCTCTGCCCAGCCTCCAGCGCGTTAAACAAGCGGTCAAAACCAATGGCGGAACGGTATAGCGGGGAAAGATCGAAATTGCGCATAAAACAGCCTCCTAAGGCACTTCAGCGAGGTTTAATAATTACGCCTTCCACTAAGGACAGGCTAATAATAAGAATTCCCTTACGGCAAATTCTTAATTTGCTTCTGATAAGAAAATGGGGGTTGATTTCATCATTTCAACCGGCGGCGATCAAAAAAATGACAATCAGTTCGGCGAAAGTTTTTTTATCCCTTACAATAAAGTGAGAGAGCCGCCACAGAGCGTGACCTTGCTCCTTTTAAAACATCGACAAGATGTTATAGATCAGCAAATTTTAGGGAACAGCACCCTGCAGGATGGAATAATGAAAACGATAAAAGTGATAGCAACCAGTTGCATGCTGCTGGCGACAAACGGCTGCTCCAGCGTGATGAGCCACACCGGCCCGAATCAGGGCTACTATCCGGGTACCCGCGCCAGCGTGGGCATGCTGAAGGACGACAACACCAGTTGGGCGATGATGCCGCTGGTGGCGCTGGATCTGCCCTTCTCGGCCGTGATGGACACCGTGCTGCTGCCTTACGACTATATGCGCTCCGGCAGTGACGACACCGCAGACTCGCCGAGAGCACGCATCCTGCGCGGCGAAGAGCAGAACCTGGCGGCCAGCGGCGATCCCAGCCATGCAGCCAGCGTAGCCGCACATTAAAAGGCTCTGACGCGGGCTGCCCTGCCCGCATCCTGATCACACCGTAGCCACAAAAATCTGGCTGAAACCCTCAACCTCGCGCATAAACGCCACTTGGTTACCGTCCGGCGAAAAGACAATGGCATCGCCCGACGGTGGCAGCAGGGTGCGTTTCGTCAGGCGCTGCATGCGGCCGCTGGGCACCTCGCACAACATCAGGCTGTTATCGCACACCAGCGCGATTCGTCCGCCCTGCGGATGCCAACTGAACGCAGACTGGATCCCATGCTCACCCCGGGTAATTTGGCGCGGCTCACCGCCGTTCGGCGAAACCGTCCACAGCTGCACCACACCCTGGTCGTCCTTCATCAGAAAGGCAATCATGCTGCCATCAGGCGAACTGCGCAGCCAGTGGCGCGGTGCGGTGACAACGCCGGGATAACGACGCCCTTCGGTAAAGGTCAGGCGACGTTGGCGCACGCCCAAAGGGGGAGCGGGTAAATGGGTCGAGGTGCCCTGCAGCGGTCGGGAGCCGGCTTTAGCGTAATCGGCGTCGTCGCGCGGCAGGTCGACAATAAACACTTCCGGCAACTTTTCGCCGGCAGCGGAACGCGTATCGCCGATAAACGCCAGTGCCCAACGCTGCTGGCGTCCATCGGGCCGTAAATAGCCGCGTTGCCCGACCCAACCCTCTTCGTAGGCACGGTTAATCTGATCGCTGCCCGGCTGCGGCTGCGGCGTCGTTTCGCTGACCAACACGCAGTAATGGCTGCCATCATATTCACGCGGATGCTGCTTGGGCGGATTTACGCCCTGCAACGGCACAGCCACACCTACGTTACGCAGATCCCGTGCAGGGTCCAGCTCGTGCATCACGTGGTCGTTATAAGTAAAACTCAGGCGGCTGCCGTCCGGGCTGAACACGTGAACGTGCGAGCCACCGCGCAGCGCCCCGGGGGTATAGGGCGCGGTGATATCCATCGCATCAAGAGTCACGGCCAGTTCAAGATCCGGTTCGCTGACGATCACGCCACGGCGATGATGAAAGTCGTAATGCCAAACGCTGTCCGGGTGTTCCGGGCCGTGAATAAAAGCGTAACGGGCCGGCTCGTCCGGGCTAACGGTCACTACACCCACATGTGCACCGTGCTGCGCGCGATATACCACCTCGACCTTGCCGCTGTTGGCATTCACCCGTTCAATACTCAGACCGGTAAAGGAAGCGCCGTTCGGACGCACGTCGTAAGCCAGCCACTGGCTGTCTGGCGTCCAAACGTTGATATTGGTTAACTGGTGTCCACGTGGTTCAAAAGTCAGTTGTTTTTCCCGATAGCTCATGGCGGCTCCCCTGCACATGTTGGCACTAAGTCACCATCTTACCGGATTGGGCAAGGGCTTCACATCGCCCATCAAGGTGCTTCCCGTCGACGCAGGGGGGTTTACAATAAATACAATAAAGTACAATATGGATTTTAAAGTCCACAAAAATAGGAAGTACCCATGTGGAAAATCAGATCAAAAAGATCGTCAACCCGATGAAAATAAAAGGAACCGGTATGAGCAGCTTATTCGACGCAATTGTTTCCGCCCATCAGCAGTTGCGTCCTCAGGTACGCGTGACCCCGCTGGAGCGCAGCGTGCTGCTGTCGCAGCAACTGGGTTGCGATCTGTATCTGAAATGCGACCATCTGCAGCCAACCGGTTCATTCAAATTTCGCGGGGCCAGCAATAAACTGCGGCTGCTGAGTGACGAACAGCGTCAACGCGGGGTGATCGCCGCCTCCAGCGGTAATCACGGCCAGGCGATGGCGCTGGCGGGCAAACTGATGGGCGTCAGCGTGACGGTCTATGCGCCGGAAACCGCCGCCGCGATCAAGCTCGAAACCATCCGTGCGTTGGGCGGCAAAGTCGTGACAGTGCCGGGGGATGCTCTGAAAGCGGAACAGGCGGGCGAGAAAGCGGCGCAGGAACAGGGAAAGGTCTATGTTTCCCCTTATAACGACGAACAGGTGATCGCCGGCCAGGGCACCTGCGGCATGGAGCTGGTCGAACAGCAGCCGGATCTGGATGCGGTAATTGTCGCCGTGGGCGGCGGTGGCTATATTTCAGGCATTGGCACCGTCCTGCAGCAATTGTCGCCAAAAACCCAACTGATCGCCTGTTGGCCTGAGAATGCCACCAGCATGTACAGCGCGCTGGAAGCCGGCCATATCTTCCCGGTAGAGGAGCAGGAGACTTTGTCCGACGGCACCGCCGGCGGCGTGGAGCCTAACGCCATTACCTTCCCACTGTGCCAGCAGCTGATCGATCGCAAAATTCTGGTCAGTGAAACGGAAATCAAACGGGCGATGCGCCAGATTGCCGCCAGCGATCGCTGGATTATTGAAGGCGCGGCCGGGGTAGCCCTGGCGGCGGCCATCAAGCTGGCACCGGAATTTCAGGGAAAAAAAGTGGCGGTGGTGCTGTGCGGAAAAAACATCGTGCTGGAGAAATACCTCAAGGCCATCGCCGATGAAAATCATTAACCAGCAGCAGATAATTGACAGTTTCGACGCAGATAGCATCACGTCGCTGCTTAAATCTGGATTTATTGCTTACTCGCGCCAACAGGTACAACAGCCGCCGGTACAGCATTTTCTGTTTGAGCAGGCCGCGGGCGACTGCTGTATCAAATCGGCGTGGCTGGAAGGCGATGAGCAGTTTGTCGTCAAGGTGTCCGCCGGTTTCTATCGCAACCCGACGCAAGGGTTGGCCAGCAATCAGGGATTGCTGATGGCCTTCTCTGCACTGACCGGCGAACCGCAGGCGCTGCTGCTGGACGAAGGCTGGCTGACAGCGTTACGTACCGCGCTGGCGGGGCGTATTGCCGCCGAGCTGTGTGCCCCGGCGGACATCCCGGCGATCGGCATCGTCGGCTGCGGCATGCAGGCCCGGTTGCAACTGCAGCAGCTAAAACCGCTCACTCCATGCCGCGATGTCTGGGTATGGGGCCGCAACGAAGCGGCTCTGCAAGCCTTTCGCCAGGATGCCGAAGCCGAGGGTTTTCGGGTGCAGACCACCCAAAACGCGGCAGAGCTGGCGGCGCATTGTCGGCTGATTGTCACCACTACCCCCAGCCGCGAGCCCATTTTGCAGGCGGCGGATATTCAGCCTGGTACCCATATCACGGCAATTGGCGCAGACACCCACGGCAAGCAGGAGCTGGCGACCGATTTGGTCGCCAGGGCTGACCTGTTGCTGGTTGATGCCTTGTCGCAGTGCACAGACTATGGCGAAATCGCCACCGCTTATCGGCAAGGTTTGCTGACATCGAAGCCGATCGTCGAATTAGGTACTGCTCTGGCGCAGGGGGGAAGGCTGCGCAGCAGCCCGCAACAAATCACTATTGCCGATCTTACCGGGCTGGCGATTCAGGACGTACAGATTGTGAAGGGTATTTTAGCGCGGCTCTGACGCACCCCAGGGGGCGGGTGCGCCCCCCGGAGTGCAACCACGCCTCAGGCATTCAGCACAAACTTCTCTATGGCGCGCGCTACGCCGTCTTCAGTGTTGGCGGTGGTAACGAACTGCGCCACCGCTTTCAGTTCAGGGATGGCGTTGCCCATAGCTACGCCAACGCCGGCGTATTCGATCATCGCGGTATCATTGGCCTGATCGCCCAGCGCCATCACGTTTTCCTGCGCAATGCAGAGGTGTTCGGCCAGCATTTTCACCCCGGTGCCCTTATCAACCCGCTTATGCAAAATCTCCAGGAAGTAAGGCGCGCTTTTCAGGATGGTGTAACGCTCCCAGGCTTCGGCCGGCAGGCGGGCAATTGCGCTATCGAGCAGTTCCGGCTCATCAATCATCATCACTTTAGGGAAGCGCATCTGGCGGTCCATTTCTTCCACGCTGCGGTATTTCAATGGAATACCGGTCATGTGGGCTTCATGGATGGTGTATTTGCCGATGTCTTTGTTCGGCGTATACAGGGTATCGAAATCAAACGCTTGATAGTGCACGCCAAACTCGCGCGCCAACCCTTCAACATAGACGTAGTCTTCGAAATCCAGGGTTTCCTGCAGGATGCAGGCGCCGTCTACGGCCTGTAAAACCAGGGCACCGTTATAGGTAATGCAGAAATCACCGCTGCCCTGAATGTCCAATTGACGCAGATAATCCTGCACGCCGACGTAAGGCCGCCCGGTAGCCAGCACCACATGAACCCCTTTGCGGCGCGCTTCGGTGATGGCCTGCTTCACCGCAGGCGTAATCTGGTGCTGCGGATTAAGCAGCGTGCCGTCCATATCAATCGCAATCAGTTCAATAGCCATAACGTCCTCTCCCAGGTGTATTTTCTTCATGCTAACGCGTTTAAGCCTGCGGTGTCAGCGCTAAAAAAAGCGTAAAAAAATCCGCGCGGGTTGCCCGGCGCGGATTTTTACGGCGACAGAACGCGTTAGATATCGATATTGGCCGCTTTCAGGGCATTTTCTTCGATAAAGGCACGGCGCGGCTCAACGGCATCACCCATCAGGGTGGTGAACAGTTGATCGGCGGCGATGGCGTCCTTCACGGTCACGCGCAGCATGCGGCGGCTTTCCGGATCCATGGTGGTTTCCCACAGCTGCTCAGGGTTCATTTCGCCCAGACCTTTATAACGCTGTATCGACAGGCCACGGCGCGACTCTTTCACCAGCCACTCCAGCGCTTGCTCGAAGCTGTCTACCGGCTGACGGCGTTCGCCACGTTCGATGAAGGCATCTTCTTCGATCAGGCCACGCAGTTTTTCGCCCAGCTGGCAGATTTTGCGATATTCTCCGCCGTGGAAGAACTCGAAGTCCAGCGGATAGTCGGTATCCACGCCGTGGGTACGGATGCGCAGCACCGGCTCAAACATCTGGCGCTCGCGGTTCTCGAAGATCACCGAGTCATAGCTGCTGCCATGCTGCTCATTATCGTTCAGCAGTTTCACCAGCGACTCAATCCATACCTGCACTTTGCCCTGATCGCTCAGATCGCTTTCATTCAGGGTTGGCTGGTAGATCAGGTTGTTCAGCAGCGCGCGCGGGTAGCGGCGTTCCATACGACCGATCAGCTTCTGCACGCTGTAGTGCTCGGCCACCAGTTTTTCCAGTGGTTCGCCGGCAAGCGCCGGCGCGTTGGCATTGGTGTGCAGAGTTGCGCCGTCCATCGCGATGGCGATCTGATACTGATCCATCGCCTCGTCATCTTTGATGTACTGTTCCTGCTTGCCTTTTTTCACCTTGTACAGCGGCGGCTGGGCAATGAACACGTGGCCGCGTTCAATGATTTCAGGCATCTGGCGGTAGAAGAAGGTCAACAGCAGCGTACGGATGTGCGAACCGTCGACGTCGGCATCGGTCATGATGATGATGCTGTGGTAACGCAGCTTGTCCGGGTTGTACTCGTCACGGCCGATGCCGCAACCCAGCGCGGTGATCAGCGTCGCCACTTCCTGCGAAGACAGCATCTTGTCGAAGCGCGCCTTCTCGACGTTGAGGATTTTACCTTTCAGCGGCAGAATCGCCTGGTTCTTACGGTTACGCCCCTGCTTGGCAGAGCCGCCCGCAGAGTCCCCTTCCACCAGGTAGAGTTCGGACAACGCCGGATCGCGTTCCTGGCAGTCCGCCAGTTTGCCCGGCAGGCCGGCCAGATCCAACGCGCCTTTACGACGGGTCATTTCACGCGCTTTACGCGCCGCTTCACGGGCACGCGCCGCATCGATGATTTTGCCGACGACGATTTTCGCATCGCCCGGGTTTTCCATCAGATAATCGACCAGCTTCTCGTTCATCAGCGTTTCAACCGCGGTTTTCACCTCGGAGGAAACCAGCTTGTCTTTGGTCTGGGAAGAGAACTTGGGATCCGGCACCTTCACCGAAACCACGGCAATCAGGCCTTCACGCGCATCATCGCCGGTGGCGCTGATTTTAGCCTTTTTGCTGTAGCCTTCTTTATCCATGTAGCTGTTCAGGGTACGGGTCATCGCGGTACGGAAACCGACCAGATGGGTACCGCCGTCGCGCTGCGGGATGTTGTTGGTGAAGCAGTAGATGTTTTCCTGGAAACCGTCGTTCCACTGCAGCGCCACTTCCACACCGATGTCGTCTTTCACGGTAGAGAAATAGAACACGTTAGGGTGGATTGGGGTTTTGTTTTTGTTCAGGTATTCGACAAACGCCTTGATGCCGCCTTCGTAGTGGAAGTGGTCTTCTTTGTCCGTGCGTTTGTCTTTCAGGCGGATAGACACGCCGGAGTTAAGGAAAGACAGCTCGCGCAGGCGCTTGGCCAGAATGTCGTACTCAAATTCAACGTTGTTGGTGAAGGTTTCGTAGCTCGGCCAGAAACGCACCGTGGTGCCGGTCTGATCGGTTTCACCGACCACTTTCAGCGGCGCCTGCGGCTCACCCATGGCGTAGGTCTGCTCATGCACCTTGCCTTCGCGGCGGATAACCAGTTCCAGCTTCTCGGACAGGGCGTTTACAACGGAGACACCCACGCCGTGCAGGCCGCCGGATACCTTGTAGGAGTTGTCGTCAAATTTGCCGCCGGCATGCAGCACGGTCATGATGACCTGCGCCGCAGAAACCCCTTCCTCTTCGTGAATACCGGTCGGGATACCACGGCCGTCATCCTGTACCGAAACGGAGTTATCGGCATGGATGACCACCTGAATGTCACTACAGTGGCCCGCGAGTGCTTCGTCGATAGCGTTGTCCACAACCTCGAATACCATGTGGTGCAGACCGGTGCCATCATCGGTGTCGCCGATATACATGCCCGGGCGCTTACGCACCGCATCCAGCCCTTTTAATACCTTGATACTTGAGGAGTCATAAGAATTCGACATCAACGTTTCTCGCTCATTTTAGTCCTGTGGTTGAACCTCTATTTTACCCTGTTCCACGCGGAACATCTTGCCCTTTTCACCGGCCATATCGGTCACTTGTTCAGCGCTTACCGCGCTGACAAAGACCTGGGCCTGGGTGGCTTTCAGGCGATCGGCCAGCAACCGGCGACGGCCGGTGTCCAGCTCGGAGGCAAAATCATCAATCAGATACAGGCAACGCCGCCCGCTCTGCCGGGTGAGAAACTCACCCTGCGCTAAGCGCAACGCGCACATCAGCAGCTTTAGCTGACCGCGCGATAATAAATCCTCTACCGGCGTGCCCTCGGCACGGATGCGGAAGTCCGCCTTATGCGGCCCCACGGCGGTATAGGTTAACGCCCTGTCGCGCTCAAACTGGCGCTCCAGCAGCTCTCCGTAGTCGCTCTCTTTGTCCCAGCCGCGCTGGAAAGAGAAACTCAGGGCAAATTCGGGCAAAAACTGCGCGCACGTCGCGGTGATATCCGCGGCAATCGCGTCGCTGTAAGCTGCCCGCCACTCGCTGATACGCTCGGCCAACGGGATCAGTTCCTGATCCCAGGCGCGGATCTGCGCATAGCGACTGACCTGGCGCAGCGCGGCATTACGCTGCTTCAGTAACCGTTTCAGGTTGCTCCAGGCGGTGAAAAAACCGGGTTCGTTATGAAAACAACCCCAGTCCAGGAAGGCGCGCCGAAATTTCGGCCCGCCGTTTAGCAGGGTAAAACCTTCGGGGGTAATCAGCTGCATCGGCAATAACTGCGCCAGCTCAGCCACTTTGTGGCCGTCGCTGCCATCGATGCGTACTTTGCTGTCTCCCTGACGGCTCTTGCTTAATCCAACGGATATTTCACGCTCAGCGCCTTCAATACGGCCGTGCAAAATGAACTCCGGCTGGTCGTGGCGGATCACCCTTCCGGCCTGCAGGCTGCGAAATGCGCGCCCGTGGCCAAGGGTATACACCGCCTCAAGCACGCTGGTTTTCCCACTGCCGTTGGCCCCAACCAGGAAATTGAATCCCGGCGCCAGAGCCAAATCCGCCGCTTCGATATTGCGGAAATCTTTAATCAGTAAACGCGTCAGAGCCATGCTGCAGTTATCTTAATCATCGAACAGCCCAGGGCGTAATCGTCGCAGGCCATTTGCGCGCGGCCAGCGCGCAGCAACCGGAGCGTACACAGAGTACGCGAGGATTGCGAGCACTGCCCAATCGCAAAGGGGCAAGTAAGATAGCCCGATAATTTCTACAACCGCATCGGCATGACGACGTACGCCGCCGCCTGACTCGCACCGTCTTCGATCTGCACGCTGGAAACCGAGTCGGTCAACAGCAGGCGCACATCTTCACACTTGAGCGCATTCAACACATCCAGCACGTAGCTGACGTTGAAACCAATTTCCATCTCGGTGCCGTCGTAGCTGACATCAAGGATCTCTTCAGCTTCTTCCTGCTCCGGGTTGTTGGCGGTGATCTTAAGCTGGTTCTGGCTCACATACAGGCGCACGCCGCGGAACTTTTCGTTCGACAAAATGGCTGCGCGGGCAAAAGCCTGCTTGAGCAAGTCGCAGCCGGCTTCCAGCGTTTTGTCCGGATTCTTCGGCAATACGCGGCGGTAATCGGGGAAACGGCCATCAACCAGCTTGGAGGTGAAGATAAAATCACCGACGTGGGCACGAATATTGTTACTGCCGATCTGCAGTTGCAGCAGCGTATCGCCACCGTCCAGCAGACGCACCAGCTCCATCACCCCTTTACGCGGCACGATCACCGAATGCGAAGGCAGTTGCTGACCGATAGGCATCGAGCACACCGCCAGGCGGTGACCGTCGGTCGCTACGGTACGCAGTTCTTCACCTTCGGTTTCGAACAGCATGCCGTTCAAGTAGTAGCGCACGTCCTGATGAGCCATCGAGAACTGCGTGGCCTCAATCAGGCGCTTCAGCGTCGCCTGCGGCAGAGTAAATTCAACTTCGCTCTGCCAGTCGTCCAGGTTCGGGAAATCCACCGCCGGCAGCGTTGACAGCGAGAAACGGCTGCGGCCGGAGCGCACCAGCATGCGTTCGCTTTCAAGCGTTACGGCGATCTCAGCCCCTTCCGGCAAGCCACGGCAGATATCAAAGAATTTACGCGCGGGGACGGTAGTCGCGCCCGCTTCATGGGGTTGGGACAGGGCAACGCGCGCCACCATCTCCATCTCCAGATCGGTGCCGGTCAGCAGCAGGCAGCCTTCCGTCACCTGCAGCAGCAAGTTACCCAGAATTGGCAATGTTGGGCGGCCGCCCAGCGGGCTGCTCACCTGTTGCAGCGGTTTTAGCAGATGCTCACGTTCAACGATAAATTTCATAGCGCTAGGAAGATAATGTTCTGATTAAATTTGAGAAATCTTCTTTGATGTCGTGACTTTCCTCACGCAGCTGCTCAATCTTCCGGCAGGCGTGCAACACCGTGGTATGGTCGCGGCCACCAAACGCATCGCCGATTTCTGGCAGGCTGTGGTTGGTGAGTTCTTTTGCCAATGCCATCGCCATCTGGCGCGGGCGGGCAACCGAACGCGAACGCCGCTTGGACAGCAAATCCGCGATTTTAATTTTATAGTATTCCGCCACCGTCTTTTGAATATTATCGATGGTGACCAGCTTCTCCTGCAGTGCCAGTAGATCGCGCAGCGCTTCGCGCACGAAATCAATGGTAATGGCACGGCCGGTAAAGTTCGCGTTGGCGATCACGCGGTTCAGCGCCCCTTCGAGCTCACGCACGTTGGAACGCAGGCGCTTGGCAATAAAGAACGCCACTTCGCCCGGCAGACGGATATTGTTCTCGTCGGCCTTTTTCATCAGGATCGCCACTCGGGTTTCCAGCTCCGGCGGCTCTATTGCCACCGTCAGGCCCCAACCGAAACGGGATTTGAGGCGATCTTCCACCCCGTTAATTTCTTTGGGATAGCGATCTGACGTCAGGATAATCTGCTGATTGCCTTCCAACAGGGCGTTAAAGGTGTGGAAGAACTCTTCCTGCGAACGCTCTTTGTTGGCAAAAAATTGGATGTCATCGATCAGCAACGCGTCGACCGAACGGTAGTAACGCTTAAATTCTTCAATGGCGTTGTTCTGCAAGGCTTTTACCATGTCCTGCACGAAACGTTCAGAGTGCATATAGACCACTTTGGCGTTGGCCTTGCGCGCCATGATGCCGTTGCCGACCGCATGCAACAGGTGAGTTTTACCCAACCCGGTACCGCCATACAGAAACAACGGGTTATAGGCACCGCCCGGATTATCCGCCACCTGACGGGCCGCCGCGCGCGCCAGTTGGTTGGATTTACCCTCAACAAAGTTATCAAAGGTGTGCTTTGGATTAACGTTGGAGCGGTAAGAAAGTTCGGGCTGTGGCGCCGCGTTATCCCAGCTTGGCCGGGAAGGCGCTACGGCGCGCACCACCGGCGCGCTAGGTGCGCTGACGCTGGCAGTGACGGTCTGGCTGATGATTTGGGTGAGCGGTTTGCTGCCGACTTCAAAACGCAGCAAAGGGGCATCCGTACCGCAGAAATCATTCAGCAGCCCATTGATATTGTTTAAGTATTTATCGCGAACCCAATCCAGCACAAAGCGATTGGGCGCATAAAGCGCCAGGGTATTGTCACTCAGTTCCGCCTGCAATGGGCGTATCCACATACTAAATTCTGTGGCAGGTAACTCATCCTGCAATCGGGCAAGACACTGCTGCCAAAGCGAAAGTGACACGGCGGACTCCACTCGAACAAGATCAATAAAAGAAAAGAATCAGGCTAATTTTTTATAACTCATGATTTTTGACACATGCCCGGCATCGGCTGAACACCAGTGGGGCATGCGAACCGCCTTTCACGGTTTATGTCCCTCACGATCCCCGCTTGAGAGATCGCGATCGGAATGACGGATCATAGCGCAATCCGAGCAAGAGATCCTCCCCTTCATCACAGATTAGATCCATTTTATCCACAGGCCGCGGCCTGCGGCGATCTTTTCGCCATCCACGTCGAATTGCAGGCGAGATCCCGCCCGAAGGAGGGCATTTTTTACATTGTCAACCGGTTATACCCTGTTATCCACGAAGGATCCTGGCTTTTAAACACCAGGATCGCTTCAGGATCCTTGCGGTTTACCCCCGAATCCGTATAATATTCGCCCTACGTGTAATACCTGGTTCCTTATGGTGAGTCATTGGCCAGACGGGATTCAGCTGTGACCACGGGCCAAGACCGGATTTTACTCCGTATTGGCAGACAACCAGGTAGGCTCGCGCGATGTGAATTGACTCAGGACTGTACAATTATTACAATCCCGCCTCTTTATATATTGCGATTGAGGCGTCGGTAGCTTTCACGCCGAGTAGCCAAACGCATTTGACTTATGTCCTTATTTTAAGTTTAGGTAGAAATCGCCATGAAACGCACTTTCCAACCGTCCGTATTGAAGCGCAACCGTAGCCATGGTTTCCGTGCTCGTATGGCCACCAAAAATGGTCGTCAAGTTCTGGCCCGCCGTCGTGCGAAAGGCCGTGCTCGTCTGACTGTTTCTAAGTAATAAAAGCTAACCCGCTGAGTGGTTAAGCTCGCTTTTCCCAGGGAGTTACGTTTGTTAACTCCCACTCATTTCACTTTCGTCTTCCAGCAGCCACAACGGGCTGGCACGCCGCAAATCACCATCCTCGGCCGCCTGAACCAGCTGGGGCATCCCCGCATCGGTCTTACCGTCGCCAAAAAACACGTCAAACGCGCGCATGAACGCAACCGGATCAAACGCCTTACCCGCGAGAGCTTCCGTTTACGTCAGCACGAGTTACCGGCGATGGATTTTGTCGTGGTGGCCAAAAAAGGGATAGCGGATTTGGATAACCGCGCGTTGACGGAAGCTTTGGAAAAATTATGGCGTCGCCACTGTCGCCAGGCTCCCGCATCCTGATCGGGCTGGTGCGGGCTTACCAGCTCGTCATCAGTCCGTTGCTTGGGCCTCGTTGTCGCTTCCAGCCGACATGTTCTCATTACGCAATTGAGGCATTAAGCAGGTTTGGCATGATAAAAGGCAGTTGGTTAGCATTGAAACGCGTATTAAAATGCCACCCCTTGAACCCAGGTGGCGATGATCCCGTGCCGCCGAAAACCGACGATAACAGAGAACACTAACGATGGATTCGCAACGCAATCTTTTCCTCATCGCTCTGCTGTTCGTGTCTTTCATGATCTGGCAAGCCTGGCAAACGGACAACGCTCCGCAACCAGTCGCCCAGACCACGCAACAGACTTCGAACACAGCTACCGGTGATGCTGCAAGCCAGGCTGTGCCAGCCAGTGGCCAAGGTAAACTGATTACCGTTAACACTGACGTGCTGTCGCTGACCATCAACACGCGTGGTGGTGATATCGAGCAGGCTAAACTGTTGGCCTACCCGGATACCCTGGGTTCATCGACTCCATTCCAACTGCTGGAAAACACCCCGTCATTTGTTTATCAGGCGCAAAGCGGTCTGACCGGCAGAAACGGCCCGGATAACCCGGCAAACGGCGAACGCCCGTTGTTCCAGGCGGCGCAGGACAACTACACCCTGCCGGAAGGCCAGGATGAGTTGCGCATCCCGCTGACCTTCACCGGCAAAGACGGTGCGGTTTACACCAAGACTTTCGTGCTCAAGCGTAACCATTACGCGGTTGGCGTTGACTACAACGTCGACAACAAAAGCACCGCTCCGCTGGAGCTGACCCTGTTCGGCCAACTGAAGCAGACTACTGAACTGCCTAAGCACCGCGACACCGGCAGCAACAACTTCGCTCTGCATACCTTCCGCGGCGCGGCGTACTCTTCCAGCGAAGACAAATATCAGAAGTATGCGTTCGACAAGGACGAGAACCTGAATGTCACCACTCAGGGCGGTTGGGTTGCGATGCTGCAACAATATTTCGCCACCGCATGGGTGCCGGCAACTCAGGGCAGCAATACCTTCTATACCGCTAAACCTGGCGACAACCTGTCCACCATCGGCTTCAAATCTACCCCGGTTGTGGTGCAGCCTGGTGCGCAGCAACAGCTGAATGCCACCCTGTGGGTTGGCCCGGAGTTGCAGGATCAGATGGCCCAACTGGCGCCGCATCTGGACTTGACCGTGGATTACGGTTGGTTGTGGTTCATCTCCCAGCCGCTGTTCAAACTGCTGAAGTTCATCCACGGCTTTATCGGTAACTGGGGCTTCTCGATTATCATCATCACCTTCATCGTGCGCGGCATCATGTACCCGCTGACCAAAGCGCAGTACACCTCGATGGCGAAAATGCGCATGCTGCAGCCAAAACTGCAGGCGATGCGTGAGCGTATCGGTGACGACAAACAGCGCATGAGTCAGGAAATGATGGCGCTGTACAAGTCCGAGAAAGTGAACCCATTGGGAGGTTGTCTGCCGCTGGTTATCCAGATGCCAATCTTCCTGGCGTTGTACTACATGTTGATGGGCTCGGTTGAGCTGCGCCATGCGCCGTTCGCCCTGTGGATCCATGATCTGTCGGCGCAAGACCCGTACTACATTCTGCCAATCCTGATGGGCGTGACGATGTTCTTCATCCAGAAGATGTCGCCAACCACAGTGACTGACCCGATGCAGCAGAAAATCATGACCTTTATGCCGGTGATCTTCACAGTGTTCTTCCTGTGGTTCCCGTCCGGTCTGGTGCTGTACTACATCGTCAGTAACCTGGTCACCATCCTCCAGCAGCAGCTGATTTACCGCGGCCTGGAAAAACGTGGCTTACACAGCCGCGACAAGAAAAAGACCTAAGCGTATTGTAGGGGTTCGGCGCGCTGAACCCTTGCAGCGAAAGATAAGAGGCGGTCATTAGACCGCCTTTTTGCATATTGAATCGTCAGAGAGAACCGTTATGAGCAGCACTACCGATACCATCGTAGCCCAAGCCACTCCGCCGGGACGCGGCGGCGTCGGCATTCTGCGTATTTCCGGTCGTGGCGCGAAAGACGCCGCCCAGGCCCTGCTCGGCAAGTTGCCGAAGCCACGATACGCCGATTATCTGCCGTTCCGCGACGCCGCAGGCGCCACCCTGGATCAGGGCATTGCGCTGTGGTTCCCGGGGCCGAACTCCTTTACCGGCGAAGACGTGCTGGAACTGCAAGGCCACGGTGGGCCGGTAATCCTCGATCTGCTGCTGAAACGCGTGCTGGCGCTACCCGGCGTGCGCATCGCGCGGCCCGGTGAGTTTTCCGAACGCGCCTTTCTCAACGACAAGCTGGATTTGGCGCAGGCCGAGGCAATTGCCGACCTGATCGACGCCAGTTCCGAACAGGCAGCGCGTTCTGCAATGAACTCATTGCAGGGGGCGTTTTCCACCCGCATCCACCAGCTTGTGGAAGCACTTACTCACCTGCGAATCTATGTGGAAGCCGCGATCGACTTTCCCGATGAGGAAATCGACTTCCTGTCTGACGGTAAAATCGAAGCGCAGCTCAACGGCGTGATGGCCTCTCTTGCCAACGTACGCGCCGAGGCGCGCCAGGGCAGCCTGCTGCGCGAAGGGATGAAGGTGGTGATCGCCGGGCGGCCAAACGCCGGTAAATCAAGCCTGCTCAATGCGTTAGCCGGCCGCGATGCGGCGATCGTCACCGACATTGCCGGCACCACCCGCGACGTACTGCGCGAGCATATTCACATCGACGGCATGCCTTTGCACATCATCGACACCGCCGGCCTGCGTGAAGCCAGTGACGAAGTGGAGCGCATCGGCATCGAACGTGCATGGAACGAGATCGAACAGGCAGATCGCGTGCTGTTTATGGTTGACGGCACCACCACCGCCGCAACCGAACCGGCAGAGATTTGGCCAGAGTTTATGGCGCGCCTGCCGCACAGCCTGCCAATCACTGTGGTGCGCAACAAAGCCGATATCACCGGTGAAACGCTGGGCATGACCGAAGTAAATGGTCACTCACTTATTCGCCTCTCGGCGCGCACCGGCGAAGGCATCGACCTGCTGCGCGATCATCTGAAACAGAGCATGGGTTTCACCAGCAATATGGAAGGCGGCTTCCTGGCGCGTCGTAGGCATCTGCAGGCGCTTGAACAGGCGGCTCTGCATCTGGTCGAGGGCAAAGAACAGTTAGTGAGCGCTTACGCGGGGGAGCTGCTGGCCGAGGAACTGCGCCTGGCGCAGCAAGCGCTGAGTGAAATCACCGGCGAATTTACCTCAGATGACCTGCTGGGGCGCATTTTCTCCAGTTTCTGCATCGGAAAATAATCGGCGACGGGTGCTGGAAACGGCACCCGCATCCAACAATCCCCCCGTCATTTCCCCTTTACCCGCCCAAACTGGCCTAAGCTTATCTCAGCGATTTTTGCCGGGAGACATAAGCATAAATGAACGAACCATTGGATTTACTGGGCGTTGGCCTGGGGCCATTCAATCTCAGCCTGGCAGCCATGGCCTTCGAAAGCGGTGAGGTGAACTACGCCTTTCTCGATCGCAACGCCAGCTTTCGCTGGCATCCCGGCATGTTGTTACCCTCGGCGTATATGCAGACTTACGTGCTGCAGGACTTGGTGACCGCCGTTGCGCCGCGCAGCCAGTTTTCATTTATCAATTATCTGGTCGAGCAGAAAAAAATTTACCGTTTTCTGATCACCGAGCAGCAAATTATCAGCCGTGAAGAGTTCTCGGACTACCTAAGTTGGGCCTGCGACAGATTAGATGGGCTACAGTTTTCGCAGTCGGTTGAAAGCATTGATTTTGACGATGACCAGCAGCTGTTTGAAGTCCGTACTCTCAACCAAACCCTGTGGGCAAAAAACATCTGCCTGGGCACCGGCCACGATCCCTGGATCCCCGATGAGTTCTACCCGGCTCTGGGGGAAAATTGCCTGCATGCCGCAGAGATCGCCCTCCGCAATCCGGATCTTACCGGCAAGCGGGTTATGGTGGTAGGCGGCGGCCAAAGCGGTGCCGATATTTTCCTCAATGCGCTGCGCGGGCATTGGGGAAAACCGGCGCAGCTGGACTGGCTTTCCCGCCGGCCCAACTTCCAGCCTCTGGATGAATCCGCCTTCACCAATGAGTACTTCACCCCGGAATACGTCGATTATTTCTATACGCTGCCGCAAGATATCCGCGAGCGGGAAATCAAGGCGCAGAAGCTGCCCGCCGACGGCATCAGCAACCATACGCTGCGTACCCTGTATCGCGAGCTGTACATGCGTTTTGACGTAATGCACCAGACACGTAACGTACGCCTGTTGCCGCACCGAACGCTGTTGGCGATAGAGCCAACGGGAAAGGATTTCCAGTTGCGTGCCCGGCATGGCCTGGAAAATCGTCAGGAAGGATTTAAGGCCGATATGGTCATTTTAGCCACCGGCTACCGCCCTTCGCTGCCTTCCTGCCTGAAACCGCTGTTGCCGCGCATCCCCTTCGACAATCAACAGCACCTGCCGCTGTTACCGGATTTTAACCTTGAGTGGCAAGGGCCGGAGCAGAACCGGATTTATGCGGTGAATGCCGGTATCCACAGCCACGGCAGCGCTGAAGGCGGCCTGAGCCTGATGGCCTGGCGTTCTGCCCGCATCCTCAATCATTTGCTCGGCAAACCGCATTTTGATCTGACGCCAAATGCCTCGCTGATACAATGGTGGAGTGATGCGGCGCCAGACAATGACATTCAAGAAACAGATAAATAGGATAAACCTCATACTGTTTTTTGATGATAAATCCGCGACTTATGCTTAATCTAACACTCCTGCGTTATCAGAGACCTCTCTGTCATGGAGTGAACAATGGCGTGTCATTTTGCCCGATGGATCCCCGCTAGCGCCGCCCTGGATACCCATAGATTATCCGCCGAGGTGTTGACCGCGACCGCGGCTTTTTCCGCTAAACGCCGCCAGCGTTTCCTTCAGGGACGCATCCTGCTCGCCGAAATGATGTTTTATCTTTATGGGCTGCCGACACTGCCGCCGATAGCCACCACGCCCACCGGGCGCCCCTGTTTTGCCGACAACCACCTGCCTGATTTCAGCCTGGCCTATGCCAGCGATACCGTGGGCGTCCTGCTCAGCAATGAAGGCAAAGTAGGGCTGGATATCGAGGTCATGCGCGCGCGCGGCGGCCAGCAAAAAAAGCTGCAACACCAGTATCAGACACCGACAGAGACCGCCTGGATCAGCGCACAGTACGATCAGCTGGAAGCGGAAACCCAGTTGTGGAGTATCCGCCAGAGCGTGCTGAAGCTTTCCGGTCTGGGGAATAGCGGGCAATCGACGCTGCTGCTGCACCCCTTTTCCGGCCATCTTCGCTCCAGCGCTACCCCCCAGGTTCAGGTGATGAGCGATATCGACGAGCACCTTAGCTGGGCCTGTGCGCATGAGCCCAATCTTGATCGGCTGGTGTGCTGGCAGTACGAAGAGCACAAAGGCCTGCAGAAGTACGGCGAGATCTCATCACGCACCCCCACCATCTCCACCCGCTTTGTAAAACTGACCAGCCTGGCCCATCACCGCTGACATCGGCGGCTTATGGCAAAAAAGATAAGATAAAACTTTCTTTAACCTATTAATTTCTGAATAAAATTGTAAATGCAGGCAAATATGCAGGAATTGGCTATTCTCACCGCCATGTTTGCCCTACTATCGGCAGGTGTTCTAAGCTGAATCTGTTCATTCGGAAGGGAGAATCACCATGTCAGACCAAGCCTTAAAAATAGTCACCCTGCTCGGTAGCCTGCGTAAAGGTTCTTACAACGCCATGGTGGCCCGAGCGCTGCCAGACCTCGCCCCTCAGGGGGTGATCATCGAAGCGCTTCCCTCAATCCGTGATATCCCGCTGTATGATGCCGATGTGCAACAAGATGAAGGTTTCCCCGCCTCGGTTGAGGCTATCGCCGCGCAAATCCGTCAGGCTGACGGCGTGATCATTGTGACCCCGGAGTATAACTACTCGGTGCCGGGCGGATTGAAAAATGCCATTGACTGGCTCTCCCGCTTACCGAACCAGCCGCTGGCCGGTAAACCGGTAGCGATTCAGACCAGCTCGATGGGGCCCATTGGCGGCGCGCGTTGCCAATATCATCTGCGCCAGATTCTGGTGTTCCTCGACGCCATGGTGATGAACAAGCCGGAGTTTATGGGCAGTGTCATCCAGAACAAAGTGGATGCGCAGGCCGGGCAATTGGTCGAACAAGGCGCGCTGGATTTCCTGACCGGCCAGTTGTCCGCATTCAGCGACTATATCCGCCGCCTAAAGTAAATCCTGTTTTTGAGGCCTTCGGCCGTCAATCGGCTGAAGGCGCTGCTTCCGTGAGAGGATTTTCTCTAACCCATTAAAAAATAAAGTTATGCAATTATGTATTTTTTTATTTTAGCCCTATTACTGGCTTTGTTCACCAGACCTTCGTTCGCCACAGAAATGCGCTATCCCGCCGGAGAAGAACCGATCGAGCTGCCGGCACATAGCCTGCTGAACGCCCAGTTGCCGCGCTCCGCCCAAAGCCAGGAAGACAAGAAACTCGGAGCCATGTCGCTCTATCTGACGCTGATGCGAGAAGATGGAAGCAACGTATGGGCACCCTATCAGTTAGCGGCCTCTTCGGCTGAAAAGGGCCAGACAGAGCTGGCTGAGCGCTATCTGCAACTGAGCGCCAATCGTGGGTTGTGGTATTACTACGCATTGCTCGAAGACGACGCCTTCAACAGCATCCAGCACCGTGCCACCTATCAGTCGATCCTCGCCGCCACCAAAGCTCGCTACCTGCGGCACGCCCCGTTGTTTGAAGGCAAAGCCAGCTATGCCATACCGGACGGCACTCCTCCGGCTGGAGGATGGCCAATCGTGGTGTTCCTGCACGGCTATGGCAAAGGCGCCAATATCAGCCCCGAAGAACGCTTGCTGTTCAGTGAGATGGGCGTCGCCTATATTGAGATCAACGGCACCCAGATGCTGTCGGAAAACAGCTTCCGCTGGTCGAATTACAGCGAGGAAAGTACCCAAAACGCCATTCAACAGGCCCTCCGGCCTCAGGAAGAATTACCGCTCAACCCGCAAAAGATCTACCTCGCGGCCCGCGGACAAGGGGCGTTGCATGCCGCCAACCTGCTGAGCAAGTATCCGCAGTTTTATGCCGGTGCAATGCTGATTGCGCCCAATGGCGAGATCAAACCGGCGCAGCAGTCGCTGGCGGCGAACAAGAAGGTGGTGGTGGCGTACTACGATCGGCAAAACTTCAGCGAGCAGGCGCTGGCACTGCACTTCGCCAATCTTTTCAGCGAAAATAATCAGGTGGAGACGTTGCATTTTCCCCAGGGAGAGAACGCGGAAGGCGGCTGGCAGGCGCGTTTCAAACGGCCATTACAGTGGGTATTGAATCAGGCACCGGACGCGAAGCCTGGGGTATAGAGAACAGGGCCGACAAACGTCGGCCCTTGTCGTATTAATGGCCGTCTACAAAGACAATCTTCAGTATAAACAGCAGCGCCACGACAACCACGCAGGGGCTGATTTCACGCCAGCGGCCGGTACCGAGCTTCATCACGCAGTAAGAAATAAAGCCCAGCGCGATGCCTTCGGTGATCGAGAAACTGAACGGCATCATCACCGCGGTGACAAACGCCGGCACGGCCTCGGTCAGATCATCCCATTTCACGCGCGCCAGGCTCGATGTCATCAGCACGCCAACGTAGATCAACGCGCCGGCGGCGGCATAAGCCGGCACCATGCCCGCCAGCGGCGACAGGAAGATCACCAGCAGGAACAGGATACCGGTCACCACCGCCGTCAGGCCGGTGCGGCCGCCAACGGATACGCCGGCAGAGCTTTCAATGTACGCGGTGACGGAAGAAGTGCCGACAAACGAACCGGCGACCGAACTGATGCTGTCCACATACAGCGCCTGTTTCATGCGCGGGAACTTGCCCTTGTCGTCGGTCAGCCCCGCCTTATCGGTCACGCCAATCAGGGTGCCGGAAGAGTCGAACAGGTTAACCAGCATAAAGGAGAAGATCACCCCTGCCAGGCCGATATTCAGCGCCCCGGCCAGATCAACCTGGCCCACCACCGAGGTAATGTTCGGCGGCATGGAGAACACACCGCCGTATTTAACATCACCCAACGCCCAGCCGATCAGAGTCGTCACCACGATAGAAACCAGTACCGCCGCATGGAAATTGCGTGAGGACAGCACGGCAATGATAAAGAAGCCCAGCGCGCCCAACAGCACATTGTGCGAGGTCAGCTTGCCGATGGTGACCAGAGTGTCCGGATTGGCCACCACGATGCCGGCGTTTTTCAGCCCCATCATGCCGATAAACAAACCGATACCGCTGGTGATCCCCACCCTCAGGCTCATCGGAATGTTGGCAATCATCCAGTAACGGATGCGGAAAATGGTCAACAGCAACAAACCGACGGCGCCCCAGAAAATAGCGCCCATGCCGATCTGCCACGAAATACCCATGGCGCCAACCACCACAAAGGCGAAGAACGCATTCAGGCCCATCGCCGGCGCCAACGCTACCGGCAGGTTAGCCAGCAAGCCCATAAAAATGCTGCCAAAAGCGGCAATCAGGCAGGTTGTTACGAACACCGCCTGCGTATCCATGCCCGCCGCGCCCAGGATCTGGGGGTTAACGAACACGATATACACCATGGTCAAAAAGGTAGTAATACCGGCAATCGTTTCCGTACGCGCCGTGGTTCCATGCTGCTTGAGTTTAAACACGCGCCCAAGCAAGCCTTGCTCAACGTCAAGGCCAGATACTGGTTTGCTCATTATCAGAATTCCGAAGAGGGGAATGGACAGTCGTTGGCTATCCTATAACAAAAAGTCTGGCTTTTGACGCAGGTCACAGGTTTTTTTCGCCGTCTTTACGGCTAAAGTAGTCAACAGACTGTATTTATTGATATTCACTGGCAAAGTGGATTAAGGAGTCGCAATCTTGCCTGATGCGGTTAAAGTGGTTTATCGCCGCTTAACCGAAGGACGCTTACCCTGATGAATCAGATCGACTGCATTTTGTTTGATTGCGACGGCACGCTGGTAGACAGCGAAGTGCTGTGCAGCAAAGCCTATGTGCATATGTTCGCCCACTACGGCCTTCAGCTGTCGCTGGAAGAGATGTTCAGGAAATACAAAGGGATAAAGCTGTACGAGATCATCGAGCAGGTTAATGCGGAGCACGGCATCACGCTGCCGAAAGAGGAATTGGAGCCCTTATATCGCCGGGAAGTGGCCCGTCTGTTCGACAGTGAGCTACAGGAGATCGCCGGCGCGCGCGAGTTGCTGGCACAAGTAGCCGTGCCGATGTGCACCGTCTCCAACGGTCCGGTCAGCAAAATGCAGCACTCGCTCGGCCTGACCGGCATGCTGAACTATTTTGATGACCGGTTGTTCAGCGGCTATGACATCCAGCGCTGGAAACCGGACCCGGCGCTCCTGTTCCACGCCGCCGAAAAAATGCAGGTGCCGGTAGAGCGTTGTATTCTGGTGGATGATTCCGCCGCCGGAGCCCAGGCCGGGATCGCCGCCGACATTCCGGTGTTTTACTTCTGCGCCGATCCGCACAACCAGCCTATCGACCACCCGTTGGTCACCCCGTTTGACGATCTGGCCCAACTTCCGGCGTTATGGCGGGAACGCGGCTGGCAGTTGACCCGTTAATCGGCCCCGATCAGCTCGCCGGCAGCGGCGGTTTGTTGCGCCACCAGCGCCAGGAACGTTTCAATGCCCTGGCCTGCGGGCTGAGGCGGCGGTTGACCGCATTGGCCAGCAGATCAAGCGCCAGGCAGAACACGAAGTACACCAGCGCGACAAACAGGAACACTTCCATCGGGTACACCATACTGCGGTTATTGACCTGGGTCGCCAGAAAGGTCAGTTCGCTGACGCCGACGATATAAGCCAATGAGGTGTCCTTGATCAGGGAAATCCACTGGTTGATAAACGACGGCACCATCATGCGCAACGCCTGCGGCAGCACGATCATGCGCAACGTTTGCCAACGGGTCAGCCCCAGCGACAAACCGGCCTGCCACTGGCCGGGACCAATGGCGACAATGCCCGCCTTCACCGCATGCGCCAGATAGGCCGAAGCGATCAGCGCCAATGCGCAGACCACGGTGGTGATCTCCGGGATATCCACGCCAAACAGGATCGGCAGCAAGAAATAAGTCCAAAAAATCAGCATGATGACCGGGATAGCGCGAAAAAATCCCAGTACAGCAGCCAATAACCCGGCGGCTACGCCGCGCGACATCGCCAACGCCACGCCCAGCAGCGTGCCGAGGACAGCCGAAGCCACGCCGGCCATCAGGCTGATCGCCAACGTCAACGCCGCGCCGCCCAACGGCCCATCCGGCCAGGTGCCCCACAATAAATAACCCAGATTGTCGTAAATTACGCCGAAATCCATGTTAGTGCCCTCCCAGGGGTTTACGTTGCTGTCGCCACATGCCCCAGCCTTCCAATAACGCAATGATGGCGATGTACAACACCGTCGCAACGCCGAACGCCTGGAAAGTGCGCAGCGTTTCGGTTTCCACCTGACGCGAGGCGTAAGACAGCTCGGCAACGCCGATCGCCATGGTCAGCGAAGAATTTTTTATCACGTTCATGTATTGGCCCAACAGCGGCGGAAAGGCAATTTTCAGCGCCTGCGGCAGCACCACGTAACGCATGGCCTGCCAGCCGGTCAGCCCCAGCGCATTGGCCGCGTATTTTTGCCCACCTGCGACGCCGCGGATACCGGAGCGGATCTCTTCGGCGATAAAAGCAGTGGAATACAACGTCAGGCCAAAGAAGCCGGCGAGAAACTCGAACGACGGCCAGGCGATTGGCCCAATCTGATGCGAAGTGTTCAGCCACTGCATGGCGGAGGAAGGCAGGATCTGCCCGGCCGCGAAATACCAGAAGAACAGCTGCACCAACAGCGGCGTATTGCGAAACAACGAACTGTAGCCCACCGCCAGCCAGCGCAGCGGACGCAGGCTACTGTCGCGCATCGCCGTCAGTACCAAGCCCAACAGCGTGGCCGCCAGGCTCGCGCAAGCGGAAAGCCACAGCGTCAGCAGGAAGCCATCCCATAACCAGCCCAGATACTGAGGCGCCAGCAGCCAGTCCAAATTCATGTTCAATCCTTGTTTTGCCAAATGCATCAGGGGCGCAGCAAGCTGCGCCCCTCCGTTCAGATCTCGGCACTCCAGATCGTCAGGCTTTTGGCTGTTGATCCAAAGGCGCGATCTTGAAATCGCCGCGCGGTTGGGCGGTTTTGGTTTCCGGGCCGAACCAGCGGTCGTAGATCTTAACCGCTTCGCCGTCTTTTTCCAGCTTGATCAGCGTGTCGTTAATGCTGGCGGTCAGGCGATCTTCCCCTTTTGGAATGCCGACGCCCTGGTACTCTTTGGTGATGCTGAACGGTGAAATCTCAAAATCGGCTTTCTGCGCCGCCGGCAGGTTGCCGAGCAGGCCAACCAGCTTGGCGTCATCCTGAGTGATCGCCTGTACGTTGCCGTTACGCAGCGCCACAAAGGCCAGCGGGGTATCGTCGTAAGAGATCACTTTTGCCGTTGGGTAATGTTCACGCAGGGTGATTTCCTGCACTGTCCCTTTATCTGCACCAATGCGCAGCTTTTTAATGTCTTCCGGGGTTTTCAGCACGCCTTTACGGGCAATAAATTTCTGGCCGGTAGCGAAATACGGCACGCTGAAATTCACTTCCTTGGCGCGCTCGTCGGTAATGGTGAAGTTGGCGGCGATCAAATCGACCTTCTTGGATACCAGCAAGGGAATGCGGTTAGCCGGGTTGGTGGCGCGCAGCTCAACTTTTACGCCCAGCGCCTTGCCGATCGCGTCTGCGACATCAACGTCATAACCGACCAACTTTTTGCTTTGCGGATCGATATAGCCGAACGGCGGGTTGCTGTCGAACACCGCGATACGCACTACGCCGGCTTTCTTGATGTCGTCGAGTTTATCCGCATGTGCGGCGCCGGTGGCGAGGCTGGTCAGGCTGGCTAACAGAGTTAAGGCCAAAGCGCGGTGTTTCATGAAAAGCTCCTAAGTGGTTGATGTCCTGCTGGCTGCTAAGCTAGCAAGAGCCACATAGGTCAGGAAATAATATAAAAAGCTATATTTATAACCTTTTTATCTTTGAGGGTTTTAAACAGCATAAAGGCGCAGTTTTCTGCGCCTTCCGGGGAGTAACTCGCGGGGAAAATTACTCTTTTTTTTCTACTTTGCCGTCGGCAGACAGCAGTTTTTCCAGCGCATCGCCGCCAATATGACGGAAATCCTGACCTTTCACGAAGTAGAAAATAAATTCGCAGATGTTCTGGCAACGGTCGCCGATACGCTCGATCGAACGGGCGCAGAACAGCGCAGTCAGCACGCTTGGAATAGTGCGGGTGTCTTCCATCATATAGGTCATCAACTGACGGACGATGCCCTCATACTCCTGATCGACCTTCTTGTCTTCGCGGTAAATCCGGATAGCTTCATCCAGATCCATACGCGCAAAGGCGTCCAGCACGTCATGCAGCATCTGCACGGTATGGCGGCCAAGCGACTCCAGGCTGACCAGCAACGGCTGATGCTGGTGCGAGAATTTCTCGAGCGCGGTGCGACAAATTTTATCCGCCACGTCGCCGATACGTTCCAGCTCGGAGATGGTCTTGATGATCGCCATCACCAGACGCAGATCGCTGGCGGTCGGCTGGCGCTTGGCAATGATGCGCACGCAGGCCTCGTCGATCGCCACTTCCATCATATTGACCTTGGCGTCACCTTCGATAACGCGTTTGGCCAGTTCACCGTCCTGATTATGCATCGCGGTGATAGCGTCGGTCAGTTGCTGTTCCACCAGCCCGCCCATGGTCAACACCTGGGTACGGATGTGCTCAAGTTCTGCGTTGAACTGGCCGGAAATGTGTTTATTTAAATTCAGGTTGTCCATTTGGGTTCCCGTAATCAACCGTAGCGGCCGGTGATGTAGTCTTCGGTCTGTTTTTTCTGTGGCGCGGTGAACAGGTTATCAGTATCACTGAACTCGATCAGTTCGCCCAGATACATAAATGCCGTGGAGTCAGAGCAACGCGCGGCCTGCTGCATGTTGTGGGTCACAATCACCACGGTGTAGTCAGACTTCAGTTCGCTGATCAGCTCTTCGATTTTGCCGGTGGAGATCGGATCCAGCGCCGAGCAGGGCTCGTCCAGTAATAAAACGTCCGGGCGAATGGCGATGCCGCGTGCGATGCACAGGCGCTGTTGCTGGCCGCCGGACAGGCTGTAACCGCTCTGGTGCAGCTTGTCCTTGGTCTCGTTCCACAATGCCGCCTTGGTCAGCGCCCACTGGACGCGCTCGTCCATGTCGGCACGCGACAGCTTTTCAAACAGGCGCACGCCGAAGGCGATATTGTCGTAAATCGACATCGGGAACGGCGTCGGTTTCTGGAACACCATGCCGACTTTAGCGCGCAGCAGGGCGATATCCGAGTTGTCGGTCAGAATGTTCTGCCCATCCAGCAGGATACCGCCTTCAGCACGCTGCTCGGGGTACAGCTGGTACATCTTGTTGAAAGTACGCAGCAGAGTGGATTTGCCGCAGCCGGACGGGCCGATAAACGCGGTGACCTTGTTCTTGGCAATATCCAGCGTGATGTTTTTCAGCGCATGGAATTTGCCATAGTAGAAGTTCAGATCGCGTACCTGAATTTTGCTGCTGGAAGCGTCAGTAACCATACTCATCAAGACTTCTCTCTTTTCATCAGCGCCGCCACGGCAGCGCTCAAAATTTTATGAATGCTTCTGCTTGGCGAAAACCACACGCGCCAGGATATTCAGTAACAGTACACACAGGGTAATCAACAGCACCCCGGCCCAGGCCAACTGTTGCCATTCGGCGAACGGGCTCATGGCGAATTTGAAAATGGTGACCGGCAGGTTGGCGATCGGCTGCATCAGGTCGGTGCTCCAGAACTGATTCGACAGCGAGGTAAACAGCAACGGTGCGGTTTCCCCGGCGATACGCGCAATGGCCAGCAACACGCCGGTGATAATGCCGGAGACCGAGGCTTTCAGCGTGATGGCAGAAATCATGCGCCATTTCGGCGTACCCAGCGCGTAAGCCGCCTCACGCAGCGTATCCGGCACCAGCTTCAACATGTTTTCAGTGGTACGGATAACAATCGGTACCTGCAACAAAGCCAGCGCGATGATCCCGGCCCAGCCGGAGAAGTGTTCCATCTTCGCCACCACAATGGTGTAGACGAACAGGCCCACGACTATCGACGGCGCCGACAGCAAAATATCGTTAATAAAGCGGATGACTTCCGCCAACCAGGATTTACGGCCGTATTCCGCCAGGTAAATGCCGGCCATGATGCCCAGCGGCGTACCGAACACGGTGGCCCACAGGATCAACAAGCCGCTACCGGCGATGGCGTTCGCCAGGCCACCGCCTGCGGTGTTCGGCGGCGGCGTCATTTCGGTGAACAACGCCAGCGACATACCGTCGATGCCTTTGGTCACGGTGGAGAACAGGATCCACACCAGCCAGAACAGGCCGAATACCATGGTCGCCATCGACAAGAACAGCGCCAGTCGGTTTTTCTGGCGGCGCCAGGCCTGCATTTTGCGGCGGCTTTCTAACAGCGCCACGTCGTTTTGCATTTCCATAGTCGCCACGTTAGCGCCCCTCTTTCTTGGCCAGACGCATGATCATCAACTTCGACAGCGCCAGGACGATAAAGGTGATAACAAACAGAATCAGGCCCAGCTCCATCAACGCTGCGGTGTGCACGCCCGATTCCGCTTCGGCGAATTCGTTGGCCAGCGCAGAGGTAATACTGTTACCCGGCATATACAGTGAAGCGCTGTCGAGCTGGTAGGTGTTACCGATGATGAAGGTCACCGCCATGGTTTCCCCCAGCGCGCGGCCCAATCCCAGCATCACGCCGCCAATCACGCCATTCTTGGTAAACGGCAGCACGATACGCCACATCACCTCCCAGGTGGTGCAGCCGATGCCATAGGCGGACTCTTTCATCATCACCGGGGTCTGTTCGAACACGTCTCGCATGACGGCGGCGATATAAGGAATAATCATGATCGCCAGGATCACCCCGGCTGCCAGAATACCGATACCGAACGCCGGGCCGGAGAACAGCTCGCCGACAATAGGAATGCCGGACAGCACGTCGCCAACCGGAGTCTGGAAATATTCGGCAAACAGCGGCGCAAACACGAACAAGCCCCACATGCCGTAAACGATACTCGGGATTGCCGCCAGCAACTCAATAGCGATGCCCAGTGGGCGTCTCAGCCAGTTTGGCGCCAGCTCGGTCAGGAACAGCGCGATACCGAAGCTCACGGGTACGGCAATAATCAGGGCAATCAACGACGTGACGACGGTACCGTAAATAGGAACCAGCGCACCGAACTGCTCGGCAGGCGCGTCCCATTCTTTGGTCCACAAGAAGGCGAAGCCGAATTTCTGCATGCTCGGCCAGGAGGCGAAAATCAGCGAAACAATAATGCCGCCCAGCAACAATAGGGTAATCAGCGCCGCCAGTTTGACCAGCGCGCTGAAGATGACATCACCATTTTTACTCGGTGCTTTGATGGTCGGCTTATACTCAGCCATAGATCACTCTCTGTTTTAACCCTGGCGAGCTCAATGGGTGAGCCCTGCAAAATAGGCTGGAGCGCGGTGAACCCGCGCCCCTGCGTTCTTTAGTACAGTGCTTTACCGGAACTGTCTTTTACGTTGGTTTTCCATGCTGCACGCACCTGCTCAACCACTTCGTTAGGCAGAGAGGCGTAATCCAGATCGTTGGCCTGCTTGGCACCGGTTTTGTACGCCCAGTCAAAGAACTTCAGCACTTCTGCGCCCTGAGCCGGGTTTTTCTGCTCTTTGTGCACCAGGATGAAGGTGGTGGAGGTGATTGGCCATGCGCCATCGCCTTTCTGGTTAGTCAGGTCCTGAGCGAAAGTTTTGCTCCAGTCCACGCCTTTAGCGGCGGCGCTGAAGCTCTCTTCGGTTGGGCTGACCGGCTTGCCGTCGGCAGAAATCAGCTTGGTGTAAGCCAGGTTGTTTTGCTTGGCGTAAGCGTACTCAACGTAGCCGATAGAGCCTGGCAGACGCTGTACGAACGCGGCGATGCCGTCGTTGCCTTTACCGCCCAGACCGGTTGGCCAGTTAACGGTAGAGCCTGCGCCGATTTTCTCTTTCCACTGCGCGTTGGCTTTAGACAGGTAGCTGGTGAACACGAAAGAGGTGCCTGAACCGTCAGCGCGGCGTACCACGGCGATATTCTGATCCGGCAGCTTGACGCCCGGGTTCAGCTTGGTGATTGCCGGGTCATTCCATTTCTTCACGTTGCCCAGGTAGATGTCACCCAGCGTTTTACCGTCCAGGGTCAATTCACCGGATTTGATGCCCGGGATGTTTACGGCCAGCACTACGCCGCCGATCACGGTAGGGAATTGGAACAGGCCATCGGCCGCCAGTTTGTCGTCAGACAACGGGGCATCAGAAGCACCAAAGTCAACGGTGTTGGCGATGATTTGCTTCACGCCGCCAGAGGAACCGATCCCCTGATAGTTAACCTTGTTGCCGGTTTCTTTCTGATAAGAATCTGCCCACTTGGCATACACCGGAGCGGGGAATGTCGCACCTGCACCGGTCAGGCTGGCAGCAGCGAACGCGGACACGGCGGTCAGGGAGAAAGTCGCTGCCACAATACTGGCGACGGTGGTACGCATCAGTTTCATAATCCCTCCTAATGGGATATTCAAAAATCGACTTCAAGTCGTTTTCATCAGAGTAAGTATTGCTGCAGGAGGGAAAATAGGACAGTTTGGTGACAGTAAAATGTACGAAATATGACAGTTATATTACAAGACACCAAGCGTGCAATTAACATATTGATTAGGCTATTATTTAACCTGAAACATTCTGTTATACCTTGCTCAGGAAAAGGGACTTCATATGAAAAAAATACTTATATTGTCAACGGTTAGCCTTGGTTTGCTGGCTATGGCCAACGCCACGGCGGCGGATGGACTACAGCGCAGCAAGCAATCGAGCGGCAGTACCGATAACATCCTTCTTTGGAGCCATTACGACCAAGGCTACGTCATTTCCAATTATGAGCTTGGAGATTTAGACGGCTTCAAAGAACAATTAAGGCTTCAGGAACAGGCCATCAAGAAACTGCAAGACAAGCTGAGCAATATGGAAAACGAGAACCGAAATCAAAACAGCGAGATCGACAATCTGAAACGTAAGTTACAAGGGCAAGACAATGCCCAAAGCGAAATCAGCGATCTGAAACGCTCGGTACAAGACCTGAATAACAAAATTAAATGATAAAAAAGCCGGCGCTCAGGCCGGCTTTTCAAACATAACAGCAGCTGATTACTCTACCGTGACGGACTTCGCCAGGTTACGCGGCTGGTCAACGTCGGTGCCTTTGATCAGCGCCACGTGATAGGACAGCAGCTGCAACGGCACGGTGTAGAAGATGGGCGCCACGATTTCTTCCACGTGCGGCAATGGAATGATGGTCATTCCTTCGCTGCTGACGAAACCGGCGTCCTGATCGGCGAACACGTACAGCTGGCCGCCGCGCGCGCGCACTTCTTCGATGTTGGACTTCAGTTTTTCCAGCAGTTCGTTGTTCGGCGCCACCACGATGACCGGCATATCGGCGTCGATCAACGCCAGCGGGCCATGTTTCAGCTCACCCGCCGCATAGGCTTCCGCATGAATGTAAGAGATCTCTTTCAGCTTCAGCGCACCTTCCATGGCGATCGGGTACTGATCGCCACGGCCAAGGAACAGCGCGTGATGCTTGTCGGAGAAACCTTCCGCCAGCGCTTCAATGTTTTTGTCCAGCGACAGCATCTGTTCGATGCGCGCTGGCAATGCCTGCAGAGCGTGCACGATTTCATGCTCAACGCTTTCCGCCATGCCTTTCAAACGACCCAAACGCGCCACCAGCATCAGCAATACCGCAAGCTGGGTGGTGAAGGCTTTGGTAGAAGCTACGCCGATTTCAGTACCGGCTTTGGTCATCAGCGCCAAATCGGACTCACGCACCAGCGAAGAACCGGCCACGTTACACACCGCCAGGGAACCGAGGTAACCCAGCTCTTTAGACAGACGCAACGCCGCCAGGGTATCGGCGGTTTCACCGGACTGCGACAGCGTGATGATCAGGCTGCCCGGGCGCACGGCAGATTTGCGGTAGCGGAATTCCGAGGCGATTTCGACGTCGCACGGCACGCCGGCCAGCGCTTCGAACCAATAACGCGCCACCATACCGGAGTGGTAGGAGGTGCCGCAGGCGATGATTTGCACGTGCTGCACGTTAGCCAGCAATTCATCGGCGCGCGGACCCAGTTCGCTCAGGTTGATTTGGCCATGGCTGAAACGCCCTTCCAGGGTGTTTTTCAGCGCCAGCGGCTGTTCGTAGATCTCTTTTTGCATGTAGTGACGGTAAGCGCCTTTGTCACCGGCGTCATACTGCACTTTGGATTCGATCTCAGGACGCTCGATGGCGTTCCCCTGTTTGTCGAAAATGCTGACGGTGCGGCGAGTCACTTCCACCACGTCGCCTTCTTCCAGGAAGATAAAGCGGCGAGTTACCGGCAGTAGAGCCAGCTGATCGGAAGCGATAAAGTTTTCGCCCACGCCGCGGCCGATAACCAACGGGCTACCGGAGCGCGCAGCCACCAGCACGCTAGGATCGCGGCTGTCCATGACCACGGTGCCGTAGGCGCCGCGTAATTGTGGGATCACGCGCTGCACCACTTCCAGCAGCGTACCGCCCTGGCGCTGTTCCCAATGCACCAGGTGTGCAATCACCTCGGTGTCGGTCTCAGAGCTGAAGTGATAACCGCGCTCGATCAGCAATTCACGCAGCGGTTCATGGTTTTCGATGATGCCGTTATGCACCACGGTGATGTAATCAGAAACATGCGGGTGCGCATTCGCTTCGGTAGGTTCACCGTGCGTTGCCCAGCGGGTGTGAGCAATACCGGTGCCACCATGCAGTTCGTGTTGTTCTGCGGCTTCGGTCAGTTTATTGACTTTGCCTACGCGGCGTAAACGGCTTACGTTGCCTTCGGCATCAACCACCGCCAGACCGGCGGAGTCGTAACCGCGGTACTCAAGACGGCGTAACCCTTCCAACAGAATTTCTGCAATATCACGTTGCGCTACTGCGCCTACAATTCCACACATCAGTTGTATTCCTAATTAAACGCCTTTCGGGGCGCTTTCGATGCCTTGACCTGATTTTGCCGGTTTTTACCGTGCGTCCCCGAGCCTGTAGAGAATGGGGATTATTATGTTTTGTATTGGGCTCGTTACCTGAGCCCAACGCAAAACACACTATCTTCTTACGCCTATTTCTTTTTCACCGGTCGCTGCCAACCCTGGATATGTACCTGCTTGACGCGGCTCAGTACCAGTTCATTTTCAGCGATATCGCGGGTGACCGTGGTGCCGGCGGCAATGGTGGAACCTTTGCCAACGGAAACCGGCGCCACCAGCTGCGTGTCTGAACCGACAAACACGCCGTCGCCAATAATGGTTTTATGCTTATTGGCGCCATCATAGTTACAGGTAATGGTGCCGGCGCCGATATTCACATCATCGCCAATTTCAGCGTCGCCCAGGTAGCTCAGATGGCCCGCTTTGGAACCTTTGCCCAGACGCGCTTTTTTTATCTCCACGAAATTGCCGACGTGAGCGCCTTCTGCCAACTCTGCGCCCGGGCGTAAGCGGGCAAATGGCCCCACGGTACAAGCAGATTCCAGCACCGCATCTTCCAACACGCTGTAGGGGCTGATTTCGCAGTCATCGCCGATCACGCAGTTTTTCAGTACACAGCCAGCACCGATCTTCACCCGGTCCCCCAGCGTTACCGTTCCTTCGATGATGACATTAGCATCAATAGAGATATCGCGACCGTGCACAAGTTCCCCGCGCAGGTCAAAGCGTGCCGGATCCAGCAGCATTACGCCGGCCAACAGCAATTTTTCAGATTGTTCTGCCTGATAGATACGCTCAAGCCGCGACAGCTGCAGGCGGTTATTCACGCCTTCCACTTCGCTCAGGCGTGACGGGTGCACCGCTTCAATTTTCTTACCGTCGGCATGGGCCAGCGCAATAATATCCGTGATGTAGAATTCACCCTGCGCATTGTCGTTGTTCAACATCCCCAACCAACGCTTAAGATCGCGCCCGTTAGCGACCAAAATGCCGGTATTGATTTCAGTAATCTGACGCTGGGCTTCGCTGGCATCCTTATGCTCAACGATACCCACTACATCGTCGTTCTCACGCACGATGCGGCCGTAACCGCTTGGGTCAGCCAGCTTTACCGTCAGCAGGCCAATGCCGCCCTGCGGCTTCGCCGCCAGCAGGCGCGTGAGCGTATCGACGGAGATCAGCGGCACGTCACCGTACAGCATCAGGACGTCTTCATCATCGGCAAAATGCGGCGCAGCCTGCTGCATGGCATGCCCGGTACCCAGTTGCTCAGCCTGCAACACCCAGTTCAACGCTTCATCGGTCAGGGTACTTTTCAGCAAGTCACCGCCGTGGCCATACACCAGATGGACGTTTTTCGCGCCCAGTTTCATCGCGGCATCAATGACGTGCTGCACCATCGGCTTGCCGGCCAACGGATGTAACACCTTGGGAAGATCGGAATACATGCGTGTTCCCTTGCCCGCGGCGAGGATCACCACACTCATTGCGCTGTTCGACATAAGCAACCTGATAACTCCATTTTGATGGACGAAAGTAGAACCCTTTGGTGACAATATTACTACATATTTCTCTGCACGAACCGGGCATAAGCCATGTGGCACTAGGCGTTCCGCAGCTCAGCCTGACATCCCGTTATGCAGGGTATAATTGTCGGCAATCGGAGACATTTTTAGCCTGTACCGGGTGTTATACATCACAATCCCCGCCGGGTAGAAACGCTTATTTTAAAGCAAAAAAAAAGCGACCCTATAGGCCGCTTTCTTAATTTTAGCTACGTTATGCACGCGCCAAAATATTACATCGATCTTCTGGTAAGCTCGATAACGCGCAGTTTCGCGATCGCTTTCGCCAGTTCTGCAGATGCCTGAGCATAGTCGACATCGCCATGAGAGCTGCTGATATGCTCTTCAGCTTTACGCTTAGCTTCCAGCGCTCTCGCTTCGTCGAGGTCCGTTCCACGGATAGCAGTGTCGGCCAGCACGGTTACCACGCTCGGTTGTACCTCAAGGATACCACCGGACAGGTAGATGAACTCTTCTTCACCGTGTTGTTTAACAATACGCACCATGCCAGGCTTGATGGCAGTCAGCAGCGGCGCATGGCCAGGGAAAATCCCCAGTTCGCCTTCGCTACCTGTCACCTGGATCTTTTGCACCAGGCCGGAAAACATATGTTTTTCCGCGCTGACTACATCCAGATGGTAAGTCATAGCCATATCACCCTCCTCTCAAGACGTTACAGTTTCTTGGCTTTTTCCACTGCTTCTTCAATGGTGCCAACCATGTAGAACGCTTGTTCAGGCAGGTGGTCATAGTCGCCGTCCATAATGCCTTTGAAACCACGAATGGTGTCTTTCAGCGATACGAACTTGCCCGGAGAACCGGTAAAGACTTCTGCCACGAAGAACGGCTGAGACAGGAAGCGTTGGATTTTACGCGCACGGGATACGACCAGTTTGTCTTCTTCTGACAGCTCGTCCATACCCAGAATTGCGATGATATCTTTCAGTTCCTGGTAACGTTGCAGAATGGACTGCACGCCACGCGCTACATCGTAGTGCTCCTGGCCAACTACCAGCGGATCCAACTGACGGCTGGTGGAATCCAGCGGGTCAACGGCCGGGTAGATACCCAGAGAAGCGATATTACGGCTCAGTACCACGGTTGCGTCCAAGTGGGCAAAGGTGGTGGCTGGCGACGGGTCAGTCAAGTCATCCGCAGGAACGTAAACGGCCTGTACGGAGGTGATAGAACCGGTCTTGGTAGAGGTGATACGTTCTTGCAGAACGCCCATCTCTTCCGCCAGCGTTGGCTGATAACCTACCGCAGATGGCATACGGCCCAGAAGTGCGGACACTTCGGTACCGGCCAGGGTATAACGGTAGATGTTATCAACGAACAGCAGAACGTCGCGGCCTTCGTCACGGAATTTCTCCGCCATGGTCAGACCGGTCAGAGCAACGCGCAGACGGTTACCCGGTGGCTCGTTCATCTGACCGTAAACCAGGGATACTTTGTCCAGTACGTTGGAGTCGTTCATTTCGTGGTAGAAGTCGTTACCCTCACGAGTACGCTCACCCACGCCCGCAAACACGGAATAACCGGAGTGTTCGATCGCGATGTTACGGATCAACTCCATCATGTTTACGGTTTTACCCACGCCCGCACCGCCGAACAGACCAACTTTACCGCCCTTAGCGAACGGACAGATCAGGTCCATAACCTTGATACCGGTTTCCAGCAGATCCTGGGAGTTGGCCAAATCTTCGTAGCTTGGCGCTGGACGGTGAATTGCCCAACGTTCTTCTTCGCCGATGTCGCCTTTCATGTCGATTGGTTCACCCAATACGTTCATGATGCGGCCCAGGGTAGCTTTACCTACCGGTACTTCAATCGGGTGATCCAGGTCGATCACTTTCAGGCCGCGACGCAGACCATCAGAGGTCCCCATCGCGATACAGCGAACCACGCCACCGCCCAGCTGTTGCTGAACTTCCAGCACCAGCTTATCGGTACCGTTTTCTACCTCAAGAGCGTTGTACACTTTCGGTACGGCATCCTGAGGGAACTCGACGTCCACTACGGCGCCGATTACCTGGATAATCTTTCCAGTAGCCATCTTGAATCCTCTACGTAATTCGTAAACCTAGCTTAAACCGCGGAGGCTCCCGAAACGATCTCGGTGAGTTCCTGAGTGATGCTGGCCTGACGAGCCTTGTTGTATACCAACTGCAGCTCTTTGATCAGGCTACCGCCGTTATCGGTTGCGGCTTTCATCGCTACCATTCGTGCGGCCTGCTCGCTGGCCAGGTTTTCCACGACGCCCTGATAAACTTGCGATTCCACATAACGGCGCAGCAAGGTATCAAGCAGCACTTTTGGATCGGGTTCATACAGGTAATCCCAAGATTTTTTCTTCAGCTCACCGTCATCGGAAGGCGGTAACGGCAGCAGCTGAACGATCTGTGGTTCCTGAGACATCGTATTGACAAATTTGTTGCTGACAATGTACAGCTTGTCCAAACGACCTTCGTCGTAGGCTTGCAGCATCACTTTCACCGGCCCGATCAGATCCGACAGAGAAGGTTTATCCCCCATGCCGGTCACCTGGGCAACCACGTTGCCGCCCACGGAACCAAAGAAAGAAGCCGCTTTAGAGCCAATCAGCGCCAAATCAGCTTCGACGCCTTTTTCGGACCAGCCTTTCATCTCTGACAACAGCCGCTTGAACAGGTTGATGTTCAAGCCACCACAGAGACCACGGTCAGTAGACACCACCAGATACCCGACGCGCTTAACATCACGCTCATCCAGGTACGGGTGCTTATATTCCAGATTACCTAACGCAAGGTGACCAATCACTTTGCGCATGGTCTCTGCATAAGGACGGCTGGCCGCCATGCGTTCCTGCGATTTACGCATTTTGGAGGCGGCGACCATTTCCATCGCTTTAGTGATCTTTTGCGTGTTTTGCACGCTCGCGATCTTACTACGTATCTCTTTTGCGCCGGCCATCTCTGCTTCTCCTCATTGCCAGACGGCCTGCTGTCTTTCAACAGCAGGACCGTTAGGCGTTACCAGGACTGGGTTTTCTTGAAGGTCTCGAGGATAGCTTTCAGCTTGCCCTCGATCTCATCGTTGAAATTGCCAGTTTGGTTGATGTGGTTCAGCAACTCGGCATGCTCGCGGTCTGCGTAAGCAACCAGAGCGGCTTCGAAGCTCACGACTTTCGCGACTTCAACGTCGTTCAGGTAGCCACGTTCTGCGGCGAACAGCACCAGAGACTGTTGTGCGACGGACATCGGCGCATACTGTTTCTGTTTCAGCAGCTCGGTCACTTTCTGACCGTGGCTCAGCTGTTTGCGGGTCGCATCATCCAGATCGGAAGCGAACTGAGAGAACGCAGCCAGTTCACGATACTGTGCCAGCGCGGTACGAATACCACCGGACAGTTTTTTCATGATCTTGGTTTGCGCTGCACCGCCCACACGGGATACAGAGATACCCGGGTTAACTGCCGGACGAATACCGGAGTTAAACAGGTTGGATTCCAGGAAGATCTGACCATCGGTAATCGAGATTACGTTGGTCGGAACGAACGCGGAAACGTCACCTGCCTGGGTTTCAATGATCGGCAGAGCGGTCAGTGAACCGGTTTTACCTTTGACTTCACCTTTGGTGAAGGCTTCAACGTAGTCGGCGTTAACACGCGCAGCACGCTCCAGCAAACGGGAGTGGAGGTAGAATACGTCGCCTGGGTAAGCTTCACGACCTGGTGGACGACGAAGCAGCAGGGAGATCTGACGATAAGCGACAGCCTGTTTGGACAGGTCATCGTAAACAATCAGTGCATCTTCACCGCGGTCACGGAAGTATTCACCCATCGCACAACCGGCATAAGGTGCCAGGTATTGCAGTGCAGCGGATTCAGACGCGGTCGCAACCACAACGATGGTGTTAGCCAATGCGCCGTGCTCTTCCAGTTTGCGCACCACGTTAGCGATGGTGGACGCTTTCTGGCCGATAGCCACGTAAACACATTTGATGCCGGAGTCGCGTTGGTTGATGATCGCATCGATGGCCAGAGCGGTTTTACCGGTCTGACGGTCACCGATCACCAGCTCACGCTGACCACGGCCGATTGGGATCATCGCATCAACAGATTTGTAGCCAGTCTGAACCGGCTGATCTACGGATTGACGCTCGATAACACCAGGGGCGATAGCTTCAACCGGGGAGAAACCGTCGTTATCAACCGGGCCTTTACCGTCGATAGGTGCGCCCAGGGTGTTAACTACACGGCCCAGCAGGCCACGGCCAACCGGAACTTCCAGAATACGGCCGGTACATTTTACCTTCATGCCTTCGGCCAGATCCGCGTACGGACCCATAACCACGGCACCTACGGAGTCGCGCTCCAGGTTCAATGCGATTGCGTAACGGTTGCCTGGCAGCGCGATCATTTCGCCCTGCATAACTTCGGCCAGACCGTGAACGCGGATGATCCCGTCACTGACGGAAACAATAGTACCTTCATTGTGAGCTTCGCTCACCACATTGAACTGAGCAATGCGCTGCTTGATCAGTTCGCTGATTTCGGTGGAATTCAGTTGCATGCTCCAGTCCCCTTAAGACTGCAAGACGTCTGTCAGGCGTTCAAGACGACCGCGAACGCTGCCATCAATCACCATATCGCCGGCGCGGATAATCACGCCAGCCAGAACAGACTTGTCAATTTTGCAATTCAGCTTAACTTTGCGTGACAGACGTTTTTCCATCGCAGCGGCAATTTTAGCCTGCTGTTCGTCGTTAAGTACGCTCGCAGAGAGCACTTCGACTTCGACGGTGGATTCCAGCAAAGCGCGCAGTTCGATGAACTGCTGCAGCACCGCGGGAAGAACCAGTAAACGTCCATTTTCGGCCATTACACGGATAAAGTTCTGGCCATGTTCGTCGAGCTGCTCGCCACAAACAGCGATGAACGTTTTGGACAGCGTCTCCGGCGCGACAGCACCAGACAGCAGTTCAGAAATTTGTTCATTGCGAGTGGCAACAGCGGCAAACGCCAGCATATCCTGCCAGCGTTCTACGCTTTGGTGCTCAACGGCAAAGTCAAAAGCTGCTTTGGCGTAGGGGCGAGCTACAGTTACAAATTCAGACATCAGCCCCTCCCTCCTTACAGTTCAGCGACCAGTTTATCAACGATGTCGCTGTTAGCAGCTTCATCCACGGAACGTTCGATGATCTTCTCGGCGCCGGCAATTGCCAGCATCGCGACTTGCTTACGCAACTCTTCACGAGCGCGCTTACGTTCGGCTTCGATCTCAGCCTGAGCCTGCGCCACGATTTTGTTACGTTCCTGCTCGGCTTCGGCTTTCGCTTCATCCATGATCTGAGCTTTGCGTTTGTTTGCTTGCTCGATGATCACCTGAGCTTCTGCTTTAGCAGTTTTCAGCTGGTCGGTCGCATTGGCTTGCGCTAAGTCCAAATCTTTTTTGGCACGCTCTGCAGAAGCGAGACCGTCAGCAATTTCTCCCTGACGCTTCTCGATGGCAGCCATAATCGGCGGCCATACATACTTCATGCAGAACCAGACAAACAGAACGAACGCGATGGCCTGGCCGAGGATTGTTGCGTTAAGATTCACAGCACAATGCCTCTTTAAAAGTTAATAGTGTGGTTTCAGTGTAGAGAACTTCTCTACTTACGCGACAGCAAACATCACGTACAGACCCAGACCAACAGCGATCATCGGGATGGCGTCAACCAGACCCATAACGATAAAGAACTGTGTACGCAGCAGAGGAATCAGGTCAGGCTGACGTGCAGCGCCTTCCAAGAATTTACCACCCAGGATGCCGATACCGATCGCAGCACCGATTGCCGCTAAACCCATCATCACAGCGGCAGCCATGTACAGCAGATCCATACTCAGGTTTTCCATGACAGTCTCCAGTTTGTTTCAGTTTAAAAGTGCAAGTGTTTTAAGAAAATCAGTGCTCTTCAGATGCCATCGACAGATAGACAATCGTCAGAACCATGAAAATAAAGGCTTGAAGCGTAATGATCAGGATGTGGAAGATAGCCCAAGGCAAGCTCAGGACCCACTGTGACCACCACGGCAACAGGCCGGCAATCAGGATGAAGATCAACTCACCCGCATACATGTTGCCGAACAGTCGCAGGCCCAGTGAAACAGGCTTGGACAGCAGGCTGACACCTTCAAGAATCAGGTTGATAGGAATGAATACAGGGTGGTTGAACGGCTGCATGGTTAACTCTTTAACGAACCCGCCAACGCCTTTCATTTTGATGCTGTAGAACAAAATCAGGATAAATACGCCCAACGCCATCGACAAGGTCACGTTGACGTCCGCGGTAGGCACGACGCGCAGCGCAGGCAGACCAAGATGAGTCCCGATGTACGGCAGGAAGTCTACCGGAATCAGGTCCATCATGTTCATCAGGAACACCCAGACAAACACCGTCAGCGCCAGCGGAGCAATTACCTTGCTCTTGCCGTGGTACATATCTTTGACGCTGCTGTCGACAAAGCCAACGACCAGTTCTACTGCGGTTTGCAGTTTACCCGGCACGCCGCTGGTGGCATTTTTGGCAACCTTGCGGAAAACCACCAGGAACAGAACCCCGAGTACAACGGAGAAAAACATCGAGTCGAGGTTAATCGACCAAAAACCAGTCCCGACCTGAAGCTGCGTCAGGTGGTGACCGATATACTCCTGTGGACTGTTGTATCCCTCTGCAGACATGATGCCTCTACCCTTATTTAGTTAATTTCGGTAACTGTTAATCACGGCGGGTGCCACTATTTGCACCACTAACACCGCTAAATAGGTCAGGCCAAGCGGTATAAACTCCGCCTTGAACACCCCAAGCGCCACGATCAGCAAAACGATGGTGATCACGACCTTTAGCCCCTCGCCTATGGCGAACGACCAGGCAACCCGACCGGGCGCCGGCGTCTGCGCCTGATGGCGCAAGGCAAACAGCATAAACATTGCACTCGGCAACCAGGCGGCGAGACCACCTGCCAATGCCGAAGCGCTCCATTCCAGGCTTTTCAGCAAGAAAACAGCGCTGATCAGAACAAAAGTCATTAACTGCAGGAACAGCAGCTTGCGTGCTACTTTTCCGCTGTAAAGGGACACAGACATGACGTTTGTTCTCTCCGTACCCCAGAGGGGGTATGCTGAGTGACGTATAAAACTGTCTTTGCTGTCCTGAGTCAAGCAGCAAAAAACGAGCAAATTATACGGGGCATACCAACGAATTCAATCGATAAGTAGCGAAAAGGTGAACAATTATTTAAATTCCCCCATTTCAGGCCATTTTCACAAGAAAACGGTCGGAATAATAGGGCTAATTTAATTGTCTGATTATTCCAGCATTGCACCGAGAAACGTGGAGCCGCTCACAATAATGCCTCGTAATGATTTATAGCTCATCGTAACGCAAACAGTCTTTAGCTAATTGGGCGATCAAAAAATATTATAAATCAAAACATTACAAGTTAACTGTTCAAAAACAATCCATATACCCGATAAAAACCTTTTATTGACAGCTTCCGGGCTAATATTACAACAGCCAATTAACATTAGCAGCAAAGCAGAATCGTTCGCCTATCGTTGCTAACGTGACTATTTCAAATGGCAATTACTCTATTGTCGCTAATTAGCGGCTATTTTTGTGTTAATAAAAAGTAAATTAACTAAAGAAATCACCATTTAGTTAGCCTGCTTACCTTTTACGTTGGGCACCCTCTTTAATTCACGCTTATTTGATCAAAAGCAAACTCAGTTTGCCTTAAGTACCACCAAATGGCGTTCACCTTCGAGTTCCGGCACCTGCAGACGCACCACCGACTCCAGCACTATGCCTTCAGGCAGTTGCGCCAGCTCTTCATCCGGGCGTACCCCTTTCAGCGCGTAGAACCTCCCCTGCCCTTTTGCCGGCAGATGATGGCACCAGGACAGCATATCCTGCAGCGAAGCGAAAGCGCGGCTGATGACGCCGTCAAAAGGCGGTTCGGCCGGAAACGCTTCAACACGACTCTGCACCGGCTCGATATTGGTCAATCCCAGTTCATGCTGCACCTGGCGCAGGAAGCGCACCCGCTTGCCCAGACTGTCGAGCAGGGTGAAATGAGAATCAGGACGAACGATAGCCAATGGGATACCCGGCAGACCAGGCCCTGTGCCGACATCGATAAAACGTGAGCCTTGCAGATGCGGGTTCACCACGATGCTGTCGAGAATATGGCGCACCAGCATTTGCTGCGGATCGCGCACGGAGGTGAGGTTGTAAGCTTTGTTCCACTTATCCAGCATGCCGACATAACCCAGCAACTGCTGTTTTTGCTGATCGGGAAGCGCAATGCCTGCCGCCGAGAGCAGCGAATCTAATTTTTTCTGCACAACGTGTCCTCTGACAGGCGCGGAACGGCAAGCCTAATCAGGGCTGGCCAATAAGGCGACCATGATAATTCAGGCCCGGGATGATGTCAGCGGCCGTTTGTTCACGGAATAAACAAACGGCCGCCCAGAAACAGGATTTATGCGCTGCGGCGCAGCAGCCCCTGCTTTTTCAGCCAAATAAGCAGGATTGAGATCGCCGCAGGGGTGATGCCGGAGATACGTGAAGCCTGCCCGATAGAGTTCGGTTTGTGATCGTTCAGTTTGGCGATCACTTCATTCGACAAGCCGGAAACCTGCTGATAATCGAGATCCAGCGGCAGCACGGTATTCTCGTTGCGCTGTTGCTTCTCGATCTCTTCCTGCTGACGAGCGATATAACCTTCGTATTTTACCTGGATCTCAACCTGCTCGGCAGCCTGAGTATCCGCCAACGGCGGCGCGAAAGCCGCAACGGTGGTCAGTAGCGCGTAATCCATTTCAGGTCGACGCAGCAGTTCCTCACCGTTAGCCTCGCGTGACAGCGGGGCCTTCAGCAACGCGTTGACCTGCTCGACGTTTTCGGCGTGCGGGTGCATCCAAATGTCCCGCAAGCGCTGACGTTCCTGTTCGATATGTTCCAGCTTCTCGCTGAAACGCGCCCAGCGGGCATCGTCAACCAGGCCCAGTTCACGGCCTTTTTCGGTCAAGCGCAGATCGGCATTGTCTTCGCGCAGCATCAGGCGGTATTCGGCGCGTGAGGTAAACATGCGGTAGGGTTCTTTGGTACCCAGCGTGCTGAGATCGTCTACCAGCACGCCCAGGTAGGCCTGATCGCGGCGTGGCGACCAGCCTTCGTCTTCATTGGCGTAGCGCCCGGCGTTCAGACCGGCCAGCAGGCCCTGGGCCGCGGCTTCTTCATAGCCGGTGGTGCCGTTGATCTGGCCGGCGAAGAACAAGCCCTGGATAAATTTGCTTTCCAACGTGGGTTTCAGATCGCGTGGATCGAAGAAATCATATTCGATGGCATAACCTGGGCGAACGATACGGGCATTCTGCATCCCTTCCATCGAACGAACGATCTGCATCTGTACGTCAAACGGCAAGCTGGTGGAGATGCCGTTTGGATAAATTTCATTGCTGGTCAGGCCTTCCGGTTCGAGGAAGATCTGATGCGCGTTACGATCGGCAAAGCGCATCACTTTGTCTTCGATCGACGGGCAGTAGCGTGGGCCGATCCCTTCGATGATCCCGGCATACATCGGGCTACGATCGAGGTTATTACGGATCACGTCATGGGTTTTTTCGTTGGTATGGGTGATGTAGCACGCCATTTGTTCCGGGTGCTGATTGGCATTGCCCATGAACGAGAAAACCGGAATCGGCGTATCGCCATGCTGCGGAGCCAATACGCTGAAATCGATGGTGCGTGCGTCAATGCGCGGTGGCGTACCGGTTTTTAGACGGTTTACCCGCAGCGGCAATTCGCGCAAACGCTGTGACAGCGAGATCGACGGTGGATCCCCGGCACGGCCACCGCTGTAATTTTCCAGACCAATGTGGATCTTGCCGTCCAGGAAGGTGCCTACGGTCAGTACTACCGCTTTGGCACGGAATTTCAGGCCCATCTGGGTAACGGCACCTACGACTCGATCGTTTTCCACAATCAGATCTTCGACCGGCTGTTGGAAGATCATCAGGTTAGGCTGGTTCTCCAGAGCGGTGCGAACGGCCTGGCGATACAGCACGCGGTCTGCCTGAGCACGAGTCGCTCGTACCGCAGGGCCTTTACTCGCGTTTAGTATCCTAAACTGGATGCCGGCATGGTCGATCGCCGTGGCCATCAGGCCGCCAAGTGCATCAATTTCCTTAACCAGATGCCCTTTACCAATACCGCCAATTGCCGGGTTGCAAGACATCTGCCCCAGCGTATCGATATTGTGTGTCAATAATAAAGTCTGACGTCCCATGCGTGCCGCAGCCATAGCGGCTTCGGTACCGGCATGGCCACCACCGATGATGATGACGTCAAATTGATCTGGATAAAACATGGAACTGCACCTCGCCGTATTGCGAACGATCGTTGTTTGCCCTGGGGTGGGAGATTCTACTCAAGTTTAGTCGATCGACCAAGTGGTCAGGATCTTAGGTAATTAAAAGAAGATCTTTTTTATTTAAAGATCTCTTTATTAGATCTCTTATTAGGATCGCGATCCTCTGTGGATAAGTGATTATTCGCGAGTGAGATCAGCGGATTAAGGAGGATCGTTAGCTGTGAATGATCGGTGATCCTGTTGCTTATAAGCTGGGATCTAAATGGCATGTTATGCACAGGACAAAAAGCGACCTAGGGTTGTTATTGGGATAACTACTGCTTTTACCCTGCTTTCAAGCATAGTTATCCACAATCGTTCGCGTGATCTTTGAGCGAATCAGAGTAAATTAACCCAGTTTTTCACCCATTCCTCTGCCGGATCCTCAGGAATTTCGTGTTTAGTCACGTCGATCTCCAACCGATCGCCGATCCTTTTCGCTCCACAGGCGATCAAAAGATCGTTGATCCGTTGGATCGCGCCGCAAAAGGTATCGTATTCAGAGCTGCCTAAACCGACGGCACCGAACTGCACCTGCGACAAGTCAGGCTGCTGTTCTTCTATTTGTTCCAGAAGCGGCTGCAGATTATCCGGCAAGTCGCCGGCGCCGTGGGTTGAAGACACCACCAGCCAACGCCCGGACAGGGTCAGTTCATCCAATTCAGGACCGTGCAGCATCTCGGTAGTGAAGCCTGCCTCTTCCAGCTTTTCAGCCAAATGTTCGGCTACATACTCGGCGCTGCCAAGTGTACTGCCACTGATCAGGGTTATATCTGCCATGAATGAATGATCCCAGCCTTCTTAAAGTCGCAGCATTGTACGCTGTGAATCGGCTGGGATCTACCTGTGGATAATATGGGTATACTAATTAACTGACTAAGGCGTGATGGTACGCATGATGGGGTTCTGCAGCGAGATCAGGGTTTCGGTGGACTGGATCTCGTCAATCGTCTGGATCTTGTTGATAAGTACTTGTTGCAATGCATCTATCGAGCGACACATCACTTTGATAAACACGCTGTAGTGGCCAGTGGTGTAGTAGGCTTCGACCACTTCCTCCAGGCTTTCGAGTTTTTTAAGCGCGGAAGGATAGTCTTTGGCACTCTTTAATATAATGCCGATAAAACAGCAGACGTCGTAACCCAGGCGTTTGGGGTTCACGTCTACCCGTGCGCCGGTGATGATACCGGCCTGCTTCATTTTCTCTACCCGCACATGGATGGTGCCGGGACTGACGGCAAAGTTCTTCGCCAGTTCGGCATAGGGCGTGCGCGCATTCTCCATCAGGGCGTTGAGAATGCCGCGATCGAGATTATCGATCTGGTAATTTTCCGCCATTTAAACCCCCATTAATTGCTGATTGTTGAATTATCACCGCCTCAAAATGAATGATTAAAAGTGAAAAGGCAATATTGATTAGCGGATATTGAATTGTGGTGCCGTTCCGTTGCTTAATCGATGGCAACAGAGACAGATTTATAAGAGATACGGCAATGAAAAAACAGTTTATCCAAAAACAACAACAAATCAGCCTGGTTAAATCCTTCTTCTCCCGCCAGTTGGAACAGCAGCTTGGCCTGATCGAAGTGCAGGCGCCTATCCTCAGCCGTTTGGGCGACGGCACTCAGGACAACCTGTCCGGCAGCGAGAAAGCGGTGCAAGTTAAGGTGAAAACCTTGCCGGACGCCACCTTCGAAGTGGTGCATTCGCTGGCCAAGTGGAAACGCAAAACCTTGGGCAGCTATGATTTCGGTGCAGGTGAAGGCCTGTATACCCATATGAAAGCGCTGCGCCCGGATGAAGATCGTCTGAGCGCGATCCACTCGGTTTACGTTGATCAATGGGATTGGGAACGGGTGATGGGCGACGGTGAACGCAGCCAGGATTACCTGCAAAGCACCGTGCGCAGCATTTATGCGGCTATTAAGGCTACGGAGGCCGAAGTGAGCCGCGAATACGGCTTAACCCCGTTCCTGCCAGAGCAAATCCACTTTGTTCACAGCGAAACCCTGTTGCAACGTTACCCGGAGCTGGACGCCAAAGGCCGCGAGCGGGCTATTGCCAAAGAGCTGGGTGCGGTATTCCTGATCGGTATCGGCGGTAAACTGTCGCATGGCAAATCCCACGATGTGCGTGCGCCGGATTATGATGACTGGACCACACCGGCGGCTGAAGGGTTGGCCGGCCTGAACGGCGATATTGTGGTGTGGAACCCGATATTGCAGGATGCCTTTGAACTTTCTTCTATGGGGATCCGCGTTGACGCCGAGGCGCTGAAACGCCAACTGTCGCTGACTGGCGATGAAGATCGTCTCAAGCTGGAGTGGCATCAGTCGCTGCTGCGCGGCGATATGCCGCAGACCATTGGCGGTGGCATCGGTCAATCGCGTCTGGTCATGCTGTTGCTGCAGCTGTCGCATATCGGCCAGGTGCAATGCGGCGTGTGGTCGCCGCAAGTGCGTGAAGCAGTCGAAGGGCTGTTGTAATCTTCAGCGCCGCCAGCGGCGCATTAAACGGCTTTTTAACCCGGTATCAAAGCGCCAGATATGATCGAAGATGCGCATGATGCCGGGTTTGCCATAGGCGGACATAGCCACGGCATGAAAGCGCTGCTGGTGGCTTTGTTGCTGCTGTTTCACCTTCTTTATGACCTCCTCCGGCAACCGCTGGGCAATAAAGTCAGAAATGATCACCGCATCGGCGTCAAACCAGCCGCTGTCTGCCATTTTTGTGACCGTGGCGTTCAGGCAAGCGGCCAGATCGGTACCGCCGCGAAAATGCTGGCCGAGAAAACGCACCGCCTGCTCGATGCCGCTGGCGGCGGTAAGTTCGTAATGCACGATCTGGTTGGCGAACAGCATAATGTAGCAACGGCGGTTATCCGCCAACGCGATGCGCAGCAGCGCCAGGCAAAAAGCCTTGGCGCACTGCTCATTGAAACCGCCCATCGAACCTGAAGTGTCCACGCAGACGATAAACGGCCCGCGCGGCTGCTGATCTTGCTGCTGGTGGGTGACCTGTCGGATCAGGATTTGCTCTTGCCAGACGTCGCCCTGCAGGCGATACGTCAACAGCCGCCTTTCCAGCAGGCGACGGTAAAATTCGAACTCCAGCTCTTCAATGCCCAGCGTGGCCAGTTCTGGCGGCAGCAGGCGCAGAATATCGTCGCTTTGGTGAATGCCGCTGACCTCTTCCGGCAGCGTGGCCGGCACCTGGACCATTACGCGGAACGGTTCCGGCAGTGCATCTTGCTGTTGCACCGCCTTGGCCTGATAGCTCCGGCCCAATTGCTGCGCCAATTTTTTCAGCTCCGGCTGCTGTTGCAGGAAATTGCCGTATTCCACCAGCCGCTGGTAGTCGCCGCGTTGCAGGTGGCCTTTGCTCATATCCCACAACCGCCCGGCGGCGGTGTCGTTTTCCGACAACAGCGGCTCCAGCGCACCGCTCAGCGCCAGACGTTCCTGCAGCTCCGCCATCAGTTGCTCTCGCTCCTGTTCCAGCAACTGATGGTGCAGCATGGTGGCCTGTAGCGTCAGGCTGATGCGCCAACGCTGCAAAAACAGGGTCTGGAAACTGTCGTCCAGCGGATGATTGGGCAGATCGGCGGCATCCACCAGCGAACGGGCCTGCTCATAAAACGGGGAAACCAGCTGGCGCAGTAGATCGAGGGTGTCGTTCAGATGGTGATAGAACTGGGTATTGTTCTCCAACTGGCACTGTTGATAGCGATAAAACTCCTGAGCCAGCGCCGGCGGGACCATGGCTTCATGGATACGCTCTTTCAGTTGCAGCTTCCAGCGCGGCAGGTCGCGATCCAGCGCCCGGCGGATGGCCGGAAATTTCTTGAAGAAAACCGTTAGCTGCGGGGCTGCCAGCATGCCGACGATCATCTCCTCGATCAGCTCACCTTCGGTGATCGCCAGCAGCAGATCGAGCGTTTCCAGGCTGAGCATCGTTACTGGCCGCGCATCTGCTGGTGCTGCTGTTTGATCTGTTCCGCCACCTGCAACAGGCTGGCTTCAATTTTTGCCAGGCCACCGGCAGGGGTAAACAGGCAGGGCTGGTGTTGGCTGAACAACCGGCGCTGTTCCGCCAGACGCTGTGCCAACGCGTCCATTTCGTCCAGCATCGCCTGAGGCGTACCGCCGGTCTGTTTACCGGGCAGGGCCAGCAGCGAAGGCTGGCGGCTGACGTCCAGCACCGTCAGGTGCAACTGCTCGTCCACTTCCAGGTCGATCTGCTGGGCAAAGCCGATGCCGTTCAGCTTGGCGCGCACGTCGCCGCCCTTTTGCAGCCAGTTTTCCAGCGCGCTGCTTTCAATGCTCAGATGGTTGACTTGAATATCATGCAGTTGCAGCGGTTTTTGCAGCAGCAGGGTCAGGGTGCCGGTGCCTAACGGCGCCGCCGCCATGTATTGGGGCTTTCTGCTGAACATACCGCCTTTTTTCACCAGCGCTATCGCCTGACGATCGCTCTGCTGCTGTTGGTGTTGCAGCCAGCGGGTGTGGATCTGTTGCAGTTGAATCAACAACGTCTGCTGCTGATAGGCCGACTCGGTCAGCAATTGGTCGATTTGCTGTTGCAGCAGCTTTAGCGAAGTGAGGTCATGCCACAGACAATCTTTCAATAACATCAGGTCGAGCGGGGCGACGGCGTCGCGGCCGCTGAAGAAGGCGCAGGCCTGCAACAGCCGCAATGCCTTTTTCCAACGACGGTCGGAGACGTAGGGCGCACTCTCCAGCGCATCCAATCGCTGGCGCAACTGGAATATCAGTTCAAAACAGCCTTCGGGCAGCTTGACCTTGTCGATCTGCGACTGCCACTGGTGAAACTCTTCGTCGCTGATGCTCAAGGCTTCAGGGACCGGGTTGTCATTCTCGTTCTGGCGGCTGACCAGCAGTGAGCGGAAATTCTGTTTATCCTGAACTTTGTCCAGCCACAGGCGGATCAGCATGCGGTCGTACAGCGCCTCCAGACTGTTGTCGGCCTCAGGCAGTTCGTTAGAGGCGGTAACCAGTAACCGCAGCGGGATCGGTTCTTCGCTGTTGCCGTTGCGGAAGCGGCGTTCGTTGATCGCCGTTAACAGGGTATTGAGGATGGCCGGGCCGGCCTTCCAGATTTCATCCAGGAACACGATCTCTGCCTCGGGCAGATAGCCGGCGGTCAGACGCTGATAGCGGCCTTCATCTTTTAATGCCTGGATAGACAGCGGGCCGAACACTTCTTCCGGCGTCGAGAAACGCGTCATCAGGTATTCAAACGAGCGCGCGCTGCGAAAGGCGAATTTTAACCGGCGGGCAATCAGGCTTTTGGCGATGCCGGGCGGGCCGAGAAGAAACACGCTTTCACCGCTGAGCGCCGCCAGTAAACACAGGCGAATTGCTTCCTGCCGTTCATAAAGACCGCTCTCCAGCGCGCTGCTGAGGCGGGAGATCCGTTCTGCCAGAAGTGATGATGGCGCCATATTATTGTCGTGTTGTCCGAGAGTTAGCCAATCTTGGTGGATAATCCGATGATAAACCACCATTATTTTTAATGGTATAGCTTGTTGATTAGTAAAATCTTTCTATTATCAAAAGAGTGGCTGGTTCACATTTTGTTTATTTTTTGGGGCTGATATAAGAGTAGGCAAGCAGTATAAATCGTGCATACTGTGCGCCTTTTAGTGGGCGTAACGGATCTTAGAGCCCGTATCTCTGGCTGATGCGGATGCATCGCTAACGGATGTTCTAATAAAGAAACGAATTATGAGCACAGAACATAAACAGTCCTTATCAGCGGTAACTCTGGCGGCCATTGGGGTGGTTTACGGTGATATCGGCACCAGCCCTCTTTATACCCTGAGAGAATGTTTCTCCGGCCATTATGGCTTCGATGTGCGTCCTGACGTGGTGTTTGGCTTCCTGTCCCTGATTTTCTGGATGCTGATTATCATTGTTTCGCTTAAATACCTTAGCTATGTCATGCGTGCGGATAACGCCGGCGAAGGCGGTATCCTGACGCTGATGTCGCTGGCCGGGCGCAATACCTCGGCGCGCACCACTGCGGTGCTGGTTATTCTCGGCCTGATTGGCGGCAGCTTCTTCTATGGCGAGGTGGTTATCACCCCGGCGATATCGGTGATGTCGGCGATAGAAGGGTTGGAGATCGCCGCGCCATCGCTCGATGGCTATATCGTCCCCTTATCCATTCTGGTGCTGACGCTGCTGTTCGCTATCCAAAAACACGGTACCGGCAGCGTCGGCAAACTGTTTGCCCCGGTGATGCTGCTGTGGTTTATCGTGTTGGCGGTGTTGGGCGCGCGCAGCATCATCGCTAACCCGGAAGTGTTGCAGGCGATGAACCCGAAATGGGCGCTGAACTTCTTTATGGAATATAAGAAGGTCTCGTTCTTTGCGCTTGGTGCGGTGGTGCTGTCGATCACCGGCGTTGAGGCGCTGTATGCCGATATGGGGCACTTCGGCAAATTCCCTATCCGCCTGGCTTGGTTCACCGTGGTGTTGCCTTCGCTGGTGCTGAACTATTTCGGCCAGGGCGCGTTGCTGCTGAAAAATCCCGAGGCGATCAAGAACCCGTTCTTCCTGCTGGCGCCGGACTGGGCGCTGATCCCGCTGCTGATATTGGCGACGCTGGCTACGGTCATCGCCTCGCAGGCGGTGATTTCCGGCGTGTTCTCCCTGACCCGCCAGGCGGTGCGCCTGGGCTATCTGTCGCCGATGCGCATTATCCATACCTCGGAAATGGAATCGGGCCAAATCTATATTCCGGTGATTAACTGGACGTTGTATATCGCGGTAGTGCTGGTCATTGTGGGCTTTGAACACTCCAGCAACCTGGCGGCGGCTTACGGCATCGCCGTTACCGGCACCATGGTGTTGACCAGTATTCTGGTGACCTCGGTGGCGATCAAGAATTGGCACTGGAACCGTTTCTTCACCGTTGGCATTTTGATTATCCTGCTGATTATCGACGTGCCGATGTTCTCCGCCAACGCCCTGAAACTGTTCTCCGGCGGTTGGCTGCCGTTGATGCTGGCGCTGGTGATGTTCATCATCATGACCACCTGGAAAAGCGAACGTTTCCGTCTGTTGCGCCGCATGCATGAACACGGTAACTCTCTGGAGGCGATGATTGCCTCACTGGAGAAATCGCCGCCGGTGCGGGTGCCTGGCACTGCGGTATTTATGTCGCGCGCCATTAACGTGATCCCTTTTGCGCTGCTGCATAACCTGAAACACAATAAGGTGCTGCATGAGCGGGTAGTGCTGCTGACGCTGCGTACCGAGGATGCGCCTTACGTACACAATGTGCGCCGGGTGACCATCGAACAGCTTTCGCCGACCTTCTGGCGGGTGGTGGCCAGCTACGGCTGGCGCGAAACGCCGAACGTTGAAGAAGTGTTCCACCGCTGCGGGCTGGAAGGGCTGCCGTGCCGCATGACGGAAACCTCGTTCTTTATGTCGCATGAGTCGTTGATCCTGACCAAGCGCCCTTGGTATCTGTTCCTGCGCGGCAAGCTGTTTATCGCGCTGAGTCGCAACGCGCTGCGTGCGCCGGACCAGTTTGAGATCCCGCCGAATCGGGTGATAGAACTGGGAACCCAGGTCGAGATTTAACTCCCTCTCAGGGGCTCAGCTATGCTGGGCCCCTTTTGTTTCCGCTTTTAGCTTGCATGAGCGAAACGTTTCGATAGCGATCACATTTCTGCATTATCCCAGTTGCCTTCCCCTGCCGTTTTTTTAAACTCATCCGATAGCGAAACGTTTCGCTGCTGGAGTGAGAAGATGAAAAAAGGCGTACTGCTGAATGCTGAGGTTTCTGCCGTGGTTTCCCGGCTCGGCCATACCGATCAGATTGTCATTTGCGATGCAGGGCTGCCGATCCCGGCGGTAACGCAGCGTATCGATCTGGCGCTGACCCAGGGAGTGCCGACGTTTTTGCAGGTGGTCGGGGTAGTGACGCAGGAGATGCAGGTTGAAAGCGCCATTCTGGCGGAAGAGATGGTGAACCAAAATCCGCAGCTCCATCAAGCTTTGTTGGCTCAACTGATACAGCTTGGCCAACACCAGGGAAACACCATTAGCGTGAGTTATATCAGCCACCAGGCTTTTAAAGCGCAAACTGAACACAGCCGGGCGGTGATCCGCAGCGGTGAATGTTCGCCGTACGCGAACGTCATCCTCTGCGCCGGCGTAACTTTCTGAGGCATTTATGCAACCTTTACTGCAACTGAAAGGGATCGATAAAGCCTTTCCCGGCGTGAAGGCGCTTTCCGGCGCCGCCCTCAGCGTTTATCCCGGTAAGGTGATGGCGCTGGTGGGCGAAAACGGCGCCGGGAAGTCCACCATGATGAAAGTGCTGACCGGCATCTACGACAAAGACGCCGGCAGTCAGTATTTTCTCGGCAAAGAGGTGGCGTTCAATGGGCCAAAGGATTCGCAGGAAGCGGGCATCGGCATTATCCATCAGGAACTGAACCTGATCCCGCAACTGACGATTGCGGAAAACATTTTCCTCGGGCGTGAATTTGTTAACCGTTTTGGCTGCATCGACTGGAAGCGAATGTACGCCGAAGCCGACAAACTGCTGGCACGGCTGAACCTGAGTTACAGCAGCCACCGGCTGGTGGGCGAACTGTCGATCGGCGATCAGCAGATGGTGGAAATTGCCAAGGTGCTGAGCTTCGAGTCGAAAGTCATCATCATGGATGAGCCGACCGATGCGCTGACCGACACGGAAACCGCGTCTTTATTTAAAGTGATCAACGAGCTGAAGGCCGAGGGGCGCGGCATTGTTTATATCTCGCACCGGCTGAAGGAGATTTTCGAAATCTGCGATGACGTCACGGTGTTCCGTGACGGGCAGTTTATCGCCGAGCGGCCGGTCAGTGAGTTGCGGGAAGACTTGCTTATCGAAATGATGGTCGGCCGCAAATTGGAGGAGCAGTACCCGCGGCTTAACCTGCCGCGCGGCGAAAAGCGGCTGGAGGTCAGCCAGCTTTCCGGCCCGGGCGTGCATGACGTCAGCTTTACCCTCTACCGCGGTGAAATCCTGGGTGTGGCTGGGCTGATGGGCGCCGGGCGTACCGAGTTGATGAAAATTCTCTACGGCGCCGCGCCGCGTAAAGCCGGCACGGTCAGCCTCGATGGCCATGAGGTGGTGACTCGCTCCCCGCAGGACGGCCTGGCGAACGGCATCGTGTATATATCCGAAGACCGCAAGCGCGATGGCCTGGTGCTGGGGATGTCGGTGAAGGAAAACATGTCGCTGACTGCGCTGCGTTATTTCAGCCGCGCCGGCGGTAGCTTGAAACAGGCTGACGAGCAGCAGGCGGTAGGGGATTTCATTCGCCTGTTCAATATCAAGACCCCCTCGATGGAGCAGCCGATAGGCCTGCTTTCCGGCGGTAATCAGCAGAAGGTGGCGATTGCCCGTGGCCTGATGACGCGACCAAAGGTGCTGATCCTCGATGAGCCGACGCGCGGGGTCGACGTCGGTGCCAAAAAAGAAATCTATCAGTTAATCAACCAGTTCAAGCAGGAAGGGCTGAGCATCATTCTGGTGTCTTCGGAAATGCCGGAGGTGCTGGGCATGAGCGACCGCATCCTGGTCATGCACGAAGGGCACCTAAGCGGTGAATTCCCGATTGAACAGGCCACCCAGGAAGTGTTGATGGCAGCGGCCGTCGGCAAGCAATACGGCGTAAAGCAGGAGTAATCAGATATGAGTTCCCAGAGTGTCGCAAAGCGCTGGTTCAGTAAAGAGTGGCTGTTAGAGCAAAAGTCCCTGATTGCTCTGCTGGTGCTGATTGCCGTGGTCTCTTCAATGAGCCCGAATTTCTTCACCCTGAACAACCTGTTCAATATTCTCCAGCAAACTTCGGTGAACGCCATTATGGCGGTCGGGATGACGCTGGTGATCCTGACTTCCGGTATCGATCTGTCGGTGGGATCGCTGCTGGCGCTGACCGGTGCGGTGGCGGCGTCGATCGTCGGTTTTGAAATTAACGCGGTGGTGGCCGTTGCGGCGGCGCTGGCGTTGGGTGCTGCGGTGGGCGCCTGCACCGGCGTGATTGTCGCCAAAGGCAAGGTGCAGGCATTTATTGCCACCCTGGTGATGATGTTGCTGCTGCGCGGCGTCACCATGGTGTACACCAACGGCAGCCCGGTGAATACCGGCTTTACCGACGTGGCCGATACCTTCGGTTGGTTCGGCATCGGCCGCCCGCTGGGGGTGCCAACCCCGATCTGGATCATGGCGATAGTGTTTATCGCCGCCTGGTACATGCTGCACCACACCCGTCTGGGCCGCTATATTTATGCCCTGGGCGGTAACGAAGCGGCGACCCGCCTTTCCGGCATTAGCGTCGATAAAGTGAAGATTATCGTTTATTCACTGTGCGGGCTGTTGGCGGCGCTGGCTGGCGTTATCGAAGTGGCGCGTTTGTCTTCTGCGCAGCCGACTGCCGGTACCGGCTATGAGTTGGATGCCATCGCCGCCGTCGTGCTGGGTGGCACCAGCCTGGCGGGCGGCAAAGGCCGCATCGTAGGCACGCTGATCGGGGCGCTGATCCTCGGCTTCCTGAACAACGGCCTGAATTTACTGGGTGTTTCTTCCTACTACCAAATGATCGTGAAGGCAGTGGTGATACTGCTGGCGGTTCTGGTAGATAACAAAAGCAACAAGTAACCTCCCCTACAGGAATCACGATGATGAAAATGAAAAAACTGGCAATCCTGGCTTCGGCCTTCGCTCTGACCGCCACCTTAAGCGCTAACGCGTTGGCGAAAGACACCATCGCGCTGGTGGTGTCCACCCTGAATAACCCGTTCTTCGTTTCCATGAAAGAAGGCGCGCAGCAGGAAGCCAACAAGTTGGGTTATAACCTGGTGGTGCTGGACTCGCAGAACAACCCGGCGAAAGAGCTGGCTAACGTGCAGGATCTGATGGTGCAAGCGCCTAAACTGCTGCTGATTAACCCGACGGATTCCGATGCGGTGGGTAACGCCATCAAGATGGCCAATCAGGCCAAGATTCCGGTCATTACGCTGGACCGCGTGGCAAGCAAGGGCGAGGTGGTCAGCCATATCGCCTCGGACAACCGCGTTGGCGGCAAAATGGCCGGCGACTTTATCGCTAAAAAAGTGGGCACAGACGCTAAAGTGATCCAACTGGAAGGGATTGCGGGCACCTCCGCCGCCCGTGAGCGTGGCGAAGGGTTCAAACAGTCGCTTGATCAGAACAAATTCAAACTGCTGGCCAGCCAGCCGGCAGATTTCGACCGCACCAAGGGCCTGAACGTAATGCAAAACCTGCTGACTGCTCACCCGGACGTGCAGGCAGTGTTTGCGCAGAACGACGAAATGGCGCTGGGCGCACTGCGCGCGCTGCAAACCGCCGGTAAAACCGATGTGGTCGTGGTAGGCTTCGACGGCACCGCCGACGGCGTGAAAGCGGTTGAAGGCGGCAAGCTGGCGGCGACCGTGGCGCAGCGTCCGGATCAAATCGGCGTGATTGGCGTGGAAACGGCAGATAAGGTCTTGAAAGGCGAGAAAGTGCCGGCCACCCTCCCGGTTGATTTGAAACTGGTCACTAAATAAGTCATACCAGCGCCATCAAAACGGGGCGTTTGTGATGGCGCGCAATTCAGGAATCAATGCGATGGAAACAGGTAAGCTGGTGGTGCTTGGCAGTATCAATGCCGACCATATCCTCAATATTGAGCAGTTTCCCCGCCCGGGCGAAACGGTGATCGGGAAACAGTATAAGGTGGCATTTGGCGGTAAAGGCGCGAATCAGGCGGTGGCGGCCGGGCGCAGCGGTGCAGATATCGCTTTTATCGCCTGCGTCGGCGCAGATGACATCGGTGAACGCATCCGCCTGCAATTGGCGACCGATCGCATTGATACCCAACCTATTGAGGCGATTGCCGACAACACCACGGGTGTGGCGCTGATTTTTGTTAATGCGGAAGGCGAGAACGTGATCGGCATCGATGCCGGCGCCAATGCCGCCGTAACGCCCGACTATCTGGCGCGTTATCAGCAGCGGGTTATTGAAGCCGATGCTTTGCTGATGCAGCTCGAGTCGCCGCTGGAAACGGTGATGGCTGCCGCCCGTCTGGCGAAGCAGCATCAAACTCAGGTGATCCTCAATCCGGCGCCGGCGCGTGAACTGCCGGACGAGTTGCTGGCGTTGGTCGATATGATTACGCCCAATGAAACAGAAGCCCAGCGCCTCACCGGCATAGCTATCGCTAATGATGATGACGCGGCGCGTGCGGCGAAAGCCTTGCACGATCAAGGCATCGGCACGGTGATCATAACTCTTGGCAGCCGTGGCGTTTGGTTGAGTGAGAACGGTAACGGTAAGTTGGTGCCCGGCTTCAAGGTTAAAGCGGTAGACACCATCGCTGCCGGTGATACCTTCAACGGGGCGCTGGTGACGGCGCTACTGGAAGGTAAAACTATGGCGGATGCGGTGCGCTTCGCCCATGCGGCGGCGGCGATTGCGGTAACCCGTCCCGGCGCTCAGCCCTCCGTACCCTGGCGTGAAGAGATCGACGCCTTCTTGCAGCAGCAGGAGTAACGCCTTTGGCCACCATGAAAGATGTCGCTCGCCTGGCGGGCGTTTCAACCTCGACGGTTTCACACGTTATCAATAACAATCGCTTTGTCAGCGACAGCGTGCGCGACAAGGTCATGGCGGCCGTTGAACAATTGAACTATGCGCCCTCCGCGCTGGCGCGCAGCCTGAAGCTGAATCAGACGCGGACCATTGGCATGCTGGTTACCTCCAGCAACAACCCGTTCTATGCCGAAGTGGTGCGTGGCGTTGAGCGCAGTTGCTACGAGCGCGGCTACAGCCTGATCCTGTGCAATACCGAAGAAGATGCCGCACGCATGAACCGCAGCATGGAGACGCTGTTGCAAAAACGCGTCGATGGCCTGCTGTTGATGTGCACCGAAAACCACCGACCGTCGCAGGACGCGCTGAGCCGCTATCCGTCGCTGCCGATTGTGATGATGGACTGGGCGCCCTTCGAAGGGGCTAACGATATCATTCAGGATAACTCGTTGCTGGGCGGGGAGATGGCGACCGATCACCTGATCGCCCGCGGTTATCGCAACATTGCCTGTATCGCCGGCCCGCAGGATAAAACCACCGCACGCCATCGTTTGGAAGGCTACCGCCGCGCCATGCAACGCGCCGGGCTGGCGATCCTGCCCGGATACGAAGTGCATTGCGACTTCGAGTTTGAAGGCGGCGTTACCGCGATGAAACAGTTGCTGGCGCTGGCCGAACCGCCGCATGCGGTATTCGCCGGTAACGATGCGGTAGCGGTAGGCGCCTATCAGGCGTTGTATCAGGCCGGGCTGTCGGTACCGCAGGACATGGCGGTGATGGGCTACGATGATATCGAGCTGGCCAAATACCTCGCGCCGCCGCTAAGTACCATTCACCAGCCGAAAGATTCGCTGGGGGAACTGGCGATTGATGCGTTGATCAACCGCCTGCAGAACCCGGAACGGGAAGCCCAGGTCCTGGTGCTGACCCCGGAGCTGGTGGAACGCGCTTCGGTGGGGCACCGCTAGCCCGCCGCTTTCGCTTCTTTCTTCGCTTCCCGGCCGCCGATCAGATTGCGGCCATCCTTTGTTCTCAACAGCATGAAGACAAACGCCGACGCGACGGTGACAATCCCCATGGTAATAAAGGTGTAGTGGAAGTGATCGACCATGGTGCCGAGCGACATTGACTCGTAGAAACGCAACACTGCCGCGCTGATCGCCACGCCGAAGCTGATGGAAAGCTGTTGGGTGACCGCCAGCACGCTGTTGCCGGAGCTGGCATTGGCATCGTTCAAATCCGCCAGGCTGATGGTATTCATGGCGGTGAATTGCGTAGACATCGCCATGCCCAGAACGAACAGCGGCAAGATCATCAACCACAGCGGCATCCCCGGGCTTTGCAGCGCGAACTGGGCAATCAACACGCCGATAATCACAGTGATGCCAACCAACGTCTTGCGGTAACCGAACCAGCGCAGCACTTGGGTGACGGTGGATTTTGCCATCAGCGAACCTACGGCGGTCGGCGCCATCATGCAGCCGGCGATAATCGCAGAGTAACCGAAGCCCACTTGCAGCATCAGCGGCATCAGGAATGGCACGCAGCCTGTACCCAGGCGCGAGGCGACGTTGCCGGCGATGCCCACCGAGAAGGTGCGGGTCTTGAACAAATCCAGACCAATCAGCGGTTGGGGATGTCTGCGGGCATGAGCGATATAACCGAACAGCATCACCACGCCGCTAAGCAAGATGCCCAGCGAGATATAGCTGGCCAGGACCCGTTCGCCGAACAGCTCAAGCCCGGTGGAAACCAGCACCAGACTCAGGCCAAACAACATAAAACCAATGAGATCGAAACGGCGCTTGGGGGTGGTGAAGTCCGGCATGTATTTACGCGCATAGAAGATGCCGAGCAGGCCTATCGGGATATTAATCAGGAAAATCCAATGCCAGGTGGCGTAGGTCACCAGCCAGCCGCCCAGTAGCGGCCCCATGATCGGCCCAACCAGCCCCGGCATGGTCACGAAGTTCAGTACCGGCAATAGTTCGCTGCGCGGGTAGGCGCGCAGCAGCGCCAGACGCGCTACCGGCATCATCATCGCGCCGCCGATCCCCTGAATGACGCGTGAGGTCACCAGCACGCTCAACGTAGGGGAAAGCGCACACAGCAGTGAGCCGAGGGTAAACAGCGACACCGCGAGGATAAATACTCGACGCGTGCCGAAGCGGTCCGCCAGCCAGCCACTGACCGGGATCAGCATGGCGACCGTCAGCGTATAGCTGATCACGGCAGACTGCATTGCCAATGGCGAGCGATCCAGACTGTGGGCGATCGCCGGCAATGCGGTGTTGAGAATGGTGGCGTCCAACGCCTGCATAAAGAACGCCATTGCGGCGATCCAGGGTAGTCCTGCCATACTACGCGCGGATTTGGTCATTGTCGGTCCTGGTTAACTGTCGTATCCGTCTCTCTCACCTTTCTTCTCTATATATAAGTAGGGGATGAGTCAGTCTTTCTCTTTAAGTAAAACCTGGCATGCGGTTAACGCCTGGGGGCCGTCACCGGCCAGTATCGCATCTACGATAGCCTGATGGTGTTGGAGCTTAATCACTTCGTTGCCGGTAATGGCGCGGAAGTAGCTTTGGTACACCGAACTGAACAGGTTGGCGAATGATGTCAGGAACGGGTTGCCGCTGGCTTTATAGATAAGCTGGTGGAATTGGGTATCGACCTGGATCCAGTGCTCGCGGTCAAACTGGGTATGCAGCGCGCGCATCTCTGCCATCAATTCGGCCAGAAGCGCGGTTTGCTGAGCGCTGGCGTTAGTCGCAGCCAGTGAGCAGGCCTGCGGTTCCAATGACGTGCGCAATATAAGGAAGTGTTGCATCACCTGATCGAAGTTTTCCCGGGTCATCCACCAGGTCAGTAAATCCTGATCGAGAAAATTCCACTGGCTTTGCGGCATCACCCGGGTACCGATGCGCGGGCGTGGCAACAGCATACCTTTGGCTGCCAGCATCTTTACTGCTTCGCGCACGGCCGTGCGGCTAACGCCGAATTGTTCTCCCAGCTCCATCTCTCCGGGCAAGATACTGCCCGCCTGATAATCGCCAGCCAGAATTTGTTGGCCGAGTTTCTCTGCAAGCAGATAAGAAAGGTTACGTTGGGCGGCCTGTTGTTGAGCGTTAAATTGCATGGCTGCGGGTCCTTACTGACATCGTTATTCTTATTTTACTCTACAGATCGCCAGCTTTTGTGGCTGTTTGCCGGAAAAAGTGACGGAATCGCTGGCTTGTGCAGCGTTTTGCCGAAAAAATCCGCGCTTGAAAAGTTTTTTGCATTTAGGGGTTGCGGCCTTCTGAGAACTCCCTATAATGCGCCTCCACTGACCGGGAACAACGACTCCTCTAACGAGAACCAGTCGCCAGGTCGGTAAGAGAAAAGCGAAATAAACGCTTGACTCTTCGGGTGAAAAGCGTAG
>NZ_JBQZFU010000006.1:0-262218 GCF_052692135.1 Serratia sp. TSA_7
TGTGCGTGAGTAAAATGTGTCAACGCTATTCAGGACGGGTCACGGTGATCAAAAAGGTCCGGCTTGCCGGACCTTTTGCTTTTTACCGTTCCCAGTAAGACTCTTCCAGGCTGTCTTCCCGTTCCGGCAGGCCACGCGTCAGGCGCGGTGAATGCTGGTTCAGCACCTGATAGCTGACGCGATTGGCATATTTGCACACCTGCGCCAACGAGGAATACGTCAGGTAGCTGCGCACATGTTTGCTGGAATTCGGCACGTTATTGCGGTGAAAACCGTTGGCGGCGATATCATGCAACAACGCCGACAGCGCGCCGTCGCCGGCGCCGTTGGTATTCATGATTTTCTCCGGCCCGCCCATGTACGGCGCGATATGCGAATAGATGCGGAACGGGCTCTCGCAGCTTTCACGACGCATGGCACGGCTGAACTCATAACGGTTAAATTCGGCGATATGCCCCGGCAACAACGGATGTTGGGTTTCCCGCTTGTTGGCCTCTTCAGTGTAACCCGCCATATACAGGCCGTTTGGCCCGGCGGTGCACAGCACTAAATCCACCCACTCGAGCGCCATATCAGAGGCGGTGAGCGGATCGCTCAGCCCGGTCAGCTCCAGCGCTTCGTCTTCGTTCATCGCCAGAATCGACACATGCTGCTTCAGGAAATCGCGCCACCACTGCGGGTTATCGGCGATCACATACTTGGTGCCCAGCGTCAGCACCACCGGCACGTCGTGTTTTTTGGCAAATTCTATGGCTTGCATGGTGGCGGCAGGCATCGGCTCCCCCTCCTTGCAGCGCACCAGATACGACGTCAGTACCAGCGCCGATGCACCTGCGATCACCTCTTCCGGCACGCTCTCCGGCCGCAGTTGGTTCATCTGCCCGGGGCTGATGGCGAAAGTGCGTTCGCCGCTTTCTGTGATCAAGGTGAAGCAGCGGCCAATAGCGCCGTCAACCGCCTGCAGGTGGTTAAGATCGGTGCGGCTCGAGGTATTGCACAAATAACGGTAAGCGTAGCTGCCGATTTTAATGTTGCTGCACATGACGCCAAGCAGGACCGAACGGTCATCCGCCAGCACCGAATAGTTGTGCAGAGTATTGCCGATGGTGCCGCCGGCGAACTGATGGTCGATCAGATTGTTTTCGCTTAGCTCCTGATACAGTGCCTCGGCGACGTCATCCTCAATCACCAGAGAATGCCCCAGGCTCAAGCCGTAGCGTTGGATAAACGCGTCATCCACTTTTGCTTCGATATCCACCAGCGTCTGGTCGATGCCGACGATATAAGAGGTGCTGACTTCATTTTCAGGCTGAACTTGCTGCAAGAGCGGATCGCGAGCGTTCACCGGAAAATAGTGTTTGGACTTACGTTTACCAGGAAATTTCATGTGATTGGCGGCAGTGGCTATTATCAGGCAGAAAATGTTAGCACATTTCTGCCTGATTGAGGGGGTTGCATGACGATCAGAAGCGCTGAGCCACCAGTTGCTGCATCATATCGATATGCGCCGGTTCGTCGTTCAGCGCGGCTATATACTCGAACTTCTCACCGCCGGCCTTGAGGAAGATCTCGCGGTTCTGCTCTTTGATTTCTTCCAGCGTTTCCAGGCAGTCCGCCGAGAAGCCGGGGCAAATCAGCTGAATATGCTTGATGCCCTGCGCCGGCAAGCTTTTCAGGGTTTCATCGGTGTAAGGCGTCAGCCAGGGTTCGCGGCCAAAGCGCGACTGGTAGGTCATCATCACCCTGTCCGGTGCCAGCGGCAGCGTGGCGGTTAAGGCACGCAGCGTATCTTCGCAGCGTTGCGGATAATCGTCGCCGAGGCGGGCATAACGCTTGGGAATGCCGTGGAAAGACAACACCAGCCGATCCGGCTGGCCGTGCTCGGCGAACGAGCGTTCAACGCTCTGGCGCAGCGCGGCAATATAGGCCGGGTGCTCTGCGTAGTCGCGGATAAAGCCTATCGACGGCAGGCGGCGGTAGCCTTTCAGCACGCGAGCCACGCCATCCCACACCGCCGCACTGGTCGAACAGGAGTATTGCGGATACAGCGGCAATACCACCAGATTGGTTACGCCCTGCGCCAACAGCTTGTCTATCGCTTCCACCAGGCTCGGCGAACCGTAGCTCATGCCCAGCTCTACCGGGGTGTTCGGCATGCGTGCGGCCAGCGCGCGTTGCTGACGGCGGCTGTAGACCAGCAGCGGCGAGCCTTCGTCCATCCATACCGACTGATACAGCTTGGCGACGCGCGGCGATCGGAGCGGCAAGATCGCGCCATTAAGGATAGGCCACCAGATCAGCGGTGAAGTATCGACTACGCGGTCGTCGCTGAGGAATTCCTTCAGATAGCGTTTTACCGCCGACGAGGTCGGAGCATCCGGCGTGCCCAGGTTCACCAGCAATACCCCGTGTTTCTCTTGCTTCATCTCAGCTCCCCTTGATGCCTTACAGGCTAACCCCCGTTCTGGATCAGGGCGTTAACGTCAATTAATGGCGTCTATTGTAGCGGAAAAGCGCTGCACCGAAACCGATATCAGCAACAGGCGGCGCCTCTGTCGCCAGATAAAAAAAACGCCAGACCTAAGGCCTGGCGCTATGCACAGCAATGAAAAATCGATCAGCCGAGGATGGTCGCCAGTTCAGCGCTCACTTCGGTCACTTTACGGGTGCCGTCGATTTTACGGTATTGGGTGTGGCCTGCTTGCGCTTCTTTGCTGTAATAGGAAATCAGCGGTGCGGTCATCTGATGGTATTCCACCAGGCGCTTGCGCACGGTTTCTTCCTGATCGTCTTTACGGGTGGTCAGCTCTTCGCCGGTCACGTCGTCTTTGCCTTCCACCTGCGGCGGATTGAATTTAACGTGATACACGCGGCCAGACGGCGCATGTACGCGGCGGCCAACGATGCGATCGACGATCAGTTCGTCCGGCACGGCGAATTCCAGCACGTAGTCCACGTTGATGCCGGCTTCTTTCATCGCATCAGCCTGTGGAATGGTGCGCGGGAAACCATCCAGCAGGAAGCCGTTGCGGCAATCTTCCTGAGTGATGCGTTCTTTAACCAGTGCAATCACCAGCTCATCGGTCACCAGCTTGCCGGCGTCCATGATTTCTTTCGCCTGCTTGCCCAGCTCACTGCCGGCCTTCACGGCTGCGCGCAACATATCACCGGTGGAGATTTGCGGAATACCGTATTTCTCCATGATGAATTGAGCCTGAGTACCTTTACCAGCGCCCGGAGCGCCCAGCAGAATGATACGCATTGCGTAAATCCCCTTGCTATGTAGTTTTTATAAAATTGCGAAAACGCTCAACCATACCATTTCCGGGGGGGCTGGCTCAAGGTACGCAAGGAAATCGATTGCGGAACGACAGGGACAACAAGGCGGGTAAAACAGGAAAATCAGGGAGAAAAGCAAAGAATGCGCCCTTAACCACAGGGTTAAGGGCGCATAAGCCGGGAATTAGGCCGACAACAACTTATTCATACGACGGATAAACTGGTTTGGATCTTCCAGCGTGCCGCGTTCAGCCAGCAGCGCCTGATCCATCAGCAGATCGATCCATTCGGCAAATTGTTCGTTATCACCCACATCGGATGCGCGTTTGACCAACGCATGCTCCGGATTTAACTCGAAAATGTATTTCACTTCCGGCGCTTCCTGGCCCGCAGCGGCAAACAGTTTTGCCATCTGGGTGCTCATTTCATCGGCACCGGTGGTGACAATGGCCGGCGTATCGGTCAGGCGGTGCGTCAAACGCACGTCCTTCACGCGATCGCCCAGCAGCGTCTTCACACGGTCGACAAACGGCTCCAGCTGCTTTTCGGCGGCTTTCTGCTCTTCGGTTTCATCCGCCAGCTTGTCCAGCGCTTCGTCCGCCTTGCTGACCGACTGGAATGGCTTGCCGTCGAATTCGGTCAGGTAGCTCATCATCCATTCGTCGATGCGATCGGAAAGCAGCAGCACTTCGATGCCTTTCTTGCGGAACAGCTCCAGGTGCGGGCTGCTCTTCGCGGCGGCATAACTGTCGGCAGTGATGTAATAAATTTTATCCTGCCCTTCCGCCATGCGCCCGACGTACTCTTCCAGCGAGACGGTTTGCGCCGAGCTGTCGCCCTGGGTAGAAGCGAAGCGCAGCAGCTTGGCGATGGCTTCTTTGTTGCCGCCGTCTTCTGCCGGGCCTTCTTTCAGCACCAGGCCGAACTGCTGCCAGAACTTCTGGTAGCCTTCAGCATCGTCTTTGGCCAGTTTTTCCAGCATCTGCAGTACGCGCTTGGTCAGCGCGCCGCGCAGGTTTTGCGTCACGCGGCTGTCTTGCAGAATTTCACGCGAAACGTTCAGCGGCAGATCGTTGGAATCTATCAGGCCACGCACGAAGCGCAGGTAGTTCGGCATGAACTGCTCGGCGTCGTCCATGATAAACACGCGCTGCACGTACAGCTTCAGGCCGTGTTTATGATCGCGGTTCCACATGTCCCACGGAGCCTGCGCCGGGATATACAGCAGGCTGGTATATTCCTGCTTGCCTTCTACCCGGTTGTGGCTCCAGCTCAGCGGATCGGTAAAGTCGTGAGCGATGTGCTTGTAGAACTCTTTGTATTCTTCGTCGGTGACGTCCGCCTTGCTGCGGGTCCACAGGGCCTGCGCCTTGTTGATTTTTTCCCAGGTGACGGTGCCGTCTTCTTCGTTTTTGCTTTCAATTTCAACCGGCAGCGCGATGTGATCGGAGTATTTGCCAATCACCGAGCGCAGACGCCAGGCATCGAGGTATTCATCTTCGCCTTCGCGCAGATGCAAGGTGATCTCGGTGCCGCGATCTTCTTTGGTGTCATCGGCAATAGTGTAATCGCCTTCGCCGGCAGACTCCCAGAACACGCCCTGATCCGCCGCTGCGCCGGCGACACGGGTGCGCACGGTGACTTTATCCGCCACGATGAACGCCGAATAGAAACCGACGCCGAACTGGCCGATCAACTGGCTGTCTTTGGCCTGGTCGGAACCGATAGATTCCAGGAATGATTTAGTGCCAGATTTGGCGATGGTGCCGAGGTTCTCGATCACTTCATCGCGGCTCATGCCGATGCCGTTATCGGCAATGGTCAGCGTGCGCTGATCTTTATCGAAGGATAGGCGCACACGCAGCTCGCCGTCGCCTTCATACAACTCAGGCGCAGACAGCGCGCGGAAGCGCAGCTTGTCGGCGGCGTCTGAGGCGTTGGAGATCAGCTCGCGCAGGAAAATTTCTTTATTGGAGTACAGCGAATGAATCATCAAATGAAGCAGTTGTTTTACTTCAGACTGGAAACCGCGGGTTTCTTGACCTTTCATACTCAGATTACCTCAAAGACAGTGGCTGCCAAAATCGGACAATGAGGAGTAAATGGGGACAAGCGCGTTGTTTTTCAAGCGGCTGGCGGGAAATTTTTGCGGGGGAATAACGGGGCCGCATGGGCCCCGCCTGGGAAAACATCAAAACTTGATGACGTTGCGGCCGGCCAGCGAATGCGACAGCGTGGTGCCGTCGACCATCTCCAACTCGCCGCCCACCGGCACGCCGTGGGCAATGCGGCTGGCGAGCACGCCATACTGGCCGCACATCTCGGCGATGTAGTTGGCGGTTGCGTCGCCTTCCACCGTCGGGTTAGTGGCCAGGATCACTTCGGTAATGCTTTCCTTTTCCAGCCGTTGCTCCAACCGATCCAGACCGATATCGCCGGGCCCGATGCCATCCATCGGCGACAGGTGGCCCATCAGCACAAAGTAGCGCCCGGCGAACTGACCGGTCTGCTCGATGGCATGAATATCGGCCGGGCTTTCCACCACGCAGATCTGGCCGTTTTGCAGACGGCGTGGATTGGCGCAAATGGTGCAGATATCCTGCTCGGTGAAAGTGCGGCAATCGGCACAGTGGCCAATTTCCGACATGGCTCGGGTCAGCGCCTGCGCCAAGCGCATTCCGCCGCTGCGATCGCGCTGCAGCAGTTGGAACGCCATGCGCTGGGCTGACTTCGGGCCAACGCCCGGCAGGCAGCGCAACGCCTCCATTAATGTTTCAAGGAGCGGGCTGGTTTGCATCAGAACGGCATCTTAAAGCCAGGTGGCAATTGCATGCCGCTGGAAACAGACGCCATCTTCTCTTTCTGGGTTTCGTCGATGCGGCGCGCGGCGTCGTTAAACGCAGCGGCGATCAGGTCTTCCAGCATCTCTTTATCGTCTTCCATCAGGCTTTGATCGATCTCCACGCGACGGCAGTTGTGCGCGCCGTTAATGGTGACTTTCACCAGGCCTGCACCAGATTCGCCAGTCACTTCCAATTTGGCGACTTCTTCCTGCATCTGTTGCATTTTTTCTTGCATTTGCTGGGCTTGCTTCATCAGGTTGCCCAGACCGCCTTTACCAAACATAGTCGTCTCTCGTCGCTAGGGCCGCGCACTTTGCGCAGCGTTTAAAGGGGGCGAATACTCTCTTCATCCAGATCCGCGTCGAAGAAGCGGCGCAGCGTCTGGATATTGGTATCCGCAACGATGGACTGGCGCGCCTGCGCCAGTTTTTCTTCATAAATGGCTTGCCGCCACTCCAGCGGAGTCCGCTCCGCCGGATTATCGTCTTCCACCACGGTCAACTCAACCGGGCTGCCGTACAACTCGCTGAGCGCGTCAGTCAGCACCTTCTGCGCCGAAGGCGAGTTCAGATGGCGCTGCGAAGACCGCAGGCGGAGACAAATTTTGCCTGGTTCCAGCTGTTGTTTCACGGCGTTCAACGCCAGTTGCTGCACCAGTTTCGGGATTTTCAGCTTATCGATCTCTGCCGCCCAGGGATCACGCTCAAGCGACTCGACCACCAGCTTGGCCGACAGCTCGGGCGTTTTCTCATGCTCAAGTGCGGTGCGCAACGCTTTCGGCGTCGCCAGAGGTTCCGGCTCCGCTTCCGGCTCGGTCAGCGCCCGCCAACGGTAGGCTTCCGGTTTGGCCGGTTTTTCCTGCACCTGTTTTTCCGCCAGGCGCTGCTGGCTGCGCTCAGTCACTGAAGCCAAACGCTCCAGTGCTGAGTTTGCCGGCCGCGCTTTTCCTGGCGCCGCCGGCTCATTCTTTTTTGGTGTGGATGCTCCCTGCCGCAGCAGTTGGGTGCGCGCTTTTAATAACTGCGCGGTGGCATCCGGTAGGTTCGCCGGTGGATTGTTCTGCGGTGCGGCCTGCCCTAACGGCGGTGGCGCGTCCTGAAACTGTGGCGGCTGGGCAGAGGGGGCCCGCGGCTGCGCCATCTGCGCAGGGGCAATTTGCACCGGCGCCACCGGCTCCGGGATCACCGCTTTCGGGTGAAACGCCAACGCACGCAGCAGGGTCATCTCAACCCCCATGCGACGATCCGGCGCAAAAGCCAGCTCTTTGCGCCCTACCAGCAGCGTTTGGTAATAAAGCTGTACGTCAGTCGGCGGCAAGGTACGCGCCAGTTCACGCAGCCTTTGTTCAATAGCGGCGTAATGATTATCCAGTACCGACGGCAGCAATTGCACCATCGCAATGCGGTGCAACAGCGCCAGCGTCTCGATCAGCAAATTCTCCCAATCTACGCCGCGAGAAGCCGCCTGCGCGACCTGCGCCATGACCTTTTCGCCGTCTGCGCTAACCAGCGCCTCAAGGATGGCCAACGGCTGTTCGTCGTCCAGCGTGCCCAGCATCTGACTGACGGTGGCGGTCGTCACCTGACCTTGCCCCATGGCAATCGCCTGGTCGGTCAGGCTGAGCGCGTCGCGCATACTGCCGTCGGCGGCGCGCGCCAACAGTTGCAACGCACGTTGATCGCTGGTGATGTTCTCCGCCTGCAACACCGTTTCCAGTTGGTTGCGGATCTGATCGACATCCAGCGCTTTGAGATGGAATTGCAGGCAGCGTGACAGAATGGTCACCGGCAGCTTTTGCGGATCGGTGGTCGCCAGCAGGAACTTCACGTGCGAAGGCGGCTCTTCCAGCGTTTTCAACAGCGCATTGAAGCTGTGACGCGAGAGCATGTGCACTTCGTCAATCAGGTAAACTTTGAAACGGCCGCGGGCGGGCGCGTATTGGACGTTATCCAGCAGATCGCGGGTGTCTTCCACCTTGGTTCTGGACGCGGCGTCGATCTCGATCAGATCGACAAAACGCCCCTGCTCAATCTCGCGGCAGTTATCGCATTGGCCGCACGGGGTCGCGGTGATGCCGGTTTCACAGTTCAGGCCTTTGGCCAGCAGGCGCGCAATGGTGGTTTTACCCACGCCGCGCGTGCCTGAAAACAGATAGGCGTGATGAATCCGCCCCAGCGAGAGGCCGTTGGCCAGCGCCGTCAGGACGTGTTCTTGTCCGACAACATCTGCAAACGTTTGAGGGCGCCACTTACGGGCAAGAACCTGATAGCTCATTAATACCGGAGAAGTCGAGGAATCTAGAGGGTCATGCTAACACAGCCCCGCGGCGATCCGCGAGGCCGTTGTGGCATTGGGACAATGCAGGATCAGTGGCCTGCGAAGCAGACCAGGCTGTAGCATTCGATGCCCTGCTTATTTAAACGCGCTTCACCGCCGAGCTCCGGCAGATTGATGATGAAAGCGGCGTCTTTAACTTCCCCGCCCAGACGGCGGATCAGTTTCGCGGTGGCCTCAATGGTACCGCCGGTCGCCAGCAGATCGTCAACCACCAGCACTTTATCGCCGGCCACGATGGCGTCGGTGTGGATTTCCAATTGATCGGTGCCGTATTCCAGCTCATAGCTCTCGCTGAGGGTCGCACGCGGCAGCTTGCCCGGCTTGCGTACCGGCACAAAACCCACGCCCAACGCCAACGCCACCGGAGCGCCGAACAGGAAACCGCGCGCTTCGGTGCCCACCACTTTGGTCACGCCCGCATCGCGGTAGCGCTCAACCAGCAATTCAATGCTGGCCGCGTAAGCCAGCGGGTTTTCCAGCAGGCTGGTGACGTCACGGAACAGTATGCCCGGCTTCGGGTAATCCGGAATGGTTTTGATACTGTCTTTAATAAACTGAAGCTGCTGCGCAGTAGCGGTCATAATTGTTGCCTGATAAAACTACCTGAAGACTTGCGCGCAAACTGCGTCACCCAGCCCGATATAAAGAAGGAATGGGAAGCAACTCGCGCACGAAAACGCCCAAATCTATGCAAACTGGCGGACAAATGCAACCATCCCCGTCATCTTTCAAGTTACAGCGTTGTTATCCGCACTCGCCCATCGCCAGTGACTTGCCTGAGCAAGCCTCTGAGGATGAGCGAGCGGATCGCCTGGCTGCGTTATAGAGGGATGCGTAAATGCCGCGAGCGCATGAATGTGCAGGAGCGGCCGACTTGAAAGCCCCAGGGCATAATAAGACAGGATCAGCGCTGTTTTTGTTGCGGCAGATCAACAACCGGCAGACGCAGCATAAAGGTCAGCAGAATAGCCAGCATCAGCAACAACACCCCGCGCACCCACCAGAGTTTAACCAGCCACAGCGAAACCGCAAACGTCAGCACAATCACCGCTACCGCCTTCCCTTTGGCCCCTGGCGGCAACGCACGATGCTGTTGCCAATGGCGCAGATAAGGGCCGAACCAGGAACGATACAGCAGCCAATGGTGAAAACGCGGCGATGAGCGGGCAAAACACCAGGCGGCCAGCAGCAGAAATGGCGTGGTCGGCAGCAGCGGCAGCACCACGCCCAGCGTCGCCAGTACCACCGCCAACCAACCGAGGATAATCAATAACCAACGCGTCATGCGAGCCCTTGTCCGCTAGTCTGTCTGGCGTTACTTTATCACCGTCATCCCCTGCGCCACCAGCCGCAATGGCCGGAATATGCGCGCCGCGCTTGTTTCACGGCGGGATCGCGGGCAAGCTGAGCCCTGTGAAATTTGAATGGAGCCAACGTGAGCACTCACCGTCTATTACAGGTGTTAGAACAGCAGATCGCGGCCTTGGCCGCCGAGGTCACGCCGCGTGGCGACGCCCCTATCCCTCAGGCGCGCTTTGACGCCGCGCTGTTTTCCAATCGCGGCACCCGGCTGCGTGATTATCTGGCAGAAGTGCAAAGGAACTTCGCCCAGTTGCAGACGGCAGCCAACGACAGCCGCATCAGTCAGGTCGCCTTTCTGGCAGAGAAGCTGGTGGCCCAGATCACCGCTCTGCAGCGCGAACTGGCGACACAGGCGTTGCGCCGTAAAAATCAGCCGAAAGAAGTGGTGGCGGTCGATTTGTATCACAAGCTGGCCGAACATCAGGATTATGAACGCCGGTTAATGTCGATGATTCAGGATCGGGAAAGCCTGCTGGGCAGGCAGACCACATTCGCAGCGCAGCAAAAATTGCAGCACGAATTGGCGGCATTGGAAGGCAGGTTGGTGCGTTGCCGACAGGCGCTGGCGCGCATTGAGCGCAGCATCGAGCGTAAAGAAAACGGTTTTTGAAGATTTATCACAATACTTTAATGATTATTCCCTGCCGCGCGCCTTGTTCACTATACTCAGCCGAAGCGACACCTTATTCATTCAACTACTAAACAAAAATGTTGGTTTTATGTCTCTAGATAATGCCTCACCAGAATTGCAGCTGGCGGTAGACCTGATTTACCTGCTGGAATGTAACGAGATCGATCCAGCCATCGCGCTGGCGGCGCTGGATATTGTCAAACGGGACTATCAGGAAAAACTGCAACGCAACGGCGTCACCACGCCCTACCTGCCCGCCGGGCAGTAAAAAGGGTTCAGCCTTGAATTGAACTGAACCCTCGCTTTCATCCCATTATCCAGCCGACGGGCTGCCCCCATCCTGCGACAGCGTCCGTTTCACTTCCTGTACCTCGTTACCCTGCTGGTTGTGCAAATACACCTCCAGCTGGTTGAAGGCGATATTAATGTCGTTCTCCCGGCACAGGCGATCGATCGAGCGGTTCAGCTCATCGACGGTATAGCTGCGGTCACGCAATTCACGAACATAAAGACGCAATTCGTGATCCAGCGTGCTGGCGCCGAAGTTAAGGAAGAAAACCTGCGGTTCCGGATCGGTCATCACCCGCGGGTTATCATGCGCAGCCTGCAACAGCACCGCTTTCACCTTGTCCAGATCGGAACCGTACGCCACCCCAACCTTGATCAACACCCGAGTAATGGTGTCTGACAGCGACCAGTTGATCAGCCGCTCGGTAACGAACGCCTTGTTCGGGATGATCACCTCTTTACGATCGAAATCGGTAATGGTGGTGGCGCGAATGCGGATTTTGCTGACCGAACCGGAGAAGGTGCCGATAGTAATGGTGTCGCCGATGCGGATCGGCCGCTCGAACAGAATGATCAGGCCAGAAACAAAGTTGGCGAAAATCTCCTGCAGGCCGAAGCCCAGACCGACGGTCAACCCGGCGGCCAGCCATTGCAGCTTGTCCCAGGACACGCCCAGCGATCCGAGCGCGGTAACGGCGCCCACGGTGGTGATCAGGTAGGTCAGTATGGTGGTGATGGCGTAAGACGCCCCTTGTCGCAGTTGCAGCCGCGACAGCACCACCACCTCCAGCAGACCGGGCAGGTTGCGCGTCATGACATAGGCGACGATCACCGCCGCGATGGCCACCATCATGTTGCCCAGCGTCACCGCCTGCGGCACGCTGCCGCCGGCAACGGTGGTGGTGTAATGCCACAGCGTGATGCTGTCCAGATACGAAATCACCGTCACCAGATCTGACCAAATGCCGTAGAAAGCGCAGGCAAAGATGATGAACAGCGCCATGGTGGTCAGGCGCAGCGACTGCTGGTTGATCTGATCCAGCGCCAAAGGCGCCTCCTCGACAGGTTCCCCGCCTTCTGCCCCCTCTTTCGCCAGACTCTGGCGACGCGCCAGCGCGCGGCGGTAAGCCAAGCGACGAGCCGCAACGCTCAGGCCGCGAATGGCGGTCAGATAAACGATGTTCCACAGGAAGAACAGATACAGGCTGTCGATCCAGCGGCCGGCCAGACGCAACGTGGTGTAGAAATAACCGGCGAACATCAGGCCGAGCAGGATTAGCGGCGTGGCGGCAATGGCGGTGATGATCACCAGTTGCACCGCGTGCGAACCTTTCTCGCGCCAGCCGTCGCGGCACAGCGGAAACACCAGCACGGCAAGCAGCGCCAGCGTCAGCATCACCACCACCTGGCCGATAACATCCTCCACCAGCCGCAGCGGCGCTTTCTCGCCCAGCACCGACCAGAAGATCAGCGGCAGCAGCGCCAACCCCAGGCGCAGGGTCTGCCGGCGGTAGTGCGCGCACAGTCCGGTGGAAAAGTTGAAGTGGCGCTCGGTAACGCCGCCTGGCGCCAGCGTACGGTAGGTAAAGCCGAAAATCAGCCAGAACAGCGCCAGCTGTTGCGACAGTGCCCACAGAAAATCGCTGAGGCCGATTTCCGCGCGGTAACACCAGAAACCGGCACCAAGCAGCAGCGCCGAGCCGGGCAGCACTTTCAGCAAGGTCAGCATAATGGCCTTCGGCGTGTGCAGTTGGCTATCGCGTTTTAGCTGCCCGACATCATTAGCCAGCTTTTGCAGGTGCGTATCGATCAGCTTGTAGCGCCAGCGCAGCAGGGCTATCAGAATCAGCATCGGGATGAGGAACACCAACGCATTCAACCCGCCCTGCAGCATTTTGCCGGTGTCCAGTTTGAAATCGAGTGCGGCAATCTGATCTTTGACCGCGCCCGGCAAGGCTTTCAACCACGCCAGATCGATCGGTTTGTTGCTGTTAACCCAGAATATCTGCTGGGTCAGCGTATCTTGCAACGAGCTGTAAACGCTGGTCAGTTGCTGCTGGTTAATCTGCAAGCTGATCGACTGCGCAAGCTGGTTGCTGAGCTGCTTATTCAACTGATCCAACAGCTCACGGCGCATATCGACGATTTCGTTCAGCGCATCGAGCACGTCCGCACTGGCTTTCTCTTTGCTGTCGACAAGCAGCTTATTGATGTAGTCGTCGCCCTTGAACAGGTCGTCGCGCTGCTGGTTGATATCAAACTGCTCCAGGCGCAAATCGGCGATTCGCGTGCCCATATCCGCCACCAGCGTGCCCTGCGGCAAGTTTTGCTGTTGCTGATACAGAATGCGCGACAACACCAGACTGCCTTTCAGCACCTGGATCTGCTCCTTCAGGTTACGCTCCGACTGCAGGCCGCGATCGAGCCAGTTCTTTACCCGGATATTCTGTTGAAACAGTATGTTGCTCTCTTCCGTAGCGGCAATCAGCCGCTGGCTGAGTTGGCGATTGACGTCCAGCTCTTTACTGACCAGCTTATCCTGTTGGATGTCCGTGGCGTCTTCCGGATTCTGCGCCTCTTTGGCGGTTTTTTCAGACAGCGTCAGGCGTTTGCTGTTAACCACTTCTTGCAGCAACTGCACCGATCGGTCCAACGCGTCGATGTGTCCGGTGGTGTAATCGCGCTGTTTCTGCAGCAGGTCCTGCAAGGTGGTGTTGGCTTCCAGGCTCCTGCGCTGCAGATCAATCTGCGCATTGAGCAACACCTGCTCCGTTGCCAACATCACCTGCTGGCTGTCGCGCAGCGAGTTTTGGCCCGGCGTCTGATCGTTGAGCTGGTTACGGATCTCCTGCAGACGCTGTGACGCGGTATACATGCTGCTTTGCACCCGTTCCGGCTGGGTCTGCAGCGAAACCAGTTGGCTGTTATAGGCGGAGAGGTTTTCCTGCGCGGTTTGCAGTTCGTCCAGCGTCTGGTAAAGGCGGGTTTCCAGTTGGCGCAGGGAGAGCGGCAGCAGATCGGCTCTGGCGGCCGCGCTATCCACAGGGACTTTCAGCGCATCCAGATCTTCGGTCACCTGGCGTAGCTTGCCCGGTGCCAACTGCAACTGCTGTTTAAGCTCGGCGCCATCCTGTTTGACGCGTTCGATGGCGTCCAGCAGTTCGAGCGTGCGGGTCAGATCCTGCTGGGTGAGCTTATTGACCGGCGTCAGCGTCTTCTGCTTATTAAGCGCATCAAGCTGGTTTTGAATTTCACTGCGCGACGGCGCATCGCCGTTCAACGCCGCATGGGCAACAGGCTGGCAGACCGCACAAATGGCGATCAATAAAAACAGAACGAGGGCGCGGGAGATATCCCCCCCGAAGAACGAGGGTAACGTCAGAAAAGGACGTTTAGCTAACCTGCGATGCATGATTTGACTTCGAATCAATAATGAAGCCGAAAGATTATCACGATCGCAGATAGCCAACGAATAAGAAAAACGTTGCTGGTGATGTACAGATGTAGCGGGATCAGAACGTCAATACTTTCTCGGCGGCCAGCGTCCATTGCGCCAGTTCCACCAGCGTACCGATTTCCACCCCGTCAGCCAGCGGCAACCGGCTGACGCCACGCGCGTCGGCGCAGGTTTTACACAATTTTACCGGCACTTGCTGCGCGGTGAGGATCTCCAGCATCTGCTGCAAATGATAACCTTCGTGCGGCTGTTGCCCGGCGAGGCCGGCCACCACCGCGTCCGACATCAAAAACAGTTTCAGATTGAGATCGGCCTGCTGCTCTTTCAGCGCAATGCCCAGACGCAGGGCGTTAAACAGTGATTCCTGGCCATAGGCCGCGCCACTGGCGATCAACACAACGGATGACATGGTGCATCTCCTTTTAAGGATGACAGTCGGCACAGTGCGGCTCGGCCGCCTGCTCTTCCGGTTTGACCCTTAAGGTCGGGCAGAATTGGGTCATTTCGAGGAATGAATCGACCAGGGCTGCCGCTTCGGCTTTCAGATCAAAACTTTCCGGCATAAAAAGCCAGTTTTCCATCAGGCCAGTGATATAAGCCCGCAGGATAATCGCCGCCCGGCGGGTATTGAGATCGGCGGGAAGTTGGCCGTGGCGCATACTATTGCGCAGCACCGACTCGATGCGTTCGTAGCCTTCCAAACTAAGCACTTTACGCGCGTCCTGCAGCGGCATCATTTCACCGACAAATTCGCATTTGTGGAATACGATTTCCATCAGCGCTCGCCGGCGGCCGTCATCGACCGTCGCCGTCAGTATATAAATTAGTATTTCACGTAAAATACGCAGTGGATTATCAGGGTACTTTGCCTGATACTCTATTTCGAGATCGCCTATTTTCGACTCTGACAATTCCCAAACTTCGTTAAACAGGTCTACCTTATTCTTGAAGTGCCAATAAATAGCACCACGCGTAACACCGGCAGCGGTGGCAATATCTGTCAGTGACGTTGCAGAAACGCCACGTTCAGAAAATTCCTGCACCGCAGCATCAAGAATGTGCTGTCGAGTTTCTAGCGCCTGCTGTTTGGTTTTTCGTGCCATGGCGTTGTTTTTTCGGGGGAGTGTGATTTACATACATTCGCGTATGTATGTACCATAGCACGCACATATAATTAACGCAGCAATGGGTTTTAAAGCTTGTGATCCATTGATCATTTTGAAATCGGACACTTGAGGTTTTTCTATGAACAAAAACAGAGGGTTAACGCCTCTGGCGGCAGTTCTGATGCTTTCAGGCAGCTTAGTACTTACAGGATGTAACGATAAGGAAACCCAACAACAAGGCGCCCAACCACCGGCTCCCGAAGTGGGCGTAGTGACATTGAAGGCCGAGCCTCTCAACATTACTACCGATCTTCCTGGCCGCACTGCTGCGTATCGTATCGCCGAAGTTCGCCCTCAGGTCAGCGGCATCATCCTGAAGCGCAATTTTGTTGAAGGCAGTGACATCAAAGCAGGTTTTTCCCTGTATCAGATCGATCCCGCCACCTATCAGGCAACCTATGACAGCGCCAAAGGCGACCTGGCCAAATCTCAAGCCAGCGCGTCGATCGCGCGCGTAACGGTGAACCGCTACAAACCCTTGCTGGGCACCAACTACATCAGTAAGCAGGATTACGATACCGCAGTTTCCACGCTGCAGCAGGCAGAAGCCGCCGTGGTGGCCTCGAAAGCCGCAGTGGAAACCGCACGCATCAACCTGGCTTACACCAAAGTGACCTCGCCGATCTCCGGCCGCATCGGCAAATCCGCCGTGACCGAAGGCGCGCTGGTTTCCAACGGTCAAGCCACCGCGCTGTCTACCGTGCAACAGCTGGATCCGATGTACGTGGACGTGACTCAGTCAAGCAACGATTTCCTGCGTCTGAAGCAAGAACTGGCCAGCGGTGCGCTGAAACAGGAAAACGGCAAAGCCAAGGTGAAATTGCTGCTGGAAAACGGCACGGAATACGCCCAGGAAGGCACGCTGGAATTCTCTGACGTTACCGTTGATGAAACCACCGGTTCCATCACCATTCGCGCATTGTTCCCTAACCCGAACGATACGCTGTTGCCGGGGATGTTCGTTCGCGCCCGTCTGGACGAAGGCGTTCGCAGCGATGCATTGCTGGTACCGCAACAGGGCGTGACGCGTAACCCGCGCGGCGAAGCTACCGCCATGGTGGTGGGCGCTGACGATAAAGTCGAGTTGCGTACGCTGAAAGCGGATCAGGCTATCGGCGACAAATGGCTGGTTACCGACGGTTTGAAAGCCGGCGATCGCGTGATTGTCACCGGCCTGATGAAAGTTCGCCCGGGCGCTCAGGTAAAAGTGCAGGAAGTTGACACTCAGGCGCAAAAACAGCCGCAGTCTGAAGCGCAGAAGTCATAAAAAGGAGCCGGTAAGACATGGCTAAGTTCTTTATAGATCGCCCGATTTTCGCCTGGGTAATCGCCATCATCGTCATGTTGGCGGGGGTGCTTGCAATAATGAAACTGCCGATCGCGCAGTATCCCACTATTGCACCACCGGCGGTGAGTATTTCCGCCAACTATCCAGGCGCGGATGCAAAAACGGTGCAGGACACCGTGACCCAGATTATCGAACAGAACATGAACGGTATCGATAATCTGATGTACATGTCCTCCACCAGTGATTCCTCTGGTAGCGTCACCATTACGCTGACATTCAACTCCGGCACCGACCCTGACATCGCGCAGGTTCAGGTCCAGAACAAACTGTCGCTGGCTACGCCGCTGTTACCGCAAGAAGTGCAGCAGCAAGGCCTGAAAGTAGAAAAATCCAGCAGCAGCTTCCTGATGGTAGCCGGCTTCATTTCCGACGATCCGAACATGACTCAGGACGACATCGCGGACTATGTAGCCTCAAATATCAAGGATCCTATCAGCCGTTCACAAGGTGTGGGTGAAGTGCAACTGTTTGGTGCACAGTACGCCATGCGCATCTGGCTGGATCCGGGCAAGCTGAACAATTTCCAACTGACCACGACGGATGTGACGTCCGCCATCACCGAGCAGAACAACCAGATCGCCGCAGGGCAATTGGGTGGGATGCCACCGGTACCGGGCCAGCAGCTTAACGCCTCAATCATCGCGCAGACCCGTCTGACCTCTCCTGAAGAGTTCGGCAAAATTCTGCTTAAGGTGAATACGGACGGCTCGCAGGTTCGCCTGAAAGACGTAGCGCGTATTGAGCGTGGCGGCGAAAGCTATGCCGTAACCGCACGTTACAACGGCAAACCGGCGGCGGGTCTGGGTATCAAACTGGCTACCGGCGCCAACGCCCTGAATACCGCCAAAGCGGTAAAAGACGCGTTAACCAAGATGCAGCCGTTCTTCCCTCAGGGGATGAAAGTGGTTTATCCGTACGACACCACCCCGTTCGTCAAGATTTCGATCAACGAAGTGGTGAAAACGCTGTTCGAAGCGATCGTGCTGGTATTCCTGGTCATGTATCTGTTCTTGCAGAACTTCCGCGCGACGCTGATCCCTACCATCGCGGTACCGGTCGTCTTGCTGGGCACCTTTGCGATACTGGCGGCCTTTGGCTTCTCGATAAACACCCTGACGATGTTCGGCATGGTGCTGGCGATAGGCTTGCTGGTGGATGACGCCATCGTGGTGGTGGAGAACGTCGAGCGCGTAATGTCCGAAGAGGGGCTGCCGCCGAAAGAAGCGACCAAGAAATCGATGGAGCAGATCCAGGGTGCGTTGGTCGGTATCGCCATGGTGCTGTCAGCGGTATTCGTACCTATGGCATTCTTCGGCGGTTCAACCGGCGCGATCTACCGTCAGTTCTCCATCACCATCGTTTCCGCGATGGCACTGTCGGTGCTGGTGGCGTTGATTCTGACGCCGGCGCTGTGCGCCACCCTGCTGAAACCGGTGCAGAAAGGCGATCACGGGGCTAAAACCGGCTTCTTCGGCTGGTTTAACCGCATGTTCGAAAAGAGCACCCACCACTACACCGACAGCGTAGCCAGTATCCTGCGCAGCACCGGTCGCTATCTGGTGATCTACCTGCTAATCGTCGTCGGCATGGGCCTGCTGTTCCTGCGCCTGCCGTCCTCGTTCCTGCCGGAAGAAGACCAGGGCATCTTGCTGACCATGGTGCAGCTGCCTGCGGGCGCCACCGAGGCTCGAACCTCGAAGGTGCTGCAAGAAGTCACCGACTACTTCATGACCAAAGAAAAAGACAACGTGGTGTCGGTATTTACCGTTGCGGGCTTCGGCTTTAACGGTAACGGCCAGAACAACGGTCTGTCGTTCGTCAGCCTGAAAGACTGGTCCGAGCGTAGCGGTGAGCAGAATAAAGTGCCGGCAATTGCAGGCCGCGCCATGGGCGCGTTCTCGCAAATTAAAGACGGCCTGGTATTCCCGTTCAACCTGCCTGCGATTATCGAATTGGGTACCGCTACCGGTTTTGACTTCCAGCTGATTGACCAGGGTGGCCTGGGGCATGAGAAACTGACCGAAGCGCGTAACCAGCTGTTGGGCATGGCGGCTCAGCATCCGGATCTGCTGGTCGGCATGCGTCCTAACGGCCTGGAAGATACGCCGCAGTTCAAACTGATTATCGATCAGGAAAAAGCCAAGGCGTTGGGTGTCAGCATCACCACCATCAACAGCACGCTGACCACCGCGTTGGGTGGCTCGTACGTGAACGACTTCATCGACCGCGGTCGTGTGAAGAAGGTTTACGTGCAGGCTGAAGCACCGTTCCGTATGTTGCCTGAGGACATCAACAAGTGGTTTGTCCGTGGCACCAGTGGCCAGATGGTTCCGTTCTCCGCATTCTCTTCAGCGAAATGGGAGTACGGTTCACCGCGTCTGGAACGTTATAACGGCCTGCCTTCCATGGAAATTCTGGGTCAGGCGGCACCGGGTAAAAGTACCGGTGAAGCAATGAACATGATGGAAGAGCTGTCCTCCAAGCTGCCAAGCGGCATCGGTTACGACTGGACCGGTATGTCCTACCAGGAACGTCTGTCCGGTAACCAGGCCCCTGCCCTGTACGCCATCTCGATTCTGGTGGTGTTCTTGTGCCTGGCCGCGCTGTATGAAAGCTGGTCGATTCCGTTCTCGGTCATGTTGGTTCTGCCTCTGGGGGTTATCGGCGCGTTGCTGGCGGCCACCATGCGCGGCTTGAACAACGACGTTTACTTCCAGGTGGGGCTGCTGACCACCATCGGCCTGTCGGCGAAGAACGCCATCTTGATAGTGGAATTCGCCAAAGACCTGATGGATAAAGAAGGTAAAGGCCTGATAGAAGCCACGTTGGAAGCGGTGCGCATGCGTTTGCGCCCGATTCTGATGACTTCGCTGGCCTTCATCCTCGGGGTACTGCCGCTGGTTATCAGCAGCGGTGCAGGCTCCGGCGCGCAGAACGCGGTAGGTACCGGCGTTATGGGCGGGATGATTACCGCTACCGTGCTGGCCATCTTCTTCGTTCCTGTCTTCTTCGTGGTGGTTCGCCGCCGCTTCAGCAAGAAGTCTGAAGATGTGGAACACAGCCATCCGGTTGAGCATCACTGATAACCCAGTGAGCGCTTACCGCTGAACACAAAGGCCGCTTATGCGGCCTTTTTCTTTTGCTTCATCCGCTTAATGCAAACCACTCTCATTAATTCGCCTGTCGCTGCATTTTGTACTTGATCCGCTCTGCCGTGCGGCGCATAATTATTGTTATAGTATAACATTACATGAGAGGGCATCATGAAAGCAGGCATCCATCCAAACTACCGTACCGTGGTGTTCCACGATCTGAGTGCCAACACCTATTTTAAAGTGGGTTCGACCATTAATACCGATCGCACCATTGAACTCGATGGCGAAAACTGGCCGTACGTCACTATCGACGTCTCTTCCGCTTCGCATCCGTATTACACCGGCAAGCAGAAAGAGTTCTCCAAAGAAGGCAGCACCGCGCGCTTCCAGCAGCGTTTTGGCCGCTTCCTTGGCAGCAAATAAAAGGGAATCAACATGCAGGTTTTAAGTTCGTTGCGGTCGGCGAAGAAGCGCCATCCGGATTGCAAAGTCGTACGCCGCAATGGTCGTATCTATGTGATTTGTAAAAGCAACCCGCGCTTCAAAGCGGTGCAGGGACGCAAGAAAAAGCGTTAACGTCTGAAGTGTCGTCTGTCGCAAAGCCCCGTTGCTGCTCAACGGGGCTTTTTTATGGAGAAAGGAAACGGGAACGCAACAGTGGCCCCGCCTTGCCGGCAGGGCCGCTACGGTTTATTTCATGCTGCCTAACAACGTATCGACGTTGTGCCGGAACGCCTCTACATAGGTCGCCGCCGGCCCTTGCGGTTTGGACAGCGCCTCTGGATACAGTTCACCGCCGGCTTTCGCGCCGGTGGCGGCGGCAATCTGTTTCACCAGCCGCGGATCGGTTTGGTTTTCAATAAAGTAGGCATTAACCTTCTCCTGTTTGATCTGCTTAATCAAACCGGCCACGTCGCTGGCGCTGGCTTCGGCCTCGGTAGAGAAACCGACCGGAGCAAGGAAAGTGACGCCATATTCTTGACCAAAATAACCGAAAGCATCATGACTGGTCAGCACCTTACGTTTTTGCTGCGGTACCGCGGCAAACTGGGTTTTGGCCCAGAGATCCAATTTCTGCAACTGCTGGATATATTCTGAACCGCGCTGGCGGAAATAATTGGCGTCCTGCGGATCGGCGGCAATCAGCGCATTCATTACGTTGGTTGCGTATTGCACTCCGTTCTTCATGCTGTTCCAGGCATGGGGATCGGTGACCTCCTTGCCGTCTTCGCTCATCTGGCGGGTGTCGATCCCCTGCGATGCGGTAACCACCTGCCCTTTATACCCCGAGGCACCGACCAGGCGATCAATCCAGCCCTCCAGCCCAAGCCCGCTGACGAACACCACATCGGCCTGCGACAGCACCTTACTGTCTTTCGGCGAAGGTTCAAAGCTGTGCGGATCGCCGTCCGGCCCCACTAATGTAGTGACCCTGACGTGTTCTCCCCCCACCTGCTTCACGATATCGCCGAGGATCGAAAAGCTGGCGACGGCATCAACGGTTTTCGCCATCGCCAATGGGCTGGACAGCAGAGCAGCGACTGCCAGCGAAATAGGTAAACGTTTCATACTTTCTCCTTGAACTTGGCACTTCTCAACGGCGCGCGAGAGAATAAATTCCCCCACGCGTCCCAAACAAAATCGACCCAAAAAAGATCACGCTGGCGCTGAGCACAATCGCCGGGCCGGCGGGCAATGACGCGTAATAAGACCATTCGAGGCCAATCAGGCTTGAGAGCATGCCAATCCCCATCGCCACCGCCAACGTATGTGGCAGATTACGCGCCCAGAAACGCGCGCTGGCGGCAGGCAGCATCATCAACCCCACCGACATCAGCGTGCCGAGGATCTGGAACCCCGCCACCAGATTTATCACCACCAGAGCCAGAAACAGCCCGTGTATCAGCGCCAGCCAGCGCGGCGCACTGACTCGCAAAAAGGTGGCGTCGAAAGATTCGATCACCAGGGCGCGATACAGCAGCGCCAGTGCCAACAGCGAAAAACTGGCTATTACACCCACCATCAAAATGGCGTTCGTATCTACCGCCAGAATCGAGCCGAACAGCACATGCAGCAGATCGACACTTGAACCACGCAGTGAGACCAGCGTCACCCCCAGCGCCAACGAACCCAGATAAAAACCGGCGAAACTGGCGTCTTCTTTCAGCGGCGTTCGGCGGCTGACCAACCCGGAGAGCATCGCCACCGCCAGTCCGGCGATAAACCCGCCGACACCCATCGCCACCAGCGACATGCCTGAAATCAAATAGCCTATCGCCGCCCCGGGCAGTACCGCGTGGGACAACGCATCGCCAACCAGACTCATGCGCCGCAGTAACAGAAACACCCCCAAGGGCGCTGCGCTGAGCGACAGCGCAAAACAGGCCACCAGCGCACGACGCATAAAACCGAATGAGGCAAAGGGATCGATGAGAGGATCAAGCAGCATCATGGTGCTACCGCCATCAGGCACTGGGGCCGGCTGGCGACGTTCAGCGCCGGAATATGTTCCAGCACCCGATCGGCATCGCCCCAATGGCAACACTGTGGCGTTAACAGCAACGCCTGAGGAAAATGATTGGCCACCACCGACATATCGTGTAACACGGCAATCACCGTTCGCCCCTGTTGGTGCAGTTGTGCGATCACCTGCAGCAATAATTGGGTGGTGGCGCTGTCGATGCCGGTAAAAGGTTCATCCAATAAAATCAACGGTGCCTGCTGGACCAGCAAGCGAGCAAACAACACTCGTTGCAGCTGACCACCTGAAAGTTCGCCTATCGGGCTTCTCGCCATCGACGCCATGCCCACGGCATCCAGCGCCTCGACAATCTGCAACCCGGCGCGCTTGTTCAGCCCACGGAACATACCGCACTGCGGCCAGCTTCCCATGGCCACCAGATCGCTCACAAGGATCGGGAACTGACGATCCAGCTCAGCCTGCTGCGGCAGATATGCCATGCGCGGTAACTTGTTGCCGCTGAAAAGCAGGCTGCCGCTCTGCAAAGGTAAAAGCCCAGCCAAGGTTTTCAGCAACGTGGACTTGCCGGCACCGTTAACGCCAACCACCGCCGTCAAAGAGCCGGCAGCGAAATGTCCGCTAAGAGGTGGAAACAACGGAGTGCCGCCGTAACCAAACACGGCCTGTTGCAGCGTAATCATGGCAGCAATACCGCCCAGCGAATGCCCAGCCACAACAGGGCCAACAATGCTGCCGCAATGCCGCAGCGTAATCCCGCCGATGCGGTGAACAGGGAATGCAGTGACGGCTCAGCGTCATGTTGATGGGGTGCGGATGTCAGTTTCATAGCCAAAGAGAAGAAAGATTGATTGTTACAGTATAACATCACATAACCATCGACACCTCAAGCGCTCCGCCGGCGATTTATGTAACGGAACTTAACAAAGAAAGTTATGCTTGCACCGATAATTAGCAGATTAACGAATAACGGAGCTACTCCCTTTGAGATATACCGAATAACATCAGGGTTATTAAGCAGTAAACAACGTTGAGAAACTGTAAAAAAGCCCCCGATAAACGAAAAGTTTACCGACGAGGTGACGAAAAAGGAGTAAGATAAATAGATTGGATAGCGGTACGGCCAGACATTAAATGCATGTGACTCTTCGTTGCGACACAATGACGGAAGCACTTTCCGTTAAAAAACTAAAAAAAATGATTAACGATAAAATTTCAGAGTTGGTGCCGGCATTGACCAGCGGCCTGAGTTTTTATTCGGAAAGCGCACGTTACGCCGAGGGCTCATTAGAAATACTTGATATTCAAAATGTGAGCAGCAACCAGTATTCAATGAGTTATCGCTATAAATGGACAATTTTCAACGCCTGTCTGGATATCAGCGCCGAGGAATACATCAGCGACAGCGTGACTTTTAGCGTTGTCGAAACGGGATTAACCTTTGACATCATTGATAACTCCCGCCCCTCTACCGCAGATGAATTGTAAGTTTACGTAATAACAGCAGGCCAAATGCGAAAAAATGATTTATATTCATTATACGGAAAGTTTATTTTGTCACCGTTAAGCTGCCTCCGTCCATGATGTAAATCAGCTTACTCACAGAGTGTTATCAACACCGAAATTAAGACTTACGGAGGGGATGATATGGATGAGTATTCGCCTAAAAGGCACGATATTGCTCAGCTCAAATTCTTGTGCGAAAATTTGTATGATGAAGGTATCGCAACGCTGGGCGACAGCCACCACGGCTGGGTGAACGATCCAACGTCTTCCGTCAACCTCCAGCTTAACGAGTTGATTGAACATATTGCTTCGTTTGTGATGAGTTATAAAATTAAATACATGGACGAAAGTGATTTATCGGAGTTAGTCGAAGAGTATCTCGACGATACCTACACGCTGTTTAGCAGTTATGGTATTAATGATTCCGATTTGCGCCGCTGGCAAAAAACCAAAGCGCGATTATTCAGAATGTTCTCAGGAGAGGGCATCTGTACGACAATGAAAACTTAGGGGATAATTATCCCCAAATTACTCTACGGTTTATACAACTAAAGGCTATCATGACTAAAATTGACTATCTGATGCGTTTACGTAAATGCACCACGATTGACACCCTGGAACGCGTTATTGAAAAAAATAAGTATGAGCTTTCGGATGACGAACTAGAGCTGTTCTACTCTGCAGCGGACCACCGTTTGGCCGAGCTCACCATGAATAAGCTGTACGATAAAATCCCCGTTGCCGTTTGGAAATTCGTACGATAATCCAGGTGATAAATGCGTTGAGCCGATACCTTTATCGGCTTCAATGTTTACGGCAAGCACGCATTTATCTTATTGACTTGCAGTGATTTTCATTCACTGCCGAAATCCCGCAATATAGTCGGAAGCCCCCCTCAATAATAGCCACTGTCAATTCCCCGCCCATTATTACACCGCCAGAAAATCCCTCGGATAACGGCGGCGCACCAGCGGAAAAACCGGCGCGCCAAACAGTACGCAGGCTACAACATGCGGCGCAGAATCGCATTCTTTTCAAAGTAGTGATGCTTTATCACCGCAGCCACGTGGAGCACAATCATTCCCGCCAGCGCCACACATGAACAGCGATGTATGACAAAAAAGAATCTGTTCACCTCCAGGCTGTCCACCGGACGGGGGAAATCTATAACGCCAAAGACCTGAAATCCCTTTTCCAACATTAAAAAACCGCTGATCAATACCACGAAAATAAGCAGGTAGAATACCTCGTGCAGCAAATGCACCAGCCCCTTCCCATGCCCTTTCAGCATTTCGCCATAGGGGACCGAGGGTCTGAAAAAACGCCAGAGAAAGCGTGCCATCATCAGCGGCGTCAGCACCAGGGCCAACGACATATTGGTCTCCGAGAAAAAGGTAAATATCCGCTCATTCGGCATAAAATGCAGTGAATATCCGACAATCATGACGTAAAACATCGCGACGGCAATGATCCAATGCAATAGGCGGCTGAAGAGATCGTAACGAGTGCGGATGCCAATCGTTTCAGTTTGATGTTGCATAAAACCCTCTTAAAAGCGGCCATTGCTGGCCGCTGAATATTCTGTTCGTTATCGGATCGCTTACTTCTTCACAACCCACGCGTCCTGCCAGTTGGAACCCACACCCGGCTCATAATTGTTTGATGCGCTGTTCCACTGTATGCAGTAGCCGCTGTACGGGAATGGCTTACATTCGTAAACCTTGCCATCTTTCGGCTGCAACACTGTGGTGCCGGCGGTGTATTTGCTCAGGTCGTTCGGGAAGACGAAGTTATATTCTCCGGTGCCGCCGGTAGACTCGGCTTCAAGATTGAAGTTCTCAACGTCAGGCTGAATGCTATGCCCGTTATCGTTAGTCGCAATCACCTTCAACATATGGTGACCTTCGCTGACGTTGTTCAGATCCATGCTCAACGGCTGGCTGGCGTCATCTACGGTGGCTTTCAGGTAGCCTTTCTCGGTCTGATGATGATCGAACACGCGCGCTTCGACGGTCAGCTTGCCTTTCACCTCAGCGTTAAAGGTCAACTGGGATTTACCGTCTTTGATCTTGGTGCTCGACAGCCCACTAATGCGGATTTCCTCGGTAACGGCCGGGGTTTCTTCCTCGTAGGAAATCACCACGCTCTTCAGCGTGCTGCCTTTCTTGGCGAAGACGTAGTTGTTACCGGCGATTGGGTTGACGTTGCCGTCTTTATCTTTAACACCGGCGCGCACGTCGGCGTGGGTGGCGTTAATTTTTTCCGCGAGCGCCTGGCTCCAGCGATTTTTATCGGTCAGCGCTTCGCTGTTGATATCGAGTTCAACCTGCATGGCGATCACTTCGCCGGCATCACTGAAGAAACGGGCGATCGCCTTATCGCCGATCGACAGGTTTTTACCGTTGATCTGCCCTTGCAGTTGCTGGTTCCACTCGGAAACAATGCCGCCATCTTCAAAGTTAACGTCGACAGCCTGATAGAAGCTGTTTACCGTGTCGTTAATTTCCCACACGCCATAAATCACCTGGTAACCGGTTCTTTCCGGAACTACGCACTGGTGAACTTCACGCTCTTTTGGCGCATCGCCGTGGCCATCGACTTCACAGAAAGGCTCACTTTCGAAAGATTCACGCGACAGCGGCTTATTCACATCCCAGTTCTGCTTGGTGATGTAATAACGCCAGTTGTTGGTTTTGTGCTTGGCGGTATGGTACCAAGTGAAGGCCTGAGGACCCGGCTTCATGGTATTCAGCGCCCAAATGTTGATGCCCTGACGGTCAAGTGGCTCAAAGCCCCCGACGCCGCCGCTGGCCAATTGGCCATCCAGAGGCTGGTCATTAGCCGGAAAACCAGAGATTTGCTCCACGCTCTGCGGTTCATACTGCGCCCGACCGCAGTCGGTGTTTGAACCCAGTTTGCATTTAAATGCGCGGCTCTCGGGGACTTCAATATAACCGTGTGACCATGCAGCGGAAGAGGCGGCAAGTGTTGCCATCATCAAGGCAATTTTTGATAATTTCATTACTACTCCAGTTAAACTGTTCGGCTTTCAACTGATAAAAGTCAAATAACTTTCAGTCGAATTATTTACTGTTCTAATAAACGCGGTAACTTCCCGCCCCAAGAGAATAAAACGAATAAATAAGCCCGAGATACTTAGGTTGCCTTAACTTAATGCACATTAATGTCAGCAAACCCTTAGTAAATATGAAGAATACTTAAAAAGAACCGGGAGCATTGAAACCATAATAAGCCGAAGATAAAATAACCAACCACTCCCAATACCGAATATGAGAATAGCGTGTTTACTAAAAATATTGCTGCGTTAACGATATCCCTCGGACTGCTGTCTGGCTGTCAGCATTCTGCAGAACATAAAACCACACCGCCAACGGCCGAGCATCAGCTGGAACAACTGTCCTCACTGGTCGGCGCCAGCCAGTTTCTTCGGGAAAAATGCAGCCGCGCCGACATCCCGACCAATGATAAGTTGGCCGCGGCGGCATTGAGCGAAGCAAATAAAAAAGGTTGGCCAAGCCAAGACGTGAATCAAACCCAATTACTCGATGCGGCCAAAGGGGTATTTGATCGGCTGAATGCCGACGCTACGCCCCTGGCGCAGAAATGCAGCAGCTTTAACCAGTCGCTGGCGCGTTTTCTTGAGCATACGCGCTAGCCGACAACCGGCTGGATAATCCAGTGGTAAAGCACCCACGACCATCCGGCTATCGCCAGTCCTGGCCCGAACGGCAAGGGCTGCGAGCAGCTGCGGGAACGCATCACACGCAGTAGCAACAGCCAGATCAGGCTGCTGGAAGAACCGATAAGCAGGATAGGCGGCAGGGCTTCATATCCCCCCCACGCCCCCAACGCCGCCAGCAATTTAAAGTCGCCATACCCCAAGCCTTCACGCCCGGTCGATAACCGGAAACCCCAGTAAAGCAGCCAAAGGGTGAGATAGCCCGCTACCGCCCCGATTACCGCGGCGGGTAAAAATTGCGGCTGCGCGATGCTATGCCACAACAACCCGGCCCACAGCAATGACAGCGTCAAACAATCGGGCAATAGCTGCCGCTCCACATCGATAGCCGACAGTGCCAACAATAATGAAAATAACGCCAACATGAAAAACCAGTCGATACCGACACCGATAAAACAGGCTATCGATATGCCGGCCAGCATGGTAACTAATTCCACCAGCGGATAACGCGAGGAAATATCCTCCCGGCAGTGGCGGCAACGCCCGCGCAATATCAACCAACTCAGCAGTGGAATATTATCATAGGGTTTTATTTTCTCTAAACAGTGCGGACACGTTGACCTTGGCAGAAAAAAATTAAATACATCAGGATGACGGCCATTAACCCTTTCATCCTCTTCACGCTCAAGCATCTTGGGCAGCCGGTAAATTACCACATTAATAAAACTGCCCAAACAAAGGCTCAGCACTGCGCTGAATAATAGCCAGCAGTCACTGGCCATATTTTCAATGACGGATAACATATTTCCCTCTGAATGAATAAAACCGGGATCGCTTATAAAATGGCTTGCTGCGCCGCCACCAACAGTTGGCTGACCTTCACCACGCCCTGATCCTGTTCGCTGCGTTCGACGGCAAGTTGCACCACCCGAATCCCTTGCTCGCGCTGCAATTCGGCCAGCCAGATCGTTAAACGCGCGAACGGGATGGAGACTAACGTCATCCGCACGCCTTCTTCGCTTTCGTCCCAGGCCGTAACGGGAATTTGATTTTCTTGCGCGCTCTGCCGCAGGCGTTCCTGCAGCAGTACAGGGGGGGCGGCATCAGGAGGTAATCGCGATTGCAACCGGGCGACGTTGCCCATCTGCACATTCAGCGCCTCCAACCGCTGCGTATTTTTTTTCACCTGATGAAACTGATACAGACAATAACTGAAGGCCGCCAACAGCATCAGGCTCAACGCCACCGCCGCCTGCAGGCTTTTATCCGCTCTTAAATCGGCTATCCGTGCTTTCATTGCTCTTCTCCAACCGTCAGGGTCACCAAATTATCCGAAGGCCCTTCCGTCATGGCGATGCTGATGCCATTGTCTTCGGTTGGTGGCGCCAGTTGCGTATCCTCTTTTAACAGGGTGATAACCAGCTCATTTTTAGCGCCATCGAAAATTAACGACTGCAGTTGCGGCTGCTCCCACAGAGACAGCGCCTCGGTGGCATAAGGCAACAGCTTAAACAGCTGAGGCTCCTTCAATATATTTTGCATCTGTCTGACTTTTTTTCTGGCCTCCTCAACGGGCGAAGCCGTTAGCGGCTGCCCCGGCGACAGATGCCGATATAAAGCGGCCATCTGCCTTTCGGCTTGCCCGGCCTTCAGTTGATGGTACAAACCGCAAACCAGCAACGAACAACTGACCAATAGCAACGCACAGGCGGTCTTTCCCGGAATAAACCGCGGCCATCTGAGAGCGGGTTTAAATTTCCCCTGCAGCAGGTTGCTCTTGCTGCGCCCGGCTTCGTTCGCCAATTGCCATAGCGGATCCCCTGCGGAGGATCCGCTCTCCCATGTCGAGGGCACACTGCCACCGGCGTGAATACAAAGATCCGGCGTGACCGGAAGTTCGGTGTCCTCCCACGCGCACGGCAATTGCATGCCCTGCCATTTTCCCGTTCTTATCAACCATCGATCGGGCCAATAGGCCACGCTGCACTCTCCGGGCAGGGGCAATGCCAGCACGTCCGGGAGCATTTTATCGGCATGAAGGCCGCAGGCACGCAGCCGTTCGCACCAGGTTTGCATTTGCGTCAGCGTGACCCCGGCAATGCCGAAATTCATCTGCTCCTTGCCCAAGATTACCCAGTGCATCTGCTCCACGTCGGTCAGCAGTTCGCTTTCATGCTGGAACGCCAACGCCATCGGTGTCGCCAGCCTGGATTTCCCCTGAAACTGCGTGTGGCGCAGCACCACATGGCGCGCAGGAACCAGCACCACCACCTTGCTGTTCCGCGCCATAACCGCCAGCTCGGCACCCGCATTATCCAGATCGAGGCTGGCGGCAAAGACGCTTTGCGCTTCCCCCACCTTGCCCCAGCGCACATCGGCGACGGCGCCGTGCCCCAGAGCGATTAACAGAATATTGTCCGACATACTCTAGTGTTCTCCCCAGCCAAACTGGCGCCGAATGACCTTCGTGCCGGTACTGTTCCGTTGCAATGCGCTGACCAAGCGATACCTGCCGTCATCCAGTTTCACCCGCAGTTCCACAGTAAAGCGGTTGCCGGTGGTGACCAGTCCGTCAGCCAGGCCGCCGTCTTTCAGCTTACGCAGTTCGGGGTAGTTATCCGTGGTTAAAAAGTCCAATGAGTTCCAGCCAAGCTGCGGCCGACCGGCGATGATCGCCAGGAGTTGCTCGTTACCCAAAGCATTCAGCAACATCGCCCTGATCAGCGGCAACTGCCGCTCCGTGGCGGTATTGAGGTTAATTTGCAGCGTATTATCCGGTAAGGCGCAGACCAATGGCGCTATACGCAGGTACAGTTCAGGGTTTATGACGCCGATCTCCCGCAGTTCACTGACGTCTTCAATCAGATAGCCCGTTTCAGACGTGCCGCGTTGTGCGCTGATTTTCGTAATAACAGCGTCGGCGATAGCGCCGGCCTGCGGCTCGTCAACGCCCAGATTGGTGAGCAACAGCATGAATATCCGCTTCTCTCTCGCTATTTTCGGCTTTTCGCCCCCAACGTCATCCACCAGGGATGACGTTGCGAGCGCATTCAAATTAAAACAGACATCGGCGCTGACGATACGCACTGAAACCTCTCCCTCTTCCGTGCGCATGGCCATATCTTCACGCGCCCATGCCTGCCCCAAACTCACCGAGACCTGCTTATCCAACGCCTGTTGCAACTGCCTTTTGGCATAGATTTCTCCGCCCAACAGCAACCATTTGGCCCTTAATTGATCCTGCTGAAACTGCGCTCGCGTCAACGACCTCTGCCAGTAGATATTGATATTCACCGCAATAATCGTCATCACCGACATCATTAACAAAACCATCAACAACGCCATTCCCCGCTGTTTATTCATGATTTTTCCTCAGGCGACAGCGGGACAATGCGCCGCACCACGCCGAAAGAACCTGTTTCGACGGTGATCTCGACTGCCTGAGGCAGCCAGGTGCTGGCATGCCATGCCGCTAACCATTCGCCTTGATAATAAAAACGCAGTTGGAACCGCAACACGTCCGACAACAACGCCACACTGCGCGCGGCAGACGGCGGGCTGTTCAGGGCTGGGGAGCTCAGGCGGTCCAACTTCCCCTTCTGAAACCGATATTCCACCCGCTCCAGCGTCGAACGCGGCAGCCTGGCACCGGGGTTATGCCAGTAATTCCTGATCATCGTGACCCGATAGCCGCCATCCCCCTCCGCAGCCCCGCGCGCCATAAACTCCGGTATGCCGGTTTGACCGGCCAAACCGGCCGGCGTACGGGTGAGTGCATGGGTAAAGTCCCGTTCAATGAGGGTTAGCGCCCGTTGCAACTGAACCATTTGCGTCGATTTTCGCTGGGTGATCTCACTGTTTCTCAATACACCTTTGAAAATCATCATCGCCGTGAGCGACAGCAAAGAAAAAATAACGATGGCCAGCATCATTTCCACCAGAGTAAAACCGCGCTCCGCTTTCCTGTTCATGGCAATTCTCTGTAGGCCAACAGCCTGATCAAGGCGCCTGGTGCCTGCGGATCGCGCCGAACTTCCATTTCTATCGCCCGCATCCCGGCATCCGTGGTATCTCTGCCGCGATAACGCCAATACCAGGTTTCATCCGCCATTTCCGTCGTCCCCTGACGCCATGCCTGCGTGGGCGGGACCCTATCAAGCTGCAATAAAGTCAATTGGTTATCCGCTACCCACAGGGCGATATTCTTCGCCTCGATGGCCCCCAGGCTTTGCACCTGCCCTCCGGTGGTTTTGATTAACGCCATGCAACCAATGGCGAATATCATCAGCGCAACCATCACCTCCAGCAGGGTCATGCCTCGCTGCCGTTGATATTTAAGCTTCATCACAGTGGGCTTCTGTCGTTTCAAACGTAAAGAAACCGGTCGCGCTGAGTTGCCACTGGCATTTCCCCTGCTGCAATGTGACGGAAAACACGGTGGTTTCACCGCCCGGATACAGCCAAACCTGCGGTTCCTCCTGCGGTGGCCACTCGCCTTTCAGCGAAACCGCCTGCCGTTCCAGGGCCAACGACAGTTCAACCCCGGCCGGTAACGGTGAGCCTATCGCCACCGCAGTTTTATCCTGCGGTTGACCGGCGGCGACAATACGCCACCCCTTGCGGCTGAACGCCACGCCATAGGTTGTTCCTTCACGCTCAGCCCGTTCCGCAACCTCATTCAACTGCCAGGCCAGTTGCTCACCCTGTCGTGCCAGTTGATTTTCAACTGCGGGAGAACGCAGCATCACCAGGCTGCTGGTGATGCCTAACAACAGCAGCACCAGCATAATTTCCAGCAGGGTAAAACCGCGTTCGCACCTCATCATTACTCTGCTTTATCCGCCGTTTTATCAGGCCAGTTACCGATGTCATCCTCACTGTCGGCAATACCATCCTGGCCGCTGGAAAACACGTCCAGCTTGCCGTGCCGCCCGGGATTGCGCAGTTGATACGCATTGCCCCAGGGATCCTGCGGCAGGCGGCGGATATAACCGTCTTCAGGATAATTGCGGGGAACCGGCGCCACTTCAGGCTTGGCCGACAGCGCAGCCAACCCCTGCTCCGAACTGGGATAACGCCCATTGTCCAATTTGTACATATCCAGCGCATTCTCCAGGGCGACAATATCGCTGGTCGCCTTTTGCTTATCCGCTTTCTCTTTATTTCCCATCAGGCTGGGAATAGTCAAACTGGCCAATAACCCCAGAATCACAATCACCACCATAATTTCCAAAAGCGTAAAACCCTTTTGACGAAACTTGCGTACACGACTGCTCTTTCTCACTTTATTTTCCGTTAACATCTTTCTCATCCAATCATGTTATTGAGCTGCAATATTGGCTGCAGGATAGCCAAAATAATAAACAGCACCGAACTGGCCATCACTATCACCAATAAAGGTTCAAACAGCCCCAGAGCCAAGGTTATTTGCCGATTAAAGGCGTCCTGTTGCATATTCGCCGCCCGCTCGAGCATCATTTCCAATTCACCGCTGCGCTCACCGGACATGATCATGTGCCGCATCATCGGCGAAAAAAGCGCGGTCCCCTCCAGAGACGGCGACAACCCTTCACCTTCACGCACCCGTTCCATCGCCGCCAGCAACCGCTGCCGGGCATGATCATTGCCCAACACGCTGGCGCTGATGCGCATCGCCTCCAGTAACGGCACCGCGCTGGCGTTCAAAATGCTCAACGTTTTGGCATAGCGCGCCGTATTCACGCCCAGGGTCAACTTGCCGATAACCGGCAGCCGCAGGATAAAAGCATGCCACCGGGTACGCCTGGCCGGCACCTTCAGGCAATAGCGAAACAAACCGACGCCCGCCAGCAACAGCATCAGCGCTGCCGGCCCCCATTGTCGGATGGCGTCACTGGCACCGATCAGCAGCCGGGTGGACAACGGCAAGGCCTGTTTCATATGAATAAATTGCTCGATGACTTTAGGCACCACCGCAGTAAGCAAAATGGCCACTACCCCGATCGCCACCACCGTCAACACCATTGGGTACACCAATGCCTGAGTGATCTTGTTTTTCATTTGCTGACGCTGTTCGACATAGTCGGCCAAACGCTCCAGCACCGGCGCAAGATGGCCGGAGATTTCGCCGGCAGTCACCATGGCGCAGTACAGGCGATCAAAAATAGGCGGGTATTGCCCCAAGGCATGCGCCAGGGAAAACCCCTCCAGGATCCGCAGACGTACCTGCGTCAGAACCGCCTGCAAGCCTTTCTTTTCCGTTTGCCGCGCCACCGCCATCAGCGCTTCTTCTAGCGGCAACGCGGCGGACATCAACGTCGCCAACTGACGGGTCAACAACGCCAGATCGCTGCTCGTGACGCCGGAGGTCAGCCTGAATCCAGCCAGCTTGTTGAAACTGCGCATTTTTTTGGCTTTAACCGCCAGCACCTGCCATCCTTTTTCACGCAACAGGTCACGGGCATGGCGCAAGGAATCGGCCTCGAGTTCCCCGCGTCGGGCACGCCCTTGCCTGTCGCAGGCATGATAATCAAACCTCATCGCCATCCCCTTCGCGGGTCACTCTCAGCACCTCTTCCAGGCTGGTCTCGCCGGCGCTCATTTTGGCGATCCCATCCTGACGTAAAGACTGATAGCGCGAGGCGGCCAGCCGCATGATGTCGATCTCGCTGTCTCCGCGGTGGATCGCCAGCCGCATGGGTTCATCCAGCACCAACAGCTCATGCAGCCCGATACGGCCAAGGTAGCCTTGCCCACTGCAGGCGTTACAGCCTAGAGGTCGCCAGCAAGTGACGCCCTGATCCACAGGCAGATCAAACGCCCGCCGTTGCCGATCAGACAGGGCGTAGGGTTCGCGGCACTGCGGACACAGCCGCCGCACCAGACGCTGCGCCAACACGCCGCTAAGCGAACTGGACAGCAAGAATGGCTCAACCCCCATATCTCGCAGGCGGGTAATGGCGCCGATCGCCGTATTGGTGTGCAATGTGGACAGCACCAGGTGCCCGGTCAGCGAAGCCTGAACCGCAATCTGCGCCGTTTCGCCGTCGCGGATCTCACCGATCAGCACCACATCGGGATCTTGGCGCAGCAACGCACGCAGCCCGCGGGCGAAGGTCATGTCCACCTTCGGATTCACCTGAGTCTGCGCAATGCCGCTCAACTCGTACTCGACCGGATCTTCAATGGTCATGATGTTGCGGTTTTCGTCGTTAATCTGGTTCAGCAAGGTATAAAGCGTGGTGCTCTTGCCGGAGCCGGTCGGCCCGGTAACCAGGATGATGCCGTGCGGCTGCTGAATCAGACGCATCAGCGCCTGTTGACGCTCCTGCGTCATCCCCAAACTGGGCAGATCCAGCCTGACGCTATTTTTGTCCAGCAGGCGCATAACCACCCGTTCGCCGTGGCTGGCCGGCATCACCGATACGCGCACGTCGATCGCCCGTCCACCGACCTTCAACGTCATGCGTCCATCCTGCGGCACCCGTTTTTCAGCTATGTCCAGTTTCGACATCACTTTGATGCGCGACACCAGCAGCGCGGCCAATTTGCGCTGTGGCGCCAGAATGCGTTGCAGCGCACCGTCAATGCGAAAACGGATCACCAATTCGCTTTCGTAGGTTTCGATATGGATGTCTGAGGCACGGGCTTTGATTGCCTCGCTCAGCATGGCGTTGATCAGGCGGATGATTGGCGCATCGTTCTGCTCATCCAGCAGGTCCTGTTGCTCCGGCAGCTCTTCCGCCAGCGTGTAAAAGTCCAGCTCGCCGCCCAGATCGTCGATCATCTTCTGCGCATGACCGGCCTCCTGCTGGTAATACGCCACCAGCTTTTGTTCAAAGATTTCAGGCTCCAACCGCACCAACATCGGCTCGCCCGGCAAACAGCGGTATGCTTCCATCAGCGCGGCCTGAGCCGTTTGCTGATGGCAATACAGCAGTGTGTCGCTCTGTTCGGCGACGGCGAGCACGCCGTGCTGGCGCGCCCAGGCAAAAGGCAACAGGTGGCCTGAGGGGTTCGGCGTCATGGTTTTCCCTCTTGGCCATAGAACGCATTGACCTGCGAAATGACGCGGAGAAACGCTTGATTGTCACCCGCGGTTTGGCCAGAGGAGATTTCCTCGCGCAACGCCGTTTTCAGCTCGATATCTTCCCGCTGCTCAACATCAAATTTGCCGACTTTACGTTGGCTCTGCTGAGAGAATCCTTCGGTCGTCCGGATGATGGTCGGGCGGATGAACAGCATTAAATTGCGCTTGCTCTCTTTCACCGACGTAGAACGAAACAGCGCGCCCAATACCGGAATTTTCCCCAACAGCGGAACGCTGCTTTCCACCTCTGAATTGGTTTTATCCAGCAGACCGCCAACCACTACCGTTTCGCCGCTGTCGACCAACACGGTGTTATTTACCGTACGGATATTAAAAGTGGCGCCCAGGGAATCGGCGGAGACCTGCGTATTGTCGGCAACGCTGGAGACTTCCTGCTCAATCTGCATCAGGACCGATTGGCCCTTGTTAATCTGCGGTTTGACCTTGAGTTTTATCCCCACGGTTTTACGCGAGACGGTATTGAAAACGTTATCGCTGTTGGTGGTTTGCGAACCGGTCAAAATAGGCACATCCTGGCCTACGCTGAATTCCGCTTCGGCGTTATCCAGGGTGACAATGCTCGGCGTAGCCAGAATATTATTTTGATTATTGCTGGCGATGGCGGATAGCAATACCCCCCAGTTTCCGCTGTAAAAGCCGGTCATCAAACCACTGGCCTTGTTGAAAGCCTCGAGCATGCCACCGTCAAAACCCGTTGAAACGCCAGGTACATTGCCGCCAAACTGCGTGCCACCGCCGTATTTATTGGCCCACTGGACGCCGATATTCAGCCCCTGGCCATCCTGCACTTCGACAATCACCGCCTCAACCAGCACCTGAGCACGGCGGACATCCAGCTTGGCCACCACCTCTTCCAGGTCGCGCATCACATCCGGCGCAGCGGTGATGATCAACGCATTGGTTTGCTCATCGGCTTTGATCACCACATTTTTCAACAAGGCTACATTGGTTGCCGCGCCCTCTTTTTCATTTTGCAGGCCTGAGCTAATCCCCGTCAGCACCTCGACCAGGCTCTGCGCCTTGGCGTATTTCAGTTGAATGACTTGGGTATTGCCTTGATTGACGCTCTTGTTATCCAGCTGATAAATCATGTCCTTAACATATTCGCGGATCCGATCGTCGCCGGTAATCATCACAGTATTGGTTCTTTCATCCGCGACCAGCCGCAGCGTCGCAGCACCCGCCATCCGCTGCTTGCCCTCTTCGCGGAACAGCGCATTGACCATACGCACAATCTCGGCCGCCGCCGCATGCTTCAGCGCAAGCGTTTCTATCTGATTGCTGTCGTCCTGATCCATCTCCCGAACAATATCGATCAACCCATTCACTACCGCGGCTCTGCCGGTTATCAACAACGCGTTGCCCTGTTCATAGTGCGCCACGCTGCCTACGCCCACGCTGTCATTCAGTTGACGTAATAATGGGGAAATATCCTTGGCCGCGATATTGCGCAAAGGAACAATACGCATTACAACCTCATCCCCTTCCCCAATCAGCTCACCGCCGGCCTGCGACAAAGCGGCTCTTTTCCCGTCTTTCGCCACAATGACTTTAAGCACGTTATTTGGCATACCAATGACGGTATATCCGTACACGTCCAGCACGTTCAGGAAGAATTGATAATATTGTTTATCGTTAAGCTGCTCATAGCTACGTACGGTGACTTTTCCTTTCACCGCCGGATCAATAATGATCGTTTTGCCCAGGTTTTTACTGACCGTGTTGATAAATTCCTGAATATCCGTACCTTTGAAATTGGCAGAGAATGACGCTGCATGCGTTATCCCGGGGGTAACCGCCAACATTGATACCACCACCAGTTCCCGCCAGGGAAGGCGGGCCAGTTGATGGCCAAAATGGTAAAAAAGATGCGTAATCACAATGTAGCCTTATGACCTTAAAAAGTTCCAATTCTAAAAAGAAAGCACACCTAGTCTTTTAAAATCATCAAGGCGTAGTATCCATTCTCGTCAAGCAATATCTTGTCTTGCAGTATCCGTAATACGACGACATTACTGTTAGCAATGCGATCGCCCATACCATAACTGGCCTGTTTGCCGGAGCGTTCTATTATCGCCAGGCTGTGTTTGGGGTTATCGCTAAACAGCAAGCCGGTAACTTTTCCCGCCAGACGCGTTTCAGGGGCATTGTTGATAACATCGTCGCTTATGCCCTGCGAGCTAATCTTATAGCTCACGCCGTTATTCCCCTCTCCCCGACTTTCCCCATAGCGGCCAAAAAAATCAGCATTGTTGATTTTTTCTATATCATCTTTCGCAGGGAAACCAACATAACGTCCCCTTTCAGGCACGAAGTTACGCTGCGACGATACATCTGCCTGATCGATACGGTAAATTTTCCAAAGCTGAGAGAAAATAAACACCGCATTCGCCAGAAAGAAAAATGAAATAAAAAAAACAATAAACCTTTTACTCACTTAGGCCTCGGGGTAATCAGATAAATTGGCGGCACGTTTTCATCAGGCGCTAAGCAGACACACCCACAAACATCGCCACCGAAAACAGCAGAGTCAACGTCAGTGCAATTTTGTAGTTAATGGTTTCCAAAATGCCCTTCTTCCCTTTTTTACTTTCCGCCAGTTTTTTATTTTCAGACCCAGCACCCACAGTGGTTTCCCGCTCGCAGGCCTGAAAACTCAGCATGACGCCAAATCGGGGAATGGTTTTAATCACCTGACCAGGGATGCCGTGCCGCGACAACAACGATCGACATTGAAATATAATTTGATGATAATTGTTATCGCTGATGGTTTCATGATTGCAAAACCATACTGCGCGAATAATATCATTCTTTTTATATATACCACTAAGCAGACAGAGAATAAACCGACGTTGCAGTTCCGTCATTTCAATGATGATATTCTCTCTTTTGAAAAACAATGTTTTATTATTGTTATCCAATACAACCGACTCATTTTCCATCAGGGTGTCATTCAGAGCAATGTCATGTATATCCATATTTCACCTATTGGCTATAAAAATAATAATCAGGTATTTTTTTGCATTCCAGCCCCCAAACAACCCTGTTCAAGGAAGAAGCAAAACAATAGCGCAATTAAATATGCCATCTAATAAAACATGAACAACAATGAATGGCAACAGCATCCAAATGCAATATATAAGATAAAATTAATAATATTTAGAAAAACAGATTAAAACAAAAATAATAAATAAAAACAACAAGTTATATTAAAATATAAAATGAATAAAATAACATATATAAAAATATATATCATTTCTCATAATTATAGACATCCTGATGTGAGGTGGGAGTCAGGAATAGAGGCGCTTAGCCTGACTATAACACTAAAGGAGAAAAATAGTAGTTAATTAATAATTTCTATCGTTACTATGCTCTCACACCATAGACTATGATTTCACATTACAAATAAACATCGGGGTATAAACGTTACTAAACATCAGAGTGTCCTTATCAAGATAATTGATATGGTAGAAGTTAGATTCACTATTAAAAAAATAGGAGTACACCTCAGAGGGTAAGGTATCTCTTGCCGAACGTTGTTCATTGCCATATTTAAATTTATAAAAATCATCTTGTGCAACATACGTGAAATTAACATTGCGACTCACAAAAAAACGTTTATCTCCACTGCTCGCCACGCCATTCAGAGTCATAATGCCCTTATTGCTTGTAAAAAAAACGTAGTGCATTTTTAAAATGAGGCGAATATCCATAGGTATGCTGACATTGTCCAAATCATTGGCGTAAGTGAATTTCGCATTAGCTTCGCAGGCAATGCCCTTTAAATCCTGATGAGAATGGGTGAGATAATATATGCTACTGCCAAAAATAATGCACAGAACAATGAGTATCATCGACAGTACGGTTAACTTTTTTTCCATGCGCGGATATACTCGCTTTCACAATGATGATAAAAATGATCGCTGTTCATTACACATTTTGCGATAAACTGACGGCCACTGTCTTCTGTGGTATTAAGAGAGTGATTGAGCCGTGTAATAATCACTTCATCCTTACCACATCGATTGCCATAAAGATCCTTTTCGGCCAAAAACTGCAGGTAGCGATCCGTTTTTTTATCGAGATACCTTCCAGAGTAATAAATCGGGCAACCTTTGACCACACCAAGATAAGAGATAAACGGGCGCTTCTCATTTTCACGGTAATGCTGATAATAAAAAAACAAGAAAACCAGGATGGCAAGCGGCAATGCAATTGATAAGGTACGAAGTAACGTAATCAGATAATAATGATGTGCATATGGTCTTTGGCTACCACTGGCGTCAGACATTAACGGGGGGGCATCTTCCGGCGATTGGCTGGGGGGGGCAATGTCCAAGATTTTAATTAAAATGGTTTTATTAATTCTATAACCTGTTTTAGCCACCGTGATGATCAAGCGATCGCTGAATCCTACGGAAAGCAATGCCCGGCGAGTCAGGCTAATATATTGGTTCAGGGTTGCGGAGGATACACTCAGATTTTGTTCACCCCAAACCTGCTTAAAAATATCCTCTCTGCTTACCGGCTTCACGCCATGCTCAAGCAAGCATTTGAACACCCTGACATTCAGGCTCGATAAAAATACTTCCTTACCATTTCTCATGCTCTTTAAAGAGCCGTTCTCGGTATTAAAGGCAACCTTGTTATCAATGATATAAATCATGTTACAGCCTAATCTGATGCCTGATTATTGTCCAAAACGCCGTACCGACCCATTATAGTCAATAGTAAAATTATTGCCTGACAACGCCAGGCATCAACAATATTTTAACCACAACATCGACACCCCGCAACATCAAGATAATTATCATCCTATTCAGGTATCGCTGAAAAAGAAAAAACATCGAGACCGACATTCTTGAGACATCATATTATTTTTTAGGTGAAAATCTGATCGGATGACTGATTATAACGTCTATTTATCGAGCGGACAGGCTAAACGACGATAGACAAAAATAGTTCGTAAGCGATGGGGGAGGAAAAGGCGGAAGCTGAAATTGGTGGAGGCCCTGCCAGCTACATCCCGGCACACACGTCACCTGCTACGGCTGCTTCCTTCCGGATCTGACCGAGTTCACAAGTTAGTGTTGCGGGAGAACCAACAGGGCCCCCATTGACGGCTTCTATGACTGCGAAGCGGTGGGCATTATCGGCGATGACCAGCCAAATAGCAAGCCAACCGGGGCTAACCGCTGTTTTCTTACCCACCCTGGCTATGGCACACTTGCATCCTTGGATTTTTGCCGCAGCAGGAAAACATAAATGGAACCAGAAGACGCCACATTCAGCCAGCGCGTGTTCCACGTGATAGCCGCCATTCCCTATGGCAAGGTCACGACCTATGGCGAGGTAGCGCGGCTAGCGGGCTCACCGCGTGCCGCACGTCAGGTCGGCGGCGTACTGAGGCGTCTGCCGGAAGGCAGCAGCCTGCCCTGGCACCGGGTGATTAACCGTCACGGCCAAATTTCGCAGCAGGGGGAGGACTTTCAACGTCAGCGCCAGGCGCTGCTGAGTGAGGGAATCATCTTCGGGGCGCACAGCACGGTCGATCTGCTGATTTATGGCTGGCGCTGGTAGCAAAAAAACAGCCTTTGGCCGGAGCGCAAAGGCTGTTGATTTCTTACTGCTTCAGGTTTTCCGGCTTACGGCATGGCTGTTGGCGTTGCCTGAACCGCAATGCCTTGCACCGGAACCAACTGCAGGTCGGCACGGGTGCCGTTGCGGTTCACGACTTCCTGGATAGTATCGGTGATAAAGGTCATCCGGCCGTTTACCGTAATGGCCGCGCTCAGGATAATGCGCGCATTAGGCTGAATATCTGCCGGGTTGTAAGGCAGGACAAAATTAAACGGCGCCTGCTTGCCTTCAGTGCGAACCGCACGCTGGGCAATCACTTTCGACGGCGCATCCGCCAATGAGGCATCAGAGAGCGTAACCGTCAGTACGGCATCCGGTGGCAGCGCAATGCGCTGGCGAATGTTAACCGAACCAGTTACCGCCGGGCCCTGAATCTGCGTTTGCGCAATCGCTGGGTTTCCCGCTGCCGGCACAGGCACATTGGCGCTCTTTTGAGCACAACCCGCCAGGGTGATCGTCAATGCTGCTGCTCCACCTACGATTTGCCAGAGTTTCATGGATCGGTCTCCTTTTTTATTATCAATAGCTTGGTGGCTTTCACCACCCCACTCATTAAACTTAGCACAAAATACTGAAAAATCCATTTAGCACTGCCCATTAATCACTTAGCCTTCTAATAACGCTCAGTATTCAGGCAATTTCCCCTGTGCCTTAACGCAACATATTGACGTCTTGCCGTGATATTCCGCACACTGCGCAAAATGATTATTAAAAGGGTAATAACTTTATGAGCCAGGCACTGCAAAACCTCCTCGATCTGCTGGATCTGGAGAAAATCGAAGAAGGGTTGTTCCGCGGACAAAGCGAAGATCTGGGTCTACGTCAGGTATTCGGCGGCCAGGTGGTCGGCCAGGCGCTGTATGCCGCCAAACAAAGCGTGCCGGCAGAACGCAGTGTGCACTCGTTCCACAGCTATTTTTTGCGCCCGGGCGACAGCAGCAAACCGATTATTTATGACGTAGAAATCCTGCGCGACGGCAATAGCTTCAGCGCCCGTCGCGTCAGCGCCATTCAGCACGGTAAACCGATCTTCTACATGACCGCCTCTTTCCAAAGCCCGGAAGCGGGGTTTGAACACCAGAACACCATGCCGGACGTGCCGCCGCCAGAAGGGCTGATGTCCGAATCAGACATTGCCCAAAAGTTGGCGCATATGCTGCCGGATAAGGTGCGTGAAAAGTTTATCGGCCAAAAGCCGATTGAAATGCGCCCGGTCAAATTCCACAACCCGCTGAAAGGCACGGTGGAAGAACCGCACCGTTACGTGTGGTTCCGCGCCAACGGCACCATGCCGGACGATCAGCGTATCCACCAATATCTGCTGGGCTATGCGTCAGATTTCAACTTCCTGCCGACGGCGCTACAGCCGCACGGCGTCGGCTTCCTTGAGCCGGGCATGCAGGTGGCGACTATCGATCATTCGATGTGGTTCCACCGGCCGTTCCGCATGGACGACTGGTTGCTGTACGTAGTGGAAAGCTCCTCAGCTTCTGGTGCGCGCGGCTTTGTGCGCGGCCAGTTCTACACCCGTGAAGGCGTACTGGTCGCCACTACGGTACAAGAAGGCGTGATTCGCCAGCGCGATGCCTAAATCGCGATGCCTAAATAAAGAAAAAGGGCGATGTCACCATCGCCCTTTTCGCATCATCATTATTTTTCGTGTTATTTAGCGCACTGCCCTTCTTCAAGGCTTATTGGTTGTAGGCACTCTCGCCATGGCTGTTGACGTCCAGACCTTCGCGCTCCTGCTCTTCCGGTACGCGCAGACCGACGATGGCGCCAGCCACTTTGAAGGCGATGAAAGCAGCCACACCGGACCAGACCAGGGTGATGACCACGCTCAGCAACTGGACCCACACCTGATGGCCCATGGTGACGCCTTCTGCGTAACCGGTGCCGCCCAGTGAGGCAGAGGTGAACACGCCGGTCAACAGGCAGCCGACGATGCCACACACGCCATGCACGCCGAACACGTCGCAAGTATCGTCCACTTTCAGCCATTTCTTCAGCGTGACCACGCCCCACAGACCGGCAATACCGCCAATCAGGCCAATAATCAACGCCCCGCCGACACCCACGGTGCCCGCAGCCGGCGTGATGGCGACCAACCCGGCGATACACCCGGAGCACGCGCCCAACAGCGAAGGCTTGCCACGCACAATCCACTCGGCAAAGGTCCAGGAGAGGATCGCGCCGGCGGTAGCAATCACCGTGTTCAGGAAGGCCAGTGCCGCAATGCCGTTAGCCGCGCTGGCAGAACCGGCGTTGAAGCCGAACCAGCCGACATACAGGATAGCCGCGCCGGTAAACACCATTGGCAGGTTATGCGGTTTGAAGGCTTCTTTGCCGAAACCCGCGCGTTTGCCCAACAGGTAGGCGCCAATCAGCCCGGCGCTTGCCGCATTGATGTGCACCACGGTGCCGCCGGCAAAGTCCAGCGCGCCGTCAGCGGCCAGGAAACCGCCGCCCCACACCATGTGCGCAATCGGCAGATAGGAAATGGTGAACCAGATAGCCGCAAAGATCACCACAGCAGAGAAGCGGATACGCTCGGCAAAACCGCCGACTACCAGCGCCACGGTGATGCATGCGAAGGAACACTGGAACGCCACGTGGATCATCTGATTAAAGGTGCCGGTGACGCTATCGATGCCGATGCCTTTCAGCATCGCCGTCTGGAATCCGCCGAAGAACGCATTGCCCTCGCTGAAAGCCAGGCTGTAACCATAAAGCACCCACAGCACGCACACCATTGCGAAGGTGACAGTGACCTGAGTCAACATGGAGAGCACGTTTTTGGAACGCAGCAAACCACCGTAGAACAGAGCTACGCCCGGCAAGGTCATGAACAGCACCAAAGCGGTGCAAATCATCATGAACGCGTTGTCAGCCTTGTCTGCGACCGCCGGAGCGGCCAGGGCCAAAGAAGGAACCATGGTTACCGTACTCAGGCCCAACATGGATAAAAGTTTTTTCATTATCAATCCATCCCCATTACTTTACTGAGCCTGTGATTACAGTGCTGCTTCGTCTGTTTCGCCGGTGCGAATGCGAATGACACGTTGCAATTCGGCAACGAAAATTTTGCCGTCACCGATTTTACCGGTGTAGGCCGCTTTACTAATGACATCAACCACTTCGTCCAACTGATCGTCGGCGATAGCAATGTCGATTTTGACTTTAGGTAAGAAGTTGACGCTGTATTCCGCTCCGCGATAGAGCTCAGCATGACCCTTCTGGCGACCAAACCCTTTCACTTCGGTTACGGTCAGCCCCTGAATACCTACAGAGGATAGGGCTTCACGCACGTCCTCCAGCTTGAATGGTTTAATCACCACGGTAACCAGCTTCATATTGCCCCTCCACGAATTAAGCCCAAACTCCCCCTTGGTACGAGTCTTATAAAGCAAAGGCTATGCCACAAATGGTTTTGTGCGCGAATTCAGCAAATTAACCGACGGGCTGGCGATGCGGCGTACCGAGGCTACCCGGCAACCGGTTCCTGCGAGGGTGATTGATTAAATATTGCGCACTAATTTGGTGCATGACGCGTCGAAAAAGTGCAGGGCAAGGGATTTGAAAAGGATGGATGCCTGTTTGTGGTGCGTGGCGGGAAAAAGAAAGGGCCGGTTTTGATGACCGGCCCCTGGGATCATGCGGTTTGCGTTTCTTCGCGGCTGGCAGCGGCCAGCTGCTCGCCCACCAGTTGCAGTTGATACATCTGGTAGTAACGCCCCTGTTGCGCCAGCAGTTGCTGATGATTGCCCTGTTCGACTGCCTGACCACGGTGCAACACCAGAATCGAGTCGGCATCGACAATGGTCGACAGACGGTGAGCGATCACCACCAACGTGGTGTGCTCACGGATCAAACGCAGAGCGCGCTGGATCGCCTGCTCGGTTCCGGAGTCAATGTTGGCGGTCGCCTCGTCCAGGATCAGGATCTGCGGCGCCTGCACCAACACTCTGGCCATTGCCAACAGCTGTTTCTGGCCCACCGACAGATTGTTGCCCTGCTCGCCCAGACGGGTATGGATGCCCTGCGGGAAGGTCCGTACCAGCTCAGCCAACTGCACCGTTTCCAGCGCCTGCCAGACCGTCTCTTCGCTGATGTTGCGCCCCAGAGTCACGTTGGCCAGCACCGATTCGGCGATCACCACCGGATCTTGCTGCACCATTGCCACGCCCTGGCGCAGCGTGCGGTGCGACAGGTTGGACAGCGGACGACCGTCAAGGCACACTTCACCTTCGTTGACCGGGTAATAACCCATCAGCAAATTAGCCAAGGTGCTCTTGCCGCTGCCGGTATGGCCAACCAGCGCCACGAAACCGCGCGAAGGCACCGACAGCGAAATATGTTGCAGCACCTTTTTATCTTCACGGTAAGCAAAGCTCAGGTTGTCGATGTCGATGCGGCCGCTTTCCAGCGGGCGATCGTCCGTCCCGTAGCTTTGCTGACTGCGGTCCATCAACTCGAAAATGCGCTCGCCGGCCACCACCGCCTGTTGCAGGATCGACTGTTGCGACGTTAGTTCGATTAGCGGCTCATTCAGGCGCCCCAGGTAGTTGATAAAGGCATACAGCACGCCGACGCCTATCGACCCTTCGCCGCTGAAACCAAACAGCATCAGCAGGCCGCACAGCACCAGCGCCGAAAACAGGCTGAGCAGCGGCCGCAGCAGAAAACCGTCCAGGCGCAGCGTCTGCATACGCGCGGAATAGTGTGACCGACTGGCTGCGCTCATGCGTTCGCCAAAGCGGATCTGCTGACGGAACTGCTGGATCACGCCCATGCCGTTGATCACTTCATTAAAACCGTCGTTGATGTCCGCCAGATAGCCGCGCATCCGGCGTACGACCGGCGTGCTGTAGTACTGATAAATGCCCATCACCACAAATACCGCCGGGAAGATGCAAATCGCCACCAGCGCCATGCGCCAGTCGAGGCTAAACATCGCCACCAGCATGGCGCCAATCAACGCGGCGCTTTTCAGCACGGTGGAAACCACCATTACGTACAGATCTTTAATCACTTCGGTGTCATTGGTCACCCGCGAGATTAACTGCCCGACCGGTTGCGTATCGAAGGCGCTGAGCGGCTGACGCAGTGCCGCGTCCATCACATCGGTGCGCAGACGTTGAACCACCCCCACCGCGGCCTGATTGAACAGCAGCGCCTGGAAATAGTGCAGCGCCGCCGCCAACAGCTCCAGCAGAATGTAGGCCGCCGCCAGCCCGCAGACGATCATTAACGGCAATTGCCCTTTGGCGACGTAATTATCGATAAAGTAACTGACCAGAATCGGCCCGGCGACTTCCGCCGCTGCCGCTACCCACAGCATCAACACCGCCAGCCCCAGCGGTTTGCGGTAGGGCGAACCATAAGCCAGCAGCCGTTTCAGCGTCGGCCACAGCTTTTGCATTTTATTCATCGGTTAACATCTCCTCGCCGGCTTGCGGAGCTTCATCCAGCGCCGCCTCCAGTTGCTGATAGCGATACATATCGCGATACCAGCCGGGCTGAGTTGCCAGCGACGCATGCTGGCCGCGCTGCGCCACGCCGCCGTGCTGTATCACCAGGATCTCGCTGGCTTCGGTCAACGCCGAAAGCCGGTGCGCGCTGATAATCACCGTACGGTTCTGCCCCCAGCTGCGTAAATTGTGCAAGATCTGATGTTCAGTACGGCCATCCACCGCCGAGAGCGCGTCGTCGAGGATCAGGATCTCCGCATCCAGCAACAGGGCACGTGCAATGGAAATACGCTGTTTCTGCCCACCGGAGAGCATTACGCCGCGCTCGCCCACTTCGGTTTCATAGCCCTGCGGCAGCCGCAAGATATCCTCGTGCACGCTGGCCAGACGGGCTGCGCGCTCAATCTGCTCCTGCGTCGCTCCCGGCTTGCCCAGTGCAATATTGTTGGCAACGCTGTCCGAAAACAGGAACGGCGTCTGGCTGACCACGGACAGCCTCGAGCGCCAATCGTCAAGTTTCACCTGGGTCAGCGGCATCCCCTGATAGCTAATTTGGCCCTCGTCAATGTCGAACTGACGCTGGATCAACGACAACAGCGTCGACTTCCCGGCACCGGTTGGCCCGCACAGGCCGAGCATCTGCCCCGGCGCCAGCTTCAGCGCCACGTTATGCAGAGCCGCGTGCGAATTTCCCGGGTAATGGAATGCCCGGATGTCGACCTCCAGGTTGCCGCGCCCGGCCGGCAACAGGCTCTCGCCGTCGGTCACCGCCGGCGCTTCTTCCAGCAGGCTGCGAATACGGCCATAGGCCGCGCTGCCGCGCTCCACGATGTTGAACATCCAGGCCAGCGCCAGCATCGGCCAAATCATCAGGCCAAGGTACATCACGAAGCTGGTCAATTGGCCAAGCGTCAGCGAACCGTTTACCACCATCCAACTGCCGCCGCCGATCGCCAGCAGATTGGAAGCGCCGATGGCGATATAAATCGTCGGATCAAAACGGGCGTCTATTCGCGCCACGTGCATATTTTTGGCGCCGGTTTGCGCGGCGACTTCCGCAAACTGGTTGGACTGATGATCTTCCAGGCCGAACGCCTTGATCATACGAATGCTGGTCATGCTTTCCTGAGCCTGATCGTTCAGGCTGGAAAAGGCTGCCTGCGCCGATTTAAAGCGCTGATGCAACTGATCGCCATAATACTTAATCACAATCGCCATGATCGGCATCGGGATCAGCGACAGCAGAGTCAGTTGCCAGCTGATTTGGGTACTCATCACCACCAGCACCGCCAACCCCATCACCAGTGAATCCACCAGCGTCAGCACCCCTTCACCGGCGGCGAAAACCACCCGATCCACATCATTGGTGGCGCGCGCCATCAGATCACCGGTGCGGTGACGCAGATAAAAGGCCGGATTCTGCCTGCTGAGCTGGCGATAAAAATTCTCGCGCAGTTCAACGGCGAGTTGGTAGGAGGCACCAAACAGCAGCACCCGCCACACGTAGCGCAGCAGGTAAACAATCACGGCGGTGCCGAGCATCAGCCCCAGCCAGGCCATCAACACGCCGGCAGACATCTGTTTTTCGGTGATACCGTCGACAATGATGCCCACCAGCTTGGGCGGCAACAGTTGCAGTATGGCGATGACGATCAGCAGCACCACCGCCCCCAGGTAGCGGCGCCACTCGCGGCGGAAATACCAGCCGATTTGAGCAAATAATCTCACGCAGTTTTATTCCAGGATAATGTAGTCGATTTTACTCTCGCTCTGACTCAGCAGAGTAGAATACCACCCTTAACTTGCCAGTTTGGTGAACATTTCACTCGGGAACCGGCAGTGCGGTGGTGTATTTGATTTTTTCCATCGCGAAGCTGGAAGTGACGTCGATCAACCCCGGCACGCCGTTCACCAGGCGCTTGTAAAAGCTGTCGTAACTCTTCATGTCCGCCACTTCCACCTGCATCAGGTAATCGTACTCGCCCGCCATGCGATAGAACGCCAGCACCTCTGGCATCTGTTGGGTCAGTTGCACGAACTTCTGATACCACTCGCTGCTGTGCTGCTGGGTTTTGATCAGCACAAACGCCGTCAGCCCCAGGCCCAGCTTTTCGTTATCCAGCAGCGCGACGCGCCCACGGATGTAGCCTTCATCTTCCAGCCGCTTCAGCCTTTTCCAGCAGGGCGTCGACGTCAGATTGACCGCGTCGGCCAGCGCCTGCAGCGACTGCGTGCAGTCCTGTTGCAGCATGCACAGTAATTTACGGTCTGTTTTATCTAACATATCGCCAACCAGGAGAAAAATTTTCTCCTATTAGGCGATTAAACAGGGAAAATGGCAATCCTTTTTTCCCGGCGACAGGCTATGCTACGCGGTAAACAAGCCCCCTATTCTGAGGCCAGACGATGACAAATTCTTGGGTAAAATATGCGATCGGTGAAATAGAAGCGGATTTCCAACGCTCCGCCGACACGCACCTGATCCGCCTGAACCTGCCTGAATTTCCCGGTATCTGCCTGTACCTGAAAGATGAAAGCACCCACCCGACCGGCAGCCTGAAGCACCGGTTGGCCCGTTCGCTGTTCCTGTACGGTTTGTGCAACGGTTGGATCACCGAAAACACCACGATTATCGAAGCCTCTTCCGGCAGTACCGCGGTATCCGAAGCCTACTTCGCCCGGCTGATTGGTTTGCCGTTTATCGCCGTGATGCCGTCCTGCACCGCACGCCGCAAAGTTGAGCAAATCGCCTTCTACGGCGGCCGTTGCCACTTTGTCGACCATGCGGCGCAAATTTACGCCGTCTCCGAACAGTTGGCAAAAGAGCTGAACGGCCACTATATGGATCAGTTTACCTACGCCGAGCGTGCGACAGACTGGCGCGGTAACAACAACATCGCCGACAGCATCTTCCGCCAGATGGCGCGCGAGCCCTTCCCGGTACCCAAACATATTGTGATGAGCGCCGGTACCGGCGGCACCTCTGCAACTCTGGGGCGCTATATTCGCTATCAAGGGCACGACACGCGCCTGACGGTGGTCGATCCGGAAAACTCGGTGTTCTACGATTGTTTCCACCAGCGCGACCGCACCATTATCGGCAGTTGCGGCAGCCGGATCGAAGGCATTGGCCGCCCACGCGCCGAGCCTTCATTTATTCCGTCGGTAGTCGACGCTATGCTGCGCGTACCGGATGCGGCCAGTGTCGCCACCATCCACTGGCTGGAAAAAGTGTTGGGGCGCAAAGTGGGGGCATCCACCGGCACCAACGTTTGGGGCGCGCTGCAATTGGCGAAACAAATGCGTGAAAAGGCTGAGCAGGGCTCGATCGTTACCCTATTGTGCGACAGCGGCGAACGCTATCTGGACACTTATTACAACCCGGAATGGGTGAGCAACAATATTGGTGACCTGACGCCCTGGCTGGCGCAACTGGAAGATTTGTAAGCATCGAGAACAAAAAAAGCCGGGTAAGTCATACCCGGCCGGCTGTAAAAGTAAAACCTCATAATTCGGGGGAATAGGTGAGGTAAGGTGAACGCAGCCAATGTTGCAAATAGTGAGCCACCGCCTGCTGTTCGCAGTGGCCGATAACCGGTAGCCGGGGCAGCAGCGACTTCAACTGCGGCAAGGCATTGCCCATCACCACGCCGTGCCCCACCGTCGCCAGCATCTCCTTGTCGTTCATCGCATCGCCAAACGCCATGCAATCCGCCATCGTTATCCCCAGGTGGCGGCTCAACATATCCAACGCAGTGCCCTTGTTGCAGCCGAGCGGCAGCACTTCCAGGCACTCGTAAGCGGAAAAACAGAGATCGGCCCTATCGCCCAGATGCGCCTGCAGTTGCAGCTGTAACGCCAGTAACACCTCGTGCGGCGCGATAAAACACACTTTACTGTTGCCGAACGCCGGCAGCCGGCGCAGTTCCGCCAGTTGGAAACGAAAACCGCTCAGGTGATGTGCCCTTAGCATCTCGTCCGGTACCGCAAATTCCGTTATCCAGCCTTCATCACGAAAAACGTGCATGCTGGCCTCGGTACGCCAGTGGGTATGCAGCACCTCTTCGGCAATATCGGCAGGCAAATCGGTGGCGTGCAGTTGCTGCCCCCGATTGTCGTAAACCCGGGTGCCGTTGCCGGTAATCAGATAGCCCTGCAGGCCGAGTTGCGCCATGATCGGCTGAGCATCAAGGTAGTGGCGCCCGGTGGCGAAGGTCACGATCATGTCTCGTTCAACCAGTTGCTTCAGCACCGCCAGGGTTTCCGATCCGACCCGGTGATCCGGCGTCAGCAAAGTGCCATCCATATCAAAAGCCGCCAGACGATACATAAAGACCTCGTGAATGTGAACGCGATTACAATCACTGCAGTATGGGATGGTATTTGCGGAAGTAATAGTGAACAATTCTGCAAAACCCTTCCGGATTTCTATCATGCGCCTGACCCACCGTCTCAGCCAATATCAACGCCTGTACCAGCAGATCGGCGGCGCGCCGGTGGCGATCACCATCGGCGAGCTGGCGGCGCTGTTCTATTGCAGCGAACGCCATGCCCGCACGCTGGTGCAGCAGTTGCAGGATCAAGGCTGGCTGAGCTGGCATTCACAGGCCGGGCGCGGCAAACGCGCTCGTCTTCACTGCCTGAAAACCCCGGATGAACTGCGGGCCGCTCATCTGCAAAGATTGTTGCAAAATGGCGATCATCAGGGCGCATTGGAAATGGCGCAGTTGGATCCGCAACATCTGCAAGAGTTGCTCAGCCCACACCTCGGCGGCCAATGGCAGGCGGGCAGCCCGACGCTGCGTATCCCCTACTACCGTACGCTGGAAACCCTGGATCCGCTGACCCTCACCGGCCGTGCCGAGCAACATCTGGTCGCCACCCTGCACGCCGGATTGACGCGCTTTATGACCGGCAACCCCGAGCCACAACCGGATCTGGCCCATCACTGGCAAATCAGTGACGACGGGCTGTGCTGGCAGTTTTTTCTGCGCAGCCAGTTGCGCTGGCATAACGGCGAACCGCTGACCGGGCAACAGCTGCTGCAAACGTTGGAGAAATTACTCCAGCATCCGCGCAGCCAGCCAAGCCTGGCCGGCGTTGCCGCCATCAGCCTGCCGCATGCCTTGTGCATCCAGTTTGATCTGCTGCGCCCGGACTTTTGGCTGGCGCACCGGCTGGCAGAGTTGCCCTGTCTGCTGACCCACCCGGACTCGCCGGGCATTGGCGCCGGCCCCTTTAAGCTCACGCTAAATGAGCCGCATCTGGTGCGCCTGGAGCAGCATCCGTTTTACCATTTGCAGCATCCTTATCTGGAAAGCATCGAGTATTGGATCACCCCGGAACTGCATGCCGGCGGCGCTTACACCAGTTGCCAGCACCCGGTGCGCATTACCATCGGCCCTCAGGAAGAGCTGGCGCTGGCCCGGCCGGTGCAACGCAGCATGAGCCTGGGCTGGTGCTATCTGGCGATTAACCTGAAGCATGGCGTGATCAGTGAGGCGCAGGGGCAAAAACTGCTGATGCTAATCCAGCAATCCGGCCTGCTGGCCAATCTGCCGGTCCCCAACAGCGTCATCACCCCCAGCCACGAGATGCTGCCTGGCTGGGCGATCCCGCAACATCTGGCCTGCGAGGATATTGCCCTGCCCGCCAGGCTGACGCTGTTGTACCGGCCGCCGGTTGAGCTGGAGACGGTCACGGTGGCGCTGCAACAATTATTGGCGCGCCATGGCTGTGAGCTGGAGGTGCGTTACTATGCGGGCAAACGCTGGCAAAGCGCGGAGCAAATCGAACAGGCCGATCTCCTGCTGGCGGATAACCTGATTGGCGAGTCGCCAGAAGCCACGCTGGAAAGCTGGTTGCGGCAAGATACGCTGTGGCGTGGCATTTTGCCTGACTCACGCTGGCAACATCAGCAACAAACGTTGCAGTGGATCCAGCAATTTCCCGCGCAGCAACCGCGTTTTGAGCAATTGAAAACTTACTATCAGCAGTTGATGGCCGCGGCGATCATCACCCCGCTGTTTCACTACCAATATCAAATCAGCGCACCACCGCGCATTCATGGCGTTACCCTGACCGCCTATGGCTGGTTTGATTTCTGCCAGGCCTGGCTGCCACCACCGGTGGAGAATCAACCACAGCCCCCTCAGTGATAAATGGAAGCGGCGGCTACGACATGCAGCCATTTCTGCTACCCTAGTTGCCGCACGCATTTTTTATCCGGTCGCCCGAGGGTGCCTCGGCCCGGTTTCAGCCATAAAACAAGGTGATTTTATGAAACGCGCGGTTGTCGTTTTCAGCGGTGGACAAGATTCCACGACCTGCTTGATTCAGGCATTGCAGCAGTACGATGAAGTGCATTGCATCACGTTCGATTACGGCCAGCGTCACCGTGCCGAAATCGAAGTCGCTCAGGCGCTGTCGGTCGCGCTTGGCGCCAAAGCGCATAAGGTGCTGGACGTAGGGTTACTCAACGAACTGGCTATCAGTAGCCTGACCCGTGACAGCATTCCGGTACCTGCCTATAACAACGAGCAGGAAGGCGGGCTGCCAAGCACTTTCGTACCGGGCCGTAATATCCTGTTCCTGACGCTGGCCGCTATCTATGCATACCAGGTGGAAGCCGAAGCGGTGATCACCGGCGTTTGTGAAACCGACTTTTCCGGTTACCCGGATTGCCGCGACGAGTTTGTCAAAGCGCTGAATCACGCAGTGGTGCTCGGTATCGCCCGCGATATTCGCTTCGAAACGCCGCTGATGTGGCTGAATAAGGCAGAGACCTGGGCGCTGGCGGATTACTATCAGCAGTTGGATCGGGTACGTCAGGATACCCTGACCTGCTACAACGGTATTCAGGGCGATGGCTGTGGCGAATGTGCAGCCTGCCACCTGCGCGCCAACGGCCTGAAGCAATATCAAATCAACAAAGCCGAAGTGATGGCGAGTCTGAAACAGAAGACCGGCCTGGCCTGAGTGTACCTACCCGAAATAATTCGAGTGGCATCGACGCGGCAAGCAAACGCATCCCGATGAGCTTACTCAAGTAAGTGACTCGGGTAGCCAACAAGAATGCCGCTTGAAGCATGACGGAAATAACGGCGGCAAAGATTGCCGCTCGTTGCTTTACCGATTCTCCGACTGCGTGAGCACCTGCAGATGTTCGCGCAGTTGCCCCTCAATCGGCAACGCCTTCTGGGTTTTCAGATCGACGCAGACGAAGGTCAGTAGCGCATCCGCAACCAGCGTGCCCGTTGCATCCTGCGTCACCTTCTGGCTTAGCACACCGCTTTTGCCGTTAAGCTGCACCATCTGGCTGTCGATGCGCAGTTTGTCCCCCAACACCGCCGGAGTGCGGTAATTGATATTGATGTTCACCACGATAAAGGCGATGTCGTTTTCCGTCATCCAACGGAAGCCTTCATGATTCTCCAGCCAATCCCAGCGCGCCTCCTCCAGAAACTCCAGATAGCGGGCATTATTAACGTGTTGATAAACATCAAGGTGATAACCACGGACTTTAATAAAGGTATGATGCATAGGGAACGGCCGCTCCTGCCTGGTGATTACAGAATAAAGCGGGGACGGCGTACTGCCCCCGCACCCGTTTGGTCAATACGCCAAACTGGTAAGACCTGTAGAATGTAGCAGAGGAAAAAGGCTGCAATGGCACTTTGCCACGCAGCCGTGAACAGCATCACATTTTGAGTCGTGCGCGATTCCTTTCAAACAGTGCAGACCCAATGCCCGGCACTTCCTGGAGTTGTTCTATCTGTGTAAACGGACCGTTCTGTTCGCGATAGCGCACAATGCTCTCCGCTTTCTTCAGCCCTACCCCCTTCAACACACTGGCCAGTTGCTCGGCATCGGCCTGATTGATGCTGACTGAGGCTTCGTCATCGACGGCGACCTCACTTCCCTGCCCCGCCTTAACCGCCGGTGCAGATAATACCGGCTGAGCAGCCGCCGCGTTTTCCACAGCGGCCATCGACGGCCCCGCCAGGCAAATCAGGGCCGCCGTCAGCAACGCTTTCAGGCTGAAACCATAACCATTAACTGCTTTTATTTCTGCAAGTTGCATGCTGTATCCTCCTTGTGTTTAACAGCATGGCTACCTTGCCGCAGCGGGTGACGAACGGCAATTGGCGGATTTCAGATATGGAAAAGGCCGCGAAAGCGGCCTTTGGTTATTACATTGCGTTGCACAAAAATGCGGGGCTTACTGAGGCTGTTGCTGCTCAGCGGCACCCATTTTGATCTTGGCTTCTTTACGCAGGCTGGCCAGCAGGGAGTCGAAGGACACGCCGGTCGCCCCTTCTTCCATCTTGCCGACGAAGGTTTTCATTTCTTCTGCCGGCAAGGTGCCCGGGTTCACCGCATCAAGCGCAATCAGCACCACGTTGTCCTGGCGATCTTGCGACATGCCGTAAACCGGTTTGCCTTCCTGCGGATGCGGCAGCGCAAACACGCTCTGAACCAGTTGGCTGTCTTCCGGCGCACGCGCCATCTTCTGCACGCTGCCAAAGCTCAGGCCGGCCGCTTTCATCGCTTCGTCGCCCTTACCCTGTTTCAGCTCAACCAGCAGTTTCTCGCCCTGCAGTTTGGCTTCTTGCTCAGCCTTGTTGCGCTTAACCAGCTCAGCCACACGATCTTTAACCTGGTCGAACGGCTCAATGCCTTCCGGCTTGTGACCAGACACGCGGATCACGAAGGCGCGGTCGCCATCAACGGTGATCACGTCGGAGTTGCTGCCCGGAGAGCCGCCCTCGCCAATCAGAGAACCGTCGAAAATCGACTGGATGACCGGTTTAAAGTTCAGCGCTGCCGGAACGTTGTCGCGTGTGAACCATTCGGTTTGTGCCGCTTTCACGCCGGCGGCCTCTTCGGCTGACGCCAGAGACTCGTTATCGCTGGTGGCCGCTTCGCTCACCTTCTGCTGCAGCGCGTAATAAGCGTCTACGGCTTTCTCTTGCTTGACCTGTTTGGCGATGTCGTCACGCACTTCGCTCAACGGCTTCACTTTCTCCGGTGCGATGTCGTTCAGGCGCACCACCAGATAACCTACGGAGGACTTCACTACGCCGGAAAGCTGGCCTTTTTCGGTCAGATTAGCCTGCTTCAGTTCGTCCGCGGTGGTTTCCGGCTCCAGCCAGCCCAGCTCACCGCCAGTGCGGCGTGAGATGATGTCGGTGGATTTTTCTTTCGCCAGAGTGGCGAAATCGCCGCCTTTTTTCAGCTCATCCAACACCGCATTGGCTTCCGCCTCGGTTTTCAGCTGGATCACACTGTAATTTTTGCGCTCAGGCTGGCCATAGCTGCTTTTGTGCTGGTCGTAGTAGGCGCTGATATCCGCATCTGCCACCGTCACCTTGTCTTGCATCGAGGCGGCGTCCAGCGGGATATAGCTGACTTTGACTTGTTCCGGCGCAATGAAGCTGTTCTTGTTTTGGCTGTAGTAGTCTTTCAGCTCATCGTCGGTCACGGTCTGTTTAGCCTGCAGCGCTTTCAGATCCAGGGTCGCCAGACGCACGTTGCGCTCCTGCAGCACCAGAGCGGCCATGCCTTGGGACTCGGATGGCAACACGAAGCCTGATTGACCGAAAGCCTGGATCACCTGCTGATTAACCAGTTGCTGGCGCATCGACTGCGCGAAGTTATCGGCGGTGTATCCCATGCGGCTAATCAGATCGAGATACTTGGCATTATCGAATTGGCCGTTGGTCTGGAAGTAAGGCGCCTTGCGGATGGCGTCTTTTACCTGATCGTCGCTGACGCTCAGGCCTAATTTTTTGGCGTATTGATCCAGCAGCATGTTGTCGATCAACTGTGACAGTGCCTGATGGCGCATCTGCTGCATATAGCCTTCGTTGCCCGCCAGTGCGGAGAACTGGTCACCCAGCTGTTGCTGCATCCGGCTGCGTTCGCTTTGGAAAGCCTGTTCCAGCTGAGCACGCTCGATCACCTGGCCATTGACCTTCGCTGCATAATCACCGGCACTCCCCTGATAGCTGACCACCCCTGTCAAAAGAAATGACAAAATGATCAGGCCCAGGATGATTTTGAGCACGACGTGATTAGCTGCCGCGCGTAAATTGTCCATCATAGTGTGACAACACTCCGCTGTGATGTGGATTAAAAACACCCTTGCGCAGGCGCGTTCCCTGCGACAAAAATAAAAAAAGCGCATCAATCTGATGCGCCTTATATCTTACCTTACCAGCACCGTTGCGTCAGGTGATTGTTTATTACAAAACCCTGTAACGCTAACCGGTTAGACGCAAACGATCAGTTTACTGCGTCTTTCAGCGCTTTCCCTGCACGGAAGGCCGGAACTTTGGCTGCCGCGATGTTGATCTCTTTACCTGTTTGCGGGTTGCGGCCAGTACGGGCCGAACGCTCACGCACCGTAAAAGAACCGAAACCAACCAGGGCCACGTCATCCCCTTCCTTCAAGGATTCGGTAACAGAAGCAATTACTGCATCTAAAGCACGTCCAGCTGCCGCTTTGGAAATATCAGCACCTGCGGCAATTTTGTCGATCAGTTGTGACTTATTCACTCTATCATCCCCTCTAGAATTCAATCGTCGCACCGAAAAATCCCTACGGTGGCGACAGCGCAGCTGTTATATCAATCCCATCGAACCTTGGCAAGCCACCGAAAGCGTGGCAAAACGCGGGCCGACAGCTGTCTAACTTAGCGGTACAAAAAAAGACTGGCAAGTCCGAAATGACTTGCCAGCATAAGTTTTATCAATGGTTTTTGCTATTCGTCACTATTTTGCCGCTACCGGCAGCGCGCCGAACGCCGGGTTTTGCAACGCAAGGTTCAAAACTTCATCAATTCGCTGCACCGGATGAATATCCAGATCGGCGATGACATTATCCGGGATCTCTTCCAGATCGCGCTTGTTCTCATACGGGATCAGCACGGTTTTGATACCGCCGCGATGCGCCGCCAGCAGTTTTTCTTTCAGACCGCCAATCGGCAATACCAGGCCACGCAGCGTGATCTCGCCGGTCATCGCCACGTCGGCGCGAACCGGGTTGCCCGTCAGGCAGGAAACCAACGCAGTGCACATGGCAATACCGGCGCTTGGGCCATCTTTCGGCGTCGCGCCTTCCGGCACATGCACGTGGATGTCACGCTTCTCGTAAAAATCAGCGTTGATGCCCAGCTTGTCCGCGCGTGCGCGGACCACGGTCAGCGCCGCCTGAATCGATTCCTGCATCACTTCACCCAAAGAACCGGTGTAAGTCAGCTTGCCTTTGCCCGGCACGCAAGCGGTTTCAATGGTCAGCAGATCGCCGCCCACTTCCGTCCATGCCAGACCGGTGACCTGGCCCACGCGGTTTTCGGTGTCCGCACGGCCGTAGTCAACGCGCTGCACGCCCAGGTAATCTTTCAGGTTGTCGCCGTTGATCTCGATATGCTTGATCTTTTTGTCCATCAGCAGCGTTTTCACCGCTTTACGGCACAGCTTGGAGATTTCACGCTCCAGGCTACGCACCCCGGCTTCGCGGGTGTAATAGCGGATAATGCCGGTGATGGCGCTGTCGTCGACCGTCAGCTCACCTTTTTTCAGGGCGTTACGCTCAAGTTGCTTCGGCAACAGGTGCTGCTTGGCGATGTTGAGCTTCTCGTCCTCGGTGTATCCAGACAGGCGGATAACTTCCATACGGTCCAGCAGCGGCGCAGGAATGTTCATCGAGTTCGAGGTGGCAACGAACATCACGTCGGACAGATCGTAATCCACTTCCAGATAATGATCGTTAAACGCCACGTTCTGTTCCGGATCCAGCACCTCAAGCAATGCAGAAGCTGGATCGCCGCGCATGTCGGAAGACATCTTGTCGATCTCGTCCAGCAGGAACAGGGGGTTTTTCACCCCAACCTTGGCCATTTTCTGGATCAGCTTGCCCGGCATCGAACCGATATAGGTACGGCGGTGACCGCGGATTTCCGCTTCGTCACGCACGCCGCCCAGCGCCATACGCACGTACTGGCGGCCGGTCGCTTTGGCGATCGACTGGCCAAGCGAGGTTTTACCCACGCCCGGAGGCCCTACCAGGCACAGGATAGGCCCTTTGATTTTGCTGACGCGGCTCTGTACTGCGAGATACTCAAGAATGCGGTCTTTGACGCGCTCCAGGCCGTAGTGATCGATATCGAGCACTTCCTGCGCCTTGATCAGGTCCTTTTTCACCTTGCTGCGCGCATTCCAGGGTACCTGCAGCATCCAATCGATGTAACCGCGCACCACCGTCGCTTCCGCAGACATCGGTGACATCATTTTCAGCTTTTGCAGCTCCGCTTCGGTTTTTTCACGCGCGTCTTTCGGCATTTTCGCCGCTTCAATCTTGCGCTTCAGCGCTTCGTGCTCGTCCGGCGCGTCGTCCATCTCGCCCAGTTCTTTCTGAATCGCTTTCATTTGCTCATTCAGATAGTACTCGCGCTGGCTTTTTTCCATCTGTTTCTTGACGCGGTTACGGATACGTTTCTCAACCTGCAACAGGTCGATTTCCGATTCCATCACCGCCATCAGGTATTCCAAACGCTCGGTGATGTCGAACATCTCGAGTACCGACTGCTTGTCGCTGAGTTTCAGCGGCATGTGCGCGGCGATGGTATCCGCCAGGCGTGCAGCGTCGTCGATGCTGTTCAATGACGTCAGCACCTCCGGTGGAATTTTCTTGTTCAGTTTGATGTAGCCTTCAAACTGATTGATTGCCGTGCGCACCAGGACTTCTTGTTCACGCTCGTCGATCGCCGGTGATTCAAGATATTCTGCCTGGGCGGCAAAATGCTCTCCGCTATCGGAAAGCGTAGTAATGCGTGCCCGCTGCAAACCTTCCACCAGCACTTTTACCGTGCCGTCCGGCAGTTTCAGCATCTGCAAGATAGACGCGACTGTGCCGACAGAGAACAAATCGTTAATGCCAGGTTCATCCGTTGAGGCCTCTTTCTGTGCCACCAGCATGATCTTTTTATCATGATCCATTGCTGCTTCGAGGCACCGAATTGATTTTTCCCGGCCAACAAATAACGGGATCACCATGTGCGGATAAACCACCACGTCGCGCAAAGGCAAGACGGGGATTTCAATGCGTTCGGAACGCTCAGGGTTCATAGAGCTCTCTCTTAGTTTAGTTTCCGCCAGGTTGAGGGGAATCTCATGAGACGCAAGCATCAAACGTTTCATAAAATCTGGTTAATGAGTATATGGGGATGAATCTCTGACATTCAACGGCCAGAACGCAGGAAAAAGAAATGGGGGATAAAATCCCCCATTTTGGTATTAACTTTCTGGTTTGACTGGCTAATTATTCGCCTGAAGCCTGTGCTTCCGGTTTGCCGTAAATCAACAAAGGCTTGGACTGGCCGGCGATGACCGATTCGTCGATCACCACTTTATCGACGCTGTCCATTGACGGCAGGTCGTACATGGTGTCCAGCAACGCGCCCTCAACGATAGAGCGCAGGCCGCGCGCACCGGTTTTACGCGTCATGGCCTTCTTGGCGATAGCGTTCAGCGCTTCATCACGGAACTCCAACTCCACACCTTCCAGATTGAACAATGCCTGATACTGTTTGGTCAGGGCATTTTTCGGCTCTTTCAGGATCTGAATCAACGCATCTTCGCTCAGTTCGCTCAGCGTCGCGACCACAGGCAGACGGCCGATGAACTCAGGGATCAGGCCAAACTTGATCAGATCTTCCGGTTCGGCCTGCAGCAGCAGTTCACCTTCGGTCGCTTTCTCGGACTCGCCCTTCACGGTCGCGCCGAAGCCGATACCGGAACCGGTATTGACGCGCTGGCCGATCACTTTATCCAGGCCGGCAAAGGCGCCGCCACAGATAAACAGGATTTTCGAGGTATCAACCTGCAGGAATTCCTGCTGCGGGTGCTTGCGGCCACCCTGCGGCGGAACGGCGGCGATGGTGCCTTCGATCAGTTTCAACAGCGCCTGCTGCACGCCCTCGCCCGACACGTCACGGGTAATGGACGGGTTGTCTGACTTACGGGAAATCTTATCGATTTCATCGATATAGACAATACCGCGCTGCGCTTTTTGCACGTCGTAGTCACACTTCTGCAACAGCTTCTGGATAATATTCTCCACGTCCTCACCCACATAACCGGCTTCGGTCAGCGTGGTGGCATCGGCCATGGTGAAAGGCACATCCAGGAAACGCGCCAGCGTTTCCGCCAGCAGGGTTTTACCGCTACCGGTCGGGCCAATCAGCAGAATGTTGCTTTTCCCCAACTCGATACCGTTGCTGCTATCGCCGTTGCGCAGGCGTTTGTAGTGGTTATATACCGCTACTGCCAACACTTTCTTCGCCTGTTCCTGACCGATGACATAGTCATCCAGGTGGTGACGAATCTCATGCGGCGTCGGGAGCGCGCTACGCTCACGATGCGGGGAAACTTCTTTAATCTCTTCGCGAATAATGTCGTTACACAGGTCAACACATTCATCGCAGATATACACTGACGGACCGGCAATCAGCTTACGCACTTCATGCTGGCTTTTGCCGCAGAAAGAGCAATACAGCAGCTTTCCTGAACCGTCTTTGCGCTTATCTGTCATCAGTAAACCTCTTCTTTAGTCTTTTTCCCGCAGGAAAATCACGGCGGCAGTGCGCCCAAAACTCATACCGGGAACGCCGATAATGCTCACCAGAGCGAGCCGCGCCCACTCTGATTACTATAGTCTATCGGCTCGCACATATACCTCGCCAGCCGCGTGGTTCTAGCTGCGGTGCGTCAGAATGCCGTCAACCAGACCGTATTCTACTGCTTCTTCCGCGGTCATAAAGCGATCGCGCTCGGTATCGCGTTCGATCTGCTCCAGCGTCTGGCCGGTATGTTCCGCCATCAACTCGTTCATGCGAGCCTTCACCTTCAGGATTTCACGCGCATGGATTTCGATATCCGTCGCCTGGCCCTGATAGCCGCCCAGCGGCTGGTGAATCATCACGCGCGAGTTCGGCAGGCAGAAACGCTTGCCCTTAGCACCGGCGGTCAACAGGAAAGAGCCCATCGAGCACGCCTGGCCCATACAAATGGTGCTGACGTCCGGCTTGATGAACTTCATGGTGTCATAGATTGACATGCCTGCGGTGATCACGCCACCCGGAGAGTTGATGTAGAGGTAAATGTCTTTTTCCGGGCTTTCCGCTTCCAGGAACAGCATCTGCGCCACAATCAGGTTGGCCATGTGATCTTCTACCTGGCCGGTCAGGAAAATAATGCGCTCTTTCAGCAGGCGGGAATAGATGTCGTAAGAACGCTCCCCGCGTGAAGTCTGCTCTACCACCATCGGCACCAGGGCCATGTTAGGTGCAAATTGATCTCGTTCGCCACTGTATGACATTACCGTCTCCTAATAGAAATTGCCTTGGCGGCCAGGGTTACACCCTATTGCACCGATTCTACTTGAGAACGGTCATGATGACTATGCTCAAGCATTCGACCGCGCCACACGTACCCGACGGTTATAATCATCCCGCGCACTCTGGCAAACAGCACATATATATACATTTTACAGATTGGGGCCATTGGCAGCATTTCAAGTCCGGCACAGTATTTTTACCGGCCTGACCGATGCGTCGAGCTAAGGATAATGACCATAATGCCAGACTGCCCCAAGCGCAACAGGGTAAATATAGTGCATATTGGCACGCTTAACCTGAGATTAATCAGCAACGTGGCAAAAAGAAAAGCCCGCAACCGAAGGTTACGGGCTTTTTATCACGCAGGAGCCGGCATGCCGGCCCTGAGGACGCAACAAGTTGCGCCCCTGCGTACAGACATTACGCCTGTTGAGTCTGGTTCATCAGCTCGCTGAAAGTAGTGGCTTTCTCAGTCACTTTCGCTTTCGCCAGCAGAGCTTCAACCGCTTGTTCTTCCAGAGCAACGTTGCGCATATTGTTCATCAGCTCTTTGTTTTTGCTGTAGAACTCAACAACTTCACTTGGATCTTCGTAAGCGGAGGCCATTTCTTCGATCAGGGTCTTGACGCGATCTTCGTCAGCTTTCAGATCGTGAGTGCTGATCACTTCGCCCAGCAGCAGACCAACAACAACGCGACGTTTTGCCTGCTCTTCGAACAGTTCACGTGGCAGTTCCAGCGCTTGCTTCTCGTTGCCGCCGAAACGTTGTGCAGCCTGACGGCGCAGAACGTCAACTTCGCCGTCGATCAGCGCAGCAGGAACGTCAATGTCGTTAGCGCTGACCAGGCCGTCGATTGCCTGAGTCTTGATACGGTTACGCACTGCGCCTTTCAGCTCGCGCTCCATGTTTTTACGCACTTCAGCACGCAGGCCTTCGATAGAACCATCAGCCACGCCGAAACGCTTGATGAATTCTTCCGTCAGCTCTGGCAGCTCACGCTCTTCCACTTTCTTCAGAACGATAGCGAATTTAGCCGCTTTGCCCTTCAGGTTTTCAGCGTGGTAATCTTCCGGGAAGTTAACGTCGATGACGAATTCTTCACCGGCTTTATGACCAACCAGACCTTCTTCGAAGCCTGGGATCATGCGGCCCTGGCCCATGGCCAGTACGAAGTCAGAGGCTTTGCCGCCTTCGAACACTTCGCCGTCGATAGAACCGGTGAAGTCAACGGTTACGCGGTCTTCAGCCTGCGCTGCGCGATCGCTGTCTTTCCAGGTCGCCTGCTGCTTGCGCAGAGTGTCCAGCATGGTGTCAACATCAGCATCGTTAACGTCAACCACTGGTTTCTCAACTTCGATCGCATCCAGGCCTTTCAGCTCAACTTCAGGATACACTTCGAATTCAACCGCGAAAGTGAAGTCTTCACCTTCTTTATACTCGCCCGGCACGTAGTTTGGTGCGCCAGCCGGGTTAATCTTTTCTTTGATGATCGCGTCAACAAAGCTGCGTTGCATCGCTTCGCCCAGCACGTCCTGGCGAACGGAGGCGCCATAACGCTGCTCAACGATGTTCATCGGCACATGGCCTTTGCGGAAACCGTCGATACGAACGCTTTTCGCTGCTTTGATCAGCTCTTTTTTAACAGCCTGATTAATAGTATCAGCGGGTACAGTAATAGAGAGACGGCGCCCAAGGCCTTGAGTGGTTTCTACAGAAACTTGCATCTTGTTACCTCAAAAAAATCACAGTGCTCGGTCAACTCCGTTCCAAGAACCAGGACGGCTACATTACAGAACCGAATTCCCTGATGACTGAAGCGTCCCGAAACCATTCCGGAAAAATAAGACGCGACATTATAGCGGCGCAAGCGAAGCGAGTCGAGGAAAGCAAGGCGGCACCGGCGCGCTAAAACTCACACTTTTGCCGATTTGATCGCCAAAAGACTGCCGAAACCGACCAGGCCTTAGCTGCATTGCGCATCGGCTGTGTCGTCGTCAAAAACAGAAACGGCCCGCAGGCCGTCCCAAAATTCGTCAGTAGTAATACCCTAATTCGTGGTTAAAGTTCCACTGATACTGCAAATTTACCCGTCAGGCCAACGTACCGGCCCCGCGACAAGGGGGGGAAGCCGGCACCGTATCCTGCAGCCCTTCCCACTCTTTCAGCGTGTATGTATGCAACGCCAGGGCGTGTACGCCATCGGCCAACTCATCCGACAGCACGCCGTAAATCGAACGGTGACGCGTCAGGAAACGTTCTCCGACAAAGCGATCGCTGACCAACACCACCTTAAAATGGCTTTCTGAACCCGCCGGAACGTTATGACGATAGCTTTCATCAACGACTTCCAGATACGCGGGCTCAAATGCCGCCCTTAACTTTGCTTCTATTTGCTCGCGAATCATAGGATCTCCTTACTACACCGGCAGAGGACCGTGCCCATCTATTTCAATATTAGCCGGTTTCGCCCCTTTTAGACTATTCATCACGTAAATTTCTCTTCGCCGCCCGCCAAAAATCGCCAACATCCGCTATCGCTTGAGGTTTATCTGATTGAGACGGTCAAAAAAGCATGTTTTTATCAACGGCAGGTAAAAATTTGTCACTCCGGTGCGTTCTGCACTTCCCCCGGCCGGCGGCGATGCTATGATGTCGACAATTCGTTGTTGGCTATCCCGCTCTGATTATTACAGAAAGTTTACTCAAACCGGCCTCTCTATCATCAGCAGTTTGAGTCGGCTTAAAATCCATCGAGAATGAGACAGTAACTATGTTAAAAAAACTTTGCCTTCCACTGTTGGCCGCTCTGATGCTGGCCGGTTGTGCTACCAGCAGCAACACCCTGAACGTAACGCCCAAGATCGTACTGCCGCAGCAGGATCCAACGCTGCAAGGCGTAACTGTCAGCATTAACGGTGCAGATCAGCGCCAGGACCAGGCGCTGGCGAAAGTGAATCGCGACGGCCAGCTCGTTACCCTTACGCCATCGCGCGATCTACGCTTCCTGCTGCAAGAAGTGCTGGAGAAACAAATGGGCGCGCGCGGTTACATGATCGGCGCCGATGGCACGGTTGATCTGCAAATCGTGGTGAACAACCTGTATGCGGACGTCTCCGAAGGCAACCTGCGCTACAACATCACCACCAAGGCCGATATTTCGATCACCGCTCAAGCGAAAAACGGCAACAAGCAGGTGAAAAACTACCGCTCCACTTATAACGTGCAGGGTGCTTTCACCGCGACCAACGAGAAAATCACCAACGCGGTTAACACCGTATTGGGCGACGTTATTGCCGATATGGCGCAAGACACCAGCGTCAACGACTTCATCAAGCAGAACGCGCGTTAATCCGCGAATACTTTGTGCCGCCTGAGCCATCGGGCGGCACAGACAGGGAAATCATGTCGAAACAGTATCTGAATATCTTCACCCAGCGTAACTCCGCCATTCTCCTGCTGCTGGGCTTTGCCTCGGGTTTGCCGCTGGCGCTGACCTCCGGCACGTTGCAAGCCTGGATGACCGTCGAAAACATCGATCTGAAAACCATCGGTATTTTTTCACTGGTCGGTCAAGCCTATGTATTCAAATTTCTGTGGTCTCCCTTCATGGACCGCTACACCCCGCCATTCCTTGGCCGGCGTCGTGGCTGGCTGCTGATCAGTCAGTTGCTGCTGGTGGTGTCGATTGTGGCCATGGGCTTCATGCAGCCGGCGCAACATCTGTGGTGGCTGGCGGCGTTGGCGGTGCTGGTGGCGTTCTGTTCCGCCTCGCAGGATATTGTTTTCGATGCGTATAAAACCGACCTGCTAAACGCCGAAGAACGCGGCGCGGGGGCGGCGATCTCCGTTCTCGGCTACCGGCTGGCGATGCTGGTTTCCGGCGGCTTGGCGCTGTGGCTGGCGGATCGTTATTTAGGTTGGCAATCAACCTATTGGCTGATGGCCGGGCTGATGCTGATTGGTATCGTCGCCACCCTGCTGGCGCCAGAGCCGGACGATGGCATTCCGGCACCGCGATCCATGGAGCAGGCGGTCGTCGCCCCGCTGCGCGATTTCTTTGCACGGAACAATGCCTGGCTGATTTTGCTGCTGATAGTCATGTACAAGATGGGCGACGCCTTTGCCGGCAGCCTGAGCACTACGTTCCTGATCCGCGGCGTGGGCTTTGACGCCGGGGAGGTCGGGCTGGTCAACAAGACTCTCGGCCTGTTCGCCACCATCGTCGGCGCGCTGTTTGGCGGTGTGCTGATGCAACGCCTTAGTCTGTTTCGCGCTCTGATGCTGTTCGGGATTCTCCAGGCGGTGTCCAATCTCGGTTACTGGATCCTGGCGGTCACCGACAAGAACATCATGACGATGGGCAGCGCCATCTTCCTGGAAAACCTGTGCGGCGGCATGGGCACTGCGGCCTTCGTCGCGCTGCTGATGACGTTGTGCAACAAGTCGTTTTCCGCCACCCAATTCGCCCTGTTGTCGGCGCTGTCCGCCGTCGGCCGCGTCTATGTTGGCCCGATTGCCGGTTGGTTCGTTGAGGCGCACGGCTGGCCGCTGTTTTATTTATTCTCGATCGCCGCCGCCCTGCCAGGCCTGCTGCTGTTGCGCCTGTGCCGTCAAACGCTGGAATATACCCAGCGTACCGACAACTTCATGCCACGTACCGAGTTCCGTCAACTTTACCGCTGGGCACTGCGTCTGTTGACTTTGGGCTGCTCGCTGCTGGGGGTCTGGCTGATTCTGTTGATTACCAACGCGCTCGACTGGAGTGCCTTGCCGAACCTGGCCGACCTCCTGCTGCAAACTGGCGCCGCACTGAGCCTGGTGGGCATCGCGATGGGCAGCCTGCTTGACTACCTGGCGCTGCGCCGCACCAAGCTGGCCTGATATTGCCGGCCGGTACATAGCACCGGTCGGCAAAAATGCATCAACGTGATGAGTTTATTTTTCTTAAAAAAACATAATTGCCGTTAAAATTATTTTTTTATCCGAGCAAAACGCTCGGAAATAAAATTACCGTCACTTTAAATACACAATTATTTTACATTATATAAACCTTTCCTTCGTATTTAAAATACGGCAGGTTAATGTGCCAAAATCAGCATACCGTTAGTTTTCCTTAACATAGAGCCTGCCCGGCACGATTCAGCTCGCCAACGCGTTGTTGCCATTGGTAAATTGTCACGTAAGGTTACATCTGTGACCCCCTTAACAGAAAGTGTCAACAAGGCGCTGACACTCCCTTAAGCATGTTTACAGTACTGCAACCTTCCCGTAAAATGCCCGCACACATGAAACGACAATAGAGCCTTTGTAATTGAGGTCGTTAGATGAGACTTAAGAAATACAATAAAAGTATTGGGATGATGTCATTAATTGCATCTACTGTAATGCTCAGTGGTTGCAATATGGTATTGATGAACCCCAAAGGAGCAATTGGTGTTGAGCAACGGACACTGATTATCACTGCAATCGCGCTGATGTTGATCGTGGTGATACCGGTTATCTTTATGGCGTTCGCTTTTGCCTGGAAGTACCGTGCTTCCAACAAAGACGCCAAGTACAGTCCGAACTGGTCACATTCCAACAAGATCGAAGCGGTCGTCTGGACCATTCCTATCATTATCATCGCCATCCTTGGCACCATTACCTGGAAGACTACCCACGAACTTGATCCGTTCAAGCCGATTGTCACTGACAAGAAGCCGATGACGATCGAAGTGGTGTCGCTCGACTGGAAATGGTTGTTTATCTATCCGGAACAAGGCATCGCAACCGTTAATGAATTGGCTTTCCCGAAAGATGTTCCAGTCGAATTCAAGATCACCTCTAACTCGGTAATGAACTCGTTCTTTATTCCTCAGTTAGGTGGGCAGATTTATGCGATGGCCGGGATGCAGACCAAACTGCACCTGATCGGCAACGAAGCAGGCAAATACGACGGTATTTCCAGCAGCTTCAGCGGTCGCGGGTTCTCCGGCATGAAATTCACCGCTATTGTCACCCCAACCGAAGGCGACTTCGATCAGTGGGTTGCCAAGGTGAAAGCATCGTCGAATAACCTTAACGCCACCAGCGACTTTAACAAACTGGCAGAGCCGAGTGAAAACAACCCGGTCGAGTACTTCTCCAGTGTCAAACCGAATTTGTTCAAAGAAACTATTGGCAAATTCATGGGTGACATGAACATGCACAAAGGCGCTACCGCGCATGAAGGCATGGACATGAGCCAGGGTATGGACATGAGTGAGCATGCTCACGCCGGAGCCGAGGAATAATCTGATGTTGGGAAAATTAACACTTGATGCGGTTCCGTACCACGAACCGATCATCATGATCACCGTTGCTGCAATTGTTATCGGGGGCCTGGCTCTGCTGGCTCTGATAACCTATTTCGGCAAATGGAAATGGCTGTGGAGCGATTGGCTGACTTCGGTCGACCACAAAAAAATTGGTATCATGTACATCATCGTGGCAATGGTTATGTTGCTGCGTGGTTTCGCCGATGCCATCATGATGCGTAGCCAGCAGGCGCTTGCGTCCGCCGGCGAGGCCGGGTTCCTGCCGCCGCACCACTACGACCAAATCTTTACCGCTCACGGCGTAATCATGATCTTCTTCATGGCGATGCCTTTCGTGGTTGGTCTGATGAACGTTGTGGTTCCGTTGCAAATCGGCGCCCGTGACGTTGCCTTCCCGTTCCTGAACTCCCTGAGCTTCTGGTTCTTCGTGGTGGGCGTAGTGCTGATCAACATCTCTCTGGGGGTTGGTGAGTTCGCGCAGACCGGTTGGCTGGCTTATCCGCCGCTGTCGGGCAAGGAATACAGTCCTGGCGTCGGGGTCGATTACTGGATCTGGAGTCTGCAGATTTCCGGTCTGGGTACCCTGTTGACCGGTGTGAACTTCTTCGCCACCATCATGAAGATGCGTGCCCCTGGCATGCCTCTGATGAAGATGCCGGTGTTCACCTGGGCGGCGCTGTGTACTAACGTCCTGATCATCGTTTCTTTCCCAATTCTGACCGTCACCATCGCGTTGCTGACCCTGGATCGCTATCTGGGCACCCATTTCTTTACCAATGATATGGGCGGCAACATGATGATGTACATCAACCTGATTTGGGCCTGGGGTCACCCAGAGGTGTATATTCTGGTACTGCCGGTGTTCGGTGTGTTCTCCGAAGTGACCGCGACCTTCTCCAGAAAACGCCTGTTCGGCTATACCTCACTGGTATGGGCAACCATCGCGATTACCGTTCTGTCGTTTATCGTATGGCTGCACCACTTCTTTACCATGGGGTCCGGCGCGAACGTCAACGCCTTCTTCGGTATCGCCACCATGATCATTTCCATCCCTACCGGGGTGAAAATCTTCAACTGGCTGTTCACCATGTACCAGGGCCGCATTCAGTTCAACTCGGCAATGCTGTGGACCATCGGCTTCATCATCACCTTCTCTGTGGGTGGGATGACCGGCGTGCTGCTGGCCGTTCCGGGCGCGAACTTCGTGCTGCACAACAGTCTGTTCCTGATTGCCCACTTCCATAACGTTATCATCGGTGGTGTGGTGTTCGGTTGCTTCGCAGGCCTGACTTACTGGTTCCCTAAATCCTTCGGCTTCACGCTGAACGAAAAATGGGGCATCCGCGCGTTCTGGTTCTGGATCATCGGTTTCTTCGTGGCCTTTATGCCGCTGTATGCTCTGGGCTTTATGGGTATGACTCGTCGTATCAGCCAGAACATCAACCCTGAGTTCCACCCACTGCTGCTGGTAGCGGCTGGCGGTGCAGCGCTGATCGCCTGCGGTATTCTGTGCCAGCTGATCCAGATCTTCGTCAGCGTGCGTGACCGCGAGCAGAACCGCGATCTGACCGGTGACCCATGGGGCGCTCGTACGTTGGAGTGGTCTACCTCGTCTCCACCGCCGTTCTATAACTTTGCCGTAGTGCCGCAGATTCATGACCGTGATGAATTCTGGGACATGAAAGAAAAAGGCGAAGCCTATAAGAAACCGGCTAAGTATGAACCGATTCATATGCCGAAAAATACCGGCGCCGGTGTGATTATCGCTGGCTTCAGCCTGGTATTCGGTTTCGCGATGATCTGGGACATCTGGTGGATGGCGATCGCTGCCTTCGTAGGTATGATCGTGACCTGGATTGCCAAGAGCTTCGATGAAGATGTTGATTACTATGTGCAGGTTGATGAAATCGAGCGCATTGAGAACCAACACTATGAACAAATCAGCAAAGCAGGCGTGAAACATGTCAACTGATACTCTGACTAACCATAACGCAGCCCATGCAGAGCATGGGCACCATGACGCAGGCGAGACCAAAGTCTTCGGATTCTGGATCTACCTGATGAGCGACTGTATTTTGTTTGCGAGCTTGTTCGCGACTTATGCAGTACTGGTGAACGGGACCGCCGGCGGTCCCTCTGGCAAAGACATCTTCGATCTGAAGTTTGTCCTGGTTGAAACCTTCCTGCTGTTGTTCAGCTCCATCACCTACGGTATGGCGATGATCGGCATGAACAAAGGCAAGGTTGGCAGCGTTAATACCTGGCTGTTCCTGACCTTCCTGTTCGGTCTGGGCTTCGTAGCGATGGAAATCTATGAATTCCATCATCTGATCGCCGAAGGCTTCGGTCCGGATCGCAGCGCGTTCCTGTCCGGCTTCTTCGCACTGGTTGCTACTCACGGTCTGCACGTGTCTACCGGTCTGGTTTGGATCATCATCATGATGATTCAGGTGAGCAAGCGTGGCCTGACTTCAACCAACAAAACCCGTCTGATGTGTCTGAGCCTGTTCTGGCACTTCCTCGACGTGGTCTGGATCTGCGTATTTACCGTTGTTTACCTGCTGGGGGTTATGTCATGAGCCATTCATCCCATGAAACTTCTCACGGCGGCGCAAGCCACGGTAGCGTTAAGTCATATCTGATCGGCTTTATCCTGTCGATCATCCTGACGGTGATTCCATTTGCGATGGTGATGAGCGGCACAGCCTCTCACTCAACCATCCTGGCGGTTGTAGTTGGCATGGCAGTCATTCAGGTGATTGTTCACCTGATTTACTTCCTGCACATGAATACCTCATCGGAAGAGCGCTGGAACCTGGTGGCATTGCTGTTCACCGCTATGATCATCGGTATCGTTGTTGTGGGTTCACTCTGGATTATGTACAACCTCAACATCAATATGATGGTCAGTTAAAGAGCCGAGCTGCACGTGATGATTAAGCAATACCTGCAAGTAACTAAACCAGGAATTATTTTCGGCAATTTAATTTCTGTCGTAGGGGGATTTCTGCTCGCTTCCAAAGGAAGCATCGATTATCCCCTGTTTCTCGCCACCCTGGTGGGTGTCTCGTTGGTTGTCGCTTCGGGCTGTGTGTTTAACAACTACATTGACCGCGACATCGACAAGAAAATGGAGAGAACGAAGAACCGGGTGCTGGTGAAAGGCCTGATCGCGCCGAGTGTGACCCTGGTTTATGCTACCGTTTTGGGTATTGCGGGCTTTGTGTTGCTGTATATCGGCGCCAACCCGCTGGCCATGTGGCTGGCGGTGATGGGCTTCGTGGTTTATGTCGGCGTTTATAGCCTGTACATGAAACGCCACTCGGTATACGGCACGCTGATCGGCAGCCTGTCGGGCGCTGCGCCACCGGTTATCGGTTATTGCGCGGTGACCAACGAGTTTGATGCCGGTGCGTTGATCCTGCTGGCTATCTTTAGCCTGTGGCAGATGCCGCATTCCTACGCGATTGCCATCTTCCGCTTTAAAGATTACCAGGCGGCCAACATTCCGGTTCTGCCGGTGGTCAAAGGCATTTCCGTGGCGAAGAACCACATCACGGTCTACATCTTGGCGTTTATGATTGCTACGCTGATGCTGACCCTAAGCGGCTACGCCGGCTACAAATACCTGATCGTCGCTGCGGCGGTAAGCGTATGGTGGCTGGGTATGGCGCTGCGTGGTTACAAAACAGAAAATGACAGCATCTGGGCGCGCAAACTGTTTGTGTTCTCCATTGTTGCCATCACTTCGCTGAGCGTAATGATGTCTATCGACTTCAGCGCAACGGCATCGCCAGAAACGCTGATGACTTACGTCTGGTAAGCCAAATCGTCTGTGAATGGGCCGCTTAGCGGCCCATTTTATTTGTCTCGCCGAAAAGCCGCCGAACTGTAATATCTGTTAAACAACATTCGATTTACCCCCCCTGCCCTTCACACTAAAATGACGCAGCTTTTCAGAAGCTATCCCACCAGGCGTTATCGCCGATAACCTGCTGGAATGGCTTTTAATGAGGTTTTAATGAACGACAATGCAATGACCCCGCAGGAACGACGGGCGACCTGGGGATTAGGAACGGTATTTTCACTGCGCATGCTTGGCATGTTTATGGTGCTGCCGGTACTGACCACCTACGGTATGGCGTTGAACGGCGCCAGCGAAACGCTGATCGGTATCGCCATCGGCATTTACGGCCTGGCACAAGCGGTGTTTCAGATCCCCTTCGGCCTGATTTCCGACCGCATCGGCCGCAAGCCGCTGATCGTCGGCGGGCTATTGATCTTTGCGCTGGGCAGCGTGATTGCCGCCGTCACCGACTCCATTTGGGGCGTGATCCTCGGCCGAGCATTGCAGGGCTCCGGCGCTATCGCGGCGGCAGTGATGGCGTTGCTGTCAGACCTGACCCGCGAGCAGAACCGCACCAAGGCGATGGCGTTTATCGGCGTTAGCTTCGGCATCACCTTTGCCATTGCCATGGTGGTCGGCCCGATCGTCACCCACGCTTTCGGCCTGCATGCGCTATTTTGGATGATTGCCGTGCTGGCCTTGGCCGGTATCGTGATTACCCTGGCGGTGGTGCCGTCCGCAGACAGCCACGTGCTGAACCGTGAATCCAGCATCGTGCGCGGCAGCTTCAGCAAGGTGTTGAGCAACTCCCGCCTGCTGAAGCTGAATTTCGGCATCATGTGTCTGCATATTCTGCTGATGTCCAGCTTCGTGGCACTGCCGCTGGCGATGGAAAAAGCCGGTTTGGCGCCGAGCCGGCATTGGATCGTCTATTTGGTCACCATGCTGGTTTCTTTTGCCGCCGTGGTGCCCTTTATCATTTATGCCGAAATGAAACGCCGCATGAAGCAGGTGTTTATGGGCTGCGTGGCGGTTCTGTTCTGTGCCGAAGTGCTGTTGTGGCTGTCCGGCGCCCATCTGTGGGGCATCATTGCCGGCGTGCAGCTGTTCTTCATGGCGTTTAACGTGATGGAAGCGATTCTGCCTTCGTTGATCAGCAAAGAATCGCCGGCCGGTTACAAAGGTACCGCTATGGGGGTTTACTCCACCAGCCAGTTTATCGGCGTGGCGATTGGCGGCAGCTTGGGCGGCTTGTTGTATGGCCTGCAGGGCGCCGGCTTGGTGTTTATCGCCGGTGCGGTTATCGCCGCCGTTTGGTTCCTGGTCAGCAGCACCATGCAAGAACCGCCGTACGTCAGCAGCCTGCGCATTACGTTGTCGGAACTGGCGGTGAAGGATTCTGCGCTGGAAAGCCGTCTGAAGGCCCAGCCTGGCGTGGCGGAAGCGATAGTAGTGCCCGAAGAGCGCAGCGCCTACGTGAAGGTCGATACCAAACAGACCAACCGCGGTCAGTTGGAAGCTCTGGTAAATTCGCTGTAGCTGTCGTAATAGAAAGGGCCAGCTTGCTGGCCCTTGGTAATATCGTCGCGGAAAAGTTAATCGCGGAAGTTTTTGAACTGGAACGGTTGCCCCAGATCGGCGCCGCGCACCAGCGCCATAACCCCTTGCAGATCGTCGCGTGACTTGCCGGTAACGCGGACTTCATCACCTTGAATTTGTGCCTGCACCTTCAGCTTGCTGTCTTTGATCAGCTTGACGATTTTCTTCGCCTGCGTGGTTTCAATCCCCTGTTTCAGCTTGGCTTCCACGCTGTAGGTTTTGCCGCTGTGGGTCATTTCGTCCGGGATCTCCAGCGCGCCGCCATCGATACTGCGCTTGCTCAGTTTCTCACGCAGAATATCGATCAGTTGCTGCACCTGGAAATCAGATTCGCTGGCGACTTTGATGCTTTCATCTTTTTCGTTCAGCTCAAAACTGGCCGGCACGTTGCGGAAATCCCAACGGGTGCCGAGATCGCGTGTGGCGTTCTCAACGGCGTTACGCACTTCCTGCATATCAATTTCGGAAACAATGTCGAAAGATGGCATACTTCTTCCTCCTGAATTAGAGCCTAATGCGATAGGCGATTTCGATGCCGAGCATGATAACCGCTTTAGCGCCTCAGGCAAAATCTGCTGAACCTACCGGCAGATATCTCGCCGGATAGCAGAAAAGTCTATAATTATACGACAGTAATTGAGCGGTATTCCCGTTACCCCAAGGAGACTGAATGAAAATAACTATTCTTGGTTGCGGTGCGCTCGGACAACTGTGGCTCTCCAGGCTTTATCAGCAGGGCCACGACGTACAAGGATGGCTGCGGGTACCGCAACCCTTCTGCGCAGTGAACGTGATTGAGCCTGAGGGCACCTCGTTCAACCGTAATTTGCCCACCAACGATCCCGAACATCTGGCCCAAAGCGAACTGTTGCTGGTCACGCTGAAAGCCTGGCAGGTTTCCAGCGCCGTCAGCGCGCTGCTGCCCAGGTTGAACCCGCGTTGCGCCATACTGCTGCTGCATAACGGCATGGGCACCCAGGATGAACTGCCGGCAAACAGCCAGCCCATATTGCAGGGCACCACGACCCACGCGGCAAGGCGCGAAGGCAGCACCATTATCCATGTTGCCGGCGGCACCACCCATATCGGCCCGACATCGCCGGCGGCGATACATCTCAGCCATCTGGCGGAAATGTTGCATCAGGCTTTGCCCGATGTGGCCTGGCACAACAACATTGCGTCGGCAAACTGGCGCAAGCTGGCGGTCAACTGCGTGATTAACCCCCTTACGGCTTTGTATGACTGCCGTAATGGCGAATTGCAGCGTTACCCGGAGCAAATCGAAACCCTGTGCCGCGAAGTCTCCGGCGTGATGGAAATGGAAGGCTACCACACCTCATGCGAAGGGCTGCGGCAATACGTGATGGAAGTGATTCAGAGCACCGCAGATAACATCTCTTCGATGCTGCAGGATGTCCGCACCCAGCGGCATACCGAGATCGACTACATTACCGGCTATCTGCTGCGCCGCGCGCGCAGCCACGGCATGATTCTGCCGGAGAACGCGCGGTTGTTTGAACTGATTAAGCGAAAGGAAAATGAATATGAGCGTATCGGCGCTGGTCTGCCTGGCACCTGGTAGCGAAGAAACCGAAGCCGTCACTACCATCGATCTTCTGGTACGAGCGGGCGTGAAAGTCACTACCGCCAGCGTGGCCGGCGACGGTGACCTGACTATCGTCTGCTCGCGCGGCGTAAAGCTGCTGGCGGACGCGCCGCTGGTGTCGATTGTGGACGATCCCTTCGATGCCATCGTGCTGCCCGGCGGCCTGAAAGGCGCCGAGTGTTTTCGCGACAGCCCGCTGTTGGTAGAGAAAGTGCGTCAGATGCATCTGCAGGGCAACATCGTCGCCGCTATCTGTGCGGCGCCGGCCCTGGTGCTGCAACACCACGATCTGTTCCCCATCGGCAATATGACCGGTTTCCCCGGATTGAAAGATCAGATCCCGGCAGACAAATGGATGGAGCGGCGCGTGGTATACGATGCGCGCGTCAACCTGCTCACCAGCCAGGGGCCGGGAACGTCGATGGAGTTTGCGCTGAAGTTGATCGATTTGCTGCTGGGTAAGGCCAAAGCGGCGGAAATAGCAGCGCAGCTGGTGTTGATTCCGGGGATGTACGATTTCCGCGATTAGCAAGCATCAGTTCTGAGGTTAAAATAGATAATCCACAAAATAATTGGAGCTGCAACCAGGCGGCCAGTGCGGGAATCCCCGGGAGCTTACTTGAGTAAGTGACCGGGGTGAGCGCATGCAGCCAACACAGTTGCAGCTTCAAGTATGACGTGGATTTAAGGGCGATAAACCTTCACATTGGTGAATCCCTGCTCCAGCAGGTACAGCGCCTGCAGGCGGCTCATCACGCCACGATCGCAGTACAGCAGGTAAGTTTTGCTCTGATCCAGGGAGCCAAACTGCGTGCTGAGTTTGTAGAACGGCAGCGGTTTCACCTCAACCTGTTCCAGCTTCAGCGGCTTCTCTTCTTGCTCGTCGTTAGAACGGATATCCAGGATCACTTCGTCAGCGCCAAAGGCCGCCACGGTTTCTACTTCAGCAACCTGTTCCTGCGCCTGTTCGGCGATGGTACGGATATCGACATTCTTCGCTTCACTCACCACGCGATCGAGAATGGAAAAATCGAAGTGGCTTTCCTCCTCTTCAATTTTGGCTTTGATCGCTTTTACCGTCGGGCTTTTCGAGATCACACCACAGTATTCCGGCATGGTCTTGGCAAAGTCTTCGGTGCCGATTTCGCGCGCCACTTTGATGATGTGTTCTTTGTCGTGCGAAATCAGCGGACGCAGGATCAGGGTATCGGACGCATTGTCGATCAAACGCAGATTAGTCAGCGTCTGGCTGGACACCTGACCCAGCGCCTCACCGGTGACCAGCGCCTGTACGCCATAACGTTCCGCAACTTGCGAGGCTGCGCGCACCATCATGCGTTTGAGCACCACGCCCATCTGACCATCGTCGACCTTTTCCAGGATCTCGCCGACCACGGGTTCGAAATCGATGGCGACAAAGCGCACCTTGTGCGAGCTGGCAAAGCGGTTCCACAGATAATACGCCACCTGCTTGACGCCGATTTCATGCGCCGCACCGCCCAGATTGAAGAAACAGTAATGCACGCGGCAACCGCGACGCATCAGCATATAGCTGGAAACGCCCGAGTCGAAACCGCCGGAAATCAGCGACAGCACGTCTTCCTGAGTGCCCACCGGGTAACCGCCGATGCCTTCGCGGCGCGCTTTTACCAGCATCAGCTTGTCGTCTTCGATTTCCAGGTTGACCGTCACCTGCGGGTGCGACAGCTTAACGCGCGCACTTTCGATGTGCTGGTTCAAACCGCCGCCAACGTAACGTTCCACGTCCTGCGAGTTGAAGTCTTGCTTGCCGCGGCGCTTAACGCGCACGCAGAAGGTCTTACCCTCCAACTGCTCGCGGTAAGCTTCCAGCGTCTGCTCGAAAATATGGTGGATATCGGTGTAGCCGCGGTCTTCCACTTCCAGAATATGGTGGATGCCGGGAATGCGCGTCAGCGCGTCGGCAATCACCGGCCGCTGATTTTCATCTTTGGCGCGAACTTCGATATGATCCCAGTGACGGACAACCGCCAGCGTTTCATCATACTGCTTCAGGACATTGCGGATATTGGTCGAGAGAATCTTGATAAAGCGCAAGCGCACAGATTGACTCTTGATGGTGATTTCCGGGAACAATTTAATGATAAACTTCATGGCGGTCTTTATTGTCAGAATTACGAGGGAAAAGGATTTACAATGTATATGCGATTGATAAAACCAACGGCACTGCCGAATGTTTTATCAATCGCATTTGCGGCGCAGAGTATATCACTATCTGGTGAAGCCCGGTGCACAAAACCACACATGCGCGCCATGATTTGCTAATCAAAATCCGCTAGGATAGGCTCTGGCGCCACTGTTCACATGATGATGTAAAAAGAAAATTATGCCGAAAAAACCTGCACAATCAGACAGTACAGAGCAAAGCATCAGCTTTGAAAGTTCCCTCAGCGAACTGGAAAACATCGTGACGCGTCTGGAATCGGGTGAGTTACCGCTGGAAGACGCGCTGAATGAATTCGAACGCGGCGTTCAGCTGGCGCGCCAGGGCCAACAGAAGCTGCAACAGGCCGAGCAGCGTGTGCAAATTTTACTTAACGACAGCGCCGATGACGCCGCGCTGGCGCCTTTCACCCCGGATGCAGAGTAATCGTCATGTCTGAGATCGTCCAACAGGCCGCTTTTTCTGAGCAGTTACAGGCTTTTCGCCAGCGGGCCGACCGCGCGCTGCTGGATTTTATCGCGCCGCTGCCGTTCAATGAAGGCAACATGGTGGCCGCCATGCGCCACGGCGCGCTGCTGGGCGGCAAACGTCTGCGCCCGTTCCTGGTGTATACCACCGGGCAGATGTTTGGCGTTTCACTGAATAATTTGGATGTGCCGGCCGCTGCGGTAGAATGCATTCATGCCTATTCGTTGATCCACGACGATCTTCCGGCAATGGACGATGACGATCTGCGTCGCGGTCAGCCTACCTGCCATATCAAATTTGGTGAAGCCAGCGCGATCCTGGCGGGTGATGCACTGCAGACGCTGGCATTTTCCATTCTGGCCGATGCCGACATGCCCGACGTGGCGCTGCGCGATCGGCTGGCCATGGTGTCCGAACTGGCGACCGCCAGCGGCGCTGCCGGCATGTGCGGTGGCCAGTCGTTGGATCTCGAGGCTGAAGGCAGGCAAATTGATCTGCCTGCGCTGGAGCTGATACACCGCCACAAGACCGGCGCATTAATCCGCGCGGCGGTTCGCCTTGGGGCTTTGGCCGCCGGTGAACCTGGCCGTGCAGCGCTGCCGCAGCTTGACCGTTACGCTGCGGCGATCGGCCTGGCGTTTCAGGTACAGGATGACATTTTGGACGTTGTCGGCGAAACCGAGAAAATCGGTAAACGCCAGGGAGCGGACCAGCAACACGGAAAGAGCACCTATCCAGCTTTGCTCGGGCTTGACAGCGCGAAAGCAAAAGCGTGGGATCTCTATCAGGAAGCTTTAGCTGCATTAGACACTTTGGCAGCGCAATCTTATAACACAGCGCCATTGCGAGCGTTAGCCAGCTTCATTATTGAACGCGACAATTAACGTGTGACGTTAACTCCTCTGATATGAGTATCGAATGAGTCTTGATATAGCCAAATACCCGACCTTGGCGCTAGTGGAAAATCCCGATGAACTCCGCTCGCTGCCAAAAGAGAGCCTGCCGAAGCTGTGTGACGAACTGCGGCAATACCTGCTGGACAGCGTCAGCCGCTCCAGCGGCCACTTTGCGTCCGGGCTGGGTACCGTCGAACTGACGGTGGCATTGCACTATGTTTACAACACACCCTTCGATCATCTGGTATGGGACGTTGGCCACCAGGCCTACCCGCATAAAATTCTGACCGGCCGTCGCGACAGGATTTCCACCATCCGCCAGAAAGACGGCCTGCACCCTTTTCCCTGGCGTGCTGAGAGTGAATATGACGTGCTGTCGGTTGGCCACTCGTCTACCTCGATCAGCGCCGGCCTCGGCATGGCGGTTGCCGCGGAGCGTGAAGGCAAGAATCGCCGCACGGTCTGCGTGATTGGCGACGGCGCGATCACCGCCGGCATGGCGTTTGAAGCCATGAACCACGCCGGGGACATCAACCCGGATATGCTGGTGGTGCTGAACGATAACGAAATGTCGATTTCCGAAAACGTGGGCGCGCTGAACAATCATCTGGCGCAACTGCTTTCCGGCAAACTCTATTCCACCCTGCGCGAAGGCGGCAAAAGAGTGCTGTCCGGCCTGCCGCCCATCAAAGAGTTGGTCAAACGCACCGAAGAACACCTGAAAGGCATGGTGGTACCGGGCACGCTGTTCGAAGAGCTGGGTTTTAACTACATCGGCCCGGTCGACGGCCACGATGTCCAGGGGCTGGTCGCCACGCTGAAAAACATGCGTGATCTGAAAGGCCCGCAGTTGCTGCACATCATGACCAAAAAGGGCCGGGGTTACGCGCCGGCGGAAAAAGATCCGATCAGCTTCCACGCAGTACCGAAATTCGATCCGGCCAGCGGCACCTTGCCGAAAAGCGCCGGCGGTCAACCGTCCTATTCAAAAATCTTCGGTGACTGGCTGTGCGAAACCGCCGCCAAAGACAGCTCGCTGATGGCCATTACCCCAGCGATGCGCGAAGGCTCCGGCATGGTGCAGTTCTCTCGTGACTATCCGCAGCAATACTTTGACGTCGCCATTGCCGAACAGCATGCGGTCACCTTTGCCGCCGGTCTGGCGATTGGCGGCTACAAGCCGGTGGTGGCGATTTACTCCACCTTCCTGCAGCGCGCTTACGATCAACTGATCCACGATGTGGCGATCCAAAAACTGCCGGTGATGTTTGCCATCGATCGCGGCGGTATCGTCGGCGCCGACGGCCAGACTCACCAGGGGGCGTTCGATCTGTCATTCATGCGCTGTATCCCGACCATGGTGATCATGACGCCAAGTGATGAGAACGAATGCCGCCAGATGCTGTACACCGGCTATCACTATAACGAAGGCCCAAGCGCCGTCCGCTACCCGCGCGGTAACGGCACAGGTGCGCAGCTGGAACCGCTTGGCGCGTTGCCGATAGGCAAAGGCGTGGTGCGCCGGGAAGGCGAAAAGGTCGCGATACTGAACTTTGGCACCCTGCTGCCGGAAGCGGCTCAGGTGGCGGAGGCTCTCAATGCCACGCTGGTGGATATGCGTTTCGTGAAACCGCTGGACGAACAGCTGGTGCTGGAACTGGCTGCCAGCCACGAGGTACTGGTCACGCTGGAAGAGAACGCCATTATGGGCGGCGCCGGCAGCGGCGTGAACGAGCTGCTGATGGCCAAACGCCGCGCAGTGCCGGTACTGAATATCGGCCTGCCGGACAGCTTTGTGTCGCAAGGCAGCCAGGAAGAGGTTCGGGTCGATTTGGGCCTGGACGCCGCCGGCATACGGCGACAAATCGAAGCCTGGCTGGCGCAATAATCCCCGCGCCTGATTGACCGACGCCTCCGCTTTGCGGGGGCGTTTTCGTCTCAGTCATCCCGATAATCCACTACAGTTATAGATCTGTGCTGACACTGGGAGGCAAGCATGAAGTATCTGAAACTGGGTAACACCGATCTGAACGTCTCGCGCATCTGCCTGGGTTGTATGACCTACGGTGAACCCAACCGCGGCAACCACGCCTGGACGCTGCCGGAAGAAAGCAGCCGTCCGCTGCTGAAGCAGGCACTGGATGCCGGCATCAATTTCTTCGACACCGCCAACAGCTACTCAGACGGCAGCAGCGAGGAGATCGTCGGCCGGGCGCTGAGGGATTACGCGCGCCGTGATGACGTGGTGATCGCCACCAAAGTCTATTTCCCCCTGAGTAATCTGGAACGCGGCTTGTCGCGCGCCAAAATCATGCAGTCTATCGACGACAGCCTGAAACGATTGGGCACCGACTATGTCGATCTACTGCAAATCCACCGTTGGGATTATGAAACGCCCATTGAAGAAACGCTGGAAGCACTGCATGACGTGGTCAGGGCCGGTAAAGCGCGCTATATAGGTGCGTCGTCGATGTATGCCTGGCAATTCGCCAAAGCACTGTACACCGCCGATCTGCACGGCTGGACGCGGTTTGTCAGCATGCAGGACCAGTACAACCTGATTCAACGTGAGGAAGAGCGCGAAATGCATCCGCTGTGTGCCGCCGAAGGCATCGCGGTGCTGCCGTGGAGCCCGCTGGCTCGCGGCCGTCTGACTCGCCCATGGGGTGAAACCACCGCACGGCTGGTGTCCGATCAGGTCGGCAAAAATCTGTATGACGAAACCGAAGGTATCGATGGCATTATCGCCGAACGCGTCGCCACCCTTGCTCAAGAACGCGGTGTATCGCGTGCACAGATCGCGCTGGCCTGGCTGTTGAGCAAACCGGTGGTCAGTGCTCCTATTATCGGCGCCTCGCGCCAGGAACATCTGGAAGATGCCGTGGCCGCCGTCGATCTGGCATTAACGCCCGAAGAGATTGCCGAGCTGGAAACGGCCTATGTGCCGCATCACGTGACGGGGTTTGAATAACACGGAGGTTTCAAGGGCGCAGCCGTGTTGAACTGCGCCCCTGTAATCAAAACAGCCCGAGCGGCCAGTGGTGGCCAATCAGGTAGATGATGCCGGCCGAAAGCACCCCGGCGACGATGTCGTCGACCATGATGCCCATACCGCCATGCACGTTGCGATCGAACCAGCGGATAGGCCAGGGTTTCCACATGTCGAGAATACGGAAAATCACGAAACCTGCGGCTACCCACTGCCAGTCGTTAACCGGCAACGCCATCAGCGTGATCCACATGCCGACAAACTCGTCCCAGACGATGCTGCCGTGATCGTGTACCCGCATATCCTTGGCTGTCTGGTGGCACAAATAGACGCCGATACAGATGCTGAACATCACCAGCAGCGAATAGAGCTGCCACGGCAGTTGGATCAGCAGCAACCAGAACGGGATCGCCGCCAGCGATCCCATGGTGCCCGGCACCACCGGTGACAGGCCGCTGCCGAAACCGGTAGCCAGCAAATGCCACGGATTGCTCATCCGCAGACGGCGTTTAGCTTCATCCATGTTACGCCTGCTCCGCGCTGAAATGATCGAAGCCCTTCCACGGCAGTTCCACCGCTTCATCGTTGCGGTAGAATTTAATGCCTTCGGAAAGCGGGCCAATCTGGCCAATGCAGGTGTAATCCGCGCCCAGATGGCTCAGCGCCACTTCCAGCGCACCGCGATTGATTTCCGGCACCGTAAAGCACAGTTCGTAATCCTCACCGCCGGTCAGCGCCCAGCGCAGCGCTTGTTCAGCGTCCGTATGGCTGCTCAACACCTGCGACAGCGGCAGCTCATCCAGAACGATGCGCGCCCCGCACTCGGAGGCTTTCAGCACGTGCTTCAGATCGGAGATCAGCCCGTCGGAAATATCGATCGCAGAGCTGGCCAAATCACGCAGCGCCTGCCCTTGCAACACCCGTGGCTGCGGCCGCAGATGGCGGCCAATCAGGTAATCGCGGGCGTCGGTATCCGCTACCTGCAGGCGCTCCTGCAAGATAGCCAGGCCGGCGGCGCTGTCGCCCAACGTACCGGTAACGTAGATCCAATCGCCGATGCGCGCACCGCTGCGAGTCAACGCCCGGCCGGCCGGGATCAAGCCATGAATGGTTAACGTCATGCTCAACGGGCCGCGCGTGGTGTCGCCGCCAATCAATTGCATACCGTAATAATTAAGCTGTTCGAACAGGCTGTCGCTGAACGCCTTCAGCCAGGGCTCATTCACGTCAGGCAAGGTTAACGCCAGTGAAAGCCAGGCCGGATCGGCGCCCATTGCCGCCAGATCGCTCAGGTTGACTGCCAGCGCTTTGTAGCCGAGATCGGCCGGATCGATATCCGGCAGGAAGTGAACGCCCGAAACCAGGGTGTCGGTACTGACGGCCAAAAGCTGTTTTTCTGCCACTGTCAGGAGTGCGCAGTCATCTCCAATGCCCAACTGTACGTCCCGGCGCAGACTCTTAAACCGGTCAAAATAGCGGGCAATGAGGTCAAATTCGCCGCATGCCATGGTCGATATTCCAATAGAAGAAATTAAGGCCGGCGATGCCGGCCTTAATTTTTTATTTTTTCTTGCGAATGCTTGGTGCTGCTTTATCCAGCACGCCATTCACAAACTTGTGGCTGTCTTCAGCGCCGAAGGTTTTCGCCAGTTCGATCGCTTCGTTGATAGCCACTTTATAAGGCACATCCTGACGCATTTTCAGTTCAAACAGTGCAATGCGCAGAACGGCTCTTTCTACCTGGCCCAGCTCTTCGAGCTGACGCGACAGGAAGGGTTCCATCAGGCCATCCAGCAGACCCGCATTCACCGCCACGCCGGACAGCAGCTCCCGAAAATAGGCGATGTCCACATCTTTGACATCTTGCTCCGTCAGGAACTGGTGTTCAACATCGGCAATGTCATTTTTAGACAACTGCCAAGAGTAAAGCGCTTGAACAGCGCACTCACGAGCGCGGCGACGAGCAGCAGGTTTCACGGAATTCCCCTTAACTAAATTCAGGCTTTAATAGCTTCGATAACATTAATCATTTCAAGTGCGGTCAGAGCCGCTTCAGCACCCTTGTTGCCCGCTTTGGTGCCGGCACGCTCGATAGCCTGTTCGATGCTCTCGGTGGTCAGCACGCCAAAGGCAACCGGGATTTCAGCGTTCAGAGAAACGCTGCCGATACCGGAACTGGCTTCGCCCGCGACATATTCGAAGTGCGCGGTGCCCCCACGGATAACGGTACCCAACGCGATAATCGCATCGTATTTGCCGGTGTTGGCCAACACGCGAGCCGTCAGCGGCAGCTCGTAAGCGCCCGGGACCCAGACAACGGTGATGTTGTCGTCAGCAACCTGACCAATGCGCTTGAGTGCGTCGATGGCACCTTGCAGCAGGCTGTCGTTGATGAAATTGTTAAAACGTGCAATTGCGATCGCCACACGGGCATTTGGAGTAGCAACAACACCTTCGATAACTTTCATGGGCTTTCCTTAAAAATGGGTTCGATACCCCGCAGGGGGGCGGATTCTATCACATTCTTTATCTGCCTGCGCGGCGGTTTTGTAAAACGCCAATCGGAGCGGCAAACAGACTTTACATTCAGTATTTCGGCTTCAGCCGCAAGCGCAGGTCGGGGCCGATTTGCCGTACTTCGCTGAAGACGAATTCCGGCGCATCGGCCAGGTTTTCAAGGCCCGGCAACCGGCACAGGCCGCGCCCATTATCGCCCATCAGTTTTGGCGCGATGTACAAAATGAGCTCATCAACCAGCCCTGCCTGCAACAACGCGCCGGAAAGCGCAGCGCCGGCTTCTACCCAGATGGAATTCACCTGGCGTTTCGCCAGTTGCATCATCATCACGACCAGATCCACCCCGCCGCCGTGCGCCGGAAATGTCAGTTGTTCAACCTCCTGCGGCCAGTTCTGATCGTCCGGCTGCAACCGCGCCAGCCAGGTCGTTCCCGGCTGCTGCACTACCCGATGCTGCGGCGTTACGCGGTTCTGGCTGTCGAGGATAATGCGCAGTGGCTGGCGCAGATTTTCACGTGGGTAGAGGCTCTGAGTGGCGGTATCCAGCTCATCCCAACGCACCGTCAGCGACGGATCGTCGGCCAACACGGTGGCGCTGGTGCTCAGGATGGCGGCGCTTTGCGCTCTCAAACGCTGCACGTCCTGCCGCGCCTGCGGTGAGGTGATCCACTGGCTCTCGCCGGAAGCCATGGCCGTGCGGCCATCGAGCGAGGCCCCCAGCTTCAGTTGCACATAAGGAAAACCGGTGCGCATGCGTTTGAGAAAACCCGGATTCACCGCTTCCGCATCGCTCAGCATCAGGCCGTGGCGCACGTCTATACCCGCCTGTTGCAGCTTGTACAGACCACGACCGGCAACCTCCGGATTGGGATCCTGCATCGCCGCAACCACGCGGGCAACGCCGGCGGCGACCAGCGCATCAGCACAAGGCGGCGTGCGCCCGTGATGGCTGCAGGGCTCCAGCGTGACATAAGCGGTGGCGCCGCGCGCCCGCTCGCCCGCCATGCGCAACGCATGCACTTCCGCATGAGGTTCGCCGGCGCGCAGGTGATAACCTTCGCCGACGATTTCGCCGTCACGCACGATAACGCAGCCGACGTTCGGGTTCGGTGCGGTAGTGAAACGCCCCAGCCGCGCCAACTCAAAGGCACGTGCCATATAAAATTCGTCGTTATGCATGCGCTATCCCTTAGTCTTGCAGACGGGCGATTTCTTCGCCGAATTCGCGAATATCTTCAAAGCTGCGGTAAACCGAGGCGAAACGAATATAGGCCACTTTATCCAGCTTCTTCAGCGCGTCCATCACCAGGTTGCCGACCAGCTTGGTCGGTACTTCGCGTTCACCGGTGGCGCGCAGCTGGGATTTGATGTGGTTAATCGCATTTTCCACGTCGTCGGAGCTGACCGGGCGTTTTTCCAACGCTTTCAGCATGCCGCGACGCAGTTTGTCTTCGTTGAACGGCTCACGCACTTCGTCGCTTTTTATCACCCGTGGCATCACCAGCTCAGCCACTTCAAAGGTGGTGAAACGTTCATTACAAACCAAACACTGGCGGCGACGGCGCACCTGCGAACCATCGCCCACCAGACGGGAATCAATGACTTTGGTATCAACGGCGGCGCAAAAAGGGCAATGCATAACACGTCCTGATAAACGTTTTCATAGTTAAGAGCAGTTTACCCCGAAGTACGGTCACAACAAAGGCCGTCGACCATTTGTTGCGAGCCGCGATACCGAATGGCGCTAAAACGGCGGCGCGCATGACTTTCCTCGCCGGGCGGGCTAAGCTGATAACAGGAGATATTGAATAGGAAATCGCCGCCATGACAACCCCTTATCCGAAAGTTTTCCTGCTCAGCGCGCTTGTTCTGCTGGCGGGCTGTGCGCAAACTCACGAGGTGCCGAAGCTCCGCCACCAGGTGGTTGAACTGAATCAGAAATTAACTACGCTGACCCAGCAAGCCACCGTGCTGGAACAGCAGAACCAGCTGAATCAGAGCTCTACCAGCGGCGTCTACCTGCTGCCTGCGGCCAATAACGCCGCGCGCCTGCAAAGCAGCATCGGCGAACTGAGCGTGTCGCTCAGCCACGTAAAAGCCGAAGCCAACGGCACCCAGGCATTGCTGCACGTTCGCACGCTCTCGCAGGCTTCGCTGCCGGCATTTAAAGCGGTGGTGGAATGGGGGCAACTGGATGCCGTCACCGGTAAACCGCTAACCGCCGACTCGCTGTCACAACCGGTCGCCAGTGCAGACTCGCTGTTGCCGAAGCCGGAGCAGAATTTCGAACTGCGCTTTAGCGGCCTGACGCCGGAGCAACTGGGCTTTGTCCGGCTGCACAGTATCGTTCCGACCGCCCAACCGGCGGTGGTACAGCAACACTGATCCGCACTCCCTCGCCGCAGGCAAAAAAAAGGAGCGCCAAACGGCACTCCTTTTTATTTCACCGAAAAAATCAGCGTATTAAGGCAGAATCGAAGGCTGATCTGCGCCCTCTTTTTCCACTTTCTGTTGCAGCATGTGCTCGCGTTTCATACCCAGTTTCAACGCCAGCGCGGACGCTACGTAGATAGAGGATACGGTACCGATAGACACGCCGATCAGCATCGCCAACGAGAAGCCCTGCAGCATGGCGCCACCGAAGATGTACAGCATCAGCACCACCATCAAGGTGGTACCGGAGGTCATCAATGTACGGCTCAACGTTTGGGTCAACGACACGTTCATGATTTCGTAAGGCGTTCCGCGACGGATCTTGCGGAAGTTCTCACGAATACGGTCGGAAACCACGATACTGTCGTTCAGCGAGTAACCGATAACCGACATCAACGATGCGACAATGGTCAGGTCAATCTCGATATGGAACAGCGACAGCACGCCCATAGTGATGATCACGTCGTGCGCCAGCGCAATAACCGCCCCCAGCGCCAGGCGCCATTCGAAGCGGAAACCGACGTAGATCAGGATACAGATCAACGCCACCAGCAACGCCATGCCGCCGGTCTGCGCCAGTTCACTGCCCACGCTCGGGCCGACGAACTCGATACGCTTCACGGTGGCGTTTTTATCCACCGCGTCGTTGATCACGCCGATCACTTTATTGCCCAGTTCCTGGCCTGCAGTGCCGGTCGCCGGTGGCATACGCACCATCACGTCACGGCTGCTGCCGAAGTTCTGAATAATCGGGTCCTGGAACCCGGCTTTTTCCAGCGTATCGCGCATCAGATCGAGGTTAGCCGGCTTTTCCAGGCTGATTTCGATTACCGTACCGCCGGTAAAATCCAGACCCCAGTTAAACCCGCGTACCGACATGGTGGCGATTGACGCGACCAACAGCAGCAATGAGATGCCGAAGGCCACGTAATCCCAGCGCATAAAGTCATAGACTTTACGGCCGTAGTTGAGTTGTTCAACAGTATAATCCTGTGCCACAACGCACTCCTCAGATAGACAGCTTGTTAATGCGTTTGCCGCCGTAAAGCAGGTTGACGATGGCACGGGTACCGACAATCGCGGTGAACATGGACGTCGCCACACCGATTGCGGTCGTAATCGCAAAGCCCTTGATCGAACCGGTGCCCACTGCGTACAGAATGATGGCGGTGATCAGGGTAGTGATGTTGGCGTCAACAATACTGGAGAACGCGCCTTTATAGCCTTCATGGATCGCCTGTTGAATGGAGCGTCCATTCTTCAGCTCTTCCTTGATACGTTCGTTTATCAGTACGTTGGCGTCGACCGCCACCGCCAGCGTCAGCACGATACCGGCAATGCCCGGCATGGTCAGCGTCGCCCCCGGCAACAGGGACATCACGCCGACAATCAGCACCAGGTTGGCCACCAGCGCCGTCGTGGCGATCATGCCGAACTTACGGTACCAAACCACCATGAACACGATGGAAGCCACCAGGCCCCACAGACAGGCTTCCAGACCTTGGGTAATGTTCTGTTGCCCCAGAGTTGGGCCGATAGTACGTTCTTCCACGATCTGGATAGGTGCAATCAGCGCACCGGCGCGCAGCAGCAGCGAGAGCTGACGTGCTTCGTTCGGGTTGCCGATGCCGGTGATACGGAAGCTGTTGCCCAAGCGTGACTGAATGTTCGCCACGTTGATCACTTCTTCCTGCTTCACCAGAATCGCACGGCCGTTGGCGTCTTTCTTGCCGCTGTCCTTATACTCCACGAACAGGGTCGCCATCGGTTTGCCGATGTTGTCCTTGGTGAAGTTGGACATCGACGTGCCACCGGCGCTGTCGAGCGAGATATTAACCTGCGGCTGGTTGTATTCGTCGGTGCTGGAGGTAGAGTCGGTGATGTGGTCACCGGTCAGGATCACACGCTTATACAGCACTACCGGCTGGCCTTCGCGCGTGTTTTTCACCTCGGAATCACCCGGTACACGGCCGTTGGCCGCGGCTGTCGCATCCGCGTTGGTGTTGACCAGACGGAATTCCAGCGTAGCGGTAGCGCCCAGAATCTCTTTGGCGCGTGCGGTGTCCTGGATACCCGGCAATTCAACCACGATACGGTCGGAGCCCTGGCGCTGCACCAGCGGTTCGGCAACGCCGAGCTGGTTGACGCGGTTACGCAGGATAGTGATGTTCTGCTGCACCGCATATTCGCGCGCTTCGCTCAGACGAGCATCCGTCAGGCTGGCTTTCAGGGTATTGGTGCCATTGGCGGAAAGCACCAGATCGCGCTGACGCGGGGTAATGTAGCTGATGGCCTGATCGCGAGCGGCATCGTCACGGAAGCGAACTTCCACGCCGTTGTTGTCCAGCTTGCGGATAGACGCATAAGGAATGCCCTTTTCACGCAATTCGCTGCGCAGGGTATCCATGGTTTGTTCCTGCAGCTTGCCCAGCGCGGTGTCCATGTCCACTTCCATCAGGAAGTGCACGCCACCACGCAGGTCCAGGCCCAGCTTCATCGGCTCGGCGCCCAACATGGCCAACCAGGCCGGCGTGGCCGGAGCCAGGTTCAGCGCGACGACGAACTTGTCGCCCAGCTCCGCCATCAAGGCTTCACGGGCACGCAACTGAACGTCAGGATCTTTAAAGCGAGCCAGGATGGCGCCATTTTCCAGCGCAATCGACTTGCTCGCGATATTGTCTTTTTCTAATACGGTACGGACTTGGTCCAGCGTAGTTTCACTGGCGGCGACACCGCGCGCGCCAGTGATTTGTACAGCCGGATCCTCACCATAGAGGTTGGGAAGCGCATAAAGCAGACCGACGATGATCACCACGATCAGCATCAGATACTTCCACAAAGGATAACGGTTTAGCACGGCAATTCCCTTCGGGAAAACAAAATTACAGGGCCTTCATGGTACCTTTCGGCAGAACGGCCGCCACGAAGTCACGCTTGATCATCACTTCCGTGGTGTCGTTCAGCGCAATGGCGATGATGCCGGTGTCAGCCACTTTGGTCACGCGGCCAATCAGGCCACCGGTGGTCAGCACTTCATCACCCTTGCCAATCGAGTCCATCAGCTTCTTGTGCTCTTTAGCGCGTTTTTGCTGCGGGCGCAGGATCATGAAATAGAAAATCAGACCAAACACGACCAGCATAATGATCAGAGAGTACGGGCTTCCCTGAGCCGGGGCCCCTGCGGATGCGACGGCGTCAGAAATGAAAAAGCTCATTGAAATTCCCTCATTAAGTTATCAATTATTAATTCAAGCGTTTAAAGGTGGAATCGGTTTGCCGATCCGACCGTAGAAATCCGTAACAAACAGCTCTAATTTACCCTGTTCAATAGCCTGGCGTAAACCCGCCATCAGGCGTTGGTAGTGGCGCAGGTTATGAATGGTATTCAATCGGGCACCCAGTATTTCGTTGCAACGATCGAGATGATGCAAGTAGGCGCGGCTGTAATTGCGACACGTGTAGCAATCACAGTCTTTATCCAGCGGAGAAGTATCATCCTTGTGCTTGGCATTACGGATTTTTACCACACCGTCAGTCACGAACAAGTGGCCGTTGCGGGCATTACGCGTTGGCATCACGCAGTCGAACATATCGATACCGCGACGCACACCTTCAACCAGATCTTCCGGTTTGCCTACGCCCATCAGGTAGCGTGGCTTATCTTCCGGAATTTGCGGGCAAACATGTTCGAGAATACGATGCATATCCTCTTTTGGCTCGCCTACAGCCAAGCCGCCAACAGCGTAACCATCAAAGCCGATATCCACCAGCCCTTTTACTGAAACATCTCGTAAATCTTCGTAAACACCGCCCTGAATAATGCCGAATAAGGCGTTTTTATTATTCAGCTCGTCAAAACGTTGACGGCTGCGCTGCGCCCAGCGCAGTGACATCTCCATCGAGCTCTTGGCGTAATCCCAGTCGGCCGGGTACGGCGTACACTCGTCGAAGATCATTACGATGTCGGAACCCAGGTCATACTGGATTTCCATCGATTTTTCCGGGCTGAGGAACACTTTATCGCCGTTAATCGGATTACGGAAATAAACGCCTTCCTCTTTAATTTTGCGCATCGCCCCCAGGCTGAATACCTGAAAACCGCCGGAGTCGGTCAGGATCGGGCCGTGCCACTGCATGAAATCATGCAGATCGCCATGCAGTTTCATGATCTCCTGCCCTGGACGCAGCCACAGGTGGAAGGTGTTGCCCAGCAGGATCTGCGCGCCGGTCTCTTTCACTTCTTCCGGCGTCATGCCCTTTACCGTGCCGTAGGTGCCGACAGGCATAAAGGCCGGGGTTTCCACCACGCCACGTTCAAATACCAGGCGGCCACGGCGGGCGCGGCCATCGGTTGCTTGTAATTCGTACTTCACAAAACCTCCAGCGCCAGAGAAACAGTCTGGCGTCGTTAAAACAGGGCCGCGCCAAATGCGCAGCCCGGGGAATCAGGCGCCGACGGACTCGTGTTCCGCCTGCGGGTTACGGCTGATGAACATCGCATCGCCATAGCTGAAGAAACGGTACTGCTCGGCCACCGCCTGCTGATAAGCATGCATGGTGTTTTTATAACCGGCGAAGGCGGATACCAACATGATCAGCGTCGACTCCGGCAGGTGGAAATTGGTCACCAGCGCGTCGATCACCTGGTAGTGATAGCCCGGGAAGATAAAGATGCTGGTATCGCCGAAGAACGGCGCAATCAGCGCGTCCTTGCTGGCGTTGGCCGCGCTTTCCAGCGAACGTACGGAGGTGGTTCCCACCGCCACTACGCGCTTGCCCCGCGCCTTGCAGGCCAGCACCGCGTCAACCACTTCCTGCGGAACCTCGGCGTATTCCGCGTGCATCACGTGCTCTTCGATGGTTTCCACCCGCACCGGCTGGAAAGTGCCCGCGCCCACATGCAGGGTGACAAAAGCCATCTCAATGCCCTTCGCGCGCAACGCAGCCAGCAGCGGCTCATCGAAGTGCAGCCCGGCGGTCGGTGCCGCAACGGCGCCCGGTTTCTCGCTGTAAACCGTCTGATAAAGCTCGCGGTCGGCGTCTTCATCCGGTCGATCGATATAAGGCGGCAGCGGCATATGGCCAACGGCATTGAGGATAGTGAACACATCGCGCTCATCGTTGAAGCGCAATTCGAACAGCGTATCGTGGCGCGCCACCATGGTAGCGGCAACGCTTTCGTCATCGCCCAGCAGCAGTTCAGCGCCCGGCTTTGGCGCTTTTGAAGCGCGCACGTGCGCCAACACCCGATGATCGTCCAGCACGCGCTCGACCAACACTTCAATCTTGCCGCCGCTGACCTTGCGGCCAAACATGCGCGCCGGGATCACCCGGGTATTGTTGAATACCAGCAGATCGCCGGCTTCCAGGTTATCCAGCAGATCGGTGAATACGCCGTGCGTCAGCGCCCCGCTTGGCCCGTCCAGTTGCAGCAAACGGCAACCGCTGCGCTCAGGCTGAGGATAATGGGCAATCAGGGACTCGGGAAGTTCAAAGGAAAAATCGGCGACGCGCATGGGTATTCACTTCTTCAATATAAGACTGGTTGGTAAAAAACAAGCGGCCTAGTCTAAAGCCGCGGGCGGTCAGCAGCAAGAAATAAGGAGGATTTGCACGACTTCGGATACAATGCCCGGATGAACTTCCTTGCACATCTCCATTTGGCTCAGTTGGCGGAAAGCTCGCTGCTGGGCAACCTGTTGGCCGACTTCGTGCGCGGCAACCCCGCAGGCGAGTACAATCCCGAGGTAGTGGCCGGCATAATGATGCACCGCCGCGTCGACGTACTGACCGACAGCCTGCCGCAGGTGAAGGTCTGTCGTGACTTCTTCAGTGACGAACACCGCCGCGTGGCGCCCATCACGCTCGACGTGGTGTGGGACCATTTCCTGGCGCGCCACTGGCAGCAGTTGGAGCCGTCCCTCAGCCTGCACAGCTTTACCCAAGAAGCCCGCAGCCAGATCGTGCCGCATTTGCCGCTGACGCCGCCGCGCTTTCAGAACTTAAACGGGTATTTATGGCAGGAACGTTGGCTGGAGCGCTACGCCGAGCTGCCGTTTATCGGCACCGTGCTAGCGGGCATGGCCAGCCGCCGCCCACGCCTGGCCGCTCTGGCCGGCTCCTTCGCCGACGTGGAGCGCCACTATCATCAGCTTGAAACACAGTTCTGGCAGTTTTATCCGCAGATGATGCAGCAGGCAAAAGATAAACAGCTTTAACGTCAAACTAAACCCATTGAAAATGCGACGCTTTACAAGAAATCGGGTTTTAAGCCTTGCCCTTTTGCAGGAAAAGGTTACTTTTAAAGCTTGCTAAATTTAATCATCGAATTCGATAGGTAAAAGCTATCTCATCGATTGGTCTTTTACCCTTTATTCGCCGAGTCTTGGTCCCTATACTGGCCCTTGCTTTTACATCAACCCCTTAACACCTATTACAGGAGTAATTATGGTCCTGGTAACTCGTCAAGCCCCTGACTTCACTGCAGCTGCCGTATTGGGCAGCGGCGAAATCGTTGAAAACTTCAACTTTAAGAAGCACCTGAACGGTAAACCAGCCGTACTGTTCTTCTGGCCGATGGACTTCACCTTCGTATGTCCTTCTGAGCTGATCGCTTTCGATCACCGCTATGAAGAATTCCAGAAGCGTGGCGTTGAAGTGGTTGGCGTTTCATTCGACTCAGAATTCGTTCACAACGCATGGCGTAAAACCCCTGTCGAAAATGGCGGCATCGGTGAAGTGAAATACGCCATGGTTGCTGACATCAAGCGTGAAATTCAGAAAGCTTACGGCATCGAACACCCAGAAGCCGGCGTTGCGCTGCGCGGTTCTTTCCTGATCGACAAAGACGGTGTGGTTCGTGCTCAGGTTGTTAACGACCTGCCAATCGGCCGTAACATCGACGAAATGATCCGTACCGTTGACGCGCTGCAGTTCCACGAAGAGCACGGCGAAGTGTGCCCGGCTCAGTGGGAAAAAGGCAAAGCAGGTATGGGCGCATCTCCAGACGGCGTAGCTAAATACCTGTCCGAGAACGCTTCCAAGCTGTAATTTCAGCCTGCAAGTGAATCAACCGGCCCTCGAGGCCGGTTTTTTTTGCTCTTTTTTAGGGCAGCCTGCCCCTCATTCGGGCTTTATTTCCCTGTTTCCGCTCACATTTTCGGCCCTGAACACCGCGTAATCCCCCACCTGTAGCTACTATAAATAACGCTGGCTCGCTCTTTGCAGGGTAAAACGGCAAGTCAATCACAATAAGAACACTGACAGGGTAGGAATAACTATGTTTTTACAGAAATGGAGCAAGCCGCTGACCATGGCGGCGCTGCTGGTCAGCAGCAGCCTGTATGCCGCCTCCAACCCGGCGGTCGAAGCCAAAAATGGCATGGTAGTGACATCGCAACATCTCGCCTCGCAGGTTGGCGTCGATATCCTCAAGCTGGGCGGCAACGCCATCGATGCCGCAGTGGCGGTCGGCTATGCGCAGGCGGTGGTGAACCCCTGCTGCGGCAATATCGGCGGCGGCGGTTTTATGACGGTACACCTGGCCGACGGTACCGACACCTTTATCAACTTCCGTGAAACCGCCCCGGCGGCGGCCAGCGCCAACATGTATCTGGACGCCGAAGGCAACGTGAAAAAAGGCGCCAGCCTGTATGGTTATCTGGCGGCGGGCGTGCCGGGCACCGTGCTGGGCATGGAAACCGCACGCCAGAAATACGGCAAGCTGAGCCGTGAGCAGGTGATGGGGCCGGCGATCAAACTGGCGCGCGAAGGCTTTGTACTGACCCGTGCCGATACCGATATTCTCGACACCACCGTCGCCCGCTTCAAACAGGACCCGGAATCCGCCAAAATCTTCCTTCGCCCGGACGGCACCGCACTGCAGCCGGGCGACCGTCTGGTGCAGAGCGATCTGGCCAACACCCTGGAAGCCATCGCCAAAGACGGCCCGGACGCCTTCTATAAGGGCAAGATCCCGCAGGCCGTGGAGGCCGCAGCCAAACAAGGCGGCGGCATCCTGACGGCGACCGATTTCGCCAATTATAAAGTCACCGAAACGCCGCCCATTACCTGCAGCTACCGTGGCTATAAATTCGTTTCTGCACCGCCACCCAGCTCCGGCGGCGTAACATTGTGCGAAATCCTCAACGTGGTCGAAGGTTATGATCTGAAAAGTATGGGCTTCAACTCTGCGGCGGCCATTCACACCCTGACCGAAGCGATGCGCCACGCCTATATGGACCGTAATACCTACCTCGGTGACCCGGAATTCATCAAAAACCCGATCGATCGCTTGGTCAGCAAGAGCTACGCCGAAGAGATCCGCAAAAAAATTGTCGCTGACAAGGCCACGCCGTCAGAGAACGTGCAGCCAGGCATGGAACCCCACGAGAAACCGGAAACCACCCACTATTCGATTGTCGATCATGACGGCAACGCCGTCTCCACCACCTATACCGTCAACGGCCGCTTTGGTGCGGTCGTGATAGCACCGGGAACAGGCTTCTTCCTCAACGATGAAATGGACGATTTCACCGTTAAAGTCGGCGAGAAAAACCTGTACGGACTGGTGCAGGGCACCGCCAACAGCATTGCCCCCGGTAAGCGCCCACTATCGTCGATGAGCCCGACGCTGGTGACCAAAGACAACAAAATCTTTATGGTGCTCGGCTCGCCGGGCGGATCGCGCATCATCACCATCACCCTGCAAACCGCGCTGAACGTGATCGACCACGGCATGGCGCCGCAGGAAGCGGTGGATGCGCCGCGTATTCACCATCAATGGCTGCCGGACGAAGTGTATTACGAGCAGCGTGGCGTCTCCGCCGATACGCTGAAACTCCTCGGCGGCATGGGTTACAAGATGGTCGAGCAAACGCCGTGGGGGGCCGCCGAGCTGATTCTGGTGGGTTTGCCGGGTGCCGCGGGCGTTAGCCCGACCAACTCCGGCAACGACTCTGCAGTTTCCGGCAAGGTACGCGAAGGTTATCTGTACGGTGCCAATGACGTGCGCCGCCCGGCAGGTTCGGCGGTAGGTTATTGATCTTATGGAAAGTGTGAACGCACACTAACTTAATCAGGGGCCGGCTTATCGGCCCCTTCGCTGCCTTAGCCTACCCGTCGCCACAAGGTGACCGACTCTTCGCCCAGTTGCAGCGTCATGCCGTTTTGCTCTTCTCTCAGCTCACCATGCCCTTCCAGCCGCTGCCATTTGCCTGCGGCCAGCAGCGGGCTGTACGGCAATGCCACTTCACCGCTGCCGCCACGCTGTAACGCCACCACTACCTGCTCCCGTTGATAAAGGCGCACGAATGCCAGCGTTTCACCGGCGGCATATAACACCTGGCAACCACCGCGACGCAGCGCCAGACTCTGTTTACGCAGCGCCGCCATCCGTTGGCATAGCGCCAGCAGGCTCTGATCCCACTGATTTTCATCCCACGGGAACGGCTTGCGACAGAACGGGTCGTTGGCGCCATCCAGGCCAATCTCGTCGCCATAATATAAGCAGGGAACGCCAATCCAGCTCATCAGCCACACCGCCGCCATCCGCATGCGCGCCTGATTGCCCTGCAACAGCGTCAGGAAACGCGCAGTATCATGGCTGTCGAGCTGGTTAAACTGAATCAGTTGGCTGCCGTGCGGCAATCCGGCACGGTAGCCGTCCATCCACTGCGCGCAGTCCGCAGCATCCATCTGCACCGGGTGATGCGCCACATCCAGTCCGGCAAGGAACCCCCTTACCGGCAGGGCGAAGCCCATATAGTTCATCGCCGCGTCTTCTACGCCGGCATGCAGCCAGCGGCGCGCATCGCCAAAATGTTCGCCCAGCACGTAGGCCTGCGGGTTTTCCTGTTTAACCGCCTGATAAATGCCGGCAAGGTGTTGGAGATTGCCGGTAGCACCGCCGTTCTCACCCAGCATATGCACCACGTCCAGCCGCCAACCGTCGATGCTGTAGGGTGGGCGTAACCAGTGGCGCACAACGCTACCCTCGCCGCGATAAATCCTCTCGGCCACCTGAGGTTCGGCAAAATTGAGCTTCGGCAGGCTGGCGTTGCCTTTCCAGTCCAGCGCCCGGCCGTCAGGGTAGAAATTGAACCAGCCGCGGTACGGTGAATCCGGGTGGTGGCAGGCGCCGTTGTCGCCCTGCTGGTGACGATCAAACCAGGGGTGGGAATCGCCGGTATGATTAAACACCCCGTCCAGCACCAGTTTCATCCCCACCTTGTGAGTACTCACTCGCAAACGCTGCAAGGCGGCATTGCCGCCGAAATAGGGATCGACCTGGTAATAGTCTTCGGTATCGTATTTATGCACGCTCGGCGCGGTGAAAATCGGGTTCAGGTACAACGCCGTGACGCCCAGTTTCTGCAGGTAAGGCAGCTTTTGATCGATGCCATCCAAATCGCCGCCATAGAAAGTGGAAGCGGCATCCCGGTCTTCCAGCGGATGCTGCCAGTCGCGACGCACCACGTCGCAACCGGCCGCGTGATGGCGATAGCTGCCGTTTTGAATACCGTGCTCGCCGCCGCTGCTGGCGAAACGATCGGGGAAAATTTGATAAAATATCTGATCCGCCACCCAGGCCGGGCTGCGGTCAGGTTCGTCGAGCGCAAACTGCGCCAGTTGGCCCGGCGGGATCAGCGACCACCCCTGAGGCCCGAACCATTGTTGACGATCGGCCCACACCAGTTTGAAGCAGTAGCGCCGCGTGGCCTCTCCTTCGTTCAGCGTCAGGCCGGCCTGATAACGCCACCGGCCTTCGGCGCTGTGCGCTTTCATGATCAGCAGCCATTCTTCGTTATCCGGCTCGGCGCGTAAAAATACCCTCTCAGGCAAATCATCACCCTGTAACCACAGCGTGATATCCAGGCGTTGTCCCTTCTTCACCACAAAGGGCGGGACCGGTTGATGCCAGGCGTTAAGCATACTGTTCTCCTGCTGTACAAAACGAAATCGACGACGTTATTCAATGCCACGAACAATGCCACGTTGAGTGCAAGTCCCCCTCCTCTTTGGCCACTAAACTCGGGGAGGAGCCGGGGGGTGGAGATAGGCAGCCGACGGCAACCCTATGTAAAAAAGGGTAAACAGCCGCACATTATGGCCTGCAGCCATTAGGCTAACGTCTTTTGAGTGTATTGGATATTTTTTGCGCATTTTTTAAAGGAGCGATAATGCAACAACAGATAACACTGTGGCTGGAGAAATTCGGGCTGGAATTCAGCGGGGTGATGTCTCTGCTGATGGTGCTCGGGCTGATCGTCCTGATTTCGGTGGCCATTCATCTGGTGCTGCACCGCGTGGTGCTGGCGACGATCCAGCGCCGCGGCCAGCAGTCGCAGCGCGTATGGCAACAAGCGCTCACCCAGTACAAGCTGTTTCAGCGCATGGCGCTGTTGCTGCAAGGGGTCATCATCAATCTGCAAGCGGTGTTGTGGCTGCACGCCGGCGGCGAGACGCAGGCATTCATCGTCACCGCCGCACAGGTCTGGATCATGGCCTTTGCCCTGCTGTCGCTGTTTTCGCTGCTGGATACGCTATTGGCGGTGCTGCGCCAAAGCCCACTGTCGAATCAGCTGCCGCTGCGCGGCATTTTCCAGGGGCTGAAACTGGTAGCCGCCATTCTGATCGGCATCATGATCGTTTCATTGCTGATGGGCAAATCGCCATTGCTGCTGCTCAGCGGCCTGGGTGCGATGACCGCGGTGCTGATGCTGGTGTTCAAGGATCCCATCCTCGGGCTGGTGGCCGGCATTCAGCTTTCCGCCAACGATATGCTGAAAATCGGCGACTGGCTGGAGATGCCGAAATACGGCGCGGACGGCGCGGTCATCGACATCGGCCTGACCACGGTAAAAGTCCGTAACTGGGACAACACCGTCACCACCATTCCCACCTATGCGCTGATCTCAGATTCCTTCAAGAATTGGCGCTCAATGTCGGAATCCGGCGGACGACGCATCAAGCGTAGCATCAATATCGACACCACCAGCGTGCATTTTCTGTCCCCGGAAGAGCAACAGCGCCTGAATCGCAATCCGCTGTTGCAGCGTTATCTGAACGATAAAACGCAAGAACTGAGTCACTATAATCAGCAGAGTGCCGTGGATCTCAGCTCACCGCTCAACGGCCGTCGCCTGACCAATCTCGGCACGCTGCGCGCCTACCTGGTGGCTTACCTGCGCGCTCACCCCAATATTCATCAGAGCATGACGCTGATGGTGCGCCAAATGGCACCGACGCCGGAGGGCTTGCCGCTGGAGATTTACGCCTTCACCAATACCACGGTATGGGCGGAATACGAGAGCATTCAGGCCGATATCTTTGATCATATTCTGGCGGTGATTAGCGAGTTCGATCTGCGCGTGCATCAAATGCCCACCGGCAACGACATGCGTAGCATGCTGAGCCAAATGCGAGCGGCGGCGGACATTTCCTGACGCAGGCTGACATAATTATGTCTGCTGGTAATAATTCCCTGCCGATTGCCAGCAGATGTCTCCAGACGCTTTTCTTCTGCGATTAAAACGGCGTTAATGCTTTTTCCCCTACTGCACAGAAGAAGAGATGCCTTTGCTGAAATCGTTAAAACACCGGTTGTTTACTCTGCTGGCCACCCTGATGTTTATCGGCTGCCTGCATAGCGCCTCGCTGGATGAAAGCCTCATGAGCCGCACGCTGCAACCCTCGCTAAGTGCCCTCAGCAGCAGCATGCAGGATATCCGCGAAGTGCTGGCGCGCTGCGCCGGCGAGGGCAAAGAAGAACGACTGTGCGACAGTAGTTTGCGCGTTGAAGCACGCGCCTCGGGTGACGATGAAACGGAAGATAAAAGATAAAAAAACACCGGCTCATGGCCGGTGTTTTCATTTTCAATCCTGCTGTGGCGCCAACACCGCCCGCTTTTTCTGACGGCTGACCTTGAAGTAGTAACCCGCCAGCAGCACCGCAACCCATACCAGGCCGGCGTACAACGAAACGCGGGTGGTTGGGAAATAGCCAATCAGGCCAATGATGAACGCCAGGAAGATAATCGCAATCACCGAGGTGAACACGCCGCCGCGCAGCGGGAACGCCAGCTTTTTCACCTGCTCTTTGCTCAGACTGCGGCGGAAGGCAATCTGCGAGCACAGGATCATGATCCACACCCACACGGTGGCAAAGGTCGCCAGCGAGGCAATCACCAGGAACACGTTTTCCGGCATGATGTAGTTGAGGTAAACAGCCAACAGCAACGCCAGCATCATCACCAACACCGTAACCCACGGAATGCCGCGCTTCGACACCTTGCTGAACATCTTCGGCGCATGACCCTGCTCGGCCATCCCGTGCAGCATGCGGCCGACGCCGAACACATCGCTGTTAATCGCCGACAGCGACGCGGTGATCACCACAAAGTTGAGGATGCCCGCAGCCACGGTAATCCCCATGTGCTGGAAGGTCAGCACAAACGGGCTGCCGTTGGTGCCCACCTGATTCCACGGATAAATCGACATGATGACGAACAGCGTACCGACGTAGAACACCAGGATGCGCCACGGCACCGAATTGATGGCCTTGGGAATCGACGTTTTCGGGTCCTTGGCTTCACCGGCGGTGATACCGATGATCTCGATGCCGCCATAGGCGAACATCACCAGTTGCAGCGACAGGATCATGCCGATAAAACCATTGCTGAAGAAGCCACCGTTGGACCACAGGTTATGGATACCTGTCGGTTGCCCGCCGTTGCCGATCCCCCAAATGATGATGCCGATACCGGCGGCAATCATGATGATGATGGTGGCAACTTTGAAGAACGAGAACCAAAACTCCAGCTCGCCGAACACCTTCACGCTCATCAGGTTGATGGCGCCAATCACCAGCACCACGCTCAGCACCCAAATCCAGTGCGGCACCTCGGGGAACCAGACGCCCATATAAATGCCGAACGCGGTCACATCGGCGATGGCGACGATCAGAATTTCAAAACAGTAGGTCCAGCCGGTGATATACCCGGCCATCGGGCCAAGGTAGTCCTGCGCATAACGAGAGAACGAGCTGGCCTGCGGGTTGTTGACCGACATCTCGCCCAAAGCGCGCATGATGATAAAAGCGACGACGCCGCCAATCAGGTATGCCAGCAAAACGCTCGGGCCGGCCATTTTAATGGCGTCCGCCGAACCGTAGAACAGGCCGGTGCCGATGGCCGAGCCGAGAGCCATAAAGCGGATATGACGCGTGCTGAGACCGCGCTTCAGCTTATTGGCCGCAGGGGCGGAGGGTGACTGTTGTTGCATGAAAATAACCCGTGTTTTTTAAACGTAAAAAGGCCACGGACAAGTCCGTGGCCCAAAATTCAGCCGGGGGATTATGGGTGCGCGGTCACTTCAGAACGCGTACAAACCCGGTCATAAATCGCGACCAACACCAGCATCAGCAGAGAAGGCGACAGCCATGCCAACCCCTGCGCAGCCAATGGCAGGTGATTGGTCCACTCCGGCAACAGGTGCTGGAAGGTGGACGCTTTCACCGCGTCAAGGATACCAAACAACAGGCTGACCAGCATCACCGGCGCTATGATGCGCGTCGCGCTGTTCCACCAGCGCAGGGTGAAGCTCAATACCACCAGCACGATACACGGCGGGTAAATCGCGGTCAGCACCGGGATAGAGATCTGGATCAGATGGCTCAGGCCCAGATTGGAAACCACCATCGAGAACAGGCCCAGAATAAAGACCAGCGTTTTATAAGAGAACGGCAGGTACTGAGCAAAGAACTCGGCGCAGGCACAGGTCAGGCCTACCGCAGTCACCATACAGGCGATGAAGATCAGCGCCGCCAGGAAGAAGCTGCCCAACCCACCGAAGGTGTTTTGCACATAAGCGTGCAGGATCACCGCGCCGTTGGTCGCGTCCGGCACCAACACGCCACTGCCGGAACCCAGCTTGAACAGGCTCAGGTAAACCAGCGTCAGGCCCACACCGGCGATCAGGCCGGCCAAAATGGTGTAACGCGTCAGCAGGCCGGCATCTTTCACGCCGCGGGAACGCGCAGCGTTAACGATGACGATGCCGAACACCAGCGCGCCCAGCGTATCCATGGTCAGATAGCCGTTGACGAAGCCGGAAGAGAAAGGAACGTGCTGATAAATTTCGGTAGCCGGAATAGGCGTGCCCGCCGGCCAAACCAACGCCGCAATGCCGAGTGCGCCGAGCGCAACGATTTTCAGCGGAGCCAGCACGTGGCCCACGGTATCGAGCAAGCGGCCCGGATACAGTGAAATGCCGATTACCAGCGCGAAATACACCAGGCTGTAGATAAACAGCGGCATGGCGCCATCGCCGGTCAGCGGTGCAATACCCACTTCAAAGGACACGGTCGCGGTACGCGGGGTGGCGAACAGCGGGCCAACCGCCAGGTAGCAGACCGTCGCCAGCAGCAAACCGGCGCTGCGGCCAATCGGCGTGCTAAGGGCGTCAATACCGCCGCCAACGCGTGCCAGAGCGATAACGGTTATCACCGGCAAACCGACTGCGGTAATCAGGAAGCCGATTGCTGCGGTCCAGACGTGCTCACCGGATTGTAAACCGACCATCGGCGGGAAAATGATGTTCCCGGCACCGACAAATAAGGCAAAGGTCATAAAACCCAGCGCAATAATATCTTTTGACGTTAAACGATGACTCATACGATGTCGTGTTGCCTGTTCAAATGAAAAAAAGTACCCGATATCGTGGTGGCGTAATGCCCCCACCCGGTTGCCGGCTTGCCCTTTCATCGTGAGACCAACAAGAGCAGAAAACGCGTAACGTCCGGCGTTTTGTCCTTATTCGAAATTGACCACTCATGATGATGGACAGAGTTTTAGGAGTTATAAATGGAGGTTTAGTCCGACAACGGGGGGTAAGTTAAACGTTTATAGCGTTGAAAGGCAAGTCGCGTGACAAAAACCAGAGCTATCGACCAGATAATCTTTTGTCACCAGTCGATCATATTGGCTATCAATAAATATACACTACATGATTTGTATCATTTTTGAGCGTCCCATTCACAAACCGTGAAACATCCGGCTTGAGACCGCGCGAAAACGCCAATAAACGATCGGTTTTCGCGTGGTCTGAACGGGATCTGCGCGCTTACCAAACCTCTCGGGCAATATTCACCACGCTTTGCAGCTTATTCCACTGCTGCTGTTCGCTCAGGCTATTGCCCTCTTCGGTCGAGGCAAACCCGCACTGGGTGCTGAGGCACAACTGGCGGCGATCGACAAACTGCGCGGCCTCCTCGAGACGCTGTTTCACCTGCTCCGGGTTCTCCAGCTCGCCGTTTTTGGTGGTGATCAGGCCGAGCACCACCTGCTGTTTACCGGGTTTGATAAAACGCAGCGGCTCAAAGCCCCCGGAGCGCTCGTTGTCGTATTCCAGGAAGAAAGCGTCGATATTCACCTGGCCGAACAGGATTTCCGCCACCGGCTCGTAACCGCCTTCGGAGATCCAGGTAGAGCGGAAATTACCGCGACACACGTGCAAGCCGATGGTCAGATCGTCCGGTTTGCCGGCGATCACCGCATTCAGCACGTCGGCGTAGATCTTGGCCAGACGATCCGGATCCTCACCGCGCTCGCGGATCTGCCGTCGTTGATCGTCCGAGCACAGATAAGCCCAGACGGTGTCATCCAGTTGCAGATAGCGGCAGCCTGCATCATAAAACGCCTTGATCGCATCGCGGTAGGTCTGCGCCAGATCGTCAAAATAGACATTCAGATCCGGGTAAACCTGGCTGTCGATGGCCTTGCGCCCGCCGCGAAAGTGCAGCACGCTCGGGCTGGGAATGGTCATTTTCGGCACCGCATCGCCGGCCGTCGCCTTCAGGAAACGAAAATCCGCCAGCATCGGGTGCTGGGGGTTAAAGCCCACTTTACCGACCACCTTGATGCTGCGTGCGCGGGTTTGCACGCCGTTGAACTGGATCCCCTGCTCCGCATCATAACCTTCCACGCCGTCCAGTCCTTCCAGGAAGTCAAAGTGCCACCACGCACGGCGGAATTCGCCGTCCGTCACCACCGCCAAACCGAGGTCTTTCTGTTTTGCCACCGCCAAACGGATCTGCTCGTCTTCAACCGCGCGCAACCGGGCGGCATCGATTTCGCCTTGCTGGAACTGCTGGCGAGCGGTTTTCAGCGCCGCAGGGCGCAACAGGCTGCCGACAACGTCAGCGTGAAAGGCGTGGTTGCAATCGCACATATTTATGACTCCCGGTGACAGGCAAAGGATCGGGCCTCTTTGCTTCAATGATTGACAGTGTGAACTATTACGCCGAGTCACTTTGGACATCCAGACGTCCAAAAAAACCATTGGGGAGCATCCTGTCACGCCGCTTGTCGGGCGGCAATAGAATAATTTTCATTGGTGTTGAGAGAAATTCACGTTGGGCGCCACTCGGCGCCCGTTGGAGGATTACTTCAGGCCCAGCGCCAGCCGGGTTTTACGCAGCGTATCGGGTGGCAGCGGCAGGTAACCGTCATGATTAACCAGCTTTTGCCCGGCATCGGACAGCACGCGATCGAGAAAAGCGGCGGTCAGCGGCTCCAGCGGTTGGTTGGGGGCCTTGTTGATGTAAATATACAGATAGCGCGACAGCGGATAGCTGCCGTTGCGCACGTTGGTATCATTGGGGACAACATAGTTTTCACCCGACTCCGCCAGCGGCAGCAGACGCACGCCACTGGCGCGAAAACCGATGCTGGCGTAGCCAATGCTGTTCAGCGAGCCGGCCACCGCCTGCACCACCGAGGCCGAACCGGGCAGCTCATTGACCCGCGGCATAAAATCGCCGCCGCACAGGGCGCGCAGTTTGAAATAGCCGTAAGTGCCGGAGGCGGAGTTACGCCCGAAACGTTGGAGGTCGCGCTGTTGCCAACTGCCGGTCAACCCCAATTCGCCCCAACGCATCAGCGGCCGGCTTTCGCCGCAGCGCCGGGTAGCGGAGAAAATGCGGTCGAGCTGCTGCAGGTTCAGGCCACGCAACGGGTTGTCCTGATGCACCAGCACCACCAGCGCATCCACCGCTACCGGCACGGCCAGCGGCGCATAACCATAACGGTGTTCGAACGCCGACACTTCCGCCGCCTTCATCGGCCTGCTCATTGGCCCAAGCTGCGCTGCGCCCGCCGCCAGTGCGGTAGGCGCGGTTGAAGAACCGGCGGCCTGGATCTGCAAATTGACGTTAGGGTAGTGCTGACTGAAGTCCTGCGCCCACAGCGCCATCAGATTCGCCAGCGTATCGGAGCCGACGCTCGACAGGTTGCCGGACAGCATACCGTCCGGCTGCGCCAGTGCGCCGCGGCTCGCCAGCAGCGCCAGGCACAGCAACAACCATCGGGTAATTCGGATCATGCCAGCCTCTCGCGCGTTAATTTTTCACCGCATTCTCTGATAAAGCTGCAGGAACAATCAACCGGTTAGGCAAGGTAAAGATGAAACGGGTGCCGATCCCCTGCTCGCTGAGGATCTCCAACCGCGCATCGTGGTGGCTGAGCGCATGCTTGACGATCGCCAGCCCCAGCCCGCTGCCGCCGGTCTGGCGTGAACGGGCTTTATCGACGCGGTAGAAACGCTCGGTCAGGCGCGGGATATGTTCGGCGGCGATGCCCGGCCCGTTGTCGCTGACCTGGAATTGCGCGCCGTTTGGCGTCTGTTGCCAGCTCACCTCAATATGGGTGCCTTTCGGCGTGTGATTGACGGCGTTATACACCAGATTCGACACCGCGCTGCGCAGTTGGTCATCGTTGCCGAACACCTTGAGCTGCTCGTTCACCCGGAAGGTAATCTCATGGTTGTCGCCGCTCAGCGACTGCGCCTCACGCTGCAACACCCGCAGCATCAGCGGAATATCGACCCGCTCGTTCATATCGACGTTAGGTGCCGCCTCAATGCGCGACAGCGTCAGCAGCTGTTTGACCAGCCCGTCCATACGCCGGGTCTGTTCCTGCATGGTGCCCAGCGCCTTGCCGCGCAACGAGCCGTCCAGCTCCTCGTCGCTCATCATCTCCAGGTAGCCCTGCAATACCGTCAGCGGGGTACGCAACTCATGGCTGACGTTGGCGAAGAAGTTGCGGCGCGCGCCTTCAAGCTGGCGCATTTGGGTGACGTCGCGCGCCACCATCAACAGTTGCCCTTCCGAATAGGGCATCACGCGGAACTCGACATAGTGCTCGTTATTGAGTTGCAGCGTCAGTGGCCGCGTGAATTCCTGCTGTTGCAGATAGTGGCTGAACTCTGGGTAACGCAACAGGTTAAGGATGTGCTGGCCGTTGTCTTCCGGCCAGCGGAATCCCAGCAGATGCTGCGCCAACCCGTTGCACCAGAAGATATTGCCTTCGACGGTGGTCATCACCACCGCATCGGGCAGCGATTCCGCGCCGCTGCGAAAACGTTTGATCAACAACGCCAGTTCACGGCGACGTCGACGGTTGCGCTGTTGCATCTGGTAGAGGCCGTAAAACAGCGGCTCCCAGCTCCAGCGCCCAGGCGGCGGCGTCATGCTGCGATCGACCCACAGCCAGTGGGAAAGTTTGAGTTGGTTGTAGAAATTCCAGACCAGCGCCGCCAGCACGGCGGCCAGCAGCAGCCAGGGCAGATAGCCGAAAATCAGCCCCAGCAGTAAGGCAGGTAAACAGAAAAGAGCCAGCTCCAGGGCCAGCCTCTTCCAGGAAAGGCGTTCTAGCACAGCATATTCTCCAGCGCGACGCGATCAGTAACGCGTTGAGAATCGGTAGCCGGTGCCCCGAACGGTTTGAACCATTTTGTCATGACCAGTGGTCTCTAACGCCTTGCGGAGCCGGCGGATATGCACGTCAACGGTGCGGTCTTCCACATAAACGTTAGTGCCCCAGACGTGATTAAGCAACTGTTCACGGCTATAAACACGTTCCGGATGGGTCATAAAGAAATGCAGCAGTTTGAACTCGGTCGGCCCCATATCCAGCGCCTGCTCATTAGCCATTACGCGATGTGAGGAAGGGTCCAGGCTCAGCCCCTGCATTTCAATCACTTCTTCCACCGCCATCGGTGAAATGCGGCGCATTACCGCCTTGATGCGCGCCACCAGTTCCTTCGGCGAGAACGGCTTGGTAATGTAATCGTCCGCACCCACTTCCAGGCCGCGCACCCGGTCTTCTTCTTCACCGCGTGCGGTCAGCATCATCACCGGAATATCGCGGGTCAGCGCTTCACGCTTCATGTGTTTGATAAACTGGATACCGGAACCGCCGGGTAACATCCAGTCGAGCAACACCAAATCAGGGAACGGCTCAGACAGGCGCGTCACGGCGCTGTCATAATCCTCGGCTTCCAACGGTTGGTAACCATTCTGTTCCAACACAAAGCACACCATCTCACGGATCGGCGCTTCGTCTTCCACCACCAGTATGCGTCTTGCCATCGTCAATCCTGCCAATGTGTTAGCGATCACAGTTGATTGCGGGCGCCATTATGCGTCAGTTTTGTGACACTTTTATGAAAAAACCAGCCTGTTATAGCCAGTAAGCATAGCGATTATTTCCAGCTTCAAAGAAAAATCATTCAGTTGTCATAATCATTGCGTCACGACAGGAGAGTCTGCCCCCTTTATAATCCCCCCATTAGTTTATCGCCCCGGGAGTGTCATGCGCCTGATCCACACCTCTGACTGGCATCTTGGCCAGTACTTTTTCACCAAAAGCCGTGCCGCCGAGCACCAGGCTTTTTTACGCTGGCTGATCGAGCAAATCGAACAGCAACGGGTGGATGCGCTGATCGTCGCCGGGGATCTGTTCGACACCGGGTCGCCGCCGAGTTACGCCCGCGAGCTGTATAACCGCTTCGTGGTGGAGCTGCAGCGTACCGGCTGCCAACTGGTGGTGCTGGGAGGTAACCATGACTCCGTGGCAACCCTGAATGAATCGCGTGAATTGCTTTCTTGCCTGAATACAACGGTGATCGCCAACGCCCAGAGCGACATCGGGCAGCAGATCCTGGTGCTTAACCAACGCGACGGCCAACCGGGTGCGGTGTTGTGCGCCATCCCGTTCCTGCGCCCGCGCGATCTGACGACCAGCCGCGCCGGCGAATCGGGCGCGCAAAAGCAGCAGGCGTTGCAAGAGGCGATCGCGGAACACTATCAACAGCTCTACCAAGCGGCCTGCGCACGCCGCGATGAACTGGGGCTAACCTTGCCGATTGTCGCCACCGGCCACCTGACCACCGTGGGGGTTACCACCTCCGATTCGGTGCGCGATATTTACATCGGCACGCTGGATGCCTTCCCGGCGCAGGCGTTTCCGCCGGCCGACTACATTGCGTTGGGGCATATTCACCGGGCGCAGAACGTCGCCAAATCCGAGCATATCCGCTACAGCGGTTCGCCTATCCCGCTCAGTTTCGATGAGCTGGGCAAACCCAAGAGCGTGTTTATGGTGGATTTCGTCGAAGGCGCCCTGCAACAGGTCACCGCACTGGATATCCCCAGCTTCCAGCCAATGCAACTGATCAAGGGCGATTTGGCGCAGATCGAGCAACAATTGCGGCAGTTCGCCGATTATCAAGGTGAACTGCCGGTATGGCTGGATATCGAAGTGGCCACGCAAGATTACCTCAGCGACATTCAGCGCCGTATTCAACTGCTGGCGGATCAACTGCCGGTGGAGGTGGTATTGCTGCGCCGCAGTAAAGAACAGCGCCGCCAGGCCCTCGAACAGCAGGACAAGGAAACGCTCAACGAACTGAGCGTCGATGAGGTCTTCGAGCGGCGGCTGGCGCAGGAGACGGAAATCACTGAGCCTCGCCAGCAGCGGATGCGCCAAATGTTCCATCAGGTGGTCGAGGCCGTACGGCACAACGACGAGGAGCCGACCCAATGAAAATCCTGAGCCTGCGGCTGAAGAACCTCAATTCATTGCAGGGCGAGTGGAAGATCGATTTCACCGCTGAGCCTTTTGCCAGCAATGGGCTGTTCGCCATCACCGGGCCAACCGGCGCGGGCAAAACCACCCTGCTGGATGCCATCTGCCTGGCGCTGTACCACCAGACACCGCGCCTTAACGTGACACCGAGCCAAAACGAACTGATGACGCGCCACACCGCCGAATCGTTGGCGGAGGTCGAATTTGAGGTCAAAGGCGTCGGCTACCGCGCCTTCTGGAGCCAACGCCGCGCCAAAAATGCGCCGGACGGCAATCTGCAAGCGCCAAAGGTGGAACTGGCGCTGCGTGAAGACGGTAAAATCCTGGCGGATAAAGTCCGCGACAAGCTGGATCTGACCGCCGCGATCACCGGGCTGGATTTCGGCCGCTTCACCAAATCGATGATGCTGTCCCAGGGGCAGTTCGCCGCCTTCCTCAATGCCGATGCCAATGACCGGGCCGAACTGCTGGAAGAGCTGACCGGCACCGAGATCTACGGCCAACTTTCCGAACGGGTTTTCGAGCAGCACAAACAGGCCAAAGCCGATCTGGACGCCTTGCATCAACGCGCCAGCGGCATTGAGCTGCTGAATGACGAACAGCGTCAGCAATTGGAGAGCCAATTAGCTGAGCTGAGCGCGCAGGAAACCGCCCTCAGCGGGCAGACCCGGCAACAGCAACAGGCGCTGAACTGGCTGCAACAGTGGCAGCGAACGCAGCACCAGCAGCAGGAATACCAACGCCAGTTGAACATCGTGCAACAGGAGCAGGCTGCGGCCAAACCGCAGTTGCAACAGTTGGCGCGCAGCGAACCGGCGGAGAAACTGCGGCCGCTGCATAACGACCGTCACCGCTGCCGCAGTGAGCAGCAGGCGCTGCAACAGCAGATCGCCCAAATGGCGCAGCAGCAGGAGCATCAGCTTGCGCAGATGGCGCCATTGCAGCAGGCCGTGGAAAAAGCGCGCGCCGAGCAGCAGGCGCAGGCCGAGCGCCAGCAGATCCAGCAGCGGCTGATCGACGAGCAGATCGTCCCGCTCGACCACCAGATTGCTCAGCTGCAAAAAACGCAGACGGAATTGCAGCAGGCGTGCGACAACGCCGCCCGGCAGTGCCATCAGCAGACAACGGATCTGGAGCAGTTAAACGTTCAACGCAGCCAATTGACCGCACAGACCGGGCAACATCAGGAGAAGCTTAACGGTCTTAACGCGGCGTTGATGGCGCAGCAACAGCAGCAAAATGCGCTGGAAGCGCAGTCACCGCTGGCGGCGCTGCGCCGGCGTCAGGCCGAGTTGGCCGAGCTGCGCCCGGCACGCCAGCAGCTGTTCACCCTTTCCTCGCTGTTCCGCCAGACCAGCGAGCGGCTTGAACAACAGCGCAAAGAGTTTACCGCCCGTCAGGCGCAGCTTGGCGAACATGAGCAACAGCTGGAAGAAACGCGGCGGCACTACAAGCAGCAAAAAGCGCATCAGTTAGACGTGGAAAAAGCCCTTGAGCTGGAAAAGCGCATCGTCAGTCTTGAAGCCGAGCGCGCACTGCTGCAAAGCGGCGAGCCCTGCCCGTTATGCGGTTCCGCCAGCCATCCGGCCATTGAGCAATATCAGGCGGTAAAACCGTCCGAGACGGCATTGCGCCTGGCGGAAATGCGCGTCAAAACCGAGGCGCTGTACACCCAAGGCACCGAACTGCGCACCCGTTGCGAAAGCCTGAAGGAACAGCAACAGCGCCAACAACAGCAAATAGCGCAGGACGAGCAGCAACTCGCCGCCCAGCGCCAACAGTGGCAAACCCTCAGCGCGCCGCTGGCGTTTGATTTCGATCTGCAAGATGCCGAGCGCCTGAGCCAGTGGCTGAACGCCTGCGACAGCGAAGAACGCCAGGGCCAGCAAGGGCTGGCGCAGCACGAGCAGGCAGCACAGACGGTACAACAGGCGAAAGATGCCCTGGCCGAGCTCCAGGCGCAGCAACAACAAGCACAACAGCAACAAGCGCTGCTGGACGAGCGCTTCACCCTGCTGGAAAAAAACCACGCCGACGCGCAGTTGCAACAGCAGCGCTTGCAACAACAGTGGCAAGAGGGCGAGAAAACCCTGAGCGAACACCGCGCGCAGCGGCTGGCGCTGTTTGGCGAACAACAGATTCCGCAGGTGCGCGAACAGCTGCGTGCCCAACTGGCCGCCTGCGAGCAGGCCAGCCATCAGGCGGTGGAACAATGGCAGAAAGCTCAGGAACAGCGCGATCGCCTGGCCGGCCAGCTTGCCGGCCTGCAACAACAGCAGCAACGGCAGAGCGAGAGGCTGCAACAGGCGGAACAAACCTGGCTGGAAGCACTGGCCGCCAGCGAATTCAGCGACGAAGCCGCCTTCAGCGCCGCGCTGTTGGATGACGCACAGCGCCGGCAATTGCAGCAGCATAAAGAACGGTTGCACCAGCGGCAGGTGGAGGCCAGCGCCCTGCTGGCACAAGCGGTTCATACGCTGGAACAACAGCGGCAACAGCGCCCGGAAGGGCTGGATGAAACCCAGGCCGACGCGCCAGCCCTGAGCCAGAGCCTGGAGGCGTTGGCGCAGCAATTGAAAACCTTGCAACTGCGTCAGGGCGAAGTGCGCAACCAATTGGAAAGCGACGCCGCACGCCGTCTCAATCAGCAATCGCTGTTTGAGCAAATCAGCCAGAGCCAGCAGCAGTACGACGACTGGAGCTACCTCAACCAGCTGATCGGCTCCAAAGAAGGCGATAAGTTCCGCAAATTTGCCCAGGGGCTGACGCTGGATCACCTGGTACACCTGGCCAATAACCAGTTGGGGCGGCTACACGGGCGCTACCTGTTGCAACGCAAAACCAGCGACGCGCTGGAACTGCAGGTGGTGGATACCTGGCAGGCGGACGCGCTGCGTGACACCCGCACCCTGTCCGGCGGCGAAAGTTTCCTGGTCAGCCTGGCATTGGCGCTGGCGTTGTCTGACCTGGTCAGCCACAAGACCAGCATCGACTCGCTGTTTCTCGACGAAGGCTTCGGCACGCTGGATGCGGAAACCCTGGATACCGCGCTGGACGCCCTCGACAGCCTGAATGCCTCCGGTAAAACCATCGGCGTGATCAGCCATGTCGAAGCGATGAAAGAACGCATTCCGGTGCAGATTAAGGTGAAAAAGGTCAACGGACTGGGTATCAGCCGGCTGGAGCCGCAGTTTCGGCTGGAAAGTTAGGCCGGCAGTTGCCGCCACTGGCGTGGACTGATGCCAAACCAGCGGCGAAAAGCGCGTGAAAACGCGCTGACGTCGGAATACCCCAGCAGCAGCGCCAACTCGGCAATCGGCAGGTGGCGCTGCTGCAAATAATGAGTCGCCAGCTCGCAGCGCACCTTGTCCACCAACGCGGTAAAGGTCGCCCCCTGTTCACGCAGGCGGCGCTGCAACGAACCGGCGGACAGGCCCATTTTCTCGGCGATGATTTCCAGCACCGGTTCTCCGCTCAGCAGCGCTTGGCGCACCTGGGCGCGGGTACGGTCCACCAGCGTCAGTTCGGCATTGCGCCTTTGACACAAAATCACGCCGTGCTCCACCGAATAGTCGAAACGATAGCCTTCCCTCTTGTTCTCCCGCCGCGTCAGACCGGCTTCCAACTGAGTGCATGCTTCCGGCTGGCAGGAAAGCGCTGTCGGCATGATGTATTCCACTGTGGTTGTAACGGTGCAGGGAGGTAAGCAACTTCCGTACCAGCTTGCCGGTCCGCCTCCCGCCGCCGCATCGGTCAAAAAATCACCAATAAAGCACAGTTTCGTCGCCACGCTGCCCACTTTTGGTGCGCGCTCAGGCGGCCCTTAAGCCACGCCCCCGTGCTGGCAGAGAGGCGTCGTCATGGCATAAAACCTGCAGCGTTGTGAGTGGATACCTTCTTTATCAGCGCAGGCGGTTTTTTCGATCGGGAGAGCAACATGACAATGCAACTTAAACCTACCCTGGGCACCCTGCATCTTTGGGGCATTGCCGTCGGGCTGGTGATTTCCGGGGAATATTTTGGCTGGAGCTACGGCTGGGGCGTGGCGGGGACGCTAGGTTTCCTGATCACCACCCTGATGGTGGCGACCATGTACGGCTGTTTTATCTTCAGTTTTACCGAGCTGACCACCGCCATCCCTCACGCAGGCGGGCCTTTCGCCTACAGCCGCCGCGCCTTTGGCGAAACCGGCGGCCTGATCGCCGGGCTGGCGACGCTGGTGGAGTTCGTGTTCGCACCGCCGGCGATTGCCATGGCGATCGGGGCTTATCTCAACGTGCAATATCCGGCGCTTGACCCCAAGTGGGCGGCGGTGGGCGCCTACGCCATTTTTATGACGCTGAATATCCTCGGCGTTAAGCTGGCGGCGCTGTTCGAGCTTTGCGTCACCGTGCTGGCGGTCTTTGAGCTGCTGGTATTTATGGGCGTAGTGGCGCCGGGCTTTAGCTTCAGCAACTTCGTGCTCAACGGCTGGGCGGGCAGCGATCATTTCGGCAGCGCGGCGCTGTCCGGTATCTTCGCCGCCATTCCGTTCGCGATCTGGTTTTTCCTGGCCATCGAGGGCGCGGCAATGGCGGCGGAAGAAGCCAAGGATCCGAAACGCACCATTCCGCGTGCCTACATCTCCGGCATTCTGACGCTGGTGGTATTGGCGCTGGGCGTGATGCTGCTGGCCGGCGGCGCAGGCGACTGGAGTAAACTGTCGAACATCAACGATCCGTTGCCGCAGGCGATGAAAATGGTGGTAGGCGAAAACTCCGGCTGGATGCACATGCTGGTGTGGATTGGCCTGTTTGGATTGGTGGCCAGCTTCCACGGCATTATTCTCGGCTATTCGCGCCAGTTCTTCGCGCTGGCGCGCGCCGGTTACCTGCCGACCTCGCTGGCGAAACTGTCGCGCTTCCAGACGCCGCACCGGGCGATCCTGGCCGGCGGCGTGATCGGCATCGCCGCGATCTTCAGCGACAGCTGGATCAACCTTCAGGGCATGAGCCTCACCGCCGCCATGATCACCATGGCCGTATTCGGTGCCATCGTGATGTACCTGATGAGCATGCTCAGCCTGTTCAAATTGCGCCGCATTGCGCCGGAGCTGGAGCGCAGCTTCCTGGCGCCGGGGTACCCGCTGGTACCGGCCATCGCGTTGGTGCTGGCGCTGGTATGCCTGATCGCCATGCTGTGGTTTAACCCGGTGATCGGCGGGGTATTTATCGCCCTGATGGCCTGCGGTTATCTCTATTTCCTGCTGACCAAAACCCAGCGCCGAAATGCGCCGCAGGACCTGATGTTGTCCGGCAGCGACTGAGAAGTGTGACCACAGCGGCACTCCCTGGTAAAAAGCGTTGAGCCGCCGCTGACAAGGGTTATGATGCTGCTGATAACAGGATTGCTACTGTATACCTAAGAATTTCAAGCTGCAGCCTTGCCCGGTGACTCAGACTCCAGGCGTAGCATGCAGCTCCCCTGCCAAACCAGGGGAGAAGAGATATCCGAATACAGGCAAAACCTGACGCAGGGGATCGCTCCCGTGCGTCAGGTTTTTTCGTTTTCAGCGCGCTGAAACAGCAGGGAACAACCATGAAAATCGCAAAAATACTTAATAATAACGCGGTGATTACCTTGGACGACCGTCAGGAAGAAACGGTAGTGATGGGTCGCGGCATAGGGTTTAAAAAGAAAGCCGGCGATCTGCTGGACGAAAGTCTGATCGAGAAGATCTTCACCCCCAACGGCGGCGAGATGGGCGAACGCTACAAAGAGCTGCTGGCGGAGATCCCGCTAGCCTGCGTGACCACCGCCGACAAAATCATCACCCTTGCCCGCCAGCGCCTGCCGGGCAAGCTGCACAACATCGTCTATATCACGCTGACCGACCACATTCACTTTGCACTGCAACGCCACGACCAGGGGCTGGACATCAAAAACGTGCTGCTGTGGGAAATCAAAAAGCTTTATCCGGCCGAATTTGCCGTCGGACTGGAAGCGCTGGATCTTATCACCCAGCGGCTGGGCACCGCCCTGCCGGAGGACGAAGCCGGGTTTATCGCCCTGCACCTGGTCAACGCCCAGTTGAACGACGAAATGCACAACACCCTGCACATCACCCGCGTGATGCAGGAGATCCTTAACATCGTCAAATACCATTTCCGCTTCGATTACAACGAAGAAGCGCTGAGTTACCACCGTTTTGTCACTCACCTGAAATTCTTCGCTCAGCGCCTGCTGGGGAAAAACTACGTCGACAGCGACGATGATTCGCTCTACCAGGTGGTGAAAGAGAAATACCGCGAGTCATTCGCCTGCGCCGGCAAAATCAATCAGCACATCGAAAAACATTACCAACACCAGCTAACCAGCGAAGAGATGATGTTTTTGACCATTCATATCGAGCGGGTGCGCAGCGAGAGCGAGGTGAAATAGGATCAGCGTCAGCATGCGATCGCAAGGATCGTCGTGGTGCGGCAATTGCCCACTGCGGATGGATTAAAGCGCGAACAGGCTCGCGCTTTTTTGCAAGGGTTACCCTTGCGGCCACAACCAGGCCGCGCCGCGCACGCCGCTGGAATCGCCGTGGATCGCTTTGCGTATTGGCGTTTCGCATTCGCCGCCGAAGACCCAGGATTTCACCAGTTGCGGCACGTGCTGATACAAGCGATCCACATTGCTCATGCCGCCGCCCAACACCACCACGTCCGGATCGAATATATTGATCACATGCGCCAGCGATTTCGCCAGCCGCAGTTCATAGCGGCCGATGGCCCGCTCCGCCAGGGCATCACCTTGCGCCGCCAGGGTCATGATCTCATGGCCTTTCAGCGGGTTGCCGCTCAGGCGCGCATAGTCGGTTGCAAAACCGGTGCCCGAGATAAAGGTCTCGATGCAGCCTTGCTTGCCGCAGTAACAAGGCACCTCGGTGCGAAAACGCAGTTCGTCGTCATCCATCCAGGGCAAGGGGTTATGCCCCCATTCGCCGGAAATACCGTTGCCGCCGGAATGCGCCTGCCCGTTAATCGCCACGCCTGCGCCGCAGCCGGTGCCGATAATCACCGCAAACACGGTTTTCTGACCGGCCGCCGCGCCATCGGTGGCTTCCGAGACCGCCAAACAGTTGGCGTCGTTGGCGATGCGCACTTCACGCGCCAACATCGTCGACAGGTCCTTATCCATGGGCTGGCCGTTGAGCCAGACCGAGTTGGCGTTTTTCATCAGCCCGGTATAAGGCGACAGCGTACCGGGAATGCCGACGCCGACAGAACCCTGCTGCCCGGTCTTTTCTTCCGCCAGCTTCACCAGGCCGGTGATTGCATCCAGCGTTTGCTGATAGTCATGACGCGGCGTAGCGATACGATGACGGAACAGCTCATGCCCGTCGTTGGCCAACGCGATCACTTCAATTTTGGTGCCACCCAGATCGATACCAATGCGCACGATTTTTTCTCCTCAATGCACAACAACATTGCTACAGACTACTGTAACCGGCATGCCGGATCATCCCCTTGCCGCCGAATGTGACGGCGATGGCAATTTCCGCATCAGACACCCTGCCGGCTGCCGCTTATTAATTAGCCATCAGGTACACTGTTTTTAAACAGTTCCACATAATAAATCCGGAGAGCAGCGATGAAACCTGCCGTACTGATCGTCGATGACGACCCCGCTATCTGTGACGTGCTCTGCGACGTACTCAATGAACACGTATTTACCGTTCATGCCTGCCACCGGGGTAGCGAAGCGCTTGCCTTACTCAACCAGCAGCCGGACATTGCTCTGGTGCTGCTCGACCTGATCCTGCCGGATACCAACGGCCTGCTGGTACTGCAACAGATCCACCGCCTGCGCCCGGATTTGCCGGTGGTGATGCTGACCGGCCTCGGTTCCGAGTCTGACGTGGTTGTCGGCCTGGAAATGGGCGCCGACGATTACATCGCCAAACCCTTCAACCCACGCGTAGTCGTGGCCCGCGCCAAAGCGGTGCTGCGGCGTACCGGCGCGCTCGAGCCGGTTGCGGTTGGCCAGGGCAAGCCCGAAGGCTGGCAGTTCAACGGCTGGTGTCTGGACGCCGCCCGCTGCACCTTGCACAATCCGCAGCGACAACCTGTCGATCTGACTCAGGGCGAATATGGCCTGCTGCTGGCGCTGGTGCAGCATGCGCGCAAAGTGCTGACCCGCGACCGCCTGCTGGAGTTGACCCACAGCGAAACGCTGGAGGTCTTCGATCGCACCATCGACGTGCTGATCATGCGGCTAAGGCGCAAGATCGAGATCAATCCGCATCAACCCGAACTGATCCGCACCATTCGCGGTCTGGGCTATGTGTTCGCCGCCGACGTCAGTCAACCGGTGGCTGCCGCCTGATATAAGCCTGCAGTTCCGATAACGGCCGTGCGCCGTCGATAGCATTGGCGCACAGCAGATTGAAACGCGCGCAGGCGTGCGCCAGTTGCAATGTCTCCACCAAAGGCCAGTCTTCATGGCTGGCGTACAACACCCCGGCACAAAACGCATCCCCGGCGCCGACGCTACCGACAATCTCGCCTTCGCTCAGGCACCATGAGGGCTGCCAGCGCGCATCACCGCCGTTTTCCAGCCCGTACGCCCCTTCCGGGCAGTGGATCACCACCCGTCGCCGCACGCCAGCCTGCAACAGCTGCTGCGCGGCCTGCGCCATCAAATGCGGCTGCAAAGCGCCGTTGGCCGATCGCAGCGCCAACCCGGTAAACTCCCCGGCCTCCAGCTCGTTGATCACCAGATAATCCAGCCAGCGCAGCGCCGGCAAGACCAGCGGCCGGTAGCGCGGATCGCCCTGACGCGACACCAGATCCAGCGACGTCCGGTAACCGCGCTGCTGCATCTGCGCCAGCAGCCGCGCGCTGCGGGTGCCGAACGCCTCATCCGGGCGATCCAGGCTGTCGAGCAGCAGCAGATAACCGAGATGGAAAATTTTGTGTTCGCTGTAGAGCCCGTCGAAAGCGTCCAGATCCAGCAGCCGATTGGCGCCCGGCGCATGGAAGAAGGTTCGCTGCCCACCCGGTTCGGTCATCACCTGCGACATGGAGGTCATCGCCCCTTCGCAGCGCTGCACCCAACTGCCATCCACCCGGTGTTGCGCCAGCATCTGCATGATGTAATCGCCGTCCGCGTCGCAGCCGATCAGCCCGATTGCCGCCAGCGGCAGCCCGGTTTCCATCCGCGCCAGCGTCAGCAGCACGTTAAGCGGCGCGCCGCCGGTGGCGCGCTGGCTGCGTTCAATCTCAACCAACCAGCCCGGCTGCGGCCAGTGAGCGATGTGATGTACGTGATCCACCAGCATATTGCCGGCCGAGACAATGCCATGCCGGGTCATTACAACCGCCCGGCGCTGCCGAAAATATGCATCTGTTGCTGCACCACTTCGCTAATCGACTGCTCCACCGCCAGCAGTACTTCGGCGAACTCATCGTAAATTGCGTGGCGCTGCGTCATCCGCTGCTCGATCGCGCCCAGCGCCGCCTGAGACATACCGGTGTAGAAATTGATCTTGTGAATGCCCAAGCCAATCGCCCGCTTGAAATCCGCGTCGCTGATACCGGAACCGCCGTGCAATACCAGCGGAATGCCGGCCTGCTGCTGGATCGCCGCCAACCGGTCGAAATCGAGCTTCGGCTCGCCCTTGTATTTACCGTGCGCATTGCCAATCGCCACCGCCAGCGCATCGATGCCGGTCAACCCGACAAACTCGCGCGCCCGCTGCGGATCGGTGAATTTATTGCTGTCGGCCTCGCCGTACAGCGCGCCGCCCTCGTCGCCGCCGACCGCGCCCAGCTCAGCCTCGACCGAAACGCCGGCCGCGTGGCACATGCGCACCACTTCCTGCGTCTGGCGCACGTTCTCTTCATAGCTCAGGCCGGAGCCGTCGAACATCACCGAACTGAACCCCAGGCGCAACGCCTGTACCACCGCCTCGAAATGCAAACCGTGATCCAGATTCAGCACCACCGGAATAGCGTGCTGCGCCGCTTCGCTTTTAATCGCCGCCACCAGCGACTCCAGCGAGACGTACTTAAAGTGCACTTCGGCAATATTGATAATAAAAGGCGATCGCGCCGCCTCCGCTGCGGCAAACAGCGCACGCAGGAAGTGGCTGTCGAGCACGTTGAACGCGCCAAGCGCATAGCCGTGCCGACGAGCGTGCGCCAATCCCTGCGCCAGTGAAATCAGTGCCATAGCTGTTCTCCTTTAATCGATAAAGCGCGAATATTCGTTGCACAGCAGCCACTGCGGCGGCTGGTCTTCCGTTATTTGGCCAAAGCGGCTGAGCGGCGTCAGGAAACGGTTGTCGTTGTCGTCATCGTTGACCGTCGAGACTTCGCCCACCAGCACGTCACCAAAGCCCTCCTCACCCCAAAAGCTGTGATAAATGCCCGGCGTCAGGCAGATGCTTTCTCCCGGTGCCAGCCGCAGACGCGAACCGGCGGCATGGGTCTGCCGGCAACCGTCCAGGGTAACGGTCACCGCTCCCTCAGCCAGCCGTTCATCGGCATCGGCGTTGTGCAGTTCGACGATCAGATTGCCGCCGCCGCGGTTGATGATGTCCTCGCGTTTGCGCCAGTGGAAATGCATTGGCGTCACCTGCGCTTCGCGGCAGTGCATGATCTTCTCCGCATAACATTTGGCATAGGGCTGGCCGCCGGGCGAACCGTTGCGCAGCGTAAACAGCGTCAGGCCACTGTGCGCAAAGTCATCGCCGCCGAACGCGGTGACATCCCAACCGAGTTTCAGATCGAAGACCTCCTGCCACGGCTGGCGATCGAGCTGCCGCCAGGCCGACGGGCTAAAATGAGCGAAAGGCGGCAGATGGACGTCGAAGCGGGCAAAAAAGTGCTGGGTTTGCTGCAGGATCCGGTTCACGGCGGAACGGTTCATGGCACCTCCGGGCGTGGTGATGAATAAGGGGGCCGGACTGAGCCGGCCCCTGGCGGCAGAAGGTTATTTCACCGTCCAGCCTTTGTAGCTGCCGATATTGTTTTTATCGATCATGGTCACCGGGATCAGCACCGGGCCGGTTGGCGCGGGTTTGCCCTGCAGAATGTCGTAACCGATCTCGACCGCCTTGGCCGCCATCACCTGCGGATCCTGCGCCGGCGTCGCCACAAACAGCGAGTTGCCGCGCTTGAGCGCCTCTTCACCGTCCGGCGAACCGTCTACGCCGACGATAAAGAACTCGCTGCGCTGCGCCTGCTTGGCCGCCAGATCGGCGCCGATCGCCGTCGGATCGTTAATCGCGAATACGCCGTCGATCTTCGGATTGGCCGCCAGCAACGAGGTCATGATCTCCAGGCCGCCTTCGCGGCTGCCCTTGGCGTTCTGGTTATAGGACAGCAGCTTGATATCCGGGTGTTTCTTCAGCTCGGTCATGCAGCCCTCCACCCGGTTTTGCACCGCAGAAACCGGCGGCCCGTTGATGATCACCACGTTGCCTTTCTCTTTCAGGCGATCGCTGATGTATTTACAGGCCATCGCACCCGCCTGGGTGTTATCCGAAGTGATGGTCGCGTCGGCGCCTTCGGCCGCCACGTCTACCGCCACCACCACAATGCCGGCGTCCTTGGCGCGTTTGACCGCCGGGCCGATGCCTTTGGAATCGGCGGCGTTGAGGATGATCATATCGACCTTGGCGGCGATGAAGTTGTCGATCTGCGCCACCTGCTGGCCAAGATCGTAACCACTCGACACCAGTGTCACATTCACCTTGTCACCGGCCAGCTCACGCGCTTTCAACTCCGCGCCCTTGGTGATCTGCACAAAGAACGGGTTGGCCAGATCGCCCACCGTCACCCCGATCGATTTCAATTCTTTCGCCTGGACCACAGAGGCGCTGCCGAGCGCGGCGGTAACCAACAAAGCGGTAATCAATGGCTTGAAACGCATAGTGTTTTCCTCATTATTATCCAGATGTTATGAAGCACTGCGATTAGTGTTGATAGTTTCGGGTACGGTATTTATCAATCAGCACCGCTATGATGATCACCGCCCCTTTGATCACCAATTGCCAGAAATAAGAAACCCCCATCAGCGTCATGCCGTTGTTCAGGGTCGCGATAATCAGCGCCCCCACCAGCGTGCCGGTAATGGTGCCGATACCGCCGACGAAGCTGGTACCGCCGAGGATCACCGCGGCGATGGCATCCAGCTCATAACCCATGCCCAGGTTGCCGTTGGCGCTGTAGAGCCGGGAGGCGCTCATCACCCCGCCCAGCCCGGACAGCAGGCCGCTCATGCCGTAGACGAACAGCAGCACCGCGCCCACCTTGATGCCGGTCAGGCGCGCGGCCTGTATATTGCCGCCCACCGCATAGATATGAACCCCGAGCGTGGTGCGACGCAGGATGAACCAGCACAGCGCGATCACCGCAAAGGCGATAATCACCAGCCAGGGAATCGGCCCCAGATAAGCATTGCCGATCCACTCAAAACTGATATTCGAGTTGATGATGGTGGTGCCGTCCGCCAGCAAATAAGCCGCGCCGCGCAGGGCGGTGTAGGTACCCAGCGTAACGATAAACGGCGGTAAACCGGCGTAGGCCACCAGAAATCCATTGAACAGCCCCATCCCCAACCCGGCCAGCAGCGCCAGCGGGATCGACAGCCCGGCCATACCCGGCATCAGCGAAACCGCCATCGCCACCACCGCCGTGGTGCCCAGCATCGAACCGACCGAGAGATCGATACCGCCGGTAAGAATGATGAAGGTCATGCCCGCGGCCAACACGATGTTAATCGACGCCTGACGGGCGATATTCAGCAGGTTGGCATCGGTAAAGAAATTCGGCGCGACAAAACCGAAAACCGCGACGATCAGGATCAGGATCGGCAGAATGCCGACGGTTTGCATCATATCGCCCAAGATCGCTCGTTTCAGCGTGGGATTTTTTGCGCCAGGCGGCAGGGGATTCGAAGTCATGGCAGGCTCCTTGAGCGTACGGATTGAATTATTCATGGTCGGCGGTTTCCACGGCGGTTTCGACGCCGGTAGCCAGCGTCATGATGTTTTCCTGAGTAATGTCGCTGCCGCTCAGTTCACCGGCGATACTGCCTTCGTGCATGACGTAAACCCGATCGCTCATACCGACCACCTCCGGCAGTTCGCTGGAGATCATCAGGATCGCCACTCCCTGCTGCGCCATCTGGCTCATGATGCGGTAAATTTCGCTCTTGGCACCGACGTCAACGCCGCGCGTGGGTTCATCGAGGATCAAAATGCGCGGGCCGATCGCCACCCAGCGAGAAATCAGCAGCTTTTGCTGGTTGCCGCCGGACAGGCCGCCGGCGCGGACCTGAGCATGCGGCACACGGATATTCAGCAAGCCGATAGCGTCGCTGGAAATGCTCTGCGCCTTGCGGCGATTCAGCAGGCCGTAGCGGCCATCGCGCTCCAACGTTGCCATAACGATATTTTCATGCGCCGCCAGATCGAGAAACAGACCCTGCTCCTTGCGGTTTTCGGTGAGAAAACCGATGCCCTGAGCGATGGCGTCGCGCGGTGAATGGATATTGGCCGTTTTGCCGTCAATCTCCACAGTGCCGCCGCTCGCCTTGCGCACGCCGAAAATCAGCTGCGCCAGTTCGGAGCGCCCGGCGCCCACCAGCCCGGAAAGGCCGACAATCTCGCCGGCGCGCACCTGCAGACTGACCGGCTTCACTTTCTTGCCGTCGGTCAGCCCGCGCAACGTCAGGCGCGGTTCGCCCACCGCAATCCCCTGTTCCTTATTGAACAGATCGCTCAGCGGGCGGCCCACCATCATGCGCACCAGCTCGCTGGCGGACAGCTTGTCGCGCGTCAGGCTACCGACGTACTGGCCGTCACGCAGCACGCTGACGCGATCCGACAGTTCGTACACTTCCGCCATGCGGTGGCTGATGTAAATGATCGCCATCCCCTCATCGCGCAGGCGCTTGATCAGCTCGAACAGCCGATGCGTTTCACGCGAAGAGAGCGCCGCCGTAGGTTCGTCCATCACCAGAATGCGGCTGTTGCGATGCAACGCGCGGGCGATTTCCACCTGCTGCTGCTCGGCGATGGTTAATTTCATGACCCGATCGCCGGCGCTGAACTGCGCGCCAAGCCTGTCGATCACCTTCTGCGCTTCCAGCAACATCCGCTGGCGTTTCACCAGGCCACCGCGCTGGATCTCGCTGCCCAGAAAAATGTTCTCTGCCACCGTCAGATTCGGTGCCAGATTCATTTCCTGGTAAATCAGCGTGATACCTGCCGCCAGGGCGTCTTTTGGCCCTTTGATGGCGAACGGCTGCCCATCGATAAAAATTTCCCCGCTGCTGGCGATATACGCGCCGGCCAATATTTTCATTAACGTGCTTTTACCCGCGCCGTTTTCACCCATCAGCGCGTGGATCTCACCGCGATATACCGTCAGGTCGACGCCTTTCAGCGCATAAAACTGACCAAAACTCTTGGCGATGTTGTGCATTTCCAAAATCGGGGTCACGCTCATCGTCATACCTCAGGCTGCGGTTCGGATTACATGCAGTTAACCACGCATAAATAAATGCAAAATGTCAGCGCCTGTTCATGTTTGTCATATTGTTAATGGAACGGGGATTTATACTGCGAACAGTCAGTTACGGGAGATACGATGCGCAGACTGCCTTTCCTTGCCGGTGCGCGTGGGCGCCTGCTGATGTTCAACCTGCTGGTGGTGGCGGTGACGCTGATGGTCAGCGGCGTGGCGATCGTCGGCTTTAAACATGCGGGCAAGCTGCAGGAACAGGTGCAGGCGCAAACGCTGAAAGAGATGAACGGCAGTATGGCGCTGAGCCGGGATACGTCGAACGTCGCCACCGCCGCCATTCGGCTTTCGCAGGTGGTTGGCGCGCTGGAGTACCAGAGCGAATCTGCCCGGTTGAAACAGACCCAGTTGGCGCTGCAGGCGTCTCTCAACCGGCTGGCGGACGCCCCGCTGGCCCACAGCGAGCCGGCGCTGGTCAAGCGCATCATCAGCCGCAGCAACGCCCTGGAAACCAGCGTCACCCGCATGCTGGAACTCGGCCACGCGCGGCACCTGCAACGCAACATTCTGCTCAGCGGGCTGTACCAGGCGCAGAGCACGCTGCGGCATATCGCCAGCCTGAGCCAACGCGATAATCTGGACCAGCCTTCGCAGCCGCTGCTCGGCCAGATCGACCGGCTGCTGGCCATCGCCATTCAGACCCCAACGCCCAAGGCGGCCGCCCAGCAACTCGACAGCGTCATGGTCTACTGGCCGCAGCGCAGCCCGGATGCGCTGGTGGACGAGAAAATGCGGCAGTTTCGCGCCAGCGAACAACGCCTGTTGCCCGAAACGCTGGAACTGGAGCAAAGCGACCTTGCCCTGGCCTATTATACCTACCATATCAAAGCGTTAGTCGCGATGCTCAACGACGACATCAACCTGTACGTGCAAAAGGTGGCGAAAGAGTCGGAGCTGCGCACCCACCAGACGCACCACGAGCTTAGCTCCATCAGCGTATTTATCGGCCTGTTCGCTTTGCTGGCGTTGGTGATTACCGGCTTCGCCGGGCTGTATATCTACCGCAACCTCGGTTCTAACCTGACGGCGATCGCCAATGCCATGACGCGGCTGGCGCGCGGTGAACGTGACGTCAGCGTGCCGGCGCTGCAACGCCGCGATGAACTGGGCGAACTGGCGCGGGCTTTCAATGTGTTTGCTCGCAATACCGCCTCGCTGGAACAAACCTCTCGCCTGTTGAAAGAAAAAAGCACCCAGTTGGAAACCACCTTTCTGGCGATGCGCGACGGCTTTGCACTCTTTGATAACGACGGACAACTGGTGGTGTGGAACCCGCAATACCCGCTGCTGCTGGGGCTGGACGAACACCAGTTGCACCGCGGCCAGCACTACCGCGAGTTACTGCAGCACGTAACGCCGCCACGGGGCCAGCGCTGGGAGGCGGTGTTGGCCAATCTGTCCAGCGAACTGCCGCAGCCGCAGGAACTGCGTCTGGATGACGGCCGCACCGTCGAACTGCGTTTCAGCCCGGTGCCCAACCGCGGGGTGGTGAACGTGGTGCTCGAACGCACCGAGCGCAAGGCGCTGGAAGAGGCGCTGCTGCACAGCCAGAAAATGAAGGCGGTCGGTCAGCTTACCGGCGGCCTGGCGCACGATTTTAACAACCTGTTGGCGGTGATTATCGGCAGCCTGGAACTGACTACCGGGCAAACGCAGGACGCGCAAACCGCACAACGTATCGCCCGCGCACTGAAAGCCGCCGAACGCGGTGCGCAACTCACTCAGCGCCTGCTGGCGTTCTCACGCAAACAGGCGCTGCACCCGCAGGCCATCGCGCTGCGCACGCTGGTGGAAAACCTGCAGGAACTGCTGCGCCATTCGCTGCCCGCCACGCTGTCGCTGACCATTGAGGCGCAACAGCCCGGCTGGCCGGCGTGGATCGATGCCAATCAGTTGGAAAATGCGCTGATCAACCTGGTAGTGAACGCGCGGGATGCGATGGAGGGCCGCAGCGGGGTGGTGAAGATCCGCATCTACAACCAACGAGTGGTGCGCAGCAGCGGCAAAAAACAGGATATGGTGGCGCTGGAAGTGATCGACACCGGCTGCGGGATGTCGGAGGAAGTCAAGGCACAGGTGTTCGAACCCTTCTTCACCACCAAGGCGGTCGGTAGCGGCAGCGGGCTTGGTCTGTCGATGGTTTACGGTTTTGTCCGCCAGTCCGGCGGGCGGGTGCAGATTGAAACCGCGCCGGGCAAAGGCACGCTGGTGCGCCTGCAATTGCCCCGAGCCCCCATGCAGGCGGTAACGGAAACGCCGCTGCTGCCGCTTGACGACAGTGACGGCACCGACAATCTGGTGCTGGTACTGGAAGATGAGAACGACGTGCGCCACACGCTGTGCGAACACCTGCACCAGCTCGGCTACCTGACGCTGGACAGCGCAGACAGCCAGGAAGCGCTGGCGCTGCTGCGCCAGACGCCGGATATCGCGCTGCTGATAAGCGATCTGATGCTGCCGGGCGAACTGAACGGCGCGCAGGTGATTGAGCAGGCGCGGGAGATCAATCCCCACCTCTGCGCTCTGCTGATCAGCGGCCAGGACATGCGCCGCCACTCTCAGGGAGATCTGCCTGAGCTTGAGCTGCTGCGCAAGCCTTTCAGCCAGCGGCAACTGGCGCTGGCGCTGCAACGGGCGCGCAGAAGAAACGCGGTCGGCGACGCAATTCAGAGGGAATGAGGCGATTTTTCGCCTCTGATTCGTTATCATGCCGCCCTGCTTTTGATGAACAAGCGTGCCGACTGCACGCCCAGCCAGGGACAACATTATGCTGTGGTTTAAGAATTTGATGGTTTACCGTTTGAGCCGCGAAGTTGCGCTAAACGCGGATGAAATGGAAAAACAGCTCAGCGCTTTTGCTTTCACCCCTTGCGGCAGCCAGGACATGGCGAAAACCGGCTGGGTCTCCCCAATGGGTTCCCACAGCGACGCCTTGACGCACGCGGTTAACGGCCAGATCGTCATCTGCGCGCGCAAAGAAGAAAAAATCCTGCCTTCGCCGGTCATCAAGCAAGAATTGCAGGCCAAGATTGAGCGGCTGGAAGGCGAACAACACCGCAAACTGAAAAAAACCGAGAAAGACGCGCTGAAAGATGAGGTGCTGCACAGCCTGCTGCCGCGCGCCTTCAGCCGTTTCAACCAGACCTTTATGTGGATCGACACCGTCAATGACCTGATCATGGTTGACGCCGCCAGCGCCAAACGCGCCGAAGATACCTTGGCGCTGCTGCGTAAAAGTCTGGGTTCGCTGCCGGTGGTGCCGCTGACCATGGAAAGCCCGATCGAGCTGACGTTGACCGAGTGGGTGCGCTCCGGCGAGTTGCCGGCCGGTTTTATCATTCAGGACGAAGCGGAACTGAAGGCGATTCTGGAAGACGGTGGCGTGATCCGCTGCAAGAAGCAGAACCTGATCAGCGACGAAATTGCGGTGCATATCGAAGCCGGCAAGCTGGTGACCAAACTGGCGGTGGACTGGCAGGAACGCATTCAGCTGGTGCTGGCGGACGACGGCTCGCTCAAGCGCCTGAAGTTTGCCGACGCGCTGCGTGAGCAGAATGACGATATCGATCGTGACGACTTCGCCCAACGTTTTGACGCCGATTTTATCCTGATGACCAGCGAACTGGCGGCGTTAATCAAGAACACCATCGAAGCCCTCGGCGGTGAAGCCCAGCGTTAACTCAGCCTGAAAATACCAAGGGCTCTGCATGCAGAGCCCTTCTTGCCATATTTTAGGCAGGAAAACCTCTCATTTATCCCCACCCATAGTATTGTCTGAATAACTTCCAGCCGTTTTTAATTATGTTTTATCTACGCGTATTGATACTGTCTAAAAAATACGCTATTTATAAATAGCATTAAAACTTGTTTTATATTCATATCAATTACATCATGAAAAGGAATTATTTATGAAAGTTATTGATTCATCGATGCTCGATCAAATTTCTGATGGTCGTGGTAATAATGGCGGTGATCGAATTGACAACAATGGCCGAGCAAATAGTGCAGGGAAAACTGCCGCTACAGGGGCCGGAGTTATAGTGGGGGGCTACATTGGAGCCCTCGTCACCGGTCCTGGAGCACCTCTGGGGGCCGCCATTGGCGGCTGGATCGGTAGTATTATCGCCGATGCTGGTTATAATGCAGCGGTAAACGCGGTAAATGACCCTCGAAATAATGACGGTAACGGACGTGGCGCTTTTGGCGGAGACAGCAATAAGAATAGTGTAAACGGTCAATGTCACTGGTAATGAGTTACATGAGGAGAGATTGCGATCTCTCCTTTTAAGTAAAAGGGCAGTGTTGTGAAACAGGAAAGATTAAAAAGATTGATGTTCGTTTCAGGGGTTTCCTTTTCATCATTTTTAATCGCAAACATAAGAGAGTTTTCCTTCCCTACCTCATTAATCAAAGCCTTTTTAGCGTCTATTATCTTCACATTGATTTATGCATTTCTTTCCAGCCACTTCTGGAAAAAGTATGTTCTAAAAATAAAAGATGAAGAATAACCTGAGGGTTCAGCGCCACGTTTTTGCCCAATATCCCAGTCGCAAACGTCTAAGGGCTCTGCATGCAGAGCCCTGATTTCCCGCCAAAAGAGGAAACTACTAACTTAAATAACGGCACAGATAGGCGGTTGCATCAGCAACCTGCAGGTTGAACTCACTGTGAGCCGGTACGAAGAATTTCTCACCCGGCATAAACACCTGCCAATCCGGCGAGCCCGGCAGCAACACTTTCAACGCGCCGGTAATCACGGTCATCTCTTCCGGCTGGGCGGTGCTGAAGGTGTACTCACCCTCTTCCATCACACCGACGCTGGCAAGGCCGATGCTGCTACTATCGAAACCGATAGACTTCACTTTTCCGGCAAAATACTCGTTCACTTTCAGCATAGACTGGCACCCGCATAATCAACTTTATGAGAAATCCATATTGGGGGATTGCGCTTGATCTGTCACTGGTTTTTCACGCGAAATGCGATCGTGGCGCAGAGTAAAATTCTGCCCGGCGATCGGTCGTCAGCCTTCCGTTCTGAATCCGCAACAAAAATAGCGCCGGGCCACCGCCGGACAGCCAGCGCCATGGCATTTTATTAGTATTCGAATCAGATAATTAACTCAGCGGCCGGCAAAAACAATGCGCACGAAGCGGCCTTAAGCAAAAGGCAAAAAAAGAAACCGGCATCGCGCCGGCTTCTGTAGGGTACAGGTTAATCTTCCAACGCCTGATCCTCGTAACGATGCTTGGCGTCAAGCGCTTCCTGCTCGGTCGAGTGCTCACTGAGCAGCGTATTCGGCTCAATGTCGTCGGTGCGCACCTCAAAACGATGGATATGCAAGCTGGGGTCGCCCCGGTCAACTTCGACCACCCGAGCGCTTCTCGGATAGCCTGGTCGGTTATTTTCGCGCATGCTGTTCTCCCGTGTGAATCACACAGGGTTAAGTATAGCAGCCGAGTTTATGCCGACACGCGCGATCCCAGATCGCGATCGCCATGTTCGCCTTCCAGCAGTTGCGTCAGCTCATCGCAGGCACAGATCTTGCCGTCACGTACGGTGAAATGCGCCAGCACTTTGACCAGGCTGCGGCCACCGTCGCGCTTTTCCACCCGCACCTGATGATGCGTCAGCACCGCCTCCCCCTGTCCGGCGACGGCGATAATGTCCAACGCCATGCTGCGGGTGAGCTGCTTCAACAGGGCCATATGCTGCATAAATTGCGCATAATCGAGCGCTTTTCCGTCCACCTGCTGGCGATAATCTTCGCTGAACAGTTCGGCTATCAGCGCCGGCTGGTGTTGCGAGCAGGCAACCACCCGCTGCAAGGCGTCGAGTACCACGGCTATTGAGGGGTTTTCGTTCATAGAGGATATCCAAAAATGGAATGAGACGGGGATCATAGCGAAGGCAGGCGGTGGCATAATAACCGTACCTGGACTTTTTATACCGGTAATCGGCCAACATGATGATCCTGCGCAGCGAACGGCTTTTGCATGAGAAAAAACACCTCACGCCCTGGCACCACCATGCCGACGGGCAGATCTATCTGTTAACGCACGGCATGATGGCGCTGGAAACCGCAGGGAGGCAATGGGCAATGACCGCCGGCAGTATCGGCTGGTTGCCGCCACACTGCGCACACCAGGCGTTGGCCTGCGGTAACGTGGCGGGCTGGATCCTGTATCTGGGAGAACAACGCTGTGCGGCGTTACCGGAGCACCCCCGGCTGAGCGCCGCCTCAACGCTGATTCAGGCGCTGGTCGAGCGTATCGCGCAGTTTGCCGGGCAGCCGCTGAGTGCATCGCAACAGCGGATGTTGCAGGTATTGCTGGATGAAATGCACGTTCAGGAAAGCCCCCCGCTGCAACTGCCGCTACCGCAAGATGCGCGGCTGCTGAAAATCGCCCGCGCACTGCTGAACGAACCTGCCGGCGAGCGCACTCAGCGTGAATGGGCCGACTGGGCCGGGTTGAGCGTCCGTACCCTGAGCCGCCGTTTTATCGGCGAAACGGGCGTGACTTTTTCGCGCTGGCGCCAGCAAGCCAGGGTACTCCGCTCGCTGGAACCGCTGTCACGGGGGGAACCCGTCGGCCAGATTGCCGCTGACTGCGGTTACGACAATGTCAGTGCCTATATCGCCGCCTTCCGCGAGCGTTTTGGCACCACGCCGGGGCGGTATTTTACTCAGCGTCCGCCGGCAACAGCGCCTGACGCGCCGCGTTGAGAAACTGTTCCGACAACTCGTCGCCGCGAGTCGCCCGCGCCAGCGTCAGTGCCCCCACCAGCATCGCCATCTGCGCCAAAGCCTGCTGATGCCGCTGCTGTTCATCTACCGATGGCGACAGCGACTCCAGCCGCGCCAGCATCGATTTTGCGCCGCTCAGGTAGGCCTGGTGTACGGGTTTATCGGCCCCTTCCCGCGCCACGTCGGCGGCCAGCGCGGTGACCACGCAGCCTTCGGCGGGGCAGTCACGGTGTTTCACGTTCAGATAGCTGTCAACCAGGGTTGGCAAAGTGTGTTTGCCGGGCTGGCTGCTCAGCGCCTCCCAACGCTGGTCCGACTCCTCCGCCGCTCTGCGGCTGGCTACCGCCGCCAATTCATCCTTGGAGGCAAAGTGACCATAGAAACCGCCGTGGGTCAGCCCCACCGCCGCCATCAGATCGTTAACGCTGACGCCGTTCAGGCCACGTTCCCGAAACAGTTGTGAAGACACCCGCTCGATCGCCTCGCGATTGCGTTCCATTTGTTGCTTTGATACCCGCGCCATGGTGTTTTCTCCTTATCAATCCGGCATCATCTTAGGCCATCCGCTGACCGCACTCAATGATGATGCCTTTCATCAAAAGACTCAGGCACGCGGGGGGCGCGGTGCGGCAAAACGGTCGCTGTCACCGCCCTGCGCTCGCGCCAGCGTGTCGGCAATTTGCCGGTGAGGCGTACCGGGCTCAATAGCACTTACCCGATCCAGACGCGCCACTTGCTCTTCGCTCAGCGTCAAACTGAGCGCCGACAACGTATCGTCCAGTTGCGCTAACGTGCGCGGCCCCAGAATGGGGATCAGGCTGGTGCTGGAGTGCGCGGCCCGGTTGCGCAGCCAGGCGATGGCGACGTGGGTCGGCTGGGCACCGTGCTCCTGCGCTATTGCCAGCACTTCATCCAGCAGCGCGGTATCTTTCTCGCGATGCACCAGGCGCCCCAGTTCGGTCAGCCGCCCGGCGTTGCTGTGGCGATATTTCCCGGTCAACAGGCCGCCACCCAGCGGCGACCACAGCGTAGCGGCCATCCCCAACGCTTCGGCCATCGGCAGCAGTTCGCGCTCGGCGGTGCGTTCCACCAGGCTGTATTCCACCTGAATGCCGGCAATGCGCGCCCAGCCGCGTAGTTCGGCCAGAGTATCCGCCCGGGCAATGCGCCAGGCCGGGAAGTTGGACAGCCCGGCATACTGGATCTTGCCGGCACGAATCAGATCGTCAAACGCGCGTACGATCTCCTCAAGCGGGGTCAGATTGTCGGAGAAATGCGCCCACAGCAGGTCGATACGATCGGTTTTCAGGCGTTTCAGGCTAGCCTCCACCGAGGCGATCATGTTTTTACGGCTGTTGCCGGTGTGCGCAACACTTGCCTCCGGCGTGGCGCCCAGCGTGTACTTGGTGGCGACAACGAAGCGATCGCGCTCGGCGGCGATAAATTCCCCCACCATTTGTTCCGACTGACCAAACTGATAGGCGTCAGCCGTGTCGATGAAGTTACCGCCGGCGTCGACGTAGCGATCGAATACCTGTCTGGCCTCTTCCTTTTCCGAGCCGTAGCCCCAGCCCGTACCAAAGGTGCCGGTGCCCAGAGCCAGTTCGGCAACGCGCAGGCCGGTATTGCGGCCAAAGGGAGTGTATTTCATACAGATGCCTCGCAATAAGCTTGAGTTAAATAATATAAATGATGAGTGTCATTTATTTATATATGTCACTCATCATTTATAAAGGCAAGCGCGATTTGTCGTCAGACCGGAAAAATCAGGGGAGAAAAACAGAGTATTGGGCACAACGCACTGTGCCCAAAGGAAAATTCGCGGTGGATTATTTTACCGTTTCGCGCTGCAGCGCCGAGAGGATTTGCTCGACCACCTGTTGCGGGCTGCCGGTACCATCCATGACGAAATGCGCGGCCTCCTGATACAGCGCTTCGCGCGCCGCCAGCACTTCAAGCATCTCTTCGGCAATGGGGCGGCCGGTGAGCGTTGGGCGCTGAGCGTCCTGCGGATACTCTTCCAGCCGCTGCGCCAACACGTCCGCAGGCGAACGCAGGTAAATCACGGTGCCGTGCTGACGCATGAAGCGACGATTTTCTTCCGCCAGTATCATGCCGCCGCCGGTGGCAACTACAGTTGACGGTTGCGTCACGGTTTGCAGGGCAATGCTTTCACGGCGGCGAAAGCCCAGCCAGCCTTCATGGGCGACCATTTCCGCCACGCTCATTTGCGTGGTCTGCTGCATAAACAGATCGGTATCGGTGAAGTGATAGCCCATTGTCTGCGCCAATGCGCTGCCCACCGTGGTTTTACCGGCTCCGCGAGCGCCTACCATGAAAATGGTTTGTGTCATTACGGGTTGTCCCTTATACGGTGACTTGATTGCATTTGTACGCCTGAAGATCGGCGCGCAGATCCTGCGATGGCGTGGTTGCTTGCATCATACCGCCATCAGCCTGTATTTCAATATTTACGATAGTGTAAATTCCATTGCACAGCGGCTACCGGCAACAAATCCCTGCGCCGCCTCTTCAGCAAGCCGTTGCCGCAGCGGCAAGTTGAGCCGAACGGCCGCGATCGGCTGGAACCCTAACCGCCGGTAGTAAGGCGCATTCCAGGGCACGTCGATAAAGGTGGTCAGCGTCAGGCGCTGCGCGCCCTGCGATTTTGCCTGCATGGCAACCTCGGCTATCAAACGCCGGCCAATGCCGCGCCGCTGCCAGCCGGCGTCTACCGACAGCTCGGCGATGTGCCAATCCTGCTGCTGCGGCAATACGGCGATAAACCCGGCCACCTCACCCGACGCGCTTTCAGCCACCCACTCCCGCTGTTGCTGAATAAAATCAGCATGCTGCTGACGGCTCATCACCGGGCCATCGGCAAGAAAACGCCACGCCGGTTGCTGAAGAAACAGCTGCGCCGCCGAGCGTTCTATGGCGATCAGTTGGGGGATATCCTGCAGTTGCGCTAAACGAACAAGCGGGCTCATCGGGTTCTCCTTAACGACCGGGCGGCTCTGTAACTCAACGTCGGTGTCGAACGCAAGCCGCCAGGGGCCATGCCTCCAGCAGCAGCGTTATTGGTTATTCAGTTGGCTCCAGTAGGTGCCTGAAAAAGGTAACGGCAAAAATTGCTGGTATAGCTGCTTAAAGGTCTGCTGCGGATTGATGTCTGCAAACAAATCCGGATAGAAAGCTTTGGCGAGCATCTCGACCGCCACGACGTGGTACGGGCTGAGATAGAAATTGTGCCAAATGCTCCAGGCCTGGTGATTCTTGATCGCTTTCAGGTTGGCGAGCATGGGCTGTTTTTGCATGATCATGCGGAAGCTTTCATCGGCCTCCTGCTGGGTAACCCGTGGTCCAAGGCGCAGATCGGAAAAACGCTTGCCCTCCGGCCCGGCCATGCCGGTAGCGATGTAGATGTCAGGGTTGGCGGTCAGGATAGTTTCCGGGTTTAGATCGCCGAAGACGCCCTTGATGCTGGCGTTGGCGATATTGTCGCCGCCGGCAAAGGCCACCAGATCGCCAAGATTGCCGTGCGCAGCGGTGGTACAGCAGGTTTCGCGCCGCCCGAGGTGCAAATGCAGCATCACCTTGGGTTTTGGCCCCCGGTAGCCGGCCAGCCGCTGTTGAATCACCGCCATATGCTGCTGATAGAAACTGATGAACTGCTCCGCCCGCTGCTGGCGATTGAGCACTTCGCCCAGCAAACGCACGCTCGGCACGGTATTTTTCAGCAGATCAACCCGTAAATCGACGTAGATTACCGCAATACCGGCCTTGTTCAGCGCCGTTAGCAGAAAATCGCTGTCGCCCTCTTCACGCGCGTACCGGGCGAGAATCACCAGATCCGGCTTCAATTGGATCAGGTTTTCGACGTTAACCTGGCGGAAATTACCCTTGCTGATGGAAGGGATCGCTTTGATCTGCGGGAATTTTTGCGTATAGAGCTGCCAGCTTTGCGCATCAAAACGCGCCATATCTTCCGGCCAGCCAACGACGCGCTGAGCAGGATTGCCCGGCTCCAGCAGCGCCAGGGTATACAGCATGCGGCTTTCGCCCACCACGATACGCTGCGGGTTATCCGGCACGTCGACCTGTCGGCCGGTAATGTCGGTGACCATTTTCGCCTGAACGCTAAAAACGCCGAACAACAGGGAAAGCAGCAGTAAAACGAAAGGATTGCGCATGAGTGGGCCGGGGGCAGCTAAAAGATGGGTGCATGATAATTACTCTCATTAACAGTTTCAATTGATAACGCGCGCAGGACAGGACAAATCCGCTGAATCACGGTGTTTCGGCACCGATAAATGCAAAACCGCCGTAAATGTGATTGTCTACAGTAAAATCAGCCGATAAATCGATAAAAATGGCGAGATGGGGAAAACCGGAGGAGCACAGATGAACCAACGTATTGTTTCGCTAACGGAATGCCCGCAGTACAGCGATGTTTGCGCCGCATGGGCCTTTGGCCAGTGGGGGTCACAGCGCGGCGGCTCGCTGGAGCGCACGCGCCAGCGTTTTGCCCTGTGCACTCAACCGAGTGAAGACTATGTCACCCTGTTGATACTCGATGACGAACGCCCGCTGGGCATGGCCAGCCTGTGGCCGAGCGACGATCATCAGAGAAAGGATCTGTCTCCCTGGCTGGCGGGGGTTTTTGTTCATCCCGATCACCGGCGCCAGGGGATTGCGCAGCGTCTGGAAGCCGCTATCGTGCAGTTGGCTCGCCAACGTAACCATCCCGTTTTGCACCTGATCACCGACAAATCAGAGGCTTTGTATGCGGGCTGGGGTTGGCACACTATCGAACGCCGCCGGCAATATGATGGCGAAGTGGTGGTGATGGAGAAAAAACTGTAGCTAACGCGGCGTGCAGATATACACCAATGCCGGCGGGAAGTTACGCACCACCCGCACCCGCTTCCAATGAAAATAGCGAGACAGCAGCTTTTCCGACAGGTGGCTGTACTGGAACAAGACCAGAGTGCCGCCCCGTGCCCGCAACCGCTGCTGGGCTTGCTGCAGAATACGGATGCTGATTTTAACCGGGATCGACAACAACGGCAGGCAGGAGAACACCACATCATAGTCGCGGGCCATCTCTTCCGCGGAACGGTCCATAACGTGCAGGCGGCGATCGTCAATCTTGCGCAACTGATGCACAAAATTAGGCTGGATCTCAAACGCTTCGAGCGAGGCATCGGCGCGCATGCGTCCCAATATGCGTTTGGTCAGCACCCCATCCGCGGCCCCCAATTCGGCAATCGACAAGGCGCCAGTCCATTCGATCTGATTCAACATCGCCTGACACAACCAGGGGGAAGAAGGCGCCAGAGTGCCAATGGTGCGCGGTGAAGCCATAAACTGCTGGAGATAGGAAAAGTGGTTCTTCAGTTGCAGCCGTGTCGCATTTAACATTGGGGCCTCCGTTGGGTTGAGTAGCCACCAATCTGCCCTCAATTTCTTAAGTATTCATTAACATGAATCCGAAAGCCATCGAAACAGTTGTAATAAAATGCGACCGGCGGGCGCCAAAAACGCGAAACGGTTGCGGTAATAATCTTAGGGTAATCAAACGACAGCATTACCGGTCAGATTATCTTCCGCAACCGCTTATTTCACCGGCCACCTGTCGGCGGCCAGGCAATTATTTTCAGCCTGTTTTTAACGGTAGATTTCTGCATTACCGCGCCAGTTGCTGGAATCTCCCGGGGTGTCCAGAGCAATAATACGGTAATGGCTTGCGCCATCCGCCGCGGCTTTTTCTTTCAGCGCATGAACCGCGTCGCCCGGTGAACCGCTGATGCCGGAAACCGACACCACGCCGATGCTCTGCAGGTTGCTTGCCTGCTCGCTGTCAATTTGTTTTACCGTTGACAGTGGCGCGGCGAGAGAGGAAAAAGAAGCGGTTGCGATCAGGACTGCTGCGATGCCAGGTAATAGTTTCATGATTAGCTCCAGATGTTTTTGTTTATTTTCTCTATCAGTGGAGTTAATTATCCGCCTGGCAGTGCAAAGCGACGTCATTCAATGTAAAGAACATCAATCATTGTGAGGCAAATAAGGAGGAAGTGCGTACATCGATGTCATGACAGGATAATTCTGCAGTTGCTGAGAAAACTTTACCCCTGTCAGAAGCCAATTAAAAGCCCGGTGCTCCCCGTAATATAAAAACCTTCGTTTTTAAGAAAATTCCACCCTCTGTTACCCCCTGAACTACGCTGTTTTCTGAAGGTTATCACTTTAGAAGGACTCTCTATGTCGCAAACCTTACTGCGCGTGCGCGATGGTCGAGGCGCTTCGGTTTCGTTCTCGGAACTGTTATTCGATCTGATCTACGTTTTTGCCGTTACTCAACTTTCCCACTACCTGCTGCACCATCTGACGCTGACCGGCGCGCTGGAAACCTTGTTGCTGTGGTTTGCCGTCTGGCTGGCGTGGCAATACACCGCCTGGGTGACCAACTGGTTTAATCCGGATACCCGGCCCATTCGCATCCTGCTGTTCGCCATCATGCTGCTGGGGCTGTTCGCCGCCTCCGCGCTGCCGCAGGCGTTTGGCGAACGCGGGTTGATTTTCGCGCTGTTCTATGTGGCGATCCAGGTGGGTCGATCCTGCGTGGTCCTGAACCTGCTGGAAGCCAATCACCCGCTGAAGCAAAACTTCCGCCGTATCCTGGGCTGGTTGTCCATTTCGGCGATATTTTGGATCCTGGGCGGACTGGCGCAAGGCAATAGTCGGCTGCTGCTGTGGGCGCTGGCGGTGCTGTGCGAATACGTTTCACCGATGTTCGGTTTCCGCCTGCCGGTGCTGGGCCGCTCCGACAGCAGCAGTGAATGGACCATAGAAGGCCATCACCTGGCAGAGCGCTGCCAGCTGTTCGTGATCGTGGCGTTGGGTGAAACCATTCTGATTACCGGCTCCACCCTCAGCGAAATGGAAACCTGGACAGCGCCGGTGCTGATCGCCTCGCTGGTGGCCTTTATCGGTAGTCTGGCGATGTGGTGGGTCTATTTCGATACCAGCAGCAAAGCCGGAAGCCACGCCATCAGCCAGGCGGAAAATCCCGGCCAGTTGGGCGCCAACTTCCACTATGTGCACGTGGTGCTGGTCGGGGCAATTATCGTCTGCGCCGTCGCCAACGAACTGGTGATCGCCCATCCCGACGGCCCTATCGGCAACGTGACGGCGGCGGTGTTGCTCCTCGGTCCGGCCATTTACCTGCTCGCCAACGCCTTGTACAAACGGCTGGTGTATCGCCGCTTCCCGCTGTCGCACCTGGTGGGCCTGATAGCGCTGGCCGTGCTGACGCCGATAGCTTACCTGACCGATTTGCTGATGGTGAACGGACTGACCACGCTGATTATGGTGGTGGTTGCGGTGTGGGAAAGCATCTCGCGGGGCAGAACGCCGCAGAAACAAAACGGCGCGGCAACATAAGAAGGTGGACAGGGGGCACGCTATGCCCCCTGTCACGGCGGTTATTTCAGCGGTTGCGGCAGTTTCAGCACCCACAGTTCGCTCAGCGATTCCGGCTTATCCAGCGGCCGCAGTTCGATGCTCGTCGACACCGCTTTACCGTCAAGGGTCAAGCCACCCTGCTTATCCAACTGGTAATCGCCGATTTTCTTGCCCTTAGGCTCGGCGTTCACCAGCTTGGCCTGCAGACCAAAATCGTTATCGTTAATCACCGCAAGCGTGCGATCGTCGATCAGCGTCAGGCCTTCCACTTTTTCCTGCTGCCAGCCCAATTTGCGCAGATCCACCACTTCGCGCTTTTGCGCCAGCTTCACGCCGCGCTTGGCGAGATCCTTAGCATCGTCAAACTCCAGCGCTTTGTCCTTGCCGTCGAAGGCCGTCAGATCGGTCGCCTGGCTGAGATCGACCAGGTAGATTTTGTTAATCATCTGCTTGTCTTTATCGCTGCCCTGCTCAATCAGCAAGATATGCTGGTTGTCCACCGCCACGATGTCGCCGACTTTGGCGTCCTTGGCCTTGTTATAGCTGTCGATGTCAATCGGGTAGCCGTACATCGCCGTTTTGCCGCTGGCCGGATCAAAACTGACCAGGCGAGTAAATTGCGCCTTGTTCTTGCTCTTGCCGTCAACGTCCAGCGTGCTCTGCACCGCCGCCAAAATGCGGCCATCCGGCAGGCGGGTGATGCCCTCGAAACCCCGGTTAGGCTGGCGCCACTTGATAATATTCGGCAAGCCGCCGGCCACTGCCTGCTCCCCTTTCTGCGGCGCAGGGCCGTATTTGGCGAGGATCTTGCCTTTATTGTCGATATGGATCAGGAACGGGCCGTATTCGTCGCACAGCCAGTAGCCGCCGTTACCGTCGGCCGTGATGCCTTCGGTATCCAGCCCGCGCCGATCGCTCGGCAGCGTTTTGAGCGTATCGCTCAGCGCCACTTCGTTGGTGGAACCGATCAGTCCGCCCGGCAGCGGCAGCCCGCTGACAGGCCCCTGTTCGTCATGCAATGGGCGCTGATTGCCGGCAACGGCTTTCCCGCTGCCAACGCGAATATCCATCAGCAAGGGAACGAACTTCGGGTTGGCAAAGATTTTGGCCTCCTGTTCACCGACCGCAGGCGCATCGGCGTTAGGGCCGCGGTCGGTGACAGTGGTCAGCAGCAGATCATTGCCCTCACGGCCATTGAACACCAGACCGGAGCCGATACCTACCGGTAATCCCTGCGGAAAATGCTTGGCGAAAGCACCCTGATAGCTTACGTGCTCACCGCCGGGAAAGCTGACGACATAGCGCTCTACCTCAACGTCGGCGGCATAAGAGATCAGCGGAAACAACGAGGTGATTAACAGCGAAACCGGTTTTATTTTCATGGTTATGGCTCAGAGTTAAGGGAGTGAAGTTCGCAGCTTGCTAAGGTATTAACCTGGTGTGACATTCTGATGACAGCCGCGCTAATGTCATGAATCATAGTGCTAATTAAACATGGCAAATAGAAATTAACAATTAACATCGGCGAATTGAATGGAAAAAGCAGATGGAAAATTAAATTTTCCAAGGAACCTATTACGCTAACAGCAGCCCCAACAGTTAAGCTTAGGGCAAATTCTTATAAGAAAGATAAAAAAATAAACAAACGCGCGGAAATTCTGAAAAATATAGCCAAAGTCGCATAGACAAAACTAATTCACGGGGATTTAATACCCGCCGTTATTAAGGTGCATTAAGAAAATACTGATAGAAACCTGCATTAATTGATAAAGGTGTTCTATAGTTTTTAGTGCTAACGATCGTTAGTATTTTCCGTAGGATGGAGTTTATGTCAAAGCGACTATTTGCTGAATTTTTTGGCACATTTTGGTTGGTGTTTGGTGGTTGTGGCAGTGCGGTATTAGCTGCAGCATTTCCACAACTGGGTATTGGTTTTGCCGGTGTGGCACTCGCTTTTGGTCTTACCGTAGTCACAATGGCGTATGCCGTTGGGCATATTTCTGGCGGGCACTTTAACCCGGCCGTTACCGTGGGATTATTTGCCGGCGGCCGTTTCCCGGCCAAAGACGTCATCCCCTATGTGATCGCTCAGGTCATCGGCGGTATCGCTGCAGCGGCCGTGCTGTATTTGGTCGCCAGCGGCAAAGCGGGCTTTGATCCAACCGGCGGCGGCTTTGCCTCCAACGGCTACGGCGAACATTCACCGGGCGGTTATTCTCTGCAATCCGCCATCGTTATTGAATTGGTCCTGACCGCATTCTTCCTGATTGTTATTCACGGCGTGACAGATAAGCGTGCGCCTGCCGGGTTTGCCCCTTTGGCTATCGGTCTGGCATTAACGCTGATTCACTTAATCAGTATTCCGGTAACCAATACCTCCGTTAACCCGGCGCGCAGTACCGGCGTGGCAATATTCCAGGGCACCTGGGCATTGCAACAGCTTTGGGTATTCTGGCTGGTGCCGTTAATCGGCGGTGTCGTCGGCGGCCTGATTTATCGCTGCCTGCTGGAAGACAAAAAGTAATTAAGCGGTATTTGATTGCGTTTAACAGGGCAGCCCTTATCGGCTGCCCTGCTGTTTTTAGGCTTTCGCCGCCTCAAACATCATAATGTCGCTGGTGAAGGATCCGTCCGGTTGGATGGCAAAGTGCTGAAGTACTTCTTCAGAAACGCCCTGCTGCAACGCGCGAATGGCGGTAACGAAATGCTCCGGCGTACGCATGCGCGCCACCCAACTGCCGAACTCCAGATACAACCGATCCGAAGTGACCTCCCGCGCCACCAGCCCAGCCTCAGTCAGCAGGCTCAGCCATTCACCCGGCGAATAATTTCGCACATGCGAAGTGTCGCGCAGCACTTCAACGGTTTGCAGATAAATATCCAACAGCGGGTGCCCCGGCGACACCACATCCATAAAGATCGCCATGCCGCCCGGTTTCAGCACGCGTTTAACTTCACGCAGCGCCTGACCCACGTCATGCCAGTGGTGCGCCGAGTAACGGCTGATCACCAGATCAAAGCCGGCATCGTCAAACGGCAGCGATTCCGCCACGCCCTGCCGTACCTGAATATTGCTCAGCCCTTTATCCACTGCCGCCTGGCTAACCACCTCCAGCATCTGTGCGGACAAATCATAGGCCACGACCTGAGCCACTTTCGCCGCCGCGGTAAAGCTGGCGTGCCCGGCCCCACAGCCCAGATCGAGCAGCCTGGCATCGGCATGGGGTTCCAGCAATGTTGCCAGGCGTTGCAAATCTTTGCCCTGCGCGTGCACCGCGCTGGTCAGGTAGGCGCTGGCCTGCTCGCCGAACTGACGATCGACCGCATTTTTATGGCTGTTGCTGATGCTCATGTTTGCTCCTGTTATTGTCGGGCTTGCGCCCGTGCCGCATGGCTTTCTATTAGGGTGTTTCCGTCATTGCACCTGAGCGCCGCTGGCGGTCACAAACAATTACGGGATACAACCCACTATAATCAGGCTGATATACGGGTACAATATAAGCAGTTATCCTAGTATGAGCAGGTACCCCCCTATGCAATCCGAAGCCTTATCCGGCCCCAAAGCCCTCGGCGCCTTTCTGCGCGCCCACCGCGAGCGCATCACGCCAGACATGTTGGGGCTGCCCAGCGCACCGCGCCGCCGCACCAGCGGCCTGCGGCGTGAGGAGTTGGCACAAATCAGCGGCATCAGCGCCACCTGGTATACCTGGATAGAGCAGGGGCGCGAGGTGTCCATCTCTCCACATACGCTGGCGCGCATTGCCAAAGCGTTACGACTGGGGCATGCCGAACGTCACTACCTGTTTACCCTGGCACGGGTGGCCGATCCCGAGCAGGAACAGCATCAGGACATCGCCAACAGCACCGTTTTGCAAAGCGTTTACCAGGTGGCAGTCCCCTGTTATCTGCTGGATCTCACCTGGAATATCCTTGCCTGGAATCCGCAAGCGGAAACCCTGTTCAGCGGTTGGCTGGGCCAAGCCAAGACACCCAATCTGCTGCACTTTATGTTTTTCCACCCGCTGGCGAAGACCCTGGTCTGCGACTGGGACGATCGCGCTCGGCGCGTGGTGGCCGAGTTTCGCGCGGAAACCAGCCATCACCAGAATACCGAAGCGATGCGCGCCTTCGTGCGCAACATGACGCACAACAGCGAAGCCTTTAATCACTGGTGGAAGCAACATGACGTGATGGCGCGCGAGGGCGGCGAACGGGAGTTCACTCATCCGCAGCAGGGGGCGCTGCGCTATCGGCAACTGACCTTTCATCCGGCGGAAAACAGCGCGCTGAAGCTGGTCATGCTGATCCCTTTGGCGTAACTGGTAACAAATTCATAAACAGGTTTACTCACCATTTATTTATTGGTTAACACAAACGCGCTAGGGTGATAGCTACCGATGATAATCATCATCAAGCTTTGTTATTTATCTCCTGAGGTAACCCTATGCAATCTGAAGAACAACGCCTTATCGATGGTTTGTTTGGCCGCTTGAAAGAAGCCGAGACCAAGACGGGCCAGAGGGATCTCCAGGCAGAGCAGCTCATCAACCAGCACATCCGTGAACAACCTTCTGCGCCTTATTATATGGCGCAGGCGATGATCATTCAGGAAGCGGCGCTGAAGCAATTGGACCAGCGGGTAAAAGATCTGGAGAACCAGATCGCTCAGCAGCAGCAAAATAGCGCCAGCCAACAGAGCAGCGGCGGCTTCCTGGCCGGGTTGTTCGGCGGTGGCAGCCGCAATACGCCAAGCCCGCGCGATCAGTACCAGGCGCAACAGCAAAATAATGCAGCCTGGAATAATCAGCCGCAGGCGGGTTATGCCCCGCAGCAGCAGCCACAACAAGCGCCACAGCAAGCGGCTGCGCCTTCTCGGGCCGGCGGGTTCCTCGGCGGCGCATTGCAAACTGCGGCAGGTGTGGCGGGTGGCGTGGTGTTGGCCGACATGCTGACCGGCATGTTCCGCCATTCGCAGCCGCAAGAGATTGTGAACATTATCGACGAAACGCCGGCACAGCCGGTGGACGACAGCGCAATGAGGGAGTTTGACGCGTCCAACAACCTCGACACCTTTAACAACGGCGACAGCCGCTTCCTGAATCAGGACAACGGTTTCCAGAACGCAGGTTATCAAACCGACGACAGCGCCGATTTCGCGGATGACGACTACAGCGACGACGATTCATTTATCTGATTCTGCCCCCCCCTCTCCGCCCGGAGAGGGGGTTTATGTTTTCTCCCCCGTGCAGTTGGTCTACAGTTAAACCTACCCAATCACAGCAGGTTACGAGAATCCATGCCGAAGATGTCCCCTACCGATCCCTATATCAGCACCCGCTTGGTGATGCGCCCACCGGTGGCCGACGATCTGGCCAGGTTTTACGCCATTTTCGGCGATCCTGAAACCCAGCGCTTCAACCCTGCCGGCCCCGTTGTCAGCGAAGAGCAGGCTAAGCAGGCGCTTACTGAACGCATAGATACATGGCGGCAACGCGGTTATGGCTCTTGGGCGATTGCGCTGCGTGAGCGGCCGGAGTGGATCATCGGCTTCGGCGGGCTGTCGTGGCATCCGCTCGGCGCGCAGCGCACGGTGAATCTGGGTTACCGTTTCGATACGCAGGTCTGGGGAATGGGGTTGGCCACGGAGATGGCGCTGGCCGCGCTCGAATATGGCTTCGAACTCCTGGGGCTGGATGAGATTTCCGCCACCGTGCGTGCAAACCATCAGGCCTCGCGTCACGTGTTGGAAAAAGCGGGACTGCGCTTGGTGGATACGCTAAACGACGTGCCTGGCGCCGAGCCAAGCCTGATTTATACCCTGATGCGCAGCGACTATCAGGGCGGTTAAACGGAGGCGTCGTCGTTGATTTCCGCCAGCACCCGACGATAGGATTTCACTTTCTTGCGCTTCTTCAACCAGATGGCGGTGGAAACGATAAAGATCACCCCGGACATGGCCATCACACCAATCGGGTGGCCGTAAAACACCATCAGGGCAAAATAAACGGCTGAAACTATCGCTACCCATTTCGCCGAATTCCCCACGGCGTTCTTTTCGTGGGTTAAACGGCGGAGATGCTCTTCTTCACTGATTCCCATACGCACTCCTTTTTTGGTTGAACGTTCCATTATATGGAGCCAGAACGCTGATATTTCAAGCAATTAAACGGTAAAGAAGCGTAAAGCTCAGCGGGAGCGGCGGAAACCGGAATGCAGGTAGCGCCCCGGCAGATCGGCGCCGGGCAAGGCGGTGCCGTCATTGCGGCCAAATAGCCGGTAGCGATTGCTCGCCACCGCATTGTAAACCCCATCGGCCAGCCGTTGCGGCAGAAAGCGCGCCAACGCCAACAGGCGAAATGGCCAGCCAAGCTGGCGTAACGCCTGAAAAAACGCCGCCGAACGCAGCCAATGGTGCCCCTGCTCAAGATAAACGATGGAGTCGACAGGGCCAGTGGGCAACCCCAGCCAGGTCAGGATCGCCAGCCCTTCCGCCGATTGCACCGTCGCCAACAGGATTTTGGCTTGTCGATCGGCGCGGATAAGATATCTCACCAACCCATGGCAAAGATTGCATTCGCCATCGAATAACAGCACCCGATCGCCAGGCTGTAGATAAGAAGAGAGATTAGGGGGGAGCTTTGGCGAATTCATCCTGCCTCCTGAGGTGATCACCCCAGACTAGCGCGCATTCCCCCCCAGAGCCAGCAGACTGGTGCGGCTTTTAAGAGGCCGGCGGTGCTGGCGGCGTATCCGGCAATGCCACGACCGAAATTCGTACTTCATAATGCTTGGCGCTGCCGGCCGGGATCACCGAAGTCAGCTTATTGATGGTTTCGGTCGGGTTGTCGCTGGCAGAGGTGGCGCAGAACACCTCCCCACCGTGACAGAAGCCAGGTTTGGGCATATGCCCCTCCGGGAAAGGCGGCAAGCGGAAGTCTTGCCCTGCCGGCGGCGCATTTTTATCTGTCGGAGCCGGAGCGGAAAGCGCGCTGACGCTGAACAGCGTCGCGGCGGCCAGGAAAGGCAGTGCCAGTACTTTGCGTGCATTTTTCATGATATTGACCTCATTTGCCGGGATTAGGGTTAACCTACCCCGCCCCCGGCAGATGAGAAAGCCGCTTTTCACGACCTTTTCACACCGATGATCTTTGCTTACATCCTGACGCCAACGTGATTAAAGCTTAAGGATCTTGTAAAGATACATCGGTATTTGCATCCCGCTAGCCGTCTTATTTGCCGCGAGTCAGCGTGCTGTAGCTGGTCATCAGGTTGCGGTAGTCCGGGATATGATTGGAGAACAGCGCGCCCAGCCCTTCCACATCGTTACGCCAGTCGCGGTGCAGCTCGCAGGCCACGCCGAACCAGGTCATCAGTTGCGCGCCTTCGGCTTCCATGCGGCTCCAGGCCGACTGACGCGTCAGCTCGTTGAAGGTGCCGGAGGCGTCGGTGACCACAAACACCTCAAAACCTTCGCTGAGAGCGGACAGCGCCGGGAACGCCACGCACACCTCGGTGACCACGCCGGCGATAATCAGCTGTTTGCGGCCGGTGGCTTTTACCGCTTTTACGAAGTCGTCGTTATCCCAGGCGTTAATCTGCCCCGGGCGAGGAATGAAAGGTGCGTCAGGGAATTGGGCCTTCAATTCCGGCACCAGCGGGCCGTTCGGTCCCTCTTCGAAACTGGTGGTCAGGATGGTTGGCAGGTTGAAATACTTCGCTAAATCACCCAGCGCCAGTACGTTGTTTTTAAAACGATCGGGATCGATATCACGTACCAGCGAAAGCAGCCCTGCCTGATGATCCACCAGCAATACGGCGGCCTGATCCTTGTCGAGGCGTTTGTAATTTGCAGCCATGGTTTACTCCTGTTGGGTTTTGATTATTGCGGATATAGCGCCCCAGCCACAACGCCGGGAGCGCAGAGGTTTAAGTGTAGTGTCTGACCCGGAGAACTTGCTCCGGGTCAGGGAGGATGGCTTAACTCGCCCCGTACTCAGCCGCCATAGTGCCGAACTTGCCGCCGTTGAAATCGCTGAAAGCCTGCTGGATTTCAGCGTCGCTGTTCATCACGAACGGACCGTAGCCGACGATAGGCTCATCGATCGGTTCACCGCTCAGCACCAGCAAGGCGACATCGTTGTTGGCTTCGATAGTGATCGAATCGCCCTCACGGTCAAACCTGACCATTTGGGTTTCGCGCACCACTTCCTCGCCGTTAACATGAATGGCACCGTGCAGCATCACCAACGCCAGGGTATGGCCTTCTTCCACCGTCAACGTGGTGGTGTGGCCGGCGTTCAGCTTCATATCCCACACATTGAGCGGGCTGAAGGTGCGCGCCGGGCCGGCGTGGCCGCCAAAGTTACCGGCAATCACCCGCACCTGCCCTGCGCCGTCCGCCAGCGGAACCACCGGGATATCCGCACTCAGCAGCGTCTGGTAACCCGGCTCGGCCATTTTGTCCTTGGCCGGCAGGTTGACCCACAGTTGCACCATTTCCATGGTGCCGCCGTTGCGCGAGAAATCCCGTGAATGGAACTCTTCGTGCAAAATACCCGAGGCGGCCGTCATCCATTGCACGTCGCCGGGGCCAATCACCCCGCCGTTGCCGGTGGAATCGCGGTGCTCCACTTCCCCCTGATACACGATGGTCACCGTTTCAAACCCGCGATGCGGGTGCTGGCCAACGCCGCGGGTGCCGGAGGCGGAGCGGAATTTGGTTGGCGCGGCATGATCCAACAGCAGAAACGGGCTCATTTCCGCCCCCAGATCGTTGTAGGAGAACAGCGAATTCACCAGGAAACCGTTGCCGACCCAATGGGCTTCAGGGCTGTCGTAAATACCGAGGATCTTTTTCATCTTGCACTCCTGTTTCAGGTCTCGCGACCTTAGGTTGATGCCAGAAGTCTAATTGAACGCCATTTGCCGCAGTAGTAGGCAAGATGTACACTCAGCGTTCTACATATAGAACGACAAGGACGGGCGATGTTCACCGATTTGAACGATCTGTTTTATTTCGCCAGCGTGGTCGATCATCAGGGATTTGCACCGGCCGGCCGGGCGTTGGGCATCCCGAAGTCCAAGCTCAGCCGCCGCGTGGCGCTGCTGGAAGAGCGCTTGGGCGCGCGCCTGATCCAGCGTTCAACCCGGCGTTTCTCCGTCACCGAAGTCGGTCAGAACTATTACGTTCACTGTAAGGCGATGCTGGTGGAGGCCGACGCCGCGCAGCAGGCCATTGAGCAAACCCGCGCGGAGCCCTGCGGAACGGTGCGCATGTCTTGCCCGGTGGCGCTCCTGCATACCCGCGTCGGCAGTATGGTGGCGGCCTTTATGGCCGATTACCCCAAGGTGACGGTCCATCTGGAAGCCACCAATCGCCGGGTGGACGTCGTGGGCGAAGGCCTGGATCTGGCGATCCGCGTGCGGCCGCCGCCGCTGGAAGACAGCGATCTGGTGCTGAAGATCCTGGCTCAGCGCATCTGGTACATCGCCGCCAGCCCCGCGCTGGTACGGACCCTTGGCCCGGTGCAACGGCCTGACGAATTGGATAAATACCCGACGCTCGATCTCGGGCCGGCGCGGGCACAACATCAGTGGCAACTGACCGGGCCGGACGGTGAGAAAGTGGAATGGGAGCACAGGCCGCGGCTGGTTACCGACGATATGCTGATGCTGCGTACCGCGGCGATTGCCGGCGTCGGCATTGTGCAGTTGCCGTCGATGATGATGCGCGACAACATGCTGCGCGGCGAGCTGGTGCCATTGTTGCCCGACTGGCAACCGCAGGGCGGCGTTGTGCATGCGGTCTATCCGTCGCGCCGTGGGCTGCTGCCGGCGGTCCGGTTGCTGCTCGATTATTTGTCCCGGCAGTTCGCGATCCTCGAAGAAGAGTGATCAGGCGGTAATTTCGATGGCGTTACCGTCGGGATCACGGATGATCGCTTCGTAAAAACCATCGCCGGTCCAGCGCGGTGGCGCCTGCAGAATACCCTCCTGCCGGGCGCGCTGCGCCAACAAATCGACCAGGCCCTCGTCGCCGACCGACAGCGCGATATGCGCCCAACCCACGCGCTCGTTGGCCTGCTCCGCCGGCAGCAGATCCGGCAGGCGCATAATTTCCAGCTGCGGACCGCAAGCCAGGCTGACAAAGCGGGAAACAAAACCCGGGCGGTTGCGGCTAACGTATTCTTCGCCGGCAACGCCGTTGAAATAGCGCTGCCAGAACGCCACCTGGGCATCGATATCGCGGGTCCACAGTGCAACATGGGCTATTTTCATCTCAGTCTCCGTTAGGTGAATCGCCATACAACACCTTGCCGCCTCCCTGGATCACCTGCTGTTCGAGTTGCGGATGCCCGCCGCTCAGGGTAACCAGATAATCGACCCGCCCGGCGGGCAAAAAGGTATAAGGGGCGAAGGTATTGAGTTTGTCGCGGGTGCACAGCACCGCGACGTTGCCCGAGCGCGTCAGCAGGCGCTGCTTGAACTGGGCATCCTGGTAATTGAGCGCCGAAAAACCACTGGCCGGGTCGTAGGCACAGATGCCGATAAAGGCCATATCAAAATGAAAACCGTCAATTTCCTGCGCGGCTTTCGCATCCACGCAGCCGCCCACCTCGGCATCCAATTCGCCACCGATTAAAATCGTGCGTATCCCCGGCCGTTCCAGCATTTTACCGGCAATGGAAAGCGCGTTAGTAACTACGGTCAGCCGCTGGTCGCGCGGCAGCAGGTCGGCCAGATACAGATGAGTGCTGCCGGCATCAAGGAAAATGATCTGCCCTTGCGTCACCAACTCCCGCGCGGCCAGCGCCAGCGCCTGCTTCTCATCGCCGCTTAAATGTAGCCGTTCACTCATCGGCCCGGATGCCGGCGTGGGCGCCAGCGCGCCGCCATAAATGCGCTTGCATAGGTTTTGCGCCGCCAACTGGCGCAGATCGCGCCGAATGGTGGCTTCGGTGGTATTCAGGCGTTCCGCCATTTCAGCCGCCAACACCCGCCCCTGGCGCTGCAAAGTGGCGAGGATCGCGTCATGACGTTCGTTGGGTAACAGTTTGGACATTTTCAAGCTCAAAGGTGAATAACTGATCATAAATGTACATAAACGAACAAAAACGTACAACAATCAGGAGAAAGAAAAATGCCGGGGAGGGATTTTCGTCGGCGAGATGTTGGCTATACTGAGGCAAGCATCGTTACCGCAGAACGTAACGGCTTGGGCGCTAAGGGAAAAAGATGCTGTTGAAAATCGCGAAGTGGCTATTTCAATTACCGGGCAGGCTGTTCGGATCCATCTTCAGGAATCGCCTGACGATTTTTATCTTCTTTATGCTGATTGCCGCTGGGGTATTCAGCGCCAAACGCTATCTGCGCGCACATCAACATGACGATGAATTTGTGACGACCGCCCCCATCGATTACAACCGGGCAAACCTGCGTGAAATGCCGCTGCGCGAAGCGCGTGAACAGTGCGGCGGACCGTTGCACGATAATGCAGGGCAAGCCTGGCCAGCCTCGGCAGGCTATCTGCATCAGCCGGAACGCCGGGCCAATGCCGGCCTGCATCGTCTGACGCTGGACAATCAAGGCAACGATTTTGCGGTGTTGGTCAGGCTGGAAACGCCCGCAGCGCCGCAACAGCTGGCGGAGGTGTTTATTCCCGCCGCCGGCAACTTCGATGTCAAAATCGATTCAACAGCGGAACACGTGATGAAAATCAAGAACATCAAGAGCGGCTGCAACTTCCGCTCCAAAGCGTTCACCCTGGGCAAAGACAGCGATTGGCGGATGCCGCTGAAGATGGGCTCGAACAGCGGCATCGAGTTCCAATCCATCAGCGATCGCGAGTTCTGATACGGCACCAGATGAAGGCTCCGATGCCGTCAAGCTTACTTCTTCACCGGGTGATCGCGCCGGAACAATTCCCAGCTCTCGATTTCCTGGCCGCTCGGCAAGGTGCAGGTGGAATACTGGCCGTCGGCGTTGTGCCTGGCGTTCAGCTTGCCGCCGATCTCGGTGCAATAAACGTCTGCCGGGTTTGCCATCCCGACCGCTTTCACCTGCGGCGGTGGCGGCGCCTCGGGCGTTTTTACCGTACAACCTTGCAGCAGCGTCACCCCTGCCAACAGGGAGGTCATCAGAATTCTTTTCATTTTTGCTCTTATCGACCCCATGAATTTCACGTTGCAGTTTGAAATACGACGGGGAAATAAAAACGGCGGGTGGCCGCAGCCCCCGCCGTTCAGGCTATCAGGAAATAAAGGACGCACCCTGCTTGAGCACCAGATCGCAGGCTTTTTGCTTCACTTTCTCGGTGATTTGCGAAACGCCCAAGTTGTTCAAATCCAGGCTTTTGCCTTCGCCGGTTTTCAACAGACCGCCCAGCCCTTGCTGGTAATCCTGGCTCTTGGCGTTTTCAGTGCTGCTGATGCCTAACTTACTCAGCAATTGGTCTTTCACCGCTTCGGTGCCATTGGCCGACAACACATTGTTTTTCACGCAATATTGCAGGATGCCGGCAGCGTTGGTCATGCTGCCGGCACTCAGCGCTTTATCGCCGCCATTCAGCAGGCTGGTCAGGGAAGACAGCGAGGTGCCGCCAGTGCTGCCCCCTGACTTGGTCAGTTCACCGGCGGCGCTGCTGATGGAATCCATCAGCCCGGCAGCCTGCGCTGCCCCGCAGGTCATAGCCGTGGTCAAGGTCAGCGCCAACAGTAAACGATGTTTGGTATTCATGGGGGTAAAGCTCCTGTTATTTCCCGAAAACGGCGCGCTCTACGCAATGCGCCGGGTCACCTCTTCCGACGCCATCGTTGCCGACAAGTTCCTTTTATCTGGTGCGGCAGCCGTTTTTCAGAATTCAGGTAATTTTTTTGGGGGGAGAGCAGAGGGCCCAAAGGCCCGCTGGAAATCAGAACTGCCAGCGCAGCCAGGCGAAGAACACGTTGCCGTTGTTATAAGTGCCGGGAATGTAGGTCGCCTGGAAGGTCAGCTGTTTATAGCCGATCGACGCCAGCGGCAACGGCGCCGGGATAGGAATGTAGTTCCAGTTATCCCGCGCGGTAATGCTGGCGGTAAACCCCAGCCCCAGGCGGAAATCCTTGTCATCCAGCGGCCGCCAGATTTTCTCGTAAGCGTAACCGCCGATGGGTTCCCACTTATTGAACGAATCCTTGAACGCCATCAGATAGATACCGTGCCAGTCTCCGTCGCTATCGTAGCGCGATATGCCATAACCGGCGCCCCAGGGCCGCTCATTGTACTTGTCGATGTGCTCGTCATCGTAAGTCCAGCGGTTATGCCAGGTGATGGCCGGCAGATAGATGTCTTTATTCGGCGAGTTATTCCAGGTTTCCGACACGTTATCGGTGAAACGCTGCCACAACCCCGGTTTTTCAGCCTGCGCGGAATTGCTATTTCCTGCACCAACCTCTGCGTAAGAAGGTAGTGCAGGAAATACCAATGCCACCGAGCAAGCCAAAATTGTCCGTTTAAAAAACATCATAAAGCTCCTGTAAAATTAAGGCCGGGGATTCTTACCGATCGCATTGGCAAGATCAAGCTGTATCTTATTTATCCAAGATATTTTCCCTGCCCTGTTGTCACTTGGTTAAGTTTAGCTATCGGCAAGGAATATTACCCCGCAGGTCCTATTCCGCGCGCTCAGCCTACTGCTCGCCAAATACCCCGTCTGTCGGAAAACTCCGCAATAATGGAAAGCTCCACGGCATGGGACGATCTTCGTCTTCACGCAAAGTGTAGCGAAATCGTTACTCCCGCCTGAGGGGGAAATGTGATGGCTACCCCATTTGCAACTGCGGCTGAAAGCCCACTTTTCAGGCCGCCCCCATCAAACCGAGGCCTGTCAGAATGCTGCATTTATGTAAATACAATGTTACATGCGTGCAGCATTGCAAATAACCGTTCAGGCTGGCGTTGGATCACCTGCAATTTAATGAGAGAACCCAGCGGAGATACTTAAAAAGAGTTATTTATGTTGAAAGGTCATGCGGGAAAAGCAAAAAAGTAACGGCACTAAAAAACGGGGATTAACCCTGCCGGCAAAAGTACCGAGAGATTGCCGAACGCCCCATTATCTGCGCGCCCTATCCCGATTTTACTGGTCAATCAGATTCAATGAAAAATGCCACCGTCCAATAACCTTATTTTTAATATTGATTAATGACAACGTAAACCCCCAAATACAATTCCGCCGTTTCCCACACCACCCCCTCAGCTTGAACAAGCGAGGAGTTTACATAATGGTTAAAACAAGCGAGAAAAACCCGTCTGCGCCAGAGCGGATTATTTCATTAATCGCCACACAACATCGCCGGCAAAGTATTTTGCTGATTTCTGCCTGATAAAAGAAAAGAGATAAAATCCGGAGAAACACATGAAAATCACTATTGGAGCCTTTATTCTGCAACAGCTCCGAACCCTGAGCATCGATCGTATTTATGGCGTGCCCGGCGATTATAACCTGGCACTGCTGGAACTGATTGAACAGCAAGGCGAACTTGAATTTATCGGTAATTGTAACGAACTGAACGCCTCTTATGCTGCCGACGGCTATGCGCGGTTGAAAGGTGCCGGAGCGCTAATCACTACCTACGGCGTTGGTGACCTGGCCGCTCTGTCCGGCATTGCCGGCGCCTATGCCGAATCCGCACCGGTGATCTGCCTGTCCGGCACCCCGCCGCTGCATGCGATGAAAAACCATGAACTGCTGCACCACACGCTGGCGGACGGTAACTTTGATAACGTCATGAACTGCTTTAAACAGTTCACCGTCGCCCAAGCATTAATCACACCGGAAAATGCGGCAGTGGAAATTCCGCGCGTTATTTCCCGCGCCTGGACGGAAAAGAAACCGGTTTATTTACAGTTGCCTTCCGATATTTGCGATGTAGAAATTGAAATAGCCCAGACGATCGCCCCACCGCAATTACCGCAAAGCGACCAATATAATGTCCAACTGGCGGCGATGGCGCTGCTGGCGCGCATCAAACAGGCGAAAAAACCGATTATTCTGGTCGACCAAATGGTGGATCGTTTTCAGCTACAGCAATTAGTTGTCGACGTCGCACATAAATTTGCGATCCCACTCACCAATATGCCGACGGCAAAATGCATTATCCCGGAAACCACCGCAGGCTGGATGGGGGGCTACAGCGGCGACCTGTCACGCCCCGAGTTGTACGAACACATGGCGAACGCCGACTGCGTGCTGACTTTCGGCGTACGCCTGGTCGATTCCACCACCGGGTATTTCTCGCATCAAATCCCTGCCGGCTCGCAAATTGATATTCAGCCTTTCTCGCTGAAACTGGGCAAGACCTCCTACCCGGCGGTAGCGGCGGCGGACCTGTTGCAAGCGCTGCTGGCGCTGGATAAAGGCATGGCGGCCCCGCCGCTGGCACCGCTCCCCGAACACAAGCACAGGCTGGCGACACCGGGCGAAGCGGCTCTCGATCAGGACTATTTCTGGCAACGGATGCAGCGCTTTATTCGGGCGGATGACGTGCTGGTGGTGGAGAACGGCACCTCAGGGGCGGCGATTGGCGGCATGCGCATGCCGGACGGCGTGAAAGTGGTTAATCAGCCGATCTGGGGGTCGATTGGTTATACTCTGCCGGCGCTGCTCGGCACCCTGATGGCCGCGCCACATCGTCGGCACCTGCTGTTTATTGGCGATGGATCCTTCCAGCTCACCGCTCAGGAGCTCTCCACCCTGCTGCGCTATGAGCAAAAGCCCATCATTTTCCTGATTAATAACGACGGCTACACTATAGAGCGCTACATTCTCGGGGAGAATTCGTCTTACAACGACATTGGCCCCTGGGATTACGCCAAACTGCCGGCGGTGCTCAACACCCAGGCTACGCCGTTCAGCGTGGCGGTCGAAACCACTCAACAGCTGGAGCTGGCGCTGGAACAGGCTTCACGCCAGGATCGGCTGGCCTTTATCGAAGTCAAGGTGCCGATGATGGATACCCCGCCGGTGATGAAAGAGTTCTGCAACCGCTGCAATAACTTCAACTTCGGCCTGACCAACCCGCGCCGCGCCTAACCGCGCCGTTATCCGCCGCGTCTCAGGAAGCGGCCGTTTTCCCCAGCGCCTGTACGATCCGCTGTTGCAGCCTTTGCAGCAGCGGATGATGCCGCCTGGCGCCCAGGCGCAGCGCATTCACCACTTCGGGCAGCGGCATGCTGCGTTCAAACCCGGCATCGACCTGCACCCGGCGATCGAGACATTGCTGGCTGAGCAGACCAATCCCCATTCCCGCAGAAATGGCCACCAGCATGCCGGCTATCGAGGGGCACTCAACGCAGACCCGGTAATCGATGCCCGCCGCGCTTAGGCGCTCCTCCGCCAGGCCGCGGTAAAAACAGTCCGGCCCGTAGCTCACCAGCTTCACCCTCTCGCCCGGCTGGTAATGCCACCCAGGCGGGACGCACCAATGAATGCGTTCGCTTTCCAACGCCACATCCTCGGTGCTCAGGGCATCGCGGAACTGCTGATGCAGCACCAGGTCGAGATCCCCTTTCGCGAGAGCAGCACGCAATACCTGGCTTTGTTCAATCACCAACTGCACGTCAACCTGCGGATGCTGATGGGTAAATGCCGTCAGCAAAGCGGCCAATTGGGCCAGCGGCATCTGTTCCGTGGCGCCAAAACGCACCACGCCCTGCAATGATGAAAGTGAAAAGTGGGCCAGCGCCCGATCGTGAGCCTGCAGGATGCGCCGTCCGTGCAGCAGCAGCGCCTCGCCGTCGGCGGTGGCGGTCAACACGCCGCCCTGACGATCGATCAGAATACGGCCCAGCTGTTCCTCCAACCGTTTGATTTTCCAGCTCACCGCCGACTGGCTGAGATTGAGCTGTTGCGCGGCGCGCGTCATGCTGCCGGTATCAATGACGCTTTGCAGCGCCCGTAATGCATCGATGGATAAACGCGGGGTCATCAGCACGCCATGACAAAAGTGGGATTTATTCACCATAACTTGTCATTGGCGTCATGAAAAGAGAATGCGTAGGTTGGGTACAGCCAACCCATGGAGAGATCATGATGAACGACTTCCCTACCCTGCTCGATCGGCACATTATCGTCGGTGGCCATCGCATTGCCGCCGGCGTGCACGGTGCAGGCGATCCGCTGGTGCTGGTGCACGGTACGCCCGCCCACTCGATAATCTGGCGTGACCTGCTGCCCAGGTTGACGTCTGCGGGCTTTCAGGTCCACCTCTACGATTTGCTGGGCTTTGGCGCGTCAGAGCGCCCGCTGTCGGCAGACACGTCGATTGCCGCACAGGCGGAGCTGCTGATTGGGCTGCTGGACCACTGGCAACTGGATACCGCCCACGTCTTCGGTCACGATATTGGCGGCGCGCTGTCATTGCGTGCGGCGTTTAGCCATGCGGAGCGCTTTCGCTCGCTGACCATCGCGGATATTTGCAGCTACGATTCCTGGCCTTCTCCCACCTGGCGCGGCATTCGCGATAACTATCGTCAGTACGCCGTGATGGACGAGCGGCAGCATGAGCAAACCCTGGAGCGGCAACTGAAAATGGCGGTGTTCGACAAATCGCTGATGGAGGGTGAATTATTGCAGCGCTATTTGGCGCCGATCGTCGGCGTGGTCGGCCAACCGGCGTTCTATCAGCAGCAAATCGCCCATTACAACGCCCGCTATACTGAGGATTTCGCACAGCGCCTGCCCGAACTGCGCCTGCCGGTGCAGATCCTGTGGGGCGAAAACGATGAATGGCAGCCGGTCAGTTACGCCTACCGTTTGCAGGCCGACATTCCCGATGCCAGGCTGCAGGTGATCCCCCGCGCGGGGCATTTTCTCATGGAAGACGCGCCGGAGACGGTGGCGCAACTGTTGGCGGCATTTATACATTCACTTTAAACGGGCAATATGCCCAGGAGAAAACCTGATGCAATTGATTGGCATGCTGGATTCACCCTATGTGCGCCGGGTGGCTATTTGCCTGAAATTATTGGGCATAGAATTTGAACACCGCGCCGTGTCGGTATTTAGCGATTTTGAACGATTCAAAACCCTCAATCCGGTGGTGAAAGCCCCGACGCTGGTGCTGGCCGACGATCAAATCCTGATGGATTCGTCGCTAATTCTGGAGTACGCCGCCGGGCTGGTTCCCGCCGGCCAGGCCCTGTTGCCGGCGCAGGGACCCGCACGGCTGCGCGCTTTGCAACTGACCGGGCTGGCGCTGGCCGCCTGCGAAAAAACGGTGCAAATCGTTTATGAACAGCAGCAGCGCCCGCAGGAGAAACAGCATCAGCCGTGGTTGGATCGCGTTCAGGGCCAATTGCAGGCGGCTTACGCCGAACTGGAAAAACTGCTGGCGCAAACCGCCGCCATACCGCAGGTTATGGGCAGCGCGGAGGTCAGCGTGGCGGTGGCCTGGAGCTTTACTCAACTGATGCTGCCCGAACGGATCACCGCGCAGGCGCACCCGGTGCTGGCGGCGTTTGCCGCCCAAGCCGAGCGACACCCCGCGTTTATCAGCACCCCGCAGGTTTAACCCGCCGATGCGCGCGCCAGGCAACGCTGGCGCCGCTCATCCACCCGTTTGGCAAACCAGGCGGTGGTGAGTTTACGGGTGATTTTCGGGCTTTCCAGCTGGATGCCCGGCAGCATTTCACGCGGCAGTTTCTTGCCGGCCGTTTTTTCCGCCAGCGCATAGACCCGCTCATAAAGACGGGTGTCGGCAAATTCGAGCAGATCCCCTTTCTCCAACGCCCCGCGAATCGCCGAATCGCTCATATCCAACCTTTTGCCGAGCGTACGCACCGCCAGCTCGGTGGAGCCGGGCTTATCGGTGCCGTAGTTAATCAAGTCGCCGTCCAACGCCAACGGAATGCCGGTCGCCCGGCTGACCGCACTCTGGAACGCCGCATTGCGGCTGGCGTACCAGCCGGCATTGAAATCGGCGAAGCGGTAGATCGGCTGGCTGTAGTCGGCCGGGTAGCCCAACAGGTGCGCGATGCCAAAGTACATACCGCCACGGCGACTGAACACTTCACGGCGGATCGAACCGTCGATCGGGTACGGATACCCTTTGGCGTGCGCCTCGGCAAAGGCGATGCTCACCTGCATCGGCCCGGCGGTATGCACCGGGTTCAGGCTGCCGAACAGCTTTTGCCCCATCGGCACCGTATCGATCATGTCATCAAAGATATCGCTCAGATCCTTCTCGGTGCGCACTTTATCCAACCGCTCGCTGTAACTTTTGCCGTTCGGCGATTTGATCAGCAGTGCGGTATGCACCAGGAAGTTCGGGATATGCAACTGGTCGGCACGGCGGTCGATCTCTTTCCAAGCGATGCTGGGCAACCCCGCGACCGGTGGATTGGCCTGGAAGGTCGACTCTTGCTCGGTCACCGCCAACACCGAACACAGGTTTTCGGTGTTCGGTTCTATGCCCTGTGCGGCAAAGGCGGAGGTAATGTCGGTGGCCCAACCCTGGCGATCGGCCGCGTTGGCCGGCATCAGCCGCACCAGTTGCGCCTTGACGTCGGCGGGGCGATGCTCCGGCGCTGTCGTGGTTTTCGTAGTACAACCGGCCAGCACCAGCAGCGCGGCCAGGCTCAACGGACGCAAGGTCATCGAATTGATATAACGGCGAATTGGCATCTTTTCCCTGATCGTTTGGCATAATCTGCACTGACGTTAGCCCAGCCGGAGAACGCGATCCAGTTAAAAATAGGCTAATCAGATCGCCTGGGCTAAGCTCTGACGGCGAAATAAACATCAAGGGATAATCCAATGATTGAACTCAGGGACATGAGCCCGCAAGAATTTGAGCGCTATCGCACTCACGGCATCGAGGAATACGCTAAGGATCTGGCACGCGTGCTGCTGTTGAACCGGGAGCAGGCGCTGGTTGAAGCTACCGCCTCCTTCAACGACTCGCTGCCCAACGGGGCGGCAACGTCGGGCCATCGGCTGGTTTGCGCTCGGCTGTCAGGCTCGGCAGAAAATATCGCCATCGTTTGGTACGCCATCAAACAACGAACTTACGGCAAGCAGCTGTTTATTTATGATTTTGAAGTAGTAACCACCTGGCGCGGCAAAGGTTACGGCGAACAAATTCTGAACGCTGTGCTGGACGCCGGCCGGGCCGACGGCGCGGAATATGCCGAGCTGGCGGTCTTCAACGACAACCCCACTGCGGCACGGCTGTACGCCCGGCTGGGCTTCAACGCGGTAAACACCCGTATGCATCGCAGGTTGTAAACCGCGCCTTTCCTCCTTGCAGGCATTTTCAAAGGGCCAATAAACATGTATTTTATATGCAACATATAAAATCATTTTGTTCGCCCGCTACGCGCCGGCAACGCCCTGCCTCAGGAGAGACGCATGAACGATCTGCTTTGTTATAAAACGCTGCCGCAATGGAACAGCGCAACGCTGCCGGCCGCCTTCCAGCAAAAACACAATACCCAGGCCGGCACCTGGGCCAGGCTTACCCTGCTGAGCGGTACCCTGACCTTCGCGCTGATGACGCAGGAAGGTGAAACCACCGAAACCTGGCAGTTCAGCCCCGAGAGCCAACCGCCGTTTATCGAGCCGCAGCAATGGCACCGCATCGTTTCCTTCTCGGATGACATGATCTGCCAGTTGGCGTTCTACTGTTCGCCGGAAGATTACTACGCTAAAAAGTATGAGCTGACGCGCACCCACTCGGAAGTGATCGAAGCCGCGCGGCAAATCGCCCCCGGCAAGACGCTGGATCTGGGCTGCGGCGGCGGGCGCAATTCGCTTTACCTCAACCTGAAAGGCTTTGACGTCACCGCCTGGGACAAACACTCGCCGTCGATCGACAAGCTCAACGGCATCATCGACAGCGAAGCCCTGTCGCACATCCGCGCCGGCACGCTGGACCTCAACACCCACTCTTTCAGCGGCGAATACGACTTTATTCTCTCCACCGTGGTGTTCATGTTCCTGAACCGGGAGCGGATCCCCTCGCTGGTGCAAGAGATGCAAAATGGCACCCTCAGCGGCGGCCATAACCTGATCGTCGCGGCGATGGATACCCCGGATTACCCGTGCAGCCTGCCCTTTCCGTTCACCTTTAAGCCAGGCGAGCTGAAAGACCATTACCGGGGCTGGGAAATTCTCAAGTACAACGAAGACGTTGGCCAACTGCACCGAACCGACACCGCCGGCAACCGCATTTCCCTGCGTTTCGCCACGCTGCTGGCACGAAAGCCCTAATCCTGAGCAAAAAATTGGCGTCAGCGCCGCGGATGTCGACTGACGCCATTTTCGGCAAACAACATGAAGTTTATTACGTTGCCAACCCACCTCTGCGGCGTTAGGATCGCGCACGGCTACGGGCGTAGCCAGTTTTTTTGCCTGTCAGTTCCGCGCATGGAGAGGTTATTGTGTTAGAAAGTTTTGGCGTCCTGAATCTTTGGACCTATCTGGCCGGGGTGATTTTCATCATCATCCTGCCGGGCCCGAATACGCTGTACGTACTGAAAACCGGGGTTTCACGCGGCGTACGCGCCGGCTATACCGCTGCGCTGGGCGTGTTTATCGGCGATGCGATCCTGATCTTCTGCGCCTATATCGGCGTGGCCTCGTTGATCCGCACTACGCCGTTCCTGTTTACCCTGGTGCGTTTCCTCGGTGCGATTTACCTGCTGTTCCTGGGCGCAAAAATCCTCTACGCTACCTTTATCCAGAAAAACGCGGCGCAGCAACAGCAGGTTGAAGGCGGCCACAGCATCCTGCGCAAATCGCTGACGCTGAGCCTGACCAACCCGAAGGCGATTTTGTTTTACGTGTCGTTTTTCGTGCAGTTTATCGATTTCAACTATGCCCACACCGGCCTGTCGTTCACTATCCTGGCCGTGATCCTCGAGTCGGTCAGCTTTATCTATATGACCACGCTGATCTTCTCGGGCGCAATGCTGGCGCACTTCTTTAACCATAAGAAAGGGCTGGCAAAACTGGGCAACGGCCTGATTGGCCTGCTGTTCCTCGGCTTCGCCACCCGCCTGGCGACGCTCAGCTCATAATCTTGTTTAGCAACGGCTGAGCGCCTCAGCCGTTGCCTCCTCGCAGGCTGTCACGCAGCACAAACCGAATGTCAGGCAGACAAAAGGCGATCCCGGCCGCCTGTTGTAGGCTTTGAAGGTTAACGATAACGACCTTTTTTGTCTGACAGGAGGGCGTATGCCTGACAATACCCAAGCAGTGATGGACAGCGTTTCGCGTTTTCTCGATCGTCAACACGGGCTGTATATCGACGGTCAATGGTGCGAGTCCAGCGCCGATGACCGGTTGGCGGTGTATAACCCCGCCGACGGGCAACAAATCTCCTCCACCGCCGATGCCAACGCGCAGGACGTAGCCCGTGCGGTGCAATCGGCCCATAAAGCCTTCACAACCGGAGCTTGGGCACAGCGCTTGCCGGCCGAACGCGAGCGTATTTTGCTGCGCTATGCCGATCTGGTTGAACAACACGCCGAAGAGTTGGCCCAGTTGGAAACGCTGGAACAGGGCAAATCGATCAATATCGCCCGCGCCTTTGAAGTGGGCTGCACGCTGAACTGGATGCGCTATACCGCCGGGCTGACCACCAAGATTGTCGGCCAGACCCTGGATGTGTCGATCCCGATGCCGCCGGGCGCAAAATATCAGGTTTACACCCGTAAAGAGCCGATTGGCGTGGTGGCCGGCATCGTGCCGTGGAACTTCCCGCTGATGATCGGCATGTGGAAGGTGATGCCGGCGCTGGCCGCGGGCTGTTCGATCGTGATCAAGCCGTCTGAAACCACCCCGCTTACCCTGCTGCGCATGGCCGAACTGGCCACCGAGGCCGGCGTTCCGCCGGGCGTATTCAACGTGGTGACCGGCCGTGGCACCGGTTGCGGCAAGGCGCTGACCGAACACCCGTTGATCGCCAAAGTGAGCTTTACCGGCTCCACCCCGGTAGGTAAAAGCATCGCACGCAGCGCGGCGGATCGCCTGACGCGCGTCACGCTGGAACTAGGTGGTAAAAACCCGGCCATCGTGCTGAAAGACGCGGATCCGCAGCAGGTGATCGAAGGCCTGATGATGGGCAGCTTCCTCAACCAGGGCCAGGTGTGCGCCGCCAGTTCTCGGATTTACATCGAAGCGCCGATTTACGACAGGCTGGTGGCCGGGTTCGAACAGGCGGTGAAATCGCTGTCGGTCGGGCCGGGCATGGATGCCACGGCACAGATAAACCCGCTGGTCTCACGCGATCACCGCAATAAAGTGGCAGCCTATCTGGATGATGCCAGAGCCAAGCACGCAGAGTTGATCAGCGGCGCTGCCGGGCCGGATGCGCAAGGATTTTACATCCCGCCGACGCTGGTGATTAACCCGGACGACAAGCTGAACCTGACGCGTGAAGAAGTGTTTGGCCCGGTGGTCAATTTGATCCGGGTCGCGGACGCCGAAGAAGCGCTGAGCAAGGCCAACGACACCGACTACGGCCTGACCGCCAGCCTGTGGACCACCAGCCTGCAACAGGCGATGGCTTTAACGCCGCGCATTCAGGCCGGCACGGTGTGGGTCAATACGCATACGTTGATCGACGCCAACATGCCGTTCGGCGGCTTCAAACAGTCCGGCAGCGGCCGCGATTTCGGCCCCGACTGGCTGGACGCCTATACCGAAACCAAATCGGTGTGCATTCGCTATTGATAATCGGCTAAATCATCAGGGCGCCGCCTGCGGCGCTACTGATACTGCTTGCGGTACTCGCTCGGCGAGACGCCAAAGCGGGCTTTGAAGGCGGTAGAAAAGTGGCTGTGATCGGTAAAGCCCCAGTCATAGCCGACCGTGGCCAGTTTTTGCCGCCCCGGCGCGCTGCGCAAGGCCTGCGCGCACAGGTCCAGACGGCGGTTCTTGATGTACTGGGCCACCACCAGCCCCTGACGGGCGAACATCCGGTACAGACTGCGTACCGAAACGCCAAGCTCCCCGGCGATCCACTCGGGCCGCAACTGCTCCGACTGAATATGCGTATCAATAAACGCCAGCGAACGGGCGAAGAGCTGCGGCTGCACTTCGGAAACCGCATCACGGCCGATAAGCGCCGGGCGCAGCAACGTCGCCACCGCGTTCAGGATCGCCTCGCTCTCTGCGGCGCTCATCTGCGGGTCCTGCATACTGCCCAATACCAACTGCCGGCTGAGCCGCACCACGCTGTTTTCCGCCTCAATCCGCCGTGCGCACGGCAAGTCGGCAACGCCCAGAGGCTGTTCGATATAGCTGCGCGGCATCAGTAAGGAAATTTGGCGGGAGTCTTGTTGAAAGGTAAAGCTGCTGGGCCGTGCAGCGTCTATTAACGTGATGTCACCGGCGGACAACACGGCCTGCCGGTCGCCTTGCTCCATCAATGCACTGCCGCGCAGTTGAAAGACGGTAAAAAAGTGCGAGCCGTCGCTGCGGGCAATCTCCTGCGGCGTGCGATACAGCCTGGTGTGGGCGGCATCCACTACGCTCAGGCGCAGCGCGTGCGCGCGAAACTCCTGTATCGCGCCGCTAAACCCCGGCCCCAGCGTCTTGGCGCAGAACCGGCCGCAGGCGGAATTGATTTTCCCCAACCACGCCTCAAATCCGGCGTCTCTGACCTGTGCGGAAATTGCCATGTTTTTCCCCTTCAAACGCCCGCGATAAAACCGCGAGCGTTGCTGAACAGAAAATAAACATAACAATCCGATAACACACAATCAACGCCGGGACGGCGATCTGGCGCAGGGATCACAAATTGTACATTTCGCCATGCACAAATGAAAAACCCGGCCGTAGCCGGGTCGGTCATAGTAAAGTTACCGGCGCACCGTTATGGCTGCGTATCCAACAAATACCGGACCACGGCCGCGAACTCCTGCGCGTAGCCGTCGATGCCGGTACTCGCCATACCGGCGTTATCGATCTTGTATTTGCCGGAAACATAAAACGACGGCGTCGCACGCACGTCCAGCGCCTTCACCGCCTCATTTTGCTTGGCTATCAGGCCTTTCACCAACAGGCTTTGGCGCGCATTTTCATAAGCGGCCACATCCACGCCGGCGGCGCTGAACACCCGCTGGATATCCTCAACGCTGTTGATGGCGCGCTTCTTTTGCAGCTCGTCAAACAGCGGCCCTTCAATTTTATCCTCAATCCCCAGCACCATCGCCACCGACCAGGCCTCGGTCAGTTCGTTACCCAGCTTGCCCATCAGGCCAACGTGATACTTGGTCAGTTTACTGCCGGCAGGCAGCGCCTGGCTGACGGTACTGCCAACATGGTAGGTGTCGGCAAACTGATAGCAGGGGCCGCAGTAGAAGGAGAAGAATTCCACTACCGCAGGGGCGGAGGCCACCGGCTTATCCAGGCGGGTATATTGATCGCCTTCGCGATAATCTGCCGCAGTGGCGGCAGGAAGCAATAACATCAGTAGCACAGCGGTGATCAATCGATTCATTTTAGCCAACATAAACACTCCCGTTTCAGATTCGACTATTGTCCCTAACGGCGGTGTTTATAATAAAATTATCGGTTCAAGGCCAGTTTTATTACCTTCTGTTTATAGGAGGTTGACACACATCAAAATCAAAACCTGAAAACCAGCGTTTCATTGGTATTCTCCACCTCAACCACTATCCTTGAAAAAGGAGAGTGAAATGCAAAGAATCCCGCGACTGGAGCCGGCGATATAGAGGTAAAAATGACACTGATTAATAAAAACGTGGGTGAATATGACTTCACTGCGGAAAAGAAAGGAGGGATGATCATCGGAACCATCAGCGGCGAGTTTCCGGACAGCGACGCTAACCTTCCTCTTCTGCCCTTCTCCGGCACTTTTTCAGCGCCTTCTGTCGCGGGGGCGATTGCGGATATTACGCGACAGTTCCCTGACATAGAACCCGCGATCGTCGATTTACTGCGAGAAGAGATGCTCAAGGCTGGGTTTTAGCCCGTATTATCTCAGTCGGCCGACATTCCCCGATTAGAATAATCTTACTTACGGAATCTTTTCGGTTTTCCTACTCTTTCCATATTGCTAACCTCCGCGTCGGAAGATAATACTAGCCACCTCGATTTAGTGACAAAGGTTATATTATGCGTCGTATTCTGATGTTCATCAGCGCGGTGACTATTAGCGCAATGCTGTCCGGCTGTTTATTCCCACCTCCGGGTGGCGGTGGTGGTGGCGGGCGAGGTGGCCCAGGCGGACCCGGTTATCACTTTAACGCACCACGCTAAATAATAGCCCCTTCAATAGGGGGCTTAATAAAAATATATTTATCAGAACTCAGGATGTAATAATGAAAAAACGGATGCTTATCATCGCCGCCGTAATGGCGTTAAATAGCGTACAGGTCTTCGCGGCGCCACCGGTAAATGAACCTAATGAAAAACCGATAATTCACCAGAATAATAAAAAACCGCATGACAATAAAATGCTGCCAAAGCCGCATCACAATAAAAAAACTCTCAGGAAAACGCATAAACCAGCACCGGAAAAACGCGCGCCAGAGGTTCGCCCCGAGCGCAGCCATGGTGCCGGTTATTGAATCTGCAGCCGCTCAAACAGCGGACAAAAAACACCCCAGGATGATCAGGTGGGCGTAGCATGCAGCGCCCCGACGAAGGGAAGCGAGCCTACCAGGGCGGTTTAGGCTGGACAGGCGAAAAGGCTGCGTCAGCGGTGGCTGACGCAGCGCGGTAACCTTAGTTTTTGTGCAGTTGAATGCGCACTACGCTTTCCGGTTTGCCGGCCTTGGTGCTCGCACCGTCGTTTTTCACCGTCACGAACAGCACATTATTGCGCGTATCCAGCGCCAGGCTGTTAGGGTGCGGCGGCAGCGCCACGGTTTGCAGGCGCTTGAGGGTGTTCGAATCAAACACCGTCAAGGTGCCCGCCCCCTGCTCGACGCGGATCCCATTACGGTTGGCAACGTACAGGCGTTGGTTGCCGTCGTCCAACAGCAGGCCGATCGGCACTTCATCCGTCAGTTCGCTGGCCAGCACCTTGCCGCTGTCCGCATCCAGAGCAAACACCCGGTGCCCGCTGCTGCGCTTGACATAGTCGTGCTCCAGATGAGTGTTGCGGTAGTCGTCACGATCGATCCCCTGATCCACCCCTAACAAACGGTTATTCTTGCCGTCATACACCAGGTTCAGCAATTGATCCGCCTGGATCTCTTTCGTCGAGGTGATTGCCAGCGTATCGGCATTCAGGGTGATCAACTGCCCCTGCATGTTGGAGACAAATACCCGCCGCCCTTTCTCGTCGAGCGTGATGCCCACCGCGTTATAGCCAAAACCGGGAATGATTTTTTCCAGCTTGTTATTGCGGGTGTCGACCACAAACAGCACGCTATCCACGCCAAACCCCAGCCCCGGCAGGAACAGGCGACCGGTCTGCGCGTCATATTTCACCTCGCGGATCCGGTACTGGTAATCCTCGGTGATCTTGAAGCGCTTAAGCTCCTTGAGCAGGAACTCCAGCCGTTTGCCGCTGATGCCCGCCTGTTTGTAGGTCTGCTCAAGCATCGTCTTTTCGGTCACCGGGATGCTGCTCAGCGCACGGTTGGTCTGAGTATCCACCACGCCGACCGAACCGTTGAAGCCCTGCGTCAGATACAGCCGTTTACCGGCATCATCCAGCGCCACGCCAAACCCCTTAACCTGCAGCGGGATCTCCGCCTGCACCGCCAGCGTTGCCGGATCCAGGCGCAGCACGCGAGAACGCGCCTCTTCCTTCCAGTCCGGCGCGCTGACGAACAGCGACTGCTGGCTTGGGCTGTAGGCTATCTCCACCAGCGTAGACGACAACGCCTGACGCTGGATATCCTCTGGTTTGATCCCGGCATCGCGGGCCTGTGCCGCGCCGGCCACCACCAACGAGGTTGCAATCAACAGCGACAGTAAGGCGCGGGGTGTTCCTATTGTTCCAGACATCCGTTTATCTCCTTGAAATAATAAAGCCCGTTAGGGTGAACAACGTCATTCCTGCAGCGCCGGCGACAGGGCCGACAGCGGGATGTCCCCGCCAGCGTGCTGCGCAAAATGTGAGAACACGTGCTGAATGGTGCCGGCGATCAGCCCCGCTTGCTGAGCGGTGTAGTGATCGATGCGGTAAGTCATCATCACGCGCAGGGATTTCACGCCGTCGAGGTTTTCCTCCATCACCTCAAACTGCAGGCCAAGCAGCGATTCGGTTTTTTCCGGCTCTACCTGACGGTACGCCACCGTACTGCCGTCTTGCAGAGTGAACTCCCCGTTCAGCTTGATGCGGCTGTGGATCTGAATGAACACTTCGAACATGTGATTCTTGCGATCGGCGTGCGCGCCAAACAGCCCCTCTTCCACCAGATCGATCGGGATATCGGTGTAAGGCATCGAGCCGTTGATGGTGTTTTTGACCTGGTCGATCAGCCCCGCCAGCGTCAGCGAATCAGCGAAACGCACCCGGTGCACGACCACGGTGGTGAAGTAGCCGACGGTATCGAAGAATTCGGCGTCGTTACGGCCGGAGGTCGAGGTGCCCACCAGCAGGTCCGCCGGGCCGCCAAGCAGGCGCAGGGCGGTGGTAATGCCGGCGTAGACCACGTTGAACAGCGAAGCGTTGTTCTTTCTGGCCTGCGCGTACAGCCCATCCGCCACCGCCGGATCGACGTCGAACTCCAGCCACCCGCCGTTGACGTCGGCCTCTGCCGGTACCGCAGGATGGTGTGAAGGCTCCTGCTGGAACAAAGGTTGGCCGACCGGTGCATCGCGCAGGTTATCGAGCCAGTAATCCAGGTGTTTTTGCCTGACGCCGCTCGCCTGTTGCTGCCGGGCGAAGGCATAAAATTGCGGCACCTCGGTTTTCCACGTCGGCGGCAGCCCCGCCACACGATAGCGGTAGGCCATGCCCAGCTCTTCCATCATCAGGTTCAGCGACCACTCGTCCAGTACCACATGGTGGAACAGCAGCGAGAGCAACTGCCGGCCCGTTGCCGCGTCGCGCAGGAAGGTGGCGCGCAGCGGCAGTTCGGTGGCCAGGTTAAAGCGGTGTTCACCGGCTTTGGCCAGCATTGCGCTCGCGTCACCGGCCGGGGTTTCATGGGAGAAACGGAACCAGGCATAGTCCGGCAGCTCAATGGCCGGCACCACCTGCTGACGCACCTCGCCTTGCTGCTCGATAAACAGCGAGCGCAGTACGCTGTGGCGCACCATCACGTCAATAAACGCCTGGCGCAACGCCCCTTCATCCACAGGATCGAGGAAACTGATGGCGAACGGCAGGTTGAAGATTTCATCATGACCAAAAGCTTCGTAAACCTTCCACAAAGAGTGCTGCGCCAGTGACAGCGGCGCCTGTACCGCTTCGCCCTGATCCTGAGTGACCCGCTCCGCCACCGGGGCCGCAGCCGCCTGCCGTTTCGCGTATACCGACAAGCCGCGAGCGGTGGCGTGGCTGAACAGATCGTTAATGTTAAGCTCGATGCGGTGCAGGCTAAGCAGCCGACCGATGACGCGGGTCGCCACCAGCGAGTGCCCGCCGCGATCGAAGAAATCTTCATCGAGGGTCATCTCCGGCGCGGCCAGCGCGTCGCGGAACTCCGCCAGAATCAGCTGAGCGATCTCTTCATTTACTACCCCGTCGTCCATCGCCGTACCGCCGTTGTCCGGCTCCACCGTCCGTTCACTGACGGGAAGCGGCGCCGCCGTTATCCTCTGCCCGGCAAGGGCGGCGACAAACTGCTCCAGCAGGAAAGGGGCGGCATGCGGGGTTAACCTTGGGTCCGCGACCAGCTCCAGCAGCACCGAGTCGGGATCCGGCAGGCTGAGGGCCAGCACCAGTTCAAAGGGGGTGTGCAGCGGCGGCAACAACAGGCGCTCGGCACTCACGCCATCGAGCTGCAAAGCCACCGACGGATCCGCCAACCAGGTCACCAGCAGTTGGGCCAGGTCTGGGTTCGGCTCTTCCGCCGTTTGTTGCGCCAACAGCCTGTTCAATGGCTCAGGGTCATGGTGTTGTAAAGTCAGGCGCTTCAAGCGGGCGGTGTCCGTCCAGCTCGCCAGGCCGATAGCCTCTTGCGCATCCCCTTGCGGCACGCACAGTTGCAGCGGCTGCCCGCCGGCCTGAGCGGAGATAAAGCCGGCGAAGCGAACGGCAACCGCCGCCAGCAGCTGCGCCGGGTTTTCCGCGGCGGGTAACATCCTGCGCGCAACGCGGGTCACGATGCGTACACCGGCCTGCGCCAGAATGCCATCCTGCCGCACGGCCGGACGATAATCCCGCAACGCAGCCGCATGGCGCGGCCAGGGCAGCGCCAGAGCGGTACTTTCCGGCAATCGCGCATTTTCCCCCAGCGGCGGCAGGGCGGCATACATCGGTGCCGGCTCCTGCCCGTTGTACAGTGCCGACAACCGGGTCAATAAGTGCCGGCATGACAGCGTTTCGGCCAAAATATCGTGCGCAACCACGCCCAACACGGCGTTTGCGCCCGTGAACACCAAAAAGCGCAACGGCGCTTCCCGTGCCAGTTCGAGCGGTGTGGCCTGCGCCTGCAACAAACGGCTGACCGCCTGTTCCTCGCTCGTCACCGGCTGAATCGCCACCGGGTTCAGCGACGCATTGCCGCGCAACTTGCGCAAACCTAGCTCATCATCGAAATCATAGCGGACGTCCAGCCCCGGCATCTGCCGCGTAAGGGCCTCCAGCGCGCTGGCCAACCTGCCGATATCCGGCTCACCGCCCAACCGCCACGCCATCGCCTGTTGGCTGCCGCCGTCTCCCCGCTGCTGGTGGGTGAACCACGCCAGCTCTTCCGCCTCGCTCAAAGGCTGCGAGGCATCCGCCGCCTGCTCGCCCAGCGTCTTGAACGCCAGATCCAGACGCTGGGCCTCGTCGTCGCTCAGAATATTGTCAAAATAACCGCTCACTGCTCTATCTCCTTGTGTCCGGTCGCACCGGAACGTCGGGGAACGCTTGTCACGAAAAGGGGCGTTTGCACGCCCCACAGGCAATTGACAAAGCCCGTTATCAGAATGTCAGTTCCAGTGCGGCCCCGATCATGCGCGGACGCTGCTGGGTCGCGGTATAAACGTCGTTGCCGCTGACCATCACGCGGCGTTCCGAGTCAAACAGGTTCTGCGCATACAGGGTGGCGCGGCCATAGGCGAAGGTGTACGCCAGTTGGGTATTCGCCGACCAGTAAGAGCCGATACGCCCGCGTGAATCGTTGTCGTACTGCGAGTAGTAGGAGTCCGAGAACGCCACGTTGCCGCTCAGTTCCAGCCCGGCCATCAACTGGTACTTGGCGCCCATGTTGGCGGTATAGGCCGGCGCACGCGCCAGTTCGTGCCCATCTACGCCGCTGCCCGAGAACTTCTTGATCTTGGTCTTCAGCAGGCCGACGTTACCGAACAGCTCAAAGTCCCAACGCGGCTGCCAGGTCGCCCCCATTTCCGCACCGTAGGTTTCCACCTTGTCGGCATTGCGGATCACGCTGGAGTTCTCACTCAACGAGTAAGGCAGCTGCATGTCCTTGTAGTCGTTGTAGAAAATATTGCTGGTCAGGATGACGTTGGCGTCTTTCAGGTGGTGGCGGGAATACAGCTCATAGTTCCAGACATATTCGGAGCCGTAGGTGTAGCTGACCACCGGCGTGCCGATAGTGATGCCGGCGCCGCCGGCGTTATAGCCGCGCGCCACTTTGGCGCCGTAGGTCTGCGTGTCCGTCGGTTTCCAGGCCAGATCCAGCTTCGGCAGGAACACATCGTAGGTTTCGTCGAAATCGATACGCACGGCATTGCTGCCACCGGTGCGCCGGCGATGTTCACGTTCCACGCGGCTGGCGGCGGTGATATCCACCTGCGGCGTGATGGCGTAGGTCAGTTCGGCAAAGGCCGAGTTGGTGTCGGTTTTATCCTTGAAGCTGGAACCGCCGAAAATATTAACGAACTCATCCTGCTTGGCGTGGAAATACCGCAACCCCGCCAGCCCTCGCAGGCGGCTGTCTGGCCCGCCAAAGCGCGCCACCGGCTCCACATGCACCTCTTTACCGTCGATTTCTGCATACTGAATGTTATAGGCCGTAGGACGGTTAATGTTGAAGTCGGTGTAAATAACGCGGTTTTCCAGCGTCAGGCTGTCGGATTGCTCCCAGGCCAGATCCCAGACGCTGCTGTTGGTGTTGCTTTTAAACACGGCACGACGCGGATCGTGGCGCGGGTTGGTCGGGTGAACCAGCGGGTTAAGGCTCTCGTTTTGCGGTGAAGTGCTGCCAAAATGGTTAAAGGTCAGCTTGGTGGTCAACTCGCGCATACCTGCCGGGTTAAACAACAGTTTGGCGCGAGCGGTGGTGGCTTCAACCTCACGAGGATCGCCTACCGGTTCATAGGCGGGAAGGTCGACATCGCTGCGGCGACGCTGGCGATCGACGCTGACGCGGAACGCCAGTTGGTCCTCCACCAGCGGACCGGAAGCCATGGCGGACAGCTGTGAAGAATGCTGGTTGCCGGCTCCGCCCTTGAAGGCGCTTTCCCAGTCGAAAGTCGGATCCTTACTGGTCATCACGATGGCGCCGGCAATGGCGTTGCGCCCCTGAATGTAACTCTGCGGGCCGAGGAACACTTCAACGCGATCCAGATCCCACAGCGACTGCGGACCAAATGCCTGCTCGTTATAGGTCAGAGAGCGGCCGTCCATTGACAGATTGAGGCGCGGGCGGGTGCCGCTGAGGAAAGCATTGGCGCCGACGTTCGGGCCGGAGCCGTCGATGCCGCGCACGGTCGGCAAATTGTTGCCAATGCCCAAATCGACTACGTTGGGGGTCATGCGCAGCAAATCGGTGACCTGCAACGCATTCGGCATGGAAGAAATCCGTTCGCTGTCGAACACTTGCACGCTGGAGCCGGTATCGAAAATGGTGCGTTTAATTTTTTCGCCGGTGACCAGCAGGCTCTCCGAGTCCTGCCAATTGCCCTGGCGTTTGCTGTCGGCGGCTTCCTGCACCTTATCGTCCGGCGCTGCTGCGTTAACGCTCCCCACAGACACAGAGCAAAGTCCCAAAAAGAGTGAGGAAAATGCCCCGATGGCCTGTAAGCCCGCTTTTTCCCTGTTTCCTACGATTTTATGCCTTTGAGCCGCTGAATGCTTGCTCATAGATGTATTCTCCTTTCATCCCAGATGCACAAAAATTTGATTGTTTTCACATAGGTAACGACGCTGACACTCACACTAATACTGGCATTGCGGCCTTCCTGACCTTGCTATTGCCTATCCCTGCAGCAGACGGCTTCCTCCCAGACGCACAGCGGGCGGATGCAGTATTTTTGTCTGGAAACGTAAAGAAATGTTAATAATGATAATATTTTACATATTTTAATGCAAATCATTATCAATAAGGAGAATAAACAGGCTCACAGAGAAACAGCATGAAGACCAAAAAACCGGTTTCTTTGAACATTTTCAAATCGCAATAATTTCCTTAAAAATTAATACAAAACATAATTATATCAAAAATAGCCATTTACCCTGGGGTGACAATACTCATCCTGCCCCTTATGACGACTTCGTTTTACAAAAACAAATAAAAATAGTAATAATTTTCATTCCCATTAACATTGACATATATTCTTCCCGTCTCTAAATACTGATGGAAACCCAATGAAAGCGTTGACCACGATGCAGGCCGCCTACTGGGTGGGCCGGCAATCCGAAGCGCCGCTAGGGGGCGTCTCCGCCCACCTGTATGCGGAATTTAACGGCTGCGACCTGGACGTCGAACGACTGAGACAGGCCGTGACCGCCCTTTATTTGCACCACCCGATGCTGCGCCTGCGCATCACGGCGGACGGTCAACAGACCATTGATGCCTGCGGTCCGCGCCATTGCCTGCATATCGACGATTTCCGCCACGCCGGCGCCCCCGAGGCAGCCAACGCGCTGAGCGCCAAACGCCGGCAAAAAAGCAGCCAAAAATTGCCGCTGGAACAGGGTATTCCCTGTGATATCAGCCTCAGTCTGTTGCCAAACGGCCACAACCGGCTGCATGTGGATTTGGACATGATCGCCGGCGATGCCATGGGATTTCGCGTGTTGATGGAGGATCTGGCGCGGTTTTATCACCACTGCCCGGCCGCCCCCGACAACGATGGTGTGCCCTATTTTGACTATCTGGACCGGCACCATGCCGACGCGTCGCTGCAGCAGCGACGAGCCCGCGCTCAGGCCTGGTGGCGCGAACGCCTGGCGCAACTGCCACCCGCGCCCCACCTGCTGCGCGCACCGGAACGCTGTCAGAGCGATCGGCTGGCGCTTCAACTGAACGCCACAGAGGCTCAGGCGCTGGCCGATGCCGCCAAAGCGCACCGCGTCACGCTTTCCTCTCTGTTTCTGGCACTGTTTGCCATTACCGTCGGCCACGGCTGGAACCTGCGACGTTTCCGGCTCAACGTCCCCTTGTTCCACCGCGATGCGGAAGGCGTAGAGGGCATCATTGGCGACTTCTCCAATTTGGTGCTGCTCGGTGTAGAGCTCAATCCGGCGGAAAACTTGCCCGCCTTCTGCCGCCGCCTGATGGATCAGCTGGCGGAATTGCTCACTCATGCCGACTACCCGGGCGTGAGCGTGATGCGTGACCTGTCGCGCCTGCACGGCAGCATGCAACCTTCGCCGGTGGTGTTCACCGCCGGTTTCGGCATTCGCGGCAAAGCACTGTTTTCCGACCAGGTCACCCGCACCTTCGGCCCGCTGGACTGGGTGATTTCCCAGGGCCCGCAGGTGGCGCTGGACGCCCAGGTGGCGCACGCCAACGGCGGTATCTTGATCAACTGGGATCTGCGGATGGATGCCTTCCCGGACCTATTACCGCAGCAGCTGTTTGCCGCCTACAGCACCCTGTTACAGCAGGCGGCACGCCACCCCGACAGTTTCGGGCGGCCATTGGCGCAGTTGCTGTCACAGTGCTTACCGGAAACCCAGCGCCCGGTACGCCAGTTGCTGCACCGTTTGTTGGCGCGCGTAGCGCCGGGCGTCAGGCTGCGCGACGATGACGACATCACCGCCCTGCCGCTGCCGGAGGCCGCGTTGCTCGCCCTGCTCGGGGTGCTCAACAAATACCTGTCGGTAGCCTTGACCGCGCAAGATCTGGCGGCCCACCCCACACCGGCGGCGCTGGCCGCTTTGATCTGCGAGCGTGACCCCAACGCCGCCGAAGGCGCGAAAATGCTGCTGAACGTGCTGACGCCTCAGGTCTGATATCGGTTTTGGGCGCGTAGCCCCACGCGCCCTGCGTTCTTTTTCATCGGTTAGCGACAATAGGGAAATACCATGGAGACACCATTAACCGCGCTGCAACAGGCTTACCTCCTCGGCCGCAGCGAACAGTGGCCGCTCGGCGGCGTGGCGATGCACGATTTCCGCGAATACCGCGGCCAGCGGCTGGATCTGGCGCGGCTGGAAACCCGGCTGGCCGAACTGGTGCGGCACTATCCCGCGCTGCGTACCTGCCTCGATCCCCAGCGTTTCACCCAGCGCGTACGGCCGGAAACCACGCTGAACCTGGACAGGCACGATCTGCGCTCACTGGAGCACGATGCGGCGCAGCAACGGCTGGCCGCCCTGCGCGAGCAGTATTCGCACCAGCGCCACGATCCCGCGCAGCCGTTGTGGCGCATTGCCGCCATTCAGTTGCCGGAGACACAGGACGCCAGCGGGCGCTACGACACCCTGATTTTCACCAGCTTCGACGCGCTGATCCTCGATGGTCAGGGCATCGCTACCCTGATTGCCCGGCTGTTCGATGACGCTCCGTTGCCGCCAATTGCACCGGCTACCCCGCCGGCCAGCGCAACGGCAGAACAACGCCAGGCCGACGCCGCTTATTGGCAGACCAAACTGCAGGACGTCACCACGCCTTCGGCGTTGCCGTGGCGCGCCCCGCTGGCCAACATCAAAAGCTCTCGCTACCGGCGCGCCAGCCTGACCCTGCCGCGTGACATGCTAAAAACCTTTTCACGCCTGGGCTCGGCCCATTCGCTGCTGCGCAACAGCACCCTTTCGGCGGTGATCCTCGATACGCTGGCGCAGTGGACCACCGACGGCGAGCTGTGCGTGGGCGTGCCGGTGGCGTTTCCTGCTGCTGGGGGTTCGCTCGGCAACGCCTCTAGCTTTGTGGCCGTGCGTTATTCGCGCGAGGGCGGTACCTTTGTCAGCCGTGCGCAGGCACTGCAAGACGACATACTGGGCGCTCTCGATCACCTGACGTTTTCCGGCGTCGATCTGGCGCGGCAGTTGTTGAACCGCAGCCAGGGCGCCCCGGCGCTGCCGGTCATTCTCACCAACTGCCTGAGCTGGGAGACGCTGCCGGCCGGCGCACCGGTCCGCTACCACGACGGCCTGACCCAAACGCCGCAGGTCGCGATCGACATCCGTCTGACGCAGGACACCGACAAAAATCTGCAGCTGTGCGTCGATTACGCCGAGCAGGCGCTGGACGGTGAACAGGTGCAGGCGATGCTGGACGCCCTGCAACGCCGCGTGGAGCAAATGTGCCAGGACAGCGATCTGGAGATCGCCCCGGCGCGCTTTATCGATTACCGACACTATCGCCATAACCACGGCGAAGCGGCATTCAGCGCTTACCCTTACCTGGCGCAGCTGGCCGAACGGTTGTTTAACGACCCACAGCCGCGACCGGCGCTGATCTGCGATGAGCAAACCCTGTCTTATCCCGAACTGGGTCGCCAGGTCGGAGCCGTAATGGCCAACCTGCAACGGCGCAATCTGGGGCGCGGCAGCGTGCTGGCGCTGTATCTGGCGCGCAGCCCGGAACACGTGACTATCTCCCTGGCCTGTGCGCTGCTGGGGGTTATCTGGGTGCCGATCGACATCAACTCGCCGCCGGAACGCACCGCCTATCTGCTGAGCAACTGCCGGCCGGATCTGGTGGTGCATCAGGGCGAGCTGGATACCCCGCACGGGGTGACGCCGACACAATTGCTCGATCCGGCAGCGGGCACGCCTGAACTGCCGGGCGACCAGACGCTGACAGAGCGCAGCGCAAGCACCGAAGCAAGCTATTACCTGTACACCTCCGGCACCACCGGCAAACCCAAATGCGTGGTGCTCAACAACCGCGCCACCGCCAACGTGCTTGGGCAAACTCTGCAACGCTGGGCGGTCACCGCCGATGATGTGTTTATCTCCGTGACGCCGCCGCACCACGATATGTCGATGTTTGACCTGTTCGGCTCGCTCAGCGCCGGTGCGACGCTGGTTCTGCCCGCGCCGCATCAGGAAAAAGACGCCATCAGTTGGAACCAGTTGGTGGAGTGCCACCGCGTCAGCCTGTGGTGTTCCGTGCCTGCGATCCTGGAAATGCTGCTCACCTGCAAAACGGCCGACAGCCTGCGCTCGCTGCGGCTGGTGGCTCAGGGCGGCGATTACATCAAACCGGCGACGGTACAGACGTTGCGTAGCCTGCGCCCGGACATCTGTCTGTTCTCACTCGGCGGCCCGACAGAAACCACCATCTGGAGCATCTGGCACCCGATTGCAGCGCAGGACACCGGCACCGTGCCCTACGGCCAGCCATTGCCGGGCAACCAATACTTTATTTGCCACGACGACGGCACGCACTGCCCGGCCGGCGTGGTGGGCCGCATTCATACGGCGGGGGTAAATCTGGCGTTAGGCTATCTGGAAGACGGCGAAGTGAAGCAACATGACTTCGTCCCGTTGAATGGCCCCGACGGGCAACCGCTGCGGGCCTTCCGCACCGGCGATCAGGGCTACTATCGCCCGGACGGCAACATCCTGTTCGCCAGCCGGGTGAACGGCTATGTGAAAATCCGCGGCGTGCGCGTGTCGCTGCCGGAGATCGAAGACGTGCTGCGCGGGCATGAGGCGATTCTGGACATCGTGGTGGTGGATTATCCGAGCGGGGAAAATGCCGAGTCGACGCTGGGCGCGATGTACCTCACCCACGACGGCAAGCCGCTGTCGCTGGCGGATATTCGCGCCTTCTCGACGGGCTATCTGCCTTGTACACATATCCCGACGCGCTTTATCCACGCCGAAGCGCTGCCGCTCTCCGGCAATGGAAAAACCGACCGTCACGCTATTCGCACCGCGCTCGGGGCCGGGCGGGCGGCTCCCGGGTTGAACGCCTGTGCAGCACCTTTGCCGAGCGCGCCACCGGCGCAGAGCGGCAAAATTCTGGCCATCTATCTGCAGGCCATCGGCGCGGCGCCGCGTCCTGAGTGGGGGGAGGAAACCGCCTTTATCAGCATGGGGCTGAAACTGCCGCACATCCGCCAGGTGGCCGCACGGCTTAATGACGCCTTTGGCACCCAACTGCCGCCAACGGTGCTGATCCCCTGTAAAAATGCACGGGAGGTCGCAGCGCTGCTGGCCCGTTAACCCTCAATCCCCTACGGGCAGGGTCATCCCCTGCCCGCTTTCATCAGGCGGGCACTGCCACCAGCTCACCGATCGCCATCTCCAACGCCCCTTCCCTCAACGCACGCTGCAAGAAGTCCTGCAAGGCGCTTCGGTAGTTGGCCGCCCCGGCGGTAGGGAACTGCTGTACAAAGACATCGATATCCAAATGCAGATCGCCGGCGTCAGTGCCGCCACGGAAGATCAGGTTAATCCCGTCGCCGGCACCGCCTGCCAGCACCCGGCGCGTGCTGGTGCAACCGCTGAAACCGGCCGAGTCAAACGGCTGAACGTTGATAAACGGCGAAATAAACAAACGCGACGCGGGCGTCACGCCGCGATCGGCGGCAATCTGCCGCAGGCGATAACCAGCGTGGCTGCGCAATTCACGCAGCGTCTGCGTCACGCCGGACAGGAAATGCCCCAGCGTCTCTTCCGCACGCAGTGAAACCAAAAACGGCAGCGTATTGACCGCCAAAGCCGGTGTATTGGTCGCTTTGCTGCTGCGACGATTCATCGCCGGCATCCACAGGGTGCGCGTATCCCCTCTTTCATGCGGTAAAGGCGGCAACGTAAAAAACAGCCAGGCGGCGGACAGAGCCAGCAGCAGATCGGGCCAGCCGATGCCGCTGCGCTCGGACAACAGGCGCAGCCGCCGTGAAATGTCCTCCGGCAGCGGGGTGCTGGTGCTGAGGCATTTCACGCCATATTCCCGGCCGCCTTTACGCACCGTCGGCAACACCTGCGACGGCGGTAAATAACGCTGCCAGAACCGACGATCCTTGTCGCAACGTTCGGAAGCCCCGTAGGCCAGCTCATGTTGCTGGAAAGCGCTGAAGGTGCCCAATGCTTGCCCCGCCGCGCCCTTGCCGAGAAAATGCGCGTACAGCGTAGCGCAGCGATGCTCGACCAGCGCCATGCCGTAACCATCGATAATGATATGGTGAGCACGCAGGTACCAGATATAGCGCGTCGGCCCCAGAGTGAGCAGCCACACGGCCGTCATCGGTTGGGTGTGCAGATCCATCGGCTGCTCGGCATCGGCCTGCATCAACCGCATTGCGGCCTGGTAAGGGTCGGGATATTCCTGCAAATCAATACGCTTCAGGCGCGGAATCCGTTTGGGATCGTAGCGCTGCATCGGCAACCGATCGCCTCTGCGGGTGCCAAACCGCAGCGCAAACGCCTGCGTTTCTGCGACAGTGAGGGTTATCGCCCGACACAGCGCCGCCTCGTCCACCGCTCCGCGCAATTCTGTGGCGTGAGCGACGGTGGAAAAGGGCTGCCCGGGGTGCAGGGTAAACTCCTCCCAGAAATCTAACTGCGCCGGCGACAACGGCAGCCATTCAGTAGCCAAAAGGGTTTCCGACATGTTACCTACCTTTGATATGCGACATGGAGACCAGAAAAACGACGGCCGCAACGCGCTGAAAGTGTTTCAACATGGTTACAAATGAAAATGATAATAACACTTATTATCATTTTCATAAATATAGGGCAACAGGTTAATGCGTGTCGCATGAGGGGATTATCGAGGTAAGAAAGGTTCGCCGGCGGCGGTGGAAATATTGACGGCCGGCGTAATAACCGAAAAGGAATCCGCTGCCACCCGTTCCCAGATCCGCAAAGCCTCATTATAGTTAAACCGGGGGCTGCCTGAATGCCACAGCGGCGGCAGTGTCCCCATCAACCTGAGGGAGCTATCACTTTTATGCTTTTAAAACAAACAACTGCAGGCCTGCTATTGGCGGGAACCAGCCTGTTGGCGGCGGGCAACGCTCTGGCGGCTTCCGATACGCTGGTGTATTGCACCGTCGCCTCGCCGGAGTCTTTCAATCCGCAACTCGCCAGCTCCGGGCCGACTTTTATCGCCACCTCGCAGGTGCTGTATAACCGCCTGCTGACGCTGCGCGAAAGCGATAAAACCCCTGCCCCCTCGCTGGCCACCGAGTGGACCATCAGCCCGGATGGCAAAACCTACACCTTTACGCTGCGCAAGGGCGTGAAATTCAACAGCAACAAATACTTCACCCCGACGCGCGACTTCAACGCCGAGGACGTGGTGTTCACCGTGATGCGCCAAAAAGACGCTAATCATCCGTACCACAAGGTGTCCGGCGGTAACTACGAGTACTTTACCGATACCGGGCTGGACAAGCTGATTACCAACGTCGAAGCGGTAGATAACGACCACGTTCGCTTTACGTTGAGCCAGCCCAACGCCGCGTTTTTGGCCGACTGGACGATGGATTTTGCCTCGATTCTTTCCGCAGAATATGCCGACGCCATGCTGAAGAAAGGCACGCCGGAGTACGTGGATAACTGGCCTATCGGCACCGGCCCGTTCGCGCTGCAGCAGTACAAGCAGGATTCGCTGATCCGCTACGTGGCCAACCCGCATTACTGGCAAGGCGAGGTGGCCAGCAAACACCTGATTTTCTCCATCACGCCGGATGCGCAGACCCGGGTGGCCAAGCTGAAAACCAACGAGTGCCAGATCATTCCCGCCCCGTTGCCGGAGCAGTTCGACGCCATCAAGAGCGACAAAAACCTGCAACTGCACAACATCAACGGCCTGAACGTCGGCTACCTGGCGTTCAACACCCAGAAGAAACCTTTTGATAACGTGCTGGTTCGTCAGGCGCTGAGCTATGCGGTGGACAAGAAGGCGATTGTCGCGGCGGTGTTCAAAGACAGCGGTACAACGGCCAATTCGGTGCTGCCGCCGGCGATGCTGGGATACAATCCGAAACTGCAAGACTATGCCTACGATCCGCAGAAGGCCCGTGATCTGCTGAAACAGGCCGGCCTGGAAAAAGGCTTTGAAACCGACATCTGGTCGATGCCGGTGGCGCGGCCATACAACCCTAATTCGCGGCGCATTGCCGAGATGATCCAGAGCGACTGGGCGAAAGTGGGCGTGAAGGCCAAAATCGTCACCTGGGAATGGGGCCAGTATCTGGCCGGGCTGCGCAAAGGGGAACAGCAGAGCGCGCTGTATGGCTGGATGTCGGATAACGGCGACCCGGACAACTTCGCCACGCTGCTCGGCTGCGCCGGCGTGCAAACCGGTGCCAACATAGCCCGCTGGTGCGACAAGGGCTACGATCGGTTGATCCAAAAGGCGATTCAGGTGAGCGCTCCGGCAGAACGCGCCAAACTTTATCAGCAAGCTCAGGTGATTTTTGCCGAACAGGCCCCGCTGCTGCCGCTGGCTAACGGCAAGGTGTTCTACGCCACCCGCAGCAACGTCAGCGGCTATGTGGTTGACGTGAACGGCAGTGACTTCGCCAAAGCGAAGGTGAACTAAGCCAAAGCGCCGGGATAAATTCAAACCCGGCGCTTTCCTCTCTTGTAACATTTCGTTACTCTCAATGCCTATCGAATCTCACCTTAGCAAGGCAAACCCAGTGCAGAAAACATTTATGCCGATGCAGATCCGCCTGCATTGGCTGGTCGCTATCCTGTTGGTCATCACCTGCGCCACGATTGAGCTAAGAGGCTTTGCCGAACCGGGCACGCCGCTGTGGTATCTGCTGGTGGTCACCCACTTCAGTTGCGGGGTGACGGTGTTCGTCTTGATGATCGCCCGCCTGATCCTGCGCGGGCGTCACGCCTCCCCCGCCATCAGCCCGATGCCGCCAAAATGGCAAACCGGTGCGGCGCATCTGGTGCATACCCTGATTTACCTGCTGCTGCTGACGCTGCCGGTGCTGGGCGTCTATTCCCGCTATCTGGGCGGCAAGGAGTGGTTTTTGTTTGGCCTGCCGATGCCGTTTGCCGAGATTGCCGACCGGCCGCAGGCGCGAACGATTATCGGCTGGCACAAGACGCTGGCCGCTTTCGGTTATTGGCTGATTGGCTTGCACGCCGCTGCGGCGCTGATTCATCATTATGCCTTTAAGGACAATACTTTGGTGAGAATGCTGCCGCTGTTTAAAAAGCGCTAACCCAGGGCAATAAGATAATAATAAGCATGTATATATAAGCCAATGGAAATAATCTATTGGCTTATTAATTCCACTCTTGCTTAGATAAAATAAAAAATTCATCCTTCGAGTTGTATCTATCCCGGATATTGACTAAGGTTATCCATACAGTTCATATGCCCGAAAGTTAATAACGATAATCAACGTCGGTTTATTTAAAACTTATGTCTTCATCTTAAAAACGCCAGTTATTCTTCTGGGCAGCGGTGTCATGCCATGTGTTTACACAAGGTGATTCAGCGCTACTCATAATTTCATTAATTCACTTTTATCGACTACACATCCGGGAAAGTCAATATGGCTTCCCCATTCATAAAAGTCTGGAGAAAAGTAATGAAAATAATGACTGGCGTTATTCTACCCACGGTTGCTGCCCTCGTTTTTTCCGGTATGGCGCAAGCGGAAGACAGCGCAAAAACTATGACCGGCAAAGCGCAGGTGACGTTGGAACATGTGCACGCCGTGCAAGAAAATGGCAGCCCCGCGCCCCAGCACGATGCCGCCTGTATGAAACAGCTTTCGAAACCTGAATCCAGGTATGTCGGGATGAAAGTGACCAGCGAATACACCATCGATGCCACTTCGATGATGATGTCCGCAAAATCCATGCTGCCCTCCCCGAATACCCTGCAGCCGCTAGAACTCACGGTTGATTTGTCCCCGTTGGGCATGGCGGGTGTTTATGCGTTTGGCGCCTTCAAACCCAGTGCTTTGCCACAGGATTATGTTTATTTCACTATCGGCAAAGACTATAAAAACCCGGTCAGCACCTTTATGATCATTAATAAAGATGAGAAATATAACTGCGTAATTTCCAGCTCTAACGAAGCAATGAGCAAAGAACAGCGCAGCCACCTTGTTGTTAAGCAATAACCGCGACTATTCATTAGATAATAATGGGGGTGCGGATAGTTAACTGCCCTCCCCCATATTTATAGCTGCTGTTTTCATCCGTGTTAAATAGTGCCAAGTTCTGATGCAAAATGACCGCCCTACTCATCCTTATACACAGGTTCAGAGTATCTTGAAGGCCATATCTCCGCAGGGGGCAGATTCAAAGCTTCGGCTATCTGCTTGTTATCTGATGCGCCAACCCTCCCCTTTTGGAATAATGGCAGATATTCGACTTTGGGATATCACTCGCGAAAAACGCCATGACTTCAGTTTATTCAACCGAGTATCAATTAGTTATAAAAATACTTCGGGATGCTCGTATAGAAAAAGGCATCACTCAGGCCAAGCTGGCCGAGGCGCTGGGCCGCCCGCAGTCGTTTATCGCCAAGGTTGAGAGCGGCGAGCGCAAGCTGGATGTGGTTGAGTTTGCTGTGATGGCACGGCTGCTTGGGGTGGATGCTGGGGCAGTGCTGAGCATGATTGGTGGGCGGGTTAATTCATTGTAATAACGAAATCGAACCTACGACCTTCGCATTACCAATGTCTAAAGAGATTGCGTATCGAGCACTACGAGTAAATTAGGCACTTCCGAGCCGTTGGTGTACTGACCCCGCCCGGTAGAGGATCCTGCCCTATCGTCAGGCTGAGTCAGCCGCAGGACTTTGGCGGTTATGAGCGAAGAGCGGAAGTTCCTATTTACTTTACTTTTAGCTGTTTGGTATAAATTTTATCGACAGGAAAACAGATAAAACCTAAACCTAAGAAAGGGATTAGAATGATTAAATTGACCGGTCGTTTAGTATGCACAAGCGTCGATGAGGCAGATCTTGTCCGCCAGTATCTTCCTGAGCATAAGAGACTTACAAAAGAGGAATCTGGATGTATTTCTTTTGAAGTTACTGAAACAACAGATCCTCTGATCTGGAAAGTTGAAGAGCTATTCAAAGATCAAGCTACCTTCGATGCTCATCAGAAGAGAACCAAAGCCTCAGTGTGGGGAAATGAAACCAGCACTATCGCTCGTGAATATGAAATATTTGAAGTTGAATAGTCGTACAGCTTCTTATTTTCAGAATGACTGCATCCGATACAACACAGACAAGCGTGCAGCTCTCATTTCGCTAAAAGCGGAAATCCACTTTGAAATAGTTCAACCTATATGTAGGAATAATCTCGCGATTAGCGAGAGATTTAGAATATCACTTACACCCAGTTATAAACACCTTATGACCAATTAAGTAGCTTAAGATTTTTCACAACGTATTCTTTTTTGCATGTAGAGTTAATCAAATAAGGATTTTCGCTATTCAAAAGGATAGGGTAATCATCATTGAAATCATCGGTGTAGGCTGCGTACCATTTTGTTGACACGCCTACACTCTTTATTCTTCTAACTTTCTCTTCATTCCTGCAATGGGTGCCTCCAATCCAACCGCCCAATAAACTCTTGGATAGCGGGGTTCCTATGACTTCAATGTTAAGATTTACAGCATCTATAATTTTATATGCTAGCAACTCAGGTGCAGCAGTGGCAATTATAACTCTCCGCCCTTCTTTTAAATGTTTTAAAACCTCCTTAAATCCATCATCAAACCACCTGACACTATTTATTTCCCCATCTCTAATTTTAGATGAAAACGAAGAGAAACTGTCTATCATTTCTCTTTCATCCATCCTGAAAGATGCGACAAATAATAGCATGTATGCACCAATGAATTTGAATTTCTTGGATTTCAGAAAAACCAGAGCTATGGGTGCCAAGATGGCCGCACACAAGAACCTTAACTTCCCGGACTTAAACCTCATCAACATCCAAGCTTTGGTAGAATCGCCAGACAAGAGAGTCTTATCCAAATCAAAAATAACAACTTTACTCATAAATACCTCGTACAGTTTGCATAAAATTAAAATTGTTGTTTCTGTGAAGTTGACTATGAAGAAGATAGAGAGAGCCAGCAACTGCATTTTAAGGCACCATTGCCCCTGTCTATGTCCCCTCCTGGCACAAAACCAACTGTCCGGTTGGATTTCGCTTAGACCAACTAGGATGCCAGCTCAGGCCTGAACCCGTATGCAAAAAGGGCGCAGTTCAATGAACTGCGCCCTTAAATTTAAAACGCGAAACCTGACTTAACTGCGCACCAAATCGTCGCCGTAGCCGATCCACTTGTAGGTGGTCAGTGCGTCCAGCCCCATCGGGCCGCGTGCATGCAGCTTCTGGGTGCTGACCGCCACTTCTGCGCCCAGGCCGAACTGGCCGCCGTCGGTGAAGCGGGTGCTGGCGTTAACGTACACCGCCGAGGAATCCACGGCGCGCACGAAGTGCTCGGCGCTGCTCAGCGAACGGGTGAGGATCGCATCGGAGTGGTTGGTGCCGTGGGTGCGGATATGGTCGATGGCTTGATCGATATCGTCCACCACCAGCACGTTCAAATCCAACGACAGCCATTCGTCGTCGTAATCCCCTTCCGCCACGTCCACCACCGTCGCCGGGCCGTTTTGCAGCAACGGCATGGCGTTCTGCGCCGCGTGCAGCGTTACGCCCGCAGCCGCCATCTTGGCGCTCAGCGCCGGCAGGAACTGTTCGGCGATGTTGCGGTTCACCAGCAACGTCTCGAGCGAGTTACAAGCGCTTGGGCGCTGGATTTTGGCGCTCTCGATGACCGTCAGCGCCTTGTCGAAATCAACGCTGTCGTCAACGTAGGTATGGCAAACGCCGATGCCGCCGGTGATCACCGGAATGGTCGACTGTTCGCGGCACAGTTTGTGCAAACCGGCACCGCCGCGTGGGATCAGCATGTCTACGTAGCGATCCAGGCGCAGCAGCTCATTCACCAGCGCGCGATCGGGGCTGTCAATCGCCTGCACCGCCGCAGCCGGCAGGCCGCATTGTTCCAGCGCCTGCTGGATCACCTTCACCGTCGCCAGGTTGGTGTTGTGGGTTTCTTTACCGCCGCGCAGGATCACCGCGTTGCCGGTCTTCAGGCACAGGCTGGCGACGTCGATGGTGACGTTCGGCCGCGCTTCATAAATCACGCCGATCACGCCAAGCGGCACGCGGCGGCGTTCCAGTTTCAGCCCGCTGTCCAGCAGGCTGCCGTCCAATACGTGGCCGACCGGATCGTTCAGGCGGCACACCTGGCGCACATCGTTGGCGATGGCCGCCAGCCGCGCCGGGGTCAACAACAGGCGATCGAGCAACGCTTCGGTCATCCCGGTTGCCCGCGCCTGCGCCATGTCTTGTTCGTTGGCCTGCAAAATCACTTCGCTGTTGGCTTCCAGCATGTCGGCCATCACCGACAACACCTGGTTTTTCTTCGCCGTGCTCAGCACCGCCAGTTGCCAGGAGGCCTGTTTGGCGGCCTTCCCCATTTGCTCTAGCATGCTCACTCCTTAGCTCACAATCATGTCGTCGCGGTGCACTGCCACCGGGCCGTATTCGTAACCGAGAATTTCGCTGATTTCCTGCGAGTGGTGGCCGGCAATCATGCGCATCGCGTCGCTGTTATAGCGGCTGACGCCGTGCGCCAAATCGCGCCCCGCCAGGTTGCGGATGCGGATCACTTCGCCACGGGAGAAATCGCCCTTCACTTCGCGAACGCCCTTCGGCAACAACGAGCTGCCGCGCGCCATAATGGCGTCGACCGCGCCGTCGTCCACGGTGATTTCACCGGCCGGCGGTGCGCCGAAGATCCAGCGTTTGCGGTTTTCCAGCGGGGTTTCCAGCGCGTGGAAACGGGTGCCCACCGGTTTGCCTTCAATCACGTCGCCCACCACGCCCGGCTTGCTGCCTGCGGCGATGATCACGTCGATACCGGCGCGGCAGGCCACGTCGGCCGCCTGCAATTTGGTGCCCATACCGCCGGTGCCCAGCCCGGAAACGCTGTCGCCGGCGATGGCGCGCAGCGCGTCGTCAATGCCATGCACTTCACGGATCAGCTCCGCCTGCGGGTTGTTGCGCGGGTCGGCGGTATACAGGCCTTGTTGATCGGTCAGCAACAGCAGTTTGTCGGCCCCGGCCAGGATCGCCGCCAGCGCCGACAGGTTGTCGTTGTCGCCCACCTTGATTTCTGCGGTCGCTACCGCGTCATTCTCATTGATTACCGGCACGATACGGTTGTCCAGCAGCGCGGTCATGGTGTCACGCGCGTTGAGGAAGCGTTCGCGGTCTTCCAGATCGGCGCGCGTCAGCAGCATCTGCCCGACGTGGATGCCGTAAATGGAGAACAGCTGTTCCCACAGTTGGATCAACCGGCTCTGGCCGACCGCCGCAAGCAGCTGCTTGGAGGCGATGGTGGCGGGGAGTTCGGGGTAGCCCAAATGTTCGCGCCCGGCGGCAATCGCGCCGGAGGTGACGATAACGATGCGGTGACCCGCTGCATGCTGTTGTGCGCACTGGCGTACCAGTTCGACAATATGGGCACGGTTAAGACGCAGCGATCCGCCGGTCAACACGCTGGTGCCCAATTTCACAACCAATGTCTGGCTGCCGTTCATAGTGTTTCTGCCGTGTAATATACCCGTCATCTTTCAAGCTGCAGCGTTGTTGGCTGCTCACACTCACCCCAGTCACTTACCTTAGTAAGCTCTTGGGGATTCCTGCGCTTGCCGCCTAGCTGCAACTCGAAAGCTATAGGGTATGATGAGAATAAGAGTGCAAAGGACTTTGTAACAGGAGAGACGCGTTATGCCAACAGGCACAACGCGAAATCAGCACAATACTGTAGTCAAACGGGGTCAGGCGGAGAGTTTGATCGGTTTTTCTTTGAAATCATCGGCCGGTTCAAGCGCCAGCTCCATCGTCGCCAGCAACTCGCCCAAGCGGCGATGGAAATCACGCAGGGTGGTTTCCAGCTTGGTTTTTACTTCAGTATCTTTAATCTTTTCCGGCGTCCAGCGCCCGTCCTTATCAAACAGACCGAACTGATAAGCATAAGTGAAACGCGCCTCTTCGGCATGCAGCTCGATCCACCATCCCCAGAACTCACGCTTCTCTGGCGCGGGTTTGACATTGACGCAAACGGCTAAACAATCAAAGAAAAAACGGTCGTTCTCGCACTGCCCTTCACGCAGGTACGGCCCCAAGCTGGCAAAACGTTTCATTAGTCGGCTTTTAGGGTGACCACTAGGTAACGTCATTCTTTAACCTCCTCAATGTAGACCACTCTTTTTAACAAATTGTTAAAATTTAGCAACAAATTAACGCATTTTATCTTTCATCCAGTGGGCCATTTGCAGCAAGGCCTTGTGGAAACTGCTATACACCGGTGCACGTGGAATAGCAATTAACTTGCCGTCCATCGAGGACGACGCGATCAATTGCGCCTCCTCTTTCGGGCTGAGCGGGTCCTGATCCCAGTAACCTGCCAGCATCGGCGTCGGGCAGCGGCGGCCCAGCAAACCCTGGGTTTTCAGCGAATAGCTGTTCAGCTCCACTCTCAGCACGTTATCCGAGGCGTTGGCCATCCCCATCCGGCTGGCGAGCACGTCCATATACATGTCCGGCACGTCTCGCTGGCGGCCGGCGTCGCATAACAGGCTGTGGACCACCGGCCCCAGACAGGCCACGCCACGCAACCGCTGCGGCTCCAGATAAGCCAGGCGCACCGCCACGTTGGCGCCGAAACGGAAGCCAAATGCGGTAACGCGCTGATGGTCGATCCAGGGCACCGAAGGCAGTTGGGCCAGCACCTGCTGATGCAGGAAGCTGGAATCCTGCGTCAACTTCCACTTATAAGAAGAACCGATGGAAGGCATATCGATGGTCAGCATGGCTATGCCGTGCGGCGCCAGGTACTCGCGGAACAGGCGGTGGTAGTCGGTCTGCAGAGTATCCAGGCTGCCGCACATCAGCACCGTCGGGAACGGCGCCTCGCCCTTCTCCGGCAGGTGCAGGAAGCCGGTAATACTGCTTCCCCCGTCAATGCGGAACTCCAGCTCCTTGAGCTGATAAGGCAACAGCAGCGCTGCCTCTTCGTAAGCGCGGTTGGCCAGCGTCTCGGCCTGTTCGGCCAGTTCGTCGCCTTTCAGGTGCGGGTAGCCGGCGATGCTGTAAAAGTTGACGGCATTGAGCCAGTACTGGCCGCCGATCAGCGGATCTTGCTGTTCCAATGCCCGCTGCTGCCAGAGCATGCCCTGATGCACCCACTCGTAGATCCAGTTGCCATTACGGTAACCGATCACGGTATCGAGCAGTTTGTCGTTGGTATGTTCCACGTCGGCGACCGCAATACGCGCCAGCACTTCGTTGATTTCGATCGGATCAACGCCGCGCCAAGCCCACAGCAGCGGGTTGAGCATACGATACCAGTTGCTGACGGTGTTGCCTTCCAGCGTAGAGTGCAGATCGGCGCCAGCTTTGTTGCGCGCACGCAGCACCAGCGTCGAGGTCTCGGGGTGTTTAAATGAGGGTTTGAACAGGATTTCAGAAAGGTTGGCTTGTGCCATGGTAACAACAGCCTCCGTAAATCTGGCCGTAGGCCGCAAACAGCCTACTTAACTGGAGGTAGTGTACCTAACTCTGGGACGATAAACCAAAATAACGAAAACGCCCGGCATAACCGGGCGTTTTACTGGCGTGAGCGGGGATTAACGGCCGCCGATCGGTGGCACGAAGGTCACCGCCATGTCCCACGGCTGCTCGATCCAGGTATCCTGTGGGATATCGACCACATAGTCGTCCACCAGCGGGCGGCCTGCCGGTTTGGCGAAAATAGTGACGAAATGCGCTTTCGGGTACATGTCGCGGATCGCTTTCGCGGTGCCGCCGGTATCCACCAGATCGTCGACCACGATAAAGCCTTCACCGTCGCCTTCGGCGCGCTTGAGTACCTTCATTTCGCGTTGGTTGTCATGGTCATAGCTGGAAATGCAGACGGTATCCACGTGGCGGATGCCCAATTCGCGCGCCAGTAAGGCCGCCGGCACCAGGCCGCCGCGGCTTACGGCAATAATGCCCGTCCATTGGTCAGCAGGCAGCAGGCGGTGAGCCAGTTTGCGCGCTTGCATTTGCAGCATGTCCCAGGTAACAACGTATTTTTCGCTCATAAAATGGTATCCCAGCCAGCAATGGTGTGGCTTACTCGTGATCAGGGGAAAAAAGGTTGCGCGAGATTATAGAGACTGGTTGAGCCGAATACCAGTTGTACTGTGGAAATCATAAGTATTTTGTCTGGTGATTGATCCTGCATAAACCAACAATCACACGTCAAATATGTGCATTCCCTCCCTTAAACAGTGCAATAGGGTACGCGCGCGCCCCTGAATAAAGTGATATTCTCTGGAGATCGTGCCAAAAACGCACCGATGCCCATCCACCCTAACCGAGCGGCATTCACGCCATGCTGAGAATGCTGTCACAGGAGACCTATAGTGTCTGAATTGTCTCAACTTTCACCACAGCCGCTGTGGGATATTTTTGCCAAAATCTGCTCTATTCCGCATCCTTCTTATCATGAAGAAGCGCTGGCACAGCACATCCTCGCATGGGCCAAAGAGAAGAATCTGCATGCCGAACGCGATCAGGTGGGCAATATCCTGCTGCGCAAGCCGGCCACCAAAGGCATGGAAAACCGTAAGCCGGTTGCCCTGCAAGCGCACCTGGATATGGTGCCGCAGAAAAATAACGACACCGTGCACGACTTCGCCAAGGATCCGATTCAGCCGTATATCGACGGCGAGTGGATCAAGGCGCGCGGCACCACGCTGGGCGCCGACAACGGCATCGGCATGGCTTCCGCGCTGGCGGTATTGGCTGACGACAGCGTCGAACACGGCCCGCTGGAAGTGCTGCTGACCATGACCGAAGAAGCCGGCATGGATGGCGCATTCGGGCTACAGCCTAACTGGCTGCAGGCGGATATCCTGATCAACACCGACTCCGAAGAAGAAGGCGAGATCTACATGGGTTGCGCCGGCGGTATTGATTTCATTACTACCCTGCCGTTGCAGCGCGAAGCGGTACCGGCCGGCTATCAGACGCTGAAACTGACGCTCAAGGGCCTGAAAGGCGGCCACTCCGGCGCCGAGATCCACGTGGGCCTGGGCAATGCCAACAAGCTGCTGACGCGCTTCCTGTTCGCTCATGCCGCAGAACTGAACCTGCGCGTGCTGGATCTGAACGGCGGTACCCTGCGCAACGCTATCCCGCGTGAAGCCTCTGCGGTGGTTGCCGTGCCTGCGGCAAAAGCCGATGCGCTGAAAGCGCTGAGCCAGGCCTTCCTGAGCACGCTGCAAAACGAGCTTTCCGCCAAAGAGAAGAACATCACCGTGCTGCTGGAGCCGGTTACCAGCGCCTCTCAGGCGTTGACCGCCGACAGCCAACAGCGTTTCCTGGCCCTGCTGAACGCTACGCCAAACGGCGTGATCCGCATGAGCGACGCGGTAAAAGGCGTGGTGGAAACCTCACTGAACGTTGGCGTGGTCACCACCAGCGAGAACGAAGCGGAAATCATCTGCCTGATCCGCTCGCTGATCGACAGCGGCAAAGATTACGTGGTCGAGATGCTGACCGCGCTGGGCCAGTTGGCCAACGCCAAAGTGGCGCCGAAGGGCGGTTACCCAGGCTGGCAGCCGGACGCGGACTCACCGGTCATGCATCTGGTGCGCGAGATCTATCAGGATCTGTTCAACAAGACGCCGAACATCATGGTGATCCATGCCGGTCTGGAATGCGGCCTGTTCAAAAAACCGTACCCGAACATGGATATGGTGTCGATTGGGCCAACCATCACCGGGCCACACTCGCCGGATGAGCAGGTACATATCGAAAGCGTCGGCCTGTACTGGAAGCTGCTGACCGCGCTGTTGAAAGCCATCCCCGAGCGCGCGTAATTAAAGCGTTTAACATTAAAAGGCTGGCCTCTCGCCGGCCTTTTTATTCCCACGGCAGCAACAGTTGCCGCTCAAGCTGCGGATCCAGCAGCGTTACGTGCAAACCGACCAGCCGTACGCCACGGCCTTCCCGCCGCTCACGCCACGCCTGCCGCGCCACGTTGAGCAAATCGTCTTTATTCAGCACCGGCCAGACGTGTTCCTGAGTGGTCTGCTGAAAATCCTGAAACTTCAGCTTCACGCCCTGCCGCGCGATATGCAGATCCGGTTTCACCTTGCGCAGCCGCATTTCCAGCTCGGGATAGAGCTTGTCGACAATCAGCGCCTCGCAGTCTTCCCAGTCATGAATGTCTTCCGCCAGCGTGCGTTCCACCCCCACCGATTTACGCAGCCGCTCCGGCGAAACCTCGCGCAGATCAATGCCCTGGCAGCGCTCCCACAGCACCCGGCCAAATTTGCCGAAGCGCTTGAGCAGCAGCGCCAGATCGTACTGCTGCACATCGGCGCAGGTGATCAGCCCCACTTCCTCCAGCCGTTTGGCGGTCACTTTACCCACGCCGGGGATTTTGCTCAGCGGCAGTTGCTGCAAAAAAGCCGGCACCTGCGCCGGCGTGATGACGTATTGCCCGTTCGGTTTGTTCAGCTCCGAGGCAATTTTGGCGAGGAACTTGATCGGTGCGATGCCCGCAGAGGCCGTGAGATTAAGCTCTTCGGCAATTGCCTGGCGGATTTCCTGGGCGATCAGCGTCGCCGAACCGTTGCACTGGGTGCAGTCGGTCACGTCCAGATAGGCTTCGTCCAGCGACAGCGGTTCAATCAGCGAGGTGTAGCGGGCAAAAATTTCGCGAATGTGCAGCGAGGCTTCCTTGTACGCCGCCATGCGGCCTGGCAACAGCTTGAGGTGGGGGCACAGTTTAAGCGCCATCGCCGTCGACATCGCGCTGTGCACGCCATAGCGGCGTGCTGGATAGTTGGCGGTGCTGATCACTCCGCGTCGGTCGGCGCTGCCGCCGATCGCCAACGGAATATCGCGCAGGCTGGGATCGTCGCGCATTTCTACCGCCGCGAAGAAGCAGTCCATATCGACATGAATGATTTTACGCATCGCGCCTCCAATAACACTGTATAAGTATACAGCCAATAATCGAAAGCTCAAGACTCGGTGGACATGGAAAAAACGGCGTTTGAGCCAGATATTTCCGCGTTGTTAAAAAAGCTTAATTTTTCAATAGTATGATTTCCGCTGACTTACTCTCTCATCCTTGTACCCTATGGATTTCATGTGGCGGCTCGCAAGGCTGCGGCTCGAAAGAGGACGGGTACATCATAAAAGGTATTCCGCATGATCAGGTTTTCCCATTTGCTGTTGGCTTCCGCACTGTCGCTGGTTTCGCTGGCGACGGGGGCCGCCGTCGGCCATGCCCCAGCCATTATCGCCCACCGCGGCGGCACCGCAGACGCGCCGGAAAATACCCGCATCGCGATTGAAACTGCCCTGAAAAATGGTGCCGACGCCATTTGGATTACGCTGCAGCAATCCAAAGACGGCGCGATCGTGCTGTACCGTCCTTCCGATCTCAAAGCATTGACCAACGAACAGGGGCCGGTCTCCGCCCATACTGCCGAACAACTGGCCAAAGTGGATGCCGGCTGGTCATTCGCAAAAGGTGAAACCCATCCGTTTCGCGGCAAAGGCATAGGTATCCCGCGTCTGGACGAGATCCTGGAAGCTTTCCCCAAGGTGACCTTCTATCTGGATATCAAGTCGCCGGACGCCGATCCGGCGCAATTTGGCCAAGCGCTGCTGACAACGCTGGAGAAGGCCGACAGCCTGAACCGCACCCGCGTGTATTCTACCGATGCCAAATACCTGCAAGCGCTGCCGCCACAAATCAAACGCTTTGAAAGCCGCGACGAAACCCGCACCCTGCTGGCCAATGTCACCATGGCGCACCAGTGCGAATTGAAAGCGGATAATCAGCAACCGCGCTGGTACGGGCTGGAGCTGAAACGTGAAGTGGAAGTGGTGGAGAAATACACGTTGGGCGAAGGGCGCTCGAAAGCGTTTCTGACCTGGGATAAAGAGTCGATCGATTGTTTCCGTTCGCAAGGTCCGGCGCACATCATTTTGTTCGGCGTCAATTCACCGGCGGAATACCGGCAGGCACTGGCGCTGGGGGCCGACGGAGTGATGGTCAACTCACCGGACGAGGCGAAAGCCTTTCGCAAGGCCAAATAGCCGGTAAAAAAAGGGGCGCCACGTGCGCCCCTCGTCTTCAGATGATCCGGTGTTTTTCCAACTGTTGCCGTCGCAACGCCTCTTTGGCTTCGCGTTTCTTGCGCGCATCACAGGGCTCCGGGCAGTCGCAGACCTTTTCCATTCCCAGCGAAGCGATGCCGCCGCAACTGCCCTGCAGGCTTTTGCGCTTGAACACATAGCCCAGCGACATGCCGCCGATCACCAGCAGAAACAGCACGAAGGTGGCGATAAATACCGTCAACATAGCGGCCTCACAAGATCTTTTTCAGATAGGGTTTAAACGCCTCAGAGTAGCGCTCTTCAAATCCGTTGGCGGTTTTCACAATCATGAACACCGGGATCCCCATCAGGTTGGCCAACGCCATACCTCGTTCCGGCCCCAGCACGTTCAGCCCGGTCGACAGGCCGTCGGCGGCCATGCAGGTCGGGCTCAGTACGGTGACCGAAACCAGATGATGATGGATCGGCCGGCCGGTGATCGGATCTATGGTGTGCGAGTAGCGCACACCGTCTTGCTCAAAGTAGTTGCGGTAATCCCCTGAGGTGGCGATTGATATCTCGCCCGACTGGATCACCAACTGCGCTTTTTGCTCCACGCCGGCCGTCGGCCGCTCAATGGCGATACGCCACGGTTTTTTCTCGCCGTTGTGGCCGCGGGTACGCACCTCGCCGCCGATATCCACCATGTAATTTTTCACCTGCTGCGATTGCAGGTACTGGGCTATCACATCCACGCCATAGCCTTTGGCGATGGACGAGAGATCGACATACAGTTCCGGAATGTGTTTCACCAGCGCGTTGCCCTGCACCGACAGTTTGTCGATGCCGGTCCAGGCGCGGCGCTGTTCCAGTTCGGCAGCGCTCGGCACCTTGTCCGGCCGCCCTTCCGGGCCAAAGCCCCACAGATTGACCAGCGGCCCGACGGTCACGTCCAGCGCGCCGTCGGTCACGCGGTTAATGCGCAACGCTTCCAACACCACCTCGGTCGTCGCGGCCGAGACCGGGAAGGGCTTGCCCACCTCGCGGCTGGCGTTGAAGCGGCTCAGTTCCGAGCCCGGCCGGTAGGTGGACATTTGATCGTTCACCAACTCCAGGCGTTTGTCGATCTCCGCCTGAATTCTGGCCGCCGACGGCGTGCCTTCGCCGGTGACATAACGGATCGAATAAGAGGTCCCCATGGTTTTGCCATCGAGATTCACCTGCTCCGGCCCGCACCCGGTCAACAACAACGTGGCGCCCAACGCCAACGTCGTCATCCAACCCTTCATTGCCCCTATGCGCATTTAGCCACCAAAGTCATCCAGCATGATATTTTCATCTTCGACCCCCAGATCTTTCAGCATCTTGATCACTGCGGCGTTCATCATCGGCGGGCCGCACATATAAAACTCGCAGTCTTCCGGCGCCGGGTGGTGCTTCAGATAGTTCTCCAGCAGAACATTATGGATAAAGCCGGTGTAGCCGGTCCAGTTATCCTCAGGCTGGGGATCGGACAGCGCCACGTGCCAGGTGAAGTTTTCATTCTCCGCCTGCAACCGGTTGAAATCATCCTCGTAGAACATTTCACGCAGCGAACGCGCGCCGTACCAGAAGGTGATTTTGCGCTTCGAGTTCAGGCGATTGAGCTGATCGAAGATATGCGAACGCATCGGCGCCATGCCGGCGCCACCGCCGATAAAGATCATTTCGGCATCGGTGTCTTTGGCGAAGAACTCGCCGAACGGCCCGGAGATGGTCACCTTGTCGCCGGCCTTCAGCGACCAGATATAGGAGGACATAATGCCCGGCGGCACGTCCGGCGCGCGCGGCGGCGGCGTAGCGATACGCACGTTGAGCATGATGATGCCCTTTTCATCCGGGTAGTTCGCCATTGAGTAAGCGCGCACCGTGGTGTCGTTCACCGCCGAGCGGTAGCGGAACAGGTTGAACTTGTCCCAGTCGCCGCGGTACTCCTCCGGCACGTCAAAATCGGCATAGCTGATGTCGTGGGCCGGCGCTTCTATCTGGATAAACCCGCCGGCGCGGAACGGCACATCCTCGCCATCGGGGATTTTCAGCTTCAGCTCTTTGATAAAGGTGGCTTTGTTATCATTGGAGATAACCTCGCACTCCCACTTTTTCACGCCAAAAATCTCTTCCGGCAGCTCGATTTTCAGATTCTGCTTCACGTTCACCTGGCAGGCCAGGCGGCAGCCTTCTTTCGCTTCGCGCTTGTTGATGTGCGAAAGTTCGGTCGGCAGGATATCGCCGCCGCCCTCTTTAATCACCACCCGGCACTGGCCGCAGGAGCCGCCACCGCCGCAGGCCGAGGACACGAAGATCCCCTGGCTGGAGAGCATGTTCAGCAGCTTGTCGCCCGCCGGGGCGTTAAAACTCTTGCCCTGATCGCCGTTAACTTCCACCGCAATGTCACCGGTGTTCACCAGCTTTGATTTGGCGAACAGGATCAGCAGTACCAGCACCATAACGATGCCGGTAAACATCGCGACGCCTAAAATAATTTCCATAGATTCTTCCCGCCTTTACAACTGAACACCGGAGAAGGACATAAAGCCCAACGCCATCAGCCCGGTGGTGATAAAGGTAATGCCCAGACCGCGCAGCCCTGCGGGGACGTTGGCATACTTGAGTTTTTCGCGGATCCCCGCCATCGCGACAATCGCCAGCATCCAGCCGGTGCCGGAGCCGAAGCCGTACACCACCGATTCTGCGAAGTTGTAGTCGCGTTGCACCATAAAGGACACGCCGCCGAAAATGGCGCAGTTCACGGTGATCAACGGCAGGAAAATGCCGAGTGCGTTGTACAACGACGGGAAGAAGCGATCGAGGATCATCTCCAGAATCTGCACCAGCGCGGCGATCACGCCGATAAAGGTAATGAAGTTGAGGAAGCTCAGATCGACGCCTTCCATCAACGCGCCATCGCGCAGCACCAGGTTGTAGACCAGGTTGTTCGCCGGCACCGAGATGCCGAGCACTATGGTCACGGCGATGCCCAGACCGAAGGCGGTCGACACCTTCTTCGACACCGCCAGGAAGGTACACATCCCCAGGAAGAACGCCAACGCCATGTTCTCGACGAACACCGCGCGCACAAACAGGCTGATATAATGTTCCATCGGCCGTTACTCCTTTTCGATCTGTGCAGGTTTCAGGGTGCGCAGCACCCAAATCAGCAGGCCGATGATAAAGAACGCGCTCGGCGCCAGCAGGAACAGGCCGTTCGGCTGATACCAGCCGCCGTTCTGCACCGTATCCAGCACCGGAATGCCAAACAGCTTGCCCGAGCCAATCAGCTCGCGCAGGAAACCGACCAGCACCAGGATCACCCCATAACCCAGCCCGTTGCCGATACCGTCCATAAAGCTTTCAATCGGCGGCGACTTCATGGCGTAGGCTTCGGCGCGGCCCATCACGATGCAGTTGGTGATGATCAGGCCGACAAACACCGACAGCTGCTTGGAAATCTCGAACGCATAAGCGCGCAGCAGCTGATCGACCACAATCACCAGCGAGGCGATAATCGCCATCTGCACGATGATGCGCACGCTGTTCGGAATATGGTGACGGATCAGGGAAATAAAGAAGCTGGAGAACGCCGTGACCAAGGTCACCGCGATGGTCATCACCACCGCCGTTTCCAGCTTGGTGGTCACCGCCAGCGCGGAACACACCCCGAGAACCTGCAAGGCTATCGGGTTGTTGTCAAACAGCGGCCCGAGCAGGACCCGCTTAATCTCTTTGGAATCAGCCATTTTTCAGCGCTCCTTCACGAACTTTTTTCAGGAATGGGCCAAAACCTTGCTCACCCAACCAGAAATCAAAAGTGTGCTGCACGCCGTTGGAGGTCAGCGTGGCACCGGACAAACCGTCCACCCCGTGCTCATCCCCCTGACGCGCCCCGCCTTTCACCACGCGGATCGCCGGCTTGCCGTCGTTATCAAACAACTTTTTACCGATCCACTGCCGGCGCCAACCGGCATTCTCAACTTCACCGCCCAGGCCCGGGGTCTCCCCCTGATCGTAATAAGTGATGCCTTTCACCCTGTTGCCGTCACTGTCCAGCGCCACAAAAGCGTACATCATCGACCACAGACCGGTGCCGTAGACCGGCAGCACGATTTGGTTCACCGCCCCGCCGTTATCGCGCACCAGATAGATCTCCGCCCGGTTGCTGCGGCGTTTGATGCCGGCCGGATCTTCGCCCGCCGACAAGGCGACGCTTTTGGCATCGTCGCGCAGCGCAGCGGCCAGATCGAACGCCGCCGCATTGCCCGCCACAAACTCGCCGCTGTTCAAATCCAGCAGGCGCGGTTCGATACGCTGGGTGAACAGCGCCTTGACCTGCTCGCCTTCCATCTTCGGCTGTAACAGACCGGCCACATCGAGGATATTGCGCTGCTTGTCGAGCAGCTTTTGCTCTTGCTGTTTGGACTTCAGGCCGACGGCGGAACCCGCCACCACCACCGAACACACCAGACACAGCAGCAGCACCACCAGCAGCGTTTTACCGATAGTGTCGTTTTTAGATTCATTCGCCACGGGCTTTTCTCCGCTTGATGTTGGCCTGCACCACCAGATAATCGAACAGCGGCGCGAACAGGTTGGCGAACAGGATCGCCAGCATCATGCCTTCCGGGTAGGCCGGGTTGACCACCCGGATCAACACGCACATCACGCCAATCAGGATGCCGTACCACCACTTTCCCTTGTTGGTAAAGGCGGCGGAAACCGGGTCGGTGGCCATAAAGATCATGCCGAAGGCAAAGCCGCCCAACACCAGATGCCAGTACCACGGCATGGCGAACAGCGGGTTGGTGGCGGAGCCGATGCTGTTGAACAGGAAGGCGGTTGCCATCATGCCGAGCATCACGCCGGCGACAATGCGCCAGGAAGCCACGCGGCCAAACAGGATAATCGCACCGCCGATCAGGATCATCAGCGTGGAGACCTCGCCGACCGAACCTGGGATATTGCCGAGGAAGGCGTCCATCCAACTGATCGACTGGCCGGTAGCCACGTTGCTCAGGCTGTGCGCCCCGCCCACGCTCCATTGCGCCAAGGGCGTCGCGCCGGAGAAGCCGTCGGCGGCGGTCCACACCAGGTCACCGGAGATCTGCGCCGGATAGGCAAAGAACAAGAAAGCGCGCCCCGCCAGCGCCGGGTTGAGGAAATTGCGCCCGGTGCCGCCGAAAATCTCTTTCGCCACCACCACGCCGAAGCTGATGCCCAGCGCCGCCTGCCACAACGGTAGCGTTGGCGGCACAATCAGCGCGAACAAAATAGACGTGACGAAGAAACCTTCGTTAATCTCATGCTTGCGGATGACCGCGAACAGCACTTCCCAGAAACCGCCGACGAGAAACACCACGGCGTAGATCGGCATAAAGTAGCAGGCGCCCAGCACCATTTTGCTGATCCAGCCGGCATCCGCCGCCAGCGACGCCCCCAGCCATTGCGCCAACCGGTAATGCCAGTCGCCCGCCAGCACCTGTTGGAGTTGATCGCCGCTGTACAGATGGTGCAGCGCCGGAATGGCCTGCTGGCCGACGTTGTACATACCCCAGAACATCGCCGGGAATACCGCCAACCACACCAGGATCATCATGCGTTTCAGATCGATGGCGTCGCGCACGTGCGAAGCGCCGCGCGTCACCAGACCGGGGGTGTAAAACACCGTGGTAGTCGCTTCAAACAGCGGGTACCACTTTTCCAGCTTGCCGCCCGGCGTGAAGTGATGCTCGATCTTGTCAAAAAAGTTCTTCAGGCCCATCGGTTATCCTTCCTGCTCAATCTTGGTCAGCACGTCGCGCAGCACCGGCGCATATTCATACTTGCCCGGACAAACGAAAGTGCACAGCGCCAGATCTTCCTCATCCAGCTCCAGACAACCCAGCGCCTGCGCGCTGTCGGTATCGCCCGCCAGCAGATCGCGCAGCAGCAGAGTCGGCAGAATGTCCAGCGGCATCACCCGTTCGTAGTTGCCGATCGGGACCATTGCGCGCTCGCCGCCGTGGGTGGTGGTCGAGAAGGCGAACAGCTTATTTTTCAGGAAATGGCCCAGCGTGGTGCGGGTAATGGAGAATTTGTCCGGCGAAGGCGCGATCCAGCCGAACAGCTGTTTATCACGCCCTTCCTGCAGCACGCAAACCTGCGAGTGAAAACGGCCGAGATACGCATTCGGGCCGGCGACATGGGTGCCGCTCAGTACCGAGCCGGAAATCACCCGGTTCTCGCCGCTTTTAAGGCGACCGGCGGTCAGTTGCTCAATGCTGGCGCCCAACCGGGTACGCAGCAGCACCGGCTGTTCCACCTGCGGCCCGGCCAGCGCCACCACCCGACGGGTGTCGAGATGGCCGGTGGTGAACAGCGTGCCGATGGCGATGACGTCCTGATAGCCGATATGCCAGACGGTTTTTTTCAAACTGACCGGTTCGAGGAAGTGAATGTGGGTGCCCACCAGCCCGGCGGGATGCGGGCCGGCGAATTCGTTGTAGGTTATCTGCGCACCAGGCTGTTTGCCCAGATTCGCTCCTGCGGCGTGGCAAACGTGCAACTTGCCGTCGGTCAGGCGCGCCAGCACCGCCAGCCCGGCGTTAAAGGCCTCCCGTTGCCCGGCAATGATCACCTGCGGATCGGCGGCCAACGGCTGGCTGTCCATGGCGGTCACGAAGATGGCGCGCGGGGTGGTGCCGGGACACGGCGTTTTACTGAAGGGGCGGGTGCGCAGCGCGGTCCACAGGCCGCTGGCGATCAGTTCGCCTTCAACCTGCTCTCGCGGCAGCTCCGCCAGTTCGGCGACCGGATAATGAGCGAACTCAAGTTGCTCGTCACCACCGTTTTCTATCGCAATCACCACGGACTGCAACACGCGGCGCTCACCGCGGTTGATTGCCGCAATGCGCCCGCTGGCGGGAGCCGTGAAGAAAACCCCGGGGTTCTTTTTATCTTCGAACAACGCCTGGCCTTTCTTAACGGTATCGCCTTCCTGCACTAACATGGAAGGGCGCATGCCGACGTACTCTTCCCCAAGCAGGGCAACATGCTGAACTGGTGGGCCGTCCTGAATCGCCTGAACCGGGGCTCCGGCAATGGGCAGATCTAACCCTTTTCTGATTTTAATCATAGGATTTATACGATGTTGGCTAGGTTTACACGTCTTACCGGCCCCAGAGGCTGGCGCTGACGATGCCTGGATGATGAGACTGCAACGGCAGCCTCCGGGTTAAGCGCAACGACATCACGCTCAACATGAATTTTTTCGCGCCGATAAAATGGGGTTACGCACATTCCCTTGATTAACTCCCGCCGGCCTCGTTCGGCACGATAAAAAAGGTTTTCTCGACAAAAACGCTGTTAATACTTTGTTGCCGCAGAACCCATGTTATCGCCATGGAGATAAGCTCGAGGCCTTCTTATGCAACTGCAACAACAGGTTAATTGGAGACGGAATATTAACATTTTTCACCACTTTGTTCTGCGTTGAGCAGTGACCTGAGTCAAGCAAATGCAATTAAATTTCTGCTGTTTTGCATCACCAATCGTTAAAAACTGCCTGTCGATTCACTTTTATCGAAGTTTGTAGTTTTTTTATACATATCGCATATTGCTAAAAAAAAACACACTGGTAATCTGGCGGTGTTTTAAAGCAGTAAAACAATAATCAGTGGCATGCCGGCCGAGTTCATTGAGCCAGCAGATAAATATAAGCAGGAATAATAATGAGCAAAATCGCGCTGTTGTTTGCGATGCTTTTTTCTATGCCGATGATCACGGCCTGCAGCGCCAGCGAGCAGGTTCCCGAGGCACCGGTAGTTAAACAGCAATTAGTAGGTTCACCGGTCTATATTCAGATCTTCAAAGAAGAACGCACGCTGGAATTGTATGCCAAAATGGGCAATGAATTCCGTCTGGTGAACTCCTTCCGCATCTGTAATTTTTCCGGCGGGCTTGGCCCGAAACGCCGTGAAGGCGACTTCAAAAGCCCGGAAGGTTTTTATAGCGTCGACGCACGCCATCTGAAACCCGACAGCAAATATTATCGCGCAATAAATATCGGCTTCCCGAACGATTACGACAAGTCGCAGGGTTATTCCGGCGCTTATCTGATGATCCACGGCGAATGTAAATCGATTGGTTGTTACGCGATGACCAACACCTATATGGATGAGATCTACCGTTACGTAGAAGCCGCATTCGCTTATGGTCAGAACCGGATCGATATCAGCATCTATCCGTTCCGCATGACCGAACAGAACCTGAAGCGTCACCGCTCATCCAGCGATATCGCCTTCTGGAACCAGTTGAAACCGGGCTACGACTACTTCGTCAAGAATCACCTGCCGCCGGTGGTCAGCGTCTCCAATGGCCAGTACGTGCTGGGTCAGCCCGTCATGAGCAGCAACCAGATGACGCAGTACGCGTCAACGGCTCCCGCTGCCAGCACCAACCCCTTCGCTCAAACCAAGCCGCTCACCGAAGTGAAATAATGCGAACTCGCCCGGCGCAATCTTGTGCCAGGTTTCATTCGCCGTCAGCGGTTGGGTAGCAATCACGGTGACCACATCGTCAGGTGTGGTCTGCTGCTGAAAATCAATCTCCACATCCTGATCGAGCAACGTGGCTTTGCCAAACGGCGCGCGGCGGGTGATCCAATATAAATTGGTGGAGCAGTAGGCCATCACAAAACGCCCGTCCGACAGCAACATATTGAATACCCCTTTCTTGCGCAGTTGATCCGCCAGCAAAGCGATATAGCGGAATACCGGCGGCCAACGGCTCGGGGTGCGCGGATATTTCAGGGAAAGCTGATGCAGCAGCCAGCAGAACGCATATTCGCTGTCAGTCTGGCCCACCGGGCGGAAGGTACCGGTTTCCAACTGGCGATAGCCTTTCAACTGACCATTGTGCGCGTAGGTCCAGTTGCGGCCCCACAGCTCGCGGGTAAACGGGTGGGTATTTTCCAGCGCCACTTCACCGCGGTTGGCCTGGCGGATATGCGATACCACCGCGCAGGATTTGATCGGGTACTCCTGCACCAGGCGGGCGATCGGCGAATCGAAACTCGGTTGGGGATCCTTAAACGTACGGCAGCCGTTCCCTTCATAGAAGGTAATGCCCCAACCATCTTTATGTGGCCCGGTACGGCCACCGCGCTGAACCAGCCCGGTAAAGCTAAAGCAGATATCGGTCGGTACGTTCGCGCTCATCCCGAGCAGTTCACACATCGCTTGCCACTCCTTACCCACACTGGCACTGTCTATGCGGGCGCAGCATGCGGCGCCCCTAAAAATGTCGTGGGGGCGGCATGCCCCCTGAAGCCATTACGCTTTAACCATCTCTTTTTCAATCAGCTGAATCAAGATGTGAATCGCTTTGATATGGATTTCCTGAATACGGTCTGCGTAGCCGAAGTGCGGTACACGGATTTCCACATCGGCGGAGCCGGCCATTTTGCCGCCGTCTTTACCCGTCAGGGTGATCACTTTCATCCCTTTGGCGCGCGCCGCTTCGATAGCTTTAATGATGTTGCCCGAATTGCCCGAAGTGGAAATGCCCAGCAATACGTCGCCTTCGCGGCCTACCGCTTCCACGTAACGTGAGAACACGTATTCGTAACCGAAATCGTTGCTGACGCAAGACAGGTGGCTGACATCGGAAATGGCAATCGCCGGATAGCCTGGACGGTTTTCGCGGTAGCGACCGGTCAGCTCTTCGGCAAAGTGCATGGCGTCACAGTGAGAACCGCCATTGCCACAGGAAATCACTTTCCCACCGGCTTTAAAGGAATCGGCCAGCAGCACTGCCGCGCGTTGAATGGCGTCGATATTGGCATCGTCATTGATAAATTTCGCCAGGGTATCGGCCGCTTCGTTCAGTTCACTGCGAATAAGGTCGTGGTACATGAGGAACCTCTTGTTATCGTCAATCTTCCGCTCCGCAGTGTACCGGATCGGGGAAAAACCGAGAAGCACTGTGAGCCAAACAGCGCGCCGGTTGAGGTACGAGTGAGGTTTTTGATTATTGATGCGCTCAGTTTGTGACTTAAGTTGTAATTAAACTGTAAATGCATTGATAAAAATATGGGGTTGTACTAAAACCTATTACATACATACAACAGGTCAGACCTCTTACTACTTCGGAGCTTCTTATGATGGTTCTTAGTATTGTTGTTTTACTGGCACTCATTGGTGTGGTGTTTTATCACCGAGTGAACCTCACCCTCAGTAGCCTTATTCTGCTGGCATATACCGCCGCCATGGGCGTTATCGGCCTGTGGACCTTCTGGATGCTGCTGCCGCTGGCGATCGTCCTTCTGCCGCTGAACGTGACTTCCCTGCGCCGTTCGATGCTGTCCGCTCCGGCTCTGCGCGCGTTCCGCAAGGTAATGCCGCCGATGTCCACAACCGAGAAAGAAGCGATCGAAGCCGGCACCACCTGGTGGGAAGGCGATCTGTTCCGTGGCCAACCGGACTGGAACAAGCTGCATAATTATCCGAAACCGCAACTGACCGCCGAAGAACAAGCGTTTATCGACGGCCCGGTGGAAGAAGCCTGCCGCATGGCGAACGACTTCCAGATCACCCATGAACTGGCCGACTTGCCGCCGGAACTATGGGCCTATCTGAAAGAACACCGTTTCTTTGCGATGATCATCAAGAAAGAATACGGCGGCCTGGACTTCTCTCCTTATGCTCAGGCGCGCGTGCTGCAAAAACTGTCCGGCGTTTCCGGTATTCTGGCGATCACCGTCGGCGTACCAAACTCCCTCGGCCCTGGCGAGCTGCTGCAACACTACGGCACCGACGAGCAGAAAAACCACTACCTGCCAGGCCTGGCGCGCGGCGACGAGATCCCTTGTTTCGCCCTGACCAGCCCGGAAGCGGGTTCAGACGCCGGCGCTATTCCGGATGTCGGCACCGTCTGCATGGGCGAGTGGCAAGGCGAACAGGTATTGGGCATGCGCCTGACCTGGAACAAACGCTATATCACGCTGGCGCCGGTCGCGACCGTGCTGGGCCTGGCGTTCAAACTGCATGACCCGAACCGTCTGCTGAGCGACAACGAATCACCCGGCATCACCTGTGCGTTGATCCCGACCAGCACCCCAGGCGTTGAAATCGGCAATCGCCACTTCCCGCTGAACGTACCGTTCCAGAACGGGCCAACCCGCGGCAGCGACGTGTTCGTGCCTATCGATTACATCATCGGCGGGCCAAAAATGGCCGGCCAGGGCTGGCGCATGCTGGTTGAGTGTCTGTCGGTAGGCCGCGGCATCACCCTGCCTTCCAACTCGACCGGCAGCGTGAAGTCTATGGCGCTGGCCATTGGCGCTTACGCCCATATCCGCCGTCAGTTCAAGATCTCTATCGGCAAGATGGAAGGCATCGAAGAACCGTTGGCGCGTATCGCCGGTAACACCTATGTGATGGATGCGGCGGCAACGCTGATCACCAGCGGCCTGATGCTGGGCGAGAAACCGGCGGTGCTGTCAGCCATCGTGAAATACCACTGTACCCACAGAGGCCAGCAGGCAATCATTGATGCAATGGATATCGCCGGCGGTAAAGGCATCATGTTGGGTAAATCCAACTTCCTGGCCCGAGCCTACCAGGGCGCACCGATCGCCATCACGGTTGAAGGCGCCAATATCCTGACCCGCACCATGATGATCTTCGGTCAGGGCGCCATCCGCTGCCATCCCTACGTACTGGACGAAATGGCGGCTGCGCAAAGCAATGATCTGAACGCCTTCGACAAATCGCTGTTCGGCCATCTGGGCCACGTGGGCAGCAGCAAGGTACGCAGCTTCTGGCTGGGCCTGACCAATGGCCGCACCAGCAGCACGCCGACCAAAGATGCGACACGCCGTTACTACCAACAGTTGAACCGCCTGAGCGCGAACCTGGCGCTGCTGTCGGACGTCTCCATGGGCGTGCTGGGCGGCAGCCTGAAACGCCGCGAGCGTATCTCCGCCCGCCTGGGGGATATCCTCAGCCAAATGTACCTGGCTTCCGCAACGCTGAAACGTTTTGAGGATGAAGGCCGTCAGAAAGAAGATTTGCCGCTGGTGCATTGGGGGGTGCAGGACAGTCTGCATCAGGCAGAACAAGCGTTGGACGATCTGCTGCGCAACTTCCCGAACCCTTTTATCGCCGGCGTGATGCGCTTCGTGATCTTCCCGTTCGGCCGCGTGCATACCGCACCTTCTGATCGTCTGGACCACCAGTTGGCCAAGATTATCCAGCAGCCGTCCGCAACCCGCAGCCGCCTTGGACGCGGCCAGTACCTGACGCCAAGCGAGCATAACCCGGTTGGCCTGCTGGAAGCCGCGCTGGCAGACGTCATTGCCGCCGAGCCGATTCACCTGCGCCTGTGCAAGGAAAGCGGCAAAAACCTGCCGTTTACCCGCTTGGATCGCCTGGCGCAGCGTGCGCTGGAAGAGGGCAAGATCAGCGCCGATGAAGCGAAGATCCTGGTGAAAGCCGAAGAGAGCCGCCTGCGTTCCATCAACGTAGATGACTTCGAGCCGGAAGCGCTGGCGGCCAACAAGCCGGAAAAGCCGGTAGCGACGTCTAAACGCCAGCAACACACCGAAGCAGCGTAACAGCGTTACTCCCGTTCACCCAGGGGCGATCATTATCGCCCCTTTTTCTTTTTGTGGCGCAGCAAAATGCGCGGCGGCTCGCAGCCTTGCCAGAACGGCTAATTTAACTTCGGGAATAATCGGATAGACTGCGTCGCGGGTGCTCTGGATCTTTCTTTCCGGGGCATAAGCAACGGATAGAAAGAGAAAGGCCCCGAGTCGATATTATCAACCCGAGGCCACTCTGAATGTCCAAACAACATCAGGTTAGCCTCTTACCCGCCGGAAGGCAAGGATAAGGAGGTCAGAAATGCAGCAGGAACGGGTCGTTCTGAGGCTGATGATTATCTGCATGACGCTGATTGCGTTCATGTTGGTCACTCGCGGTTCGCTATGTGAACTGCGCATCAAACTGGGAGACACGGAGGTTGCGGCCATTTTGGCTTACGAATCCGAAGGGTAAGGCAACCCAACGGCGGGGTTCGCCCCGCCCGTTGGTTGTTAGACAGAGATCCATGAGCACCCTCTTCCTCCCCCCTCCGCCCGCATTCAATCAAAATAGGCAAAATGCGCGGCGGCTCGCAGCCTTGCTAGAACGGCTAATTTAACTTCGGGAATAATCGGATAGACTGCGTAGCGGGTGCTCTGGATCTTTCTTTCCGGGGCATAAGCAACGGATAGAAAGAGAAAGGCCCCGAGTCGATATTATCAACCCGAGGCCACTCTGAATGTCTAGCAACATCAGGTTAGCCTCTTACCCGCCGGAAGGCAAGGATAAGGAGGTCAGAAATGCAGCAGGAACGGGTCGTTCTGAGGCTGATGATTATCTGCATGACGCTGATTGCGTTCATGTTGATCACTCGCGGTTCGCTATGTGAGCTGCGCATCAAACTGGGAGACACGGAGGTTGCGGCCATTTTGGCTTACGAATCCGAAGGGTAAGGCAACCCAACGGCGGGGTTCGCCCCGCCCGTTGGTTGTTAGGCAGAGATCCATGAGCACCCTCTTCCTGCCGGTGGTGCCCAAACAACGCCTAGCCGTTCTGGCGGATACGCGCCAGCAGTGCGTCGATATGCTCAATCTGCGCCGCGTTGACGATCAGCGCACGGCCCAGGTTCAGGGCGCTGCGCTGGCATTCGGCGCGCATTTCGGCATCGCTGATGCTGTCCAGATCGGCGACGTGTGCCAGGCCGATAGTGCGGCGGATCAGCTCGCTGCCGCAGTAACCTATGGCATCGGCCCATACCTGCTGCAGGAACTGTTCGGCATAGCCCGGCACCGCCAGCGCTATCTCGCGGGTTTGCTGGTGGCACAGCGCCAGGAAGCGATCGGCAAAAATCAGCCAAAGTTCACGCACATCCTGCAGGCGTTGCTCCCGCCCGGCGGCGGCATCGCGCGGCCCTAACAGGCCCGGCAAACCGCAGTAATTCAGCAACAGGTTACCCAACGCGCTGCCGACGTCAAAACCTATCGGGCCATAGAAACCAAACTCGGCATCTATCGCCTTCAGCTTGCCTTCTGCAACAAAAATCGAGCCGCTGTGAATATCGCCGTGCAGCAGCGCTTCCGCCTTGCTAAGGAAACGGTGCTTCAGCCCGGCCACCGCCAGCCTCAACGCGGTATCGTCACGCAGCGCTCGTACCTGCGGCAACAGTGCCTCGTCGAACTGGTTGCGTTCGTGATCGATATAAGGATCGGTAAAGAACAGATCTTCGGTGATCTGGCACAGCTCAGGGTTGGTGAAGCGGCTGACTTCGGCCTTTTTTTGTTGTGCTGTCTGGTAAAAATCGGAGGTATGAAACAGGGTTTGCGCCAGATATTCTGCCAGTTGTCCGGCCGCCAACGGGTAATAGTGGCCTTTGATCAGCTCGTTGCGCCAGATATGGTGATCGGAAAGATCCTCCTGCACCATCACCGCCAATTCAGGATCGTGATGCAGCACCTTCACCGTATGCCGTGGGCAAACGCTGCCGTGTATCAACAGGGTTTCCGCTTCAATGCGCGCCCGATCCAGGGTCAGCGGCCAGGATTCGCCCACGCAGCGTACGTACGGCAACGCCTGCTTGACGATCACCCGGCTTACGCCGTCGCGATCGCGGATTTTGAACACCAGGTTCAGGTTGCCGTCACCAATCTCGTCAGCGCTCACCAGCGCCTGCGGATCGGCCAACTGCCCGTATTGGCGGGCATATTCAACGGCATCGGCAGCAGTAAAGGTACGATAAAGCGACATTCCCAACCCCTCTGATTTTTCTCACTGACACAGCGATGTTATTTTTTTAGACGCAAAAGCATTTGGACGTCTATACATCCGTATGGCATGTTGGCAGAATACCTTTTCAGATGCAATAACAACGCAACAAGGATTTAACTGCCGATGCAATCGCTTAACACCACCAGTTTGACCCTGAGTGACAACCGACTTTGGATCCTCGATCAGCAGGCTTTGCCGCAGGAAAAACAGTGGCGCCAATGTGACACCGTAGAAGAGTTGGTCGATCACATCCTCACCTTGCGGGTACGGGGCGCACCGCTTATCGGCCTGTCCGCCAGCCTGTTGCTGGCGCTGCTGGCGGAACGCGGCCTGCCGCGTGAAGAACTGGAGCAAGCGTTGGCCACCTTACGCGCCTCGCGCCCGACGGCGGTGAATCTGATGAACAATCTGGACCGCATGAAGCAGGCTCTGGCACAACCGCTGTGGGTGCCTGCGATGGTGGAAGAAGCGTTGCGATTGGTGGAAGAGGACCGTAAGTTGTGCGAGCGTATTGCTGACCATGGCGCGGAACTGGTGCAGCCCGGCAGCCGCCTGCTGACCCATTGCAATACCGGTGGTTTGGCGACCGCCGGCGTCGGCACGGCTATCGGGGTGTTGCTGCGCGCCCATCAGCAAGGGAAAGTACAACAGGTGTGGGTCGACGAAACCCGTCCATTACTGCAAGGCGGTCGCCTCACCGCCTGGGAACTGGGCGAGCTCGGCATTCCCTACCGGCTGATTTGCGATTCGATGGCCGCCAGCCTGATGGCGCAGGGCCAGGTAGATGCCGTGTGGGTTGGCGCAGACCGTATTGCCGCCAACGGCGACGTCGCCAACAAGATTGGCACCTACAGCCTGGCGGTGCTGGCGCACTATCACCGCATTCCGTTCTACGTGGCCGCTCCGCACACCACCCACGATCCGCACTGCCCGAACGGCGCGGCCATCCCGATTGAGCAACGGGCCGCAACCGAAGTGACCGGCGTGTCCGGCAGTTTCGGATCATGCCAGTGGGCACCTGCCGATGCCCCGGTTTATAACCCGGCGTTTGACGTGACGCCTGCGGCGCTGATTAGCGGTTGGGTGTTCGACAGCGGCGTGATTACGCCGCAACAGGTCAATGACGGGATCTTCCAGCAGGCGCTGGGGTAATCAATAACGGGGCGCGAGAACCGCCCCGTTAAACGTTAATCCAGGCGCGGATAGGCATCGGCGATCCTGTCGCCGGTAAAATGCGCGACCCAACCTTCCGGATTATCGAAGACGCGGATCGCGGTAAAGTTGGGCGCCGACCCCATATCGAACCAGTGACGGGTATTGGCCGGTACCGAGATCAGATCGTTCTTCTCGCACAGGATCTGGAAGATCTTGCCATCCAGATGCAGGCAGAACAGCCCCGCGCCGGCCACAAAGAAGCGCACCTCATCTTCGCCGTGCGTATGTTCGGAAAGAAATTTGCTGCGCAAGACTTCGCGTTGCTCATTATCCGGACGCATGCTGATCACGTCCCAACTTTGATAACCTTTCTCCGCCACCAGCCGATCAATCTCGTGCTGATAGGCGGCAATCACCGCCGCCGGCTCCGGGTTTTCACCCAGCTCGCGATCCGCCTGCCAGCGCTCGAAGCGCACGCCAATTTGCGCCAGTTGCCGTTGAATAGCCTCGGCATCCTGGCTTTGCCATAACGGCTGCTGCGGCTCTTTATCGCTGAAAATGGTCAATCCACTCATGAGGCAAACTCCCCTAAATCGATCTGATCAAAACGGTTAACCTGCGGGTGCCGGCTCTGCGCGTCGGCATCGTCGCGGATCAACTGGCAAGTACGCCAGCCTGCGGCGCGTGCGGCGTCCAACTCTTGATGAATGTCGGAAAGGAACAACAGCTCGTCGGGCGCAATGCCGATTTCAGCGGCGATATTTCGGTACGAAGCGGTTTCACGCTTGGCGCCGACGTGGGTATCGAAATAGCCGCTGAACAGCGGCTGCAAATCCCCGGCGTCGCTGTAGCCGAACAGCAGCTTTTGCGCCTCCACCGAGCCGGAAGAGTAGACGTACAGTTTCAGCCCTTGCTGCTGCCAGGCGGCCAGTTGCCCAGCCACTTCCGGGTACAGATGGCCGCGAAAATCACCGTTCCGGTAGCCGCTGCGCCAAATGATGCCCTGCAGCGCCTTCAGCGCGGTGGATTTGCGATCTTCATCCATAAAACGGTACAGCGCGGCAATCAGTTGCTCAATGTCCGCTTGCGGCTGGTCAATCTCCTGCCGCAGCGCGGCCAGCGGTGCAGCCACTTCGGCATCGGCGGCGTGCTCACGGAGAAACTCAGCCAGCCGCTCACGCGCATAGGGAAACAGCACCTGGTGCACGAAGCGGATATCGCTGGTGGTGCCTTCAATATCGGTGACGATGGCGCGGATCATTTAGCCTCCAGTAAACGGCGTTGCAGTTCGCACTGGAACAGGAATTCCAGCCCTTCAAGGTGACGACGGGCTTCCGCAACCTGGCGGCCCCAGCAATACAGGCCGTGTCCACGAACCAGAAAACCGTACTGCAGTGGCGTCACTTCGGCATAAGCCGCCACGCGCGCCGCAAGCCGCGGAATATCCTGATCGTTATCGAAAATGGGAATGATCACGCTGTCCAGATGGCTGCTCTGGCCACCGAGCGATTTTTGCATTTCATAGCCCTGCAACACGAGGCCATCGCTGCGCTCAACGCGCGACAGTACGGTCGCATTCACCGAATGGGTGTGCAGTACCGCACCTATCTGCGGATACAGCCGGTAAATCAGGGTATGCAGGCCGGTTTCCGCCGAAGGCGTGCGACCGCTCGGCACATGATTGGTCGCGGTTTCCACCAGCAGGAAGTCCGTTTCGGTCAGGCTGCCTTTATCCTTGCCGGATTCGGTCACCAGGCAGCGTTGATTGTCGAGACGCAGCGACATATTGCCGCCGGTCGCCGGGCACCAGCCCTTTTCGCCAATCCAGTGGCAGGCAGCCAGTAGCGCTGTAAGTTGCGGATTTTCTGTCATTATTTTTCCAGGTCAGTAAGGTCGTCCAGCAGGTGAAGCTTAGAATGATTTGCTTATATAGTTAGATCATTTCTTCATTTAGCCATCTAAGCGTCTTGATTGCCAAATACTAACATCGTGTTATATTGACGGCAACCTAAGCGCCAGGAGTATTAGCCTGCTATGAGCACGTCAGCATTGATTCCCGACAGTAAATTGCCCGCTCTGGGCACCACCATTTTCACGCAGATGAGTGCGCTGGCGGCGCAGTATCAGGCGATCAACCTGTCACAGGGATTCCCCGATTTCGATGGCCCGGATTATCTGAAAGATCGCCTGGCCTGGCACGTCAGCCAGGGTGCCAACCAATATGCCCCAATGACCGGTGTTGCGCCATTGCGCGAAGCCATCGCCGAGAAAACCGCCGGGCTGTACGGTTGGCTGCCGGACGCCGCCTGCGAAATCACGGTGACGGCCGGCGCTACTGAAGCGCTGTTCGCTGCCATCAGCGCGTTGGTGCGCCCCGGCGATGAAGTGATTTGTTTCGACCCGAGCTACGACAGCTATGCGCCGGCGGTCACGCTGTCCGGCGGCATATTGAAACGCATTGCGCTACAACCCCCTGCGTTCAGCGTGGACTGGCAGCAGTTTGCCGAATTGCTTTCGCCACGTACCCGGTTGGTGATCCTCAATACGCCGCACAACCCGTCCGCCACCACCTGGCAGGCGGAAGATATGCAACAGCTGTGGCATGCCATTAGCGATCACGAAATCTATGTGCTGAGCGACGAAGTGTATGAGCATATTTGCTTTGCCCAGGGCGGCCATGCCAGCGTGCTGGCCCATCCGCAACTGCGGCAACGTGCCATTGCAGTCTCCTCTTTCGGCAAAACCTTCCACATGACCGGCTGGAAAGTGGGCTATTGCGTGGCCCCCGCCGCGCTGAGCGCCGAAGTCCGTAAAGTGCATCAATACCTGACTTTCTCGGTCAATACCCCGGCACAGCTGGCGCTGGCGGATATGCTGCGCAGCGAGCCGGAGCATTGGCAACAGTTGTCGGCGTTTTACCGCGCCAAGCGCGATCGCTTCGTGCAGGCGCTGTCAAACAGCCGACTGGAAATTTTACCCTGTGAAGGTACATACTTCTTGCTGGCGGATTACAGCGCGGTCTCCGATTTGGATGACGTCGCTTTCTGTCATTGGTTAACCGAGCACGTGGGCGTGGCGGCAATTCCGCTGTCGGTCTTCTGTGCCGATCCTTTCCCTCATAAATTGATCCGGCTGTGCTTCGCTAAACAGGACGCCACGCTGGATGCGGCTGCGGAGCGGTTATGTCGACTTTAAAAATTACCCTGTTGCAGCAACCGCTGGTCTGGCGCGACGGCGAAGCCAACCTGCGCCATTTCGATGAGCAGTTGGCACCGCTGACCGGCCGCGATCTGATCGTGCTGCCGGAAATGTTCACCACCGGTTTCGCGATGGACGCCGGGGAAAGCGCGCTGCCGGAACAACAGGTGATCGCCTGGCTGCACGGCTGGGCCAGCAAAAGCAACGCTCTGGTCGGTGGCAGCGTGGCGCTGAAAACTGCCGAGGGCGCGGTCAACCGTTTCTTGTTGGTCGAACCGAACGGCCGGGTGCATGCTTACGATAAGCGCCACCTGTTCCGCATGGCCGGCGAGCACCTGCATTACCGCGCCGGTAAAAAACGCGAGATTTTCGAATGGCGCGGCTGGCGCATTCTGCCGCAGATCTGTTACGACCTGCGCTTCCCGGTGTGGTCCCGCTACCAGCAGGATTACGATCTGGCGCTGTACGTCGCCAACTGGCCGGCGCCGCGCAGCAAACATTGGCAAACGCTGCTGGCCGCGCGCGCCATTGAGAATCAGGTCTACGTGGCCGGCTGCAACCGCGTTGGCGAAGACGGCAACGGGCTGAACTACAGTGGCGACAGCCTGATCCTCAGCCCGCAAGGCGAAACGCTGGCGCAGGCGGAACCGGGCGCCGCCGCACGGTTGGACGCCGAACTGTCGCTGGAAAACCTGCAGAGTTACCGCAGCGCTTTCCCGGCCTGGCGCGATGCCGACAGCTTCCTGCGGCACGATTGATCCTTTGATCCTTACGGGCGCAGTCCGCTGCGCCCGCTCTCTTCAGGAAAGCTCCTCCTCCGTCGCATTTTTCTCTGCCGCATCGATCCGGTTGAACAACAGATTCAGCAACAGCGCCGCCAGACACGACGCGCTAATGCCAGAATGCAGCAAAGTGCGGACCCAATTCGGGAACTGATCGTAAAAAGTCGGCATCACAATCGGGATCATGCCGAAGGCAATCGCCGTCGCCACCACCACCAGATTCATGTTGTCCTTATACTCCACCTTCGCCAGAGTGCGAATGCCGCTGGCAGCCACCGAACCGAACAGCACCACGCCGGCACCGCCCAATACCGGCAGCGGAATGCAGGCCACCAGCCGCCCCAGAACCGGCAACACGCCCAGCAGCACCAGAATGGCGCCCCCGGCACTGACCACAAAACGGCTTTTCACGCCGGTGATCGCCACCAGGCCGATATTCTGGGCAAACGAGCTTTGCGGAAATGAGTTAAATACCGGCGACAGCGCGCTGGAGAGCATATCGGCGCGCAGCCCCTTGGCGATACGACGCGAATTGACCGGCGAACCCACAATTTCCCCCACCGCCATCAGCCCGGCGGTGGTTTCCGTCAACAGCACCAGCACGATCAACAGCATGGACAGGATCGCGCTCAGCTCGAAGGTTGGCCAACCGTAGGCGAAAGGTTCGGGGAAGGCCAGCCACGGCCCGTTGCCCACGGCGGCAAAGCTCACTTTCCCCGCCAGCGCCGCCGCTACGCAGCCCACGGCCATCGCCAGCAGTACCGACAACCGCTTCAACGTCGGGGAACCGATCTTATTGAGCAACAAAATGACCGCCAGTGTGAAAGCGGCCAGGCCAATATTCCCGGTCGCCCCCCAATCCGCCGCCTTGGCGTTGCCGCCCATCGCCCAGCGCACCGCCACCGGCATCAAAGACAGGCCGATCACCGTCACCACGGTGCCGGTCACCACCGGCGGGAAGAAGCGGATAATTTGCGAGAAAAACGGCGCGATCAACAGCCCCGCCAGCGAAGCGGCGATCACCGCACCGAATACCGCAGGCAGCCCGCCGTCCCCAGTGACGATAGTCACCATGGTCGCCACCCCGGCGAAGGAAACGCCCTGCACCAGCGGCAGGCGTGAACCCAGGCCGGGCAGGCCGAGGGTTTGCAGCAACGTCGCCAGCCCACTGACAAACAGCGCCGCCGTCACCAGCATGCCAATCTGCGGCGCGCCTAAACCCGCAGCCGAGCCGATGATCAAGGGTGGCGCGATAATTCCACCGTACATGGTTAAAATATGCTGCAGGCCGAAAGCAAAGGTTTTTCCCAGCGGCAGTTTTTCATCTTCCGGGCAGCACGAGGCCGCACCCTTATCCTGAGACAGAGCCATATTTCCCCCGTTGACTGGGTGATTGAATCCGGGAGCGCGGTACGCCGCGCCCGAGGGTACGTCAGTGGATCAGATCAACTGCCGCGGTAGGTCGAGTACGAATAGGGGCTGATTAACAGCGGTAAATGGTAATGCTGCGTCGCATCGCCGACGACAAAATCGATAATCGCCGTGGCGTACAGCGTATCGCGCCGGCCTGCGGCAAAATAACCGCCCAGATCGGCATACAGACGGTAATGTCCGGCGGTCAGGCCATCCGGCGTCAGGTAGCGCACGCGGCCGTCGGCATCGGTATGGCTTTCGGCCTGCATCCGCCACTGCCCGTCGTGCTCTCTCTCCAGCCACACCCGCACGTCTGCCGCAGGTTTACCGAGAGAAGTGTCCAGAATATGGGTGCTGATATTACTCATCGCTCAATAACTCCTTAAAACGCAGCATCACGATTTCGCGCAGCTGTTCGGCGATTTCCCGCTGCTCCTGCTCCGCATTGTTGTCCAACCGACGTTCCAGCTCACGCAATATAGTATGGCCATCACGGCCGGCGGCGCGGATCAGAAATACCTGACCAAATCGCGCTTCATAACGCCGATTGCCTGCCAGCAGCGCCTCGGTCAGTGCGGCGTCCTCCGTATTGACCGCCGCCTGCTCTCTCTGGGAAAACTGCGCCTCACGGCCTGCCCCGTTGGCGCGTTCACCAATGCGTGGATGCTGTGCCAACGCCCGATTGACGTCCTCCTCCTGCCAGCGCTGTGACGCCTGCCGGGCAAGCTCCAGTGCGGCATCAATGCCGGCGAAAGGCCGGGCGGCAATTACCGCACCGATCCAGGAAGGAATATCCACGCAGGGGCGCAGCAACCGCTCAGCTTCCAGCGGCGACAGCCGGTTAAACGCTTGCAAATCCATCAGGCTTCCTCCCAACTGCCAACCGTCTGGCAGTAGGCCTGAATCGCCAACGCCACATCGGCTTGAGTGACGGCCTCAGCCGGATGATGGCTGATACCGCGATCGCAGCGCACAAACAGCATACCCACCGGCCAGCAGGCCGCCACGGCTATCGCATCGTGCCCGGCGCCGCTCGGCAGCGCCATACTGCGGCCTTGTACCTGCATCACGCCGTCCTGCCAACGCCGTTGCAAATTTGCATCACAGGCTGTTGCATTTATGCGGTAAAACTCTTCGCTGGCAAAACTCAGCCCCCGACGCGCACAGATCGCCTCAGCCTGTGCCAGCAGTTGCACCAGCAACGCCGCCAACGGACCATCATCCGGGCCGCGCACGTCGAGAGACAGTTTTACCTCGCCGGGGATGACGTTGACCGCTCCCGGCAGGCTTTCGATTCTGCCGACGGTGGCCACCAGATGCGGATCGCAGGCCGTGGTGATCGTCTCGACGGCCACCATCCATTCTGCCGCCGCCGCCAGCGCGTCTTTGCGTTGCCCCATCGGCACGGTGCCCGCATGGCCCGCCTCGCCGGTAAAGGTGCAGTTGAGCCGGCGAGCGCCGTTGATTGCCGTCACCACCCCCAGCGCCAAATCGGCCGCCTCCAGGCATGGACCCTGCTCAATATGCAGCTCCAGATAACCGCAGATATCCCGTTGCGCACGCTTAGCCTCACCCACCGCAGCAGGATCCAACCCAAACTCGCGCAGCGCCTGCGCCATGCTGATCCCCTCGGCATCGGTCCGTTCCAGCCACTCGGCAGGCCACTGCCCGGTGATACCCCGACTGCCCAACAGGGCAACGCTAAAGCGGGTGCCTTCTTCATCGGCGAAGCCAATCACCTCCACCGCCACCGGCAAACGCCGCTGCTGCCGATGCAGATGCGCCACCACTTCCAGTGCGGTCAGTACGCCGAGCATGCCGTCATAGCGGCCGGCATTGCGCACCGTATCCAGATGCGAACCGAGCAGCAACGCCGGTGCGCCTGGCGTTTGGCCTTCGTAACGGCCGCAGATATTGCCGACGCTGTCCTGATGCACAGTCATGCCAAGGGTACGCATCCAGTCGCCCACCAACTGGTTGGCACGCCGATGTTCCGGCGACAGATAGACCCGCGTCAACTGGCCCGGCGTGGCGCTGATCGCCGCCAGCGCATCGCAGCGCGCCATGACGCGAGCCGCCGCCTGTTCCGCCTCCTGGGCGGTTAACAGCGCCGCCATCAGCGGATCCCGGCGTCGTAGGTATTCCAGGCCGCCTGCAAGGCTTCGCCCTGCGTGCTGGCGAAGCCCAGCCGGTTCAGCACCGCCTCCAGCGCGGTCAGGGTCTGCAACACGCAGTCTTTGCGTGCGTTGTAACCCATGGTGCCGATACGCCAGATCTTGCCCTGCAGCGGGCCGAACGAGGTGCCGATCTCGATGGCGAAATCATTCAGCATCATCTGACGCACCTGCTCGCCGTGAACCTGTTGCGGGATCACCACGCCCAGCACGTTGTTCATGCGGTTATCGAGATCGCCGAACACCTCCAGCCCCATGCCCTGAATGCCGGCCAGCATCGCCGCGCCGTTCAGTTTGTGGCGGGCGATGGTATTTTCCAGCCCTTCTTCCAGGATCACCCGGGCGCATTCGCGCGCGGCGAACAGCATGCTGGTAGCTTCGGTATGGTGGTTCAGCCGCTCCGGGCCCCAGTAGTCCATGATCATGCCGAGATCGAAATAGTTGGAGTAGATCATCTCGTCGTCGCCGTCGGCATGGTCAGCCGTGCGAATGCCCTGCTCCACGCATTTACGGCGGCGGACGATCTCTTCAAATTGCGGGCTGAGGGTGACGGGTGAACTGCCGGACGGGCCGCCCAGGCATTTCTGCAGGCCGGCGGATACCGCGTCCAGCCCCCAGGCGTCGGTTTCCAGCGGGTTGCCGGCGAAGGAGGCGGTGGCGTCGGTGTAGAACAGCACGCCGTGGCGGCGGCAGATGTCACCCAATTCTTCCAGCGGCTGCAACAGGGTGGTGGACGTATCGCCCTGCACCGTCAACAGCAAGCGCGGGCGCACCTTCTTGATCGCGTCTTCAATTTGATCGGCGCTGAACACTTCACCCCAGGGCACCTCGATGGTGTGCACCTCGGCACGGCAGCGGCGGGCAATTTCGCACAGCAGATGGCCGAAACGGCCAAACACCGGCACCAACACCTTGTCGCCGGGGCGAATCGAGGAGATCAGCATGGCCTCAATACCGGAACGCGAGGTGCCGTCCACCAACATGGTCCAGCGGTTTTCGGTACGGAACAGCGCGCGGTACAGCTCCATCACCTGATTCATGTAGCCGGTCATCGCCGGATCGTACTGGCCGATCAGCTGGCTCGACATGGCGCGCAACACGCGCGGATCGGCATTGATCGGCCCCGGCCCCATCAACAGGCGAGCCGGCGGGTTAATCTGATCGAACTGGGTGATATCTAGCATGTTCATTCCTTACCAACTTAATAAGTTATTATTCCACTCACCCCGGTCAGGCCTCTGTCAGCCCACGGACCGAAGCGATAAACTGTTTTAATTCCTGCGTTTGCGGATTAGCGAACAGCGTGCGGCTGTCGCCCTGCTCCCAAACCTTGCCCTGGTGCATAAACACCACCCGATCACCGACCTCGCGAGCAAAGTTCATTTCATGGGTCACCAGAATCAGCGTCATGCCCTCTTTGGCCAGTTGCTCCAGCACCTTCAGCACCTCGCCCACCAGCTCAGGATCCAGCGCCGAGGTAATTTCATCGCACAGCAGCACCTTAGGGTTCATCGCCAGCGCCCGGGCAATCGCCACGCGCTGCTGCTGCCCACCGGAAAGATTGGCCGGTGAATAGTGCATTCGCTCGCCCAGTCCGACCTTGTTCAACATCTCCTCCGCCAGTTCGCGGCATTCGGCGGGGCTTTTTTTCAGCACCCGGCGCGGCGCCAACATCACGTTCTCTAACGCAGTCATGTGCGGGAACAAATTAAAGTTCTGAAATACCATGCCGATGGAGCGGCTGATTTCACGCGCCTGCGAATCGCGGTCGGTAATGGTCATGCCGCCCAATTTGATGCTGCCTTCCTGATACCCTTCCAGCCCATTGATACAGCGCAACAGCGTGCTCTTGCCTGAACCGCTGCGGCCGATAATCGATATCACCTGGCCCATGTCGATATCCAGATCCACGCCCTTCAGCACATGGTTCTGGCCGTAATATTTCTGAACCTGATTAATTGTGATGAGCGGCATGGAATTTCTTCTCCAGATAATGGCTGTAACGCGACAGCGGGTAACACATCAGGAAATAGCCCAGCGCGACCAGGCCAAACACTTTAAACGGCTGATAAGTGACGTTGTTCAGCATGGTGCCGGCCTTGGTCAGCTCGATAAAACCGATGATCGAGGCCAACGCGGTGCCCTTGATCACCTGCACCGAAAACCCGACGGTGGGCGCGATGGCGATACGTACCGCCTGCGGCACAATCACTCGCCCCAGAGTCTGGCCAAAACTCAGCCCCAGGCAACGCGACGCTTCCCACTGCCCTTTCGGCAGGGCAGCGATGCTGCCGGACCAGATATCCACCAGAAAAGCGCTGGTGAACAGTGTCAGCGCCAGCGCGGCAGCAGCCCAGGGGCTGACGTCGATGCCGAACAGCGCCAGGCCGAAGAACGCCAGAAACAGCTGCATCAGCAGCGGCGTACCCTGAAACAGCTCGGAATAGAAGCGGACAAAACGCATCGCCCACTTGCGCTTGCTCAGGCGCAGCAATAACAGCGGCAGCGTCACCAAAGTACCGCCGAAGAACGCCGTCAGCGACAGCAGCAACGTCCAGCGCGCCGCCAGCAGCAGATTGCGCACAATGTCCCAGTCGGTAAAAGTCAGCATCAGCCCTGGCTCCCCAAAAAGCGCCGTCCGGCGGCCAGCAACAGCTGGCGCATCAATACCGATAACAGCAGATAAAACAGCGTCGTCACCAGATACACCTCAAAACTGAGGAAAGTGCGCGACTGGATCAGGTTGGCGGCGAAGGTCAATTCTTCGAACGACACCTGCGACACCACCGATGATCCCAGCATGACGATAATGCACTGGCTGACCAGCGCCGGATAAATTCGCTGCAACGACGGCGGCAGCACAATGCGCAGAAACGTCTGGCTGCGGCTGAACCCCAGCACTCGCCCGGCTTCCCACTGGCCTTTCGGCGTCACCTGAATGCCGGCGCGAATGATTTCGGTGCTGTAGGCGCCCAGGTTGATCACCATCGCCAACAGCGCCGCCTGCCCGGCGGTCAGTTTCCAGCCCAGGCTAGGCAGGCCGAACACGATGAAGAACAGCTGCACCACAAACGGCGTATTGCGCACTACCTCGACGTAAATGCCCCAAATATGGCTAAGCAGGTTAGCCTTGCCGCTGCGGATCGCCGCGCCGCAAATCCCCAGCGCGACGCCCATCAAAGTGGCCAACGCCGTCAGCTCGATGGTGGTCAGCAGACCGGCCAGCAGTTCGGGCATATAGGGCCACAGAGCGGGAAAATTCAGCTGATAGGTCATCAGGCGCTCCCGTTATGCACCAAGGTTGGCAGGCAGCGGCGCTTTCAGCCATTTTTCCGACAGGCCGTTCAGGGTGTTGTCCTTCAGTGCCTGTTCAATCAGCTCATCCACTTTCGCTTTCAACGCCGGTTCACCCAGGCGCAGGCCAACGAAGCACGGCGAGTCTTTCAGCATAAACTTGGCGACCGGCGCTTTGGTCGGGTTCTGCCGCGCGATGGCGCTCACCACCAGATTGCCGGTGGCGATGTACTGCACCTGGCCGGACAGGTAGGCCGACAGCGTGGTGTTGTTATCCTCATAGCGCTTGATCTGCGCGCCCTTCGGCGCGGTATCGCTCAGCACCATGTCTTCGACCGCGCCGCGCGTCACGCCGACGGTTTTGCCGTCCAGCTGTGCGGCATCGCCCAGTACCGCCTCTTTCGGCCCGAAGACCCCGAGGAAGAACGGCGCATAGGCGCGGCTAAACGCAATGGTCTTCTCGCGTTCCGGGTTTTTGCCCAGGCTGGAGATCACCAGATCGACCTTGTCGGTTTGCAGATAAGGTACCCGGTTGGCGCTGGTGACCGGCACCAACTGCAACTTAAGTTTCATCTTGTCGGCCAGATAATGCGCCATGTCGATGTCATAACCCTGCGGTTGCAGATCGGTGCCCACGGATCCAAACGGCGGGAAGTCCTGCGGCACAGCCACCCGCAGTACGCCGCGCTGCTGGATCTCCTGTAATTGATCCGCCATCGCAGAGGCGGCCTGCGCCATTAGCAAAACCGCACCCAATGTCGCTACCCCGATTTTCTTGAAGTTCATAGATTATCCCCGATGGTGAAGTGATGAAACAAAAGATTCTTTGATTATCACTTTGCAACTAATGTGCCAATCAGCCGCGCGGGGAACGTTCTGCTTTATTGCCCGTAAGTTAAGGCATCAGGAGGGGATTTCCCCTGCCGCTGCAGCGGCAGGGGAAAGGCATAAAGTGGGGAAAAAATCGCACCATCAAAGTGCAAAAGCACCAAAATAGCGCTGAGATCAGCGCTGTTCCAGCTCGTCCAAATCGTTATACAGGTCGGCGATCTGATGAATGCGCTGCCGCCCTTGCGCCAACGTCTCGTGCAGCAAAGCGTTGCTGAGCAGGTTAGCCAGGCTCATGGCGGCGGAGTAGCTGTCAAAGGCGGAAACGCTGTCAAGCGGCGCCGCCAGATGCCAGCTCGCCAGCGGGATCAGTGCCTGTGCCTGCGGTTCGCACACCAGCAGCGTCGGCACCTGCTGGACCTGCAATTGCGTTAGCAACGCCCGCAACTGGCGCGGTCGGCGGCGAAATGCCACCACCACCGCCACATCCTGCGTACTCAGATCGACCAATTCTTCGGCCAGCGTCTGCCCAGGCTGTGGCACCAGCAGCACATTTTCGCGCACCTGCATCAGTTGCTGGCGCAGGTGCATCGCCACCGGATAGCTGTTGCGAAACCCCATCAGCACCACCCGCCGCGCCTGGACCAGCGCGGCGATCACCGCGTTGAACTGGTTTGCATCAATATGGTTCACCCAGTGCGTGAGATTGGCCATTTCCTGCTTGTAGTGGCGCGCCAGCAGGGTGTTGCCCTGCACCGCATCGCGGTTATCGGTCAACGGCATGCCGCTCTGGCGCAAGGTGCGCAGTTCGTCGCGCATTTCGCGATAGCTTTGGTAACCCAGTCGCTTGAACAAACGGCTGACGGTAGCCTTGGAAACGCCGCTCAGGCGTGCCAGCTCGGCGCTGTTGTAGCTGATCAGGTCATCGAAGTGATCGAAGATAAAATCGGCCACCCGCTGTTCCTGCGGCGTCAACTGCGGGTATTCACTGCGCAGGCGTTCATCAATCTGCTTCATCGCCACTCCTGCTGTAACGTTCGTTTCAGCGGAACATAACACGGCCAATCCACCCGCTGGCAAGCAATTATTGTCCCCCGGAAAAATATGGAACGCCTCTTGCTTGTATTGAATCAGATGCTGACCTCAAAAAAGGGCCAAGAAATGATTAACAGCAACACCGCGCCATTGGGCATGGCGGTCACGCCGCATCACCTCGCCAGCGAAAGCGCGCTGGCGGTCCTGCGCGAAGGCGGCAACGCCATTGAGGCGATGGTCGCCGCGGCCGCCACTATCGCGGTGGTTTACCCGCACATGAACGGCCTGGGGGGCGACGGTTTCTGGCTGATTGTTCCGCCGCAGGGCGATCCGGTCGCGATTGACGCCAGCGGTGCCGCCGGTTCCCTGGCTACGCTGGATTTCTACGCCGGTGAAAGTCATATTCCGCACCGTGGGCCGAAGGCGGCGCTGACCGTGGCCGGCACCGTCGGCGGCTGGCAAGCCGCGCTGGATTACTCCGCCGAATTGGGCAATGAGCCGTTACCGCTGCCGCGCCTGTTGGCCGATGCCATTCGCTATGCTGCGGACGGCATTCCGGTCACCGCCTCGCAGGAAGCCGCCACCCGCAGCAAATATCATGAATTGGCGGAGCTGGAACATTTTGCCCGCACTTACCTGCCGCACGGGGAAATCCCCCACGCCGGCCAACGTTTCTGCCAACCGCAACTGGCAGATACCCTGATCGCGCTGACCGAAGACGGGTTGGACAGCTTCTATCGCGGCCCACTGGCGCACAGCATGGCAGAGGATATGGCCCTGCTGGGCATGCCGCTCACCGCGCAGGATCTGGCGGATTACCGACCGCGCCGCCGCACGCCGCTGCGGCTGGAGCATCAGAAAGGCGAAGTTTTCAATCTGACGCCGCCCACTCAGGGCCTGGTGTCGCTGGCTATCCTCGGGCTGACCGATCGGCTGCCGCTCGCCGGCCAAAGCGAAGGCGCCGTGGTGCACGGCATTGTGGAGGCTACCAAATTGGCTTTCGGCCTGCGCGATCAATTCATCACCGATCCTCGTCATATGACGCAGGATCCGCAGGCGCTGCTGGAAGCCGAGCATTTGGATGCGTTGGCCAAACGCATCGATCCCCACCAGGCCGCCGCTTGGGGGAAAGGCAAAGGCCCGGGCGACACCGTTTGGATGGGGGTGATGGACAGCAGCGGTCTGGCGGTGTCCTTTATTCAGAGCATTTATCACGAATTCGGCAGCGGCGTCGTTCTGCCGCACAGCGGCGTGCTGTGGCAAAACCGCGGCGCGTCATTCAGCCTGGATGCCGCCCACCTGCTGGCGCTGGCACCAGGCAAACAGCCGTTCCACACCCTTAACCCGGCCGCCGCACGCCTGTATGACGGGCGTACCCTGGTCTATGGATCCATGGGCGGTGACGGCCAGCCGCAAACCCAGGCAGCGGTATTTGTCCGCCACGTGGTGCAAGGGTTGCCGCTGCAACAGGCCATCAGCGCACCGCGCTGGCTGCTCGGCCGCACCTGGGGCGAAAGCTCGGACTCCCTGAAGCTGGAGGGCCGTTTCAGCGCAGAAACCGTGGAGTATCTGCGCCGGCGCGGCCATGAGGTGGAGTTGCTGCCCGATTTCAGCGAAGCGGTCGGCCATGCCGGCGCCATCGTTCGTCATACCAACGGCATGCTGGAAGGCGCTTTTGACCCGCGCAGCAACGGCAGCGCCGCCGGCTTTTAGACACCATGTTAAAGGGGAATATCTATGAACAACCTGCCTGCCACCGACTGGGCGGCCTATATCAGCCAGATGGAGGCGATATTGGCTCTGGAAATGGATGACGCGCGCCGCCAGGAGCTGCTGACACAGTTCAACCGCATCGCCGCGATGGCGGAACCGCTGATGGCCTTCCCGCTCGATCAGCGCCTGGAGATTGCCGGGGTGTATCGCGCATGAATCCGTTAAGCGCACTATCGATCGCCGAGATCCGCGCCGCCCTTAAACAGGGGGCGATTTCCGCGCGCGAAATCGCTCAGCAAACGCTGGAGAATATCGACACGTTCAACCCTTCACTGAACGCCTATACCCACATCACCCGCGAGCGGATGCTGAGTGAAGCCGATCACCTCGATCGCCTCCGCACCAAGGGGCAAACGTTGCCGAGCCTGGCTGCCATCCCCTACGCGGTGAAAAACCTGTTCGACGTCACCGGCGAAACCACTCTGGCCGGTGCCAGCCTGTTCAGCGACCGTGCGCCCGCCAAACAAGACGCCTGGGCAGTGGGCAAACTGGCGGCCCAAGGCGCGCTGCTCTCCGGCATGCTGAACATGGATGCCTACGCCTACGGCTTTACCACCGAAAATAGCCACTACGGCGCAACCCGCAACCCGCACGACACCACGCGCATTGCCGGCGGATCTTCCGGCGGCTCGGCGGCCGCGGTCGCCGCCGGGCTGGTGACCTTCTCGCTCGGCAGCGACACCAACGGCTCGATCCGCGTGCCCTCGTCGCTGTGCGGCATTTACGGGCTGAAACCGACCTTCGGCCGCCTGTCGCGCAGCGGCAGCCAACCCTTTGTCGCCAGCCTGGATCATGTGGGGCCTTTCGCCCGCCGGGTACGGGATCTGGCGGCGGTGTACGACGTGATGCAGGGCACCGATATCGAAGACCGCTTTCAGGCGGAAAAACCGATCACCCAAACCGAATCGCTGCTGCCACGCGGCCAGCAGGGGCTACGTTGTGCGGTGCTCGCAGGCTATTTCCAGCAGTGGTGCAATGACGACGCCAAAGCCGCCGTGCAACAGGTCGCGATGGCGCTGGAGGCCTGTGCCGAGGTTGAGTTGCCGCAGGCTGAACTGGCGCGTTCGGCGGCGTTTATTATCAGTGCCGCCGAGGGGGGCAATCACTATCTGCCGCAGTTGCGCAGCCAGCCGGAACGCTTTGAGCCGCTGTCGCGTGAGCGACTGTTGGCAGGCGCCATGCTGCCCGCAGCCTGGTATGTGCAGGCGCAACGCTTCCGCGCCCATTTCCAACAGCAAGTGCTGCCGCTGTTTGAACACTGGGATATTCTCATCGCCCCGGCAACGCCGTGCAGCGCTACCCGCCTTGGTCAGGAAACGATGCGCATCAATGGCGCCGATCTGCCGATCCGCGCCAGCATGGGCATGTTGACGCAGCCGATTTCGTTCCTTGGCCTGCCGGTGGTGACGGTGCCGCTGAAAACCGCCTCGGGGTTGCCCATCGGCCTGCAACTTATCGCCCCGCCATGGCGTGAAGATTTGGCGCTGCGCGCCGCCTATGCGCTAGAGCAACGCGGCGTGGCAAACTGTTCCTTACCGGCAAAACAGGGTTAATGGATGAAAAGTGAATATATCGACCGGCCGGCGGTGCTGGCTGAAGTGAACGCCGCGTTTTATCGCTATGAACAGGCGCTGATCGGCAATGACATTGACGTATTGGATGAGCTGTTCTGGCACGATGGGCGTACCGTTCGCTACGGCGCGACGGAAAACCTGTACGGCATCGATCAGATCCGCGATTTCCGGCGGCAACGGCCGTCGCAAGGGTTGGATCGCCTCCTGGAGAACACCGTCATTACCACCTATGGCGATGATATGGCGGTTGCCAGCACTGAGTTTCGCCGCCCGGGCAGCGAACGCGTCGGCCGCCAGATGCAAACCTGGGTCAAGCTGGCCTGCGGCTGGCGCATCGTGGCCGCGCATGTGAGTGTGATGGCAGAATAAGTCACCGTGCGCAAAAATTGGACAGCCTGACGCCATGAGCCGCTAAAGATATGGCACCTGAATTCAGGGCATGGCCTATCGATTTCGGCAATAGCGGTTATCTTGTTCTGTATCGGTTTAACGGCGTAACCGCCGTTATTTTGGCTATTCGCCACCAAAGCGAAACCGGATATTGATGCCGCGACTCAACACCAATAAGCCATAAAGTTAACGGTAGAGCGGTCCAGATCGCGCTCGCCGATCAGGTAACGACGCAGCGCCTTCACCGCAGAAGACTCCGCCGCTACCCAGGCATAGAAACCCTTCGCGCCCTCTGCGCGCTCCCAAAGCAGTTCGCCGCCCAGGCTGTTTTCCGCCAACGACTGCGCTTGCGCGCGCGCCGATTCAGGAATGGTCACCCGCTGGCGCACCGATTCCACCAGCAGCGTGCCGTGCATCTGCTGATGCCCGACGTCACGCGGCAACCAATACACCTCGGCGAACGGGAAGCGGTCCATATTCAGGCAATCGCTCGCCAGCGGCACCTCAAAGAACGCCTGCACCTGCGGTGGGTTGGCCTGCTGCGCGAGTTGTTCCAGAATGCCCATCGCCGCCGGCACCGCCGTTTCATCGGCAATCAACAACGCCTGCCGCAGATGCGCCGGCGGCGCCCATTCGTAGCCGCCGCTGTCGCCGTCGAAATCCGCATTGGGGGCCACCGCCTGAAGGGTATCCCCCGGCTTGGCATGGGTCGCCCAGGCGGAGGCCGGGCCGTTCACGCCATGCAGCACAAACTCGACGTCCATCTGATTGTGTTCAGTGCGCAGCGCTCGCAGCGTGTAGGTACGCATAATCGGGCGCTGCTCTTTCGGGATCGCCATATAATGGCGATACCAGTCATCGCTGTTTTCCAGCCGTGGGATCTGGCCATCGTCGGCCGGGAACAGCAGTTTGATGCGCTGATCCGGCGCCTCCAGCTTCATGCGGTGGACATCCGGGCCTTCGAAAACGCAGCGCAGCAAGGAAGGCGATACGTTTTCTTTTACTTTCAGTGTGATATCAAAAATTCGGTAACTCGATGCGCCGGACATATCTGTTACTCTCCCGCAGAATGTAGCTGAATACGCTGCCGGCACCATAGCCAGCCGCTGATACCGCCCAGCAGGACGGCCATCATCAGAGCCGCTGCAATCAGCTGTGACTCGCCATAAAATCTTGCCACCACCGGCACCATCAACGCGCTCAGACCGTAGCCCAGCGTATGGCTGGTAGCGATAGCCCCGGCGCCTTTGCCGGTGGATAATTTATCGTTCAGCATCAACTGATAGCCTGGCGTCGCCATCGCCGCACCGAAGGAAGCCAGCGCGCAACCGAGATAGAACAGCGCCAGCGGTTGGGCGCACATCAACCCTAATCCCGCCACCATCAATACCGCCGCAATCAACAGCAATTGCGGCGCGCTAAAGCGCTGCGGACGCACCACCAGGAACTGCGCCAGCAGCGTACAGGCCGCCGCTACGCTGAGCAACACGGCAACATGGTGGCTGACGGTCGTGGCAGAATGGTTGAACAAACGGGTCAGATGCGGCGCCAGGCCGAGCTGCATCAGGCTGACCGATGCCGCCAGCAACAGCGCGCAAAGCAGATAAGGCGCCATGGTGAGACGCAGGCGATTTTGCTGCTGCGCCACCGGCGGCAAGGGCGGATCGTTATGCTGGCGGCACACCACCAGCAAGGCGATTAATGGTGCAATGGCCATCAGCCACAGCGGTGCCATCGGATGAAGGGACAACGCCAACGCGGCGCACAGCGGACCCAGCAACCGCCCGCAGCTTAGCCCGGAGCTGATGGTCGCCAGCGCCGACATGCGCTGTTCGTAGCCGGCACGCTGCAATGCCCAGGTTTGGCTGGCGGGCACCATGCCGGACACCGTCAGCCCATAGATAACGCGCGCCACGATCAGGCCGCCCAACCCTGCCATCGGTGAAAGCCAGCCGGCCGCCAGCCCCCAAACGGCCAATGCCAGTAAAGCAAAACTGAACAAATAACCGGCAAGCGCCATCGTCACGACAAACTTGCAGCCGCGAATTTCAGACTGTCGCCCCCACCAGGGGGAACCGGCCAGAAACAGCATAGAGCCGAGCGTCAATAATCCAGCCCAGACGGAAAGTGACAAGTGGGTCATACTGACCAACACCGGTAACGCCACCAACAGGCCGTTTTGCCCGATGCCCAACAGACCGGCGCACAGCGCCAACGGCCAGTTTGAAGGAGACGTATTCCCAGGTGCGAGAGATTTAGCGGAAGGTGAAATACTCATCAAAAGTAAGGTTACCGTTAATGAAATTATATGGTTATGAAAAAATCATTGAAAAATTGTATCATAGGACGATTGATAACAATAAATATTATTGATATAAGAATCATTCTCAATTGATTCTCAGCGAAAATCGGATCATGACTCTCCAGTTTGAAACCGCGGCGACCGACGTGGCTGCCCAATGTTTTCTCAACGCACTGATGCGTGAAACCCAGGACTGGCAAATCGTTCCAGCCGCCAGCCACCAACAGTATCCGCAGCTCAACATTCCGCTTTCATCTACCCAAGCTATTCGCATTGCCTTACGCCATACCTCGCCCACACAACATCATCAGTATCTTTTCCCTGCCCATCTGCATCAGCAGGACGATGGTGCTGGCGTGGCGCTGAGCATGGAGCAACTGGTCACCCTGCTGCTGGAGAAACCGGCGATAAAAGGTGAGCTGCCCGATGAAGCGGTGGCGCGTTTCCGCCAGCGAGTGCTGGAAAGTCATGATAATACCCGCCAGGCCATTGATGTCCGGCTGGACTGGCCTTCACTGCGCGACAAGCCGCTGAACTTTGCCCAGGCGGAGCAGGGTCTGCTGGTCGGCCACGCCTTCCACCCGGCGCCGAAATCCCATGAACCCTTCGATGAGCAGCAGGCGCGCCGCTACCTGCCGGACTTTGCCGCCAGCTTCCCGCTGCGCTGGTTTGCCGTCGATAAGCGCCACCTGTGCGGGGACAGCCTGAACCTGACGCTGCAACAACGCCTGCAACGTTTTGCCGCCGAAAGCGCGCCGCAGCTGTTGGCGCACTTTACCGATGACGTGTGGCTGCTGCCGATGCATCCGTGGCAGGCCGACCATCTGCTGACGCAGACATGGTGCCAGGATCTCGCCGCGCAGGGATTGCTGAGCGATCTGGGCGAAGCCGGCGAGCGCTGGCTGCCAACCAGCTCCTCACGCTCGCTGTACAGCGCGGGCAACCGCGACATGATCAAATTCTCCCTCAGCGTGCGCCTGACCAACTCGGTGCGCACCCTGTCGGTTAAAGAAGTAAAACGCGGTATCCGCCTGGCCCGGCTGGCGCAAACGCCGCGCTGGCAAGAGCTGCAAGCGCGCTATCCGACCTTCCGCGTGATGCAGGAAGACGGCTGGGCCGGCCTGCGCTCGGCGGACGGTACCGTCCAGGAAGAAAGCCTGATGGCGCTGCGCGATAACCTGCTGTTCGACCAGCCGCATAGCCAAACCAACGTGCTGGTAACGCTGACGCAGGCGGCGCCGGATGGCGGTGACAGCCTGCTGGCCGCCGCAGTGCGCCGTCTGGCCGCCCGACTGAATCTGCCGCTGCAACAAGCCGCCCATGCCTGGCTGGACGCCTACTGCCAACAGGTGTTGTTGCCGCTGTTCAGCACGGAAGCCGATTACGGGCTGGTGCTGCTGGCCCACCAGCAAAACATTCTGGTGGAGATGCAGCAGGATCTGCCGATCGGCATGCTGTACCGCGACTGCCAGGGCAGCGGCTTTACCCGCGATGCCGCGCCGTGGCTGGAAGAGATTGGCGAAGCCGATGCGGAAAACCGCTTCAGCGAACAGCAATTGCTGCGCTACTTCCCTTACTACCTGCTGGTGAACTCCAGCCTGGCGGTGACCGCCGCGCTGGCTGCCGCCGGTTTCGACACGGAAGAAAGCCTGATGGCTCGGGTGCGCGACGCGCTGAGCGGCCTGCGCGCCACGGCCAAAAACACACTGTGCCTGGACTACGTGCTCGACAGCAGCCACTGGAACTGCAAAGGCAACTTCTTCTGTTACCTGCACGACCACAACGAAAATACCATCGTCGATCCGGCGGTGATCTACTTTGATTTCGTCAATCCGCTGCGCCAGGGAGCCGCCCAATGATGCCGCAAGCCAAACTGATGCATGCCGGCAGCGGCTTTCGCTGTGAACGGCTGGAAAAGGAGCTGCAACTCGGGCTGGGCCTGGACGGCAGCGCGGTGCTGCACTATCCCGGTTCCCTGCCGCAAGGCTGGCTGGTGCAGGCGCTGGACCAGTTGCTGATAGCCGCACCGCAGTTGAGCGGCATCACGCTGCCCTATGCGCAATGGCGCGAAGAGCCGCAGGCGCAGGCGCTGTTCGCGCTCGCAAGCGGCGACTATCTGGCACGCGAGACGTTTTATCAGTTGCCGCTGTGGCTGGGCGCGGACCGCAACCCTGCCTCCGCTCAGATGATGTATGACGCCGAACGCAGCCTGTGGTACCCGCAACGCCCGATGCGGCCCAATGGCGAGGTCTATCGCCGTTACGATCCGCAGCTTAAACAGACCCTGAGTTTCCGGCTGCCGGAAGTAGAACGCGATGCAGGGCAATTCACTCGTTGGATGAATTCGCCGCGCGTCGATGCATTCTGGGAAATGAGCGGCCCGCTCGAGACACAGGCCGCCTACCTGCAACGCCAGCTGGATTCCAGCTACTGCTATCCGTTGCTGGGGTGTTTCGACGATCGCCCGTTCGGTTATTTCGAAGTCTATTGGGCGCCTGAAGACCGCATTGGCCGCCACTACCGCTGGCAACCGTTCGACCGCGGGCTGCACATGCTGGTCGGCGAGGAAGATCGCCGTGGCGCGCACTATATCCGCAGTTGGTTGCGCGGCCTGACCCATTACCTGTATCTGGATGAACCGCGCACTACGCGGGTGGTCGCCGAGCCGCGCGCCGACAACCAGCGCCTGTTCCGCCACCTGCCGACCGCCGGTTACCACACCGTAAAAGAGTTCGATTTCCCGCACAAGCGTTCGCGTCTGATCATGAATCAGCGCGATGAATTCTTCCGGGGGATCGGCTTATGACCACCGCAGATTACGCCAACTGGCAACGGGTCAACCGACAGATGATCGCCAAGATCCTGGCCGAGTTGGAATACGAACGCACGCTATGCGCCGAACAGCATGACGGCCAATGGCGCATCGCACTGGGCGACGCCAGTTATACCTTCAGCGCCAAACGCGGCATCTGGGGCTGGTTGCACATCGACGCCGCCAGCCTGGCCTGCGATCGCCAGCCGTTGGCGGCCGACCAAACGCTGCGCCAGCTGGCGCAGGTGCTGAAAATGGACGATGCGCAGATCGCCGAACATCTGGAAGATCTGTACGCCACGCTGCGCGGTGATATGCAATTGCTGTCCGCCCGCCACGGCATGAGCGCGCAGGATCTGATTGCGCTCGACGCCGACGCGCTGCAATGCCTGCTGGCCGGCCACCCCAAGTTTATCTTCAACAAAGGCCGTCGCGGCTGGGGTCTGACCGCGTTGCAGCAGTATGCGCCCGAATATCAGGGCCAGTTCCGGCTGCACTGGGTCGCGGCCAAACGGGGCAGCTTTGTCTGGTGTGCCGACGATAACTACCCGCTGGAAAACCTGCTCGGCAGCGCCATGACAGGCGATGAACGCCAGCGCTTTGACCGCCGCTGGCGTGAGCTGGAGCTGAACGATGACTGGATCCCGTTGCCGTTACACCCATGGCAGTGGCAGCAAAAGATCGCGTTGCACTTCCTGCCGCAGCTAGCCGAAGGGGAACTGGTCGAGCTGGGCGAGTTTGGCGACAGCTATCTGGCGCAGCAATCATTGCGCACCCTGACCAATGTCAGCCGCCGTTCTGCGTTCGACATCAAGCTGCCGCTGACCATTTACAACACCTCGTGTTACCGCGGCATTCCGGGCAAGTACATCAGCGCCGGGCCGGCCGCCTCCCGCTGGCTGCAGCAGGTGTTTGCCGAAGACAGTACGCTGCGCGCCAGCGGTGCCGAGATCCTCGGCGAGCCGGCCGCAGGCTATATGACGCACCAAACCTACGCGGCTCTGGCCAAGGCGCCCTATCGCTATCAGGAAATGCTGGGAGTGATTTGGCGCGAGAACCCTTCGTGCTATCTGCGAGACGGCGAGCAGGCCATTCTGATGGCGACGCTGATGGAAACCGATAACCACGGCCAGCCGCTGATCGGTGCCTACATCGCCCGGTCCGGCTTGAGCGCCGAGGCCTGGCTGCAACAGATGTTCAGTGTGGTGGTGCTGCCGATGTACCACCTGATGTGCCGTTACGGCGTAGCCCTGATCGCCCACGGCCAAAACATCACGCTGGTGATGAAGGACCATGTGCCGCAACGGGTGCTGCTGAAAGACTTCCAGGGCGATATGCGCCTGGTGGATCAGGACTTCCCGGAAGCGGCCTCGCTGCCGAAGGTGGTGAAGGACGTTACCGTGCGCCTGTCCGCCGACTATCTGATCCATGATTTGCAAACCGGGCATTTCGTCACCGTGCTGCGTTTTATCTCGCCGTTGATGCAGGCCTGCGGGGTCAGTGAATCCCGTTTCTATCAACTGCTGGCGCAGGTGCTGGAGCGCTACATGGCGCAGCACCCGGACATGGCAGAACGCTTCGCCCTCTTTGATTTATTCAAACCACAAATTATTCGCGTGGTGCTCAACCCGGTGAAACTCACCTATTCGGAGCAGGATGGCGGCAGCCGCATGTTGCCAAACTATCTGCAAGATCTGGATAACCCTCTTTATTTGGTCACCAAGGAGTTTGCCCAATGAATCAGCCTCTGGATTTCATCGGCATCGGCATCGGCCCCTTCAACCTCAGCATCGCCGCACTCGGCAGTGAAGTCGCCGGCTTTAACGGCAAATTCCTGGAGCGCAAACCGCACTTTTCCTGGCACCCCGGCATGATGGTACCGGACTGCCATATGCAGACCAGCTTCCTGAAAGATTTGGTCAGCGCGGTGTCGCCCACCAATCCGTACAGCTTTCTTAACTACTTGGTGAAAAGGAAGAAATTCTACCGTTTCCTGACCACCGAGCTGCGTACGGTGTCGCGCGAAGAGTTCGCCGATTATCTCGACTGGGCCGCCAACGGGCTGAGTTCGCTCGAGTTTAGTCAGGATATTCAGAGCGTGGATTTTGACGATCGGCAACGCCAGTTTGTCGTCACCACCCAGCGCGCTACCTACCGGGCGCGCCATGTCTGCCTGGGCATCGGCAAGCGCATCAAGCTGCCGGACTGCGTTACCGAGCAAAACGACCGCTGCTTCCACGCCAGCGAGATGACCTTGCGCAACCCGGATCTGACCGGTAAACGCGTCACCATCGTCGGCGGCGGCCAGAGCGGCGCCGATCTGTTCCTGAACATTTTCCGCGCCGAGTGGGGCCAACCGGCGCAACTGAACTGGATCTCGCGCCGCAATAACTACAATGCGCTGGATGAAGCGGCGTTCGCCAACGAGTACTTCACGCCGGACTACGTCGACAGCTTTTATGGCCTGAACGACAGCGCCAAGCAACGCATGCTGACCGAGCAGAAAATGACCTCCGACGGCATCACCAGCGATTCGCTGCTGGCCATCTACCGCGCGATGTATCACCAGTTTGAAGTACTGCGTGAAAAACCTTGGGCACGCCTGTTGCCAAGCCGTTCGCTGGCGGCGATCCACGCTCAGGGTAACGGCTATCAGTTGGTGACCCATCACCACCTCGATCAGGGCAAAGAAACTTTCGATACCGATGTGGTGATCTTCGCCACCGGTTATCAGCAGGATCGTCCGGCGTTCCTCGCCCCGCTGGCGGAGCGTCTGCTGACCACGGCCGATGACCAATACCGCGTTGCGCCCGACTTCACCCTCGAGTGGCAGGGCCCGCAGGAAAACTGCCTGTTTGCCGTCAACGCCGGCATGCACAGCCACGGTATCGCCGAACCCCAGCTCAGCCTGATGGCCTGGCGGTCGGCACGTATTCTCAACCGGGCTTTAGGACGCGACCAGTTCGATTTAACGTCCACCCCGGCTGTGATCCAATGGCGCAGTCAGCAACCGGCCACCCCGGCACGCGCTGAACACGTCATGCTCAATTACACCGAGTTTTAATGACACACCAACATGGGAACACTGGAAAAATAACGATGAAACGCAAACACCTTTGGGTATTGAACCCATGCCTGCTGGCAATGCTTGCGCCGACGGCCTGGGCAGAAGAACAAAAAAGCGAAGATCAAATGGTGGTATCCGCCAGCCGCTCGCACCGTAGCGTGGCAGAGATGGCGCAAACCACCTGGGTGATTGAAAGCCAGGAAATTGAGCAGCAGGTCCAGGGCGGCAAGGAGATCAAAGATATCCTGGCGCAACTGATCCCGGGCATGGATGTCAGCAGCCAGGGCCGTACCAACTACGGCATGAACATGCGTGGCCGTTCGATGATGGTGATGATCGACGGTGTGCGTTTGAACTCTTCGCGCAGCGACAGCCGCCAGTTGGATTCCATCGATCCGTTCAACATCGAGCACATTGAGGTGATTTCCGGCGCCACCTCGCTGTATGGCGGCGGCAGCACCGGCGGCCTGATCAACATCATCACCAAGAAAGGGCAAAAAGAGAAACAGGTTGAGCTGCAGGTAGGCGGAAAAACCGGTTTCGGCGGCCATAACGATCACGACGAGAATGTGTCGGCGGCAGTCAGCGGCGGCAACGATAACGCTTCGGGCCGCCTGTCGGTCTCCTATCAGCGTTACGGCGGTTGGTACGACGGCAAAGGCAATGAGGTGTTGATTGATAACACCCAAACCGGGCTGCAATATTCCGATCGTATCGACGTGATGGGCACCGGCACCATTAACATTGACGATCACCAGCAGTTGCAGGTGACGACGCAGTATTTCAACAGCGAGTCGGACGGCAAGCACGGCCTGTATCTGGGGCAAAATTTCTCGGCCGTGACTGGTGCGGGCCAGGCCTCCAACGGCAGCAACCTGAATTCGGACCGTATACCGGGCACCGAACGCCATCTGATTAACCTGCAATATTCCAACACCGATTTCTGGGGCCAGGATCTGGTGGCGCAGGTCTATTATCGCGACGAATCGTTGACCTTCTACCCGTTCCCGACGCTGACCAGCGGCAAAGTCACCAGCATCGGTGCCTCACAGCAGAAAACCGATTTTTACGGCGGCAAACTGACGCTGAACAGCAAGCCGATTGACGCCCTGACGCTGACTTACGGCGTCGACGCCGAACATGAAAGCTTCAACGCCAACCAGCAATTCTTCAATCTGGCCAAGGCGCAGCAATCCGGCGGTATGACGCTGGAAAATGCCTATAACGTCGGCCGCTATCCTGGTTATACCACCACCAACCTGGCGCCGTTCCTGCAGGCCAGCTACGACATCGATCCGATGTTCACCCTCAGCGGCGGCGTACGTTATCAGTACACCGAGAACAAGGTGGACGACTTTGTCGGCTATGCGCAGCAACAAGGGATCGCCAACGGTCTGGCGAACTCCGCCGATGCGGTGCCGGGCGGCAAAACCGACTACAACAACGCCTTGTTCAACGCCGGTTTACTGGCGCACCTGACCGAACGTCAGCAAGCATGGATCAACTTCTCGCAAGGCTTTGAGATCCCGGATCTGGCGAAGTACTACGGTTCGGGCACTTATAAGCTGGTCAACGGGCACTATCAGTTGCAGAAAAGCGTCAACGTTAACGACTCCAAGCTGGAAGGCATCAAGGTCAACGCCTACGAGTTGGGCTGGCGCTACACCGGCGACAACTTGCGTACCCAGGTCGCTGCCTATTACTCGCTGTCGGATAAAACCATCTCGATCAACAGAACCGACATGACCATTAACCTGGATTCGGATAAACGCCGGATTTACGGGGTGGAAGGTGCGGTGGATTACTTCTTCGATAACAGCGAATGGAGCACCGGCACCACCTTTAACCTGATCAAATCGGAAACCAAAACCGACGGCAAGTGGGAGAAACTGACCGTCGACACCGCCAGCCCGTCGAAAGCCACCGCCTACGTCAATTGGGCTCCGGGCGACTGGAATCTTCGCATGCAGTCGCAGCAGACGTTCGACGTTTCGGATGCCGACGGGAATAAAATCAACGGTTACAACACCCTCGATTTCCTCGGCAGCTACGCGTTGCCGGTGGGGAAAGTCAGCTTCAGCGTGGAAAACCTGCTGGACAAGAATTACACCACCGTCTGGGGCCAGCGTGCGCCGATCCTTTACAGCCCAACCTACGGCTCGCCAGAGCTGTACAGCTATAAAGGCCGTGGCCGCACCTTTGGTCTGAACTACTCAGTGCTGTTCTGATCCTGCTCAGGGCGCCTCTACGGCGCCCACATCAATCGACCCGTGCCGGCACGGGTTATTTTTTGAAAGGGTGCTGCGCCACCCAATGTTCGGCGATATCCTGCCGCCGGCATACCCAGACCCGATCGTGCTGCTCGACATAATCCAGGAACCGCTGCAACGCGCGGAACTTGCCCGGACGCCCCAGTAAGCGGCAGTGCATGCCGATCGACAGCATCTTCGGCGACGCTTCCCCTTCGGCATACAACACGTCAAAGCTGTCTTTCAGGTAGGTATAGAACTGCTCGCCGGTATTAAAACCCTGCGGCGAAGCAAAACGCATGTCGTTGGCCTCAAGCGTGTAAGGCACGATCAGATGCGGTTTTTTCTCGCCATTGGCGCACTGCACTTCGGTCCAGAACGGCAAATCGTCACCATAATAGTCGCTGTCGTACAGCAAACCGCCCTGTTCCACCACCAGCCTGCGGGTATTCGGGCTGTCGCGGCCGGTATACCAGCCGAGCGGCGCCTTGCCGAACAGATCGCTCAGTACCGAGATCGCCCGCTGCATATGCTGCCGTTCGGTCGCTTCGTCCATATTCTGATAGTGGATCCAGCGCCAGCCGTGGCTGACCACATCATAATTGGCGTTTTTTATCGCCTCGACCACCAGCGGATTGCGCGCCAGCGCCATCGCCACGCCAAACACCGTCAACGGCAGACCGCGGCGTTGGAATTCATTATGGATACGCCAGAACCCGGCGCGCGACCCGTACTCGTACAGCGACTCCATCGACATATGCCGTTCGGGGTAGCTGGCCGCGCCAATGATATCGGACAGGAACTGTTCGGACCCGGCATCGCCATGCAATACGTTGTTTTCCGCGCCCTCTTCGTAGTTGAGTACAAACTGGACTGCGATACGCGCCTGCCCTGGCCAGCGAGCATGCGGCGGCCGGCCGCCATAGCCCATCAAATCACGGGGATACTCTTTATTGAAGTCATACTCTTTCATCGCTGCTTCTCTCTGTCGATTACCCGTTAAAACTGCCAAACATGCCGGACAAGGGTTTGACCAGCGGGAAATCCAGATCGCCGTGCTTGCTGGTGCTCAGGCCCAGCGCATGCAGCGACTCGATCATTTTCACCGCAGCGCTGACGCCGTCGATCACCGGGATCCCCAGCTCCTGCGTCAGTTCACGAGCCAAATCGGCCATGCCGCCACAGCCGAGCACTATCGCCCCGCTGCCGTCGTGTTGCTTTGCTTTAATGCACTGTTCGCGTACTTTCTGCTGAGCCAGACCGCTGCCATCTTCCAGCGTCAACACCGGCAGATCGATAGCATGCAGCGCGGCGCAATGGCGCTCAAACCCATATTGATGCAGTAAGTGGCGTGCAATGATCAGCGTGCGCGGCAGCGTGGTGACGATAGAAAAACGCGTCGCCACCAGCGTCGCCATATGCATGGCCGCTTCGGCGATGCCAACCACCGGCCGGCTTGCCAACTCACGCGCCGCCAACAGGCCCGGATCGCCAAAACAGGCGATGATATGGCCACTGACGCCGGCTTCGCGGCCGAGTTTGACCTGCTGCAAAACACCGATCGCGGCAATCGCTTCGTCGAAATGCCCCTCTATCGACGGCGCTCCCTCTTGCGGACAAACCGCCAGGATCTTGGTACCCGGCGCAGCCACCGCGCGGGCGGCACCGGCAATGGTCGCCGTCATGGCCCGGCTGGTGTTCGGGTTGATAACCTGGATTACGCAATCGGCGGTCATAAAGGCTCCTGCAAACCGGTTTTGGCAAAAATACGGGCAAAATCAGGGGTTTCATCTCCCCCCTGACTAAACCTCAGGTTCGCCACAATATCGTCAAAATGGCGGGCCATGTGATCCACCAGCGCCGTGCAGTCCTTGCGGCGCAGCAGCGCCAGCAGATCGCTATGATCGTGACAGCGGCAACCCTGCTGCCAGGGTGCACCGTAAACGGCAATCACCAGTGATGAGCGCAACGTGAGCTGCGAGACCATTTCTGTCAGTACGTTATTGCCGGAGATCGCCTGTAATTGAACGTGAAAGGCGGCAGACAGACGAATGGCCGCCGCGCCGTCCTGATCGCGGTGCGCCTGCTGTTCCTGCGCCACGATGCCTTCCATCGCCAGCAGATGTTCTTCGCGACAGGCGGCAACCACCGGCGGCAAATTGGCGCACTCCAGCATTTTGCGCGTCTGGAAAACGTTCGCCGCCTCATCCTGCCCGGGCGTTGTCACCTGTGCACCACGCTTGGGCAGGTGGGTAACCAACTGCACTGCGGCAAGGCGCTGCAGCACCCGCCGGATCCCGGTGCGGCTGACGCCAAAGGTCTCCGCCAACGCTTCTTCCGGCAATTTGCTGCCGGGCAGCAGCCGGTGTTCGACAATCGCCTTCACCAGCTCGTTGTAAATATGATCGTCTTTATCTTCAGTGAAATAAGTGGCTTGTTGCCCGAGCCACGCGGCGTTGCCGCCGATCGTCGTGCCGATCATTTTGCTGCTCCCTGTACCGTTAGAGAATCAAATCGTATACAAGATCAAGATATTTTGTATACAAAAAAGAGCAATCTGGCCTGAATCCTGCAAAAGCCTTCTCAGCAATCTTTGCCAAAAAACAGATAACCACATCCGGGTGACGTTCTTGAGAGGAGCACGATTTATGCCAAACCCTAATGAAAATTACAGCCCAAAGCTGTGTAACGACGATCTGGCGCCAACGCGCGATCAGAACTGGAGCTGGTACAACATCTTTTCCTTCTGGATGTCGGATGTACACAGCATGGGCGGCTATGTGGTAGCCGCCAGCTTCTTCGCCCTCGGTCTGTCGAGCTGGCAGGTACTGATTTGCCTGCTGGTGGGGATCTGTATCGTGCAGTTTTGCGCCAACCTGGTCGCCAAACCCAGCCAGCTCGGCGGCGTGCCTTACGCCGTGCTGAGCCGCCAGGCATTTGGCGTGTTCGGTGCCAATATCCCGGCGGTGATCCGCGGGATGATCGCCTTCGCCTGGTACGGTATACAAACCTATCTGGCTTCCAATGCGCTGATGCTGACGTTGCTGAAATTCTTCCCGTCGCTGGAGCCGATGACCCAGCCGCATTTCCTCGGGCTGTCGCAGCTTGGCTGGTGTTGTTACATCACCATGTGGGTGTTGCAGGCGATGGTGTTCTGGCATGGCATGACGGCGATCAAGCGTTTTATCGATATCGCCGGGCCGGCAGTTTACGTGGTGATGTTCGCGTTGGCCGGCTGGATTGTATACCGCGTCGGTTTCTCCAACCTTTCCCTCACGCTGGCGAGCAAAAACCTGAGCGCCGGTGAGCAGGGTTGGCTGATGCTGACCGCCACTGCGCTGGTAGTGTCTTACTTCTCCGGCCCGTTGCTGAATTTCGGCGACTTTACCCGCTACGGCAAAAGCTTTGCCGAAGTGCAGCGCGGCAACCGCTGGGGCCTGCCGTTCAACTACCTGCTGTTCTCGCTGGTCACCGTGGTGATCGTTTCCGGTACCCTGCCGCTGTTCGGTCAGTTGATCACCGATCCGATCGAAACCGTCACCCGTCTCGACAGCGATATCGCCGTGGCCCTTGGCCTGCTGACCATGATTGTCGCCACCATAGGCATCAATATCGTGGCCAACTTTGTGTCGCCGGCGTTTGATTTTTCCAACTGTTCGCCGCAGAAAATCAGCTTCCGCACCGGCGGGATGATCGCCGCCGTGGGCTCTTTCCTGCTGACGCCGTGGAACCTGTTCCAGTCGCCCGAGCTGATCCACTACACGCTGGACGTGCTGGCGGCCTTTATCGGCCCGCTGTTCGGCATTCTGCTGGTGGATTTTTACATCATCAAACGTGGCGAACTGCACGTCGACGATTTGTACAACGCTACGCCGGGGGGACGTTACTGGTATAAGAACGGTTTCAACCCGAACGCTATCTGGGCGCTGGTGCCGTCGGTGATTATCGGGCTGGCGATCAGCTTTACGCCCAGCCTGCATGAGGTGGCGAACTTTAGCTGGTTTATCGGTGCCGCACTGGGTGGGGGATGCTATCGGATCATTGCCCGCCGCGAATGGGCAGCCAATCAGTCAGTGACCTTCGCTAAAAGGCAGTTGAGCAAAGATTAAAACAACGAAGCCCTGAGTTATTGCTAACTCAGGGCTTCTTAATGTTGGCGGAACGGACGGGGCTCGAACCCGCGACCCCCTGCGTGACAGGCAGGTATTCTAACCAACTGAACTACCGCTCCGCGCCGTTCAACTCTTGCGAGAGGAACGAGGCGCATATTACGGTTGAGCTTCTATTCCGTCAATGCCTTTTTCTTACGAAATTAACCGTTTGCGCAGTTTTTCAGCTAAGGCGGTTAAAAAGCACGTTTTCATGCCGGGAACGCCGTTATTCCGCTTCCGCACGCCACAGGCAACTGCCGCCCTTTTTCGCCACCAAATCCAGTCGCGCCTCATGGGCAACCACTTCTGCATCGCTGGCATAGACCACTTTCATCGCCGTCGCCGGACGGACAATGCGCTGTATATCCTGCGTCGAGTCGTTATGCTGCGTGTCGCCTTCCATCTGGAACGCCATCGACGTCTGGCCGCCGGTCATCGCCAGATAAACTTCCGCCAGGATCTCGGCATCGAGCAATGCGCCGTGCAGCGTACGCTTGCTGTTGTCTATCTCATAGCGGCCGCAAAGGGCGTCAAGGTTGTTGCGCTTGCCCGGGAACAGGCGGCGCGCCATCAACAGGCTGTCGGTGATGGTGCAGAAGGTGTCGGTCTTCGGCAGCCCCTTCTGCAACATGCGGAATTCGTGATCCATAAAGCCGATGTCGAACGACGCATTATGGATGACTAACTCACCGCCACGAATGAAGTCGATGAACTCATCGGCGATTTGGTCGAACGTGGGCTTATCCGCCAGGAACTCGTCGCTGATGCCGTGAACCCCGTAGGCTTCAGGATCCACCAGCCGATCAGGTTTGACGTAAACGTGATAGTGGCGGCCGGTCAGGCGACGGTTAATCACTTCCACTGCGCCAATTTCAATGATGCGGTGGCCTTCGTAATGCACCCCGAGTTTGTTCATACCGGTGGTTTCGGTATCGAGGACAATCTGTCTGGTGGTTGTAGAGATCATATTGCAGTGCTCACAGCGCTCGTTTATGTCAGACTTGGCTTTTATAAAACCGATAGGAAGAGTCTACCAGAGATGCTCAAACAGGTAGAAATTTTCACCGACGGCTCCTGCCTTGGCAACCCGGGCCCCGGTGGTTACGGCGCTATACTGCGCTATAAGCAAGTTGAGAAAACCTTCAGTGCGGGTTACCGCCTGACCACCAACAATCGCATGGAGCTGATGGCGGCGATTGTCGCGCTCGAAGCCCTGACCGCCCCCTGTGAAGTGACGCTGAGCACCGACAGCCAGTATGTGCGCCAGGGCATTACCAGTTGGATCCATAACTGGAAGAAGCGTGGCTGGAAAACAGCCGATAAAAAACCGGTCAAAAATGTCGATCTTTGGCAGCGGTTGGACCTGGCGATTCAGACCCACACCATCAAGTGGGAATGGGTTAAAGGCCACGCCGGCCACCCGGAGAACGAACGCTGCGACGTGCTGGCGCGCGATGCGGCCGGCAACCCCACGCAGGATGACGTGGGTTACAAACCGGAAAATTAAGGCAGCTTGCGGTAACTCTTGGTCGCGCCGACGGCGCGGCTGAGAGCCGGTTTTCTGGCCCCTACCTTCATCGGCGTTGGCGTCAGCGGCAAAGTACGTTTACGCGCGACAATCACGCTCATGCACCCCAACGCCGGCAAATGCGTACTTAAAAACGTCCCGCCTTTGCGCTGCCACGGCAGTACATGAAAGCGCGCCTGATGCAGCACTTCATAATTCAACAGGCTGAGCCAGTCCAACAGGCGCATTTGGGTAAACATGCGGCTGACATAGGGCTGACGATGACGTAATCCGGGCACCAGCTTGCCCAATCCCAACAGGCTGAACGGGTTGAAACTGCTGATCACCAGCCAACCGTCGTCAATCAATACGCGATCGACTTCGCGCAGCATACGGTGCGGATCGTCGGCATAAGACAGCGTATGCGCCAGCAGGCAGGCATCTACCGATTTGGCGGCGAACGGCAGCTGGTAAGCATCCGCCAGTACCTGCAGGTTTTCCCCTTTCAGGCTCACATTCACCTGATGCGAAATGGCGCACTTGTCGGTCGCCAGGCTGGCGCTGAGGTTACCGAGTTTCAGCAGGTGAAAACCGAACAGCTTCGACCACCAGGGTTGCAACTGCCGCTCGAGCGCCTCACGATAGTATTCCCCCCACGGCATTTCCGCCCAAGACTGTGGGCCGGCGAGCTTTTCTAGAGTATGGGCTGGTTTCATGATTTATTATCTTCTTTCAAGCCGTTGCCAACATGAGGTCCAACATGAATCTTATCAGCATTCCCGCCTTCCAGGACAATTACATTTGGTTATTGGATAACCAACAAGGGCATTGCGTCCTGGTCGATCCCGGCGAAGCGCAACCGGCGCTTGACGCGTTGGAACGCCTGAATCTGAAGCCTGATGCCATTCTGCTGACCCATCATCATCACGATCACGTCGGCGGCGTAGCGCAAATTGCGGCGCGCTATCCTGGCTTGAAGGTCTATGGCCCGCAGGAAACGGCCGACAAAGGAGCAAATCACATCGTTCATGACGGTGAAACGCTCGAAATCAACGGCCGCCAATACGCCGTTATCGCGGTTCCCGGACATACGCTGGGCCATGTAGCATTCTATAGCGCACCTTATCTGTTCTGCGGAGACACGATTTTCTCTGCCGGCTGCGGCAGGCTGTTTGAAGGAACGGCCGAGCAAATGTACAACGCATTTCAACAACTCGCGCAACTTCCCGATAACACCTTAATTTGCTGCGCGCATGAATATACTCTTTCAAATCTTAAGTTTGCGCGCGCTATTTTGCCGGAAGATCGAGAGATTGAAACATATCAACAACAAGTCGAAGCGTTAAGGGCAAAAGGCCAGCCCAGCGTCCCTGCAAGGCTACAAACAGAGCGTAAAATTAACCTATTTTTACGATGCCATGACACTGATTTACAAAAGAAATTAGGCTTTTATACACCACCAGACCATCTTCATTCGGTTTTTTCCGAATTACGCCTGCGGAAAGATAACTTCTGAGCTTTTAGTTGTGTTATTTGACGAAGCAAAGTATGATTGCTCGTCTTTTAAGCAACTATATTGACACACACATGAAGGCTAAAGCGATATTTCTCGCCTCAGTCTTGCTAGTGGGGTGCCAGTCATCCAGGCAGGATGCACCGGCCCCAGAACAGCATGCACAGAGTTTGTCTTCGGCAGGTCAAGAAGGTGAAGCAGGAGAGTACACAGCGAATGGTCGAGCGAGCTCGGCGCGGTGGCTAGATAACAATAGTGGTGCCGCGCAACAGAACCTGTGGAACTTCATTAGCGACGAGCTGAAGATGGAGGTTCCGGAAAATTCCCGGATCCGTGATCAAAAAAGAAAGTACCTAAAAAGTAAGAGCTATCTCCACGATGTAACATTACGGGCAGAGCCGTACATGTACTGGATAGTCGGGCAGATTAAGAAACGTAATATGCCGATGGAACTGGTACTGCTACCCATAGTGGAGAGCGCTTTTGACCCACACGCCACGTCAAGTGCCAACGCCGCAGGGCTATGGCAAATCGTGCCGCAAACGGGTCGCAATTATGGTTTGAAAAACAACCAGTGGTATGACGGGCGACGCGATGTCGTGGCCTCGACGACTGCTGCGCTTGATATGATGCAGTACTTGAACCGCATGTTTAACGGTGACTGGTTATTGACCATTGCCGCTTATAACAGTGGTGAAGGCCGTGTCATGCAAGCGGTTAAGGCAAACAAACGCCAGGGTAAGCCAACCAATTTCTGGGCATTGTCGCTTCCGCGTGAAACGTCAATTTATGTCCCGAAAATGCTGGCGCTGAGCGACATCATTAAAAACAGCAAGCAGTACGGCATCAATCTGCCAAAGACTGATAACACCCGTGCGCTGGCTCGTATTGATGTCGGACAGCAAATACAGTTAACTCAGGCGGCTGAGATGGCTGGGCTTTCAATTACCAAGATGAAAGCTTATAACCCCGGTTACAAAAAAGGCGTTACGGCACCCAACGGGCCCCATTACATTATGGTTCCTAAAGGAAATGCCGATCAGCTGAAAGACTCGCTGGCCGATGGCCAAATCGCGGTGACTCAGCCAACGACGCAGTTGGCGAAGAACAGCGGCTTGTCTGGTAGCAGCTCGTATAAAGTGCGCTCCGGCGACACGGTATCGAGCATTGCCAAGCGGTTGAACATTAAAACCAGCGATTTGCAGAGTTGGAACAACTTGCGTGCCAAGAGCGCTTTAAAAGTTGGGCAAACCCTGCAAGTGGCCAGCAACACTGACAGTAACAGCAGTATCACCTATCAAGTTCGTAAAGGTGATTCGCTTGCCAGTATTGCACGTCGTCATCGCGTCGATATTACCGACGTGATGCGTTGGAATTCAACGCTCGGCAAAGGCAACAGCCTGCAACCCGGTCTGAAACTGACCTTGTTTGTAAGCAACAAAATGACGCCGGATACCTAAATTTTCGGCACAAAAAAAGCACCCTTCGGGGTGCTTTTTTATTGGCTGAATGCTGAGCGCTCATTACCAGTGCGGCTTGTCTGCCTCAGGATGAAACTCCACCAGCAGAGGGTTATGATCCGAAGCGCTGGTCACCAGTACGGATGCCTCCGCGACCCCCATATTGCGATAAAAGACAAAGTCCAACGGGCGGCCAAAAGCTTTCCGGCGGTGATCGTCGGTGAAGTTCACTTCGCGCAGCGCCATATCGCTGGCGAACTGATACAGCGCATTGATGCGTTTGCGGCTCCAGGCATTAAAATCCCCGGCCATGATCACCGGCCCATGGTGATTAGCAATTTGCTCACCGATTGGCCCCAGTTGCTTACTGTATACGTCCACACCCAAGCTAAAATTCACCGCATGGATATTTACCACCATCAGCAGTTGGCCGTTAAACAGCGGATAGACGGTAATCAAGGCCGACTTGGCTAACCGCAGTAGCGGTTCACGCTCACGCAGCGGGCAGCAGTAAACCGGGTGGGCCGCCGCCAGCGTCATCACGCCGGAAGGATGTTGAGGCAACGCAAATGCCGGCACCTGATCGGCCGCCAGATAGTTGGCAGTGGCAAAGCTCACCAGTTCAGGCGTAGTTTGCGCTTCTTGCAACAGCACCAGCTGTGCATCCTTGCCATAGTTTTTCAGCACCGAGAGCCAGTCTGCCCGCTGCTGTTTAAAGATATTCCACACCATCACCCGCAACGCGCCTGCCGTGGGCAATGCGGCCCCGGGCGGCAGCGGCTGGTTGATGGCACCAGGGAAAATTCGCTCAACTGGCTGGCCTGCAACATACCTCATTGCATAAGTTCGTTTCGGCACGCTATTCGCCTATTTCCCATGAGGATGAAACTGACGGTGACATTCCCGCCAACAATGAATCTATTATACGCCTGCCCTCACCTGACAGCATGGCTTTTGCGGGGTATATCCTTTTCAGTTATAGGGGCCTGAAACAGGGAATTCAATGTTCTGACAGTATATGTATGTAAAGGTTAGCGACGATGAGTGAGAAATGCGAAAAGGCCCGCAAAATGAACTGCGGGCCTGAATAGCGTGAGAGCATGGGGATCAGGCAGGCTGCTGCTGGTACTTCTGATCCAGACGCCCGCTAAGGCCAACCAGCAACAGGGCCACCAGCACGATCAACGCGCCAATCCACGGCGTTTGCGCCAATCCCAGAGTAGCTACGGTCTGGCCGCCAATCACCGACCCCAGCGCAATGCCCACGTTAAATGCCGCAATATTCAGACCGGAAGCCACATCCACCGCGTTCGGCGTGTACTGCTCGGCTTTCTGCACCACATACACCTGCAAACCCGGAACGTTGCCGAAGGCAAACACGCCCATGACGATCACCGTTATCAACGCGGCAATGCTGTGGCCGGCAGTGAACTGGAACGCCAGCAGCAGAGCGGCCAATGCGGCAAAGATAAAGCTCAGCGCTCGCACGGCGCCATGACGATCCGCCAGTTTTCCCCCCCAGATGTTACCGAACGCCACCGCAATGCCATAGGCCAACAGGATCCAGCTTACCGTCGGAGCGGAGAAACCCGCCAATTCCTGCATCATGGGCGCCAGGAAGGTAAAGGTGGTGAACACGCCGCCGTAACCGAGGGCGGTGATGGCGTAGATCAGCAACAGGCGCGGATGGGTAAGCACTTTAAACTGCTCGCCGATACTGGCGCTGGCCTGATTCTTGATATTGTTCGGGACCAGAATGATGCTGGCCACAGTGGCAATAACGCCAATCAGTGATACCGCCAGGAAGGTTTCGCGCCAGCCGAAGTGCTGGCCGATAAAGGTCCCCAACGGCACCCCGGTCACCAGCGCCACGGTCAGGCCACCGAACATGATGGCGATCGCCGAGGCGGCCTTCTCTTTCGCCACCAGGCCGGTCGCGATAGTAGAGCCGATTGAGAAGAATACGCCGTGCGCCAGGCCGGTCAGCAGGCGAGCAACCACCAGCGACTCATAGCCTGGAGCCTGCCAGGCCAGCAGGTTGCCGAGGGTGAACAGCACCATGAGACCGATCAGCAGCAGCTTGCGCGGCACGCGGCCGGTCAATGCCGTCAGCACCGGTGCGCCAATCGCCACGCCGATAGCATAAATGGTTACCAACAGCCCTGCAGAGGGCACGGTAACGCCAAGTTGCTCTGCGATGGTCGGGATCAAGCCGACTATCACAAACTCCGTGGTGCCGATAGCAAAGGCACTGATGGTCAATGCAAGTAATGCGAGAGGCATGTTTATTTACTCCAAATAGCGTTCAGGTTGATGACGGCTATTATCTGCCCATGCTTAAATGATAAAAATGCTCAAAGTTTCAAATTAATTTTGCCAATGGAGCAACAATGAAGGCCAATTCCGATGAGTTGATCACTTTTGTCACCGTGGTGGAAAGCGGCAGTTTCAGCCGGGCGGCTGAGCGGCTGGAACAGGCCAACTCGGTGGTCAGCCGCACGGTCAAGAAACTGGAAGCCAAGCTGGGCGTGACGCTGCTAAATCGCACTACGCGGCAAATCAGCCTGACGCAGGAAGGGGAAAACTATTTCCGCCAGGTGCAGAAGGTACTGAGCGATATGGCGGCGGCAGAAAATGCGCTGATGGAAAGCCGCCGGCGCCCGCAGGGGCTGCTGCGTATCGACGCCGCTACGCCGGTGGTGCTGCACGTATTGACGCCGCTGGTGGCGGAGTTCAGGGCTCGTTACCCGGAGATGTCGCTGTCGCTGGTGTCGTCAGAGAACTTTATCAACCTGATAGAACGTAAGGTGGATATCGCCATCCGCGTGGGTGAACTGAGCGACTCCACCCTGAAGGCGCGTAAACTGATGACCAGCTATCGGCGCGTGCTGGCCTCCCCCGCCTATCTGGCGCAGTACGGCACGCCGCAGACGGTGGAGGCGCTGGAACGGCATTGCTGTATCGGTTTTAACGATCTGCCCAGCCTGAACCGCTGGCCGCTGGCCTGTACCGACGGCCGTCAACTGGAAATCACGCCGGGGCTGACCACCAACAGCGGTGAAACCCAGCGTCATCTGTGCCTGCACGGTAACGGCATTGCCTGCCTGTCGGATTTTATGATCGATGCGGATATAGTACGCGGCAATCTGGTGCCGATTCTGGTGAAAGAGACCCTGCCGGTAGCGATGCCGATCAATGCGGTGTATTACAGCGACAGTGCGGTCAGCAACCGCCTGCGCAGCTTTATCGACTTCGTCAGCGAACGCCTGGCGCAATAAAAAAGGCGCCCTTGGGCGCCCTGATGCACATGTTCCGGAACGTTAATCCCAGTTCGGCGCCAGGCCTTCCGGGCTAACCAAACGGCCATTGCTTTCCAGCGTAGCCATCTCCGCCATTTCTTCCGCAGTCAGCGTCAACTGCTGCGCCAGCAGGTTGCTCGCCAGGTTTTCACGCCGAGTGGAAGAAGGGATCACCGCATAACCCAGTTGCAGCGCCCAGGCCAGGATAACCTGAGCGGGGGTCGCGTTGCGCCGCGCCGCGATAGCCTTGATGGTTTCATCCTGCAGCGCTTTACCATAGGCCAGCGTCATATAGGAGGTGATGGCAATGCCGTGCTGCTGAGCAAACTCAACCACCTGGCGGTTCTGCAGATACGGGGACAGCTCAACTTGGTTAGTCGCGATCTGTTCCGCACCTAAGGCATCGATCGCCTGCTGCATCAGGTCCAGGGTGAAGTTGGACACCCCGATTTGGCGCGTCAGCCCCAGTTTTTTGGCTTCCAGCAGCTCAGCCATAAACTCGGCAACGGGAACTTCGCCATTGGGTGACGGCCAGTGGATCAGCGTCAAATCGACGTAGGTTGTCTGCAGCTTGCTCAGGCTCTCTTGCAGGCTCGGGATCAATTTGCCCTTCGCCAGATTGGCGATCCAAATCTTGGTGGTGATGAACAACTCGTCGCGCGGTATGCCGCTGGCGGCAATTGCCTGGCCCACCGCCGCTTCGTTTTCGTAGATCTGCGCGGTATCAATCGCGCGATACCCCAACTCCAGCGCAGTGCTGACCGAGTCGATCACGACCTGATCCTGAAGACGGAAAGTGCCTAAACCAAATGCAGGGATGCTCATAATGTTATTCTCTCATTAGGATGTTGATGCGATATGGGAGGATTATGGCAACTGTTTTGTTGATCAAAAACGCCCTATTGCGCATAAGACTTTTGATTCAACGGCAACAATAACCGGAGCGAGCGCCCCGGTTTGCAGGAATTACGCCCAGCGACGCAGGATCAACGAGGTGTTGATCCCCCCGAACGCGAAGTTGTTCGATTGCACGAACTCGGTATCAATTTGCCGATATTCACCCATGATGTAATCCAGATCGCCGCAGGCACTGTCCGGTTCACTGAGATTGATGGTCGGCGCAAAGCGGCCTTCGCGCATCATCTCCAGCGTCATCCAGGCTTCCAGTGCGCCGCAGGCACCCAACGTATGGCCAAAATAGCTTTTCAGCGAGGAGATTGGCGCGCGGTTGCCAAAAATCGCCGCCGTTGCCTGGCTTTCCGCTATATCGCCGCGATCGGTCGCCGTACCGTGAGCGCTGATGTAGCCGATATCGCCGGTCGCCAGCCCGGAAGCCTTCAGCGCCTGCTGCATGCAAATCTGCATGGTTTCCTGCTGCGGCTGAGTAATATGCGCCGCATCGCAGTTGGTCGCAAAACTGATAATCTCGCCGTAAATAGTGGCGCCGCGCGCCTGCGCATGCTCCAGCGACTCAAGAATCAAGGTTCCGGCCCCTTCGCCAATCACCAGGCCGTCGCGCTGACGATCAAACGGGCGTGGCGACATATCCGGGCGATCGTTTTGCTGGCTGGTCGCAAACAGCGTATCGAACACCGCCGCCTCCGAAGGACACAGCTCCTCGGCTCCGCCCGCCACCATCACCGTCTGATAACCGTGGCGGATGCTCTCGTAAGCGTAGCCAATCGCCTGGCTGCCTGAAGTACAGGCGCTGGAGGTCGGGATCACCCGTCCCCGCAGGCCGAAAAACAGGCCGGTATTCACCGCTGCGGTGTGCGGCATCATCTGCACATAAGTGGTGCCGGTGATATTGTTGGTGTGTTTTTCCGTCAGCATGGTGGCGAACTCGCTGACCGGTTTGGTGCTGCCGGTAGAGGAGCCGTAGGCGATGCCGGTCTCGCCGTTGGTCAACACCGCCTCACCCAGCAACCCGGCCTGCTCAAGCGCCAGTTCGGTCGCACGGGTAGCCAACAGTGAAACGCGCCCCATCGAACGGATGCGCTTGCGCGTATAATGCTCCGGCAGCACGAAATCATCGATCGGCGCGCCAAGGAGGGTGTTCAACCCCTGATACTCTTCCCATTGCGCCATATAACGCACCGCATTCTTACCCTGCTTCAGCCGGCCGGATACGTCCGCCCAGTTATTGCCGAAAGCGGTAACGCCCGCCATGCCGGTCACAACCACTCGCTGCGTCATACCATTCCTCCGTTAATGGAAATGACCTGCCGCGTTACGTAGCCGGCAATATCTGACATCAAATAGCTGGCCAGCCCGGCCACCTCTTCCGCCGAGCCCATGCGTTTGAGCGGGATCGCGCCCATCGCTTCTTTCAGCGCCGCCGGCTCCATGTCGATCATACCGGTGTCAATCAGGCCCGGAGCGATGCAGTTAACGGTAATTTTGCGTTTCGCCAACTCGACAGCCAGCGCCTTGCAGGCACCGATTACGCCGGCCTTGGCCGCGCTGTAGTTGACCTGCCCACGGTTACCCATTACGCCGGAAACCGACGACAGCGCAATGATTCGCCCGCCTTTGCGCAGGCCAATCATCGGCATGACGCAAGGGTGAAGCACATTGTAGAAGCTGTCGAGGTTGGTGTGGATCACCCCGTCCCAGTCCTCTTCGCTCAGTGCCGGGAAAGCGCCATCGCGGGTAATGCCCGCATTGTTCACCACGCCGTAATAGGCGCCGTGAACCTCAATATCTTGCTCAAGCTGCTCGCGGCATTGGGTGCGGTTGCTGATATCAAACTGAATCAAACGCCCTTGCCCGCCGGCGGCGACAATTTGCTGCAGCGTGAACTCTGCCCCGGTTTTATCGCGGTGGTAGTGAACGACGATCAAAAAGCCATCCGCAGCCAGGCGGCAGGCAATCGCCTGACCGATCCCTTTACTGGCGCCGGTGACTAAAACGGAACGCATCATGCGTTTCCCCTTAAGGTAGTCAATTGGATTATTTCTTGTTGATCAGGCTGATAGGTATTCAGCCTGCCCTGTGCGACCCGCACATTATCGATACCGATTTCACATTCGAAACTGGCCAGCTTTTCGTCTTTCAGCAGTTGCTGCACGCTAACCCGCAGTTCGCTGCCGGCAGGAAATACCGGCAGTTCGCTGTGGATGGCGCGCCCCCCGAGCAGCATGCCAAGCTGCGGTGGTTGGGCATGCTGCCTGCCATGCCAGCCGCTCCAGACGCCGATGGCCTGCGCCATCAGCTCAATGCCGTACCAGCCAGGCAGTGCGCCCTGCGCATCAAGAAAGGGGGCCAATACGCCGTCAGGGCTGACTGTCACCGCGCACTGAGCGTGCTCCTCGCCTACCTCAAGCACCCTTTCCAGCAGCACCATCGGTGATGCGTGGGGCAAATAATATTCCGCAGTGTGATAACGACTCATGGCGCATCCCCCAGCAACAGGCAGGCATTATTGCCGCCGAACGCAAACGAATTCGACAAGATAGCGCGCTGGCGCAACGGTTGCTGCCGGGAAACCAGACCTATCGGTGCCAGCTCGCCATCGCAGGGCGAAACGCTGAAATCCTGCTGCGGCAATGGCAATGGCTGGGTCAATAACAACCAGCTCAGCGCCGCTTCTACCGCACCGGCGGCACCCAGCGTGTGGCCGGTGAGGTGCTTGGTGGAGCTGCACGGCGTCTGCTCGCCAAACAGGCGATTCACCACCTGAGCTTCTACCCGATCGTTAAGCCGCGTCGCGGTGCCGTGAAGATTGATATACCCGATCTGTTCGGCGCTCAACCCCGCCTGCCGCAGCGCCATGTCGATAGCCCGTTCTGCACCGGCGCCTTCCGGATGCGGTGCCGACATATGCCAGGCATCGGAAGACTCACCGACACCCAGCAAGGCGACGGCTGCCGGCTCACGCGTCAGCAGCATGAGCGCAGCGGCCTCGCCAATATTGATGCCGCTGCGCCCGGCGGCGAATGGCGTGCAACGCTCCGCCGACAACGACTCCAGGCTGTTGAAGCCGTTGATCGGCATCTGGCACAGGCTATCGGCACCGCCCACAATCGCCGCATCCACCAGCCCGGCGTCAATCAGGCGTTTACCGCTGATGATGGCGCGTGCACTGGAGGAACAGGCGGTAGACAAGGTGTAGGCCGGGCCACGGGTAGCAAGAAAGGCGCTGAGGAACTGGCCTGGGTCGCCCAACTCCTGCTGCTGATAATCATAGCCCTGCGGCCACTGCCCTGCCTGATGCCGTTGCAGCGCCAGCTCACCTTCGTGAATGCCGGAAGTGCTGGTGCCCATGATCACCGCAACGCGATCGGCGCCGTAGCGGGCGATGGCCTCATGCACCGGTGCCTCGATTTGCGCCAATGCGGCCAACAGCAGACGGTTGTTGCGAGAGTGATGGCGTTTAAGCGACTCAGGAATGGCGGGCAGCTCGCCCTGTACGTTACCGAACCAGGAGGGCGCGCCGCCAAGCAGCCACTGCGTCTGCCTCTGCATGCCAGGCGCTACGCCGCGAGCCAAATTTTCCGCGATCTGCGGCAGACTGCCACCCAGCGCGTTCACCATCCCTACGGCAGTGAAATAGATCATTATTCGCTCCCCAGATTCTGAATGGTGATGCGGTAATGGAAAGCGGATTGGGTTATCGACAGCGGATTGCGTTGGCCATGGGCTTGCTGATAACGGATTTCACTGATCGTCGCGCCGCGATCGTCATACAGACGGCGCACCTCCGGCCGATCCTCCAACCGCCATCCTGCAGGCAGCAAGGGCTGCCAGTCGGCCGCTGGCCAATAGCTCAGCATGATATCGGCCAGCACCTGGTTGGCGGGCGGCAGTTCACCCACTTTGATCAACTGCTCGGTGTGGATCCCCTGGCGATCATAGGTCAGGTTGAACAAGCGGATGCCCAGCGGCGACATCCCCACCAGTTGCAGGCGGCGGCCGTCGGCATTGAGCAGCACCAGCATCGAATGCCGCTGTCCCTTCACTTCGGCGGTCAATAACTGCTGCTGGCTGATCGGTTGCTCTAACACCGGCGGCGGCAATGTCACCCGCGTGCCGGGTTTCAGCCACGCCTGCGGCAAGGTGGGATCCTGCGAACCGGCACAGCCGGCCAGCAGGGTTGCCAGCATTAACAGCATCATTCGTAAGCCGCGCATCAGGCTTTTCCTCTTTTTCTTTTCGTTGCTAACGTCAGCGGCGCCAACAGAAATGCCACGGCGATACCGCTGCTTAGTACAATGCCAAAACTGCTGATGGCCTGAGTATGGCTCAGTACCAGCATGCCAAAGGTCAGTTGGGTGGTGAAGACCGCCATAAAGATGGCGAACATCGAGGTGGTCGGCGTGCCCCGGGGATTGGTGAAGAACAGCGTATAGTTAATGCCGATCCCCAAGACCAATATCAACGCCAACAGCGAAAACAGATTCAGCGAATGGCCGCTCAGCGCCAGCACCGCAATGCCGCACCCCAGCGACAACAGCGTCGGCACCATGCAGCGCAGGCAGTGCCCCAACCCAAAACGCCACAGGTAGATCAGTGCGATCGCCGCCACCGACAGCGCCAGCAGGTACGAAAGATACAGCCGGTACTGGCCGAACAGTTCGCTGAATTCGGTTTTCCGGTCGATCCAACCGGTGCCCGGCACCTGCCCAGCCAATGCCTGCATCGCCGCGCTGTTTTGCACGCCGTTGACCGGAACCAGCGCCGCACTGCGGCCGTCAGGCAACGTCAGCCAAAGCAGACGCCAGCCCTCGCTGACCACGCTGTCCAGCCACTGTTGCGGCGTCACCCAATCAGCGGTCAAATCAGGCGTATTCAGCGTCAGTTCCGCCTGCTGCAACTGCGCCATCACCTGTGGCGCTATGCGTTGCAACAGGGCGACGTTTTCCTGCTGACGCTGATGCGAAGGCAGCGGCAGCAGGCGATAATCCGCCAGCACGCCTTGCCGTTTGGCCTGCGCCAGCTTGGGTTGCAACAACTCCAGCCGTTGCAGCAGTTGTTCACCATTGGCACCGTACACCACCAGCCATTTCTGATCGTTATGTTGGCCGGTCAACGCGGCGATACGTTGTTCTTGCTGCTGCAACGCCACCGGCAACGCCTGCAGTTGGCCGATATCGTCATCCACGTTCAGTTGGCTGAAACCGGCAATAATGACCAGCAACGCCGCGCCGGGCAGCCCATAGCGCAGCAGTGGCTGGTGGCGCCAGGCGTGCAGCCAACGAAGGATGAGCGCCAGCCCCGGTGCCGGACGCACCGGCAGCCGACGCGACAGCTGCGGATACCAGCAGATCACGGTAATGCAGGCGGCGCTCAGGCCTGCGGCGGCAAACACCGCCAACTGCTGCAGGCCCGGGAACGGCGCAATCAACAGCGCCAGATAGGCGACCACAGTGGTCAGCAGCGCCATCGACAGTGCCGGCAGCAGTTTTTGCAAACTGGCAAGCGGCGTCGACTGCTGCCCATGCACCCGGCGTTCGGTCAGAAAATAGAGCGCGTAATCTGCCGAAATGCCGACGATGCTGATGCTCAGCACCAGCGTCATCAAATGAATTTCACCAAACGCCAGCAGCGTGGCGACGGTGCCCGCCAAGGCGCCGATCCCCACCGACAGCGCACAAAGCAACAACGGCAGTACTGAGCGGAACATTAACAGCACCAGCAGGAAGACTCCCGCCACCGAGGCCAGACCAATGGTCGAAATATCGTGTTCAGCCTGCTGGCTGGCGTAGTTGCTGTAATAAAGCGTGCCGCGGTTCAACACCTCGGCGCCCGGCCAACGTTGTTGCAGTTGCTGTTGCAACGCCGTCAGTTTATCTACCGTGCTTCGTGCGCTGCCGATGTCATAAGAGGAAGCGCCAAGCTCGGCGTGCAGCAGATACCAACTGCGCCCCTGCGGGTCACGCGCCACCAGCCAGCCGTTTGATAAGCTCAGTGAACCGCCGTTGCGCTGCTGCGCCAACTGCGAACCACGCACCAACATCAGCGGGTCGTTAGCCAGTTCCTTGCCGCTGACGCCGGCGAAGGCCGAGTAAAGCTGGCCGAGGATCCACTGGCTTTGCGCCTCCGGCTCCTGCCTCAGCCGTTGCCGGGTGGCATCGTCCAGCAACACGTTGCGGTGCTGATAAAAAAATCGTCCCCACTGCTGCTGGCGTTGCGCGTCCATCGGGCCGCCAACCTGCTGCAATTCCGGCATCTGCCGCAATTGCTGCCACCACCAGCTCACTGCGGCGCTGTCCGCACCTGGCGGTGGGCTCACCAGCCACATCAATTGGCGATCGAGCCGGCGGCTGAAGCCGTCGGCCAGTTCATCGGGCACGCCCGCCAGTTGCTGCTTCGGCAATAACGCCAGCACACTGCTGTTGATCTGGCTGCGGGGCAGCAGCCAGCACAGCGCCGCGAGCAATATCAGGCAAATCGCCAACCAGCCAAAAGCCAGCCGCCGATGCTGTTCAGGACGCAAAACGCTGTTGCTCATCAACGGTCAGTTCCTGCGGCGCCGTACGTTGATTAAAGAAGCGAATGTGCGTGGCATCGCTTTGCATATCGTCGATATCAATGGTTTCCAGGAATTGCTCCCCATTGAGCGTAATGCGTTTGAACAAGCGATCGAGCGGCGTGGTTTTTGGCGTCAGTATCAACCGCCATTTGTTGCGCCCCAGATCGCTGAACTGCAAGGCAAAGTTTTGCTCCAGCGCCTGGCTGTCGGCGTGGAACAACGCGGTCAGCAGGTGGTTGAACTGGAACATCTGCGGATTGTTATCCACCGTCACCACCTGCGGAGGCTGGCCGGCCAGAGTTTGCACCATTCGTTTATCGTCCAGCAACAAGGTCAGCGGGAAAGGTTTCTGCTGTGACCACCACAGCCCTTTTTGTTGGGAAATCAGCAGTTCGCCGCTCGATTTCAGCGGTTTCGCCATACCGCTGATGCTGCGCTGTTGCTCGAACTCGGCACGCAACACCGGCTGTTGGCCGAATCGCTGCTGCAACTCCGTCAGCGTGACCGCCTGGGCGCTCAGGCTGAACAGGGCGAAGACCATCAATAACCAGCTTTTCATTGCTCGCCCCCGATGTTATCCAACAGTATCTGCGGTGAAACAAAGCACATCTCTTTGCTTTCGACATCCACCGCCACCTGGATACTGTGCCCGCGGGTGGTGGTTTTGCCGCTTTGCGCATCCAGGATACGGTAACCAATGCGCAGACGGTTTTCGTACTCCTCCAGTTCGGCGCAGACGATGATCCGTTGCTCAAACAGCACCGGCGCGATGTATTTCACCCGCGTATCCACGATCGGCCAAACATAACCCGAAGCCTGCATCTGGCGATAACCGTAATTGAACTGTTTCAGCAAGGCTTCGCGCGCGATCTCAAAATAGCGAAAGTAGTTGCCGTGCCACACCACGCCCATGGCGTCGGTATCATGGAACGGGATAGTCATCTCAATCCGGGTGGAAAAACGCGGATCCTCTTTTAGTTTCATGTCTCAGGCTCCTGTTGCGCCGACGGCCACGCCGCCAACTGCCAGAAATCGAAAAAATTGAACCAGTCGAGCGGCGCCAACAGGCAATAGTGCTCGAGCCGCGCGGCATAATTATCTACCGCCTGCTGCAATGCCTGGTGGCGTTGGGCGCGGGGTAGCAGCAGCGGATCGGCAAAGGGTTCGAAATACAGGTTCAGCCGCCCCTGTTGCTTGAGGCCGAACATCAGAAATACCGGGCAGCGCAGCGCGGCGGCCAGGATGAACGGCCCCTGCGGAAAAGGCGCCTGCTTGCCGAGGAAATGGCTCCACACCACGCGCGGCCGTTCGCCACGCTGATGTTTTCCGGCGGAGGTACGATCGCCGACAATCGCCACCCATTCACCGGCGTTTAGCTTGTCTTGCAGGCGCATGGCTGTTTCCGGGCCCAGCGAAGTGACCTGAATCAGATTCAGATTGGCACGCGGATTCACCTCTTTCATCACCTGGTTGAAGCGCTCGGCATGTTCGGTAAACACCAACGCATTGACCTTAACGCTGGCATCCAGCTCGCCCAGCGCACGACAGGACTCGATATCCCCCAGGTGCGAAGCCAGGATCAAGGTCCCTTGGCCGGAAGCGATCTGCCGCTCGAAGCCCGCGCGATCCACCAACTGAATGTCATGCAGTTCCCCCCGCCAGCTTGCCAGCTTATCGAGCATCGCATCGCCGAAGCGCATAAAGTGACGGAAACTGTTGAGCGGTGCGGGCAAGGCTTGTTGCCTGTCCTGTGCGAACTGCCGCAGGCGTTGCAGATAGTCGCGCGATGCTTCGCGCTGGGCGCGGCCGGTGAGCCAGAAGTAGCCAATCACCGGGTACAGCAGCAGTTGAAATGCCTGGCGGCCAAATAGCCGGTAAACCTGCAGCATGAGCCGGATGCCCCATAGACCATGGCGCTCTTCGGTTGCCGACCAGTGCAGTGATCTCGCCGGCTTGCGACGCAGCAGGCGTGGAATACGCGGCAACATGCCGAAAAACAAACGGGTGTGCATCCAGGAAATACGCAAGTTGTCGCGCAGCGCGTCAAAATGGGAAACGCCATCGGCCGGATAGGTGACGCGCGTCGGCAGGAAACGGCTCGGCACGCCTTGCCAATAGAGCCTGACCATCACCTCGGTATCGAAATCCATGCGCTTGCCGAGCGGGTGACTCGCCGCCAGCGCCAGCGTCGATTCCACCGGGTAAACGCGAAAACCGCACATGCTGTCTTTCAGCGACAGCGACAGGGTTTCTATCCACACCCATACGTGAGTGACATAGCGGCCATACAGCCGCGCCTTCGGTACCGAGCTGTCGTAGACCGGTTGACCGGAAATCAAACATTCGGGATGAGCGCGCGCTTCGGCGATCATGTCCGGGATATCGCTCAATTGATGCTGGCCGTCGGCATCCACCTGCAAAGCGTGACTGTGGCCCTGGCGGTGCGCCCATTGCAGCCCAGCGATCACCGCCGCGCCTTTGCCCTGATTTTGCTCCAGCCGCAGCAGTTGAACCCAAGGTAACTCAGCCGCCAACCGTTGTAATTCATCGGCGGTAGCGGCAGCGCTGCCATCATCCACCACCAGGCACGGCAAGCCATAACCGGCCAGCGAGGCAAGCACGTCGGCCATCATCTGCCCATGATTGAAACAAGGGATAACAATGCAAGGAGAGAACGGCGCGGTCACTGACATAGCGAAATCTTACCGCTGCTGGCGGTAGCCTCACCGAGGCGATAGCTGAACAACAACTTGTGGCGCGCCGGTTGCCATTCAAGCAGCAGCAATACGCTCTGCTCCGGTAACAAGGGCTGTTGAAACTTGACGACGTCGATACCTTTGAACGGCGCCTTGATGCCCAATAGCTGATGCGCATACTGCATCGCCCAGTTCACTTGGGCCACGCCGGGCAGGATCGGCTGCTCAGGAAAATGGCCGCGAAACCAAAACAGCCCCTCGGGCAGACGCAATAACAGGCTGGCGTGGGTCTCATCGCTCACCTGCTGTTGCAGTACCTCAGGTTGCATCATAAAAACAGCTCCTGTAGTTCGGCATAGGCGCGTTTGCCCTGCGGGTTAAGCGGGAGGACATCAATAATGCGCCAACTGCGCGGCAGCGCCACCGGCTCCAGCCAGCTGCGCAGCGCCTGGCGCAGTTCTCGGGTGAAAGTCCCTTCGGACACGCGTTGCCGGCGAGCTTCACCGTGCGGGGAAAGCACTATCACCGCCGCCAACAGGGTGCGCCCTCTTTGCTGGAGTGGCAGCACTGCGGCATCGGCGATCTCCGGCAAGGCTTTCAGGCGTCGCTCAATTTCCGTCAGCGACAGACGTTTCTCTTCTACCTTGATAATCCGATCGGCGCGGCCATCCAGCTGAAACAGCCGGCCATTCGGCGCGAGCTGGATAATATCGCTCAGCGCCGCTTCACCGCTATCAGGTATCAGCGGCGAGGCTACGTTGACGCTTTTATCCGAATTAACCCTTAGCTCAATGGACGTAAACAACCGCCAAAGCTTTGCCTCCTCGGTTTGCCTGCGCCAGGCCAGCATGCCGGTTTCAGTGGTACCGTAAATCTCCAGCGGCAGCACCTTCAGCATTTGCCGGGTAAGCTGCGCTTCGGCAAAGGTTAGCGGGCCACCGGCGGAAAACACCTGGGCGCAGGCTGAAAACGCCAACCGGTTATCCAAACGTTTAAGCCACGCCGGGCTGCTGACAAAAATCAGACGCCGTTCCTGATGCCTGGCAATCAGTTGCTCATGATATTGCGTCAGCTGCGCATCAAACGGCAGGCCGAGCGCCAGCGGCAGGAACAGGCGGAAACTCAGGCCGTACATATGCTGATGAGACACCGATGCCGCCACGCAGCAGCCCTGAAAGACTTCGCCCCACTCGGCGGCCAACAGTTCGCTCTCGCGATCCATGCAGGCGACAGATTTGATTACCGCCTGCGGCCGGCCGGTCGAGCCTGAGGTATAAAGAATAAATCGGGGATCCTGAGGCCAGGCGGGCAGCGGGATATCCGCCACAGAGTCCTCTGTCACGCTCAGAACCGGCGTACCGGGATTGAGAGGGAAATCGGTCAGCAGAGCGTCGTAATCCGCCCGCTGCTCTTTGAGGATAGCTTCACGCTGGTGGCCGAAGATCACCGGCAACCTGGCGGCATAAAGCGATGCCAGCCAGGCAACGGCAAAACGATAACTATCCTCAAAACACAGCGCCCAGCGGCGTTCTTCCCTGCCTGCCAGCCTTGCGGCCAGGGCGGCGACATCGCGGCGGAATTGGCCAAGGCGCAGTGCCTGCGGGCCACGCCAGGCAATAAGCAGCGAATCATCCCGATCCGCGCTGAGCCACTGGCTCATCGGTAAACTCAGGCGCGCCTGATCCTTTTCCTGACTATCCATTCAATACCCATTAATGCCCCCATCAGCAGATAACTGATGCCGCCGTTGTACAGCGTCCAGAGCGCTATATCGCCTGACAGGCAGGTTGCCAGCGCTATTGCGCCATTAACTATAAAGAACCCGCACCAGACCTGAGTCACCCGTCGGGTATAAGCCACGCCGGTGGCGTCTAATTGCGGTTCGGTAATTCGTGCCAGCCGTTCAACCACCGTGGGCGGCGAAAACAGGGAGTAGGCAAACAACAAAAGCAGTAAAACGTTGACCAACACCGGGTAATACAGCAACCAGTGGCTCTGTTTTAGCCCCCAACTGGCGAGTGCCAGCAGGGTACCTACTCCGGCTAACGCCTTGCCCAGCCACATGTGCCGGTGCAGGTTGCCGCGCAAAACCAACAGCCGCAACGCAAAAACCGCCGCCAGTAAGGGCGCCAGGATTGTGGTTCCCCAACGTGTCAGGCCGGCCCACACCGCCAGGGGGTAAAGCAACAGCAGCAGCCAGGTCAGGCTCTGCAGCAACCGCAAAACAGGGTTCAGCCAAGAAGCGGTTCTCATCTTAGCGCCGCGGTGTTAACTGTCTGATTTCAGCAGTTCATCGATAGCGTCAACCACGTCCTGCACGGTACGCACCGACTTGAACATTTCCGGCTTAATCTTCTTGCCGGTGGTTTTCTGCAGATGCACCACCAGATCTACCGCATCAATGCTGTCCAGCTCCAGCTCTTCGTAAAGGCGAGATTCCGGTTTAATATCATCAGCATCCAGTTCAAACAGTTTGACCAGCAACGCCTGAATTTGCAGGTAAATAGCTTGCTTATCCATGAAAACCTCTTATTTGCTACGCAGTGCAGAAACAAACTTCACCAGCGTTTCCACGGAATAAAAATGTTGGCGCATGTCTTCGCTTTCAGCTGACAGCACCACGCCATAACGGTTCTTTAATGCCAGGCCCAATTCCAACGCATCAATCGAGTCCAGGCCCAGTCCATCACCAAACAGCGGTGCTTCGGCGTCAATCTCCTCCGGCGTCATACCTTCAAGATTGAGCGTATCAATGATCAATTGCTTGATTTCGGTGCTCAATAAATTCATTCCACTATTTCTCATTATTTATAGAGTCTGACTGTAAAGCGTCAGTTAAATGCTGGGTTAATCTTCTTGCCGCAAGGGCGGGAGAAACGTCATCCGCACGAATAAAGGTACGAGTTTCGATCTTATCCTGAACGGTGATATGGAACTGAGGTTTTATCGGCGGAATGTTATACCATTTACCCTGTTTCGTCAGCATGGGCGGGCGACAGTGAATCTGTACCACCCTAATGTCACACTGGCTGCGCAGTGCTATATTTGCCGCCCCTCGCTGTAGTGTGAGAGCCTTGCCTGGCGAGGTACGTGTCCCCTCAGGAAAGATCAGGATAGTCCCGCCGCTAGCCAGACGTTGCCGGCATTGTTCCAGTAAACGATCCGACTCCGCATTGGCCAGGTAACCCGCCGCCTTTATCACGCCGCTGACAAACACATTATTCAGCAGGGCTTCTTTAACGATGCAGTCGCAGCGCGGCATGCGCGAAGCCAGCAACACATAATCCAGCAGGCTGGGATGGTTGGCGATCACCAGACAACCGCGATCCTCTTTGAGGCGCTCGGCACCGTCGAAACGGTAATCCAGTACGCCCAATAAGCGGGTAGTGCCCAGAAAAAAGCGAAAGCTGTTTCGGATCGAATTTTGCGTCAGTTGGCTGCGGCGCGCAGGATCGCGCACTGCCAGACGCATCAGGTTAAACCAGATGCCGGACAGCAACAGCCCGCCGAGGCCGAAAAGCGAAAAACACAAACCGGTGGCGATAATCCGCCAGAAACGGTTCACCCATGAAGATTGCTCGGGGATTTGTTCAGCAGGTATAACCCTGACCATCAGCGCTCCCACATCCAGCAGTGCTGCGGGCCAGGCACCGTGAATTCTTTATCTGCGCCAAGCCAGCCACGCAAAAATGACAGGCTCTGTGGTTCCTTACGGAGATCCAGGCCAGGCCTTACCGTACGACAATTCAATGAATTGCCGCTTTCAAGCAGCAGTGCGACCGCATAGGGGAAGGGATTCGCCGGAATGAAAGGCTGGTAAACCTCCGGTACGATACCGTCAAAATCAATTAATAGCACCCGCTCGGCACTGCCGGTGGCCAACACGGCCTGGGCTTCAATCATCCCCTGTTGAAAACTGTCCTCACCCGCAGCCAGTGAGGTGGTCGGTAAGGTATTCTTCGCCGTAATGGTCAACCACCCTGCTGCTGTGTTGTGCACCGACATGGCAAAATCTGTGGGTGACAATGGCTGTTCCTGATGCAGATGCTGAAGAATTTTGTGCGTACGCTCCAGCTCACCATGACGACTGGTAAAAATCGCCATATCCGCCTGATGGTCGTTTAATAAGATCAGCCCGCTCTCGACGGCCAACCGCGTTCCAGCACTCATCCGCCGTAGCGACATCATCGGTATATGGGAACATGCGGGTAACACACCCCGGTATTCAGCGGAAAAATGAGTATCTGTAGCCCACTGGCGCCATGCTTCACGCGTTCCACGATCGGGAGCCATCGCCCACCAACTGAGTATATTCATGCCGCCCGCCATTAATGCCATTACAGGTCATAAAAATTCCGTGCGTAAATTTATTATATTTAACCCAATAATGCATGCGCAAAATTCCTATTTTTGCTCGGAATATTCGATTAAATGATTAAGCTTAGTTATAGACGTAAGACAGAGAGAATTAAGCACCGTAAAATTATCACGATAAAAATCATCCATATTTATCGACAATGGTTCTTGTTGGTACCTTAATGAAGGTAACCCCTCGCCAAAAACATTATAATAGCTAATGTATTTATTATTTACTATCACTCAGGGAAAAGAGTATGAAACCCTTAACACGCATTTTAGTTGGCGTATTCGTCGCCGCTCTGGCTAGCGGCTGTGCAGGTACCGCTCCAGTGCAAAACATCAACCAAAGTATTGCCGGCAACCACAGCGAAGTTCAGGTACGTCGGGCTATTCTCTACGCCGGGCTGAACCGTGGCTGGATTATCAACCTGGTCAGTGAGGGTGTTATCGATGGAAAAATATTGTTGCGTGGCCACAGAGCCGACATCCGTATCTATGTGGGAAGCAACAATATGGATGCCAAAGAGGGCAAGCTTCATTCAAATTACAATCGCTGGGAGGCTAATCTGAATAAGGACATTCAGTTAGAACTGGCACGGCAGAATATTAAATAACATTCGGTAAGGTACATCACCCAGTAAAAGTAATGATGTCGGGCATATTATTCTTTGTGTTGGCGTTAAATTCAGACAATTATTTATCAATAAAGTCTCTCACCGCATAAAACACGCAACGATATTTCGATTATGACAAGTTTTCAATATGAAAAAGCCCTGAGTCATAGACTCAGGGCTTATC